>NZ_CAZEFY010000003.1:0-1466460 GCF_964510395.1 Tenacibaculum aestuarii
ACTTAATTACAAGAAAGTGGACGGTATCAGATTGTTCAGGAAACACGACTACTCATATTCAAGTAATCACAGTAGAAGATACAGTAGCACCAGAATTTGTAGAGGAGTTACCAGCAGCAGAGATTACAGTAAGTTGTGATGCCATTCCAGTAGCAGTAGTATTAACAGCGACAGACAATTGTAGTTCATCAGTTATAGTAAATTATTCAGAAGAGTTTGCAGGGCAAGATGATGATTGTGCAACAGAATATACAATTACAAGAACATGGACAGTTCAAGATTGTGCAGGAAATGAAACCTCACATTCTCAAGTAGTAACAGTAGAAGATACAGTAGCACCAGAGTTTGTAGAAGAATTGCCTGCGAATGTAACGGTAAGTTGTGATGCCATTCCAGTAGCAGTAGTATTAACAGCGACTGATAATTGTAGTTCATCAGTTATAGTAAATTATTCAGAAGAAATTACTAGAGAAGAAGGAGCATGTGCTTCTGCATATACAATTACTAGAATTTGGACAGCAGAAGATTGTGCAGGAAATACAGTTTCGCATACTCAAGTAATTAATGTTGAAGATACTGAAGCACCAGAATTAGTTTCTACTTTAGAAGATATTACAGTTGAATGTGACAATGTTCCAGAGGTTCCAACTTTAGAGTTTACTGATAATTGTTCAGCAAACGTAACTCAAACAAATTTTGAAGAAACAAGTACGTTTGATGGAACTGATAGTAATTATATGATTACAAGAACATGGACAGTTTCTGATGATTGTGGTAACGTAGCTGAATTTACACAAACCATTAAAGTAACAGTCAATACATCGGTAACAGAAATAGCTGATTCTAAATGTATAGACGATGGAGAAATTAATTTGAATGATTATGTAGCTAACCCAAGTGAAGAAGGTAGTTGGGAAGTTACACAAGGAAATGTAGTATTATCGAACGATGCAAGTTTTGATCCATCAGGTTTAAGTTTAGGAGACTATGTATTCACTTATACTGAACCAAATAATGGATGTTTAAGGTCAATAAAAGTTACGATTAATATAAACGATGACTGTGTTGTGTTACCATGTGGACAAGAAGATGTGGTAATATCAAAAGCAGTAACCCCTAATGGAGATTCATGGAATGAATTCTTTGAAGTAACAGGAGTAGAATCTTGTGGATTTATAGTAAATGTGAAAATATTTAACCGTTGGGGAGCACAAGTCTTTGAGTCTAACAATTATGCCAATAATTGGAATGGAGTTTCTGATGGAACTACGTTTGGAGGGGCTAAAAGATTACCAGCAGGTACATATTACTACATTGTAATATTAGAAAATAGTGGTTTAAAACCATTTACAGGAGCAATTTATTTAGGAACCAAATAATATTATAAGCTATGAACCATAATTACAGAATATTACAAGCAATTGTTGTGTTACTATTTGCAGGTATTTTTACCGTACAATCGCAACAGTTACCACAATTTACCCAGTACATGTACAACACAATTTCCATAAACCCAGCTTATGCAGGTAGTAGAGAAGTGTTGAGTATAGTTGGGTTGCATAGAAGTCAGTGGGCAGGATTAGATAGAGCGCCTGAAACGCAAACTTTATCTGTTCACTCACCTCTAAGGAATGATAAAATCGGTCTAGGCTTATCGTTTATTAACGATAAGCTTGGATACGAAAAGTTCACTTATTTGTATGGAGATTTTTCTTACACTATTAAGCTTAACAGTACTATAAAATTAGCCTTTGGTCTTAAAGCAGGTTTTACTCAATATAACATTGATGATGCTTTAATAGCAGCAGAACCATCTGATCCAGGTATCTCAGGAATTCAAAATAGATGGGAACCTAATATAGGTAGTGGAGTATTAATGCATACTAATAAATGGTATGTAGGATTATCGGCTCCAAGGCTATTAAATATAGATCATAATGATTTAGAAGTTAATGGAATTAATTATGGAGTTGTAGATAAGGTGAGTTATTACTTAACAGGAGGTTATGTATTTGATTTAAGTGATAATGTAAAATTTAAGCCAGCAACTTTAATTAAAGCAACAAACGGAGCACCTTTATCGTATGATATTACAGCAAACTTTTTGTTTAATGAAAAGCTTTGGTTAGGTGGATCTTATAGAATTAACGAGTATACAGGAGCATTAGGAGCTTTGGTAGATTTTCAAGTCTCTCGTCAGTTTAGAATAGGATATGCTTACGAACATCCGTTATCTGATATTAATCAATATTCAAATGGTACTCATGAAGTATTATTGATGTTTGAATTGCACCCTAAAGCATATAGAACAAAATCACCTAGATACTTTTAAAAAGCACACTTATGAAAACAAAAATTACATTTATATTACTTTTTTTATCATGTTTTGCTTTTTCACAAAGAAAAGTAGCTGATAAATTCTATAAAGAATACTCCTACATAAAGGCTGCTGAATTCTATAAAAAAGCGATTGACGCAGGCGATGATGGAGTAGAAATGGTAACAAAATTAGCTGATTGTTATTATAACAATTCTAACTCTAAACAAGCAGCTTACTGGTATGGGGTGGCTTCCAATAGAGATGAAGGTTTAAGTGATGAAGCTATATATAAATATGTACAATCACTTAGAAGTATTGGTGAATATGAAAAAGCAGATAAATGGCTGCAAAAAATACCAGATGTAGTTTCCAAAATAGGAAATGTAGATTATGACAAACTAAAAACTTTGAATAAAGATTCTGTAGAGATAGCAAATTTAAAAATCAATACTAAAAATTCAGATTTTGGTTCTTATGTACAAGGTGAAAAGTTATATTTTGCTTCTACAAGAAACGATAAAGGTGAAATTTATGAATGGAACAATCAACCATATTTAGATATATATCAAGCTAAAATTATCACTAAAGATGATGAGTTTGATTTAGAAGACGTTATGCCAATTGTTTCTTCTAAAATTAATACAGGTTTCCACGAATCGAATGTAGCTATTACCAAAGATGGAAAGACATTGTACTTTACTAGGAATAATCTAGATGAAAAAGAGAAGCTTGAGTATGATAAAAAAGGTACGTCGAACTTAAAAATTTTCAAAGCAACTTTGCTGAATGGTCAATGGGATAATGTTGAAGAATTACCTTTTAATGACAAGGTGTATTCTAGTGGACACCCGGCATTAAGTCCAGATGAAAAAACATTGTATTTTACTTCTGATAGACCTGGAGGTTATGGAGCAACCGATATTTACAAAGTAGCAATTTTACCTAATGGAGGTTATGGAAAGGTTACAAATTTAGGAGATAAGATTAATACTATAGGTAGAGAAATGTTTCCGTTTGTAGCAAAAGATTACACCTTATATTTTTCTTCAGATGGATATCAAAACTTAGGACTTTTAGATATTTATAAATCAGATTTGTTAAAAAACAACTCTTCTGAAGTAGTAAATATTGGAGCTCCATTTAATAGTGGTTATGATGATTTTGCTTTTTTTTATAATGAAGACGGAAAAACAGGATATTTTTCTTCGAATAGACCGGAAGGTAAAGGAGAAGATGATATTTATGAATTCAGAACTTTTAAATGTAAACAATTTATAAAAGGTAGAACATTTGATAAAAGAACAAAAGAATTATTACCAAATACATTAGTAGAATTAATAGATGCCGAAGGTAAGGTATTACAAAGATTTGTTACTCAAGAAGACGCTTCTTATATATTTGAAGTAGAGTGTGAGAAAAAATTCACATTAAGAGGTACAAAATTAGACTATAAAGATGATTTTATAGATAATGTTGAAACTACTGATATAAGAGGTGTTGAAATAGAACGCGATTTATATTTAACACCGTTAATTATAGGTAATGAAATTGTAATTGATCCTATATTCTTTGATTTTGATAAATGGAATATTAGACCTGATGCAGCTTATGAGTTGGAGCATATAGTAAGAGTGCTAAAAAATAATCCGAAAATGATTATTAAGATAGAAGCTCATACAGATAGTAGAGGAAGTGATCGATACAATGAAATTTTATCTGATAAAAGAGCAAAATCTACTAGAGATTATATTTATTCACGAGACATAGCTAAACACAGAATTCAAAGTGCTATTGGTTATGGTGAAAAGCAATTAATAAATAAATGTTCTAACGGTGTTAAATGTACCGAAGAAGAACATCAAGAAAATAGACGATCAAAGTTTATAATCACTAATGATTATAAAGGTGAAAATAAGTAATTAGTCTCCCGTAGAGTAGTTTTCTTTTGCCCTGATTCAATCTCGCACATTGAATTGGGGTTTTTTATTTATTTCACCTTTGTTTTAATGATTATTAAAAGTGAAAATAAGTAATTAGACTCCGTAGAGTAGTTTTCTTTTGCCCTGATTCAATCTCGCACATTGAATGCAGGTTTTATTTTCTTCACTATTGTCTTACAAAGATGTTGGTAAAATACCATTTACCATCAGCACTTTTTTCAGCGGTAATGTCAAAATGAGTAAAGTCACCTTCAATATTTTTCTTGTGACCATCACTTTTAACCCATGCATTAACAACAGATTCAGCTGTTGAATAACCGTAAGCTACATTTTCAGCAACACTTACAGCGCTGGCATTTTTTGCTAAGTATTCTTTGCGTTGGTAAAAAAAGTCATGAGAAACCTCATTCTTTTCAATCATATAGTTGGTATGATTGTTTGTTTGTGATTTAATGACTTCTAATTTACTTAATGAAGAAAAACCATTATTAACTCTATAGTTATTAATAAGGGTCAAAATGTCCGATTCTATTGATTTTTCACTTACTGTAATTGACATTTCAGGGTTGTTGTCAACTATTTCAGTTTCATTAGACGAACAAGACGTCAATATTAGTGCACAACAAAGCACCAATAACTTGAGGGGGTAGTTATTCATGATTAGGGGGTTAAGGGGTTAATCAAAAAACGTTGTAAAGATATAACGAAAACTTAATGCGAAACAAGTTAATTGTATGTTTTTGAGGTAAAAAGGGGTTTTTTCCTGTGACTAGATAGCCTGTTTTATAAAATCTTCATACTCATAAAAAAACAGCTCAAACTGTGTCATAGTTTCAACATAAAACTCATAACAATCTCGCCAAGTATCTTTATTATGAATGCTAAATTTTTTATCAAAAGGAACATAAATTCTTCGGATAATTTTATGATTATCCAATTCAAAAGTATCATCGTAGATTACTTCTGGTAAATATTCAGTTTCTAGTATTTTTTTTAAAGAAAGTAATTGGTCATAAAGTAGTTCATTAGCAACATCTTCAGGGTGTTCGAAATCTAAACACACAGAAGCTTTTTTCCTATCAGCTTGGAATTTAAAAGCAAATCCTTTTATTTTAGTATTATACAACAACCATTTTCTTGGAAAAGATTTCCCAAAGCTTGTCCAAAATTCTTTACGTAATCGAGCTGATTCTTCTTTACTAAACACTTACTTAATATATTTATTTTAAAAATTGTTTGCAGTGTATTTACTATCCGTGAACTCTTGCTTCTTTACCTCTTTCGCGCATCATTTTAGCTTCAAAAGCTAACAAACTGTTCCATTTTTCGTCAACAAGATCACGATCCATATATTGACGAGCATATCCTAAAAATAAGGTGTAATGATTAGCTTCTGAAACCATTAAATCTAAATAAAACTTAGAAAGCTCTTCATCTTCCATATTATCTGCAAAAACCTTAAAACGTTCACAACTACGAGCTTCAATTAAAGCAGCAACTAACAAACGTTGTATTAGGGCTTCAGTTCTGTCTTTAGTATGTGGAAAAAACTTTTGCAATCGTTGAGCGTAATCATTTTTACTTGCTTGCCCTAAAACCATTCCTCGTTCTACCATTAAATTGTGTACCATTCTAAAATGTTCCATTTCTTCAATGGCAATATCACTCATATCTTTAACAAGTTCAGTTTCTTCAGAATAGTTGATGATAATTGACACAGCATTCGAAGCAGCTTTTTGTTCAGCAAAAGCATGATCGGTTAATAATTGTTCTAAGCCGTTTTTAGCAACTTCAACCCATGAAGTTTCTGTGTCAAATTGTAATCCAAGCATAATGTGTAATTGAGGTTGTAAAAGTAAAAAATATAAAAACGAATAGAGTAATAAATAGCTTAAAAATAGTTAGCTTTGTTATTAAAAAAATCTCTTAAAAAATTGCTGATAAATACCGATTCTAATTACGGATACTAAACAAATTGCTACAAATTCTAAATAGATCATCTTTTAAAAAGATTTTTCAGTAGTTTTATAAAGAATAGAGAAAGTCAAAACTTCCAAAAAAATGAAATTACAGTTACTAAAACAAATGAGAAAAATTTTAGGTTCTCTTGCATTAATCTGTTTAATGCTTATGGCTAATTCGTGTAAAAAATCAGTTACTACAGAAAGTAATGTTAACGAGTTTAGTGAGTATATTAGTGTGTTTCCAGATAAATTAATATCGGTAACACCAAACTTAAAGTTTGTATTAAAAAAGAAAGCCACTACAAATTTTGATGCGAATGAAATCATAACAGTTTCACCAGAGATTAAAGGTGAAGTAGCTGTAAACGAGAATGAAATTGCTTTTATACCTACAGAAAAATTAAAAAGTAATCAAGAGTATTTGGTAACTCTTCATTTATCAAACTTGTATGAAGATATTGATGAAGAGTTAAAAGACTTTACAGTTAAGTTAAAAACAAAGGAATTACTTTTCAATGTATCACTACAATCACCAAGTGTATATACTAAAGACTTATATGCTGTAGAAGGTGAAATTATAGCGAGTGATGTTATTGAAACAGCTAAATTAACCGATTTAGTAAAAGCATCTTATAACGGTAAGGCGAAGAGAATAAAGTTTAGTGAAGTTGGTGAACTTAGCTCAAAAATATATTTTAAAGTAGACAGTATTCAACGTTATGATGACGATAAATCATTATCAGTAACTTGGAATGGAAGTTCTATTCAATCAGAATCAAAAGGTAAAAGAGAACTGACTATTATAGGAAAAAATAACTTTAAAGTATTAGATATTGATGTTATTGATACAGACAAACAACATATAGAAATAAGTTTTTCAGATCCGTTACAAAAATCTCAAAATTTGAAAGGACTTATTCAGTTTTTAAATACTCAAAAAAGAGAATATACTTATAAAATCAAAAGGAATAAAGTTACTTTATACCCAAAAGCATCTTATACAGAAAAGATAGATATAGAGGTTTTTAAGGGAATTAAAAGTGCAGATGGATACACTTTAAAAGAAAACATTATTAAAACAGTATATTTTGAAGAGTTGAAACCTGCTGTTAGCTTTATTAAAAGTGGATCAATATTACCAAATTCAAGCAATTTAAAAATCAATTTTAAAGCGGTTAACTTAAAGGCAGTTGATGCAACTATCTATAAAATTTATAAGGATAATGTATTACAATTTTTACAATACAATAATTTAAGCAACCAAGGTAATTTACGTTATGTAGGTCGTCCAATTGCAAAATATACGGTGAATCTTGGTAATCAAGGAGTAGATTTAAGTAAGGAAAATGCTTTTGCTATTGATTTAGCTGAAATTGTAACTGTGGAAGATGGAGCGATGTATAGAGTAGAATTTTCATTCAATAAAGATTATTCTACTTATTCATGTACTGAAGGATCAGAAGCCAAAACAATTGTTTTTGGAAAAAAAGAGATAAACACAAAAACTTATGATAATCCTCATTATTATGAAGATTATTACGGTGATTATAGTTGGAGAGATAGAGATAATCCATGTACCAACTCTTACTATTACGACAAGCAAATTAGCACTAATATTTTGGCTACAAATATTGGTATAATCGTAAAGAAAGGAAACAATAACAAGACTTTAGTAGCGGTAACAGATATACTTACTACAAATGCAATTGAAGCTGCAAATGTGACGTTATATAATTTACAGATGCAACCAATAGAATCGGCTTCTACGAATAAAGAAGGAATTGCTACTTTCAGTAATGTTTCTAATGCATTTTTTGCTGTAGTAATGAAAAATAAAAATACAACATACATTAAGTTAAATGACGGTGAAACATTGTCTATGAGTAAGTTTGATGTATCAGGTGTAAAATTACAAGAAGGAATTAAAGGTTATATTTACGGAGAACGTGGGGTTTGGAGACCAGGCGATCAATTATTCTTAACCTTTGTATTAAACGATAACGCGAATCCAATTCCAGAAGACCATCCAATAAAGTTTGAGTTAATCAATCCGCAGGGAAAAATAATTGACCGAACAATTCTTCCGAAGAAATCAAACAATGTATATGGATACACACCTACAACAAACCCTGAAGCAATTACTGGAAATTGGAAATTACGTGTAAGTGTAGGTGGAGCAGTTTTTAATAAAGACTTAAAAATTGAAACCATTAAACCTAACCGATTAAAAATAAAACTTAACACCACAGAAGAATTTATCAAAGCTAATTCTGAAATTTCAGGAAACGTAGAAGTTAAGTGGTTACATGGTGCTATTGCGAGAGGTTTAAAATTAGATATCAACGGAAAATTTTCGCAAACAACTACTGAGTTTTCAAAATTCAAAAACTATAATTTTGATGATGTTACTCGCCGTTTTGGAACTGAAGAGTTTAAAGTATTAAAAGGTAGTTTAAATAATGAAGGAATAACCAATTTCTCTGTAAAACCAAAACTAGATAGTAAAGCTCCAGGAATGCTAAAAGCGAGTTTTATAACTAAGGTTTATGAGAACGGAGGAGATTTTAGCACTGATGTGTTTTCTAATAAAGTATCGCCTTATACTTCATATGCAGGATTACAAGATGCAGAAGAACCTCAATCTAAAAATTACTTATTTACTGATGAAGAATATACGTTTAATGTTGCTTCTGTAAATCAAGAAGGAGTAGGAGTAGCGAATAATTTAGAAGTAAATGTGTATAAGTTATCATGGCGTTGGTGGTGGAATACCTCTGACAATGGATTGTCTAGTTATGATGGAACACGATATCATGAACCTTACAAAAAGTTAACAATTGGTACGAATGCAGGAGGTAAAGGAACTTTCAAATTAAAAGTTGATGAAAACGATTGGGGACGCTATTTAATTAAAGTAACTGATTTAAAAAGTAAGCACGTAACTTCTAACGTAGTGTATTTTGATTGGCCTTCTTGGTACGCAAAGAAAAAAGGAAATCAAGATAAGAGCAATGCTACCATGTTAGTGTTTACTACTGACAAAGAATCGTATGAAGTAAATGAAACAGCAACAGTTAAGTTTCCTTCTTCTGAAGGAGGAAAAGCTTTTATCACTATTGAAAATGGAACTGAGGTGTTAGATCACTTCTGGGTACCAACGCAAGCTCAACAAACATCGTTTAGTTTTCCAGTGAAAGCGAGTTATACACCTAATGTTTTTGTGAATATTTCTTTATTACAAAAGCACAGCCAAACGGTAAACGATTTACCAATTCGTATGTATGGTTCTATCCCGATGTTGGTAAATAATCCTGATACTAAACTAGCACCTAAAATTCAATTAGCTGACGAGTTAAGACCAGAGTCTACAGCTACCATTCGTGTAAAAGAAGAAAAAGGTAGACCAATGACGTATACCATTGCGCTAGTAGATGAAGGCTTGTTGGATTTAACACGTTTTAAAACTCCGAATCCTTGGGGTGTTTTCTACGCTCGTCAATCGTTAGGAGTAAGAACATGGGATATTTTTGATGATGTTATTGGAGCTTATGGTGGAAAAGTAAATCAAATATTAAGTATTGGAGGTGACGAATCGGAAGCAGGAAGTAAAAACAGAAAAGCCAATCGATTCAAACCAATGGTTACCTATTTAGGTCCTTTCGATTTAGAAATGGGAGATATTAAGGAACACAAGATTAAAATCCCTAAATATGTAGGGTCTGTACGTGCCATGGTTGTAGCTACAGACACTAAAAAAGATGCGTATGGTAGCGATGAAAAAACAGCTTTTGTACGTAAACCTGTTATGATTTTAGCATCATTACCGCGTAAGATTACGCCTCAAGAAACCGTTACGCTACCAGTTACTGTTTTTGCAATGAAACCAAACATTAAGAATGTAAAAGTAACAGTACAACCTAATGAAGCTTATACCATAGTTGGAGATGCCACACAAACAGTTTCGTTTGATCAACCGGATGAAAAAATGGCGTATTTCACCTTAAAAGTGAATGATTTTAAAGGAATTGGTAAAGTGAAAATAGATGCAAGTTCAGGAAGTGAAAAAGCATCTTACGAAGTAGAGATTGATGTCTTAAATCCGAATCCAGTTACGACTGAGGTAAAAGATTTAGTGTTAAAGTCGAATGAACAAGGCGAACTAAGTTTTACTAGTTTTGGAACTAGAGGAACTAATGCAGCTACGTTAGAGTTATCTACATTACCTCCAATGAACTTTACAAAGCGTTTAGGGTATTTAATTCGTTATCCACATGGTTGTGTAGAGCAAACCACTTCTGGGGCTTTTCCACAGTTATACTTACCTGAACTATTCGAATTATCAAAAGATAAGATAGCTTCAACAGAAAGAAATATAAAAGCAGCTATTCAACGATTGTCAGATTTCCAGTTATCAAATGGAGGACTTTCTTATTGGCAAGGAAATAGTACTGCAGATAGTTGGGGAACATCGTATGCTGGTCATTTTATGATAGAAGCAGAAAAGAAAGGATATGTGTTACCAATTGGCTTCAAATCTAAATGGATTGGATATCAGAAGCAACAAGCACGTAATTGGAGAAATACTTCAAGCTATTATAACAATTCTCTTTCGCAAGCATATCGATTGTATACATTGTGTTTAGCGAATAACCCAGATTTAGCTTCAATGAATCGTTTGCGTGAGTCGATGGGAGTTTCAGATGAAGCTAAAACAAGATTGGCAAGTGCGTATGCTTTAATCGGAAAAAAATCGATAGCGGAATCTATTTTAAAAGGATTAATAGGGCATAGTTCTATTAAGAGATATTATTCAAATTATGGTTCAGAAACCAGAAACAAAGCAATGGCTTTAGAAACGTATACTTTGTTAGATGATGAAACTAAGGCAATAAAGTTAGCTAAAGAAGTTGCTGAAGATTTGTCTAGTAACAATTGGATGAGTACGCAAACAACAGCGTATAGTTTGTTAGCAATGAGTCAGTATGCTTTAAAAAATGGAGGAGTTGATGGAATTAATACCAACTATATTTTCAATAAGGTTTCAGGAGAGGCAAGTACAACAAAATCATTATTAGCAAAAGATTTAGTAGCACTTCAAAAAGAGAACTCCTTAAAAATAACCAATAAAAATAAAGGAGTTGTATACGTGCGAGTACTAAATAAAGGAATTTTACCAGTAGGTGAAGAAAAAGTATTCCAAAAGAACTTAGAAGCATCTATTGTGTATAAAACAAAAGATGGTGCTCGTATTGAACCTGATAATTTATCACAAGGAACCAATTTTATAGCTGAGATAAAAATTAAAAACTCAACTAGTGAAACACTAGAAAATGTAGCCTTAACACAGTTTATACCTTCTGGTTGGGAAATTGTCAATACTCGTTTTACCGATTTTGGAAACAGTACAACATCTTCTAATGTAGATTATACCGATATACGAGATGCGAGTATTAGTAACTACTTTACATTGAAAAAGTATGAAACTAAAACGTTTAATGTATTATTAAATGCATCGTATTTAGGAGAGTATTATTTACCAGGAGTACAAGTTGAAGCAATGTACGACAACGATTATATTGCACGTACTCAAGGAAGATGGATTAAAGTTGTGAAATAATTATTACATCAAATAGAAATAAAAAAGGAGCTAATTATAGCTCCTTTTTTGTTTATTATTCATTTTTATTAACATAATATTAAGAGTGCTAAGGTGTGGGAGAGAATATCAAAAAAAGTATCTTTGTTAGCGAGTGAGAACAACTGCTATAATATTATCTATTGTAATGCTTTTTCAAAGTTTAAATATTACGTGTACTAATATTTTAAACTTAGATAAGTTAGTTGAGCATGCACAGTTTCATAAAGAAACCTATAGTGATAGCTTTATTACTTTCTTATCTAAACACTACGGAGAGTTAAAAGTAGCTCATTCAGAAAAACATCAAGAGGAAAAGGAAGAGCATGAGAAACTTCCGTTTCAATTTGATTATCACGTAGTAGATTTCCATAAAGTTACATTTGAAGATATAGAGGTTCCTTTACCTTCTATATTGGCTTTTGTAGAAAGAAAGCAACTTTTTCATTATCAAAATTTTTATAACTCACCGGACGCATTAGGGGTGTTTCAACCGCCTAGGTATATATAATTCACATACAGTTAGTAATTAAAATTATCGATTTACTTCATAATGAATCGGTATAAAATATGTAATTATTTAAATGATGAATTATGTTATCAAAAATTATAGAATTCACTATAAAGAATAAATTTATAGTCCTATTATTTACAAGTTTTATTGTAGGCTTTGGAATTTATTCGTTATCACAACTCCCTATTGGGGCTGTACCTGATGTAACCAATAACCAGGTACAAGTAATCACTACATCACGAAATCTTTCAACACAAGATATAGAACAATTTATAACTTACCCAGTAGAGTTAGAAATGGCAAATCTACCTGGGGTAAAAGAAATCAGATCCATCTCTAAATTTGGTTTATCGGTAGTAACCATCGTTTTTGAGGAATCGATGGGGACTTATTTGCCAAGGCAATTAATAGCCGAGAAAATTAAAGCCGCTTCAGAAAAAATACCAGAAGGATTTGGAAGTCCAGAAATGGGACCTATTACTACTGGACTTGGAGAAATATACCAATACATATTAGATGTAAAACCAGAGTTTAAAGATCGCTATAGCACAACAGATTTAAGAACTATTCAAGATTGGGTAGTAAAGAGACAATTATCAGGTATACCTGGAGTTGTTGAGGTTAATACTTGGGGAGGTCATTTAAAGCAGTATGAAGTAGCCATCAATACCCAAAAACTAAATGCGATGAATATTTCTACAAAAGAAGTATTTACAGCGTTAGAAAATAATAATAATGTTGCAGGAGGAGGGTATATTGAAAAAGTAAATCAATCTTACTTTATCCGTGGAGAAGGATTGGCTAAAAATCTTGAAGACATAAAAAATATTGTTGTAATAAATAAAGAGGGAATACCTATTTATGTTAAAGATGTTGCAACAGTAGGTTATGGTAGTGCTACACGATTTGGAGCTATAACGGCAAACGGAGAAGGAGAAAAGGTATTAGGGCAAGTAATGATGCTAAAAAATGCTAGTTCAAAAGATGTAATTGAAGCAGTAAAAGAACGTGTAGCAAGTATTGAAAAATCCTTACCTGAAGGAGTGTTTATAAACGCCTTTTTAGAACGAAGTGAACTTATAGGGAAAACCACATTTACAATTACCGAAAACCTAGTACTAGGATGCTTAATTGTAATTTTTGTAGTAGTTCTTTTATTAGGAAATATTCGCTCAGGGTTGGTAGTAGCTTCTGTAATTCCTTTGTGTCTCTTGTTTGCCTTATCGTTAATGTACATTTTTGGTATCGATGCAAACTTAATGAGTTTAGGAGCGATAGACTTCGGAATTATAATAGATGGAGCTGTAATTATCGTCGAGTATATTACCTTTAAAATCACTCAGCAAAAAGATACTTTCGTTACATTAAACAAGAAAGAACAGCAGAAGGTTAAAGACTCGGTAAGTTATGAGGGAGCCTCAAAAATGATGAGTTCTGCGGTATTCGGTCAGTTAATAATTTTAATTGTTTTCATTCCTATTTTATCCTTAAGTGGAGTTGAAGGAAAAATGTTTAAACCTATGGCTTTGGTATTCAGTTTTGCACTTATAGGAGCTATTTTACTGTGTTTAACCTATGTTCCTGTAATGGCGTCTATATTTTTAAGACCATCAAATATTACAGATAAAAATATTTCAGTAAGACTTATAAAAAATTTGAATGAATGGTATGCACCGGTAATTCATTGGGCATTGAATCGAAAAAAGGTAGTTCTAGGAATCGCATTATCAATGTTATTATTTTCTGTTTTTATTTATACCAAAATGGGAGGTGAGTTTGTTCCTACGTTAGATGAAGGAGACTTTGTAATTCAACCCGTTTTAAAAACAGGAACAACGTTAAGTAATACTATTGAAACAACTACTAAAATTGAAAAAATACTCAAGGATAACTTTCCAGAGGTTAAACAAGTAGTATCACGTATTGGAGCAGCAGAAGTACCAACAGATCCTATGAGTATGGAAGAAAGTGACGTAATGATTACATTACGACCTAAAGGAGAATGGATATCAGCTGAAAGTAAAGATGAGCTGGCAGATAAATTTAAAGAAGCACTAGCGGTAATTCCAGGAATGGAAGTAGAGTTTACACAGCCAATTGAAATGCGTTTCAATGAGTTAATTACAGGAGTTAGAGCCGACATTGCAATCAAGATTTTTGGAGAAGACCTATCGATTTTAGCTCAAAAAGGAAGTGAAATTAAAAAGTTAGTAGAAAATGTAGAGGGAGCTTCTGATATTATTGTTGAAAAGATTGAAGGTTTACCTCAAATGAATGTTGCTTACGATAGAGCTAAAATTGCTAGATATGGTCTTAATATAAAAGAAGTTAATGAAATGATGTCTATGGCGTTTGCAGGAAAAGCAGCAGGAAATGTTTTTGAAGGAGAAAAACGCTTCGATTTAGTAGTGAGGTTAGATAAGAACAACCGTACTGATATTAGCGATTTAAAAGAGTTGTATATAGATCTACCTAATGGAGGAAAAGTTCCGTTAGATGAGCTAGCTACTATAACGTATCAAAAAGGAGCAGCAAAAATTTCGAGAGACGATACTAAACGTAGATTGGTGGTAGGAATCAATGTTCGTAACAGAGATTTACAATCAGTGGTAGATGATGTTCAACAATTGATAAATAAAAATGTAAAGCTTCCTACGGGATATACAATTACATATGGTGGACAGTTCGAGAACTTACAGAGTGCTTCAAAACGTTTAACGATAGCAGTTCCTATAGCGTTAATCTTAATATTTATCATGCTGTATTTTGCTTTTAAATCGGTAAAAGAGGCATTGATTATTTATTCAGCTATACCGTTTGCGGCTATTGGAGGAGTATTATTATTATGGATGCGTGATTTACCTTTTAGTATATCAGCAGGAGTTGGTTTTATAGCTCTTTTTGGAATTGCAGTGCTCAATGGGATTGTATTAATTGAACATTTCAAAGAATTAAAACATAAAGGGTTTTCTACTATTGAAGAACTGGTGAAACAAGGAACAGCAGACCGTTTAAGAGCTGTACTACTAACGGCATCGGCAGCCGCATTAGGGTTCTTACCTATGGCAATATCAACCAATGCAGGAGCTGAGGTACAACGTCCTTTAGCAACAGTAGTTATAGGAGGATTAATAACTTCTACAATTTTAACATTGGTAGTGTTACCTGTGTTGTACACAATTTTTGATAATCCGAAGAAATTAAAAATCAATAAAAAAGTAGCGAGTTTAGGTGTTGTACTTCTTATGGGATTGTCTACTGTTCAAGCACAAGAAACTCCTCAAAACTTACAAAACTTAATAGATTTAGCTGTTGAGAATAACAAAGGTTTGCAAGCGCAACAATTAAAGGTAGAAAAAGCTAAAACAGCTATAACATCGGCTTATACTTTTGATAAAACAGAAGTTTATTATAATCGGGATGAAAATAATACAGTAGCAGATCATCCTTTAGACATTTTCGGTATTCAACAAACCTTTGCATTTCCAACAGTTTACGGAGCGAATAAGAGAGTACAAAAATCAGTTTATAACATAGAAAGTAATCAATATGAAACAGCTAAAAAGAAATTGATGAAATCGGTTGTAAACGCGTATTATACTTATCAATACACGAAAGCACAAGAGAATATTTATAAGAGTTTAGATAGTTTGTATAATAAGTTTTCGTACGCTGCGAAACGACGTTTTGAGTTGGGAGAAACTAATTATTTAGAAAAGATAACAGCAAAAGCAAAACAGAAACAAGTAAAGAATGATTATCGAAATACTGTAGTTGCTTCTCGCATAGCGTATCAAAAAATAAAAGCATTAGTTCAGGTAGAAGATAGTTTAGTAATTGAAGAAAAAGCAACTATTCAACCAATACAAGTTCAAAATGTTAATTTAAGTGAAATTACAGAAGTTCAAGGTTATTATGAAAGAGAACAATTGGCAAAAAGACAATTGTCTCAACAAAAACAACAGTTATTACCAGATTTGTCTTTAGAAGTATTTAGAGGAAGTAATCAATATGTGGCTCAAGACTTTTACGGATATCAAGTAGGAATAAAAATTTCATTGTTGTTTAGTGGAGAGTCATCAAAGATAAAGCAATCTAAAATAGCAAAGGAAATTGCCGAGTACGAAACTTCAAACTATCAAAAACAGTTAGAAACTTACTATACAAATCTTAAAAATAAGTTACAAGAGAAAACAGTGTCTTTAGCTTATTATCAAGAAGAAGGAATGCCTTTAGCAGATGAAATTTTAAAAACAGCCAATATGAGTTTTAAACACGGTGAGATTGACTTTTTTCAATACATCCAAAGTGTTGAAAATGCATATCAACTAAAATTAGCTTATGTAACGAGTATAGAGTCGTACAACAATATTGTAATAGATATTAACTACTTAACGTATTAAAAAAATAAAGATGAAATATATAATTTATAGTATCCTATTTATAACTGTAATAGGATGTAAATCAAAAGAAGCTGAGAGTACTACTGAAGAATCAACAGTAGTTACTGACGATAGAGTTTTTATAACGAATGAACAATGGGAAAAAAACAGTATGAAATTAGTTACTGTTGAAGAGCAAGATTTTCCAACTACGATTAAAGTAGTAGGAAAAATAGATGTGCCTCCTACAAATAAAGTTGTACTAACCGCTAAAATGGGGGGATTTATTAAAAGTATTCCATTATTGGTTGGTGATAAAGTCAAAAAAGGGCAACGTCTGGTAACGGTAGAAAACCAAGAGTTTGTGGCAATGCAGCAACAGTATTTGGAAACAAAACAAGAAATAGCCTTTTTAAAATCTGAATTCGAAAGACAAAAAGCATTATTCGATGAAAAAATAACTTCGGAAAGAAATTACTTAAAGGCTAAGAGAGATTTTGAAGTAGCACAAACTACATTAGTAAGCTTACAAAAGCAGTTGCAAATGATTAATATATCGGCAACTAAACTAAATAGTAACTCAATAACTTCTGTTACGGGTATTTATGCACCTATTTCAGGAAATATTACTAAAATTAAGACAGTTACAGGTTCGTATATATCTCCTGCTGATGAAATTTTAGAAATTATAGATAATAAGCATTTACATTTAGAACTTTCAGTTTTTGAAAAAGATGCTTTAAAGTTAAAAGTAGGTCAAGAAATTAGTTTTAGGGTTCCAGAACTATCATCAGAAGTTTATAAAGCGAAAGTTCATTTGATAGGAAAAAGCATCAATGAAAATAGAACTGTAGATGTACATGCGCATATTGAGGAGGAACAAAAAAGAAATTTTTTATCAGGAATGTTTGCAGAAGCTACTATAAAAACGAGTAGTTCGCAAGTAAAAACTTTGCCAGAAACAGCAATAGCAGAAGTTGAAGGCAAAAAGTTTGCGTTAAAATTAGATGAAAATACAAATGAAGGTTATTATTTTAAAAAGGAAAAAGTTGAGGTTGGTAATACTGTGAAAAGCTTTGTAGAATTAAAAGAATTAGAGCTTCAAAATGAAGCGAAATTTTTAGAAAAAGGAGTATTTAATTTATTAACAGAGTAACTAAACATGAAGTAAATTAAAACTTTTATAATTTTTTTATAATAAAAAAGCAAAGAAATGTATGAAAATATATATTTCTTTGCTTTTTGTTTAAAGAAGAAAAATGATTCAGACTAAGAAAAAGAAAATGGTATTGATTTTGACTTTTATAGGAGTCATTTTCTATTATTTCTGTCTGCCTAAAAAATTATTTGACAATCCAACATCAACAGTCGTAACAGCAAAAAATAATGAATTGTTAGGAGCTGTTATTGCTAGCGATGGTCAATGGAGATTTCCTGAGTTAGACTCTGTGCCTAATAAATTCGAACATTGTATTTTACAATTTGAAGACGCTTATTTCTATAAGCATTTCGGATTCAATCCTATTTCGATAGGAAAAGCGATGGTAGAAAATATCAAAGCAAAAAGAGTTGTACGAGGTGGAAGTACGCTAACGCAGCAAGTAATTCGTTTATCAAGAAAAAATAAAGAGCGTTCATATTTTGAAAAATTTCAAGAGTTAATCTTAGCTACCCGATTAGAATTTAGATATTCAAAAAAAGAAATTTTAAAGCTCTATGCATCTCATGCGCCATATGGAGGAAATGTAGTGGGCTTAGAAATGGCTTCGTGGCGTTATTTTGGTTTAAAACCACATCAATTGTCATGGGCAGAAACAGCAACTTTAGCTGTATTACCAAATGCTCCGTCGTTGATTTATCCAGGGAAAAATCAACAAAAGCTAAAAATTAAAAGAAATAGACTATTACAAAAACTGCATGAAGAAGGTATAATCGATCAAATTACGTATGATTTAGCTATTGAAGAAGAGTTGCCACAAAAACCATATCCGTTACCTACGGTAGCACCACATTTTGTACAAGAAGTAACGCAACAGTATAGAGGTGATCGTGTAAAAAGTTCTATAGATGTTCATTTACAAAGACAAGTAAATAACTTAGTAAAGCAACATTATTTCCGTCAAAAACAAAATGAAGTTTATAATATGGCTGTCTTGGTGTTAGATGTTAAAACAAGAAAAGTACTGTCTTATGTAGGAAATTCTCCAACTGATAAAGCACATCAAAAAGATGTGAATAATATCATTGCTCCAAGAAGTACAGGAAGTACTCTAAAGCCTTTTTTATACGCACAAATGCTACAATCGGGAGACTTATTACCTAATCAATTGGTAGCAGATGTGCCAACAGAAATAGCAGGTTATTCTCCTAAAAATTTCAATTTAACTTTTGATGGAGCTGTTCCAGCCAATGAAGCATTAACACGTTCGCTTAACATTCCTTCAGTACGTATGTTACAGCGATATGGATTGGAAAAATTTAGAGAAGATTTAAGAGCATACCACATTAAAGATATTAATAAATCAGCTGATTATTATGGGCTTTCATTGATTTTAGGAGGTGCGGAAGCTAGTTTATGGGATTTATGTAAAACCTTTGCAGGATACGCAGGAATTGTAAATCACTATGAAGAATTAAAGCATAAGTATTATCAGGAGGAATTTATAGAACCTAGCTTTTTGTTTGATGAAACTCTAGATTTAGGAAAGGTTCAAAAAGACTATACAACTTTAGATGCTGGGACTATATTTTTAACATTAAACACTTTGTTAGAAGTAAATAGACCTTATACAGATCAAGCTTGGAAATATTATGATTCATCTCAAAAAATAGCGTGGAAAACAGGAACTAGTTTTGGTAATAAAGATGCATGGTCTATTGGTGTAACACCTAAATATGTTGTAGGGGTGTGGATTGGAAATTCTGATGGAGAAGGGCGTCCTGATCTAACAGGAGTAGGAAGCGCTGCGCCATTAATGTTTGATGTTTTTGATGTGCTACCAAAATCAAATTGGTTTTTAGAACCTTATGAAGATTTGATAGAAGCAGCTATTTGCGAGAAAAGTGGTTTTTTAGCGAAACCTATTTGTCCGTCAATTACAAAAAGAGTTCAAAAAAGTGCGATGAAAGCGCAATCATGCCCGTATCATCAAGAAATTATGGTTGATAAGCTTGAGAAATTCAGAGTAAATTCGAACTGTGAATCCATTTCAAACATGAAATCCAAATCATGGTTTGTTTTACCTCCATTAATGGCTCATT
Source organism: Tenacibaculum aestuarii (assembly GCF_964510395.1). NCBI lineage: Bacteria > Pseudomonadati > Bacteroidota > Flavobacteriia > Flavobacteriales > Flavobacteriaceae > Tenacibaculum > Tenacibaculum aestuarii. Next base: position 20,017 of record NZ_CAZEFY010000003.1, read on the forward strand.
ATTACCAACAAAATAATGCTGATTATAGACCATTACCCAATTATAGATCTGATTGTAATCGATTAGAAAGTAATTTAATGGGCTTGGTTTTTCCCTCAAAAAGTATAACAAAAGTTTCGTTAACGAGAGGAGAAGATAATCAGTTAAATCCTATTATTTTAAAGTTAACACACAGTAATTCAGAAGCTAAAGTTTACTGGTATTTAAACGAACAATTTATAGGCATTACACAGCAATATCACGAACAAGCAATTTTACCTAACGAAGGGATTAATACTATTACCGTAATCGATGATTCTGGTAATGAATTGAAGAAGGTTTTAGAGGTAAAAAAATAAGTAAATGTAAAAGCAGTTTAATTAAAAACTGTATTTTTAGTTTTTTAAAAATAAAATATGTTAGAACTAGCGGGGATAATTATACTAGGAATTTTAGCTCAATGGGTAGCATGGAGGTTTAAAATTCCAGCAATTTTACCTTTAATCTTAATTGGACTACTTGTAGGGCCAATTGCAGCAGAATTTTTTAATGAAGATGGAAGTAAATGGATCGAACCCGTTTGGAACGGTGAAAAAGGATTGTTTCCTGGAGACGGTCTCTATTATTTTGTTTCGTTATCAATTAGTATCATTCTTTTTGAAGGAGGTTTAACCTTACGCCGAGGAGAAATTAAAAACATAGGCCCTGTAATTACGAAATTAATAACTTTAGGATCAGCAGTTACTTTTTTTGGAGGCGCTATCATTGCTCATTATGTATTTGGTTTAGGTTGGGAATTATCCTTTTTATTTTCAGGATTAATTATTGTAACAGGACCAACTGTTATTACACCAATTTTAAGAAATATTCCACTAAAAAAAGATGTTTCAGCAGTTTTAAAGTGGGAAGGTATTTTAATTGATCCTATCGGAGCTTTAGTAGCAGTACTTGTTTTTGAGTTTATTAGTGTTGGTGGAGGAGCTGGTTTTACACAGACAGCCTTATTAGAATTCTTAAAAATTATTTTATTCGGAACTACTTTCGGGTTCACATTTGCACATGCTTTAATTTTTATTATTAATAAAAAATGGGTGCCACATTACTTGTTAAACGTAGTTTCATTATCTACTGTTTTATTAGTATTTGTAGAATCTGAATTATTTGCCCATGAATCAGGATTATTAGCTGTTGTGGTTATGGGAATGGTATTAGGAAATAGTAAGTTAAAAAACTTAAAAGAGATTTTGTATTTTAAAGAATCATTAAGTGTATTGCTAATTTCTATACTATTCATTTTATTATCAGCTAATATCGATTATGAAGAGCTAATGCTGTTATATAATTGGAAAACTTTATTACTTTTTGCTTTGATTGTTTTTGTAATTCGCCCTTTAGCAGTTTTTTTAAGTACTTCAAAATCCAATTTAAAAACTAATGAAAAACTATTTATTAGTTGGGTAGGACCAAGAGGTATCGTTGCTGCGGGTATTGCTTCATTATTTGGAAGTAAATTATTGAAACAAGGAATAGAAGGTGCTGAGTACATTACTCCGTTGGTATTTATGATTGTGTTAGGAACGGTATTGTTGAATGCAACCACTGCGAGATTATTTGCGAAAATAGTTGGAGTATTCTTAAAACGATCTAATGCTATTATGATTGTAGGAGCATCGGACGTAGCAAGGTTAATAGCTAAGTATTTAAAAGAGAATAAACGAAGAGTTGTTTTAATTGATTCTAACATTGAAAATGTAGAGAAAGCAAAAGCAGAAGGTTTAGAGTCGTTAGAAGTAAATATTTACGACGATGAGCTTACTGACAATATAGAGTTAAATGATGTAGGATATTTAATTGCAATGACAGGAAGTGACTCGATAAATAAGTATGTAATTTCAAACTTCTCATCAATTTTTGGAGAGCAAGGAGCTTATCGTTTAGCTACATCACAAGAAGTAATTACAAAAGATTACGATGATGAAGATCATTTATTTACAATTGAAGATGATTATATTAATATAATGGAAGCTGTAAGAGAGTTTCCAGAAATTCATGAAACTCCAGTAAATTCAGTTCAAGAGTATAAAACTAAAATAGAGAAAATACACGACGAAATTAAGTCTATTCCAATTTTAGTTAAGAATAAAAATACCAATGAAATTTTATTAATTTCTGAGTTTGAGCACGATGTAAAGAAAATAGAAGGTTGGATCGTTGTTTATTTAGGAAAAAACCTAAACATCTAAACCAAAGGTACTTTTCAACTTTTCAAGTAACGGATTTTTTTCTTTGAGTTTGTCATACTTCTCTTGAGGAGTATAGGCAAACTTTTTTTCTATAGTTTCGTTAACTTTTACATTAATTTGTATTCCGTAATTATTAAGTTTTTCGCGTAAGAATCGTAATAATTTTGGCTTTCCTTTTTCCAACTGCGATTTCATTAAATCACTAGGTACAGAAAAGACGATAGTAAAATCTTCTTGTAATTGAGGTTCATCAGAGGCTATTATTGCAGCCATACTCTGTTCTCCTATACGTTGCAATTGAAAATAGTACTTTTTCCAAGCGTCTTTCAATTCATCTAAAGAAAAAGGAGTTTTAGGATGATTATCATAGTTTTCTTCTTCATCTAAATTTACTTTAACATCTTTCTTTTGATGTAAGCTTTTTAAAGATAAAGCTGAAGTACGACGCTTAATATTCTTTAAAGTTGGTTTAGGAACCTCATTGGTAGCAACAACTGGTTTTTCTTGAACCTTTTGCGGAGTATTAACAGTAGCAGTAGGTTTTACTTTAGTTTTTTTAACTGAAGGAGATAAAGAGGTAAAAAAAGTAGCAGGAATTATGTAGTTGCTAGATTTTTTTTTTGCTCCATCAAAAGTGATAGAGGCAATTTGCATTAAAGTAAGTTCTACCAATAAGCGTTGGTTTTTACTTCCTCGATATTTTAAGTCGCAATCATTAGCCTTATCTATCGCAGGTATTAAAAATTGCATGCTAGCTTTGGTAGCTTGTTCTAAGTATCGTTTTTTAGTATTGTCTCCAACTTCCAATAAAGCAATAGTTGCTTGGTCTTTGGCTACTAACAAATCTCTAAAGTGAGAAGCTAAACCATTAATAAAGTGATGTCCTTCAAAACCTTTACTTAATACTTCATTAAAAGCCATTAAGACTTCTGGAATTTTATTTTCAAGGAGTAAATCTGTAATGTTAAAATACACATCGTAGTCTAACACATTAAGGTTTTGCGTAACCGCTTCGCGAGTTAAATTATTACCAGAAAAACTTACGACACGATCAAAGATAGAAAGTGCATCACGCATGGCTCCGTCAGCTTTTTGAGCTATTACATGCAAAGCATCATCTTCTGCAGTAATATTCTCTTTAGCGCAAATCGTTTTTAAATACTCTTTAGCATCTAAAACACCAATACGCTTAAAATCAAAAATTTGACAGCGAGATAAAATCGTTGGTATAATTTTATGCTTTTCGGTAGTTGCTAAAATAAAAATAGCATGAGCTGGTGGTTCTTCTAAAGTCTTTAAAAAAGCATTAAAAGCAGCTTGTGAAAGCATGTGAACCTCGTCAATAATATATACTTTGTATTTACCAGTTTGAGGTGGGATTCGAACTTGATCGGTCAGGTTACGAATATCATCAACCGAGTTGTTTGAAGCAGCATCTAATTCAAAAATATTAAATGCAAAATCTTCATCAGCATTGGTAGCATCTTCTTGGTTAATTCGCTTTGCTAAAATACGAGCGCACGAAGTTTTACCAACCCCACGAGGTCCTGTAAACAATAAAGCTTGAGCTAAATGGTTGTTTTGTATTGCATTTTCTAACGTATTGGTGATGGCTTGTTGCCCTACCACATCCGCAAAATTTTGAGGACGATATTTACGTGCTGATACTATAAAATGCTCCATTAAAACTTAATCTTTATCTGAACAAAAATAGAAAACGCAACGGCAACACGCAAACAAATTTCTTAAGGAAATATTAAAGTTGTAAACAATTGTAAAAAAGATAATTTTAATACGACAAAGACGTTATAAATGATAAACTTATGAAGATAGCTAAGCTAGCAATAATACTGATAGGTCTTTTCTTATTGACTATTTTATGGGGGTTTTCTTCGGAAAAAGAAAATAGAAATACTTCTGATATAAAACAAACGTCGAAAGAAACGAAAGTAGCGTATTTTGCCAGCGGTTGTTTTTGGTGTGTAGAAGCGATTTTTGAAAGTGTAAGAGGAGTAGGAGAAGCAGTATCTGGTTATGCTGGAGGACATACAAAAAATCCTACGTATAAAACTATTGGAACAGGTAAAACAGGACATGCAGAATCGGTAGCGGTATATTATAATCCGAAGGAAGTAAGTTTTCAAACATTGGTAACGGTGTTTTTCGGTTCGCATGATCCAACAACAAAAAATGGACAACATCCAGACTATGGTTCGCAATACAGATCGATCGCGTTTTATCAAACACAACAAGAAAAAGAAATCATAGAAAATACGATTAGAAAACTAAACAAAGAAGTTTATAAAGGGAAGATAGTTACTGAAGTTAGAAAGCTAGAAAAGTTTTATCCGGCAGAAAAATATCATCAAAACTATGAACGATTGCATCCGGAGAATCCGTATGTACAACGAGTTTCAATTCCTCGATTGAATCGCTTTAAAAAGAAGTTCCCTGAATTGCTAAAGAAAAGAAAAGACGGATAACTTTATTAAGTTAAAGTTTGTTTATATAAAAAGCTCCCCAGTAATAGTATTACCGGGGAGTTATTTTTTTTGGTTAAATAGTGAAATTTATTCCTAAAACAATATTTCTACCTGGATTAAAAATAGTATCTGGTTTTAATCTTGATAAGTGATTGATATACTTCTTATCAAATAAATTATTAACAGTTAACGATGTAGTAAAGGTATATTTACTAATCATTATATCGCCACCTACACCTAAATTAACTAGGTTATAAGCAGGAGTTGCTGTTTCAAACTCACTAATATTATCCTGTTTAAAGTAGGAATGTAAGCTTACAGATGCATACCCGTTTGGTAACCATTTTTCGTTAGAAAATTCAGTTCTAAGCGTATTTTTTAAAGTATTAGCAGGAATTAACGGTAAATAGTTACCATTATCTTGCTTTCCAATAACCATTTCAAAACTACTTTCTAAATGTAACCAATCTAAAGGGTGAGGATGTAAATGAAAACCAAATTCACCACCATATAATTTAGCATTTTCTTGTAAATAGGTGTAAACAGGGGCACCGTCTTCAACATCACCAGTAGGAGATAAATAAATATAATCGTTTAAGGTATTGTAAAATCCGTTAGCAAATAACTCAAAGTGTTCTGAATTGTAATCTAAAGATAAGTCGAACTGTAAATTTTTCTCATTTACTAGGTTGTTATTTCCTACTTCGAAACGATTGGTACCGTGATGCACTCCATTAGAGGTTAATTCAGCAAGGTTTGGAGCTCTAAATCCACTAGCAACATTAAAACGAGAAGTTATGCTATTAAAAAGCAAAGTTTTTGCTCCAAAAGAAGCAGTAAAACTATTGTAAGATTTATCTATAGCTTCAAAAATATGTATTTCGTCTTCATGGGCTACTTCGTGTCGTTCTGTAGTAATTCCTCTATTATCGTAACGAATACCAGCTTGTAAAGAAGTATTGTCATCCCACTCAAAGTTAGCAGTAGTAAATACCCCAAAATCGTTAACAGTAGCATTAGGAATTAACAATTCTTCACCAAAGTTTGTATTGGTTTGATGTAAACCTTGTGCACCTACTAAAACCTCAAATTTTCCAAATTTTGGAAGGTGGTATTTCGTATTATAACTAAAAGTTTTTAGCTTCATATCTAAGGCAGCCTCACCTTCTTCATGCTCTTCGTGCTCTTCTTCAGTTTCACCTTCTTCATGCTCTTCGTGCTCTTCAAACTCTTGACGATTATTAATTGTGTATCCTAAATCGATATCTAATTTTGAGTTTTTAAAGAAAACATGATTGTGTAAGCTGATAATATGATTATCAATATCTTGATAAGGAGTTTCTAAATGCGTTTCTTTGGTTTGCTCACCAATTCCTTCAGTTAATCCTAATTTAGAATTGTTGAAGTTGTAACGTAATTCAGAAGAAAAGTTTTTCTCGTGGAAACCAACACCAAGTTTTAAATCTTTTTCATTAAAACGAGTATTTGTAACTCTATAATCTGGTGTTTTATAATCTGCATGTTGTGCATAAGTTCCTCTAGCTAAAAATTGCCACTTTTTTAAAGAAGATTTAAAACCAAGAGAAGTATTTGTACCTAAGGTATTGCTAAAATAACGTTGACTAACATTCAGTTTTGTAGTGTTTTCAGGAACGAATTTTTCAGGTTGAATGTATAAAACGCCACCCAAAGCATCAGAACCGTATAAAAGAGATGCAGGCCCTTTGATAACTTCAACACCAGCAACACCAGCATCGTTAATTCCTAATCCATGCTCACCACCAAATTGTTGATTTTCTAAACGGATTCCTTGTGTGTAAACCAATACTCTGTTTCCGCTTAAACCTCTAATAACAGGTTTTCCGATAGATGCTCCTGTAGAAACTTGAGAAACTCCAGCGATATTAGTAATTCCTTCAGAAAGTGTTGTCGCTCCTGTTTTTTGAAGGGCTCTAGCCGAAAGACGCTCAACTTTCATTACATTTTCTGATTGTAATTTGTTGAAAGGAGTAGAGATGATAACTTCATCAATCTTAAAAATAGATTCTTCTAATTGTACATCAAAAGAGATATTTTCACTGTTAAAATGAAATTCTTTTGAGATAGTTTTAAATCCTAAAAAAGAAAAGTTGAAAGTTACTTTTCCGTTAGGAATGTTTTGTAGGTTGTAAGTACCATCTTCATTGGTAATGGTTCCTTTATGCAATTGGTCAGAGTATATTTCAACTCCTAAAAGTGGTTGGTTATTAGTATCTGTAATTTTTCCTGATAAGCTGTTTTGTGCATATACAGCAGATATTCCTACAAGAAATAGGAAATTAATAATTGTCTTCATTAAAAATGAATTTTACTGTTTTAACGATAATTTTTGTTGGTTGTTTGTTGCAAACGTTTAAGATACAGTAAAATAAGGTGGCGCTCTTGAAGATTTTTTATCAGTATATACAAATGAGATTAACTGCGGTTGTGTGTTGCAATCTAACTTGTAAAAATGTTGTGGAATTACCGTATAGTTTTCTACGGTTTGATACGTAAACGTACTAAATTGAAAATGAGAAAGTGAACAATCAAACTCTTGTGCGTGATAGTGTTGCTCATCAGTAGAAGTACATACAGCGTGCTCGTGATTTTCAAATAAGTGGATTGTTGCTATTACTGTAGGTAATAACAACATGAATATACTGAGTACAGCAATATGTTTTTTGAATCGAGTCACTGGCAACAAAAATAGAAAAAAATAAAAACCGATAGCAATATTGCTATCGGTTTTTATTTTATATCGTCTTAATATTTTCTTAACCTTTTTTTGAATTACCTCGCATTTTCATATTTAGCATTTCTACAAGTAGAGAAAAAGTAATAGCAAAATATAAATATCCTTTAGGAATTGCACCCACTGATTGCCCGAAAACAACAGTGTGTGATAAGTGGGCACTTTCAGTAATCAGCATAAACCCAATTAAAATTAAAAAGGATAAAGCTAACATTTGAATTGTAGGATGTTTGTTAACAAAATTACTAATAGGAGTAGCAAACATTAACATGATTAATATTGAAACAATAACAGCGATAATCATTATGATTAAAGCTCCTTGTATACCGTTTGTCATCCCTACAGCTGTTAACACAGAATCAAAAGAGAAAACAATATCAATTAATACTATTTGAGTTATAACATTTAGTAAAGTAGCTCTCTTTTTAGGGTTCCCAGAAGTGTGTGTTTCATCTCTTCCTTCAACTTTGTGGTGAATCTCACTAGTACTTTTGTATAGTAAAAATATACCTCCAGCAAATAAAATTAAACTTTGTCCTGTAACACCTACTTGTAACCAAGATAAATCAATATTCCAAATAGGGTCTTTCATACTAATTAAATAAGAAACTCCTAGTAAAAGAAGAATTCTAAAAATCATAGCTAATAGAAGACCTATTCGAGTAGCTTTTTTTTGCTGATGTTCAGGTAACTTGTTAGAAGCAATAGAAATAAAGATAATGTTATCAATACCCAGTACAACTTCTAAAAAAGTTAAGGTTAATAAGGCAACCCAGGTATCAGCTTGTAAGAAAATTTCCATAGTTATTTTACTTTATATACGGTTCCTTCTTGTTTAAAATTAGAGTAACCAATTCTTGCAGTAAAGGTATACGAACTATCAGTTACTTTAGTTATTTGAACAAATATAGGATCTTTATCTAAATCAGTTTTCGGACTTTTCATTCGCAAAGTATATGCGAAATTATTTTTCCATTTGATATAGAGAGTATCAATGTGTTTTATTTCTTTTTCAGTAACTAAGCTATCAGTTGAAATACTTACTTTTTTAGTATACTCTTCAATTTGGATACTATCTTTTCTTACAATAGTTGTTTTTCCGTAGTTATCACCCGCAGGAATTTCAAAGGTTCCGTGAACAAAACGTGTTGGGTCCCCTTTTTTTTCAGGAGTACATGAAATAGCTAAAAATAAAACTAAAAAAGTAAGTAAATATCTCATTATATACCAGTGTAATTAGATGGTGTAATTTGTTTTAATTCGTTTTTAATAGCGTCTGAAACTTCTAAAGTATCAATAAAATTAGCGATAGAATCTTTGTTGATTTTCTCGTTGGTACGCGTTAATCCTTTTAAAGCTTCGTATGGATTAGGATACGCTTCACGACGTAAAATTGTTTGAATAGCCTCAGCAACTACTGCCCAGTTATTTTCTAAATCTTCCGCAAATTTAGCTTCGTTTAATAATAACTTGTTCAATCCTTTTAACGTAGAGGCAAAACCAATTAACGTATGTCCAAAAGGAACTCCAACATTACGTAATACTGTACTATCCGTTAAATCACGTTGCAATCTTGAAACTGGTAATTTAGCAGATAAATGCTCAAAAATAGCATTGGCAATACCTAAGTTTCCTTCAGAGTTTTCAAAATCAATAGGATTTACTTTATGTGGCATTGCCGAAGAACCTACTTCACCTTTTTTAATCTTTTGTTTAAAGTAGTCGTTAGAAACATACGTCCAAACATCGCGATCTAAATCAATTAAAATTGTATTTACACGCTTTAATCCGTCGTATAAAGCCGCCATATGATCATAGTGCTCAATTTGCGTAGTAGGGAAGGAGTGGTGCAATCCTAACACTTCTTCTACGAAATGAGTTCCGAAGTTTTTCCAATCGATATCTGGGTACGCTACTTTGTGTGCATTGTAATTACCAGTAGCACCACCAAACTTCGCAGCATGTGGCGTATGTTGTATGTGAATAACTTGATTGTTAATACGCTCTACAAATACAAAAAACTCTTTTCCTAAACGGGTAGGAGAGGCTGGTTGCCCGTGAGTTCTTGCTAACATTGGTACGTTTTCCCATTCTTCAGATAAATCAGCTAATTTGCAAACTAAAGTATCTAAAGTTGGATAGTACACTTCATCCATCGCATCTTTAATAGATAATGGAATAGCAGTATTGTTAATATCTTGAGACGTTAATCCGAAGTGGATAAACTCTTTATATTTCTGCAAGTTTAAGGCGTCAAATTTTTCCTTAATAAAGTACTCAACAGCTTTTACATCGTGATTGGTAACGCTTTCAATTTCTTTGATTTTTTGCGCATCTTCAGCAGAAAAGTCTTCATAAATTTTACGTAAATCAGCGTATAAATCTTTGTTGAAATCGGCTAATTGAGGTAGTGGAATTTCACATAAAGCAATGAAATACTCAATTTCTACTTTTACACGATATTTTATTAAAGCTTCTTCTGAAAAATAGTTCGCTAAGCTTGCTACTTTGTTACGGTATCTACCATCAATAGGAGAGATGGCATTTAATTCTGTTAAGTTCATGTTTTGTTGTTGTGTTGAAAGGCACAAAAATAGAAAATACTTCCCTTTTTTTAGAGATAAACCGAAGGAATTTTAGTAGTTAAAAAAAGCAATCTTATTTAGGTACAAAGAGCTATGCTGTAATATCAATGAGATTCACTGGTATTTTCTCAACGCAACGGAACTGTCAGCGAGCTTCGCTGAGTTTTTCTATAGATATGTAAATAGAATAAAACATGTAGAGAACTTTATAAATGAATTGTAGCTAAGGATAAGAGTAAAAAGTACTTTGAGATAATTTTTGTGAAATTTACTTGTTTTTTACCTCAGTTCTTTGTTATCTCTTGTTTTTATTTCTTCTATTTTTTTAATCAGAAGTGAATAATATTGTTCGTGTTCATTTAAAAAATCTTTAAGTGAATTTTTAATTGATTGGATGTCCAATAATCGTTTTTCATTAAAATCACTAGCAAAATGTAATGGACTGATTTCAAATAACTTTTTTAGGTGGTCCGTATCGTTTTCTAGTTGGGTGATATATTCGTTTTTTATAAAATCTATTATTGCTCTTCTTTTAGTTCCATTGAAATATAGGTTTGTACTAGCGAAATCAGTAACATCGTGTTTTCCGTTTGCAGAATCATCTATACTAAAACAAAAATTAAATTCATATTCTTTTATTGATTTCAGATATAGTGTTTGGATTAAACAACCGTAAATAGAATTTGCTATATAATGCGCTGGATTTTCAATATTTCCTATTTTTTTAGGTTGGTAGTTTTTCGGCTTTTTGGGTTTCGTTCCTCCACCATAATCAATATAGTTTTCAAATTTGTATGGCTGAATCCATAGATGTTCAGTTCCAAGTCCAATATTGAACAATTTGAAGTTCAATTCTTGAGAAATAAAATGTCCTATTTCGTGAAAAAATACTCTTGTTAGATTATCTATATTCATCTGGTTTGGCTAATAAGAGATAACGGTTTGCATATGGCTTGTGGCGGTTTCGAAGCACTTTCCTGTCCCCCGAAACCAGAGCTGGCTACGGAGCGAAAACCTTGCTGGAAAGCGTTCAGCCGCCATAAGCTATATGCTGTGTTACCTGCTGGCTTTTTTTATTTCTTTTCAATTCGTCCATTATCTAAAACTCGATACTCGACTTTCCCTGTTGTCATTTTCATGCTTCCTTCGATAATATCCGTTTCATTTTCATTAAAGTCCCAACGTTTTACAGTGTCATTGACGGTAATTGTTCGGTCAGCATTAAAAGTCAAATGTTCAATTGCTTCATATCCCATGTCTTGACCGCTCTTGACGTAAAAACCTGTCGAGTCAATTTTATTTCCTTTAAGGTCATAAGTCGTCAAAAAGGGCACAAGTCCCCAATCACCAATTGAACAGTCAATAATACCAATTGTCTTGTCGTCCTGATAGTAGATTCCTAATGGTTGGCTCGTCCAAGTATGCTTATATTTTTCGAAAGCATTTTTGTCAAAATTCTTTGAGGTCTCAGGAAGTTGTCCAAGTGGATTAGCTTCTAAAGGAAGAGGAATTTGATCGAGTGTTGAAATGTAATTTTCAAAGTCTGAGTTTGTCTGTTCAGTTGCTTTAATGGATTCAGTTGACTTTTCCTTTTTAGTCGGACTGTCACAACTCCATAAAAAGGAAAGTAAAATTGTCGATATGATTAGTTGTCTCATTGTCGTTTTTTCAGCTTGCAGGTAACTAGTTTATATACGTAATAAAATTACTGTTATATTCTCTTAATGGTAGGATATGCGGAACTTTTAGCAATTTTTATACGCTTTCAAATATAATAAAACTGATACTTTATCTAAGGGTAAAGTTATTAACGAGTTCTAGTTATTTGTTAATTAGTTATATAATTATAGCGAACTTACTACAAAGGGTGTATAAATTCTTACGGAATTCCATAAACCTAATTAATTTTTATGATTTATTACACATTTTTTTAAATGGTCTCTTTTAAAAAGCTTTAACGATATACCTTTCGTTTGCTAATTTTTAGGTCTCCCTTTTTTTCTAAAGATTTTATGACCCGAATAACCGTTTCTACTCGCAAACCTAAAATATCGGCTATTTGTTGGCGTGTATAGGCTACTTTAAACGAATACTTTCCTTCAACTTTATATACATCGTCTTTTAAATAATCAATAAATCGAAGTACTCTATGTGCAGGTTCTTGGCTTGAAATTTCTGAAGCTATAATTGCTTTGTAGTACAAACGTTTGGCTAAACTTTGGGTGATTTTTAAATGAATTTCAGGATTGTCTTGCAGTAATTTAAACAGGTTACTTTTAGACAAGGCTAGAATCGTACTATCAGAAATAGCCACCGCATTGGCAGGGTAGGTAACATCAATAAACAAAGGAGGTTCTCCAAAACTTTGGTTTTTATAAAATATTCCTTGAATAAACTCTCTGCCATCATCATTAAAATTATTCATTTTCACTGCTCCAGTTACTATTTGATAGTAGTAATGTGCGGTTTGTTTTTCAGAGAAAATAAGTTGTTCTTTCTTATATTCCTTAGTGTCAGCATTGTATTTTAAAAGAAGTTCTTCAGGTATCATTATGATTTAAGTCATAAATTGCAATAGCATAAAGATATACTTTTGCGGTGTATTTTAACAACGAATTGTAAATGGATAAAAGAGATATAGAAAATAGAGAAGATGTGTATAAACTGGTATCAACCTTTTATAATGATAAAATTAGAAAGGATGATTTTATAGGTCCTATCTTTTTGAAAACGATTCCAGAAGATACTTGGGAAAGCCATTTGCAGAAACTCACCGATTTTTGGGAAACGAATTTGTTTTTTGTTAGAAAGTTTAAAGGAAATCCGATGAAAGCACACAAAGATGTAGATAGAGATTTCGATTTTTCTATTTATCAAGAACACTTTGGTCGTTGGTTACAACTATGGTTTGAAACCGTAGATGAACTTTTTGATGGAGTAAAAGCATACGAAGCCAAAGAAAGAGCAAGGAATATAGCTTCTATGCTCTTTTTTAGAATGTTTGAAGACAAACCTAAAAGCACTCTTTAAAATTTAAAGAGAAAGAATGAAATTTAGAATTTGACAATTTATTTAATGGATATTTTTATCTTCACATACTAAAATAAGCTGAGTGGAGTCAATAACTATAATTTACATTGTATTAGCCGTATTAATAAGCGTAGCAATTGCTTTTTTTCAATATTTCTACAAAGTAAAAAGAACTCCGAAAGTACACATCCTACTTTTTAGCTTAAAAGCGTTGAGTCTTTTTTTGATAGGATTGTTACTTATCAATCCGAAGATTAAAACTTTAGAAATCGAGAACAGCAAACCGGTGTTATCTGTATTGGTGGATAATTCACTTTCTACGCAGTTTTTTAAAGAAGAAGAAAACGTAAGAAAAGTGCTCTCTGAAATAAAGGAAGATGAAGGGATTCAAGAAAAGTTTGATGTTCAATATTTTTCCTTCGGAAAGGAGGTTGATGTTTTAGATAGTTTATCGTTTTCTGACACGCAAACCAATATTTCAAAAGCAATTACAGCTGTTAATGAGTTGAATAAAGGCAAAATTTCAACAACAGTTTTGGTAACTGATGGTAATCAAACCCAAGGAAACGATTATGAGTTTAGTACATCAACAAACAAAATATTTCCAATAATTGTGGGCGATACCACGCAGTATCAAGATATACAGATAGCTCAGTTAAACGTAAATAAATACAGCTATTTACAAAATAAGTTTCCAGTAGAAGCCTTGTTGTATTATGAAGGAAAAGACAAGATAACTACTACTTTTTCGATTCTTCAAAACGGACAAAGAGTATTTTCTAAACAATTAGATTTTTCTCCTAATAATCCCACGCAAACAGTTACCACTAACTTGTTGTCTAAAACAAAAGGGTTACAATATTACTCGGCATCCATCAGTAAAATACCAAACGAAAAAAACACTAAAAACAACTACAAAAACTTTTCTGTTGAAGTATTTGATGAACAAACCAAGGTTTTATTGTTGGGTTCTTTTTTACATCCTGATTTAGGAGCACTGAAAAAAGCGATTGAAAGCAACAAACAACGTAAAGTTGATATTGCTTTAATTCAAGACAAGAACATAAATTTTGATGACTATCAGTTGTATGTATTGTATCAACCTAACAGTTCTTTCAAAAGTGTGTTAGAGAAGATAACATCCAATTATTTAATCATTACAGGAACAAAAACCGATTGGAATTTTATAAATAGTCAAAATTTAGGAGTAGCAAAGAAAGTTATTAATCAAAAGGAAGAATATAGTGCTCTCTATAATGCTGATTTCCTTCCATTTTTACAAGAAAATATTGGTTTTACACATTTCCCTCCACTACAAGATAAGTTTGGAGAGGTTCAGCTGAAAAAGGAAGCACAAAGTTTATTATATCAGAAATTTGCAGGAGTAGAAACCACACAACCATTATTTACAACTTTTGAAGAGAATGACAAGAAATATGCGATGTTATTTGGTGAAGGTGTTTGGAAGTGGAGAGCATCTAGTTATTTAAAAGAACAAAATTTTGAAAGTTTCGACGCATTTATAGGAAATTTAGCGCAGTATTTAGCTTCTAACAAAAAACGAAAGCGATTAGAAGTTACTTCTGAACGATTGTATCCAGCGAATGCTCCGATTAGCATTACAGCGTTTTATGTAGATAAGAACTACCAATTTGATAACAGAGCCAATTTAGAACTGACGTTAACAAATAAAGAAACAAAGGAGCAAAAGAAGCTACCGTTTTCACTGGTAAATAACTCATATCAAGTGTCTGTTGAAGGATTGTTATCAGGTGATTACACCTACAAAGTTTCTGTAGCAAATCAAAATATTACGAGTTATGGTCAGTTTAAAATAACCGATTATCAAATCGAAGAGCAGTTTACGAATGCAAATCGAAAGAAGTTACTAGCATTAGCTTCTAAAACAAACGGAGCAGTTTTCTACCCGAATACAACAACTCAATTATTACAAGATTTGGTAAATGATGAAGCGTATTATACTACACAAAAATCTACCACAAAAGAGCAAAATTTAATTGACTGGAAATGGATTTTATTTTTGATAGTTGCTTTTTTAAGTATTGAGTGGTTTATCAGAAAATACTATGGTAAAATTTAAGAAACCAATTACTATAGATTGGTTTTTGTTTAATTCTTGCAGAAATTTGTATCAAAAGAAAAAAATATGAGATTTCATACACGCAAATGGGTAAAACCCGAAGATTTAAATCCTAACGGAACCCTTTTTGGAGGTAGATTATTACAATGGATAGATGAAGAAGTAGCGCTATATGCTATTATTCAATTAGAAATTCCGAAGACAGTAACTAAGTTTATGTCTGAAATAGATTTTGTAAGTTCTGCAAAACAAGGTGACATCATAGAAATAGGAATTGATGTCGTAAAATTTGGAAGAACATCAATTACTTTATGTTGTGAGGTTCGTAATAAGATTACCAGAAAAACAATCATTGCAATCGATAAAATTATCATGGTAAGTTTAGATGAAGAAGGTAATCCTTTAGCTCATGGTAAAAGTAAGATAGAATATGTTAAAGATAGACTAGAAGAAGAGTAGCGTTTTTAAATTTTATACTTTTGTGTATCTAAAATTAATGTATTGAAAAATTTCTGCATCATAGTATTAACCTTATTGTTAATTGTGCCTCCAGTTCAGGCGCATACTGATGCAGTAGTTTTTGTTGATGAAACCGAAGCACATTTTGATGTATTGAATGACGAGCATGAGCACGAACATCATCAAAATGATACAGAAGAAGAGAAAAACAAAGAACACCATCATCATTGTACGGTGGTGAATCTTACAGCAGAATTTGTACCTGTTGAATATTACTTCGAAATTATTCCCTTTTTTGAAATAAGAGAAATAATTGATTTTTATCAAGTTACTTATAGCTTTTCTTTCTTAAAAGGAATTTTCCAACCACCTCGAGTTTAAATTAATTATTCAGTATTCGCTTTCAAAAAATAGAAAGCTTTCATGCATCTTTTTAGAAAAAGAGATGTCTTTTTACATATAATTAATTTAAAAATAACACATGTTAAAAAATATAATAGTAGCAGTAGTTATTATGCTATCGGTAGTTAATATAACTGCACAAAACTCAGTTGAATTTAAAGTGATTTCTGATGAAAAAGAGCCTATAGTAGGTGCTTCGGTATATTTGAAAAACACGACTATTGGAGCAGAAACTAACTTAGATGGAATTGCAATTATTAATAATATTTCTAATGGAAAACAAACCTTTATAGTATCATTTATAGGTTTTGAAACAGTCGAAAAAACTATTCAACTTCCAACAACAAAAAAGCAATTTGTAGTAGAACTTCATGAAGACGAAGAAACTTTAGAAGCGGTTGTAATTCAATCGACAAGAAGTAAAAGGACGATTGCTGAGATTCCTACAAGAATTGAGGTTATAGGAGCAGAAGAATTAGGAGAAAAAGCGGCTATGAATTCAGCAAACATAGCTATGGTGTTACGAGAAAGTACAGGAATTCAGATGCAGCAAACTTCGGCAAATTCAGCCAATCAAAGTATTCGTATTCAGGGATTAGATGGACGTTTTACGCAATTACTAAAAGACGGATTTCCGTTATTTGGAGGTTTTTCTAGCGGATTGAGTATTATGCAAATTCCTCCGTTAGATTTACAGCAAGTAGAAATTATCAAAGGAAGTTCTTCTACTTTATACGGTGGAGGTGCTATTGCTGGTTTGGTAAACTTGGTGTCAAAAAAGCCAAAAGAAGAACGAGAAATTAGTTTAATGTTCGATCAGACTTCTCGTAACGGAAGTACGTTAAACGCTTTTTATAGTGAACGTTTCAACAAATTTGGAGTTAGTTTATACGGATCTGCAAACAGACAACAAGCTACCGATGTAAATGACGATCATTTTTCTGATATTCCAAAAGTGAGAAGTTTTAGTATCAATCCGTCATTATTTTACTATCCGAATGAAAAAGAAGAGTGGCGTTTGAACTTTGGAACAACTATAGAAGACCGAATTGGAGGTGACACCGATGTAATTGCAGGAAATATGACACCTGATCACAGTTTTTTTGAAGAAAATAAATCAGAACGTTACTCAACACAATTATCATATTCTAATGATATCTCAGAAACGAAAAGTTTTCATTTTAAAAATAGTGTGAGTTATTTCAAAAGAAATTTAAGCTTGCCTGATTATGAGTTTGATGGAAAACAATGGGCTACATTTACAGAAGCAACGTATAACTTATATAATACTAGTTCTGATTGGGTTTTTGGAGGAAACATAATTACTGAAAACTTTACAGAAAATCCAACAACTAATTTAGATAGAAGTTATGAGCAGTTTACTTTTGGAGGGTTTGCTCAAAATAACTGGAGACTTTCAAACAGTTTAACTTTAGAAAGTGGTTTACGAACAGATTATAACGATCACTACGGAACGTTTGTATTACCTAGAGCTTCTTTATTTATCAAATACAATGACAAAGTTTCAAGTAGAATAGGAGGAGGTTTAGGATATAAAATACCTACAATTTTTACTGAAGATGCCGAATTGCGTTCGTATCAAAATGTAATGCCAATTAACTTGACCAATTTTGAAGCAGAAACATCTATCGGATTCAATGCAGATGTAAACTATAAAACAAAAATTTTTAATGATAATGTATCATTGTCTTTTAATCAATTAGTGTTTTATACGCAGTTAAAAAATACACTTTTATTACAAGAAAATGGAGCCAATTATGAATTTATGAATGCTTCAAGTCGATTAAATAGTTATGGAGCAGAAACTAATTTAAAGTTAAAGTATAAAGATTTTGTATTGTTTACAAACTATGCCTATAACAATGTTGAAATCAATAATAATCAAAAAGCTCTGACACCAAAACATAGTTTTGGAGGCGTATTAATGTATGAAGTACATGATAAATGGCGAATAGGGTATGAAGCATATTATAAAAGCTCTCAATTGAGAAATAATTTAACAAAAACACCAGATTATTGGACGATGGGCTTTATGGTAATGAAAACGTTTGGGAAAATTAGTTTGTATGCTAATTTCGAAAACTTTACAGACACCAAGCAGCAAAACTATCAAGATATGATAGAAGCACCACATAATAATCCGTCCTTTACAGATATTTGGGCACCAACAGACGGATTTATTTTCAACGCAGGTATATTGGTGAAGTTATAAGAGAAAGAGGAGTTTTTTAACTCCTCTTTTTGCATCTTTTTTATACATTTAAAGTCAATTCATAAAAACATGGGACACAATCATCACCATCATTCACACGGAAACTCAACAGAGAATATAGCCGTTGCCTTTTTCTTGAATTTAGCATTTACAATTATTGAAATTATAGGAGGTTTTTATACCAATAGTTTGGCAATTATGTCAGATGCTTTACACGATTTAGGTGATAGTTTAAGTTTAGGATTGTCATGGTACTTTCAAAAGAAATCGACTAAAAAACCGACAAAAAAATACTCGTACGGATATAAACGATTTTCCTTGTTAGGAGCTATCATAAACTCAATCGTACTGGTAATAGGTTCTGTATTTATTATTAAAGAAGCAATTCCAAGAATTATTACTCCAGAAAGTGCTGATGCAAAAGGAATGATGTGGCTAGCAGTTTTAGGTATCATTGTTAATGGAGCAGCTGTTTTTAAATTGAAAAAAGGAACATCAATCAACGAAAGAGTTGTATCGTTACATTTATTAGAAGATGTATTAGGTTGGGCAGTAGTTTTATTAGCGAGTATAGTAATGCAGTTTTGGGATGTACCAGTGTTAGATCCTGTTTTATCAATAGCTATTGCAGGTTTTGTATTGTTTAACGTGTACAAAAATATCAAAGAAAGCTTACGTATTATTTTACAGGGAGCTCCTGTAGGAATTTCTGTTGATGATATTAAAAAGAACTTATTGTCTTTAGAAGAAGTTGAAGGAGTACATGATTGTCACTTATGGACAATGGATGGAGAATACAATATTTTTACGGCACATTTAATTTTAAAGGAGCGTAGCTTTTCTTGGGAAGAAGCCAAACAAATTAAACAAAAGGTAAAAAAGTTATTACATGATGATTTTCATTTAGAGCATATCACTTTAGAGCTTGAGATTTCAGCTCACGAATGCGAATATGAAAACTGCGGTTCTTTAATTTAGTTGTACATTTGAGTAGAGTATAAAACACAAAAAAATGACAAGAAATCAAGTAGAATTAAAGTTTCCTAAGTTCGGTATGTTAATACCTGTAGTAATCGTTTTAATAATTTTCATAGTAAAATCAACAGTAACAATTAATTCAGGTGAAGCAGGAGTGTTGTATAAAACGTTTGGAGGAGGAGTTGTAACAGATGAACCACCATTAGGAGAAGGTTTTCATGTAGTTGCTCCTTGGAATAAAGTGCATGTTTATGAGGTGAGACAGCAAGAACTTTTTGAAAAGATGAAAGTATTATCTTCAAATGGATTAGAAATTCAGATAGATGCTTCGGCATGGTATCAACCAGTTTACAACGATTTAGGAAAGTTACATCAAGTATTAGGAGAAAACTATTTACAACGTGTAATTCAGCCTGCAATTCGCTCAGCTGCACGTAGTGTAGTGGGGCGTTATACACCTGAACAATTATATTCAAGCAAAAGAGATGCTATTCAAGATGAAATTTTTATTGAAACAAAAAAGATTTTAGAATCTCAATATGTTCAATTAAATGAAATACTTGTTAGAGATGTAACATTGCCTTCAACTATTAAAGAAGCTATTGAGCGTAAATTAAAACAAGAGCAAGAGTCATTAGAATATGAGTTTAGATTAGTTACAGCTCAAAAAGAAGCAGAAAAACAAATTATTGAAGCAAAAGGTAAAGCTGATGCGAACAAAATTTTAAGCGCTTCGTTAACTGATAAAATTTTACAAGATAAAGGAATAGAAGCTACGAATAGATTAGCTAACTCTCAGAATAGTAAAGTAGTTATTATTGGTTCTGGAAAAAGCGGAATGCCTATTATTTTAGGAAACCAGTAATTTCAATTCTACAAATAAAAAAAGCAGCTTATTGAGCTGCTTTTTTTATTTATAGATTTATAATTTAATCTCTTCTGCGTTTTCTACCAAATCCTGCAGCAGGTTTATTGTCACCTCTTCTAGATGAAGTTTCTTTGCTGCGTCTTCTACCAAAACTTTTTTTAGTATCAGTGGGTTTGTCGTTTCTATCGCTTCTACGTTTTTTTCCGTTAAAATTACCTCCACCACTTCTACGAGGTTTTCTACCACCGCCGTTACCACGATCGGTTTTTGTAATTTCTATATTTACTGAACGTCCATTAAAATCAGGATCATTATCAGCAAATGCATCTAAAGTTTCTTTTTCGTAGTTCTTGTCTATTTCAAAGAAAGAAAAAGTGTCTAAAATATCAATTGCACCAATTTCAATTTTATCACCTATGTTTTGATCATTAATTAATCCGATTAATTTAGCTGGATTTAAACGATCTTTTCTTCCTAAGTTGATGAAGAAACGAGTCATATTTTCACTAGAAGAACGTCCTCTTGAATTTTCTCTTGACGATAAATTGTTCAAGTCAGGAGCATTTTCATAATATGATAAGAAAGTGTTGAATTCTAACGAAACAAACTTCTGAATTAACTCTTCTCTGGTTAAATCTTCTAATTTTTCATAAATACTTGGTAAAAAATCATTTATTTGATCTGTGTTTACTTCAGTATTATGTACTTTATCAATTAAATGGAATAATTGATTTTGACAAATTTCTTTACCAGAAGGAACAGGAGTGTGAATAAATTCTTTTTTAATAATACGCTCAATAGGACGTAATTTACCTTGTTCCTTTTTAGTAACCAAAGCAATAGAAATACCTTTGTTACCAGCTCTACCAGTTCTACCACTTCGGTGGTTATAGTTTTCTATTTGGTCTGGTAATTTATGGTTAATTACGTGTGTTAGGTTGTTAACATCTAAACCACGAGCAGCAACATCAGTAGCTACTAATATTTGAATATTTTTCTCACGGAATTTTTCCATTACCGAATCACGTTGCGCTTGAGATAAATCACCATGTAACGCATCAGCATTGTAACCGTCTTTAATTAAGTTGTTAGCAACTTCTTGGGTTTCTCTACGAGTTCTACAAAAAACGATTCCGTAAATATTTGGATTTAAATCAGCAACCCTTTTTAAAGCAGGGTAACGTGTTTTTTCAGTTACTAAATAATATTCGTGACTTACATTGTCTGAACCTTGATTTTTTTGTCCTGAAGCAATTTCAACAGGATTTTTCATGTAGTTTTTAGCAATATCTTCTACTTCTCTAGGAAAAGTAGCAGAGAATAACAAAGTTTGTTTACTCTCAGGAGTTGCTTCTAAAACTTGATCTAATTCATCTTTGAACCCCATGTTAAGCATTTCATCGGCTTCATCAAGGACTAACCACTGAACGTTACCAAGCTTTAAGGCTCTTCTTTTAATTAAATCAACTGTTCTACCAGGAGTACCCACAACAATTTGGGCGCCCTTTTTAAGTTTTCTTATTTGTTCTTCAATATTAGCACCTCCATAAACGGTTGCTACTTTTAAGTTAGGTAAGTATTTTGTAAAGCCTTCAATATTATTACCTATTTGTACTGCTAATTCACGAGTAGGTGATAAGATAATAGCTTGTGTGTGTACACTTGTTTGATCGATAAGTTCGATGATTGGTAAACTAAAAGCGGCTGTTTTACCGGTTCCTGTTTGAGCAAAAGCTTTTAAATCTTCGGTTGAAGAAATGATTTGTGGAATTGCTTTTTCTTGAATTACTGTTGGCTTTTCGTACCCTAAATCGGTCAAAGCCCTATTGATAGGTTCTTGTAAACCTAAATCTAAAAATGTTGACATACTGTGTTTTTAGAGAACCCACAGATGCCCCTCCGCGAATTCTATTAATGTTATGAATCGTTAATACGATTTTTTTTTTGGACGGTGCAAAAGTACACTAAATAAAATGAATAGCAGCTAACTATTTAAAATTTTGTAAGTTATTGATTTCTTGATTGATACTGGAAGAAGATAAACTAGTATATCCATTCTGGATAATTCCATTTTTATCAACTAAAACCAAACGAGAAAATTTACTCGAAGAATATTCACAAGTTGGACTCTCTTCTGGTAGTGTGTATTGATATTTAATATCTATGTTTTTAGTGTACCTTCTAGAGGTGTCACATAAATTTACTAAAACAAAATTAATATCAGGGTTATTTTTTATTAAGTGATTAAACCTAGAAGACACCCAGTCGTCAGAGGCATATTTATAATTTTTAAATAATACGACTGTGTTTTTTCCTTTAGCAACATTTTTAATATCAACAAGACCGCCATCTGCTGAAATCAGATCAAAAGAAGGAAGTTGTTCTCCTTTATTTAGGAGTTTTAAATCGTTAATTAAACGCTGTATTGTTTTCTTTTGCTCGTTATCTGTATTAAGTTTAAAGAAAGTAAAGAAAGTTTCATTTTTCTTTTCATAATTAGGTTCTTTAAAAAAATGCCCTACAACAGCATTATATAATAATCTATTTTTTATTTCTTCAGAATCAATGTTCTTATCAATAGAGTTAAGTAATTCTACTGTGAAATTATCTAGTTCATTAACACTATTTTTTTGATAAACATCGTTGTAGATTTTTTCAATTACAAACCTATAATATGGACCAAAAAACATTAAAGAATCGTTGCAAACATTTGTTTTGTTACGATAGTTGTAGTAAGATTTAGCTAAAGGTTCAGGTTCTTTCTGAGTAGCGTTTTTAATAGCATACTTTTCTAAGTTTGTATAAATAGGATAGTTTAAAGCGATGTTTAAAAGCTTAGAAAATTTTTCAGAAGGATTTAAATCGTTTTCCTTATACTTTGTTAGAATAGCATTCTTAATTTGTTTTAAAGAGTCCATTTTATTAGTGAAATCTTTTTGAGGTAAATTAAAGTACCTAGCAATTAATTTATCTTCTTGCTCATATTGTAAGAAAGCATCTATCAATAAATTGTTCCTTTCTGCATTACTACCACTAAAAACTAAAGATTCATCAAAATCCCAAGTATTTAACCTTATTAAGGTACTATCAGTAGGTTGTAAGAATACATATTGATGCTCATTTCCATGATAAAAAACATACAAACCTTCCTTTATATTGGTATAGGTTCCTAAAAAGGTGTTATTCTTATTTAAAGGAATTGTGTCTTTAAATTCGTAACTGTTAGATAAAATAACAAAGTCAGATTTAGGATTGATAATCTTACCCCCAAAATAGGTAGGTTTTTGATTATCAGATTTTTCACATCCAATAAATATAACTAATATGAGAGGTATTAAATACTTAATCATGCTTGAATTTACCCTAAATATCAATGTTCAAAAATAGAGAACTCTTCGTAATAAGGCTGTTAATTCGTTGTTAAAAGAATTAAAAAGCCTCAAAAGTAATGTGTTAAAAACTTTCATGCAAATTCTTTTATACTCTTTAGTTTTTATACTTTTGCACGAAATTTAAAATACTATACATGTTATCAGTTTCTAATTTATCAGTTCAGTTTGGGAAACGTGTTTTGTTTGATGAAGTAAATACCAAGTTTACACAAGGAAATTGCTACGGAATTATTGGAGCAAATGGAGCAGGGAAATCTACTTTTTTAAAGATTTTATCAGGAAAACAAGACCCAACCTCAGGAAGTGTTCACCTAGAGCCAGGAAAAAGAATGTCTGTTTTAACGCAGGATCATTATGCTTTTGATGAATACACAGCTTTAGAAGCAGTGTTGATGGGGAATAAAGAACTGCACCAAATTAAATCAGAAATAGATGCGTTGTATGCTGATTATACTGATGAGAATGCAGAAAAAATTGGGGAGTTACAAGTTCGTTTTGAAGAAATGGACGGGTGGAATGCCGATGCTTCAGCTGCAAGTTTATTATCAAACTTAGGAATTAAAGAAGAAGATCATTATACCTTATTATCTGAGTTAGATCCGAAGAAAAAAGTACGTGTATTATTAGCACAAGCGTTGTTTGGAAATCCTGATGTATTAATCATGGATGAGCCTACGAACGATTTAGATTTTGAAACGATTTCTTGGTTAGAAAATTTCTTAGCAAATTATGATAATACGGTAATAGTTGTATCTCACGACCGTCACTTCTTAGATGCGGTTTGTACACATATTTCTGATATCGATTTTGGAAAAATTAACCATTTTTCTGGTAACTATACATTCTGGTACGAATCTTCTCAGTTAGCTGCTAAACAAAGAGCTCAACAAAACAAAAAAGCAGAAGATAAAAAGAAAGAATTAGAAGAATTTATCCGTCGTTTCTCTGCGAACGTTGCAAAGTCTAAGCAAGCAACTTCTCGTAAGAAGATGATTGAGAAATTAAATGTAGATGAAATTAAGCCTTCTTCACGTCGTTATCCTGCTATTATTTTTGAAAGAGATAGAGAAGCTGGAGATCAGATTTTAAATATTGAAGGTTTATCAAAAAAGGATGCAGAAGGAGAGTTATTATTCTCAAATGTAGATATTAACTTGAATAGAGGTGATAAAGTTGCTATTATTTCAAAGAACTCAAAAGCTACTTCAGCATTTTATCAAGTAATTTCAGGAAATGAAGAAGCTGATTCAGGAAAATACAATTGGGGAGTAACTACTACACAATCATATTTACCAGCAGATAATTCTGAATACTTCCAAAATGGAGAGTTAAATTTAGTAGATTGGTTACGTCAATATGCTCAAACTGAAGAAGAGAGAGAAGAAGTTTTCTTAAGAGGTTTCTTAGGTAAAATGATTTTCTCTGGTGAAGAGGCATTAAAAAAGAGTAATGTATTATCAGGAGGAGAAAAAGTACGTTGTATGTTATCTCGTATGATGATGACTAGAGCGAACATCTTAATGTTAGATGAACCAACAAACCACTTAGACTTAGAATCTATTCAGGCATTAAACAACTCGTTAATTAATTTTAAAGGAACCGTGTTATTTACAACGCATGACCACGAGTTTGCACAAACGGTTGCTAATAGAATTATAGAAATTACACCTAAAGGAATCATTGATAAATACTCAACTTTTGATGATTATTTAGAAGATCCGAAGGTAAAAGAATTAAGAGAACAAATGTATTCTTAATAGAATAGTAAAAAGGGAACCAATTCGGTTCTCTTTTATTTTATACTTGATTGGTTTTTTACCATAGGAGGAACTCCAAAACGTTGTTTGTATATTTTAGAAAAATGGGAGGTATGTAAATACCCAACTTCTAAAGCCAATGTCTTTAATAAAATAGTTGAGTTTTGCTCAAGTAAGTCACGTGCCTTTTGAAGTTTAATTTCGGTTATAAACTGATTTGGAGTTAGGCCTGTTTCAGCTTTTATTTTTCGATTTAAAGAACTTCTTGAAGTATTAAAATACTCTGCAATATCGTCTTGAGTCATTTTTGGGTCTGAACATCGTTTATAAACAAATTTTTGTATATCAATAATCCAATGATTATTCTGATCTAATTCTTTTTTAGAAATGTTATTTTTCTTAATAAACTGTGTTCTATTTATATTATTGTGTAGTGCATTTTGTATTCGAATTAATAGTTCTTCTTTTTCAAAGGGCTTATTCACATAATCATCAATTCCTAAGCGTAATACGTTCAATTTACTTTTAGAGTCTGTACGTGCTGTTAGCATTAAAATAGGAACTTTTATTTCTTGTTCTTTAATTTTTTCAATTAAAGTTAAACCATTCATTACGGGCATCATATAATCTGTTACCATAAAGTCGATTTTTTCATTGGAAAGAATTTCTAAAGCTTCTTTTCCATTTTCTGCTTCGAAACAAGTATAATTGTTTAAAATACTTTTTAAATAAGCTCGCATTTCAAAATTATCATCAACGATAAGGATAGTGTAAGGTTTTGTTACCTCAGAGCTAATTACTTTTTTATGAGTAAAGGATTCTTTATAAGTGTTTTGTACCGTTGTTTCTTCTAAATTTTCTTTTGTGTTAATTTTTGATGTTTGAGGTAACATTACTGTAAATATACTTCCTTTATCTAATTCACTATTCACAGTTAATTTCCCTTGATGTAATTCAATGATTTCTTTACTAAAAGCCAACCCTACACCGCTACCACCAGCTTTATTAATATCATTTTTAGCTTGATAAAAACGGTTGTATATTAAATCAATATCTTTTTTAGCAATTCCAATACCAGAATCTTTAATAGTTATAAAAACTTGCTCATTATTTTTATATAAAGTGATTGAAATATTTCCGTTTTTTTGGGTATATTTAATAGCATTGACAATAATGTTGTTTAGAGCTCTTTCTAAAAAAACAGTATCAGATAAGACCCAACATTCTTCGTTTACTTTTTTTATAGTGAATGAAATTTCTTTTTGGCTACAAAGAGGTTCAAAAGAGGTGTACAGTTTATTAATTAAGTTGTTTATTAAAAAAGGGGTTGGATAAATTTTAAAATTAGCGTCTTTCATTTTTGCTAAATCAAGTACGTCGTCAACTATAGTTTTAATTTTATTAACCTGCTTATTCAGTCTACTTTTAATAGCAGCACTATCTTTTTCATAAGGGGTGTTTTTGAATATGTCTAACCCATCTATTTCCCCTTTAATTAAGGTTAGTGGTGTTCTAATTTCATGAGAAACATTGATGAAAAATTGAGACTGAAATTCATTCAATTCTTCTAATTGTTTTCGTTGACTTTCGAGGGTTTCTTCACTTTTAATATTTGCATTTTTAAAGTACTGTACTAGAAAAAAGAAAATGATAAACTGAATTAAAATAAGTATTGGAGAACCAAATGTTCCTTGTGGGTAGATTGGAAAAACATGTATTGGAATAACAAAAAGTAAATAAGAAATGATAAAAACACTATAAAGTAAGTATTTGTTATTGGTAAAAAGTAAGAGAAAAACAGGTACAACGATGTAAAAATATTCAATATAGCCGCCTCTTTCAGCAAAATTACAGAACATAAAATTACTATATAGAATTAAAGAAAAAAACAAGATACGCGCTACCATAAACTTACGTTTGTACTGTAAAAATAAGGTAGCTAACAAACCAATTATACTGCCCGTATGTACTAAAACAGGAAATGAGGAGATTCCTTTTTTCAGAGTGTCTTCTGTAATTAAAACAAGTTCAATTAAAAACCAATTAGAAATAAAAATATTGAGTAAACGGACTCTCTTACTTTCTAGTTTAGAAAGTTTATCTGTTACTCCAATATTGGTTATGTTGCTATATAGCTTAGCTAGTTTCTTCATATGAATAATTAATAGTCAAATATATTAATCTATAGACAAAAGAGTTGTTTTTTGGCGAATTCTATTAGTAATATGTTTTTTAAAGTGTTTGAAGAGAGTGTTTTAATGTGTATGACACAATAGTGAGTTTGTTTGAAACAATATTGATGTTGATATAAATCATATTTGTAACATATAAAAATTAATAACATGTATACATTAAATATTGTAAACAATTATATGTATGATTGTTTCTTTCAAAATCGAGAAACCGGGAAAGATTACATTGTTAATCACCATTATAAATCAAAAATTGAAAACTTAGGAAATGGTTATTTAGAAGTTCCTGGAATGGGGGTCGTCAATTTTATTGATTTAGGAGCTAAAAAAATAGACGGATATAATTACCCTGAAGAACATTGGGGAGTTTTAATAAGAACTCACAGTGTAGAAGGGTATTATCGTTATGAAGGAGGTGGAGAATTGACTCTAGAAATAAATGAGTTAGGTGGATATACACTTTCAACTTCAAATGGAACAATGATTATGATAAGTCTACCAGAATTAACCATAAACTAAACATTTAAAGAACTATAAATTATAGGTCACTAGCAATACTTAATTTAAGATATAGAACTTCAATAGGAACGAGATATAAGACAGTACCAGTCGTCAACAATTTAATTATTGACGACTTTAAATATTTATAAATAATAATTATGGAAAAACGACTATTCTATTTTTTAGCGTTAATAATATCTTCAATAATGGCTCAAAAGGTTGCTGCTCTAGCAACAGCATCTGGTAGAGTAGAGTATACAACTTCGGTTACCGATAGAAACAATGTAAGTAAAGCCGACTTAGAAGATCACAGTAATAACCTGTATGGTGAAGCACACCAAGCCATGTCAACTAAGGTATCTACCAACTTAAGCCTATCGGTAGCTAATCCAATTATAGGTATGGCAAAAGATGCGACTGTATCTGCACAGCAAGTAACTTTTAACTATTATATTGAAAACTTAGGTGATGCCGACCTATCATCATTAAGCTTAAGTGATGACTTAGATGCCGTTTTTGGTATTGGAAATTATACAGTAATTAGCCAACCTACTTTTATTAATAACCCAGGAACAATTAATTTAAATACAGATTTTAACGGAAGTGCAGACACGCAAATAATTACAGATGGAAGCACTTTAGCAATTAGCAGAACAGCCCAAATACGACTAGTTATTCAAGTAACAAATGTAACAGATCAAGGTCTTGGAACAGGTAATTACAGTAGTCAAAGTATCATTTCAGCTTCTGATACAACAACTACTGTAAATGATTTGTCAGATAATGGTACTGACCCAGATCCTAATGGAAATGGTGTTTCTAATGAGGCTGGAGAAAACGATCCAACAACTTTTACCATTGTACTACCGCCTTGTTCAGCGGCCACGCGCTTATATGTAGATAGTAACGCCACCACAGGCGGCAACGATGGTACCTCTTGGATAAATGCCTTTACCAATTTGCAAGATGCGCTAAACTGTATCGATGATGGTGAAGAAATTTGGGTTGCCTCGGGCACGTATCATCCTAACTCAGCACCTGGGACAACACTTACTAACCCTACGGAGTTTTATTTCTGGATGAATAAAAATATAAAACTCAAAGGGAGTTATAACCCAGCTACTAATACCCAAGATTTTACAAATCCATCCATACTATCAGGCGACTTAGGTACTACAAATACGGTACATGTATTAGTTACCACTAACCTTAACAGTACAGCTCTTGTTGAAGGTTTTACTATTACAAAAGGTGCTGCGATATATCATACAGGAACGATAACTATTGGCGGGCAAGTAATATATTATAATAGAGGAGGAGGGATATACAATGCTTCTTCATCTCCAATTTTTAAGAATATTACCATTAGTGAAAACAAAGCTCAATATGGTGGCGGTGGAATGTATAATGATTCCTCTTCACCAGCTATTGTAAATTTGTTGTCTACTAACAATACAGTACGAGGGAGATACGGAGGATATAGTGATAGCAATGCCTACGGAGGCGGTATGTTTAATTCGGCTTCTTCACCAACTATTACAAATGCTACTTTTGCTTATAATACAGTCAGGGGAGGAGATGGAGAAATGATTGTACCCGGAGTAGGAAATGACGGTGGTAGTGGTCATGGTGGTGGTATATATAACAAAGCTAATTCTTTGGCAACTATCACCAATACAGTGTTTATATATAATAGTGCTGCTGGTGGTGGTTCTGACTTTGGTTCAGCCGGAGCTGGCTATGGAGCTGGAATATTCAATGAAAGTTCTCCTTCAAGCTTAGTTAATGTTACATTTAATAACAACTCAGCTACCACCAACGGTGGCGGAATGCATAGTAATGACTCTAATACAACGCTATATAATACTGTTTTTTACGGAAATGGCGCCGATATATCCTCTTCAGGGGGGAGTACATTTATGGGAGCTGATAATTTTTCTGAAAATTATACTGGTACTGGCTTTACTCAACTTACAGCTAATCCTTTTTTAGCTCCTACTTTGCCTAAAGGAAAAGATGGTATATGGGCTACCCCAGATGATGGCTTACGTTTGATAGCCACAAGTCCTGCCATAGATGCCGGAAATAACGCCAACCTCCCTACTGACAGTTTTGATTTGGATGGCGATGGCAATACCACCGAGAGTATTCCCTATGATATTGCAGGAGAAGATCGTGTGCAAAACACAACAGTAAACATCGGCGCTTATGAAGGCGTAGTCAGTTGTCCATATCCAACGGCTACCACACTTTATGTCAATGCTTCGGTAAGTGGCGGTACAAATGACGGTAGCTCGTGGGCCAATGCCTATAATAATTTGCAAGATGCTATTTGGCAAACATATATATGCTCCAATATCACCGAAATATGGGTCGCTAAAGGTACCTATAAACCCTTAAATGAAACTACAGCCATTGAAATTCCTGAAGGTGTTAGTCTTTACGGCGGTTTTGCAGGTACAGAAACTGCTCTAAACGATAGAGATTGGACAGCAAACCAAACCATTTTAAGTGGTGACTTAAACAGTAACAGTAATACAGATGACCACGATGCTCACGGAATACTAACCGTAAAAAGTGAAAACATTGTTGTTGATGGGTTTATTTTTGAACACGGTTTTGCCGATGACGGAAGCTCGTTAGAAGGGCGTACAGGTGCTGCGTTATTAACCTACACAAGTGCAGAGGATATTGCTATAAGAAATTGTGTCTTCAGAAATAATGAAGCTGGGGGTACAGGTTTTAATGGTGTTGGTGGTGCAGTAATTACCTACGGTACTAACGTGAGCTTTACCAATTGTTTATTTTACGCTAACAAAGCGAAATATGGTGGAGCAGTTTCTATAGAAGGTGGTAGCTTAAAGCTTATAAACTGTAGTTTTACACAAAACGAAGCAACCGATAACGGCGGTGCTCTTAATACCAATGGCAAAGACGTAACTATTGTTAATAGTTTATTTACCGATAATATTTGTGGTGGCACTAGTTGCAATGCTGAAATAAATGGAGCTATAACTAACATAACTTATAGCTATGTAAAAGGTAAAAACCCGTCAGGCACAGGTAATATTGATGGTACTACAATAACCGACCCGTTATTTGTTGATGCCGCGAATAATGATTATGGCTTGCAAAACACCTCACCACTTTTAAACGCAGGAAATAACGCAGCCAATAGTGAAGCGAAAGATTTAGGAAATAATGCTCGTATTTTAGGTACAACAATAGATATTGGTGCCTATGAGTCTGATGAAATATTGGTAGATTTTACAATATCAGGAGGGTATTGTGTAGGAAACGAGGTAATCTTTACTGATACTTCATCTTCACCTAACGGAGCCATTGTAAGTTGGGAATGGGATTTTGGAGACGGCAATACTTCAACAGAACAAAATCCTACACGTATATATACCGATATAATTAATGCCGAAATAAAACTAAAAGTTATTGATATTACAGGAAAGGAAAATACAATAACGAAAACGTTTAATGTACAATCACCAAAAGCAAAGTTTAATGCAAACCCTACAGTAGGACAAGCACTTCCGCATACTGTGTTTTTTACAGATCAATCTACTTTACCAGATACATGGAATTGGGATTTTGGAGATGGAGGTACTTCAACAGCACAGAATCCAATACACTCTTATACAGCTGTAGGAGATTACACAGTAAACCTTACAGTAAAAGACACTGTGAATGGATGTACTAGTAAAGCAACAGGTTTAATAAAAATAGTAATTCCAAGAGCACAATTTAGCGTTACATCCAGACAAGGTTGTGGGCCTCTTACAGTAAACTTTACAGATGAATCAACCATAGACGGAAATGATACCGTTGAAGAATGGTTATGGGATTTTGGTGATGGAAATACATCTACCGAACAAAACCCAACACATACTTATGAATCTGTAGGGATTTATAATGTAAGTTTAACTATAACTACTGTTATAACAGGGTTAACAAATACCAATACGAAATCAAATTTTATACAAGTTATAGGGCCCAATCCAGATTTCTCTGCCGATGTAACCACAGGTTGTGACCCTTTAACAGTTAGATTTTCTGATGCTACTGTTTTTTATGGGCCTCCGTCAGATTGGTTATGGGACTTTGGAGATGGAACTACGAGCAATATATCAAACCCTAAGCATACTTATACAGAAAATGGAGAATTTGATGTAAGCTTAACAGTTACCGATAGCGATGGATGTAGTAAAACAATTATAAAAAAAGCATATATAAGTACTGTAGAAACAGTACTACCAACAGTAATAACTAAAAATTTGACTGTCCCATTAGATGCTTCTGGAAATGTAACTATTTCTACAACAGATATAGATAATGGTTCTACGGATAATTGTGGAATAGCTTCAATAAGTCTTGATAAAACTACTTTTAATTGTTCGGATGTTGGAATTAATACGGTAACATTAAACGTAACAGATACCAGTGGAAATAGTAATACCGCCACGGCAACCGTAACTGTAGAAGACAATACACTGCCTACAGTAATCTGTCAAGATATTACAGTTTCATTAGATGACACAGGAATTGCAACGATTAGCACTGCTGATATTGATAATGGAAGTACGGATGCTTGTGGGGTTTTCTCAATGAGTTTAGATAAAACTACATTTGATTGTACTGATATAGGAGTAAATACGGTAATCTTAACTGTTACTGATGTAAATGGAAATAGTAATACTTGCTCAGCTATTGTAACTGTGGAAGATATTACGCCACCAACAGTAATATGTAAGGATATTACAGTTTCGTTAGATGCTACAGGAGTGGCGACTATTACCACTGCTGATATTGATAATGGAAGTATAGACGCTTGTGGAATTTCCTCAATGAGTTTAGATACCACCACATTTAATTGTACCAATGTTGGAACAAATACGGTTAATTTAACAGTAACGGATGTTAGTGGAAATACAAATACTTGTACAGCTACCGTAACAGTTGAAGACGTCACACCTCCTATTGTAATAACAAGAGACATACAAGTAGAGTTAGATACCAATGGAAATGTAGTAATTACTTCGGAAGATATTAATGATGGTTCTTATGACGCATCAGGAATTTCAAACATGAGTTTGAGTCAAACTAATTTTAACTGTCCAAACTTAACAGATTATGTAGTTATATTGACTGTTACTGACTCAAATGGTTTGTCGAGTTCAGAAGAGGCTGTGATAACCTTTATATCAGATGATTTAGATAATGATTCTATAGCAGATATATGTGATGAGGATATAGATGGTGATGGAGTTTTAAACGAAAATGACAACTGTCCAACAACATCAAATCCTGATCAAAAGGATTTAGATCAAAACGGAATAGGAGATATTTGTGATTCAGGAGGATTAACCATACCAAAAGGTTTTTCACCCAATGATGATGGTATAAATGACACATTTATTGTAAGCGGATTGCATAAGTACTCTAATAATAACTTAGAAGTTTATAATCGTTGGGGAAATAGAGTGTATCATTCTACCAATTATCAAAATAACTGGAATGGAAAAGGGAGTAATCAAGAAGAAAAACTTCCTACAGGAGCCTATTTTTATGTATTGAACATAGATGGAGATAAAAGAGTGTTAAAAGGATGGGTTTATATTAATTACTAAAAAAAGAAAAACAGAAATGAGTTTTATAAAGAGAATAATTAGTACAATAATTCTTGTGTTAAGTTTACAGGTAGTATATGGTCAACAAGAACCTTTGTACTCTCAATATTATAATAATTTTAGTCTACTAAATCCAGCTTATGTAGGAACACATGATTTTTTTACAGTAACTTCAAGTGTACGTAGCCAATGGGTTAATGAACCAGCAAGCCCAAGAACTGGCTCATTAGCATTACATGGAGGAATTGGAAATAATTTAGGGATGGGGCTCTCTGCTATATTTGATAAAGTGTATGTGTTAAATGAAACCCATTTGTACGCTGATATTTCATATGCAATTCAGCTTTCAGATAAAACAACTTTATCTTTTGGATTAAAGGGAGGAGGAAGCTTTGTAAATGTAGATTTACAAAGTTTAGGAATAACAAGTGATCCTCTTTTTAGTCAGAATATTAATAAGTTTATGCCAAACATAGGTACTGGAGCTTTTTTCTATACAGATGCGTTATACATAAGCTTATCAGCATTGAATTTATTAGGAAACGAGTATTATGACAGAGGAAATGGTATGGTAACTTCGGCAACAGATAGCATGATTTTTTATCTTTCATCAGGGTATAATTTTGTGATAAATGATAAAGTAAGTTTAAAACCATCTTTTTTAACGAGATATACTAAGGGAGCTCCGTGGTCAACTGATATATCATTAGGAGTATTGTTAAATAAGCAAATTGAATTTGGGTTCTCTCATCGTTTGAATGACGCTGTAGCAGGATTGTTTCAAATACGAGTAAAAGATAACATTCGTCTAGGTTATAGTTATGAAAGTTATTTATCAAATGCGAGTCCATATAATAGTGGTTCACACGAAATTAGTATAGCATTTGATTTAGGAAAAACGGAAGCTAAAAGAAATAAAAGAAAGCCGCCATTTTATTGGGATGGTAATTAAAATATTACAAGGATAGGGTTGAAAAGGGGAAACAACTCTAATTAGAGGCGATTGGAAAGGGATGTACATTTTGTATAATCCCTTTTCTTTTATTATTCATCTTCATCAATAGTAGTAATAGCTTCAAAAAAACTAAAAACATTTCCTCCGTAACGTTTATCATAACTATGATTTGGATGCTTGGTTAAATCTGTATGTTTTGAATGTTCAATAATTAAAACACCATCTTCATTTAACAAATTACGTTCAAAAATAATATCCGCTATTTTTAAGAATTGTGTTTCTTCAAAATCATAAGGAGGATCAGCAAAAATAACATCTGTTTTTAGCGGAGTCTTTTCTAAAAATTTATACACGTCACTTTTGTAGCTGGTAATGTCCATGTCTAACTCTTTAGAAGTTTGATTGATGAACTTGATACACGCAAAATGAGCATCAACAGCATAAATAGTTTCTGTACCTCTCGAGGCAAATTCGTAACTAATATTCCCTGTTCCTGCGAATAAATCTAATACTGAAATATTATCAAAATAATACAAATTATTTAAGATGTTAAATAACGACTCTTTAGCCATATCGGTCGTAGGTCGTACAGGTAAGTTTTTAGGAGCAGAAATTCTTTTACTCTTATATTTTCCAGAAATAATTCGCATTAGGTAATAAGTATAAAATTTGAATGGTTCGAAAAATCATTGTTATCTGCAAAGAAATTATCAACAGGATTCATAAAATGAATATTTCGAACGTAAGTATAAGTTATGGTGTACAACTCTGAATCTTTTTCAATGTCACCAATAAAAGTTAACTGAAAACTGTTAGGATCCATTTGTAATTGTTCCGAAGTAAAAAGGATATAGTAAATAAAATCTTCTTTGGTACTGTATGAAAAGGAGTTGTAAAATATAAGTTTTCCTTCTTTACAAACTACAATATCTATATCATTAGGAGAAACATGTACAAAAAACTGTTGATCAGAGTTTTCTTGAGAATAGGAGAGTAGTTTGTCTATTAACACGGTTGAATGGTGTTTGTATTCAAACTCTCCAAAGTTTTGAAACAGGTAATTATTGATATTTACATAAGGTATATAAACTGTGTTAGCAGCTATAATATCATGTAAATCGTAAGTAATAAAATCTGTTTTTAAGGTTTTTACAGTGTATTTTAAATACGGAGCTAAATTGTTTCGATCAAAAAGTTTATTAGGAACTAAAGTAGCTAGGTTGTTTTGATGAATAGCAAAAACAGAAGAGAAATCTTGTTGCAGATCTTTATCGGTATTAAAGATACGTATAATTTCTTCCAACAATAACTCAGGAGAAGTTATTGAAGCTGCAAAAATATATTTAGTGAAAAGTAATGGAGCTTTGTTATCTGAGTTAGAGATACAAAAAGAAAATCCATCCAAACTAAATTGGATGGATAGATCTTTATATTGCGCTATAGCGCTTATTTTTTTAGTCTTTCTTTGCAACTGCTTCACCTTTATCATAAAAAGGAGGCCAATTACCACCAGTAGTTACTTCACTTAAAGAACCTACAGAAACAAACTCACCTTTAATTTGATCAGATTCAATTGCTTCCAATTCAGCTTTGATTAACGAAGGATTCATTCCTGTTAAAATAGGCTTCTTTGAAACTTTAGCTTCAAATACAGGAACTTCTAAACCTGCTACTTTTTCAACTCTACCAGTTGCTAACTCAAATTGTAAATCAGTACCAGGTACATTGAACATGTTTTTGTATTCCTTACCTTCAAAGTATTTTAAAACAGGCTCATATCCAATAGTATCTACTTGTTTTTTAGAAACTTTAACTTTAATTCCACCACCTCTGTCTTCTTCTACCTCAATGTTTTTAGTCTCTGTTAAAGCTAATTTTCCGCTTTCAATAAAACTAATTAAAGAGTCTTTATTACTAGTATATGTTCCTGTTACCTCTTTATATTTTACTTCAGCATCACGAATTAATTTTAAATTCTTAATAACTTTAGCATAACGCACTTTCTTGTCTTTGTTAAAGTTAATTGGCTCCATAATTCCACCATAAATTTTATATGCTAAAAAGACAGTTGCACCTAAAAGTAATATTGAAACTAACCATCTCATTTTTAGAGGTACAAATTTAACTACAAGTACAGCTAAAAGAAAAGCAACCACTACAGCTACTAAAATCATTAATAATAAATTCATTTTTTTAATTTTTAATATATGATATTCGCAAATCTACAATTTTTTTTCAATGATGAAAATAATTATTTTGTAAATACATTTATCTTTGAGCATTATTTAAAATATGATACAAACCGCCCCTAAATTCTACAAAGAAATACTTCAAAAATTCCCATATGCTCCTACACAAAAGCAAGGTGAGCTGTTAGATGTTTTAACGCATTTTATTTTTTCAGATGATAATCGTGCTTTGTTTTTATTAAAAGGATATGCAGGAACGGGAAAAACTACCATTATAAGTACAGTTGTTCATAATTTATGGAAGATTGGTCAAAAGGCAGTTTTATTAGCTCCAACAGGTCGTGCAGCTAAGGTTATTTCGGGGTACTCGAATAGACAAGCATTTACCATTCATAAAAAGATATACTTTCCAAAAAAACAAAGTAGTGGAGGTGTAAGTTTTGTTATGCAGCCCAATAAGCATACTGATACACTTTTTATTGTTGATGAAGCTTCGATGATTTCAGATGAAAAACAAAATGCTAAATTGTTTGAAAACGGTTCATTGTTAGACGACTTAATTTCATATGTGTACTCAGGGAAAAATTGTAAAATTATATTTATAGGTGATACGGCTCAGTTACCTCCTGTTAAATTAACAATGAGTCCAGCATTAGAAGCAGACAAACTTTCGTTTGAGTTTAACAAAGAAGTTACCGAAATTGAGCTAGATGAAGTAGTACGTCAAGAGGAGGGCTCAGGAATACTAGCCAATGCAACCGATTTACGTTTGTTAATTCAAAATGAATCTACACATTTTCAGTTCGATTTAAATTATCCTGATATTATTCGTTTACAAGACGGATACGATATTCAAGATGCTATTACTTCTGCTTATGATGGAGATATTGGAGTAGAAGATACCGCTATTATTGTGCGTTCAAACAAACGAGCGAATCAATACAATCAACAGATACGAACGAAAATTCGCGGACAAGAAAACGAAATTTCTACCGGTGATTATGTAATGGTTGTAAAAAACAACTACTACTGGTTAAAAGACTCGTCTTCCGCAGGGTTTATTGCCAATGGTGATATTTGTGAGGTAATGCGTATTAATGAAATCAAAGATTTATATGGATTTAAGTTTGCTGAAGTTGAAGTTCGCATGATTGATTATCCTGATATGAAACCTTTTGAAACAGTATTGTTATTGGACACGCTTACTAGTGAGAGTCCGTCATTAACGTATGAAGAATCGAATCGCTTATACGAAGCTGTAAAAGAAGATTTTGCTCAAGAAAAATCGAAGTATAAACAATTTATGGGAGTGAAAAAGAATAAATACTTCAATGCACTTCAAGTGAAATTTTCTTATGCTATGACATGCCATAAATCACAAGGTGGACAGTGGAAAACTGTTTTTATAGAACAGCCTTATTTACCTGATGGAGCTTCAGTAGAATACTTACGTTGGTTATATACAGCAGTTACGCGTGCTCAAGAAAAATTGTATTTGATAGGGTTTAAAGATGAATATTTTTTAGATTAAATTTATAATCTTGATTCTAATAAAAACGTTAGCATTTTGTTAATGTAACTCTTTTTTTCGTTAAAAAAGTTACATTTGTGTATTACTCAAACTATTAAAAATGCACAAAAAAGTACTTTTAGTTCTATCATTTTTATTGATTTCACTAACAATAAAAGCACAGAAGCCACAAAAGTTAACTTCTAATCAGATTTATGAAAAAATACAAAAACTAAACTTTTTAGGTTCGGCTTTGTATATAGCAGCACATCCTGATGATGAAAATACCCGATTAATTTCTTACTTATCTAACCATGAAAATGCAAGAACTGCGTATTTATCGTTAACTCGTGGTGATGGAGGTCAAAATTTGATAGGTCCTGAAATGCGTGAGTTATTAGGAGTTATCCGTACTCAAGAACTCTTAGCTGCAAGAGGAGTAGATGGTGGAGAGCAACGTTTTTCTAGAGCAAATGATTTTGGGTATTCAAAGCATCCTGATGAAACCTTAGAAATTTGGAATAAAGATAAAGTATTAGCCGATGTAGTTTGGGCAATTCGTACGTTTAAACCAGATGTAATTATCAATCGTTTTAATCACAGAACACCAGGTTCTACACATGGGCACCATACATCTTCAGCAATGTTAAGTGTTGAAGCATTTGATTTGGCAGCTGATAAAACAAAATATCCAGAACAGTTACAATCTACGAGCACATGGCAACCTAATAGGTTGTTTTTTAATACTTCGTGGTGGTTTTACGGAAGCGAAGAAGCCTTTGTAAAAGCTGATAAAAGTAACATGTTAAGTTTTGATATAGGAGCTTATTATCCTTTGAAAGGATTGTCAAATAACGAATTAGCAGCCATTGCGAGTAGCCAACATTTATGTCAGGGTTTTGGTAGACTGACTACTAGGGGAAGTCAAACCGAATATGTTGAGTTTTTAAAAGGAGATTTTCCGAAGGATAAAAAAGATATTTTTTCAGGAATCAATACTACTTGGAATCGTATAGAAGGAGGTGGAGAGATTGGAGATATTTTATATAAAATTGAAGATGATTTCGATTTTGTAAATCCGTCAAAACACTTACCAGAGTTGTTGCAAGCCTACAAAATGGTTCGACAATTGAAAGATACACATTGGAGAACTATTAAAACCAAAGAGTTAAATGAAATTATCAAGGCTTGTGCAGGTTTGTATTTAGAAGCATCGGCTGTAAGTTCTAGTGCAACTCCAAGCAGTACGATTGATGTGGATTTTGAAGTGCTAAACAGAAGTTCTATTTCTATGGAGTTATCGTCAATTACCATCCTTCCTGAAGGAAAAAACATCAAAAAAGAATTGGATTTGGCTCCTAATAGCAAACAAAATTTTAAAAATAAAATTAATATAGGCAAAGATGTTTCTTACTCTTCACCTTATTGGTTAAACACTCCTTGGGATTTAGGAATGTATAAGGTAAATGACCAAAAATTGATTGGAAATCCAGAATCTCCAAGACCTATTCAAATTCAATACAATGTTATCATTGAAGATCAACCAGTTGCTTTTACCATTCCGGTAGTGCATAGATATGCTAAAAGAGATGTTGGAGAAATCTATGAGCCTTTTGAGGTATTACCGAAAGTAACTACAAAATTAAACGATAAAGTATTGATTTTTTCTACTTCGGAAGCTCAAAAGATATCTGTTGAAGTAAGAGCAGGAGATGCAAATATTAACGGAAAAGTAAGTTTACAAGCTCCGAAAGGATGGAAAGTATCTCCAACAGCAATAGATTTTTCAATTGCCCAAAAAGGAGATGTTCAATTTGTAGAATTTATGGTAACTCCAACACAAAATGAATCAGAAGGAGTTTTAAAAGCAATAGCAAAGATTAACGGCAAAACTTATGATAAAGAATTAATAGAAATTAATTATAATCATATTCCTAAACAATCAGTATTACTACCATCACAAGCAAAAGTAGTACGTATGGATATTAAAAAGAACGGTACTAAAATAGGATATATACAAGGTTCTGGTGACGCAATTCCTGAAAGCTTGCAACAAATTGGTTACGAGGTAACAGAATTGAATGTAAATGAGATTAATGGCAATTTAGAGCAATTTGATGCGGTTGTTGTTGGTATTAGAGCATATAACACTATAAAAGAGTTACAGTTTAAGCAAAAATACTTGTTAGAGTATGTAAAAAATGGAGGAAATGTAATTGTACAATACAATACAAACAGAAGAGTAGATGTACAAGCTCCATACAATTTACAATTGTCTCGTGATAGAGTTACCGATGAAAATGCAAACGTAACATTCTTAGCAAAAGATCATTCGATTTTAAATTATCCGAATAAAATTACTGAAGCTGATTTTAACGGATGGGTACAAGAACGCGGATTGTATTTCCCTAACAAATGGAGTAAAGAATATACACCAATTTTATCTATGCACGACAAAGGAGAAACAGCTAAAAAAGGAAGTTTGTTAGTAGCTAAATACGGAAAAGGAAACTATATCTATACAGGCTTAAGTTTTTTTAGAGAACTACCTGCAGGAGTTTCTGGAGCTTATAAGTTATTTGCTAATCTGTTATCTGTAAAAGAAAATGCTGTTGAAGAGAATTAAAATTTTTACAGCTTTAGCTCTGGTACTATTGGTAAGTTGTAAAACTGAAAAAGAAAATTTTGTTAAAAGGGAATACAATCAAGAATTGGTTAATGAACTAGCAAGCATGGTAGAAATAGACCAAGTTGCTGCTGGTATTCCCTCAGGAAAATACAAAGAATTAACCGAAGAAGAATGGCAATCATTTAAAGATAGTGTTTTTGCTGTAACTCATAAGAAAGCTGCAGAAATTTTTAACAAACATGGTTTTGTTGGTTTTGACCTTGCAGGAAAAGAGGGTTCTAGAAATTTTTGGCTTATTGTGCAGCATTTAGATTTTAATCCTGAATTTCAAGAAGCGGTTTTAAAGGAGATGAAAATTAAGGTAGAGAATAAGAATGCTAATCCTGAAAATTATGCCTATTTGCTAGATAGAGTACAGCTAAATACAGGTAAAAAGCAAGTTTACGGAACTCAAGTGATGTATAACTGGAAAGTTTGTCAAGCTTATCCAAAACCTTTGATAGATAGTATAAATGTAAACAAGCGTAGAAAGGAAATAGGTATGGAACCTTTGGAAGTTTATTTGAATGAAATGTCAAAAATGCATTTTGAAATAAATAAAGAAACCTTTTCAAAAGTTAATATAACTGAACCTAAATTATATAAGATAAAAGATTAAGTCTACTTAAAAAGATTAATAGAAACTGTTGCCAACTCCGAGTTTGGAAACTTTTTAAAAGTGTTTTTATCGGGAGTTAACCCCACAAATTCCATAGCATTCATATATTCATCCAGCTCAATAATGTATTGATCCGAATAACCATGCGTAGCATCGTAGGCAGTGGCAGCTGTTTTTCCTAAGTTTTTAGTAACTAATTCTGGTTTAGAGGTGTGTAATTCAATGAGTAGTAAGCCAAATTTACTTATGTAGGGTTTCCATTTGTTGAAATGTTGTTTTAATGATTCTACTACAAGATTATTGTTTAAACGTTTTCCTCTATAAGCATAAGCTCCTGTTGAACTTGTAATAGTCAAATTGTTGGTAGGAACAGGCTCTTGCCAAATTCTGTTGTGATCTAAAAATGTTCGAACATTCAATAAATCTGAGAGATTAATACCATACTTATCTTGTAAATCATCTGATAACGCCTTCGGATTTCCAATATCTCCCCAAATTACTTTTGCCCAAATATCAGCTTGTACTAAGTTTTTTCGAGTTATTTTCAACGCAGCTTCGTTATAATCGACACCAATAAGCAAAAGTGGATAATCTTCCAGCATCGTACCTCTTTTGGTTTGGTTTTCTATTACATTGAATAAATGCTTTAAAAACGCACCATTACCACAGCCAACATCTAAAATACCTTTAGGTTGCTCGTTAATGGGTTTGTTGAACAGGTTGATGATAATTTCATCAATCACTTTAAAATAGGTTGAATGCGCACCACCACTTCCCCAAACATTCATTTCTCTATCTACATGGATTTCGTCATTTCCAAGATCGGAAGTTCTAAAAATATCAGGGTTACCAAAAATGAGTTTGTCTAGTTTTCTAAGTGTTGGAATGTAAGATACAGTAACCCCATAAGCACTTGCTCTTCGTGCGAAAAACAAACCTTCATCAGTAAATTCGTAGGAGTCGTTTGTTTTGGAAAACCATTTTAAACGAGTTAACAAGTCTAACAATCGACCAAAGTTTTCTGCATCTTTATGAAATTCTTCTGCTTGAAACTTGGTTTGCATAAAATACTTATGAAACATACCACTCATACCTAATAAAACAGTTGTAGGCCCAACAATAATTCCTTCAATATGTGTAAGAATTTGATTTAAAATCTCTTTTTCTTTGGAAGTTGATGGAGGTTCAATTCCAAAATTATTGGTGAAGTTTTGATATAAACTTTCCAATTTTTCAAAAGGCTCAATTTCAAACTTTCTAGCACTGTAATTTTCAGAAAACTTTAATAAAGTAAAAGCTTCTTTATATAAGTGAAAATAAGAAAATGCTATAGCTGAAGTTTCGTTGATTTCAAACAGAACGGTGTTGTGAGTATTGTCAACATGTTGTGTTAGCCAGCCTTGAGAACATAAGGTTCTTAAAGCCACGTTTAAATACCCGTCGTTAGCATGAAACTCGGAAGTAATTTCAGCTAAACTGACAGATTTTTTTTCTAAAAGATAGTTAGTGATTCCTTTTTCGTGTAAGATGTATGCTGCTGGACAAGTTACAATTCCGTCTAAATGACGAAACAACCTACTTCTTAATGCAGATTTATCCTCTTTTGATAACATAGTTCGATAGTTTTCATTCTAAAGATAACTATTTGATTTTTAAAATGGAAACTAAATTATTGAAGCCGAAATATAATTTAGCTTAAGGCAGTTACAATTTGTTTGTGTACAAAAGAATAGTAATCTTGGTATTGAGGAAGTAAAAAGTTTTCGAAATCTTTAATATGTAAAATGGTTTCTAAATCGAATAATTTTAATTCAGCAACCTCTTCTTTTTGAAGCGTTAACTCCTCAATAGGAATTGTTAATTCGGCAATAAATACATGGTGGAATTCATTATCAATAATCCCGTTTAGGTGATTTACCATGTGCTTGCGAGTGCCTATTTTGTGCAAGTTTTCAGGAAGTATATCAAAACCAATTTCTTCTTTTACTTCTCGAAGAGCTCCTGTTATGATATTTTCACCAGCAGCGATATGTCCTGCTACAGAAATGTCCCATAAACCAGGAAATACTTTTTTAGATAAAGCTCTTTTTTGGAGTAAGATTTTCTTGTTTGAAGTATACAACCAAACATGAATAGTAGGATGGAAGTAGCCATGTGTATGAGCCTCAGATTTTAAACATGTTTTACCTGTGTAGTTTCCGTTTTCATCAACTATATCTATTAATTCATCCATAAGGGTTTGGTAAAAAAACGTCATTACAGGTAAGTAATGACGTTTAATTATTTTTATTATTTAAAGTAAGAGAAGTCTTCTCCGTCCTCAATTTTTAATAAACTTTCGTAAATCATTTTAATTACGTTTTCAACATCTTCACGGTGAACCATTTCAACTGT
This sequence comes from Tenacibaculum aestuarii, assembly GCF_964510395.1. Taxonomy (NCBI): domain Bacteria; kingdom Pseudomonadati; phylum Bacteroidota; class Flavobacteriia; order Flavobacteriales; family Flavobacteriaceae; genus Tenacibaculum; species Tenacibaculum aestuarii. The sequence continues at coordinate 63,967 of NZ_CAZEFY010000003.1, forward strand.
TGTGTGCATATAACGTAAAGGTAATGAGATTAAAGCAGAGGCAACTCCACCATTACTGTAAGCAAAAGCATCAGTATCTGTACCAGTTGCTCTTGATAACGCTGAACGTTGGAAAGGAATTTTGTTTACTTCTGCAGCATCAATAATTAAATCTCGTAATTTTTGTTGTACAGCAGGGGCATAGGCAACTACAGGACCTTTACCTAACTCTAAATGACCTTCTTTTTTCTTGTCAATCATAGGAGTTGTAGTATCATGTGTTACATCGGTAACAATAGCTACGTTAGGTTTAATGGTTTGGGTAATCATTTCTGCACCGCGTAAACCTATTTCTTCTTGAACAGAGTTTGTAATGTATAATCCGAAAGGTAATTTCTTCTTGTTTTCGTGTAATAAACGAGCAACTTCAGCAATCATGAATCCACCCATACGGTTGTCTAAAGCACGACAAACAAACTTATCTCCGTTTAAAATATGAAATTCATCAGGATAGGTAATTACACAACCTACGTGTACTCCTAACTTTTCAACTTCTTCTTTGGTTGCACAACCACAATCGATAAAGATGTTTTCAGGTTTTGGAGCTTCTTCAGAAGCTTTGTTACGAGTATGAATTGCAGGCCAACCAAAAACTCCTTTTACAATTCCGTTTTTAGTATGAATGTTTACTACTTTACTTGGTGCAATTTGATGGTCACTTCCTCCGTTACGAATTACATAGATTAATCCGTTGTCAGAAATGTAATTTACATACCAAGAGATTTCATCGGCATGTCCTTCTATAACTACTTTATATTTAGCCTCAGGGTTAATCACACCTACAGCACTTCCGTAAGTATCTGTAATGAATTCATCAACATACGGTTTTAGGTAGTTCATCCATATTTTTTGACCTTCCCACTCATATCCAGTAGGAGCCGCATTATTTAAATATTTCTCTAAAAAGTCAATTGACTTTTTGTTTAAAATTGATTTTTTAGCCATAATTTATATGATTAAAAGTTTTATAACTGAATTAACTCCAGAACTTTCGTTTTTCGTTTAATTCTTCTTGTTCTTTAATTTGTTCAGGTGTTAGTACCTTTAAAAACGAAGGATGTTGCTCGATAGCATATTCAATTTTTTCAATGATGCTAGCCACATTTTCATTATCATAATCAATATCTAATGGTTCTTTTATAACCATTGATTGTAATACGTTACGTTTCTTAATCATTAATCCTTTTTTATCAAAAGAACGTCTAAATCCGTCAATAACAATTGGTACCACAATAGGTTTGTAGGTTTTAATGATGTGAGCTGTACCACGACGAATAGGTTTAAAAGGGGTAGTGGTACCTTGTGGAAAGGTAATTACCCAACCATCATCTAACGCTTTACCAATGTTAGAAATATCAGACATTTTAACTTGTCTATTAATATCTTTACCAGCACTTCTCCAAGTTCTTTCAACCGAAATAGACCCCACATAGGCAAATATTTTAGGAAGTAAACCTGAACGCATTGTTTCACCAGCTGCTATATAGTACATGTTTAATTTAGGCTTCCATAGGTAACCTATATTTCTAATATTATCATCACGTCCTTTTAAAGCAGCGTTGAAAACATGAAACATAGCAGCAACATCAGCAAAGTAGGTTTGATGATTAGAAATAAAAAGCACTTTTTGATCTGGAAGACTCCTTAGAACATCCATACCTTCTATTTGTAAGTCATTAAATTTACGATAACGACCATGGGAAATTAATCCTAAAGTTTGTATTAAAAAGCGTTTAATGAACAGTATATGTCCGAAAGGGTTCCTTTTAAATAAAGGCATTATTATTGGTTTTTATTAGTCGAATAAGCTAAATTACAAAAGAATTATAGAATAGCCTTTATTTTAATAAATCTTTAATTTCTGATAACATCATTGCTGTTGCTCCCCAAACAATGTAATCGTTTAGTTTAAAGCATGGTACTTCAATATTTTTCATGTATGAGGTCTCCATTTCTACAAATGTTAAATTTTCATCGTTTAATAAATCACTAACCAAAACTTCAATTACTTCCGCTACTTCTTCATTAGGAATAAAAAGAGGTGTTTTTTCAGAAATTCCAATAAATGGGGCTACTAAAAAATTACTAGGAGGAATATAAGCATCTGATGTTTGCCTGATAATTTGTATAGCCTCAAAAGGCACACCAACTTCTTCGTAAGTTTCGCGGAGTGCAGTAGTTTTTAAATTGTCATCTGTTTTGTCAAACTTACCTCCAGGGAAACTAATTTGAGCAGAGTGCGCGCCATTATAACTAGCTCTTTCGGTTAATAAAAAACGTGTTTGATTATTGCTATCAGGATAAAACAAAGCTAATACAGCTGCTTTTTTCGGATTTTTGCTAAGTATCAACTCTTCTGAATAGCGCATTCTAAGTTTAGGAGCAAGTTTAAATTGTGAGGTTAAACCACCTAGTTGCTTTTGCTGTAATTTTTCTATTTGATTGATGAAATCAGAAAAAATCATTTGTTTTTTAGTATTTTAGAACAAACTTATCAATTTACCTGACAAAAATAAGATGTTTTTGGCTTGAATTTTGATTTGTAGTGTTGAATTAATTTTAGATAAATGAATAAGGAAAATAAATACCAAAAACTAGCATTGAGTTTGTTGTTTGACGCGATAGGATATGTATCGTATTTAATCCCTGGAGTTGGTGAATTGTCCGACATTGTTTGGGCACCAGCATCAGCATACTTAATGACAAAAATGTATAAAGGAAACAAAGGTAAAGTAGCTGGAGCTCTAGCTTTTATTGAAGAAGCTATGCCTGGGTTAGATATAGTACCAACCTTTACGTTAATGTGGTTGTTTACCTATGTGTTTTCTTCAAAAGAGTCAAAAAAGACAATAGAAGTATAGTTTTGAAAAAATAAAAAAGGGCTACCAATTTGGTAGCCCTTTTTATAGTACTTAAAAGCAGTTATTTCTTTATAATTTTTTTAGTAAACGATTTTTGACCATCGTTAATTTCAAGAATATAAACTCCATTTTTTAAATTAGAAATATTAACAGTGTCGTGTGTTACTGTTCCGTTTAAGACAGTTTGTCCAGATAAGTTTGAAATTTTAAAAGAAGCATTTCTGTTATCTCCTAACTGAATTTTTACTGTTTTAGCTGTTGGATTTGGAGACACAGTAGCGTCAAATATAGAAGTTTCATTTTCTAGTTTACCATCAATTACAATTGTATTTTCCATTCCTTTTGCGCTAGTGCCTATATTAACTGTGTAATCTTCAACTTCTCCATAAGAGAAAGTTTCACAAGCAGAAGGTGCTGCATCCCATTTCATAGAAACACGCATTCTTGTGGTTCCTGCTAAAGCAGATGTAGGCACAGAAAAGGTATATGATAAGTTTCCTGAACTAGAAGAGGAACCGCTTACTACTTCTTCTGAAGACTCAAAAGTTCCATTTTTATTAAAATCTATCCAAACTTTCCAATATTCTGTGTAAGAAGAACTAGCAAAACCAGCACTTACAACAATAGTATTATTTCCATAAGGAAGATTTGCTGTAAGAGAGGTAAAGTCACCATATCCGCCATTAGCCCCTGTAGCATTTGAAATTCCTCCGATAACAACATTGTCTATCCATTCATAGTTTACGTTATTCCCTTTAGTGTTGCAATAAGAAACTGTGTTTGCAAGAGTAGTTACATTAACAGTATTGCTTGAAGAAGAAACATTATTAGCAGCATCTTTAGCTTTAACAGAAAAAGTATAGCTTGTAGCAGCTTTTAAACCGCTAACGGAATAGTTTGTAGTAGTTACAGTTGCTATTACAGAACTATCTTGGTATATGTCATATCCAGTAACCCCAATATTATCTGTAGCAGCAGTCCAAGTTAAATTAACTGCAGTTTGTGTAATGTTGGAAGCAACAACATTAGTAGGTGCTGTTGGAGCAGTTGTATCAGGGGTAGAAGTTCCTCCATCAATGCTGTGGTTTCCCAAGCCGTTAAAAGTATCTTTTGCTAAAGTATCCCATTCAGAAGTTGTATAACTACTGTTAGGTGAGTTAATAGAAGGTTTTCTTTGTAAAGTTACATCTTGTGCAAATGTAGAAGAGCTATTAGGATTTCCTATTAAATCGATAAGTATAGTTCCTTTGAATAAACCAATAGCATCATTTCCATTAAAAGAAAGTACACTAGTGTCAGTTCTGTCAGCTTTGTTAAGTATTGTGCTAGAAGCACTACTATTAGCAATTACATATGCATTTCCGTTAGTTAATTGTCCACTTAAGGTTAATATATTTGTCCATCCACCACCATTGGCAGCTTTCTTTAATGAATAGCCAGATAAATTCACTGTAGCTCCTGTAAAATTAGCAATTTCAAGAGCTTTGTTGTTTGATGAACCTTCTATGTATTCAGAAATTAATAAATCTGTAGCGGTTCCATTTCCACCTGTACTACCAGATTGTGTTGTAACTGAAACAGTGTTGCTACTAGCAGACTCGTTTCCTGCAGCATCTTTTGCTTTTATAGAAAACGTATAGTTTGTTGAAGCTGTTAAACCAGTAACATTGTAGGAAGTTGTTGAGACAGTAGTTAGTTTAGTAGCTCCGTTATATACGTCATACCCAGTAACTCCAACATTATCTGTTGATGCAGTCCAAGTTAAATCAACTGTAGTTTCTGTAATGTTTGAAGCAGTTAAATTAGATGGAGCAGAAGGAGCTTGAGTGTCTGAGCTACTTCCTCCACCAAACAAATTTTCAGCTTGTGGACCTCCCCAGATTTCAGTTGCAAAAGCAGGGTTATCGATAAACGGATTACGATTTCCTTGAACTCCTTCTAAAATAGGATTTCGTTGTTTTTCAAAATCTGAAACAGGATCATCAACATTCCATTGAATAAATAGAGCAAGCATATTAGAGTCAGATGCCATAGTAGAACCAGTACCTACACCTGTTGGTAAACACTGGCTTCCATAGCGTAAGTACATGTACATCATCATACGAGCAACATCTCCTTTCCATTCGTCACCAGGATACCATCCACCAGTAACGTCACCAGCATTTCCTGAGCCTGCCGCAAACTTTTTACTACTTCTTTGTGAGTTAAACGAGATGTCAGCAGCTCTTAAATGATGAGCATCTGCACCAGGACCAGAAGTTCCTAAATTCGGGTTTCCTAATGATTTTGCATATACATGTTCTCTGTTCCATTGCGTGCCAGCAGTACCACCATTAGCATTTTTATCTCGAGTTCTATCGGTTACATAGTTGCCATCAGTATCACTATAACCATAAATTAATAATACTTTACTAGGATCGTTGGGATCTAAATCTGTTTCCTTTAAAGCATCCCAAACACCAGGAGTATAGGATAAATTAGTAGTATGCGTATTAATGATTTTAGTAGCTAATTCATTTTTTAAAGCTGTACCAGATAAGTTTAAGTTTACATCATTATAGATATGATGGAATTTGAGCAAATAGCGATAATGAAGCTATCAACAAAAAGAAGGGTAATAGTTTTTTCATGTGAATGAATTTATGTTAAAACTTTGTTAATTCGTTACAAATCAATGAAAAAAGGGAGTATTCAATGTTACCAAAATGTTAACAATCAATAACGTAGCAGCTATAAGAGACAAGATGATTTTTTTTCCTTTATTTTACGTAAATTTGCAGGCTAAATTCAGAGATTGATTATGAAGATATCATACAATTGGTTAAAACAATTTTTACAAACAGACTGGGAGGCTGAAAAGACAGGGGAGTTACTTACCGATTTAGGTCTTGAAGTAGAAGGTATAGAGAAGGTTGAAAGTATAAAAGGTAGCTTACAAGGTGTAGTTGTAGGTGAAGTAAAGACCTGTATAAAACACCCTAACGCAGATAAACTAAAAATTACTACAGTAGATTTAGGAAATGGTAGCCCTGTACAAATTGTTTGTGGAGCACCGAATGTAGATGCAGGTCAAAAAGTACCTGTTGCAACTGTAGGTACGATGTTGTATGATGAAAAAGGAGAAGGGTTTAAGATAAAGAAAGGAAAAATTAGAGGAGAAGAAAGTCACGGAATGATTTGTGCCGAAGACGAATTAGGTCTTGGGAAAAGCCATGACGGAATTATGATATTAGACGAAAGTTTAGCTCCTGGTACGCCATGTTCTGATGTGTTTAATATTGAAACAGATTATGTTTTTGAAATTGGGTTAACACCTAACCGTTCTGATGCAATGAGTCATTATGGTGTTGCACGTGATTTACGCGCAGGATTAATTCAACAAGGAACAAACATAGAATTAATATCTCCTTCTGTTTCTGATTTTCATGTTGACGAGCGTATTCTAAAGATAGATATTGAAGTAGAAGATAAAGAGTTAGTGCCACGTTATTGTGGAATTACTATTACTGATGTTGAAGTAAAAGAATCTCCTGAATGGATTCAAAACCGATTAAAAGCAATAGGTTTAGCTCCTAAAAATAACATTGTAGACATTACTAACTATGTTTTACATGAATTAGGACAACCATTACATGCTTTTGATGCTTCTAAAATTAGAGGAGGAAAAGTAGTAGTAAAAACCTTAGAAGAAGGAACCAAGTTTACTACCTTAGATGATGTAGAAAGAGAACTATCTTCTGAAGATATAATGATTTGTGATGCTGATAGTAAACCATTATGTATTGGTGGTGTTTTCGGAGGAGCAAATTCTGGAGTTACTGAAAGTACCCATACTATTTTCTTAGAAAGTGCCTATTTCAATCCTGTGTCTGTTCGTAAAACAGCAAAGCGTCACGGATTAAATACAGATGCTTCTTTCCGTTTTGAAAGAGGAATCGATATAAACACAACAAAATATGCTTTAAAGCGCGCTGCTTTATTAATTGAAGAGTATGCTGGTGGAAAAATGTCATCAGATATTTTAGATTTTTACCCAGTAAAGCTTGAAGATTTTGAAGTGTTCTTATCATTTGAAAATGCTTATAAATTAATCGGTCAAGAAATACCTAAAGAAACTATTAAAAAGATTTTAGCTTCTTTAGATATTAAAATCAATAGTGTTACAGAAGCAGGTTTAGGGTTGGTAGTACCATCTTACAGAACCGATGTACAACGTGAGGCAGATATTATTGAAGAAATTTTACGTGTTTACGGATATAACAATGTAGAGTTTTCTCACAAATTAAATACTTCTATTTCTTTTGATAGTGATATCAATGTAAAAGTAGAAAACATTGTGGCTGACCAACTATCATCACTAGGATTCAACGAAACCATGGCAAATTCGTTAACCAAGGCGGATTACCTAGAGTTATCTGAGAATTTGAACCCAGAACATAGTGTAGAGATGCTAAATCCGTTAAGTAACGACTTAAAGGTAATGCGTCAGTCATTATTATTTAGTGGATTAGAGTCTGTTGCTTACAACATTAACAGAAAACAAAATTCGTTAAAGTTTTATGAGTTTGGTAAAACCTATCATAAGTACGAAAGCGGATATCAAGAAGATAAACACTTAACCTTATTTGTAACAGGAAACAGAACACAAGATAGCTGGAAGGTAGCTTCACAAGCGTCAGATTTCTTTTATCTAAAGGGAATTGTAACAACCTTGTTAAGTCGTTTAGGAATAGATAACTTAAAAACAACACCAACAAAATCAGATGTGTTTTCTGAAGGAATTACCTTAAGTTTAGGAAAAATGAAGTTGGTAGAGTTAGGAGTTGTAAAAAGAGCAATTTTAAAAGAATTTTCTATCAAACAAGAAGTGTTATTTGCTGATTTTAACTGGCAAACTATTTTAGGTTTAGTAGGAAACAAGAAAATTAAAGTAGCTGATTTACCTAAATTCCCTGCGGTAAAACGTGATTTAGCATTGTTATTAGACAATAAAGTAGAGTTTAAAGATATTTATAACTTGGCATTTCAATCAGAAAGAAAATTGTTGAAAGAAGTAGATTTGTTTGATGTATACGAAGGAGATAAATTACCAGAAGGTAAAAAGTCGTATGCAGTAAGTTTTGTTTTGCAAGATGAAAACAAAACCTTAGAAGACAAACAAATAGATAAAATAATGCAGAAACTACAGCAAACATTCGAAAAGAATTTAGACGCTGTATTGCGATAATTCAGAAGCTCCTTTATTGGAGCTTTTTTTATATTTAATAAACGAAAGATTATAATTAAAACCGATGTACAAATTACTTATTCGCCCAATATTCTTCCTTTTTGATCCAGAAAAGATTCACCATTTTACTTTTTCGTTAGTTAAATTTTTATCGAAAATACCTGGGGTTTCAGCTATTTTTAGAGGAATGTATCAAGTAAATGATAAAAAATTAGAACGTAATTTATTTGGACTAACTTTTAAAAACCCAGTAGGTTTGGCTGCAGGATTTGATAAAAATGCTGTTTTGTATAATGAGTTAGCAGATTTTGGTTTTGGTTTTGTAGAAATAGGTACAGTAACGCCAAAAGGTCAAGTAGGTAATCCTAAAAAACGTTTATTCCGTTTAAAAGATGATAAAGGAATTATTAACCGAATGGGATTTAATAACGAAGGATTAGAAGCAGCGATTGAACAATTAAAAAAGAACAAAGGAAAAATCATTATAGGGGGAAACATTGGGAAAAATACCAATACAGCTCCTGAAAATTATACTGAAGATTATGTAACTTGTTTTAAAGGGCTGCATCCGTATGTAGATTATTTTGTACTGAATGTAAGTTGTCCAAACGTATCGAGTCACGCTAAACTTGAAGATGCTGATTATTTGAAGGAATTGATTACTGAAGTTCAGAAATTAAATAATACTGAAACACAACAAAAACCAATCTTATTAAAGATTGCTCCAGACTTAAATAATCAACAGTTAGACGAAATTATTGAATTGGTTGCTGAAACAAAAATTGATGGAGTTATAGCATCAAATACATCGGTAAATAGAGATAATTTAAAAGCTTCTAAAGAACGTTTACAAGAAATTGGAAACGGAGGTTTAAGTGGGCAACCGGTTAAAGAGAGAAGTACAAGAGTGATTCAGTATTTAGCAGATAATTCTAAAAAAGCATTTCCTATTATTGGAGTAGGAGGTATTCATTCTGAAAAGGATGCTTTAGAAAAATTAAAAGCAGGTGCAGATTTAGTGCAGATTTATACAGGATTTATTTATGAAGGACCAAGCTTGGTTAAAAGAATCAATAAAGCTATTTTAGCTGAAAGTTAATTTATGCTAGAAACCCTCATATCTTTTGTATTAGCTACTGCTACCTTAGCATTTTCGCCAGGTCCTGATAATATTTTTGTCTTAACACAAAGTATTGTCAATGGAAAAAAATATGGATTAGCTACGGTTGCAGGTTTAATGACAGGATGTATAATTCATACAACTTTGGTTGCTTTTGGAGTATCTGAAATCATCAAACAGAACCCGAATTTGTTTTTCATCATCAAGCTATTTGGAGCAGGATATTTGTTATACTTAGCCTATCAGGTGTATAAAAGTGATGCTAAAATTGCATTTTCTACTGAGAATGTTCAGAAAAAATCAACATTACAGTTATTCAAAACAGGTTTTTGGATGAATGTATTAAATCCGAAAGTAACGATTTTCTTTTTGGCTTTTTTTCCACAATTTTTGTTTTCTGACAGCTTGTCAAACGTACTCCAGTTTTATGTGTTAGGAGGTTTATTTATACTAACCTCGTTTTTAATTTTTTCTTCAATAGCTGTTTTAGCAGGAAAAATTTCTGATTACATTAAACAGCATAGTAAAGTAGGAGTATACCTAAAATGGGCACAAATAGTGGTTTTTGTAGGGATTGCTTTATTGATTCTACTCTAAAAAGTTTTTACAACCAATTTTTTCTGATTAACAATTGTTGAATATGCGCATAGTGGTGGTTACAATGCCATGCATAAATGCCAATATTTTCTTTTAACCCAACTTCTTCATCTCCATCAGGATGAATAAAAGATTTGTTCAAGTCATCTTCAGTTAAACCTTTTAAAAAGTAGACCCATTTAGCATGTAACGCTTTTAAAGTATTTAAAGAAAGTTGAATAGGAGCAGTTTTAGAATCAAACAATTCAGCCCAACGATCTTCAAAATACGTTTTAATAATAGGTTTCTCTTCAGTAAGAGCCCATTTAAAACGTGTATAAGAATTATGATGACTGTCTGCACAATGATGTATTACTTGTCTAATTGTCCATCCGTTCTCCCTGTAGGGAGTGTCTATTTGTTCTTCAGAAAGATTTTCAACAAGTTTCTGTAATCTTTCAGGAAAGCGTTCTAGAGTTGAGATCCAGTCTGTAAGTAATTCAGAAGAAATATCAGTAGGAATATTGAGTTTACCAATAGGGTATTTTAACTTTTCCATTATTCCTCTTTTTTAGAAGTCAGTTTTTCTAAAGCGCGTTTTGAACTTCTGTTTTCAGGATTAATAGCCAATGCCTTTTTATAGTACTCAATAGCATTTGCAGTATCTTTCATTTTAGTATAAGCATCACCAGTACTATCGTATGTATTTGAACTGTTTGGGTATAATTCAATATTAATTTTAAATACATTAATAGCAGCTTCATATTCATTATTTCTAAGATACTGATAACCTAATCTGTTTAAGTTTCGCTCTCTAATAACAGGGGTTAAGCTATCTTTTTCTTTAATAGCTTTATAACCTTCTAAAGCAGCTTTAAAATTACCTTCAGCTAAATATTCGCTAGGTGTCTTTTCTCCTCTTTTTAATTTTTTAAAAACATATTTTTCTCCTTCATGTTCCCTCTTTTCGGCTAATTCTATTTTGTTTTCAGCAGTATTAAAAATTAGTTTTTCGTTTAATTCTCTAACATAAAAAGAAGTATCGTCAACTTTTAATGGTTCTAAATCTTGGTTACGCCATTTTAAGCGTAATTTTTTGTCCTCATCAAAAGTAACTTCTATAATTTCATCAGCATTAAAATAATAACGTCCAGAAGCTTTTTCTATGAATTCAGAAGAATTTGTTTTAGAAGTACAGCTAATGATTAAAAGTAATAGGGAAAGGAACAAAAGTTTAGTTTTCATTTTTTGATTAGTTTTTGTTGATAAGATACCTATATGACGACTAACATCAAAAATAGTTACAAATTAAATGAAACATGGTTTTTAATGGCATAAGAATTGACTTATAGTTAATACGATAAGCAATTAGATGATTTTATCTTTCTGTTTGTCAGTTGTTTACGGTTTTAAAAAAGTGGTATTTCTTTTTAGAAATATTTAAAAGTGCCACTATGACAGAATATATAAGATATGAGCAAATCAAAAATATTACATTTAGACAATTTGTCGCTTCAAGATGTTTTTAATGAAGATTCAGAATTAATCCCTTTATTAACGCCAGAGGACGAAGAATTAATAAATCAAGAAAGTATTCCTGAAGAATTACCAATTCTTCCTTTACGAAATACTGTATTGTTTCCTGGTGTGGTAATTCCTATTACAGCAGGTAGAGATAAGTCTATTCAACTTATTAAAGATGCCAACAAGGGAGATAAGGTTGTAGGAGTAGTAGCACAAAAAGATAGCGAAGTTGAAGATCCAGGAATAGATGATATTTATCAAACAGGTGTAGTAGCGCAAATATTACGTGTACTAAAAATGCCTGATGGCAATACAACGGTTATTATTCAGGGTAAAAAGCGTTTTGAAATTGAGGAAGTTATTCAAGAAGAGCCTTATTTAAAAGCAAAGGTAAAAGAAGCAGTAGATGAGCGTGAAATTGACGATCAAAAAGAATTTGATGCAATTATTGATTCTATTAAGGATTTAGCTTTAGAGGTTATTAAAGAAAATCCGATGTTGCCATCTGAAGCTTCATTTGCAATTAAAAATATTCAATCGAGTTCATTTTTGGTGAATTTTATTTCATCAAATATGGAGTTAAGCGTGTCGCAAAAACAAGTATTATTAGAAAAAGATAACTTGAAAGAGCGTGCGTTATTAACTTTAAAGAACTTAGATAAAGAGCTTCAAAAATTACAATTACGTAACGATATTCAATCGAAAACACGTTCTGATTTAGATAAACAACAGCGTGAGTATTATTTACATCAGCAATTAAAAACGATTCAAGATGAGCTAGGAGGCGTTTCTCACGAGCAAGAGCTTGATGAAATGCGTTTAAAAGCGAAGTCGAAAAAATGGAGTAAAGAAGTTGCTGAAACTTTTGAAAAAGAGTTAAGTCGTTTAAAACGTATGAATCCCCAAATGGCTGAATTTGGTATTCAACGTAATTATTTAGAGTTGATGTTAGAGTTACCTTGGAATGAGTTTTCTAAGGATAAGTTTGATTTAAAAAGAGCTCAAAAAATATTAGATAGAGATCATTTTGGCTTAGAAGAGGTAAAAGAACGTATCATAGAGCATTTAGCAGTTTTAAAGCTACGTGGAGATATGAAATCGCCTATTATTTGTTTATACGGACCTCCGGGAGTTGGTAAAACATCGTTAGGTAAATCGGTAGCAGAGGCTTTAGGGCGTAAGTATGTTCGTATGTCGTTAGGAGGTTTACGTGACGAAGCTGAGATTCGTGGTCACCGTAAAACGTATATTGGAGCGATGCCAGGGCGTTTAATTCAGAATATCAAAAAGGCAGAAACTTCCAATCCAGTTTTTGTGTTAGATGAGATTGATAAATTAGGACAAAGCCATCAAGGAGATCCTTCTTCAGCAATGTTAGAAGTATTAGATCCTGAACAAAATACACATTTTTACGATAATTATTTAGAAGTAGGGTATAACCTTTCTAAGGTATTGTTTATAGCTACAGCGAATAATATCAATCAAATTCCATGGGCATTACGAGATCGTATGGAAATTATCAATGTAACAGGATATACGATTGAAGAAAAAGTAGAAATAGCCAAGAAATACTTATTTCCGAAGCAATTAACAGAACACGGATTATCAAAAGAACACTTGATAGTTGGTAAAAAACAGATTGAAAAAATTGTTGAAGGATATACTCGTGAATCTGGAGTTCGTGGTTTAGAAAAGCAAGTAGCAAAAGTAGTTCGTTTTGTAGCAAAATCAATAGCTATGGAAGATGAATATAATGTTACGCTTACCAATGAGGATATTGAAACTATTCTAGGGCCAGCTCGTTTAGAACGTGATAAATATGAAAATAACGATGTAGCTGGTGTAGTTACAGGTTTAGCATGGACAAGTGTTGGAGGAGATATTTTATTTATAGAATCGATTATCTCTAAAGGAAAAGGAAACCTTTCTATTACAGGTAACCTAGGTACGGTAATGAAGGAATCTTCTACCATTGCAATGAAGTATATTAAATCGAATGCTGAAGAATTTGGGATTAACCCAGAAGTATTAGATAAATACGATGTGCATATTCACGTACCAGAAGGAGCAACACCAAAAGATGGACCAAGTGCTGGTATAACTATGTTAACGTCGTTAGTATCGGTATTTACACAGCGAAAGGTTAAAAATAAATTAGCAATGACTGGTGAAATTACATTGAGAGGAAAAGTATTACCAGTAGGAGGGATTAAAGAAAAAATATTAGCTGCTAAACGCGCTAATATTAAAGAAATAATTCTTTGTGCGGATAATAAAAGAGATATTGATGAAATAAAGGAAAGTTACTTAAAAGGGTTAACCTTCCATTACGTAACAGATATGAGTGAGGTAATTGATATTGCACTTACCAAACAAAAAGTTAAGAATGCTAAAAAGTTAGTATAATTTATAAAAGAGCCGCTTATTTCTAGTATAAGCGGCTTTTGATTTTATCTCACAAAATCATCACCTGGCTGAACAAATGGTTGACACCAGCAAGATACCATAGGAGGTGTTCCTATACAGATATATCTCGTATGCGGAGGGCATTGTATTAAACCTCCGTTAATTTCTCTTTGTTCTAATTTATTTAAAACATTTCCTAATTTTGAAATAGATTTTAACATAATTAATCAGTTTTAGTTATTAGTTATTAATGATCAAAGTCTTCAATAGGTTCTTCAACATATTCTGGTTCACACCAACATCTTATCCAGTTACATTTTAAATAAGTTCCTCTAGGGCAGACAATTTGGCCTCCATTAACTTCTCTTTGTTCTGTTTTGTTTAAAACGTTTCCTAAGTTTGAAATAGATTTTAACATGGTTAATTAATTTTAATTTTCCTTACTCTATTGTATGCTTTTCAGGTTCCGCATTTAAGAAATTTCTCATACAAATATTACAGGTTTTAGGTCTTGTAAGAAGTTTATATAGTTACTATTTAAGAAAAAAACAGGCACTATTTAAAAAAAATAGCACTCTTATTTTTGTTTTAATTTATTGATTGTTAGGTTTTTGTTTTGTTTTGTGATGAATAAAGATGTCAAAAGATAAATTGATGGATAAAAAAAATAACTTTACTCAAACTAAAATTAAAAACTTATGAAACGTTTATCTATTGAGTTGTTAAGAGAGTATAAATTAACACAAGAAGAAAAGTTTAAAATATTTGCAGGAGATCCAATTGCAAAGCCAAATACAGGGGTATTTGGTGGACCTGATACAGATGGAGAAGAAGATTGTTTACCTCCACTTCCAGAAGAGGATAGTAAAGATAAATGCTATGAATACAAAGGTTTCAGTATTTAAAACGATTACAACATTATAACTCTTTATTAATTTTTTCTATAAATTGATAAGGAGTTATACCTATATGTTTTTTAAAAATTCGTGTGAAGGATTTAGAGTTCTTGTATCCAGCTATTTCTCCAATTGCTTGAGTTGTATATGATCTAACCTTTTTATCATTACTTAATGTTTTAACTATATAGTTAATACGTAATTCGTTTGTATAATCATTAAAACTCATTTTTTTATAATCTTTAATAATTTTTGAAAGGTATGTGGTGTTTGTTCCAATTTTTTTAGCAGCATTATATAAATTAAACTCTTCTTTTAAAAAGTATTCTTTTTCTTCAATTTTTAATAGGCCTTTAATAATTTGTTTGTGCTGTTCGTCTTTTATTTTTACATCATTAGAAGTAGAAAACGGCTTTTTAGTTAGGTATTCTTTTTTTGAATTTTTAGCTAATAATTCATCTAGTTTTTCATTAGCTTTCTTTTTTTCTTTAGAATTCTTAATGACTAAGAAACTAATAATTATTAGTATGAAAATTAGTATTATAAAAATAGCTCTGTAATAAAAATTTTTATTCGCAATATATTCTTTTAGCTCTTTTAACTCTTTTATTTTTTTATCAAGATCAATTTTGTAGGCTCCATTGATTTGCTGTTTTTTTCTTGAAGTAAGTTTTTCATAACCGACAATAAACTTGGTTAAATGATATTTAGCAGAGTCTATTTTGTTTTGGTTGGTGTGAATTTTAGAAAGGTAATAATGTGTGTATAAATAATTATAATCTAGAATAGTGTCTTTTTTAATTTTTAAAACCTTTAAAAAGTTCTCTTTTGCTTTATTTATATCACCTGACATATAATGGTTATATCCAAGGTTATAGTATCCTTTGTATAAATAAGAAGAGGATTTACTTTTTTTAAAAAACGTTAATCCTTTTTTAAGAAATAAACCAGCTTTAGAATATTCTTTTTTCAGGCTGTAGGTTGTACCCAAACCATAATAAACTTTACCAAGATAATAATTGTTAAGTTTAAAATCTTTGTTTATAAGTATGGCATTATAGTATTGTAGCGATGAATCTGCATACTGAAGTTTAGTTGTATCATTTTTGTAAAGTGTAGCGTAAATTGCAGCTACATTTAGCATTCTTTTATATTTATTGGAATAATATTTACCGGCAAGTTCTTTTTTATTTAGCTCTAATAAGTGTAGGCTTTCTTTACTTTTTTTTAAGGCTTTTTCTAGTTCACCCATGTCTTGATAAATAAGGGCTATATTACCTTTAATTTTAATAGTTCGCTCAATATCGTTTGCTAGTAAAGCATAGTTTTCAGCAGTAATATAATCTTGTAAAGCAGGTTTAATTAAACCTTTTCTTTTATTGGAATTTCCTAATAATATATAAATATCAAATAAAATAGGGTAGTTGTTGTTTGTTTCTGAAATTCTAGGAAGATATTTATTTATACTATCTTGATAGAAAGAAATATTTAATAATTCTTTTTCTCTAATTTTTAAATATTCAGATGCAGCATACCCAAATGTTTTGTAAGGAATACTTGTGCTCTTTTGTAGTTTTTCCATATAAACTAGAGTACTGTCTATTCCTATTTCTTTATTTAGATAAAATTTTTCTTTAATTTTTTTTAGATCATTTTCACTATACAGGTTAGTTTGAGAAAATACTTTTGAGAAAGTAATAACAATGAATACAATAGACAAAGCTTTTTTTAACATGATTTTTTCGAGGGATAAAAATTAACGTTTACGCAAAATATAAAAAATATAAATGTTAATTGTTTAAAAGTTAACTTACTATGAAGTACATAAGGAAAAATATTTTAAGAGAAATTGTAGCAAAGAGTTTTATAAAAGAAAAAATAAGTAATTCATACTTTTTGTCTGTATAAGTCGTTGTTGTTTTAGTTATATTTAAAAAATAAAAATTTAATCAAACTTTAAACCCCTAAATTTATGAAAAGACTTCTTTTTTTAACCGCGTTTTTATGTTCAGTTGTGTCGTATTCACAGATTGAATTTATAGAAACTACTAAAACAGAAATTGTAGGTAAAATTGAATATGTGTATTTAGAAAAAATTGGTAATGAAGCTTATAATTTATATTATAAGAATATTAACGATCCTATACATGAGTACGTTCATTTTTCTTTTAAAAATCTAGACAATGATGTAGAAAAGTTATATCAAATAATTGTAAAAGGTTTTGAAGAAAATCCAAGGGATCCTTATAAAATTAAAGCAAATGGAGATGTTATTTGGCTAAAATACACTAAAGAAGATGGGGTGGTAAGATTACAAATTCAGCAGTATGTAAGTAGAGATCCAGATATTATGACAGTTTCTAAATTACTTACATTTAATGATGTAAATAGATTATTTAATAAGTAATGTAACTTTACTTATAAATATAAAAAAAGCAGCTTAAAAAGCTGCTTTTTTGTTTTGATACTATTTATTATTAATTCTTAGCTTTATTTTTAAAAGCATCAAATTTATTTGTTGTTTGCTTTGGCCAACTATTATTAGAAGTATCAATATCAGCTGTTTCAAGGTCTGGATCTACAACAAAGCTTTTAATTTCTTTAGAAGATGTAAATACTCTAAAAACTTGATGTTCATTTTTCTTCCATATTTGAGCAGGGAAAGTTTGACGTTCTTTTGTTCCGTCAGCATAATTAATTTCTAAAATAATAGGCATTACTAATCCTCCAGGTTTTTCGAACTCAACTTGATAGATATATTGAGGTAATTCCTTTAAGCTAGTTTTTTTATCATTCGGTAAGCTATTAATATAAGCTTCTACTTCAGATTTATCAGCACTTCCTTTATCAGTAGTTAAGTATACTAATTTTCCTAATTGCGCAAAGTAAGAAGGGTATTGTGCTTGTAACTTCTTTGTTTCTTCATTAGGTTTGTTAGTTACATATAAAGGTTTAACTTCTTTAATTCCAATATCAGTATAATCTGTAGTATAGAACCAACCTCTCCAGAACCAATCTAAGTCCATACCTGAAGCGTCTTCCATAGTTCTAAAGAAATCAGCAGGAGTAGGGTGCTTGAACATCCATCTTTGTGAATAAGTTCTAAAAGCATAATCAAATAATTCAGGTCCCATAATGGTTTGACGCAACATGTATAAACCAGCAGCTGGCTTTGTGTATGCATTTGGTCCGAAATTATGAACGTAATCACCTTGAGACATGATAGGGCTTAATTTATTTTGATCTAAGCTCATGTAACGAACAATGTCTTTTGGTAAGTTACCCGTATTAAAATTAGGATCGTAGTCTAACTCAGCTAAAATCTCTACAAAAGAGTTTAGTCCTTCATCCATCCATGTCCATTGACGCTCATCTGAGTTTACAATCATAGGGAAGAAGTTATGACCAACCTCATGAGTAATTACTCCAATCATTCCATTTTTAACTCTATCAGAATAGGTTCCATCAGGGTTTGGACGCCCATAGTTAAAACAAATCATAGGATATTCCATTCCTTGACGCTTAGCATGTACTGATACAGCTTTAGAGTATGGGTAATCAAAAGTCATTTTAGAATACTCTTCTAACGTATTAGCAACAACACGAGTTGAATGCTCTTCCCATAATGGATTTCCTTCTTTTGGGTATAAAGATACAGCCATCACCGTTTTACCGTTAATGTTTACTGCCATAGCATCCCAAATATATTTTCTTGATGAAGCAAAAGCAAAGTCACGTACTTTGTTAGCTTTAAAGTGCCAAGTTTTAGTTTTTGAAGTTCCTTGTTTTTCGTTTTCTTCAGCTTCTTTTTGAGAAACGATAAATACAGGATTTTTAAAAGACTTTCTTGCCTTTTCAAAACGATTACGTTGTTCTTTACTTAAAACCTCTTTTTCGTTTTGTAATTCACCAGTAGCATCTAAAATATGATCAGCAGGAACTGTAATTTTTACATCATAATCACCAAATTCTAGAGCCCATTCACTACGACCCCAGAATTGCATGTTTTGCCATCCTTCAACGTTGTTATACACACATAATCTTGGGAAAAATTGAGCAATGGTATAGTTTTTATTTCCATCAGGAAAAGATTCAAAACCTGAACGACCACCATCTTCAACAGAATTGTTAATCAAATAGTTCCATTTTATTTTGAATTTAAACACTTCACCTGGAGCCAATGGCTTAGGTAAATTAATACGCATCATTGTACGATTAATGGTATGCGATAAGTCTCTACCATCAGCATATTTAACAGCTTCAATATTAAAACCAAATGCTTTTGGTTTATCCATGTTTTCACTCACAAATTTACTAGGAGTTTGAAAGCTACTAGCACCTTTAGATTCAGCTAATGGAGATTTAGAATCTGGAGCTCTCATGTTTTGGTCTAACTGTAACCATAAATACTCTAAATGGTCTTTAGAATTATTGTGGTAGGTAATATCTTCCTCTCCGTATAATCTATCTGTAGCTTCATCTAAACGTAAGTTCATTATATAATCAACTTTTTGTTGTGTGTAAGCATGACCAGGTGCACCAGAGGCGGTACGTTGATCGTTAGGAGTTGCTAGTACATCTTTTAATTGTCGAAATTTGTTTTGGTCGGTATGACCTTGTTGACGTTCTTTTTTAGGGGCTTCTTGAGCAAATAAAGAAGCAGATACAAAGAGCGCTGAAAATAGTAGCGTAGAATATTTTCTCATTATATGCTTATTAGTTTTTGAATAAATAAGCGGAAAGTTAATGAAAACTTATTATTAAAAAAGTGTGAATGTTAAAATTTTAACAAACCTTTATCATTATTATTAGATAAAAATAAACTTTTTCGTTTTTTATTGACAGTAGCTTTTACCAAGTTTTGTTGATCAGGAAAGTGATCTACTAAAACATTGTTCTCTATTTTTATTGATTTTGGTAACGAGACATTTTCAATTTCTAAATAGAAATAAACGATATCTCCATCGTACTCTTTACCTATAAATTTATAGGTTTTCTCTTCTTTATTAATGATTACTTTGAAATGAGTTTTTAAGTATTTATAAAAATGTTCATCAATAGAAGGTAGCTCATTCTTTGTAGCAATTTTTAGATTGGTATTATGATCTTTATTAATCGCTAATTCTATATCATCCATAAAAACATTCATAATCATTTGAATGCTTTTAGAGTCTTCTTTATATTCAATTTCAGTTAAAGCAACGTAGTACTTATGCAGTGTAAAAGAAAGTAACGGAAGTACTAAAAGAATGATAATAACTTTTTTCATGGAGTGTTTTAAAACAATTATTGCGCCAAATTACTGTTTTTTAATAATTTCTAAATAGCTAGAGTGCTCTTTTCTTAAAATTTTAATAACCTCTAATACTTCACGGTTTTGATATAGTTTTTCAATACCTAACGGATTACAGTATTCAAGAAAATGGTAATAATTATTAACAGGAATTTTTAGTTCAACAAAAAAGAAATCCTCTCCTAATTCACTTAATAGTTTAGCAGGTAAACTTTCTTTAAAAGCTAATTCTTTACGAAGTTTTTGTATTTTTTCTGAGTCTTTTACAGGAAATGTATTGGTTGTGCCAAATCCCTCAAAATCTTTAGTAGGGTCAACTCTAACAACATTGGGTTTTACATGTAAGCTAATATGATCATCGGAAGCATAGTTGTTATAATTTACTTTAGAAAAATCAGTAGCATTACTAGCGATTTCTAGATTTTTATCACGTTTTACTTTACGTAAATCCTTAGTAAGCTCTCCTGAAAGTTCGTTGTTTCGTAGTAAAATTTCATCTAACTCGTAATCTTGTTTTTCTAAAGTGGTTCTTTTTCGGTAAGTATTAAAATCCTCTTTGGTAAGTATATCAAAAATTGTTTGGTATCCTATAGAGGTATATCTTATCGAATCGTTAGGTTTTGCAAAAATTCGATATTCACCATTTTCGTTAGAAAAAGTAGCTTGATTTGTAGAAAAATTAACAATATGAGCGTTTTCTAAAACACCATTTTCATCATAAACAATTCCGAAAAGTGTTTTTCGCTCTTCTTGTGAGAATGCAACTTGTGATAAAAGAAGTAAGGCTAAAAAAAATCGCTTCATAAAGGTAAGTGTTGTAGGTTAGTGCTTACTTATAAAGGTACAAAATATTTTAAAATCATTAATTTAAATTTTGGACTACTGTTTGGGTGGTTTATAATTTTGTGGATTTAATTTTTTGAATTCTTCAGATTTTAATTTTAAAAAAGAAATCATAGTTATTTCATCAGCTAATAGTAAAGGAGAAAAATCATTAGCTTTTTCAACAAAGTAGATAAATCTTGTAAGGTCTTCTGGTATAATTTTTAATTCATGTAATATATAAACTCGATAATTGTTGCGTATATGTTGTATTCTCTTTTCAGTATCCTCAATAGCTTTTTCTTTTTTTAGCTTTTTTAGCCTACCTGATATGGAGTTAATAATATAATCTGTTGACAAAATAAAACCGAAACCTTCAAGTTTTAAAGGGCGTCCACCCATTCCTGTGTATAAACGCCTTTCGGCAGGAGTTAAAATTCTTGAGCCAGCGTAAGGAAGGTTTAAACTTTCTGCATTGATCTCTTTTTCAGTTTTAATATGTTTAGTGTCAGAAGAAATATACCCAAGTAAGTTATGCTCTTTTATTTCAACTTCATCGAGTTCTATTGCTACTTTTTTTAGTTCAATTTTGTTTTGTTGTATACCAAAATGCTTTGAATCAATTTTAAAAATTTTGGTTTTATAACCTACAAATGATATTTGTAAAGAGTCGTTTGGTTTTGCTAAAATCCTAAATTCACCATTATTATTAGTAAAAGTACCTTGTTTGGTGTTTAAATTGATAATATGTGTATTTGATACAGAACCAATTTCATCATAAATTGAGGCATATAAAAAAGTTCTTCGTTCTTGGGATAGAATTTTAATAGATGAAACAAAGCATAGTATGATTAATAGTTTCTTCATTCTTTTTCATGAATAGTTTTTAAATAGCTGACACTTTCTTTTCGCAAAATTTCGATTAGTTTTAAAACGTTTCCATCTTTATATAATTTTTCAATGCCTAGCGGATTGCAGTATTCTAAAAAATGTAGGTACTTATCTTTAGGAATTTTCAATTCTTCAAAGAAGAAGTGTTTTCCAAATTCTGAGAGGAGCATTTTGGGAAAACTTTCTTTAAACTTTATTGTTTTTCGGGTTCTTTTTTTTTGCTGAGCATATTTATCAAGACCAGAACTAAAACCTGTACCAGCACCTGCAAAACTAGCTGTAGGATCAGTAGTTCTTATCATACTAGGAGGTTTAGATCTATCAACTTCGTCAATTTCTAAAATTACTTTTTCACTAAAATCAATCATAGAAAAATCTAGAGCGCTTTTAGCTTTATCCAAGCCAATATCTTTAGGTGTTTGTTTAGTATCTATAGCGATAGAACCTATTAAGTTGTGTTTTTTTACTTCCACTTCATCTAGTTCAATTGCTATTTTTTTTAGTTCTATTTTATGTTTTTCAATTCCAAAATGAATCGTTTCAACTTTAAGAGTTTTCATTTCGTAGCCTACAAATGAGATTTGTAAAGAATCGTTGGGTTTAGCTAAAATTCTGAATTCACCATTATCATTCGTAAAAGTACCTTGTTTGGTATTTAAATTGATAATATGTGCATTGGGAACAGATGCTACTTCATCGTGAACCGATGCATATAAGAATTTTCGTTTTTCTTGTGCGGTTATTTGTAGAGTAAGTAATAAAAGTAAAGTGATGGGTAGTTGTTTTATCATGCAATTATTTTTGAGAGAGTCTTATATTTTCATTTTCTAATAGATAAGGAGAGTGTTTACTATTTTCAATTAAAACGGAAGTTAATTCAAGAACTTTATCCTTTCGATACAGATTGATAATACCTTTTGAAATACAACTTTCTAAAAATGAATTAATATGTTCTTCTTTAATTTTTAGTTGTCTTATAAAAAAGCCATCTGTATAATGTTTTCGAATGTTAGCTATGTTTTGATCTTCTATTTTTAGTTTTTTTAGTAGTTTTTTCTTCTTATTATTTCCGTTAAGTGCGTTTACAAGTCCTGAGAGTCCTATAGTTATTCCCGATTCAATTTTTACAGTTTTATCATCTTTAGGTTTTACGTTGGCATAGGGGAGCTTTAATGTTTTAGCGTTCACTATTGGGGCATTGGTAAGAATATCATCATCTGTCTCAAAAATTCCTCTTTTTCTTTCTAAAACAACTTCATCTAGCATATGGGTTTTACTATCAACATAAATAACAATGTTTTTAGCTTTTATATTTTCTTCATTCACAGTAATTTCTTTGTATTCTAAATTTAGGTGAGAAATTAATAGTATGTTATTTTCTTCTGCTAAAATTTCAAATTGTCCGTTTTCGTTTGAAATAGCTCCCAGAGCAAGTTTTTTATTGATGATGTGCACATCTTGAGTAGGAATACTGTCGATAAAAACAGTTCCCTTGATAATTTTAGGAGGATTTTGTGCAAAAACGACACAAGAAAATAGCGTAAAAAGAATAAGTAAAAAGTTTCTCATATCACAAATAAACCACCTACTTGTCTTAAAAATGTTTTAATGACATGGTAAATTTTTGTTAATTTGAAAAATAATAGCACTAATTACTTTTTGAAAATTTAGAGCTGATACTAAGAATAATAGCGTTTAAATCAAATGAAAAAACTTATCGTAGCAAGTACATCTACAGTACATGGAAGTGGATATTTAACATATATTTTACCAACATTGGCAGACTTTTTTAAAGAAGCGTCTACAATTTTGTTTATCCCGTATGCACGAGCAAGTGGTAAAACCTATGATGAATATACCGAGATAGCTCGTAAGGCTTTTGCTACCATTAATAAAGAGGTAAAAGGGATTCATGAGTTTGATAATCCGAAAGAAGCAATACAGCAAGCGGAGGCAATTTTTACAGGTGGAGGTAATACGTTTGAATTGGTAAACCAACTGTATAAAAATGATATTATTCCTGCTTTAACCAAAGCAGTTGAAAGCGGAACGCCATATCTAGGTACGAGTGCAGGAAGTAATATTTGTGGAGTAACAATGATGAATACCAACGATATGCCTATCGTGTATCCACCAAGTTTTAAAACTTTAGGGTTTATTCCGTTTAATATTAATGCGCACTATTTAGATCCTAATCCAGATTCTACACATATGGGAGAAACTAGAGAAACCCGTATTAAAGAATATCATATTTTTAATGAAACATCTGTATTGGGCTTACGTGAAGGGAGTTGGTTAGAAGTGAACGGTGACTCAATTGTATTACGAGGAAACTATACTGCGCGTTTATTTCAACAAAATAAAGAAGCGGTAGAGTTGGAGAGTGATAAAGAGATTGGTCAGTATTTTTAGTAAATAAATTAAAATACTTTTTGATTAACGTACTTATTATGGTGTTGTAGGGAGTTATTTTGTTTTTTTTAACGCCTCTATTTCTTTAAGGTAGTTTTTTAGGTCAAATTCAGAGATGGATTTGTCTTTATTAATTAGTTTAATTGCTTTGTTGAGATAATATTCCCCTTTTTCAAATTCTTTTAGAGTAATATATATTTCTCCTATCCAAGTATAGTAATCATAACCTTCAGGGTATTTTTCTATTGCTTTTAATAGAATTTCCAGCGTAAAATTTAGTTTTTTATTACCATATATACTATCATAATCATTGTAATATTCCGAGGCAATACTGTTGAAGAATAACTCAGAAGGTTCTATTTTTAAACCTAATTCAGTTGAAATTGATGTATATAAATCTTGAAAATCATTCCATGGTACTTTATTTTTCGATGACTTTGCAAGTTTGAAGCAAAGATCTATTCTTCTCCCATAATCTTTGAAAATTTGACTTAACGAATTACTTACGGTAACTCCTGGCGTAAGATCATGAGCAACTTGATGTTTGAAGTATTTCCATTCTAGGTTCTTAGGTAGTTCTTTAGAGTTTAAATAGAGGCTTAAACTATCGACAGCTGATTCATGTAAATCTCCGTATGCTTTTTCTCCAACAGAAAAAAAGTAATAGTATTTATTGGGGCTTGAAGAAATTTTATTCAAGAAAGTATTAAACTGTTTTTGCTGCACTTCATCTCCAAAGTCGAAATTGGAAACACTACTTGCTATTATACCATTAAAGAAATCAGGTTTCTTTGTAAGAGCATAAGAGGAAAAAATAGCCGTACGTGAATGCCCTATCAATAAATTAAAACTAGAAATAGGATATTCTCTATTCAATTTATCATTCAATTCTTTATCAATAAACAATATCAAATCATCCGCTTTCCCACCATTTTCATTAGGAACTGTCCATGAAATTCTATTTTTCCGAGAAAAAGTTACACCAACAACAATTGCTTTGGGAATCCATTGTAACGAGCTTAAATAGTCAATAGTATATAGATTGTATGTGTAGTTTATATGTAGCTGCTTGTCTAGAAGGTATATAACAGGGTATTTTGTGTTTATTTGATTCTTAAGCTCTTTAGGTAAGGTTATCTCCAGACTTACAGAGTCTTTTAATATTTCTGAATACAAACTTATATTCAAAGGTTTTTCGTAAGAAGTGAATTCTTGAGCCTTTGCATAGTAGTTGATAATCAGTAGTAAAAAAAATATAAAACGTTTTTTCATTTATTGTTTTTCTAATATTAAGTCTTCGTTTAATTGGTTACAACGTGTAAGTATAAGAATAGTAGCGGATTTAGATACATTTATCTTTAGGTTTGTTATTGACTTTAAATTTATAAACTTCACTTTAGTTTAAGTGATTAAACTGCTATTATTTTTATACAATGTTGGCAAATAGTTTTTTTAATAACTAGAATCAAACTCTTGATCAACAGCTTTTAAAACAGATTCTTTGACTTGCTTTTCAATGGTGTTAAGCATTCTAAACAGCGTATCTGTTGTTTTTTCTTTATATAAAAAATATCTGTCTTCAAGTTGTTCAAAAATATCTTTAATTTCATGAGAGCCACTTAATGAAAACGCATCAGTATCTCCATATAAACTAACGGAAAACCATTCTTTTAAATAATGTTCGGTTTTCCAAAGTTTTGTGCTTTTCCATTGGAGGCTCCAATAGCCATTGGGCTCATAAGTTTTAAGCGTGAATTCTTTTTCTGGTTTTAGGTGTTGCAACTCTGCAAGAACAGCTTCCATCTTATTTGTGATTACCGAAATGAGTTTAGCCTTTTCAAATTCTGATGATGTCTCAGGTTTCTGATTTCTAAACTGTTTACTGTTTAACAATTGCTTCGCTTTGTTTTTTACACCTTTAGTAGCACCATCGTGCAATAATTTTTCTACATCAGCATACGGAACAGCTTCGTGGTCTAGTAGTAACTCCTGAAGTTTTTTATGGTTAGATGCTATTATTTTTTTTGAAATTTCTTCTGTTAAATTGTTAGTTAACAACTCTTGTCTTATAGTTTCATTAGGCTGATCTACAACACCAGGTTTTAATAAAATGCGTGTATCTGTATAGGGCTTTAAATAAAATAGTAAATGATTTAATTTATCGACTAACTCTAATCTATTTTTAGTCGTAAATTCTAATTCTGGTGTTTCCCAAATACCTTCATATTCTATTGTATTTGTTTTACTATTGAATTTTGGCAACAAACATATAACCTGTAGTTGGTATGCACCATTAATGTCTCCTTCTGGTCGCCAAGACACATCAATCGCTTTTAATCGTGTATGCGAATTGATAAGCAATAGAGAGCTGCCTGTAAACTCGTTTATGGTGTCTTCTGTTGGATCTGTATCTGTTAACAAATTCCATTCTACTGACCAACCTGATGGTATTTTTAAGGATTGAAGATTCATTTATAAAATTACTAAAGTAAGCTTTATTTAGTCTTCAAACCAAATGTCTTGTTTGTAATATGGATATGGTAAATCGTCTACGGTTTCGTATTTAAACTCTGATTCTTCATTTCCTGTTAACCAGTTTACCCAACCCCATTTTCCATCTTTTTTAACAGCCAGTTTTGGTACACCATTTGCATCATACTTTTTATAATCTTCGTAAATACAAGGTACTGACAGTTTTGTGTTATCATTATAACTCCAATAAGACAAATACATACCTACTTTATCTTTGTTGTAAACTGCTGTGTATTTAGAGTTATAACCAAAAAACCGAATACTATCGTATTTTGGAGGTATAAGTGTTTTTAAATCATTTTCTCCTAACGATTGATACATTCCCCATTTTTTAGTGGCTTTTTTTCTTGCTTTAAACACACCATCTCCATTACCTTCATCAAAAATAAGGATATCTGCTTTTAATTTTTTCTTAGACGCTACAAACATATCTTTTGCCCAACCTTCTATCCAAACTAATGGTACATCTTCAGGATTATCAAAAGTTGGATCTACCAAAACCACATCTTCAAACCAATCTACCAATCCCCATTTTTCATTTTGCTTTACAAGCGCATAATACCTACCATCTACTTCCTTCACTTTAATAGCATCATAAATGCAATTTACTCTTTCTACAGCGTCAGGTATTTCATATGGGTTTAAAAGGATGCCGTACTTCTTATTATTTTTAACAATAACAAAAGGTTCCATGTTTTTAAACCAGCCAATGGAATCGAATTTTGGCGCTACGACCTCGTCGGCATTAATCACATTTTCTCCATAATACCGGTAGACATCTATATTATAAATCCCCCATTTTTTGGTGGATTTCATCTTTACTTTAGCCAAATTACTTTCGCCAGAAATCCATTCTATCTCTTTTCCTTTGATGTGTTTTAGGATCTGTTTGTCTGTTATGTCTTGCTGTGCAATTATAACAACAGAACACATTAAAGATAGTAGTAATAAAGCTACATTTTTTAAGGGATGCTTCATGAAATCAAGTGGTTTATTGTCCTATTAGTAGTTTATCAATTATCTAAAACCAAAATTATAAGTTGTATATACTTTGTAGCCTTGTTTTTTGTAAAATGCAATCCACTTATCTCTTGTAGCGTCTATGTCATTATAACTAGATTCCCAATAATCTGTTTTTGTATAGTAGCAAAACGATTTCTCTAAACTAAAATTGGCTTTTACCTTGTTTTCCCATCGTTCTGATATTTTGTTACCTTGAATTTCATAATAATGATGAAAGGGTTCATCTTCTGTAAAGTTATAAGACACTATAGGACTAAAATAAATCACTTTAATACTAGTGCAACTAGAGCTGTTAAAGTCTGAAATAGCATAAGAATATGTGTAGCGTTTGTCTGTTGATTGCGAAAAGGCACTAGTAACTACTAATACTAATGTTAAAATGGTGATGATTTTTTTCATGTTTTTATTTGTTTAATTGTTTAAAATTTGTCTCCAGAAGCTTTACGCTCTGCTTCTCTTTTTTGAATAGCTAAATAAGTTAAATGTTGAAAAGCTTTTGTAAGACGTTCTCGCATTTCAACATCATTAACACATAATTTGTCAAATCGAGCTAAGTTAAATGAATCATGTAGGTAGTATTTACTTCCTTTAGGATTAAATTCAAAAACATCATCTTTTTTTGTTTTAAATACCTTTACACTAACATATTCACCTGATAATTTATTAATATCTATATAACAATAACTACCTTCTTTAAAAGGTTTAACGCTTTTTAAATATCTAAAAGGCATATAATATATACGTTTATCCCATTCTTTCGGATAATTACTCCAAGTATATATTATTAATTGTATACCTTGTGCATCTATTTTTATTTCATTTGACGGAGAAGTAGAATAATTTATGCTAATAAATTTTTTTTTAGACTTTATAAAGTCTATGGTTTCCTCCCAAGTAGCATCACCTTGTTTTTCTTGTGCAAAAGTTAAGGTTAGCGTAGTTATAAATAAAGCAAGTGTTAAGATTGTTTTTTTTATGGGTTTATAGTTTAAAATTTGTTTTTTAAGTCAGGTCTAATTTTATCGATAAATTGTATTTCATGACTATAAAAGGTATTTAAGTGTTTTAAAGCTTTAAACAAACTAATAGCTTTTTCTTTATCAGGAAATTCAACAAATAAACTAATATCTTTATTTTGTACCCCTATCCTAATTGTGTAACCCTGTCTATTTCCTATGGGAGGATACAAGTAAATAAATTTCACTTGCAATATACTAAAGCGTTCATAGTTATCATATTCTCTTTCCCTCCAATCTGAATCGTCTTTAGACATTTCGAAGTATATAAAATAAAAACTTGCGACTCCATTTTTATTTAATGAAACATCGCACTCTACTTTAGTTTTTCTCTTATTAACGTCGGAAAAATTATCTTCAAATCCATAAATATTCAACCAATCAATAGTTTCTTGTAAAGTAGCGTCTTGTGCATTTGTGGTATTTATACTTAACGTAAGTACTAAAAGGAATAATAGGTGTTTCATGGGTTTTGCTTTTTTAAAATTTGTTTTTTAAGTTAGGTCTAATTTTATCGGTAAATTGTATTTTATAATTATAAAAGGTATTTAAGTGTTTTAAAGCTTTAAACAAACTAATAGCTTTTTCTTTGTTTAAAAAAGATAGATAATGCTGGTCTCCTGTTTCTTTATAATCAATAGTCACCTTAAAATATTGACCCACTTGTGAAAGTTTAATCCAATTGATATCCTCATAAAAAAAACTTTTGCTTTCCTTTAAAAGTTCTATTCCGTTTTCAAATTGTTTTAGTTCAAAATGTAATTTTTCATTTTTTTTAGTCAAATACCATGTATATGTGTAGGTTATATCAGGATTAGAATATGATGTTCCATTCTCCTTTAACCCATAAATATTCAACCAATCAATAGTTTCTTGTAAAGTAGCATCTTGTGCATTTGTGGTATTTATACTTAACGTAAGTACTAAAAGGAATAATAGGTGTTTCATGGGTTTTGATTTTTTAAAATTTTTCATTGTATGATTTAATTCTATCTGATTCTTTTTTTCTTTTTTCTTCATTTATTATTTTTCTGTATCTACTACTTATTTTACCCAAACTATTGAAAGCATTTTCTAATCTTTTTGGCATATCATCTTTATTTAAAACTTCTAACCAGGTTGAAGAATAAGTGTCAAAATCTGTAGTTGCAAACTTCCTTTCATTTGAAACATTTATATGAATACGTGATACAGATGAATCTTTTTCATTTTCTGCAATAGTATTAACACCTTTCATATCTAGAAGACTACCTTTATGAAACCATTTTTTAGATTTTTCAATTTCATTTTGAACAATTAAAAAAGAAAAATCACTGTAAATTTTAAAAGACTGTTTTACTCTAATTGTATTACCCCAACTTGAGTCATAATATTCAATATTATAATAGGATGACTTTGATTTGATCCAATTTATAGTCTCTATCCATTCTTTTTTAATCTCAGCATCACTAAGAGTTTTATTAGTTTGGGCAATTGATAAAGTAGAACTTATTGTTAATGTTAAAATAAATAATAGTTTTTTCATTTTTAAATTGATTAGTTATTAAAAGGTGTTCTTTTTTACTTTTGGTTTTTCTTTGGCACCGCAAAGTTGTGCCAAATGCCTAAAAGCTTTTAAAAAGCGTTCTTGGTCTTCTTTAGTAGTTTTATTATCAAAATAAAAATAAAAAATTTGATCACTACCAGTTACAACAATTTTACCATCACTATATTCAGTATAATCTGTACATTCATTTTCAAATTTTATGATTAATGATAAATCCCCTGAATATTTACCGATATAAATGTTTTCTAAATAGGCTTTTTTAAACACTCATAGTTTATTTTGGTCTCCGAACTTTTACTTCTAATCCCTTGGTTATTTGCCTGATATTTAATAAGCCAGATAGAGTTTACATCAATTTTATATTCATATGAGAATTTTGAAGAAATTGGGCTTGTATATGTCAACATATCAAAACCATATTCTTTTAGCCAAAATATGGTTTCTTCTTTAGTTTGTGCTTGTGTAAGGTTGGTACTTGCTAGAATAAATAGTAGCGTTATAAATAATAGGTGTTTTTTCATAACAATTTTGGTTTTAATTATAAACAATCATTTTTTTTAGGCCATTGGTCTTTGGGGGTTTTGTCGGCACGAAAAAAAGTAATACCGTTTATCTTAACACCCTTTCCAGAGCCCCAACCACCATATTCAAATTCTCCCTTGGTTACTATTTTATGGGTCATGTCTTGAAGCGCTGCTTTTTTCACACCATTTTGTGTATAGCAAATTCTAACTCCATAGACACCACTTGTTTTTATTATTTTAGGTTTTATGCCATCAAATGTGTTTGGGGTTACTTTTAATCTAAGATTACCGTACTCGTTTTTATACATTTCTGTTTTAAAACCTTTTATTTCTTGAGCATTACTACTTGTAGCCATACTTAAGAATAAGATTATAGTAAATATTTTTTTCATAATAGTTTATCTTATAGCTTTAGCTCAATTTACGTTTTATTCACCATATACCACAATACTCAATATTGAGTATTTTTTAAAACAATTGGTTGGCTAAACAATAATTTATTAGCTCTTGGGTAGAATTGAAGTTTAATTTTTTAAGAATATTTCTGCGATGGCCATCTACGGT
The DNA here is from genome assembly GCF_964510395.1 of Tenacibaculum aestuarii. Lineage (NCBI taxonomy): Bacteria > Pseudomonadati > Bacteroidota > Flavobacteriia > Flavobacteriales > Flavobacteriaceae > Tenacibaculum > Tenacibaculum aestuarii. The sequence goes on from NZ_CAZEFY010000003.1 coordinate 95,239, forward strand.
ATGAGAGCTAATGAATAATTTTTCTCCTATTTCTTTGCTGGTTTTATTTAAAGCTAATAGCCTAATGACATCTAGCTCTCTATACCTTAGAGATGTAGTAAGCAATTTTTGAGAGTAGTTTTTGTGATAAATGGTTTCGTATTCATTGTTCTCATTTAGTTTTTTTACCACTCCTATAATGGGTTTCCTTTCACCATTTCCAACAACACTTCCGTGAGATATGCCTATTATAGGCTTGCCTTGTTTATCAAAATACGTTGGTGTTTGATGCTCATATAAGTTCACATACTTGTTTTTAGAATTCTTTACTCTTACATTCCAACTGTAAGAAAGCTTACTACGATCTTCCGGTTTTACTTGAGTCATGGTAAATAACATTAAGTCTTCCAATACTCCCATCCATATAGGTAAATCTTCCGGATGAAAATGTGAAAACCAATACGGCACTCCCTCGGTTTGCATTCTGCTAATATCTAAGCCCAGAGCTACTTCAAAATTCTTACTGACAAATTCATAGGTTAGTTTACTTGTGTTTGTTACAATAAAGAAAGACTGCATTGGTGGTAAAAAAGTATCCAGTTCTCTTAGTTTTTGCACGTGAAATTCTACAACAGTTCCTAAATATTCTTTGTGGGTATTAAATACTTCTTTAAATAAATCGATGGTTTCTTTCATAGTAGAATCTTTTACTTAAATACTTGTAATTATTTCTGTTTTTAGATTTTTTAGCTTGTTGGCAACTTTGTCTATATAAGCACTTTTTGTTTTTTTATACAACCAAATAGTGAGGTGTAAACGTACCTTCTTTAAATTTTTATTAGCAAGATATAAAAGAAAATCTGTAATTCAAGAAGGTTTTAATATTATCCATAAAAAAAACTGCTTTTAAAGGCAGCCTTTTCAATTATATATGAAGTTGTTTTATTACGCTTTTTCTTGTCTACGTTCGCAAGCTAATAAAGTGTTTTTTGGGGTAAAGTTTTACTCAAACAAGTTTAATCTATCTTATTAAATTCAATAGGCTCTTTTTGGGAATACATTTTTAATGATGTAATTTTTCCTTTAATATTATTCATAAATTGAATGTCAAATTGAGGGTTAAATACATCTTTAAACTCTTTAGTAGGTTTTAAGAAAAAAGAATTATAGTTTAAATGCTCTAACTGAAATTTATAGGTAGGTAAAATAGCATATAGTTTACCATTTTCTTTTACAATATCTATCCTTCCAAATCCTTTAGCCTCATAAGAACCACAAAATGAATTCAAAGAATGAGTTGGCATCTTATCTTTATTAAATTGTTTATAAGGCAAGGGCTTATAAAGTTCTTTTACACTAACTGGGTAATTAGGTTCAGGATTAATATTGAACAATCTTCTTGTAATAGTGTCCACTATCATATAAGGTAAGAGAGAGTTATCTTGATTGGTCAACACCACAATTCCTATGTTTTCAAAAGGAAATAGTGCTAGGTCAGAACTAAATCCATAAGTATTTCCTCCGTGTTCAACTCTAAAACGTCCGTAGTTAGATCGTAGTCGCCATCCAAAGCCCTCACCGAACAAAAAAACATCTTTTTCATAATTTCCTTCGTTACTATTTTGAAGGGTTGTTGCTTTTTTTATGTACTCTTTAGGAATGATTTGAGAGTTTTTATATACGCCGTTGTTTAACCAAGTTAACATCCAATTAGACATGTCATTTACAGTACTCTTAATGGCTCCTGCAGGACTGATGGTGTTAAATTCTTCGAACTTTACTCTCTCAATCTCTCCTTTATATATACCATAAGGCAAAGAGTAGTTAGATGTTTTCTTTATATCTTCTAATTTAATGTAGGAGTTTGTCATTTCTAGTGGGATAAATATTTTTTCTTGAATATTAGTTTCCCAACTATCACCTGTAATTTGTTCAATAATTGTTCCTGCAAGGGTATATGCCATATTGCTATATGCAAAACTATTTTTTATCTCAGCTTCAGGTTTTAAATATTTGAGGCGTTGTATCATCTTTAACCATTTATCCTCTGGAAAGAAAATTTGTGTAGTCCCTTGATTTCCTATTCCGCTCTTATGGCTTAATAGGTCTTCAATGGTTATTAAACTGTTCATGGTATCGTTATAAAATTCAAAATTTGGAAGATAGAAGGCAGGTCTACTTTTTAAAGAAACTAGATTTTTAGATTCTAAAATACCTAAAACGGAACCTGTAAATGCTTTGGTAACAGAACCAATAGGAAAAATAGTTTGTGGAGTAACCGGTAGCTTATTTTCTAAATCTCTATAACCAAACCCTTTTGAGTAGATTACCTTATTATTCTTAACTACAGCGACAGATAAGCCGACTGCCTTGTATTTTTTTATCAATTGATTTATCTCACTTTCAATACCTTTTAGTTCTTTTGGTACTTGTTGACCAAAGCAGAATTGAATAGTCATTATTAATGTGAGAAAGTAAATGAATTTCATCTTGTATGATTTTAAATTTCCTACAAATTTGATTTATTACATTGTTATAAACGTCCGATTAAAGAAAGTCGGACTGATTTTATTATGAAAAAGAGTATAGTTAAAAAGTAGAACCAATTTTAAGTGGTTGATTTTCTGTATTGTGTAGGGGTTTGGTTGGTTGCTTTCTTAAAAGCACTATAAAATGAAGATTTGGAACTAAAACCTACCTTATATAAGATTTCTAATACAGTGAGTTCTTTTTGGGTGGAATCTTGCAACAGTATTTTTGCATCATTTATTCGGTACTCATTTATAAAATCAAAAAAATGTTTTCCTAAATGACGATTAATTAATAGCGATAGTTCTTTTTCTGGAATATTAGTTTGAAAAGATAGTTTTTGTAGTGTTAAATCAAAATCTAAATACGGCTTTTTATCGCTCATAAAAACTGTTAGCGTTTTTAGGTATTTGCTTTCAAGCTCGTTTTCTTGAATAGCTAATACCTTTGACTTTCTTTTTGAATTGGAATCAAGTGGTTCTAAATTAATATTAACTCCTGTAAAAAGTTGAGGCTGGTATAAGGCTTTTAAAACAAAAAATATAGTGATAGATAATACAGAAAGACTTATTAATATATTAATATTTAATACATATTCTTTATAGGTAGAATTAGATAAATACCACCTAGATATCACAAAAGAATGCGCTATACACGATAAAACCGTAATCTGAAACAACCATTTATAAACGTCATAATTAGCATTGGAATAATTTTCAATATATATGCTTTTGTATCTTTTTAAAACTATAAATATGGCTATGATATAAATGATAAATTGTATTTCTCCTACTATCTCGTAAAGTAATAAGCTTTGATTAGATAAGTTTGTAATGTAAAAAATAATGAGGATTATTATAAATAGTAAGAAATGAGCGAAGTGTTTTTTTACAATCTTGAAATTTGAATAACAGGCAGATAAGACATAAAGGTAGAACAAAGGTAGTTGTAGTAGGCTAGAAGCCATTTTTATTTTTTCAATATTGGGGTGTTCTAATGTTTTGCTTGTAAATAAACCTATTAAATCAAACGCTACACACAGTAAGTAAATACCAAAAAGCCTATTAGGTAATTTGTTTGTTGTTTTAACTGTAAAAAGAAAAACAGAAAGGAGTATCATTATAAAGACAGCTATTTTTCCAATACTTTCAATAAATTCTATTTTACTTTCCAATAGCTTTGTGGTTTATTTATGAATTACTTAAAGATATTTTTTGGCTATTATAAAGCCAATATAGATATAGTATATTTTTGTAAATGCTAGCTAATATAATAAAAATGACCTATTAAGTTTAAAAGGTTTTTAATTTAGAATTAAGTATAGGTCTTATGCAAAAAAGACCGCTTGATAAGCAGTCTTTTTTTTATTATATATAAAGTTGTTTTATTACGCTTTTTCTTGTCTACGTTCACAAGCTAATAAGGTGTTTTTTAATAGCATTGCAATCGTCATAGGACCTACACCACCAGGAACAGGAGTAATGTGCGATGCTTTTTCAGCTACTTCGTTAAAAGCTACATCACCAACTAGTCTGAATCCGTTTTTCTTAGAAGCATCCGCAACACGTGTAATTCCTACATCAATAACTACTACATCTTCTTTTACCATATCACCTTTTAAAAACTCTGGAATACCAATAGCAGCCACAATAATATCTGCTTTTTGAGTAATTTCTTTTAAGTTTTTAGTTCTACTATGTGTTAAGGTAACGGTAGCGTTTCCTACTTTTCTTTTTTGAGATAATAAAATACTCATTGGGCTTCCTACAATATGGCTACGACCAATTACTACAACATCTTTACCAGAAGTTTCAATGTTGTAACGATCTAATAATTCTAAAATACCGAAAGGAGTTGCTGAAATAAAAGTTGGAAGATTTAAGGTCATTTTACCAACATTCATTGGGTGAAAACCATCTACATCTTTATCAGGATCAATCGCCATTAAAACTTTTTGCTCGTCAATATGATCGGGTAGAGGAAGCTGTACGATAAAACCATCAATATCATTATCGATATTTAAAATAGCAATTTCGTTTAATAATTCTTCTTCAGTAGTTTCTTCAGGAAGACGAAGTAAAGTAGATTCAAACCCAACACGCTCACAAGCTTTAACTTTTGCGTTTACATAAGTTAAACTAGCACCATCGTTACCAACAATAACAGCTGCTAGGTGAGGAGTTTTTTTGTCATTTGCTTTTAATTCTGCTACTTCTAAAGCAATTTCTTCTTTAATGTCTGCTGATGTTTTTTTACCGTCTAGTAAAATCATTTTTAGTGTGTTGTGTGTTATTTAGTGTGTTGTTGTTAGTCTAAAAAAGAAAAAAGAGAAGCCGACAAAACTTCTCTTCTAAATATTATCTCATACCTTTCATCATTTGCATCATTTTTCTTCCGCCACCACCTTGCATCATCTTCATCATCTTGCTCATTTGGTCGAATTGTTTCATCAACTGATTTACTTCTTGAACCGACGTTCCCGATCCTTTTGCAATCCTTTTTTTACGACTCGCATTAATCATAGAAGGAGTACTTCTTTCCGCAGGAGTCATAGAGTGTATAATAGCCTCAATTCCTTTAAATGCATCATCATCAATATCTACATCTTTTAATGCTTTTCCAGCTCCAGGAATCATTCCAACTAAATCTTTCATGCTACCCATCTTTTTGATTTGATTGATTTGATTTAAGAAATCATCAAAACCAAACTGGTTTTTAGCAATCTTCTTTTGTAGTTTTCTTGCTTCTTCTTCATCGTATTGTTCTTGGGCACGTTCTACTAACGAAACAACGTCTCCCATTCCTAAAATACGATCAGCCATACGACTTGGGTGGAATACATCAATTGCATCCATTTTTTCACCCGTACCAATAAATTTGATTGGTTTATCTACTACCGACTTAATCGATAAAGCAGCTCCACCACGAGTATCACCATCTAACTTGGTTAATACAACTCCGTCAAAATTTAATACATCGTTAAAAGCTTTAGCTGTGTTTACAGCATCTTGACCTGTCATAGAGTCCACCACAAATAAGGTTTCTTGTGGACTTACAGCTTTGTGGATGTTAGAAATCTCCGTCATCATTTCCTCATCAACAGCTAAACGACCAGCGGTATCTATAATCACCACATTTTTACCGTTTGCTTTTGCATGCTTAATAGCATTTTGAGAAATTTCTACAGGATTTTGATTTCCTTCTTCAGCATAAACTTCTACACCAATTTGCTCACCAACTACACGTAACTGGTTAATTGCCGCAGGACGATATACATCACATCCAACTAATAAAACCTGTTTAGATTTTTTAGTTTTAAGGTAGTTAGCTAATTTACCAGAAAAGGTTGTTTTACCCGAACCTTGTAAACCAGACATTAAAATAACGGTAGGAGAACCACCTAAGTTAATACCAACAGTATCGCCACCCATTAATTCAGTTAACTCGTCTTTAACAAGTTTAACCATTAATTGTCCTGGATTTAACGTGGTTAATACGTCTTGTCCTAAGGCTTTCTTTTGTACAGTTTTGGTAAACTCTTTTGCTATTTTAAAGTTAACATCGGCATCTAATAAAGCTCTACGAACTTCTTTTAGTGTTTCTGCAACATTAACTTCGGTAATTTTTCCGTGTCCTTTTAGCGTATGTAACGCCTTATCTAACTTTTCGCTTAAATTATTAAACATGTATCGGCTTCATTTTTTAGAGGCACAAATTTAGTTATTAGTTGTTAGTTTTTAGCATTTTGTTGATAGAATTTTTTAGCAAAACCTTACTATTTATGATTGATTCTAGTTATAAGTAGAAAATTAGAGAGGAAAGCGTTTTTTTAAACTATAAATCCTCGGTAAAATGTTTACATGATTTTTCTTTTGAAAACTTTTCAGTATTGTAATTTTTTGAAGCGTTTTTAGGAATAGATAAAGAATTCCAATTTTTGTTTTGTAACATTTTCCCTAAGAAAACTAGTTGTCCTACATGATACGAGTAATGGCATAACTGCCTATTAATGGCTTCAATAACTGTATGTCCTTGATTTCTGATATATACGATTTTTTCTAAATCTTCTTCTGAAAGTGAATTGATAGCATTAAATAAACATGACCAACCTTTTTCCCAATATTCAAGTACTTCTTCTTTTGTAGTAAATGAATTCATAAATTCTTCGTCACGATTTCGCCATGATTTTTCTCCATCTTCAGTTAAAAAACTTGTCCAGCGAGAAAGCATATTTCCAGCAATATGTTTTGCTATGATAGCAATAGAGTTACTTTCTTCATTAACTTGCCAAAAAAAATGCTCATTACTAATTTGAGTGAAAGTTTTATCACCAAGAGATTTATAATATTCAAACTGTCGCTTTATGCTGATTAGATAAGAGCTTTGCATAATGATATTTAGTTTTAAAGGTTTTTTCTTCAAAGTTTAGAAATGATGAGTATTTAAGGTATACATCAAACTTGTAATTTTATTTCTTTGGAATAAACTCTAAAGCAACTCCGTTAATGCAATGACGTTTTCCTGTGGTTTCTTTTGGACCATCATCAAAAGAATGACCTAAATGCCCGTCACAATTGGCACATTTTAATTCAGTACGCGCATATCCAAGTTTATAGTCAGTTTCCATGTCTACATTGCCTAAAATAGCTCTATCAAAAGAAGGCCACCCACTACCTGAGTCATACTTATTTTCAGATTTATAAAGTGGAGTTTTACAAGCAGCGCACACGTACACTCCTTTTTTATGATTGAAGTTTAAAGGGCTAGAATTAGGTCGCTCAGTACCTGCTTCCCTGAGTACAAAATATTGTTGTGGTGTAAGTAGTTTTTTCCATTCACTATTAGGCTTGTTAATTTTATATTTTTTATGTTTCTGAGCGTTTGCAGAATAAGGTACGAATAAAGCTAAAACGAATAGAAAGATTGTTTTTTTCATAATGGTTGTATAATAAAATCGACAATTTTAGAAGCTACTTTTGCATCACGAAGAATTTTGGTGTGTCCTAGTCCTTCAGTAATTAAAAGCGTTCCGTTCTGTAAGTTTTGACGAATTTTTATAGCACAACTTACATCGACATCGCCATCAAAAGAATCATGAACGACTAAAGTAGGAATATCTATATTTTTAGCTTTTGCACTCGATGAATGTACATCGATATCACGCTGCCATTTTTTATCAAAAAAACGTTTCATTTTGTGGGCTATGAGAGGTTTTACGTGTAGGTTTTTAGTGAAGTTTAAAATAACGTCTGATATTTTATCTGCTGCACCAATAGTAACTAGTTTTTTTACAGAGAAATTTTCAGAAAGAGCATTGTATAAACATACACCACCAAAGGAATGACCAATAGCCGCTTCAAAAGGGCCATATTGCTTATCTATTTCAGCAATAGTTTCTAAAAAATCAGGCATTTCTGTTGTTTTTCCTGTAGATTTTCCATGCGCAGGACCATCAAAAGAAATAACCATATATCCTTTTTCTAGTAATTTATCAGCAATCATGTATAATTGCGTGCTTCTTCCAGCCCAACCATGTACCCATAATACTTTTTTGGTTGAGTATCCGTAAGATAACATCTGAACATCTCTTGAAATAGTAGGGATATTTATAGTTTTAGTTTGAGCACTTTCTAACATTACTTTCTCTCTTTTCGGCATAGGAAAGCTAACAGGAGTTGTAAATAATTTTACTCCAAATTTTGTGGCTAAATTGTTAGAAATAAACTGTAAAGCTTTAGCGGATAAAATAATTGGTTTTGGAATTTTAATACTAGGTAAAGTGTTTTTTGAATGTATAAAATTCATGAATTAGTTTTTTAGATAAAGATAGAATTTGTAGCTTTAAACTCATAATTTATTGCCAGTTTTGTGACAAATAAATTAATTTCGTGTCATAAAATACACAACCAAGAATATAGAACTTTAAACTATTAAACAATGAAAAAAATTATAGGTCTAACACTTTTAGCTATTTTTTTAGCGGAATGTAGTACTGTACCGATTACAGGAAGAAAAAGATTAAACTTTGTAAATGATGCTGAAATACTACCAGCGAGTTTTGCGCAGTATCAAACTTTTTTAAAAGAAAATAAATTGTCTACTAATACTAAACAAACGAATCAAATAAAGCGTGTAGGGAAAAATATTTCTGAAGCGGTTGATCGTTTTTTAAGGGCTAATGGTAAGGTTGCTGAAGCTGATGCCTATAAGTGGGAGTTTAATTTAGTAGAAGATAAAACAGTTAATGCTTGGTGTTTACCTGGTGGTAAAGTAGTTTTTTATACAGGTATCATGCCTATTTGTGCTAATGAAGATGGAGTAGCTGCAGTAATGGGACATGAAGTAGCGCATGCATTTGCAAAACACGGACAAGAACGTATGTCTACAGGTCAATTACAACAATTAGGTGGAGTAGCTTTAGCTCTAAGTACTCAAAATAGTAAGAATGCTGAAATGTGGAATATGGCTTACGGTTTAGGAACACAAGTAGGAGTTATGTTGCCATTTAGTAGAGAGCATGAAACTGAAGCAGATAAATTAGGTTTAGTTTTTATGATTATGGCAGGATATAATGGAGAAGAAGCTGCTGAAGTATGGGTAAGAATGAGTGAACGTTCTGGAGGTGGAGCACCACCTGAGTTTATGAGCACGCACCCTTCTAACCAAACACGTATTCAAACTTTAAGAGCATTTTTACCAGAAGCTAAAAAATTAGCAGCTAAATACAATGTGGCTCCCGCTAAGTAAGATTGATAAATTATAGTATATTGCAAACCGTTCATGAAAAATGAGCGGTTTTTTATTTTAAGAATATGTATAAAATAGGCGATAAGAAATTAATAAACGGATGGGCGTTTTACGACTGGGCAAACTCAGTATATTCCTTAGTAATTAGTACTGCGGTTTTTCCATTGTATTACAGTGCTGTAACAGAAGGAAAAGTAGTACGTTTTTTAGGGCAAGATTGGGAGCACCCAGATAGTTTATATAGCTATGCATTGTCTTTTTCGTTTTTAGTAGTAGCTTTTATTTCTCCAATATTGTCGGGTATTGCGGATTATACGGGAAGTAAGAAAAAGTTTATGAAGTTTTTTTGTACGTTAGGGTCAATATCTGTAATGAGTTTATACTTTTTTGAAGGGATTGATACTGTTTGGATAGGTATTTTATTTACAATTTTAGCAAGTATCGGTTTTTGGGCTAGTTTGGTCTTTTATAATGCTTATTTGCCTGAAGTTGCTCATCCTGAACAACAGGATAGAGCCAGTGCTAAAGGTTTTGTTTACGGATATATTGGTTCTGTAATTTTACTTTTAATAAACTTAGGCATGATTATGTTTCCTGAAACATTAGGAATTAGCTCGGGTATGGCATCTAGAATTTCTTTTGTTATGGTAGGCTTATGGTGGTTAGGATTTGCTCAAATAACTTTTAAACGTTTACCAGGAAATGTGTATAACAAAAAACCAGAAAAAGATTACATCTGGAAAGGGTATAAAGAGCTACAAATTGTAATAAAAGAGGTGTTAAATTATCCAACGTTAAAACGTTTTTTAATTTCTTTTTTCTTGTTAAGCATTAGTGTACAAACTATTATTTTAATGGCAGCTATTTTTGGTTCTTCAGAACTAGGGTTGTCTTCAACAAGTTTAATTATTACTATTTTACTAGTACAAATAGTAGCAATAATAGGTGCAATTATTTTTTCTAGATTATCAGAAAAGTGGGGAAATATTACTGCTTTAAAAGTAACAATTATTGTGTGGATGTTGGTATGTTTTTGTGCTTTCTCTTTAGATAAGTCTCAAGAGTATGTAGATATCTACTTTTATGGTTTAGGAGGATTATTAGGATTGGTACAAGGAGCAATTCAAACATTAACACGTTCTACCTATTCGAAATTATTACCAGAAACAGAAGATCATGCTACTTATTTTAGTTTTTATGATGTTACTGAAAAAATAGCCATTGTTTTAGGAACAGCTGTATATGGAGCATTAAACGCTATTACAGGCTCTATGCAATGGAGTGTGTTGTGTTTAGCAATTTTCTTTTTAGCATCCTTTATTATTTTAAGCTCACTAAAAAAGACAAAATACGTAGTATAAGTTAAAAGGGAGCAGGAGCAGTAAAGCTCACTTCTTTTTTTGATGTAGGATGCTTAAATGTAATTTTTTCAGCGTGAAGGTATAATCGGTCAGATTTCTTTCCGTATAAATCATCTCCAACTATGGGAGTATTTAATCCTAATTGATGAGCAGCATGCACTCGTAATTGATGCGTACGTCCTGTAATAGGGTAAAAATATATTTTGGTTTTTGTACCTATAGCTTCAATTGTTTCCCATTGAGTCAGAGCTTTCTTTCCGTAATCATAACAAACAAGCTGTTTAGGACGATCATTTAAATCTACTCTGAGTGGTAGGTCTATTTTTCCTTTATGTTCTTTTAAAACACCATCTAACAAGGCTACATACCTTTTTTGTATAGTTTTATTAATAAACTGTGCTTGTAAAGCTTTATAAATAGCTTCATTTTTAGCAACTAAGAGAATTCCAGAGGTAGACATATCTAAACGATGTACAACCAATGGTCCTGTTGCATTTGAATATAATTTTTGAATACGACTATACACAGAATCTTTGATTTCTTTTCCGGCTACCGATAATAAATCATACGGTTTGTTGATGACTAATAAATCGGCATCTTCATACAGAATTTCAATTTCTTTTTTCTCTTTTAATTGAGCAACTAACGGATTTTCTTCTACTATGATCCCTTGTAACATATGCGTTAGAATAGGTTTGCATTTCCCTGTGCACGCAGGATAAAAATATTGATGTTTTCTTATGGAAGTTTTCAAAGGTTTTCCCCACCAAAATTCAGCCATAGAAATAGGTTTTAATTGATGTTTGTATGCATATTGAAGTAATTTAGGAGCGCAACAATCACCAGCACCAGCAGGAATATTTTGGGTGGAGTCTGTAAAAATATCTAATAAGTTTTTAGTTTCCCCTCTATAGTTAAGAAACGCATATTTTTTAAATATTTCTTGTTGTGCCCAAGCTGAAAGGTTTGTGCGTTGTTGTTTCAACTCCTCAATTTGATGTTGCTTTACTTGGTACGCTTTTTTTGATGTTGCTATTTTATCATTTAAATACACTTCATATTCACGTAAGTAAAACTCTTCATTTATATTTAACTGATTGTTTTGTTGCCCTAGTTTTTTTCTAAGTTTTCTCCGTTGTTTAATTATTGATTGTTCTTCAGCTAAAAGCTTTTCGTGCTGTTGTTGCGTTTTTTGATATGCTTTTTTTGTTTCAATAAAATTAGAGGAGCTTTCTAGACTTTCTATTTTATGGGTTAACTCATTAAGTCGTTCTTCTGTTGTAAGGTAGAATTCATTTTTATCTAAAACATCAAAAACAGGCGGAACAAAATGTTTGTGTTGTGTGCTTTCAGCAAGTTTACCAGAGAATGCAGCTAAATAGCCTAAGGTTCCATTTTGATCTTGCACGACTAAGACTCCAAACATTTTTCCAAGTGAGTTTGCATCCTCAGGATTTTTAATTCCAAAGTTGTGCGAAAAATCAGTTTGATTTGTTAAATATTCTTGCAATTCCTCAGTGGCTATTTGGGCTAGAGTATGAGGTGTATAATTATAAGGATAATCGAATTTTTTAGGTAATTCTATAGTAGAAACATCCGAAGAGAAAGAAATAATTTGAGTCATAATCAATTGCCTATGGACTAGTTTACGAGGTATTCAAAGGAAATTAAGATCTTAGCTATCTTGTGATTAAAAAGAAAAAGTGTTGCTTTCACAACACTTTAAACGATTAGTTTCTATAAATTTTATCGTATAAGTCTTTATACATTTCTTTGATAATGTTTCGTTTCATTTTCATGGTAGGGGTAAGCTGTCCTCCATCAATAGACCATTCTTCTTCGGTTAATTCAAACTTTTTAATAGTTTCCCATTTACCAAACTTAGTATTGGCATAGTCTACTTCTTCTTGAATACGTTCTATTACTTTAGGGTTGCTTACCAAGTCTTTATTATCTCCTACGGTAACGTTATGTCTTTGTGCCCATTCACGTACAAACTCAAAGTTTGGTTGAATAAATGCAGCAGCCATTTTTTCACCTTCACCAATAACCATTACTTGCTCAATAAAGCGAGATTGTTTTAATTGACCTTCTAATAATGGTGGAATAATATATTTACCACCTGAGGTTTTAAACATTTCTTTGGTACGTCCGGTTATTTTTAGGAATCCATCTTCATTTAACTCTCCTTTATCACCTGTATGGAAATATCCATTTTGTAATGCCTCAGCAGTTTTTTCAGGATCTTTGTAATATCCTTGCATTACGTTTGGACCTTTTACTAAAATCTCTCCATTATCGGCTATTTTAACCTTAACACCATCAATCAATTTACCTACAGTTCCTAATCTAAAACCTCCATCACGCATATCGTTTACAGCAATTACAGGAGAAGTTTCAGTAAGACCATAACCTTCCATTACAGGCATTCCAGCAGCTGTAAATACTCTAGTTAAACGTGGTTGTAATGCAGCAGAACCAGAAACCATTATTTTTAATTCTCCACCTAAGGCAGCTTGCCATTTAGAGAAAATAAGTTTTTTAGCAATGCTTAGTTTCTTTTCATACCACCATCCGTTAGCTCCATAAGGTTCATATTGTAAACCTAATTCTATAGCCCAAAAGAATAATTTCTTTTTAATACCTGTTAAGTCAGCTCCCTTGGCATAAATCTTATCGTAAATTTTTTCATATAACCTTGGAACAGCAGTCATTACATGCGGCTTTATTTCTTGAGCATTTTCACTCAATTTGTCAATAGCCTCAGCAAAATAAATAGAAATACCACAGTATTGATATAAATACAAAATCATACGTTCAAAAATATGGCAAACAGGTAAGAAGCTTAAAGCTCTACCTTGACCGTATTCTAACGGAACACGTTTTTCACTGCTCAGTACATTTGAAACTACATTTTTATGACTTAGCATTACTCCTTTTGGACGTCCTGTTGTTCCAGAAGTGTAAATTAAGGTAGCTAAATCATCAGTTTTAATAGCATTTTTACGCTCTTCAACTTCATTCTGATTGCTTTCATCCTTTCCTAAATCTAAAACTTCCTGCCAGTTTTTTTCTCCTTGGATATCATCAAAAGTAAAAACTTCTTTAAGTTTTGTATTAGCTTTTATTTGATTAAGCTTTTCTAAAATTGTATCATCAGAAACAAAGCAATAAGTAGCTTCAGAGTGGTTTAAAATATATTCGTAGTCTTCTTTAGAAATAGTAGGATAAATAGGAACGTTTTGAGCTCCTGTTTGTAATATTCCAATATCACAAACATTCCATTCAGTTCTATTATTAGTTGAAATTACAGCGATTTTATCATTAGGTTGTACACCTAATCGTAACAAACCTCTACTTATAGCATTGGCTTGTTTAATATATTCACTTGTTGAAATAGACTGCCATTTTCCATCTTTTTTAGTGGTAAATGCTTTATCTAATTTATAATTTTCTTGTTGATAATAAGGAAAGTCAAAAAGACGCATAATTTCAATCGACATATGTTCAAATTTTTGGGCTTTGCAAAGTATGAAAAATACCCCGATTGCACAAGTTGTAGTTTACTAGTTGATTTATTGAGGATTATATATTTTTTGACACAAACTATTGTATTTTTCTAAGATTATTTTTCGTCTCATTTTCAATGTCGGAGTTAAATGACCAGAATTGGTCGTCCATTCATCGGGAGTTATTTCAAAACGTTTTATTTGTTCCCATTTCCCAAATTTTTCATTGCAAATATCAATTTCTTTTTGAATTCGTTTGAGTAGTTTCTCATCTGTAGTAATATCCACAATTGTATGGTTGTGTCTTTTTGACCATTCTTGAACAAATTCGGAAGCAACTTGAATTAATGCAGCTGGCATTTTTTCGCCTTCACCAATCACCATAACTTGCTCTATAAAACGTGATTTTTTTAACTCACTTTCTAAGATAGCGGGAGCTATATATTTGCCTCCAGAGGTTTTAAAAATTTCTTTTTTTCTATCAGTAATTTTTAAAAATCCTTCATTGTCTAGTTCTCCAATGTCTCCTGTATGGAAATAGCCATTTATAATTGATTCGTTAGTTTTTTCTGAATCTTTATAGTAGCCCATCATTACATTAGGACCTTTCACTACGATTTCTCCATCCTCAGCTATTTTTACAGTTACATTTTCAATTACCTTTCCAACAGTCCCTATTTTAAACCCATTGTTTCTCATATCGGTAACAGAAATTGCAGGAGAGGTTTCGGTAAGCCCATAGCCTTCAAAAACAGGGATTCCTGCCGCAGTGAATATTCTTACAAGTCTGGCTTGAGTAGGTGCACTCCCCGCTAACATGAACTCTAAATTTCCTCCTAAGGCTTCTTTCCATTTAGAAAAAATAAGTTTGCGTGCTATAGAGAGTTTGAATTCATACCACCAACCGTTTGCATTATAAGGTTGGTAATCTTCCCCTAATTGTAATGCCCAAAAGAACAGTCGTTTTTTTAAACCTGATAGATTACTTCCTTTATCTACAATTTTATCAAAAACCTTTTCGAGTAATCGTGGTACAACCGCCATAAAATGAGGCTGAATTTCCCGTAAATTATCTCCAACTTTATCAATACTTTCAGCAAAATGAATTTCGAAACCCATATATTGACAATAATAAGATGCAGCACGCTCAAAGATGTGGCATATTGGTAAGTAGCTGATTACTCTTTTTTGATTTCCTTGTAAATCGAGCCTTTTTCCAACAGCAAAAACATTACTAACTATGTTATTATGAGAGAGCATTACTCCTTTGGGTGTACCTGTGGTACCTGAAGTATATATAATGGTGGCTAAGTCAGATGGTTTTACAATCCCTTTTAATTCTTCAACTTTTGGTTCAAGTGTTTCATCATTACCAAGATTTAGAAAGGAACTCCAACTGTAATCTGTTTCTAATTCTTCAAAAGTGAATACTTTTTTAAGCTGTGTTTGTCCTTGAATTTTGATTACTTTTTGATAGAGTTCATCATCAGAAACAAAACAATACACACTATCTGAATGGTGTAAGATATACGCGTAGTCTTTTTCTGAAAAAGTAGGGTATAAAGGAACATTTACTGCACCAATTTGCATAACACCAATATCTAACAAATGCCATTTAGGTTGATTTACCGAAGTAATTAAAGCTATTTTATCTCCAGGCTTAATTCCGAGTTTTAGTAAGGCTTTACTTACAGTATTAGCTTTATTTATATACTCATTTGTAGAAAAACTTTTCCAAATATTATTCTCTTTAGAAACTAGGCAATCTTGTTGTGGGTAGTTTTCTAGCTGATGATATGGAAAATCAAAAAGGCGTGTAATTGTTGAAGATATATGCATACAAATGGTTTTGTTGATGCATAAATCTATAAAAAATAAAAGACAATTATTAAAAAAAGTGTAGCCTTGATTAATTATACAGTTTGCTAACCAAACTCTTATAGGTTTGCCCTATTGGAACTTTTTGTTCTTGAATTATAATACGATTACCTTCTATAAATTTAATTTTATCAATAGCAACGATAAATGATTTGTGTACTCTTAAAAATTGGTTGGGGTTTAACAGAGATTCATAATGAGAAATCTTTTCATGACTCACAATCATTTCATCTATTAAAAATAGCTTTGTGTAGTTTCCGTAAGCTTCTATAAATAACAAATCACTTAAATCAATTTGATGGTGTTTTTTATTTCCCTTGATAAAAATTCGAGTATTGGCTTGACTTGCCTGTATACTTTCAATGTGGGGTGTTTGGGTAGACACAGTATCTGATACTTTATTAACAGCTTTTACCAAACGATCAAAACTAAAAGGTTTTAAAAGATAGTCTACAACATTGAGCTCAAATCCTTCAAGAGCATATTCTTTGTAGGCAGTAGTAATAATGGTTTTAGGTGGGGTTGATAGCGTTTTTAAAAAATCTAAACCTTTTAATTTAGGCATGTTTATATCTAGAAACATGAAATCAACGGTATGTTCATTTAAAAACTGGATAGCCTCCATAGCATTGTAGCAGCTTTTTTCTAATTGAATATGAGGTAGCATACTACAAAATTCTGTTATAATTTCATGAGCCAAAGGTTCATCATCAATAATTATATAGTTAAGCATGCTTTGGTGTTTTTAACTGTGTTTTATATATGTTTTTTTGAGAACTAATATTTAGCTCATGTTGTTGATTGTACAACAAAGATAATCTTCGTTTTAAGTTTTGTAATCCAATTCCCTTAGAATTGTTTATTTCACTTGCATCAAAATTGTTTTCTATGTCAAAGTAAATAAAATTAGCATCTTCATATAAATCAATATGAATAAAAGCTTTTTCTGTAAGTGTTTCTATACCATGTTTAAAGGCATTTTCAAGTAAGATAATATATAATAGAGGAGGAACATTATAGGTAGTATCAATATTATGATTGAAGGTTATTTCTACTGACTTTTTGTAACGAATTTTATGAAGTTCGATGTAATTATTTAGGTATTCTATTTCTTCTGAAATTTTTACTTTTTCTTTTTCTCCATCGTAAATGGTATAACGCATCATGTCAGATAGTTTTAAAATAACTTCTGGAGCTTGGGGTGAATTTTTGACTGTCAGTGCGTATAAGTTATTGAGAGTGTTGAAGAAAAAATGAGGGTTTATTTGAGTTTTTAGCAATGCTAATTCTGTTTTAGATTTTTCCTTTTTTAACTCTTGTACCCATTTCCATTGTTCAAAAATCCAAAGAACAAAGAAAACAGGAATGGGTAAAAAGAATATATAAAAAGGAGTTTCTTCTTTTACTTTTAAATAGGCTTCCAAATCACCAGAAAACAACCTGAGGTATAAAAAGTAGATAAGTAAAGGGGTATACAAAAAGACAATAAACTTCCAATACTTTTTTATAAAATTAGGAACTAAAAAATAAGCCAAACCAAACCAAAAAATCATTAAAGAAATGAAGGTGATTGGATTGTCTGGAAGCTTCATGTAAGAATCATAAAGTACTGTAAAAAAAAGTAGTACAAAAAGAGAAGTAATACCAATTACAGCTTTCTTTTTCCTTTTTAAATATTGGTAATTATGTATGGGCAAAGCAATGACTAGTGCCCAAAAAGCAGTAATTACAATAACCTCAACAGGTTGGTCTCTTGGAATATTAAGAAAATTAAGATAATCCAATATAATGAATGCTGGAACTATAATTAGAAGTCCAATAAAAAAGGCTTTGTATTTCTTTAAAAGTTCAATCATACTTCAAAATTACTCATGTAAAACTGTTCTCACAATTATATTGATAAACACTATTGTTTTTGAAATGAACAAAGAGATTTTTTAGATGAATTTTGGTTAGTAATTAAATATACATTGTGTGAGTTAAAAACAAGAGAATACGTCATTTTTAATTTATTTAAAAGGAAAGGGAGTAGAGATTTGCTGTAAATAAAACAAATCTTACATGAATACATTAACTATAACAAACCTTACCAAAACATATCCTAACGGAGTTAAAGCACTAAACGGAATCAACTTAAAAATTTCAAACGGAATGTTTGGCTTGTTAGGTGCTAATGGAGCTGGTAAATCTTCTTTAATGCGTACGATAGCTTCTTTACAAGAACCCTCTTCAGGAAAAATTGTATTTAATGACTATGACGTTATTAACAAGCCTGAAGAAATACGAAAATACTTAGGGTATTTACCTCAAGAATTTGGAGTATATCCTAAAGTATCTGCTGAGAAGTTGTTAGATCATTTAGCAATTTTAAAAGGGATTACTAATAATACTGAACGCAAAAACCAAGTAGCTTCATTATTACAACAGGTAAACCTATATCAGCACAGAAAAAAAGCGATACATACTTTTTCAGGTGGTATGCGACAACGTTTTGGTATAGCACAAGCTTTATTGGCAAACCCTAAATTAATTATTGTAGATGAACCTACTGCTGGTTTAGATCCAGAAGAAAGTAATCGTTTTTTAAATCTTTTAAGTGAAATAGGAGAGAATGTGATTGTCATCTTATCTACTCACATAGTAGAAGACGTTCGAAACTTGTGTACGAAAATGGCAATATTATCGGAAGGTCAAATCATTTCACAAGGAAATCCGAAAGAATTAGTAGCGAGTATTCAAAACAATATTTGGACAAAAATCATAGCTAAAAATGAAATTGAGCACTATAAAAAACTGTACGATGTTATTTCAACCAAATTAGTCGCAGGTGAGACGCAAATAAGAGTTTTTTCTGAAACTACTTTATCAAATGGCTTTGAAAGAATTATTCCAAATTTAGAAGATTACTACTTCGCAACATTGTTTCACCATAAAAAAGCCTAAGCTATGTTTAAGAAATTATTACAATTTGAAATTTATTATCAATTAAAACAACGTGCCTTTCCTTTATTTGCATTACTGTTTTTAGGACTAGGATATTTTATAGGAAGCCAAGGACATGCTCCTACAGGAGTTAATTTCAATGCTGTTTATCAAGTTTACTTTCATACAGGACTTTTTACCTTAGGGAGCGTTTTTATCATCATGTTTTTTACGGTAACAGCTACCATAAGAGACAAACAGCATCATATGGAAGGCTTAATTTATAGTTCTTCAATAACAAAGCAGAATTATTTCTGGAGTCGTTTTTTAGGGACTTTTATCTTTAGTGTCTTGGCTTTTTCTCCTTTTATAATAGGATATATACTTGGAAACTACTTTTCTAGTTTAGATGAGAAAAGATTGGGGACTTTTAGTTTACTTAATTATATACAGCCTTGGTTCTATATAGTACTGCCTAATATTTTTATATGTACTTCTTTAATATTCTCTGTGAGCATATTTACCAAAAATAGCATTGCAACCTACGCAAGTGCTGTATGTATTTATATGTTATATTTTGTGAGTTCAATTTTCTTAAACTCACCTTTGTTAGCACAATCTGTTCCTGCGTCACCAGAAATGATGTCAGTAGCAGCAATAGCAGATTCTTTTGGAATAGCCGCTTTTTTTGAGCAAACTCAATATTGGACAGCCTATCAAAAAAACACGCAGTTACTTTCTTTTTCGGGGCTGTTTTTATTGAATAGAGCTCTATGGATAGCTTTTTCTTTAGGAATATTGTTTCTCACTTACAAGAGTTTCTCTTTTAGGAAAATGATGAAGAAAGTAAAGAAAGAAAAAACACTAAAAAATGAGACAAAACAATTAATTTCTTATAAACCAATAAATGGTGCATACAATTTTAAAGCACATATAAAGTCGCTTTTGTCTTTGATACGACTAGAGTTAAATAGTGTGTTTAGAAGCTTACCTTTTTTAGTAATTGTAGCTATGTGGTTGCTAATTGTTTTTTCTGAACTGTATGCAAACGTTGTAGAAGGACGCGAATATGGGGTAAGTATATATCCTTTAACAAATCAGTTGATAGAACTTATAACAAGTCCGTTAACTCTTTTTGGACTCTTATTACTAATTTTTTATGGTTCAGAGATTGTATGGAGAGAGTACAGTATGAATTTTAATTTAATCATAGGCGCTACTCCAGTAAAAAACTGGGTGTTCTTTGTAGCTAAGTTTATTAGTTTATTATTATTACCTATGCTGTTAATAGCCACAGGAGTGTTCATTTGTATTGCTTTTCAGGTAAGTTTAGGTTTTACAAGTATAGACTTTGTGATGTATGCTTCTGTATTTTATTATTATGGGATACAATTAATTGTATATGCTATGTTGTCCATATTTGTAAATGGCATCGTTAAAAGTAAGTATGTAGGAATGGGAGTTTTTGGTTTGTTGGTTATTGTTACTATGAAAGCAAATCTTATAGGTTTAGAACACCCTTTAACAAGTATAGGTTTTATGCCAAGAGTGAATTTTGGAGACATGACTATGCATAACAGTAATACTACACAGTTTAATCACTTATCCATATACTGGTTAAGTTTGGGGACGCTTTTAGGTTTAATAGCCTTTAAACTATGGAACAGAGGAATAATAAAAGACTTTTCGTATAAAATAAAACAATTGAAAGAAGAAAATAACCGAGTAGGTAGCGTACTGTTTTTAAGCTTTCTTTTATTAGCTGTAGGAGCAGGAAGTTTGGTATTCTACAATACTAATATTGTTTCAGACTATCAAACCGATAATGATTACTTAAATTTTAGTGAAAATTATGAACGGACGTATAAACAGTATGAGACATTAGAAAAGTTATATCCAGTTTCTCAAAAAACGACAGTAGCCATTTTTCCAAAGGAAAGAAAGTATACTATCAAAGCAAATTATGTTTTAAAGAACAAAAGTGACAAAGCTTTATCTGAATTATTAATAACAGAGAGAATCCCAGTAAAACAGCTCAATATAGAAAACACTCGTTTGATGGTAAAAGATACGGTGAATGGAGCCTATGTGCTTGAGTTTAAGAAGAAGTTACAACCTAATGATTCAGTACAATACACATTTACTATAGAGAAAGAAGTGAAAGGATACGAGGAAGATAAAAGTATTGTTCACAACGGAACCTATATTACATCTAGAAATTTTGAACCTATCATAGGGTATGCTGCTGGATTGGAAATTATAGACAGAACTGAACGTAAAAATAGAGGTTTACCAGAAAGAGAAGAGGAAGATGATTCAGACACTCATATAGCATTTGAAGATATCAAAATTGAAAAGGTACAATTTGAAACGGTTATATCTACAAGTAACGATCAAACGGCTATAAGCTCGGGAGAATTGCTACGAACTTGGTCTGAGAATAACAGAAACTATTACCACTACAAATCAAAAGGTAAAATATTTCCTATAATAGCCTATTTTTCTGCCAAATATGAAGTTCAAAAAACAATACACGAAGGAATAGCAATTGAGCAGTATTACAACCCTAGCCATAATTTTAATATCAACACAATAGAAAATAGTACAAAAGAAGCGTTAACATATTGTCAGGAAAACTTTGGTTCGTACAATTTTAATTACATCCGTATAGCAGAAATACCTTCACATTGGGGATTTGGTGGATTTGCGCATCCCGGAGTTATTAGCATGACTGAAGATCGTTTGTATTTGTCGGATGTACGTGATGAAAACACCTTTAATTTAGTCGCTAAAAGAACGATTCATGAAGTAGCTCATCAATGGTGGGGACATACGTTAACAGCCAAACCAGTTGCGGGTGGTTCTTTATTAGTAGAAGGGTTTGCGAAATATACAGAAGGAGTGGTATTAGAAAAGATGTATGGAAAACGCGCTTTGTATGCGTTAGCTGAAGATGCACGACGAAGGTATTTCTTAGGAAGAGCATTTGGTGAAAATATTGAACCTCCCATTTATAAAGTACAAGAAGAAGGTTATATTTCTTATGGTAAAGCGTACACAATGTTAATGGCATTGAGAGATTTACTAGGAGAGGAGAAAGTAAATCATGTTTTAAAAAACATGACAGAAAAACACCGATTAGATAGTACTCCTAAAGCACATACCATAGAGTTACTTGAAGAAATATATAAGATTACTCCAAAAGGATATCACCGACTGGTAAATGATTGGTTTAAAAAAATAATTACTTACGATATAGCTGTAGAAAAAAGTTCGTATAAGAAGTTATCAGATGGAACCTATGAAGTTATCGCCACCATAAAAGCGAAACGTTTTGAAACAATAGAAAACGGAGAGACTAAAGAAATTGGTATTAACGAACCTATTAAAATAGGAATCTTTACAACCCATCCTTCACTAGTAAAAGACAACAGTACAGTGTTGTTTTATGAGTCTAAACAATTGGCTAAAGAGCTTACTGAAGTTCGATGTATAGTAAATGAAAAACCTAATTATATTGCTATAGATCCTTATGGAACTAGAAATGATGAAAATTTAGTAGATAATATATTTAGAATGTAAGAATAAAAAATGCCTCATATTTGAGGCATTTTTTTGGTTTTAAGCATTTAAAAAATCTTTCAATTCTTGATAGGAACTAATTTGTATCGCTTCTTTTTGTTTGTTTATTACTGATGCTATTTGTGATGGAATTTCAACAGTTACATTTAAAACCTCTTCAACAACATCTAAAAATTTTACTGGATGTGCAGTTTCTAAGAAAATTCCGAACTCGTTTTGTAATCCGTACTTTTTCAAGCCTAAATATCCAACTGCTCCGTGTGGATCAGCAATATAATTAGAGTTCTCATAGATGTTTTTCATAGCGTCACGAGTTTCATCATCAGAAAAAGAAAAAGAAGAAAACGCTGCTTTTAAAAGCCCTAAATCGTTATTAAATAATTCTTGAATTCTGATAAAATTACTCGGATTTCCAACATCCATCGCATTCGATATGGTGGCTTTAGATGGTTTAGGGTGGTATTCACCACTTACTAAATACTTAGGAACAGTATCATTTACATTGGTCGAAGCCACAAAATGTTTGATAGGTAATCCTAGTTTTTGCGCCATAATTCCTGCGCAAATATTTCCAAAATTTCCACTAGGTACTGAAAAAACAACTTCTTTATGTTGTTTATACACTTGTTTATAGGCAAAGAAAAAGTAAAACATTTGTGGTAACCAACGGGCAATATTTATGGAGTTTGCTGAGGTTAACGTACGATTGATATCTGCATCTAAAAAAGCAGTTTTTACCATGTCTTGGCAATCGTCAAAAACACCGTCAACTTCTAAAGCAGTAATGTTTTGTCCTAAGGTTGTTAATTGTTTTTCTTGAATGTCGCTTACTTTTCCGCTAGGGTAGAGTATAACTACATCTACACCTTTAACTCCTAAAAATCCATTAGCAACAGCACCACCAGTATCTCCAGAAGTTGCCACTAAAACAGTAACTTGTTGATCTTTATCACGATTAAAATAACCCAAGCAACGTGCCATAAAACGAGCACCAACATCTTTAAAAGCCATAGTAGGTCCGTGAAATAATTCTAGTGTACCAATATTTTCTTCAATGGATACCACAGGAAACTCAAAATTGATGGTTTCTTTAATGATTTTTTGTAAAACGTCTTTCGGAATTTCATCACCCACAAATTGTTTGATGGCTTCATACGCAATTTCTTCATTAGAATATTCACCAATATTATCAATAAATTCTTTTGATAGTGGCGTAACGTTTTCAGGAAAATACAATCCTCTATCTGGAGCTAATCCGTTTACTACAGCTTCTTCAAAGCTAACGTTAGGTGATTTATGATTGAGACTATAATAGTTCATAATTTCGTGTTTAGTGTTGTTCTAAAATTTTAATTCCTTCTGTATTGATTTTTGAAAGAATCATGTTAAAATCAATTTGTTTGTTTTGGTAAGTGTTTTGTATGGTTTTGTAAACATTTTCAGCAGTTTCATCACCTCTACATAAAGTGAAAATAGTTGGACCAGAACCTGAAATTCCTGCTCCTAAAGCTCCTGCTTTAATTGCTTGTTGCTTCACTTCATCAAAATGTGGAATCAGATGTTTACGAGCAGGTTCAACAATGATATCGGTTAATGAATCCGCTATTAATTGATAATCATTCGTATGCAATCCACTAATTAAACCACCAACATTGGCCCATTGTGTAACCGCATCTTTTAAAGTAATTTCTTTCGGCAATACCGCTCTAGCATCTTTGGTTTTCACTTCAACTTGAGGATGGATAGCCACCACTCTTAAATCAGCAGGGACAGGAATTTTTACAATACTTAAAGGTTCGTAACTGCGCACCAACGTAAAACCACCATAAATAGCAGCAGAAACATTATCAGCTATCGGAGTTCCGCAAGTGGCTTCTTCTCCTAACATCGCAAATTGAGTTAATTCAAGCGGAGTGAAGCTATTTCCTAATAACTGATTTACGCCAAACGCAGCTCCCGCAGCACTGGCAGCACTACTTCCTAAGCCACTTCCTGGGGTATACCCTTTGTGAATGGTGATGTCGATACCAAAGTCAACGGGATGTTTTTCTAACATCGCTAACGCAACTACTCCCGCAGCATTTACTTTAGGGTCAGAAGGCAAATCAGCCCCAGTTATTTGGGTAATTCTTACACCTTTTGTAGCTGTTTTGGTAAAAGTCATCGTATCACCAACAGTTTCGAGTGCTAAACCTAAAGCATCAAATCCGCAGGAAACATTAGCAACAGTTGCAGGTGAAAATATTTTTAAATAGTTCATTTTTTTGCGATTAAAAACAAGTCGGTATCACCACCTTCTTGATATAGTTTGGTGTAATTTTCTAAAATTTTAAATCCTTGTGCTTCTATAGCTTCAATCAAATATTCTGGTTCATGATAGTGGATAAACACCGAGTTTTTTCCATCTGAGCTAGCAGTTATACGAGAGTCTTTTTCGTAATTTCCAATCATGGTGCTGATGTATAATAATCCATTAGGGTTTAACATCGTAGCAGCACCCTTTATAAGTTTTAGAGCATCCTCTTTAGTAAGATACGGAAAACAAAACCCGAAGATGATAATATCAAAACCTTGTTGTAAACTAGTAATATCTCTACAATCTAGCACTTTAAAAGAAGCTTTCGGATTGTACTGTTTTGCTAAAGTTACCATATTTTCAGCAGCATCCACTCCTAAAACAGTGAGTGCAGTATTGTGATGTAAGAGGTAATTGGTAATCTTACCAAAACCACAAGCTACATCCAACACATTATGGTGAGTCGGTTCCATATGTTTTAAAAGGAGATCATAACTATGATTGTACACGGTATCATTGGCAAATTTATCTTGATACGCCTGTGCTACATTGTTATAGACTTGTATGATATTTTGATAACGTTTTTCCATGTACTATTGATTTCCAATTCGTATCACATCAGCAAAAATTCCAGAAGCGGTTACTTCAGCACCCGCACCAGCTCCTTTTATTTGTAGTGGATTTACAGGATACCTATCTGTAAAAAACAATACGATGTTGTCACTTCCTTCTAAATTATAAAAAGGATGGTCAAACGGAATATGCTGCAAGCCAACACTTGCTTTTCCATCATTGAATTCAGCAACATATTTTAAACGACAATTTTTGTCAGCAGCTTCTTTGTATACTTGTTGAAAATGGCTTTCAAACTCGGTTAAAGAAGCGTAAAAATCATCATTATTGGTAGTTTCTAAACTCTTTTCAGGTAAAAATGAATTGTTTTCAATATCAGAAAGTTCCAAATCATAACCGCTTTCACGAGCAAGAATTAATATTTTTCGAGCAACATCTACACCACTTAAATCAATTTTAGGATCTGGTTCAGTGTATCCTTGTTCTTGTGCTTGTTGTACGACATCATGAAAAGAAACATTTTCATTAAAATTATTGAACACAAAGTTTAGAGAACCTGATAACACGGCTTGTATTTTATGCACTCGATCACCAGAAGCAATTAAGTTTTTAAGCGTATCAATAATAGGCAAACCAGCACCCACATTGGTTTCAAATAAAAATGGAACACTGTACTTTCTAGAGATGTATTTTAACTTTTTATAATTATCTAGTTCAGAAGCACAGGCTATTTTATTACAAGTAACCACCCCAATATTATTGGCTAAATAGTGTTCGTATATTTCAGAAACTTTCTGATTGGCCGTATTATCAATAAAAACTGAATTACGAAGGTTTAACGCTTTTGTTCTTTCAAAAAAGCGCTCCAAAGTACTTGCTTCTCCGTTATGTAATTGTTCTTTCCACGATTTTAAGCTGATACCACCTTCATCAAAAACCATTTGTTTTGAATTGGAAATCCCTATAACACGTACATTCAGTTTTAACTGTTCTTTTAAGTATTTTTTCTGCTGGTGGATTTGCGCTAAAAAGCGTTCACCCACATTTCCTACACCCGTCACAAACAAGTTTAATTGCTTTACTTTTTCCTCAAAAAACTGTTCGTGTAGCGTATTCAATGCTTTTTTGGCATCTGAACTGTTGATAACAGCAGAAATGTTTTTCTCTGAAGCACCTTGAGCAATGGCACGAATATTCACGTTGTTTTTGCCTAAAGAACTGAACATTTGTCCACTTAAACCTTGGTGATTTCTCATTTTATCACCTACCAAAGCGATAATTGCCAATCCTTGTTCTACAATAATTGGATCTATTTTATGACGTTCTATTTCAAAAGCAAAGGCTTCGTTAATTTTTAAGGCAGCTTTTTCAGCATCTTCATCATAAATACCCACACAAATAGAGTGTTCTGAAGAAGCTTGTGTAATTAACACCACATTGATGTTGTGTGTCGATAAAGTTTCGAACAAACGTTTAGAAATGCCAGAAACACCTACCATGCCACTTCCTTCTAAAGTTAGTAAGGTAATATTTTCGATATGAGAAATTCCTTTTACAGGTTTTCCGTTTTCTGTGATTTTAGAAATGAGTGTTCCTACATTCTCAGGTTCAAAGGTGTTTTTTATTCGAATAGGAATTTCTTTTTCCAACACCGGTTGAATCGTAGGAGGGTAGATAACCTTTGCCCCGAAATGTGATAATTCCATGGCTTCTTGATACGAAATATGTGGAATAGGAAATGCCTGTTTTACCATGTGTGGATTCGCAGTGTACATACCACTAACATCTGTCCATATTTGTAATTCATCAGCATTGACAGCCGCCGCATAAATAGCCGCAGAATAATCGGAACCTCCACGTCCTAAAGT
This sequence comes from Tenacibaculum aestuarii, assembly GCF_964510395.1. NCBI lineage: Bacteria > Pseudomonadati > Bacteroidota > Flavobacteriia > Flavobacteriales > Flavobacteriaceae > Tenacibaculum > Tenacibaculum aestuarii. Next base: position 122,483 of record NZ_CAZEFY010000003.1, read on the forward strand.
AGTTGATTTTCCTTCTTTTGTACGAGCTATAAATCCAGGTAACAAAGTTACTTGGTGCTTATTTTTGTCAAAATACTCCTTACAATTGGCGTTGGTTAGTTGATAATCAACCTGTGCTTTATCAAAAGCGTTAGAAGTGATGATTAACTCTCTACTGTCTTTATATACCACATCGAGTTGCTTACTAGCTATGCTTGCAATAATGTAAGAAGATAATAATTCGCCAAAACCACTAATCGTAGCTAGGGTTTTAGGAGTAATTTCGTTTAGTAACAAACAACCTTCTAGCAAGGTTTTTAATTGTTTAAAAAGGGATGCTATATAGGCTTTAACTTCATCTTGCTGATTTTCAGGAACTAATTTTTCAATTACTTCAAAATGCAATCGTTCAACTTCTTGATAGTTTTCAAGATAATTAGCATTATTTTGAGCAGCTTGTTCTGCCGATGCAATGAGTTTATTAGTTGTTTTACCAAAAGCAGAAACCACCACAATAAGTGGACTGTTTACAGACGCATTGGCAATGATTTGTACTACTTTTTCTATGTTTTGAGGGTTGGCTACTGAAGAACCACCAAATTTTAAAACGTTCATTTTAAAAAGGATAATAAATTAAAAATAAGATTTTTTAAGCTATTTATCTGTTTTCAAGTCTTTTGAAAAAATAAATATATACGGAAATAATATGTAGAAAAATAACCCCTAAAGGGTTGTAGTAATAATTGTAGTTGTAGTGCCAACAAAAGAAGCCGTAATACTTACAGCTGGAATAGAGATGATATTTCTTTTGTTGTTAAACATTGGGGTAAAATTATAAATTATTTTTAAAAAACAAGTACATATGTTCTTTTTTTACGAAAAACCTTTTTTGATTGTACATAAAATACAACTATATTGCTAAAAAAATAAAAAGAATAAAATTGCTAAGAACTTCTGCATATCCTGCCCAAAAGGGAGTATAATGGTAAGTTTATTCTGCATATAAACTAGTTGTAAAACATTTGAAAAAAAAATTACTCAAATACGGAATTTTATCATTTTTTGGAATCGCAATGATTTACCAATTTATTCCAATTGGAGATTATTGTAGAGGACTTTTAAATGGTTTAAATCTTCTATTTTTCGGTGGATTATTGATCTTAACATTTCTAATAATTACAATTCGTAGTTTACTAAAACTTTTTAAACAGAAAAAACAATTTGATTTTATCCCATTTTTTCTGATTATATTTTTTGGAGTTTGTACTTATTTAATAATAGGTCTCGAAAATGAAAAATTTTGGACTAAAAGAATATTGGTTGGTATTATTGAAGTTTATGGAACTCCTAAAAGTGGAACATTGACACTCTATAAAAATGGCTCATTCGGAGCTACTTATCACAAAGCTGATTACAGCTGTACATTCCAAGGAAATTATGAAATAAAAAATGACACTCTACTACTAAAAAGAAAGAACTTAAATGAATTGACTGAAAAAACATTCACAACAGAATACATTATTGATCGAAAAAATAATATCTTGAAACCAAAAAATAAAGATTTTAAAATTGTTGAAATAACGACACTAACGGAATAAAAACGTTTTACAACAAAGAACTGAGGTAAAAAACAAGTAAATTTTATACTTTTTTAAACCAAAGTACTTTTATAATTTGCATCATAAGGCAAACCACTTTTTATTATTGCAAAAGCTTGTTTTAGTAGCTTATTACACACCGCTATTAAAGCAAGTTTTTTACTCTTACCCTTAGCTACAATTCGGTCATAAAGTTCTCTACATGTTTTGTTGTATTTGCAAGCATTAAAACTACACATAAACAATAAATTTCTAAGCTTTGGATTACCCATTTTACTTATTCGAGGTCTTCCTTTTTTACTACTGCCTGACTCTCTAATAGTAGGAGTTATACCTGCGTAACTACACAACTCTTTTGCTGAAGTAAAACGCTTAAATCCATCGGTAAAAACTAATAACATTAATGCTGTTTTACCCCCTATTCCTGGAATAGACTTTAATAAAGTCACTTCTTCTTGATAGCTCTTTTTTACATTTTCTAGCAACAAATCTTCTAATTTAACCATCTCTTTTTGTATATTTTTTAGCTGTCTTTTTAAGGAACCAACTACCAATTTCGATGGAGTTCCTAATACTGATTCGCCATGAAGCTTATTCTTTAATTGAGTAGATTGTTTCGTATAAACACTCAACAAACGTACTATTTGTAAACATTCTTGTTGTTCCTTGCTCTCTCCTTTCCATATAGAAGGGGCTTGACTTACACCATAATTATATAGCTGCTTTGCATCACTCTTATCCGTCTTTACTTTTGATAAATTCATTTGAATAAAACGTTTTATTTTCAACGGATTTTCTACTGATACCAAAACTCCTTTTTCTGTTAAAAAATAAGCTAATCGTACATGATAATACCCTGTGGCTTCCATTATACAATGAGTTAAATCACTTGTGATTAACAACAGCTCTTTAAAGCCTGATGCATCATTTTTAAACTGATACCAATTACCTTGATAATCATACACATCTAAAACATCTTTACTTACATCGATTCCTAAAAATTGTTTATTTTTACTCATAAGAAAAAAGGATTGGAAAGAAAAATAACTACTATCAATTCAACAACTTGAAATCGAGATCTTGGTCTCACAGAACTGAACGAATTTAAAGTAGTAAAGCGTAGGGATTATCAATGTTGACGAAATCTAGGTTTCAACGTATATCATAACCTTACTCTACGCTTTTTTCTTTCTGGTTTTTATTACTAAATTTAAACAATTGCTAACTTAAGACGTATAATTCCAACTAAGGTTTTGTGTCCTGCGGACACAGACGCTCACGCGTCAAAGTCAGTTCTTTTTACTATCTTTAGTTCTCAAATTCCCTTAGCTGGCTAATTATACAAGACCGTTACCAAGAATATCACCAAAATGGAGGACATCTACAAAATAATTGTTTCAGAGGATAAACTTAATGAGAAATTTAAGTTATTGTCCGAAAGTTCACTTTTTGACCCAGCTAAAAACATTATAGAAAATATCTGTTTCCTGATGAATGACCAAGATGGAAATTTTATAAAAGATTTTCAAAGTACTGGATTTGATGCAAGGCTTTGGGAAATTTATTTATACATATTTCTATTAGAAAATAAATTTCAATTTATCGAAGATGAAAACAGACCTGATTTCCACGTTAAAAAGAAAGAATACGATTTCTTTATAGAAGCCAGTTTGTCTGCCGAAAAAATAGATGAAAAATATTCAGAAGAATTCATAAAAGAATCTGTTGCTAAAATGGATTTAGTTGCCCAAAAAGATATAATGGATTATTATTCTATAAGGTTAGGTAGCGTTTTATTCTCAAAATTAAACAAAGAATACTGGAAATTAGATTGGGTTAAAGACAAACCTTTAGTTTTTGCAATTACACCATCACATAATTATATGGCAAAATTTTTACCTGATGCCAAATTAATGGAGTATCTATATGGAAAAAAAATAATAACAAAAGAGACAGAAAAGGGTTTAGAGCATATAAAAACTGAAATAGTAAAAGAGCATAAGAATGACGACAAAGTAATTCCTTCGTTTTTCTTTTCACATCCAAATACAGAAAATGTAAGTGCCGTAATTTTCTCAAATAATTGTGATTTACATAAATTCAATAGAATGGGTTTTGAACATAAGTTGACAGAAAAAGAACTAATAATGGTTCGCTCTGGTTTTAAATATGATGATAGTGACCCAAATGCACCTGCAAAGGATTTTACTTATAACGTGGAAAAAGGAAAATCGATAGAAGACTGGAATGAAAGCTTAACAATATATCATAACCCAAATGCAAAATTTCCACTTGACAGAAATATTTTTCAAAACGTTCGTCAAATTTGGATAAATGATGATGGAGAATTTGATGGCATTATGATGAAAAATTATGTATTTCATTCATTAACAATATCAGCTGAAATAAAATAAATACTGTTGGTAACACCGTGTATAATTAATGGCTGGTTCTCGCCTACTTACGAAAATCCTCGCGGATTTTCTATTAGGTTTTTATTTGCTAAATTAGGTGCTTAAACACGCCACTAATCATACACATCAACGTTGGGCACAATTAAAACCAAATGAACAAACTAATTACAATAATACTATCAATCGTTTTATTTGGTTGTAATAAACAAACTTCAAAACAAAAAAACGGATTGACAAAAAGTGCGAATAAAACTATTGAATACACTATCCAAATCAATAACGGAATTCAAGACACTGTGCTAATCACAACTAAAAAATTTGGAAAAAACGACCAGATTATTTATCAAAAAAGAGAAACCTTATTTGATAATCAAAATATGAAAATTAATTACATATATAATTCAGATAATCAACTAAAAAAAGAAATTGTGAAAATGTCGATAGACAACTTACCTTTAGAAGTTAATTATTCATATAAGAACTCTTTACTTTTTCAATCTTCAAGTATTCTTGATAATAATAACGAGAAATTTGAACAAATAGAAACCCAGTATTACAGAAAAGACAAGACTAAAAAAATGTCTTCTATGTCTCAAGTTTATGTGAACAAAATTTCAAAAGACACAATAACCAATTTAATAGTGAGTGCTTATTACAATCAAGACGAATTAAATGATAGCATTGTAACAATCAACCTTAAAAGACAAGGAATAAAAACAAAAACGATTTACCAATACAATGGAAATAAAATGATTTTAGCTCAAGAATTTGATAATAATGACTCTTTAGCTTCATCAAAAAAATTTGAGTATAAGATGGATGAATTTGATAATTGGATTGAAAAAAGGATTATAGAAAACGGAGTTTTGAAAACCATAGCAATCAGAGAAATCTACTATAAATAACAGTGCCCAACAATATATAACCGCAATTACGGTAGATTCGATTACATCCAAATTCATTAGGAATTGCTAACGTCAGTATTTAAGAGAAAAAAAATGTAAACTAAACCGATAACTGAAGATGATTCAACTAGACTATGATTATACGAAAAGAAATAAAAAATGACAATGAACTTTATTTGTATTTTAATGGAAAATTAATTTACAAAAGGTGGTTGAATTTAGGTTACGGAAAAGTTTTTGATACATATGCTTTTGGAAAATATACTGATTATAGTATAACAGATTTTGATCTAGAAGAAACACCTGAATTAATTCATGTAAAAGCGAAGCTAAAATTAACCTCAACTGAAGAAGGCGGCAGAAAAACAGGGATTAAAAGCGGATATCGACCTAATCATGTTTTTGAATATCAATCAAATGGACAGTTTAAGTATTCATACGTGGGAGATATTCAATTTGACGAAAACGAATGGATTTTGCCAGGAGAAACTAAAGAAGTTTTGATTAGATTTTTATCAAAACAACCAATAGACGAATACATGAATATAGGAAGAAAATGGTGGATTCATGAGGGACCAAACAAAATAGGAGAAGCAGAAGCAATTGAAATTCAATTTTCAATAAATGAATAGAAAATTACTTACAACGATATAAGATGCTATTGAGTCAAATTTTATTATAATTTATCCAACTCACTTACAATAAGATCACATCCTTTTTTTAGTTCTTCATCAGAAATGGTGAGTGGAGGCGTAATACGAATGGCTCTTCCTTCAAAAAGTAACCAGAATAAAATCAATCCTTTGTCTAAACAGTTTAAAATTACTTGTGAGGCAGCTTCAGGAGTATCTACTAATAAAGCAAGCATTAATCCTTTTCCTCTAATTTCTTTAACCGCAGGATGATTCTTAAAGGCATCGCGAATAATTTTTTCTTTTCGTAAGGCTTCGTTCATTAAGTTAGAAGAGGTGATTTCTTGTACGGTAGCTAAACCAGCACTCGCAATTACAGGATGTCCGCCAAACGTAGTAATATGTCCTAATTTTGGGTGTTCTTTTAAACAGTCCATCACTTCAAAAGAAGCAATAAAAGCTCCGATAGGCATTCCGCCACCTAAACCTTTACCTGTAATAATAATATCTGGAGTGACGTTGTAATTTTCAAATCCCCAAAATTTTCCTGTACGCCCAATTCCAGATTGGATTTCATCTAAAATTAACAAGGCGCCAACTTCTTCACAGCGTTGTTTTACTTTTGCTAAATAATCATTTTTAGGTTCGATAAATCCTGCACCTCCTTGGATGGTTTCTAGGATAACACCAGCTGTTTTAGATGTTATTTTTTCTAAATCTATTTCGTTGTTGTATTCAATAAACTTACTTCCTGGAATTAACGGACGAAAAGCACGATTTTGTTGTTCTGCTCCACAAACACTCATAGCACCTTGTGTATTTCCATGGTAGGCATTTTTGGCGGCAACAATTTCACTTCTGCCTGTAAAACGTTTGGCTAATTTTAGAGCACCTTCAGTAGCTTCGGTACCTGAGTTTACTAGATAAACAGATGATAGGCTAGGAGGTAAGGTAGCAGCCAAAGCTTTGCACAATTCTAATTGTGGTTTTTGAATAAATTCTCCATACACCATTACATGTGTATACTGCTCTAATTGATTTTTTATAGCTTCATTTACCTTAGGATGATTATGTCCTAAACTATTGGCAGAAACTCCTGCAACAAAATCTAACATCGCTTTTCCGTTGCTATCATAAATATAACTTCCTTTGGCGTGTGAAATTTCAATAGCTAAAGGATGTGGGGTTGTTTGTCCTTGGTATTTAAAAAAATCGTCTTTCACAGAAATTATTTTAATTTTTTAAGATTAAGCTTTTTTTGTTCTTTCTTATTTTTTGAAGTTTCTTCGATAAACATTTCCTTAGCTTCTTTTACAACATCAGGTTGTTTTTTTCTTTTTGATGGAACGGTAGAAGTAGCGTCTTTTATAAAAATATCTTCCACAGTTAAGGGTTGTTCATCTCCTCGCCATAAAAAGCCTTTGAATTTTTTTTCGTCAGAAGGGAATTCAGAAGGAGGAAAAGTTTTTCCTTCAGATTTTTTAAAGTATTTAGTTTGTATTATTTCTCCATCTTCTAAAATAAACTCAATATCACTTGCTATTTCTTTGGTAATTGTTTCTAATTCTTGTGTTTTTTCGTTGTTACTGTAGTATAAAGACTCTGCATTACCCTTAACTAACATTGTTCTTAATTCTCCTTTTTCAAACTTACCATAAATATTTCTTCCTTTAATTTGATTAAAGTTTTCTGTATGAACGGAGTCTTGTTGAATCATAAAACCATTTTGTAATACTTTTAAAGAGTCAAGTTTATTTGTTTCTTTATTAGATACTAACTGAATGCTGTCTCCTGTAATTTGACTTTTATTAGACCATAATATGGGATTTTTAAACATTCTGGTTAATCCCGTTTCTTGACTACTGTGAATAGAGTCGCATTTTCCTTGTAAATCGGACTTGAATATTTTTACATTGTTAAAAATTCTAGCAATACGTTTTTCTGGTTTACCAGTAAGTAAAATTTTATCGCCCGCAACATGCATAGAGTCTTTTTCAAATACAGAAATAGCAACAGCTCTATCAATTATAAATAAAGAATCTTTGAGTTCGTATAATTCAGCATAATTTCCTTTTGCTACCATATTTTGAACGGTATCAACTACTTTTATATTGTTGGTTGCAGAAGCAAAACCGTTACGTTTATCATAGTACAAACTATCTGCAGAAACGGTTCGTTCTTTTAAAAATAATTTTGCACGTTTTACAAAGTATGAAACATCGGTATTTGTATCGTAAAAACCTCTTTCAGAATATACTTTAGTACTATCTTTTAAATTAGTAATGGTACTTGGCCCGTATAAATAAGCTAAGTTAGTATTGGTATAATAATCTAAATGGTTAGACTCTAAATGATTTTCAGGGTTTACAACTGTTACTTTAGATTGTGCTGTGAATTTTTTATCCCTTAAAAGATAGGTTCCTTTTACACTTTTTAGCGTGTTTTTGGTGTCTTTAATTGTTCCGCCACTAGGATAATATAATATTTGGTTAATTCTATCGAAATGAAGCGTATCGGTTTTTAGCTTCATTTCTTTATCGTTAATTTCTACATTTCCCCAAGATTTCGCTTTTTTCGTATTTCCGTCATACGTAGCAAAATCACTGTATTGAATAATCGTGTCTCCTTGTTCAATTACTACTTCACCAATGGCTTTAAATAAGTTTTTGTCTTTATATAACAAGGCTCTTTGACAGTCTAGCGTAGCACCTTCGTGCGACATTTTTACCTTACCAATTAACAAGGTTGCCCCAGGGTACTTGCTTTCATCAGCGGTACTTAGTTCGGTAGAAAGGATTTTGATTTTTTTTGTTTGAGAAAAACTTACAACAGAGAATAATATAAAAGCTAGTAGAAATAGTTTTTTCAAAATAATACGATTTAATGCACAAAAATAATGAAAAGAACATGCTAAAAATCTTAATAAAGAAATAAAATTATCAAGATAAATAAAAGGCAGTCTTTTAGTAAATGGTTAATTTTGTAGCAAATTAAAAAAATATAAAGATATGAGCGCTCATTTTGATTTATCAAAAGAAGAGATGAAATCTTACGGATATAAAATAGTTGATATAATTGCTGAACACTGGGATACTCTAGATCAGCAAAAACCTGTTGCAAGTGCTACTAGAAAAGAAATGGATAGTATTTTCTTACAAGAAGCTCCTGCAGAAGGTATGCCTGCTGAAAAAGTGTTAGACTTTGTGATGGATAATGTAATGCCTAATAGTACCGTTGTTTCGCACCCTAAAGCTTTTTCATTTGTACCAGGGCCTAGTAACTTTATTAGTACGATGGCTGATAGTTTAGCAACAGGATTCAATATTTTTTCTGGTGGATGGATGGTTTCTCCAGCGGCAGCTGAGTTAGAAATTGTAACAATGAACTGGTTACTTAAAATGTATAACTTCCCTGTTGAAAAAGGAGGGGGTATTTTTACTAGTGGTGGTTCTATGGCAAACTTAACCGCTCTGGCTACAGCAAGACGTTTAAAGTGTGGAGATGATTTTTCGAAGGCAGTTATTTATTTGTCAGATCAAGCACACTCTTCAAACATTAAAGCGATTCGCGTTTTAGGATTTAAGAAAGAACAAATTCGAATTTTACCTACAGATATCGAATTCAGAATTAGTATCAACAAGTTAAAGAATGCGATAGCAAAAGATAGGTTAGAAGGATTACAGCCATTTTGTTATATAGCTTCAGCAGGTACAACAAATACAGGTACTGTAGATCCTTTAAATGATATTGCAGATATTTGTGAAGAAGAAAATCTTTGGTTTCATATTGATGGAGCTTATGGAGGAGCAGCTATTTTATCTGAAAAAGGAGCTAAGGCTTTAAGAGGTATAGAACGAGCAGATTCGTTAACGGTAGACCCACATAAATGGTTTTATCAACCTTATGAAATAGGTTGCTTATTAGTAAAAGATTCTTCTTGGTTAAGTAATACGTTTAGTGAAAAACCTGAGTATTTACGTGATATTGAAGGAAATGAATCTGAAATTAACTTTTATGACTACGGAATTCAGTTAACAAGACGTTTTAGAGCGTTGAAATTCTACATGTCTATCAAAACTTACGGATTAAATGTTTTTAAAGAAGCAGTAAGTTATAATATTCAATTAGCGGATGATGTAGAAAAGATGTTACGTAAAAGTAGAAACTGGGAAATTATTTCACCAGCTACCTTGGCGGTTATTAATTTTAGATACAATCCTATCGGATTAAACTTATCAGAAAAAGAATTAGATGAGTTAAATCAGAAAATATCTCAAAGAATTATGGATTCTAGAGAAGCATTATTAGTTACTACAATACTTAATAAACAAGTAGTATTAAGGATGTGTTTAATTAATCCGAAAACCACGATAGAAGATATTAAAGAAATACTTTTATTGTGTAATAAATTTGGAGAGGAAATTTTAAATAGTAAGAAATAAAAAAAAGGGAAGTTGATTAACTTCCCTTTTTTAATTTGAGTTTTTTTCAAATTGAGCTTGTATAAACTCTTTTGATTTTCCTTTGGCAATAGAAGCTGTTTGCCATTTATCGTTTAAAATCATTTTACCTACATAAGCTATTTGACCAATATGGTAAGGAAAATGGGCTATTTGTCTTGTAATACTTTCAATCAACTTAACTTGTTTGTTTCTTATAAGAATAGATTGATTGAAGTTTTCTTCATTTAATGAATCCAAAGCAGAAAAAAGACAGTGCCAACCCTTTTCCCATTGATCAATCAATTCTGTTTTAGTTAAGTTTTGTGGCTCAAACTCAGCATCTCTATTTCTCCAGTCTTTTTCTCCATCAGAAGTAAAAAAATCAGTCCAACGAGATAGCATGTTTTCTGACATATGAATAATGATAGAAGCTATACTGTTACTTTCTTCATTATATTTCCAGTGTAAATCTTTTTCTTCAAGTTGAGCAATCGTTTTATCAGCAACTTCTTTGTATGATTTAAACTATGCTGTGATATTGTCTAAATATTCTTGTACCATTATAAAAAAAGGAGCTCAATTGAGCTCCTCTAAATTTTTTATCTGTTAATTGTCTGTTTTCTGTCAGGTCCAACCGAAACGATTTTTACAGGTACACCTGTTTCCTTTTCGATAAACGCAATGTAATCTAATAAGTTTTGAGGTAATTGATCTGCAGAAGACATTTTTGTTAAATCATCTTCCCAACCTTTAAATTCAGTATAGTTTACCGTTACATTTTCTGGCTCAATGTTATAAGGGAAGTGAGAAATTTCTTCACCTTTATAGTTGTAAGAAGTACACACTTTTAAAGTGTCAAAACCTGATAATACATCACCTTTCATCATCATTAATTGCGTAACACCGTTTACATCAACAGCATATTTTAATGCAACTAAATCTAACCATCCACAACGACGAGGACGACCAGTTGTAGCGCCAAATTCATGACCAACTTTAGCCATTGTAGCTCCATCTTCGTCAAATAACTCAGTAGGGAAAGGTCCAGAACCCACACGAGTAGTGTATGCTTTAAAAATACCGAATACCTCACCAATTCTGTTAGGAGCAACTCCTAAACCAGTACAAGCACCAGCAGCGGTAGTGTTTGAAGAAGTTACGAATGGATACGTACCAAAATCAATATCTAATAATGATCCTTGAGCTCCTTCAGCTAAGATAGTTTTACCTTCTTTAATAGCCTTGTTTAAAAACTCTTCAGAATCGATGAATTGTAATGTTTTTAATTTATCAATACCTCTAGAAAATTCAGCTTCTAACTCATCTAAATCGTAATCGATTTGTACATCAAAGTAAGCTAACATACTTAAATGCTTTTCAGTTAAAGCTCTGTATTTTTCTTTCCAGTTGTCTAATTCTAAATCACCAACACGCATTCCGTTTCTACCAGTTTTGTCCATGTAAGTAGGGCCAATTCCTTTTAATGTAGAACCGATTTTTGCTTTTCCTTTTGAAGTTTCAGAAGCAGCATCTAATAATCGGTGTGTTGGTAAAATTAAGTGTGCTTTACGAGAAATTAATAATTTAGATGTATAATCGATATTATGCGCATCTAAATTTTCTAATTCTTTTTGAAAGATAACAGGATCGATAACTACTCCGTTACCCACCACATTTAAAGCTGTTTTATGAAAAATTCCTGAAGGAATTGTGTGTAATACGTGCTTGTTTCCGTCAAAAATTAAAGTATGACCTGCGTTAGGACCTCCTTGAAAACGAGCAATAATATCGTAGTTTTTTGTTAATACGTCTACAATTTTACCTTTTCCTTCGTCTCCCCATTGTAAACCAAGTAATAAATCTACTGCCATTTAGTGTGTTGTTAAGTGTATGTTTTTATTTGTTGTTTCTTTTTGTTCCGTAGAAATAAAGTGAGTGATTGTGAATATCAATATCAAAAACATCTTCAATTGTTTTTTTGATGATTTGAATTCGTGGGTCGCAAAACTCTTTTACTTCACCAGTATCTGTAAGAATTACATGATCGTGATTTTTATCGAAGTAACTTTTTTCATATCGCGCCATTGATTGTCCGTCAAACTGATGTTTACGAACCAATCCACAATCCAATAACAAATCCATCGTATTGTATAGCGTTGCTCTACTTACACGATAGTTTTTGTTTTTCATTTTAATATACAAAGATTCTATATCAAAATGCTCATCAGCATCGTAAATCTCTTGTAAAATAGCATAACGTTCAGGTGTTTTACGATGCTTGTTTTCTTCTAGAAAAGAAGTAAACACTTTTTTTACAATTTCTTGATTTTCTGCTGAATTACTCATTTATTTTAAAATTTTACTCACTAGGTGAGATATACGATTCAAATATTTGTACTTATTAAAATGTATCTTTAATAAAAATCACATACGCTTATTTGCGATTTGAATTAAAGGGCAAATTTACGTTTATTTCTTGATAAAAAAACAACGATATTAAAATGATGTTTACAAAGTATTAACACGTTCAACTTTTTGAACACCTTCTACTTTTTTCATGTTACCTATTAACTTCTCTAATTGGTTTTTATTTTTTACGCTTAACGATAGTTTTCCATCAAAAACTCCATTATCTCCAGAGATGTTAATACTATGAATAAAAACATCCATACTGTTAGAAATTATCTTGGTAATATTGTTTACAATTCCTTTGTTGTCGATACCTGAAAGGTGTAAAATAGCAGTAAACTCTTGCTTAGTAGAATCAATCCATTTTGCAGGCATGATTCTGTAGGCGTAATTTGACTGTAAAGAAATTGCATTCGGACAATCATTTTTATGAACTTTAATTCCTTCATTAATAGTAACAAAACCAAAAACTTTATCACCAGGAATTGGAGAACAACATTTTGCTAGTGTGTAATCCAACGTTTGTTCTTCTTTACCAAAAACTAAAGCATCGTATTGATTCGTTACTTCTTCTTTTTCTAAAATTTCTTTAGAAGGAGTGCGGCGGAAGGTACTTTTGATAAAACCCATAAAGCTACTACTTCTTTGAGCAACAAACTGTTTAAGTTGTGTATTATCTATAGCGCCATTACCAACACGGTAAAATAAATCGAAGCTGGTTTTTAATCCAAAATAGCTAGCTAGTTCATGTATAACTTTCTCGGTAGCATTAATCTTTAAGTGACGTAATTTTCGTTGTAAAATAGCCTTACCTTCTTCAGCTATTTTCTTTTCTTCCGCTTTTAAGGCAGATTTAATTTTAGCTCGTGCTCTAGCTGTTATTACAAAATCTAACCAACGAACATTCGGTTTGTTATTAGATGCAGTAAGAACCTCTACCTGATCACCACTTTTTAATTCGTAGCTCAACGGAACTAATTTACCATTCACTTTTGCACCACGGCATTTTAGTCCTACATCGGTATGTACAGAAAACGCAAAATCTAGCGCAGAAGCTCCTTTAGGAAGTGATTTTAAGTCTCCTTTTGGTGTAAAAACATAAATTTCTTTAGCGTAAAGATTAAGTTTAAAATCTTCAACAAAATCTACAGCATCTAAACTTTGGTTTTCTAAACTTTCTTTTAAACGGTTTAACCAACCTTCTAAACCATTTTCTTGAACATTACCTTGTTTGTATTTAAAATGGGCAGCATATCCTTTTTCAGCAATCTCATCCATTCTGTCTGAACGAATTTGTACTTCAACCCATTTTGCTTGTGGACCAATTACGGTAATATGTAATGCTTCGTATCCGGTAGATTTTGGTTGAGAAATCCAATCGCGTAAACGAGCGGGGTTTGGTTTGAAAAAGTCTGTTACAATCGAGTATATTTTCCAAGCATCAAACTTTTCATCACCAGAAGAAGGATGGTAGATAATCCTAATGGCAAACTTGTCGTATACTTCATCAAAAGTTACATTTTGTTTTCGCATTTTTCTACGAATAGAGAAAATTGATTTAAAACGTCCTTTAATTTCATATTTAAAACCTTCTTTATCTAAGGCCTCTTTTAAAATACCCGTAAAGCTGTCGATATATTTTTGTTGATCCTCTTTACTTTCTTTAATTTTAGTTAAAATGTCTTGGTATACATCTGGTTCAGTGTATTTCAATCCTAGATCTTCTAATTCAGTTTTAATATTGTATAAACCTAAACGGTGTGCAAGAGGAGCATAAATGTACAAGGTTTCAGATGCTATTTTTACCTGTTTGTGAGGAGGCATCGAATCCATTGTTTGCATATTGTGTAATCTATCAGCAATTTTGATAAGAATTACTCGAACATCATCATGTAATGTGAGTAACATTTTTCTAAAATTCTCTGCTTGTATAGAGTAGTCTTGCTCTTGTTTTAAGTTAGATATTTTAGTTAAACCACTAACAATACGGGCAATGTTTTCTCCAAACAAACGCTCCATGTCATCAATAGTATAATGCGTGTCTTCAACAACATCGTGTAGTAAAGCTGCAGCAATAGAAGTAGCACCCAAGCCTATTTCGTCAGCAACAATTTTGGCAACGGCAATAGGATGGTATATATAGGGTTCTCCTGTTTTTCTTCGCTGTTTAGAATGTGCTTCTACAGCAATATCAAAAGCTTTACGAATCAGTTTTTTATCGTCTTCAGATAAAGTTTGATACGTACCCTTTAATAAGTTTTTATACCTGCTAGCTATCTCTTTGTTCTCTTCTTCTATCGTTACATTATAACTCATACACTAAAAGCTCTTGTTTGTTTTATTATGATCTAAAATAAAAGTAGTACAAAGAATTATATTGAGCAAGTTTTAAGAGTAAATGTTTACTGTAAACTTATTACTTTTATAAGCCCAAAAAATGAAGAAAACAGAAAAATATATTAAAGATTAAGAGATGAAAAAGTGTGTTCTAAATTTTATATTATTACTAATATCTTTTCAAGTATATAGCTTTCAGGAGGTTGTTGAAGAAGAGGAGATCGTAATAAAGCAGTCACAAGAAAAAACAAAAGAAGAAAACCAAGAACAACTAAGTCATCCAAAAAGTTTTATTCCACCAGTATACGAACAAAAAGAAGTCTTTTCTGTTAAAGAGATCCCTAATCCGAAGAAGAATGGTGCTAACGGATTTATTTCTGACCCTAATAACTATATTAATGCTCTAGATGAACAAGAGTTGAATTTAAAACTATGGGAGTTAGAACAAAAAACAACAGCTCAAATAGCTGTAGTAATTGTTAAAAGCATAGGGCAAGAAGTACCTAAAAGCTTTGCTGTAAAATTATTTGAAGAATGGGGAATAGGAGATAAGGAGGTGGATAATGGATTATTAATTTTAACAGTAATAGACCAACGAAGAACAGAGTTTGAAGTAGGGTATGGATTAGAGCCTATTTTAACAGATATTGTTTGTCATAGAATAGGAACAGATGAAGTTGTTCCTTATTTTAAACAAGGTGAATTTGGTAAAGGGATGTTAGCTGCTGCTTCTAGAATAGAAGAAATATTAGACAATCCTGATGTTATTGATGAAATTTATGCTCAGAATATTAATTATTACAATGAAAAAGAAACGAGTTTTTTTAAGAATCCGTTTTTCATATATCTACTTTTTTATTCAATAGTTAGTTTATTTATAGGAGGTTGGTTTGTTATTAAAGCAAGGTCAATAGATGTGTCAAAAGAAGACCTGTATGACAAATACCAAGATATGAGTAAGCTAGGTTTAGGCTGTTTGCTTTTTTTATTTCCTTTTCCCTTGTATTTTATTAATAGGCATGTAAAATCTAAACTTAAATTATATCGTTTTTCCCCACGTTTCAGTAAAAAGAACGGAAAACAATTTCATTTAAAGAGTGAATGGGCTGAAAATGATTTCTTAGAAAAAGAGCAAATTCTCGAAGAGAAAATTAAATCTAAAGAATATGATGTTTGGGTAACAGAAGATGAAAGTGATATTTTAATTCTCGAATATGAAGGTTCTAGTAGAAAATATACAAATTGTAAACAGTGTGGATATAAAACCTATGGAATAATAAGTACAAAGATCATATATAAGGCAACTTATGATTCTAGTGGTGAAAAAAGAGAAGATTATTTATGCAAGAACTGTAACTATCAAGAAAGTAAAACTATTATAATCCCAAGATTAGAAAGATCTAGTAGTTCTTCTAGTTCAGGAGGATCATCTTGGTCATCATCCTCATCGTCATCAAGTTTTGGAGGTGGAAGTTCAGGAGGTGGTGGAGCAGGAGTAAGCTGGTAAAACACTCATTATTATTAAAATAATCTTAAAAATAGAAACATCTAGGTTTTTTCCTGTAAGAATATTTACAGAGATGCTATAAATTTGTGGTATAATTCAGAGGAGCTGACTTTAAAAGACAAGTCCCCCCCTGAAATATCATTTAAAGATGATATTCGAACCTCCAGCATTCAAAAAAAGCTGGAGGTTTTTTTTCTTCAGGCAACCTTTTTTCAATTTTACTAGTCTATATATTTGTAAGGCAATAAAAACTATAAAAAAGAAATTGAAAGTTATTTCACTGCATAACAAACAAGCGAAGCTTATAAAAAAGGCAACTGAGCAAAACAGAGAAGCGCAACAGCAATTGTTTGAACAGTATTCACCTAAAATGTTAGGTGTTTGTAGGCAATACGTAAAAGATTTACATCATGCAGAAGATTTGATGTTACAAGGCTTTTTTAAGGTTTTTACCAACTTACAAAAATTTAAAGGAGAAGGAAGTTTTGAAGGATGGATTCGTAAAATTATGGTAAATACGTGTATAAGCTATTTACAAAAAAAGAATCCTATTCAATTATCAGATGAGGAGTTTGTTTTTAACGATGCAGCTACCGAAAGTTTAGAGAATACTTCGGTAGAAGATATTCAAAAACTCATAGATACACTTCCTGAAGGCTATAAATTAGTATTTAATTTATATGCTATTGAAGGTTATAAACATTCAGAAATAGCCAAAAAGTTACAAATTTCTGAAAGTACTTCTAAATCGCAATTATTTAAAGCTCGTAAATGGTTGCAAACAAATTATTGTGAAATGAATCAAATTAAAGATGTCAACAAATAAGATAGATAAACAAATAGCTGATAAACTCAAAAACAGAGAGTTTTCACCTTCTTCATCAGCATGGGAACGCCTGAGTTCTCAACTAGACGAACATCAAAATCAAAAGAAAAGAAATTGGTTTTTATATGTTGGTTATGCTGCAAGTGTTGTTTTGTTATTGAGCGTAGGATTTTCTTTTTTTATGAATTCTAATACCGAAAAACCAGAGGAAACAATTGTTGAAACTTCCATAGATACCTTAAAAATAGATGATGTTAAAATAGAGGGGTTGATAAATGGTACTGAGGAAGCTATTGTACAGGTTGAAGAAAAAGAGGAAGAAATTTTTCCGAAGAAAGAAAACCAAATCCTAAATACGGATAATAAAACTGAAGTTATCATCAATGAATACAAAGAAGAAATAGCATTTAAACCAATTCAAGAAAAAGGTTTACCTAAAGAAGATGTAATAGCTTTGATAGATGAGAATTCTTCAACAGAAACAAAGAAGAATGTTACTTCAAGAATAAAAGTAAATAGTAACGATTTATTATTTGCAGTAACTCATAATTCGGAAGAAATTAAAGAATATTATGCAAGGCATAAAGTGAAACGTGAAGATGTGTTAAAAACGATAGAGGATGAATTGAAAAAATCTGATTTTAAAATTAACCCTAATACCATTTTAGCAGAGGTAGAAAGAACAATTGATGATGAAGAGTATAACGGAGACTTCATGCAGAAACTAAAACTAAAAATATCAGACATTGCAGTAGCAATTGTCGATAGAAATAAATAAAGCGCTTACCAATTATCGATAATTAAATCACCAAAATTATTATCAGTTTAATTTAAAATTACAAAGATGAAAAGAATACTATTATTAGTGTTGTTTGTAACAACTATTGCCCATTCTCAAGAAAAAGTATTTGAAAAAGAAGTGAAAAAAATATCAAATACTATTGATAAAATCACGCAACAGCACAAAGATTCATTAAAGTTGAAAGTGAAAGAAATCAACGCTCAATTAGAAAGTAATAAAATAACGATTGATGAAGCTGTAAAGTTGAAAAAGGAAGCAGCTCAATATCATGCAGAACAAATAGAAAGAGAAGTTTCTGTTCAAGAACAAAACTTACAACAATTGGTGCAAGATAAAATTGATGGTAAAGTATTAAGTAGTGAAGAAGATACCAATGTTGGTACTTTTAGAATAGCAGGAGCAGAGTTTAAATTAGATCTTTCTAAAGATGAAGTTGATAAAGAAAGGAAGAGAAGAAAGAAACGAACAACCTCGCAAATAGTGTTTGCTTTAGGGGTAAACAATGTGTTGACTAATAATGAGTTTAGTTCGTTAAATGATTCTGAATACAAATTTTGGCAATCACATTTTTATGAATTAGGATTTACATTTAAAACACGTTTTACTAAAGAACCATCCAAAACGTATTTTAAATATGGGGTTTCTTTTCTGTGGAATAATTTAAGAGCAGAAAATAATCAATATCATATAGTGAATGGAGAAGAAACAAATTTGAGTATTCATCCTGATCAACTTTCAGAAAGTAGATTACGTCATGTACAGATGACATTTCCTATGCATTTGGAGTTTGACTTCTCTAAAAATAAAAAGTATTCTGATGGAGAAGTAGTAGATAGAACTCATAAAGCTTTTCGTTTAGGGGTAGGAGGTTTCTTCGGATTTAAATTGGGAACACGTCAGTATTTAGAATATAGAAATGCTCAAGGAGTTATGATCGAAGAGGTTCAAAAAGATAACTTTAATATGAATACAATCAACTACGGATTAAGTGCTTTTATAGCATATAAAGGCTATGGCTTATACGCTAAGTATGATTTAAACCCATTATTTAAAGATACAGATACAAGAAATATTTCATTAGGAGTTCGATTTGATATTAATTAATAAAAAAGGAGAAGTTTAAACTTCTCCTTTTTTATTTTCTTCCCACTCTTTACGTAAATCGGTAGAAAGTTTTCCTGTTCCATCATGTTTCCATCCAGGAGGTTTTATAAAATATAAAAGCCTTTTTCCAACAGAAGTTTTACTTTTAAATACATCGGTAAACATGTTGTACCATTCAATAAAGGCAACCTTTACAGGGTTATAGGTGTTAATATTTGTTACCAAACCATATACAGGTTTTTCAACTTCTGGTTCAAAAGTACCGAAGAGTTTATCCCAAATAATAAAAATTCCAGCGTGATTTCTGTCTAAATATTGTGGATTGGTAGCATGGTGTACTCGGTGATGACTAGGCGTATTAAAAACAGCTTCAAACCATTTAGGCATTTTGTCAATCAATTCAGTATGAATCCAGTATTGATATAGTAAACTAATACTCATTTGAGTTAGTATCATTAGAGGATGAAAACCAATAATAGCTAACGGAGCCCAAAAGATAAAGGTATAAAAGCTTCCAGACCATGTTTGACGTAAGGCAGTGCTTAAATTGTATTTTGTTGAAGAATGATGTACTACGTGACTAGCCCAAAATAAACGACTTTCATGTGCAATTCTATGATTCCAATAGTAAGCAAAATCTTCAGCAAATAATATGATAATCCATGACCACCAAGCAAATGGAATGGTGAATAAACGATATTGATATAAAAACAGAAATACACCCAGAATAATTCCTTTAGTAAGCAATCCTACAAAAACATTACCCAACCCCATAGTAATTGAAGTAGCAGCATCTTTAAATTCATAATCTTCTAATTTTATTTTAATGGTTAAAATAACTTCAATAATTACTGTTAAAATAAAGAATGGAATAGCGTAATGAATTAGGTTAGGGATTTCAGGAATTTGCATAAATAAGGTCGTTTAGTTACAAACATACACAAAATCATGAAATTATTTAAAGCTAAGAGTTTGTTTATGCAGTAAAAAGCAGTATATTTGCAGGCTTAAAAATAAATTTTAAATAATTTAATTATGAATCATTACGAAACTGTTTTCATTTTGAATCCCGTTTTATCTGAAACTCAGATAAAGGAAGCAGTAAAGAAGTTTGAGGACTATTTACTTTCTAAAGGTGCAGAAATGATTTCTAAAGAAGATTGGGGCTTAAAGAAGTTAGCTTATCCAATCGAAAAGAAAAAAAGTGGATTTTACCACTTATTTGAGTACAAGGTAGCTGGTGATGCAATTGCTCCGTTTGAATTAGAGTTTAGACGTGACGATAGCGTTATGCGTTATTTAACTGTAAAGTTAGACAAACATGCTGCAGCTTGGGCTGAAAAGAGAAGAGAACGTGTTAAATCTGCAAAAAAGTAAGAAATGGCATCTATAGAACAACAAGCAAAAGGAAATAAGCAAGGGGAAGTACGTTACTTAACTCCGCTTGATATTGAAACTAAGAAAGAAGCTAAATACTGTCGTTTCAAGAAAAACGGTATTAAGTACATCGATTACAAAGATGCAGACTTCTTAATGTATTTAGTAAACGAGCAAGGTAAAATTTTACCAAGACGTTTAACAGGAACATCATTAAAATATCAACGTAAAGTGGCTCAAGCTATCAAAAGAGCTCGTCACTTAGCTTTAATGCCATACGTTGGAGATATGTTAAAATAATAAAGAAGTAGAAACATGGAATTGATATTAAAACAAGACGTAGAAAACTTAGGTTTTAAAGACGATATCGTAACTGTTAAGAATGGTTACGGACGTAACTACCTAATACCTCAAGGATATGCAATTTTAGCTACTTCTTCAGCTAGAAAAGTATTAGCAGAAAATTTAAAGCAACGTGCTTATAAAGAAGCTAAATTAATAGAAGATGCTAACAAGTTAGCAGAAACTATTAAAGGATATGAAATCAAAATAGCTTCTAAAGTAGGTTCAGGTGATAAATTATTTGGTTCAGTTAACAACATTGATGTTGCAGAAGCTTTAGTAAAAGCCGGTACTGAAATCGATAAAAAATTTATCAAAGTTACTGGAGGTAACGTAAAAAGATTAGGAAAATACAACGCTGCTGTACGTTTACACAGAACTGTTGTAGCTGACATCGTATTTGAAGTAGTTGCTGAATAGTAACTAAATTGTTAAATACCTGTTAATAAAGTATAAATCCGCTCAGTCGAGCGGATTTTTTTATTTCTTAAATTTGAGATGTAACATAAACAAAATCAGTACTATTATGAGAAAATTATTAGTATTCTCTTTTGTTTTTTTGAGTTTATCCATCTTTTCCCAGATAACTACATCAAAAATAAAAGGAATTGTAACAGACAGTCAAGGAGAACCATTGTTTGGAGCTAACATTGTGGTTTTACATGAACCTACGGGTACTATATCAGGAGCAGTAGCTCAAGAAAATGGTAGGTACACCATTCCTAATTTAAGAGTAGGAGGGCCTTATAAAGTAACATTTAGTTATATAGGGTTTGAATCTCAAGAAGTAACTAACGTTTATTTAACGCTGGGTAAGACCACCAATATAGATGGTATCTTAGCTGAAGATGGAGAACAATTAGAAGAAGTTGTTATATCATCAACCAGAAGTACAGTTTTTAATAATGATAGAACAGGAGCACAAACTAGTGTAAGTGCTATCCAATTGAAAACACTACCAACTATCTCTCGTTCAGCAGCAGATTTTACACGTTTAGAACCAACTGCTAGTGGAAATTCTTTCGGAGGTAGAAATGATCAGTTTAATAATTTCTCTTTAGACGGATCTATTTTTAATAACCCTTTTGGATTAGATTCTCCAACACCAGGGGGGCAAACGGGCTCTCAACCAATTTCATTAGATGCTATTGAGCAAATATCTGTTTCAACGGCACCTTATGATGTAACCTTGTCAGGTTTTACAGGTGCTTCAGTAGATGCGGTTACTAAAAGTGGAACCAATGAATTTACAGGTACTGTATATGGTTTCTTTAGAAATCAGGATATGACAGGAGGTAAAATAAAAGGGCAAGATGTTGTAAAACCTAAGTTGAGCCAAAGTCAATACGGAGCTAGTTTAGGAGGTCCTATAATAAAAGATAAATTATTCTTTTTTGCTAATTTTGAAAAAGATGATCGTGAAGATTTAGGTACAGCAGGATGGGTACCAAACACTGGAAGTGGAGCTATTAATGAATCAAGAGTGTCGGAATCAGATTTAATAGCTGTCAGAGACGCTTTAGCTACTTTAGGATATAATACAGGAGCTTATGAAGGATTTACTTATGGTTCTGAATCTACCAAAGGAATTTTTAAGTTAGATTGGAATATTAATGACAAAAATAGATTAGCCTTAATTTACAACTTCTTAAGAGCTTCAAAAGAAACTCCTGCACATCCTACTGCTTTAGGAAATAGAGGACCAAGCTTTACTACATTACAGTTTGAAAACTCTGGATATGAAATTAATAATAACTTAAATTCATTCCAATTAGAGTTGAATTCAAATTTATCGGAAACAACAACCAATAAATTACAAATAGGATATTCTCATTTTGATGATTTTAGAAACCCATTATCGGCACCAGCACCAGTAATTTCGATAGAAGATGGTAGTGGTAGTAATTATATCATAGCTGGTCATGAGCCATTTTCTATCCACAATACATTAGATCAACGAGTTTTTCAGTTAACGAACAATATGAACTTCTTTAAAGGAGATCATACCTATACAGTTGGTTTCTCATTTGAAAAGTTTGAGTTTAAAAATTCATTTAATCTAGCGGCTTACGATAACTTCGGAACATTTCCTTACAGAGGAACGTTTAATATACCTGGTTTTGGAGGACCATACCCAAGTGTAGCTAACTTTTTAAACGATGCAGCTGACCCAAATGGTATTTTAGCAACTAATTTAGCATATGCACAAAGTAGGTATAATGCGTTAAACGCTGCGGGAGTGGGTGTGGATGGAGGATGGAAACTATCTGAATTAAACGTAGGTCAGCTTGCTTTTTATGTGCAAGATGAATGGGAGGTGAACGACAATTTTAAATTAACTTATGGAATT
Organism: Tenacibaculum aestuarii; assembly: GCF_964510395.1. Classification (NCBI taxonomy): domain Bacteria; kingdom Pseudomonadati; phylum Bacteroidota; class Flavobacteriia; order Flavobacteriales; family Flavobacteriaceae; genus Tenacibaculum; species Tenacibaculum aestuarii. The sequence goes on from NZ_CAZEFY010000003.1 coordinate 145,507, forward strand.
CGATTTGATAAACCATTGTATTTTGATACTTCAAGTTTAATTCAAAAGTATATAGATACTGATAATGGAGCTACTAGAAATAATTCAGTATTATATTATAATCCAAACACGGGAGAAGAACAAGAATTACTTTCAACTAAAATGCCAACAAATCAATGGTTAATTTCACCAAGAGTAGGTTTTAATTGGGATACTCATGGAGATAATACAATGCAACTTCGTGGAGGTTCTGGGGTGTTTACAGGACGTTTACCTTTTGTATGGATTGGAAATCAGGTGAGTGGGGCTGACGATGGTTTCTTCCAACTAGTAGACCCAGATTTTAAGTTTCCTCAAGTATGGAGAACAAACTTAGGTTTGGATTGGAAGTTCGAAAATGGAATTATAGCTACTACAGACATTTCTTATACAAAAGATATTAATGGAGCACATGTACAAAACTGGGGGTTAAGAGAGCCTAGTGCTACTTTAAATACACCTTTTGATAATAGAGAAATATATAATGGAAGTGATAAAGGAAACAATGCTTATGTGTTTACAAACTCTGATAAAGGTCGTGTTTGGAATGCTTCTTTTAAACTTCAAAAAACGTTTGATAATGGATTATATACTAGTGTGGCATATAATTACTTAAACGCTAAAGATGTGAACTCTATTGAAGCAGAAATTACAGGTGATGCTTTTGCTTTTAATCCAGTAGTAGGAAATGCTAATAATGATGTATTATCATATTCTAAATATGGTGATACTCACAGAATTATTGGAGTTGCATCTAAGAAATTTACATATGGAGGTGAGAAGTTTGCTACAACTATTTCTACTTTCTTTGAATATGCACAAGGAGGAAGATTTAACTATACATATGGTGGTGATATTAATAATGACGGTTCTGCAGTAAACGATTTATTATACGTGCCTACAAGCTCTGAAATTAATCAAATGCAGTTTAGTGATGCAGCACAAGCAGATGCTTTTGAAAATTATATTCAACAAGACGATTATTTGAATGATAGAAGAGGGCAGTATGTAGAGCGTTATGGAGCGTTGGCTCCATGGAGAGGAAAGTGGGATTTAAAAATCTTACAAGATTTTAATTTCAATGTATCAGATAAAAAACAAAATACGATACAATTAAGTCTTGATATTTTAAATGTAGGAAACTTAATAAATTCTGATTGGGGAGTTGTTCAACAACCTAATAATTTACAACCTTTAGGTATCAGATTCCCAGATGTTGATCCTGCGAATACAGATCCTGCTAGTTATGTGCCTGATTATTCACAAGCTCCAACATATTCATTTACACCTAACTCAAATAAAACGTTCGGTTATGATTCAAGTCTATTATCTCGATGGCAAATGCAGTTAGGTTTACGATATATTTTCTAAACACAAACTTTAAAATATTTTAATTTAACCATGAAACAGCTTTTAAAATTAAAGGCTGTTTTGTTGTTTTAGGGTGTTATTTTTATAGAAAAGGGGATTTTCCTATGATAATTATAAAATATTTCAATGATATTTGTAATGTAAATAAAGATAGGGGACTTTAATTACAACGTTTTAAAATATAGTCTTTGAGGGGTTGATTATATTTTAAAAAAGCTCTGACCTTTTTGGGTCAGAGCTTTTAATTTTTATTATAATGTGATATTTTCTTGATTTCTAAGAATATCTTCTATAGTTTCTCTTTTTCTAATTAAGTAATCTTTTCCTTTATAAATCATAACTTCAGCAGGTTTGTATCTAGAGTTATAGTTAGATGCCATAGAAAAGCAATAAGCTCCTGCATTATGGAAACATAAAACATCTCCCTCAGAAATTTCATTAATTCTTCTATTAGACCCAAAGGTGTCTGTTTCACAGATGTAACCTACTACACTATAAAAGCGTTCTCTTCCTTTTGGATTAGAGATGTTTTCAATTTGATGGTATGAATTATAAAACATTGGGCGAATCAAATGATTTAAACCGCTATCAATACCTGCAAATACAGTAGAAGTAGTTTGTTTAATCACATTTACTTTAGCTAAGAAATAACCAGCTTCACTAACTAAAAACTTTCCAGGCTCAAACATTAGGGTTACATCTTTACCATAACCTTTACAAAATTGATTAAATCTAGTCGATAGTTTTTCTCCTAACTCTTCGATATTAGTAGAGATATCATCTTTTTTGTAAGGAACTTTAAATCCACTACCAAAATCTACAAAGTCAATATCTTCGAATTGCTTAGCTACGTCAAATAAAATCTCAGAAGCACGTAAAAAAGTATCAATATCTAAAATATCAGAACCAGTATGCATGTGTATTCCATTAATATGCATTCCTGTATTTTCTACTACTCTTTTTATATGAGGTACTTGGTGAATTGAAATTCCAAATTTAGAATCAATATGCCCAACAGATATTTTACTATTTCCACCTGCCATAACATGTGGATTGATACGAATACACACAGGTATTGTTGGATGCTTTTGTCCGAATAATTCTAAAATAGATAAATTATCAATGTTAATTTGAACACCTAACTTAGCAACATCTTCTATTTCTTGAAGAGAAACACCGTTAGGGGTATAGATAATTTCATGAGGTTCAAATCCAGCTAATAAACCTAATTTAACTTCTTGAATAGAAACTGTATCTAATCCGCTATTAAGCTTATTAAACACCTTCAATATATTAATGTTTGATAACGCTTTTACTGCATAATTAATTTTTACATTTTTCACTTTTGAAAATGCAGAGGTAATCTTCTTGTATTGAGAAATGATTTTTTCAGTGTCGTAAACATACAAAGGAGACTGATACTTATCTGTCAACTTTAAAAGGTCTCGTCTATTCATTTGATAATTATTTGCCGCAAAAATAGATAGGAGGTACTAGGCAAAAAATTAAATAAAAGAAATATACAAATTTGTGTTTTTTTGTGAAATAAGGGGTTTTTAAGATAGGTAAAAGGGAATTTTCCTGTTTCTAAGCTTTTTAAAAAGGTACATATTTGCGGTGAAATAAAATTAAGGGGATTTATTTCAAACAAAATGATATTTTTTAAAGGGGTAAAAATATCATAAAAAAACTCTAGCTGCAGCTAGAGTTTTTGATTTTATATAAATAAGAAGCGATTGATTATTTAAACTCTACAGCTACTTTTTGAGCTATACCAACAATAACCTCGCTAGCTTTTACAATACTTTCTGCAGGAACGTATTCATAACGCCCGTGGAAATTATGTCCACCAGCAAAAATGTTCGGACAAGGCAATCCTTTGTATGATAATTGAGAACCATCAGTACCACCACGAATAGGTTTGATTAACGGAGTAATTCCCATATCTTTCATTACCTCTTCAGCAATATCAACAATATGCATTACCGGAGTTACTTTTTCTTTCATGTTGAAATATTGATCTTTAATTTCAACAGAAACTAATTTTTGTCCACGTTTAGCATTCAACACTTCAGCTAAATCTAACATAGCTTGCTTACGATTATTGAATTGATCCATGTCGTGATCTCTAATAATATAGTGTAAAGTAGTTTTTTCAACTTCACCTTGCATGTGGTGTAAATGGAAGAAACCTTCGTAACCTGTAGTTTTTTCTGGCACTTCGTCTTCAGGTAAAGCATTGATGAACTCACTTGCAATTAACATAGAGTTAATCATTTTTCCTTTCGCGTAACCTGGGTGTACAATTTTACCATTAATAGTAACTGTTGCTCCAGCAGCATTAAAGTTTTCATACTCTAATTCTCCAATCTGACTTCCGTCCATAGTGTAAGCCCATTCTGCTCCAAAGTTTTCAACATCAAACATGTGAGCTCCTTTACCAACTTCTTCATCAGGAGTAAAACAAATACGGATTTTACCGTGCTTAATTTCTGGGTGTTGGATTAAGTACTCCATTGCAGAAACGATTTCAGTAACACCAGCTTTATCATCAGCACCTAACAAAGTAGTTCCATCAGTAGTGATGATCGTTTGACCTTTATATTGTAATAAATCCTCGAAATAATCAGGAGATAAAACGATGTTCTCTTCCTTGTTTAATAAGATATCTTTACCATCGTAATTCTCATGAATTTGAGGCTTAACATTAGCTCCTGTAAAATCAGGACTAGTATCAATATGAGCAACAAAACCAATAGTTGGTACTTCGTAATCTAAGTTGCTAGGTAACGTTGCCATTAAATAACAATTCTCATCTAATTCAACATCTTCCATTCCTATTTCCTTCAATTCTTTTTCAAGAACTTTGGCTAAGTCCCATTGTTTTTCAGTACTAGGAAAAGCAGGATTGTTAGGATCACTTTCAGTATCAATAGTTACATACTTAATAAATCGGTCGATTATATGTTGTTTGTTCATCGTAGTATTTTTAAAGCCTCAAAAATAGCTATTTCAAATCTATTTAGAGAATTGAAATAAGATGAATTTATGTTAATATTCATTTTTAAAATAAGCAATCAATAAATCGACAACATAGCTATACGATTGTATTCCTTTTGATTGATTGTTGGCTTTTAAATAAGAATTGTACCCTTTTTTTAGGTAAGGTTCAATAGGGTTTTTAAATTGTTGCCAATGCACGTAACTAGCTTTATAATCTTTATAAACACCTTTATTTAACGTTTTAGCGAGTTTTTTCCCTAATTCTTTATCTCTTTTATATACCTGACGAATACAATAGTTGTAAGCCATACGGTAACCCGAGTATTTAAAGTAGAGGTCATCATTTGCTACAGAAGCTAAAAATCCCACAAAATTAGCGTCGTTTTCAGCTGCCCAACCAATTTGGTGTGCTATTTCATGACAGGTGGTAGCAGGATAACCTGTTTTAGGAATCATATCATTTACTTGAGCCTCACCCGTTAATGGATTAAGGTATCCTGAAGTTCCATTGTACGATTGAAATAAACTAACCAAAGAACTTTTTATTGATGAAGTTTGATAGTTTAACTGTGGATAAATGGTAGATAACGATTTAAAACCATTAGGAGCCAACTTATATATTTCTTTTTGGGAATAAGGAACTACCACTTTCACAGAATCGTTAGAGGTAATTTGTAGGTGAACAGCGTTTAATTCATTAATAATATGTTCTGTTGTAGAAACTAATTCTTCGGTAGTGTAGTTAGATTGTTGTAACCCTAAGTTCTTAGCTAATGGCTCTCTAAAATAATTTAACCCCCAAAAGGCATAAAAACAAAAATATATTATTGATAAAGTAATGATAAAATTTAGTAATTTAGAAAGCGAATTTTTAAATCGGTTTTTTATTAAACCGTATAAAGCCTTACAGAAAATAACAATTAAAAATAAACCTAATGCATCACCAAATGAAAAAGGAATCCATCCCAGAATAGTCCGGAAAAAATGGGAAAGGTATGGATAAATACCATTGCTATAATATTGCTCAATCCACAGCGATTTTTGACTTAATAATTGTACCAAAACAATTTGAATCGGAAGTATCAACGCAATATAAAGATGTCTTTTTTGAAGCTTCATAAGCCCAAAAATAAGAAAGTTGATACGTTATCAACAAGTTAATAACACTTTTGTTTGCAAAATTGTGCAAAAAGAAATTTAAGAAATGCACCTACAAATATCATCTTAAAAATATACATTTGCTGCCATGGAAAGAACCCAATCTCTCAAAGGAACAAAAATTGATAAAGCTAGAATTATTAGCTTAGAAAAAGGAAAATTACCGCCACAAGCCTTAGAATTAGAAGAAGCTGTTTTAGGAGCTATGATGATTGATAAAAAGGGTATTGATGAAGTAATTGATATTTTGCATCCTGAGGCTTTCTATGACAAAAGACATCAAGAAATTTATGCAGCAATCTATGCATTATTTCAAAATTCAGAACCAATCGATTTACTTTCGGTTTCTAATCAATTAAAAAAGAACGGGAAGTTAGATATAGCAGGAGGAGATTTTTACTTAATTGGATTAACGCAAAAAGTAGCCTCTTCAGCTCACATAGAGTTTCATTCGAGAATTATTCTTGAAAAGTACATTCAAAGAAGATTAATAACCATTTCTTCAGAAATCATTGAAAATGCCTATGATGAAACCATGGATGTTTTTGATTTGTTAGATGATGCTGAAGGAAAATTATTTGAGGTTACACAAGGAAACTTAAAAAAAGGAGCAGAGAGAGCCGATTCGTTAGTACAACAATCCATTAATAAAATCCAAGAAATTTCTACCAAAGAAGGGATGAGTGGTTTGGCAACTGGTTTTACCAAATTAGATGCACTTACTTCTGGTTGGCAGCCTACCGATTTAATTATTATTGCAGCACGTCCTGGTATGGGTAAAACGGCATTCGTAATTTCGATGGCGAAAAATATGGCGATAGATTTCGGACATCCTGTAGCATTATTTTCGTTAGAGATGTCTTCGGTACAGTTAATTACACGTATGATTTCTTCGGAAACAGGATTAACTTCTGAAAAATTGCGTAAAGGAAATTTAGAGCCACACGAATGGGAGCAATTAAATGTAAAAGTTAAAAACCTTTCAGAAGCACCTATTTTTATTGATGATACACCTGCCTTGTCCATTTTCGATTTACGTGCTAAAGCACGTCGTTTAGTATCGCAACATGGAGTTAAAATATTAATTATTGACTACCTACAGTTAATGACAGCTGGTGGAGCAGGAGGTAACCGTGAACAGGAAATTTCGACAATTTCTCGTAACTTAAAAGCCTTAGGTAAAGAATTAAATGTGCCAGTAATAGCACTTTCTCAGCTATCTCGTGCGGTAGAAACTCGTGGAGGTAGTAAGCGTCCGTTATTATCCGATCTTCGTGAATCGGGAGCGATTGAGCAAGATGCCGATATTGTATCTTTTATTTACCGTCCTGAATACTATGGTATGACAGAATGGGATGATGATGATCATTCACCATGTGAAGGTCAAGGAGAGTTTATTGTAGCAAAACACCGTAATGGTGGGTTAGATAATATACGTTTGAAGTTTACAGGACACTTAGCTAAATTCTCAGATTTAGAAGAAGGGTTTAGTAGTGAATTCCAATCAAGTATGAACTCTGGATTTAACGATGAAGTAGCATCTAGTAACTTCGCTTCACCAGAAGATGCATTCGGTCCGAGTGACGATGATGTTCCGTTTTAGACTTTAAATAAAACTTAAAATATGACAGAATACACAATTGCTAAAAAGTAATTGTGTATTTTAGTTTTTAAAATGAAGCAATTTACATACATACTTATCTTTTTTCTATTCTCAAACACGATTTGGGCTTCCTTTATTTACGTGCCAATGAGTAATGAAAATCAGAAGAATCATTTAAAGGCGTATGGAATTGTGTATTATGCACTTCAAAATGAATTAAAAGCAAAATGGTTGTTAAATTATGATGGTGGCGCTTTTTTAATTGAAAACAACGAATCGGTTGAAAATGAGTGTAAAATCCGAGGTGTTTCCTATCAAGTTATTTCAGATGCTAAATCACAGTTAATTTTAGAAGAAATTTCTTCACCTTCAAAAAATCAAGAAGCGGTAACTTTAGAAAAAGCTCCGAAAATAGCGGTATATTCTCCTAAAGATAAAATGCCTTGGGACGATGCGGTAACCATGGTACTGACGTATGCTGAAATTCCTTTTGATGTAGTATATGATGAAGAAGTATTAAATGATAAGTTGTTACTTTATGAGTGGTTACACTTGCATCATGAGGATTTTACAGGACAATATGGAAGATTTTATGGTGCTTTCAGAACAGCTCCTTGGTATATTCAACAAAAGAAAGATGCAGAAGCCTTAGCCAAGAAACTAGAATACAATAAAGTGTCAGAAGAAAAAGGTGCTGTAGCTAAAAAAATACGTGATTACGTAGTTGGTGGTGGATTCATGTTTGCCATGTGTTCAGCAACCGATAGTTTTGATATTGCCTTAGCAGCTGATGGAGTAGATATTTGTGAGGCAATGTTTGATGGTGATGCTTCCGAGCCTAATTATCAATCTAAAATAAATTTTAATAAAACTTTTGCTTTTAAAAATTTTGAGCTGATTCGTAATCCAACTACGTATGAATTTTCTACCATTGATATGACTCGAAAAAGGAGAATTAATAAAGAAGTAGATTATTTTACGTTGAAAGAGTTTTCTGCAAAATGGGATCAAGTTCCAACGATGTTAACACAAAACCATACTATGCTGGTAAAAGGTTTTATGGGACAAACGACTTCATTTGATCCGAATACTATAAAATCGACTATTGTTGTTTTGGGAGAAAACAAAACCAACAAAGAAGGCAGGTATATTCATGGAACGAAAGGAAAAGGAATGTTTACTTTTTACGGAGGTCACGATCCTGAAGATTATCAACATAGGGTAGGAGATCCGAAAACAGAATTAGATTTACATCCAACTTCTCCTGGTTACCGTTTAATTTTAAACAATGTGCTGTTTCCAGCAGCTAAGAAGAAAAAGCAAAAAACCTAATAAAAGTAATTGCTCATTTTTGCATAATCAGTTACATTTGTGGGCATAAAACAAAACAATAATGCCAACAACACAACAATTACAAGATTTTACACAACAAGTTCGTAGAGATATTGTACGAATGGTACATGCTGTAAATTCAGGACACCCAGGAGGTTCTTTAGGATGTGCTGAATTTTTCACTTGTTTGTATCAAGAAATTATGAATTATTCTACCGATTTTACCATGGACGGTACAAATGAAGATTTATTTTTCTTGTCAAACGGACATATTTCACCAGTATATTATAGTGTACTAGCTCACAGCGGATTCTTCCCTGTAGCTGAGTTGGCAACTTTTAGAAAGTTAGACTCTCGTTTACAAGGTCACCCAACTACGCACGAAGCCTTACCAGGTATTCGTATTGCCTCAGGATCGTTAGGACAAGGAATGAGTGTTGCTATCGGTGCTGCTGAAGCAAAAAAGTTAAATGGAGACGATAAAATTGTATATTCATTACATGGTGATGGAGAGTTACAAGAAGGTCAAATTTGGGAAGCTGCTATGTATGCTTCTGCTAAAAAGGTTGATAACTTAATTTCTACAGTTGATTTAAACGAAAAACAAATCGACGGTTCTACTGATGAAGTATTACCTATGGGAAGTTTAAAAGCTAAGTTTGAAGCTTTTGGATGGGATGTTGTAGAAATCAAAGAAGGAAATAATGTTGAAGCTATTTTAAACGGAATGGCTGATGCAAAATCTCGCACAGGAAAAGGAAAACCAGTTTGTGTTTTATTATATACTGAAATGGGGAATGGTGTAGATTTTATGATGCACACTCACGCATGGCATGGTAAAGCACCAAATGATGAACAATTAGCATCTGCTTTAGCTCAAAACCCTGAAACATTAGGAGATTACTAAATTACAGATAATTCATAAAATAAAAACGCCATTACAAACTACGTAATGGCGTTTTTATTTTAAGAAATTCTTTACAAATAAACGTAAGTAATACCTTAAATTTACGTCATTAACTATATTCTAAATCTAAAAATAATCAAACAGTAAACATGAAAATAGGAATTGTATGTTATCCAACCTTTGGTGGAAGTGGAGTTGTAGCAACTGAATTAGGAATGGCTCTTGCTGATAAAGGTCACGAAGTACATTTTATAACTTACAATCAACCTGTTCGATTAGATTTTTTTTCACACCGTTTACACTTTCATGAAGTTGTTTTAGAGGAATATCCACTATTTCAATACCAACCTTACGAATTGGCTTTATCAAGTAAAATGGTAGAAGTAGTAGCAAAATATGAACTTGAAGTTTTACATGTACATTATGCTATTCCACATGCCTATGCGGCTTATATGGCAAAAAAAATGTTGGAAGATAAAGGTATTGATGTAAAGGTAGTTACAACGTTACATGGTACTGATATTACTTTAGTAGGAAGTCATCCAACGTATAAGACAGCGGTAGAATTTAGCATCAATAAATCAGATGAAGTTACGGCAGTTTCTAACAGTTTAAAAGAAGATACCCTTCGTTTATTTAATATTGAAAAAGATATTAAAGTAGTCTATAATTTTATTGATGGTGAAAAGTATGATAAAGCGCATGAAGGAGAGTGTAAAAGAGAAGCACTAGCGAAACCACATGAGCGAATTTTAACACACATAAGTAATTTTCGTCCTGTAAAACGTACCGATGATGTTATTCGAATTTTTAATAAAGTTCAAAAAGAAATACCTTCAAAATTATTAATGGTTGGTGACGGACCAGAACGTTTAAAAGCAGAAAACTTAGCCAAAGAGTTACAAATAGAAGATAAAGTATTGTTTATGGGAAACAGTACTGAAGTAGCTAAGATTTTATGTTATACAGATGTGTTTTTGTTACCTTCAAAAACAGAAAGCTTTGGATTGGCAGCTTTAGAAGCCATGGCAGCAAGTACTCCTGTAATTTCTACTAACACAGGTGGTTTACCTGAAGTAAATATTAATGGTGTTACTGGTTTTTTAAGTGAGTTAGGTGATGTAAATGATATGGCTAATAATGCCGTTTATCTTTTAAAAGATGAAGTTATTTTGAACCAGTTTAAAGAAAACGCTAAAGAACATATTAAATTATTTTCACTCGATAATATTCTACCAGCCTATGAAAGGCTTTATAAAAAGTGTTATGTAAGCTAAAATGAAGAAAAAAAGATGATTAAAGAAAAGTACCAATGCGCTCTTGAAAAATTAAAACATTTAGATCCGAATGTACCTATAAATTTAGTACTTAGTGGAGGAGCAGAAAAAGGAGTTGCTCATATTGCTTTATTGGAAAAACTAGAAGAACTGAATATTAAAATCAATGCAATTTCAGCTTGCAGTTCTGGTTCGCTAGTTGGTTCTATGTATGCTTCTGGAATGAGACCAAAAGAAATTTTAAATTTCTTTAAAACAACCGAAATATTTCAGTTTTCGTGGATAACAATAGCGAAACCAGGAATTTTTAACTCTTCTAACTATGCTAGACTAATTGAGGATAAAATTAAACCGACATTCGAAGAATTAAATATTCCTTTAACGGTTTCCACAACGAATTTGAATAAAGGAACTACTCAGTATTTTTACGAAGGAGATTTATTAAAGCCGGTGTTAGCATCATGTGCCATTCCTGGTTTGTTTAACCCTATAAGAATAGATAGTATGCTATATTCAGACGGAGGAATTATAGATAATTTTCCAACGACACCTTTTAAAGATTCAGAATATCCAATAATTGGAAGTTACGTTGTGTATCCTTCAGAAAAAACAAATGAAGAGTTAAATACAACACTAAAAGTTTTAGCGCATACGTCTAAACTTTTGATGTTATCTTCTGAAGAGCACAAATTTTTCAATACGTTTGCTACAGTTTGTTTTCCTTTAGGTGAATTTAGTGGCTTTAGCCCAAAAGAAGTAGATGCTATTTACGAAACAGCTAAAAAGTATATAGAAGAAAAGCTAAAATAAAAAAAGAGCAACTTTAAAGTTGCTCTTTTTTTTATGCGTTATAAAATGCTAAACTTTCATTAATTAATTCTTCGGAAGCTTTGCAGTTGATTTTAAAATCTTCGTAATCTTCTAGAAGTACGAAATTAATTTCACCACCCACATTCTTTTTATCATGCTTCATCAACTCAATAATAGGCTGAAAATCGCCTTTATCAATCGTTACTTTTCCGTAAATCTTAATGATGGCTTCTTTTATTTCTAATACCTTTTCCTTTGGAAAACCTAAAATTTCAGAAGACAGATAAGCCTCACAAACCATTCCTATGGCAATAGCTTCACCATGAGTTATAGCATCTTTATCAGGATTTTCTAAAAAATACGATTCTACACCATGTCCAATGGTATGTCCCCAGTTTAAAACTTTACGAACACCTTGTTCTTTCGGGTCTTCTAAAACAACTTCATTCTTTATTTCAATTGAACGGTGGATTAAATCCACAATATTTACCTGATCGTTATCCTTGATTTCATTGAATAATTTAATGTCATGTGTCATTCCATACTTAATAATTTCAGCAGTACCTGAACGAATTTCACGCGCAGAAACTGTATGCAAGTATTCAGCATCAATCACAATCATCTCTGGGTTTGCAAAAACACCAATCTGGTTTTTTAAAACACCTAAGTCAACACCTGTTTTTCCCCCAACAGAAGCATCTACCATGCTCAATAAAGTGGTAGGAATGTTTACAAAATCAATACCTCTTTTAAACGTTGAAGCAACAAAACCACCTAAATCGGTAATAACACCACCCCCTAAAGTAATAAGCAAACTTTTTCTATCGGCGCCCAATTCAGTCATCACGTTCCAAACACCCATACAAGTTTCGATGTTTTTATGAATTTCACCAGCATCAATTTGAATGACTTCAATAGGCTTATCTGTAGCAAATAATTGCATAAATCGAGGATAACAGTGTTCTAAAGTATTATCATCAACTAAAATAAATACAGATGAGTAATTTTTTTTAGAAACTAAAGAAGTTAATTCGTTATAAGCTTTTTCATCAAAATGAATAGGATATGTTGCTGCGTTAATTGTAGTCATTGTTATTAAAAATATACAGCGAAATTAAATAGAAAAAATTAAAATATATCACTCTACTCATTTATATTTGTCTTTAAATATAAGACATTAATATACCTCGATAATGAGACTTTTTGACAACACCGAAACTGCTTTTAAATTAAAATCTGATTCAGAGCTAGAGCGTGCCTATTTTTTATTTAAAATGATTCAAAGCCAACCAATGGTTCGTATTGGTACTGCGGTAACTAATTTTGCTTTGAAAGCTCATTTACCAGTTGAAGGCTTAATCCGATCAACAGTTTTCGACCATTTTTGTGGAGGAGTAACAGAAGATGACTGTTTACCTAACATCGAAAAGATGTATGAAAAAGGAAACGTTCATAGTATTTTAGATTATTCTGTAGAAGGGAAAGAAGATGAAGCTCAGTTTGATGATGCTTTAAAAATGACCTTAAAAACAATTAATTTTGCTGAAGAAAAAACAGCTATTCCTTACGCTGTTTTTAAACCTACAGGTTTTGGTCGTTTTGCTTTGTATCAAAAATTAACTGAAGGAAAAGAATTAACTTCTGAAGAAAAAGTAGAGTGGGATAGAGTAGTAGAGCGTTTTCATACAGTATGTAAAGCTGCGGTTGCTAAAGATGTACCACTATTAATAGACGCTGAAGAAAGTTGGATGCAAGGTGCTGCGGATGATTTGATTGAGGAATTGATGGAAACTTATAACAAAGAAAAAGCCATCGTTTTTAATACGTTACAAATGTACCGTCATGATCGTATGGATTATTTGAGAGACTTACATCAAAGAGCTCATCAAAAAGGATATCATATTGGTATGAAAGTGGTACGCGGTGCATACATGGAGAAAGAACGTGAGAGAGCTAATGAAAAAGGATACGAATCTCCAATTTGTGTAGATAAACAAGCTACTGATGATAATTATAACGAAGCAGTTCGTTATATGATGAATCATAAAAATATGGCAATTTTTGCTGGAACTCACAACGAAGAAAGCTCTTATTTGTTAATGGATTTAGCAAAAGAACACAACATAGCAGCTGATGATAAGCGTATGTGGTTTGGTCAATTATATGGTATGAGCGATCACATTAGCTTTAACTTAGCTAAAGAAGGATATAATGTTGCGAAATATGTTCCTTTCGGACCTGTTCGTGATGTGATGCCTTACTTAATTCGTAGAGCAGAAGAAAATACTTCAGTAGCAGGACAAACTTCTAGAGAGTTAAACTTACTTAAAACTGAAAAAGCCCGTCGTAAGCTGTAATGAATACAGTTGATGAAATAAAAGAGGCTATCTATAAAAATAAGAAAAGATTAGCTAAAGAGCTTCAAGAAAGCAAGGAGCTAGTCTTTCTTATTAGAAAATCATTAACTACATCGTTAACCGATGAAGAAAAGGCAAAAGTAAAGCAACAAACACTCGATATTTGTAAAGCAATACCTGCTTTTACTGTGTTTATGCTTCCTGGAGGAGCCCTACTTTTGCCTTTATTAATCAAATTAATCCCCGACATACTTCCTAGTGCTTTTAGAGCAGATGATGAAGAGTTAGAAGATACAAAAACAGAGTAATGTATTTCTAAATAACTAAAAATCGAGTATTTATTTCTTTCAAACTATAAAGGGAAATCAATCAATTAAAACTACAGCATCCCTTAAAAAGTAAAGAGAAAGTATATAAAGATGTTATAAAAAAGTACTTTTTCTAAAGCTTTAAATTGAATATTACGAATTCAGTAATAAAAATTCGTAAAAGGTAAGCAATAAAACACTACTTTTGCAGCTTCAAAATAAGCACGAATGCAATCAATAAGAAACATTGCTATTATAGCACACGTTGACCACGGAAAGACTACCTTGGTTGATAAAATTATAGATCAAGCTAAAATTTTAGACGAGCGTAAAGAACGTACAGATTTATTGCTAGATAACAACGACTTAGAGCGTGAAAGAGGAATTACCATTTTATCTAAAAACGTATCAGTAAATTACAAAGATGTAAAAATTAATGTAATTGATACTCCTGGTCACGCCGACTTTGGTGGAGAGGTAGAACGTGTATTAAAAATGGCTGATGGTGTTTTATTATTGGTTGATGCTTTTGAAGGACCGATGCCACAAACACGTTTCGTATTAGGAAAAGCTATCGAATTAGGATTAACTCCAATCGTAGTAGTAAACAAGGTTGATAAAGAAAACTGTACTCCAGATTTAGTACACGAAAAAGTATTCGACTTAATGTTTGCTTTAGAGGCTACGGAAGAGCAGTTAGACTTTACTACCATTTACGGTTCTGCAAAGAATGGATGGATGAGTACAGATTGGCAAGATCCTAAAGAAGATTTAGTTGATTTATTAGATGCTGTAATCGAAACAATTCCTGAAGCTCCATATCGTGAAGGATCACCTCAAATGCAAATCACGTCGTTAGATTATTCTTCATTCAAAGGAAGAATTGCGATTGGTCGTGTTTTCCGTGGAGATTTAGAAAAGAACAAAGATTACATGCTTTGTAAAGGAGACGGAACTACAAAAAAAGTTCGTATCAAAGAATTACACGTTTTTGAAGGAATGGGTAAAGTTGAAACGGATAAAGTACGTAGTGGAGATATTTGTGCTGTTACTGGAATTGATGATTTTGAAATTGGAGATACAATTGCAGATTTAGAGAATCCAGAAGCATTACCAAGAATTGAGGTGGATAAGCCAACGATGAGTATGTTATTTACTATTAACAACTCTCCATTCTATGGTAAAGAAGGAAAATATGTAACGTCTCGTCACTTACGTGACCGTTTATATAAAGAAACTGAGAAAAACTTAGCATTACGTATTGAAGATACAGATACAGAGGATAAATTCAACGTTTTTGGACGTGGAATTCTACATTTATCTGTATTAATTGAAACAATGCGTCGTGAAGGATATGAATTACAAGTTGGTCGTCCACAAGTAATTTTAAAAGAAATTGACGGAGTTAAGTGTGAACCATACGAAACTTTAGTAATTGATGTACCTGAAGATTTGGCAAGTAAAGCAATTAACTTGGTAACAATGCGTAAAGGTGATTTATTAGTAATGGAACCTAAAGGAGATTTACAACACTTAGAGTTTGATATTCCTTCTCGTGGTTTAATTGGTTTACGTAATAAATTATTAACAGCTACGCAAGGTGAAGCAATCATTAACCACCGTTTAAGAGGGTACGATGCTTACAAAGGAGAGTTTTCTGATTTAGTAAACGGAGCAATTATTTCTTCGGAGTCTGGTAAGGCAACTGCTTATGCTATCGACCGTTTACAAGATAGAGGGCGTTTCTTCATCGACCCTAACCAAGAGATTTATAAAGGTCAGGTTGTAGGTGAAAACGCAAAACAAGATGATTTAGCGGTAAACTTAATCAAGGGGAAGAAGTTAACAAACGTACGTGCATCAGGTTCTGATGACGGAGTTAAAATCGCTCCTAAAGTAGATATGTCTTTAGAAGAATGTATGGAATACATTAAAGATGATGAATACTTAGAAGTAACTCCTGAAAGCTTACGTATGCGTAAAATAGATTTCAGATAATAGAATAATTGTTTTGCTAAACTCGATTTAGCATGATAAATTCATATAAAAACCACCTGATATTCAGGTGGTTTTATTTTTTTTATAAAAAAACTTGCACAATTCAATTTTTATTTCAAATCTTTGTAGCAACAATACAAAAGACATGAATTTTATTCAATTAAATCATCATCATTTTCATACTTGCACTCAGGCGAGCTGAAAATGTATTGAATAAAATCAAGATATATTTTAAACCCGTTTGAGTAAATCAAACGGGTTTTTTATTTTCAACAAGGCGCCACGAAAATACTTCTCAAAAGATTTACTCAAACCTATTCAAAATTAAAATGAGTAAATTAAAAATAGCCATACAAAAATCAGGAAGACTTAACGAAGATTCCTTACAAATACTGAAAGATTGTGGTATTTCTATCGACAATGGAAAAGACCAATTAAAAGCTTCTGCAAACAATTTTCCTTTGGAAATCTTTTATTTAAGAAACGGAGATATTCCTCAATATTTAAAAGATGGAGTTGTAGATGCTGCCATTATCGGAGAAAATTTATTGATAGAAAAAGGAAATAGAATTCAATTTATTGAAAAGCTAGGTTTTTCAAAATGTAAAGTTTCTTTAGCTATACCTAAAGGAGAAAACTACAATGGAATTAGTTATTTTCAGAATAAAAAAATAGCGACTTCATATCCGAATACAGTTCAAAGCTTTTTAGATAAAAATAATATTCAAGCACAACTACACATCATTAATGGATCTGTAGAAATAGCTCCAAATATTGGGTTAGCCGATGGTATTTGTGATATCGTTTCAAGTGGATCGACACTCTTCAAAAACAATTTAAAAGAAGTAGAAGTTTTATTGACATCGGAAGCTGTTCTAGCTGTTTCTCCTCAAATAGGAAAAGAGCAACAAGATATTCTAAACAAATTACAGTTCAGAATTCAATCAGTTTTAAAAGGTAGACAATCAAGATACGTCTTATTAAATGCCCCAAATGACAAGTTAGAAAAAATTATTAAAATTTTACCAGGAATGCGTAGTCCAACTGTATTGCCATTAGCTGAAAAAGGATGGAGTTCGGTGCACTCTGTATTGAATAAAAATGAGTTTTGGGAAATCATAGACGAGCTAAAAGCCAATGGAGCAGAAGGTATTTTGGTTTGTCCTATAGAAAAAATGGTTATTTAATCGCAGGGCGATATCCAAGGATTCAATTCCGGTACTTGCGTTGAGCACAGTCTAGGAATGACAATTAAAAACAATAAAAATAAACAGATGAAAATAATAAATAATCCAGCAAAACAAAATTGGAGTTCGTTGTGTAAAAGAGCTGTTATCAATGAAACTAGCTTAAGAGAAACTGTACAAACCATCTTAACTGATGTGAGAAATAATAAAGACAAGGCATTAACAAAATATGCTCAGTTGTTGGACAATGTTTCTTTAAACTCTTTTAAAGTTTCTGAGGAAGAAATAGAAAGTGCTAAAAATCTGGTTTCAGAAGAGTTACAACAAGCAATTCAATTAGCGAAAAGTAATATTGAAGCATTTCACAATTCACAAAAAGAAACTCTTAAAAAAATAACCACAACAAATGGGGTTACTTGTTGGAGAAAAAATGTAGCCATAGAAAAGGTTGGTTTGTATATCCCAGGAGGTTCAGCTCCTTTGTTTTCAACTATTTTAATGTTAGGGATTCCCGCAAAAATAGCTGGATGCAAAGAGATTATTTTATGTACGCCACCTAACAAAGAAGGAGCTATCAATCCTGCTATTTTATACACGGCTTCTTTAGTAGGGATCACTCAAATTTTTAAAGCTGGAGGAGCTCAGGCTATAGGTGCTATGGCATACGGAACAGAAACAATTCCGAATGTATATAAAATTTTGGGTCCAGGGAATCAGTTTGTTACCAAAGCAAAAGAATTAATACAACAACAAGGCGTTGCTATCGACATGCCTGCAGGTCCTAGTGAAGTATTGGTTATTGCTGATGAAACATCAAATCCGGTTTTTGTAGCTGCCGATTTATTGTCGCAAGCGGAACACGGGTCTGATAGTCAGGCTATTTTAGTGACTACTTCAAACGATGTAGCTCAAAATGTTATAACAGAACTAAAAAAACAAATAGAAGAGTTACCTAGAAAAGAATTAGCTAAAAAAGCAATAGAAAACAGTTTTGCAGTTGTTTTAAATTCTTCTGAAGAATGTATTCAATTTAGTAATGAATATGCTCCAGAGCACTTAATTATAGCTTCTGAGAAAGCTTCTGAATATATCGAAGGAATTGTAAATGCTGGTTCAGTATTTTTAGGGAACTACAGCTGTGAAAGTGCTGGTGATTACGCTAGTGGCACCAATCACACCTTGCCAACCAATGGCTATGCAAAAAACTATAGCGGAGTTTCGTTAGATAGTTTTGTGAAAAAAATCACTTTTCAAGAAGTAACTAAAGAAGGAATTACTACTATAGGTAAATCGATTGAGTTAATGGCAGCGGCAGAAGGCTTACAAGCGCACAAAAATGCAATTACAGTAAGATTAAAAGAGTTAAATAACTAAGAGTCATTTCGAACGAATGTGAGAAATCTTAATTAAAGAAACCTCAAAATAATTAACGATGAGTGAATTCAATTTAAACAAGATCATACGTCCTAATATTCAGAAGCTAAAGGCTTATTCTTCTGCTAGGGATGAATTTAAAGGAGAGGCAGAAGTGTATTTGGATGCAAACGAAAATCCATATGGGGTTTTAAATCGTTATCCTGATCCACAGCAAATAGAAATTAAAGAGCGATTATCAGCAATTAAGAGTGTTGATAAAAATCAAATTTTTATAGGAAACGGAAGTGATGAAGTTATCGATTTAGCATTTCGGATTTTTTGTGAGCCTGTAAAAGACAAAGCATTAACCTTTGTTCCTTCTTATGGAATGTACAGTGTTTCTGCTGCTATTAATGATGTTAAATTAGTAGAATTACCTTTAACATCTGATTTTCAAATAGACGTAGAAGAACTGAATCCATACTTGAAAGACGAAGCTCTTAAACTCATTTTTATCTGTTCACCTAACAATCCAACAGGTAACTGTTTTGAAGATAAAGTTATACAGTACATTCTTAGTGAATTTAAAGGAATTGTAATTATTGATGAAGCCTATATTGATTTCAGTACGAAGGATTCTTATATATCATTGCTTAATGATTATCCAAATTTAATCATTAGTCAAACATTTAGTAAAGCTTGGGGCTTAGCTGGAGTTAGAGTTGGAGTAGCTTATGCAAATTCAATGATTATAGATATATACAATAAGGTCAAACCTCCTTATAATATCAGCACTTTAAATCAAGGAGCAATACTTAATAAACTAGATAATTTGGCACAGTTTGAAATAGAGAAAAACATCATTATAGATCAAAAAGAGAAACTGGAAAAACAGTTACAAGAAATTGAACTGGTAAAAAAAGTATACCCATCTGAAGCAAACTTTCTTTTGATTGAAGTATCAAATGCTAATGAAGTGTATAATCAACTTGTAAACCAGAAGATTATCACAAGAAATAGAAGTAACTTAGTAAACAATTGTTTACGAATTACTATAGGTAGTGAAATAGAGAATAAAAGATTGTTAAGAGCTTTACAATTTATAGATGTTCCCTCGAGCAATGTTGAGAGCTCTTTTTAAAATTAAAAACAATGAAAAAAGTATTATTTATAGATAGAGACGGAACCCTAATTAAAGAACCTGTTGATGAACAAGTAGATTCTTTTGAGAAATTAGAGTTTTACCCAAAAGTTTTTCAAGGCTTAAGTAAAATAGCCAAAGAACTAGATTTTGAACTGGTTTTAGTAACCAATCAAGATGGACTGGGAACGGAAGTGTATCCAGAAAACACCTTTTGGCCAGTACACAATTTTGTCATAAAGACATTTAAGGATGAGGGAATTGTATTTACTGAAGAAATTATTGATAGAACCTTTGCTAAAGAAAATCAACCTACCAGAAAGCCCAATACAGGTTTGTTAACCAACTATTTTTCTGACGAATATGATTTACAAAATTCCTTTGTAATTGGAGATCGATTAACCGATGTTGAGTTAGCAAAAAATCTAGGAAGTAAAGCTATTTATATCAATGATGAAACCTATTTAGGTTCTGATGAAATCACCATAAAAAGAACAGAATTAGATCAATATATCTCTTTAGAAAGCAATGATTGGAATGCTATTTATGAGTTTTTAAAATTAGAAGAACGTTCAGCATTTATTGAACGAAATACGAATGAAACTCAGATTAAAATTGATTTAAATTTAGATGGAACGGGAAAAAGCACGATAGATACTGGTATTGCTTTTTTTGATCATATGTTAGATCAAATAGCTCGTCATGGTCAAATGGATTTGAATATCCAAGTAACAGGCGATTTAGAAGTAGATGAACATCACACCATTGAAGATACAGCGATTGCTTTAGGAGAAGTATTTAACAAAGCTCTTGGTAATAAATTGGGTATTGAACGTTACGGATTTTGTTTACCTATGGATGATTGCTTAGCACAGGTAGCTATTGATTTTGGAGGAAGAAACTGGTTAGTTTGGGAGGCTGAATTTAAAAGAGAAATGATAGGAAAAATGCCAACAGAAATGTTTTTTCACTTTTTTAAATCGTTTACCGATGGTGCTAAGTGTAATTTGAATATCAAAGCTGAAGGAACAAACGAACATCACAAAATAGAAGCCATATTTAAAGCTTTTGCCAAAGCTATAAAAGTAGCGGTAAAAAGAGATGCTGATAAGATGGTTTTACCGTCAACAAAAGGAGTTTTATAACAATGAACAATAATCAATTATCGGTGAACAATGATTAAAGAGAATAACAGGTAACTGATAATTGATAAATGATAATTGAAAAATATGATAGCGATTATAAAATACAATGCAGGTAATATTCGATCGGTACAAAATGCGTTAACGCGCCTAGGATATGAAAGTATTATTACTGATAATCCAACAGAAATAAAGTCAGCAGATAAAGTGATATTTCCTGGAGTTGGAGAAGCAAGTTCAGCGATGCGATATTTAAGAGAAAGAAACCTTGATGAATTAATTATTTCCTTACAACAGCCTGTACTAGGAATTTGCCTAGGATTGCAACTAATGTGTACATCTTCTGAGGAAGGAAATACGAAATGTTTAGGAATTTTTGATGCACAAACAAAGCAATTTCCACCAAAAGAAAAAGTTCCTCACATGGGATGGAATAATTTTTCGGAATTAAAATCGGCTGAATTACTAAAAAATATAACTCTAAATGATGATGTATATTACGTTCATGGATATTATGCAGAAGTATGTGAAAGCACACTAGCAACTTGTGATTATATTACTCCGTTTAGTACCATTATACAGAAAGATAATTTTTATGCGATGCAGTTTCATCCAGAGAAATCAGCAGATGTTGGAGAGCAATTATTAAAGAATTTTTTAGAGTTATAAAAAGAGATTAAAAATGAGAATTATACCCGCAATAGATATTATAGAAGGTAAATGTGTTCGTTTGACCAAGGGAGATTACAATACAAAGAAAATATACAATGAAAATCCATTAGAAGTAGCTAAAGAATTTGAAGCAAATGGAATTCAATATTTGCATTTAGTTGATTTAGATGGAGCAAAATCGAGTAGAATTATAAATCAAAAAATATTAGAACAAATAGCAACAAAAACCAATTTAAAAATCGATTTTGGAGGAGGTTTAAAGTCTAATGAAGATGCTCGTATCGCTTTTGAAAGTGGCGCTAATCAAATAACAGGAGGTAGTGTAGCTGTTAAGAATCCAGATACATTTATTGGATGGTTGACTAAATATGGAAAGGATAAAATAATTTTAGGAGCCGATTGCAAAAACAGAAAAATAGCTACCAACGGTTGGTTAGAAACCTCAGAAGTAGATATTGTTGATTTTATAAATGAATATCAAGAAATAGGTATTTCTAATACTATTTGTACCGATGTGGCTAAAGATGGAATGTTGCAAGGAGCTTCTTTAGATTTATATTTAGAAATTTTAAGTAAAACCTCAGTAAATTTAATAGCCAGTGGAGGAGTAGCAAATATTAATGATTTACACAGATTAAAAGAAATTGGTTGTGAAGGTACTATCGTAGGTAAAGCTATTTATGAAGGAAAGGTCAGTTTAAAAGAGTTACAAGAATTTATAAGTTAGAAGATGTTAAAGAAAAGAATAATTCCATGTTTGGATATAAAAAACGGGCGAACTGTAAAAGGAGTTAACTTTATAGATATTAAAGATGCTGGAGATCCAGTTGAGTTGGCTAAACAGTACGTGAAGCAAGGAGCTGATGAATTGGTTTTTCTAGACATTACGGCTACGTTAGAAAATAGAAAAACTTTAGTAGAATTAGTAAAAACGATAGCACGAGAAATTAATATTCCATTCACTGTGGGAGGAGGAATCAGTACTGTAGAAGACGCTGTAGCGTTGATACAAGCTGGTGCGGATAAAGTGAGTATTAACTCTTCAGCTGTAAAAAATCCGCAACTGATAACTGATTTAAAAGATAGGTTTGGCAGTCAGTTTGTAGTTGTAGCCATTGACACAAAAAATGTAAATGGGGAATGGAAAGTATTTACAAAAGGAGGAACTTATGAAACTGAACTAGAAACTGTTTCTTGGACCAAAAAAGTGGAAGCATTAGGTGCTGGTGAAATTTTATTAACTTCTATGAATAGTGATGGAACTAAAAACGGATTTGATATTGAAGTAACTAAAGCAGTGAGTTCATCTGTAAATATTCCTGTAATTGCTTCTGGTGGCGCAGGAAAAACTAAGCATTTCACAGAAGTATTTACCAAAACAGAAGCTAGTGCCGGATTAGCAGCGAGCATTTTTCACTTTGGTGAAATCCCTATACCCACACTAAAAAAAGAATTAAAAACACAAAACATACCCATACGATGAATATAGATTTTAAAAAAGGAAATGGATTGGTTCCAGTAGTAATACAAAATAATATTACTTTGCAAGTATTAATGTTAGGGTATATGAATAAAGAAGCCTTTACCAAAACACAAAAAGAAGGAAAAGTTACTTTTTATAGCCGAAGTAAAAATAGACTTTGGACAAAAGGTGAAGAATCTGGAAACTTTTTATGGGTGAAAGACATTCAATTAGACTGTGATAATGATACCTTATTGATTAAAGTAACTCCTGAAGGACCAACCTGTCATAAAGGAACGACTTCATGTTTTGCAGAAGAGACTTCTAAAGGTTTTTTATACGAATTGGAAAGTGTTATTGCTGACCGAATAGATAATGATGTAGAAAACTCATACACCAATAAACTCTACAAAAGAGGGATTAATAAAGTAGCCCAAAAAGTAGGGGAGGAAGCGGTGGAAGTCGTTATTGAAGCAAAAGATAATAACGAAGAACTATTTAAAAATGAAGCAGCAGATTTGTTGTATCACTATTTAATTTTACTAAAAGCCAAAGGTTTTACGATTACTGAGATTGAAGAAGTTTTAAAAAGTAGAAATTGATTAGTTTAGTTAATATATTACAAACCAGATATAATTCTTATACCTGGTTTGTAACATTATATATCGTTAACTATAGAGCTATAAATTTTTTCTGTTTTTCCAATCATATTTTTCTTTATTCGCATTATTCCATTCAGCTACTTTTAAGAGCATAGTATCGATTTCATTTTTATCGAGCCATTTTCCATTAACAAACACACCAGATATTGTACGTGTGTTATTAATATTCTCTAATGGGTTTTTATTTAACAAAATTAAATCAGCAAACTTTCCAGTTTCTATAGTTCCTATTTTATCACCTATTTCTAACCATTCAGCAGGTAACCTAGTTGTAGAAGCTAAGGCTTCCTCAGTTGTTAATCCAGCTTCTACTAATAATTGTAATTCATCATGAAGAGAAAAACCCCAAACGATTCCAGAAATACCAGCATCTGTTCCTGCAAGCATAGGTACACCTGCTTCTTTAAAAGCTTTTACAATCTGAATATGAAAATCTTTTTGTTTATTATAAAATTCTATTAACTTGGGAGAAGCTCCATGATAACGATTCGAGTTTAACCACTTACTTTTCATAAGAGGATGTACATACTTTAAACTTGGTAAGTTTTGAATACTTTCTAATGATTCAGCCTGTTTTGAAATCCAGACCATGTTTGATAAATTAGGAATTAACCAAGTATTGTTTTCTTTAGCTAAACGAGCAAATTCTTGCGCTTTTTCATAACTATAATCATTCGTCTGTTTCGATAATTCTTCAGCATGCGCTATTAGTCCAAAATGTGGCACAAATAAATCTTCAGCAGGTTTCCCATCAAAAGCGGTAGGAATGTGTCCAACAACTTTCATATTTTGTTTCTCAGCTTCATCAATAACAGCTTTAAAAGTTTCTTCCTTTAACCAAGTATAAACCTTTATAAATCTATAGCCTAAGCCTTTAGCATTTCTAACCGATTGTCTTCCTTCTATAGGAGTTGTAGCTTTTATTTCATTGCCTTTACCATCAATTACAGCAGCTATTGCCATACGAGGTCCAATAACACTTTTTCCCATTATTTTATCTCTTTGCGAAAAGTGCCCAAGTCTTCCACTTAGCTCAAATACAGTAGTAACTCCATTGGCTATATATGGAGTCATTAAGTTCTGTGTATTAAAATTTACTGTAGAACCTCTAGTTGCATATCCTTGAGAAAAACTACCATTGCTTAATGTATGTACATGCATATCAATTAGTCCAGGAATAAGCCACTTGTCTTTCCCATCTATGATTGTTGCCTCAGGAGGAATAGAATCATTTATAGATTCTATTTTGTTGTTGTGAATTACCACAGTAGCATTTTCAATGACGTCACTATTCTTTGTCATTGGTATTACATTGACGTTTTTTATAACGTAGGTATTGTTTTCTTTTTCAATTTTAGTTTTGTTGTTTTTTGTACAATTAAGTAGGTAAAAAGATACTGTTAGGAGTAATAATAAATTACTAATTTTTAGATATTTCATGCAGTTTAGTTTCCTTGAAGACGTTTTAGAATAGAAAATGTTACAGAAAGCCAATATTTTAAAATTCAGTCATTATTATTATCTTTTTAACTCTGCAATTTTATTTTTCATTTGCTCATTGTAATTCCATTGATTGTCTTCATTTAGTAGAATTGCTTTTTTATAATTTTCAATTGCCTTAAGACTGTCATTTTTCATTTCATAAACTTCAGCTAAACTTGCCTTTGAAACCCACCAATTTGAATTTATTTTAGCATTAAACTTAAATACATCAAGAGCATTTTCAATGTTTTTTTTACTATAGGCGTAAGAATTTCCGATACTATTAATGTTCCATTTTAAGTTGTCGAAGTCAGAATTAGGGTTTTCTTTTTTTAATTTTTTAAAAGATTGAATTGCTTTATTAAATTGACGATGAGTAACAAAACGCATAACATCTTCTTCCTTTGTTATTTTTTTTGCTTTCAATTCAGGAATTGAAATTCTTGCAATATCATTAATAATAATATCATAAACAGGTATTTCATATCCATTTGATAACAAAATTATTGTAGTATTACTATCGATGAATTTTCTGAAAGCAGCTAAATTTCCACCTGAAAACCCATAAGAATTTAATCCGTTTACTTTTATACTGCTCCAACCATGTAAAAAAACATCTTTTTGATTGGTGAAATTGAAGGGTTTCCACATTTCTGACTTCATTTTATGACTTAATAAAATGTTATCATCTAGTTTTTTATTCCATTCAATAAACTTTTTGAGAGTGATGTTTAATCCGTTACCAGAATGTCCTCTTTTACCACTATTATTTGTGTCTTTTTCAAACTCTTTTGTCTTTTCATTATAAAAATATCTAGTAGCACGATTTGGAATAGTTTCTTGTGAGTTAGAAGAAAATAAAACTCCATTTGTAGAATTATCAAACTGATTTTTAAGAATATAATCATCAAAAGACATTCCTGTTATTTTTTCTATAATTTGGGCAAGCAACCAATAATTCGTTTGATTATATTGAAACTGATTTCCTGTAGCAAAATTCATTTTGTCATTGAATAGTTTCTCCATTAGCTCTTCATCAGTTAAAATGCTTTTATACCTTATAATGTCAGGTAATCCTGAAGAATGACTTAGTAGGTTTTTAACCTTAACTTCTTGCCATTGTTGTGGCAAACCATCTATATACTTTGATATTTTGTCTTCTAAAGACAGTTTTTTATTTTGTATAAGTTGAAATATTGCTGTAGAAGTAATAAGTTTTGTTGCTGAATAAACTCTGAATAAGGTATTCTGATCAACAGATTTATTATTCTCTAAAGATGATTTACCAAAATAATTTTCATAAACTATCTTATCGTCTTTAATTACAGCTAAAGCTAATCCGGGAATATTATGTAGTTCCATTACTCTCGTTAGGTAGGTGTCAATTTCGTTTTTAGTTGTAATATTAGTGTTTTGCCTTTTTTGATTAGAGAAAGAGATAGTGAAAATTAATAATAAAAGAATAGAGGTAAGTTTGATTGATTTTTTCATAGTGTTTCATAATTTGTTTAAATAGAGACGATAATTTTTTTTCAGTGTTGCAACTGTATAAATAAAGTGATTGTGGTTTTTATTTATTATTTACCAAAATTGATTGACTATTTTTGCAATATGAAAGAAGCCTTACATCAACTGTTTACTGAATTTCAAAACAGCATTCAAAAAAACGATTTTGTAAAACTAACGGTAAGTAAACCTATTCGTAAAAGTGACGAACTATCTAATGTATACGTTCGTCAAATTGAGTTAAGAGGAGAAACTCATTTTCAATTTTTATATAGATATACAACGAACGATCAGGTTAAAAACTATGATTTTGAAGAAAGTGTAGAAGAGTTAACAAATTTACTTTCTGAAAAATTTAGAGCGGCAACTTTATTTACACTATCGAACGATTTGTTGGTCTTTATATCAAAAAAGAAAAAGGTAAGTTTTAAAACTACAAAACCAAGTTTTAAGAATAAGTTACCAGAAACTCACGATAAGCCCAAAGAAAAAAGAGCTGAAAACAGCGAATATTTATATCATTTAGGTGTAACGGATAAAGAAGGAAAAGTAATTCCTAAAATGGCGGATAAATACCGTCAAATTAACAAGTATTTAGAGATTATTGAAGCTCAAATACAATCAGTTAAATTACCTAAGCATATCAATATTGTAGATATGGGCTCAGGAAAAGGCTATTTAACTTTTGCTTTGTACGATTATTTGGTCAATCAAAAAGGATATACTGCCAGTGTAACAGGTATTGAGTTACGCCAGAGTTTAGTTGATTATTGTAATGATATTGCCAAAAAGTGTGATTTTAAAGGATTACTTTTTGTAGCACAACCAATTCAGGAGTACGATAACAATAAAATAGATATTTTAATTGCTTTACATGCTTGTGATACAGCTACCGATGATGCTATTTACAAAGGTTTGGTTTCAAAAGCAGAATTGATTGTTTGTGCTCCGTGCTGTCATAAACAAATCCGTCAGCAAGTAAAAGGAAAAGAGCAGCAGAGCCCTTTATTAAAATATGGAATTTTTAAAGAGCGTCAGTTTGAAATGGTTACCGATACAATTCGAGCCTTAATTTTAGAGAAAAACAACTATACTACGAAGGTTTTTGAGTTTATAAGCAATGAACATACACGTAAAAATGTAATGTTGATAGGTGCTAAATCATCTAAAAAAATGGATAAAAAACGTATTGAAGCTAAAATTTCAGATTTAAAAGAAACTTATCAAATTGAGGAACACTATTTAGAGGGATTACTATAATGTTTTTATAATGAGTACATCTGTAAGTAATGTATTTAAAAATCTTCAGCTAAAAGATAAAGAGTTAAAAGTAGTTGAGAGTATTTTTTCGGAGGTAACGTATAAAAAAGGAAATACCATATTACATACTAGCGAAAAAGTTTATTATCAATATTATGTAGTAAAAGGTTGTTTACGAACGTTTTTTTTGGATGCTAAAGGAAAAGAGCATACGATACAATTTGCTATTAACGACTGGTGGATTAGTGATTACATAGGTTATTTTTCCGAATCAGAATCTGTACTTTCTATTGAATGTATTACAGATGCTACTGTGTTAAAAGTAGCTAAGAGAGATTTGGATAATATCTATGAAAAAGTACCCAAAATAGAACATTTTTTTAGAAAAAAATTAGAACGTTCAACGGTAAGATTTCAAAAAAGAATTTTAAATAATTTAGTGTTATCTGCTAAAGAAAGATATCATCTATTTTTACAAACCTACCCAAATATAGAGCAGCAAATTAAAAATTATCATTTAGCGTCTTATCTAGGAATAACAACAGAAAGTTTAAGTAGAATACGAAAAGAAACTTTATAAAAGCCTTTATTACCATACATCAATTTTTTTTCACCTTTCATATACTAATTTTGAGGTAACTTAAAAATAGAAATAATATGAAAAAAGTAGTATTTGTACTTACTAGCCATGAAGAACTAGGAAATACAGGAGAAAAAACAGGGTTTTGGATTGAAGAATTTGCGGCACCTTATTACTTATTAAAAGACAAAGGAGTTGAAGTGGTTTTAGCATCACCTAAAGGAGGGCAACCACCAATTGACCCAAAGAGTAATGAACCAGATTTTCAAACACCTGCTACGCTTCGTTTTAATAAAGATGAAGAACTTCAAGCTGTATTGACAAACACAATGAAATTGAGTGAAGTTAAAGAAGGTGATTATGATGCAATTTTTTACCCTGGAGGACATGGACCTTTATGGGATTTAGCTGAAAATAAAGATTCTGTAGCTTTAATAGAAGCTTTTTATGCTAATAGTAAGCCAGTAGGAGCTGTTTGCCATGCACCTATTGTATTAAAAGACGCTAAAGTAAATGGAAATCCTTTAGTTAGAGATAAAAAAGTAACTGGTTTTTCTAATACTGAAGAAGATGCTGTACAATTAACTTCAATTGTGCCATTTTTAGTAGAAGATGAGCTAAAAAATAAGGGAGGGATTTATAGCAAAGCAGGAGATTGGCAAGAATATGTAATTGAAGATGGTAATTTAATTACAGGACAAAATCCAGCATCATCAGAACTAGTAGCTGAAAAATTATTAGCAAAATTATAACTATTAAATAGTGAGTGTTTAAGAAAAAAATCGTTTGAAAATATTTTCAAACGATTTTTTCTTTTTCAAGAACAAGCAAAAAGGTTTTATTGTACTTTTAGCGCATTAGAATATAGATAAAATGAAAGAATCTAAACCGCTCGTTATAGCTGCTTTTATAGCTATTTATGTTATTTGGGGATCAACCTATTTGTTAAATAAAATTGTCGTAACTGAGGTTTCTCCACTGTTATTAGCAGCTATTCGTTTTTCTATATCAGGAGCGCTAATCATGCTTATAGCTAAACTTTTAAAAAGAGAAATAAAAGTGACTAAAAAACAGCTTTTAAATTCAGCAATAGCTGGTTTTCTTTTTTTAGTGTATGGAAATGGAATGTTTGTGTGGGCATTAAAATTTGTAGATAGTGGTTTTGGTGCTTTATTAGCTGCAACACAGCCTTTATTTGTGTTGTTACTATTACGTTTAATTGATGGAAAGAAGATGCAAAGACAATCTATTATTGGAGTCGTTTTGGGAATTATAGGAATGTATTTGTTAGTAAGTCAAAATGAAATTACGACTTCAAAAGATATGCTAATAGGAATTTTTATGATTTTTTCGTGCGTACTAAGTTGGAGTTATGGAAGTGTTTTTGTGGCTAAAGCTAAACTTCCTAAAAACTTCTTTGTAAGTACAGGGTATCAAATGCTTTTTGCAGGAGTTTTTCTCTTTATAGGTTCTTTTTTACTAAAAGAAACTTGGTCTTCCCCTTTAGATTGGTCTTTTAAAGCACAAGGAGCTATGTTTTTATTAATTGTTTTTGGAAGTATTGTAGCCTTTACATCTTTCAATTATTTATTGAAAATTGTTCCTACTGAAAAAGTGTCAACATCAGCGTATGTAAACCCTGTTGTAGCCTTGTTTTTAGGATGGTATTTTTTAGATGAAACTTTAACAACGCAATCAATTATTGCATCAGTAGTATTGTTGTCTGGAGTTTATTTTATTACTTCAAGAAAGCGAATTTCAAAATTGAAAGTTACCACCAAACCACAAAAAATTTAAGGAATTCTCCATTGGTTTTTTTTAACCAACAAAGAGGTGCATTTTCTTCATTTAAAAACTGTTGAAGTTTATTTTGATACGATTCAAAGTTTAACCAATCAACGTTAGGGTGTGGGTTAACCAACCAGTTGTGTTTATTAGGGATGTAAAACTTGCAATCAGAAAATTGAACTAATTCCTTAGGGTAAATATAAAATCCGTAGATACATTCATTATTTACCAAAGAAAATTCTTTGTTTATATCTTGAAGAGGCACAAATAATTGTGCTTTAAAATAAACTTTTTGCGTAATTTCAGTAGCCTCTAACTCTAATTTATCTAAATACTTTTTAGATTGTTTAGAGTAGAGTAGAGGTAATTGTTTTTCTTTTAATTTACTTAGTTTTTGAACAAAAGAATCTCGTCTGTTAGGGCCTATCCAATGCTCAATCTCAGAATTTCCAACAGTAGCATCATACAAATAATACTTATAAACTATTTCTAAATGAATAGGTTTTTCGTCTTGTTTTAGAATACAATCCAGCTCACCCAAGGTTATTTTTTCTTGTTGAATTTGAATATTTTCTGTGAGAATGGTTATAGAGGAATCTTGCTGTAAATCAAATGAAACAAAACGCTCTACTAATTTGCCTAAACGTAATTTCTGTGTAATTTCTTCGGAAAAAGAAGATGTTGTAACTTTTGAAACACAAAATTGTTCTAAATCAAAAACACCTTTTCCGTGCCATAGAAAAGGTGTTTGTAAAAATCCTTCGTATTGTAATTGTAAGTCTTTTTGTTTTTGGTACATAAAGAATTACTCTTTAATTCCTAGTTTGTCTAATACCAATTTTGTGATATCGAAACGTTCATCAAGATATCCAAATTCATTTCCTGTAGTTGTTAAAATTTGGGTATAACCATTTTCTTTAGCTACTTCAGCAATTACTTCACTTACTTTTTTATATAACGGACGTAAACTTTGTTCTCTTTGAATTTGCATCATTGCTGTTCCGTTTTGACGAAATTTAGCCATTTCTTGTTCAAGTACCTGTATTTCCTGAAAACGTGTTTTTTTATCATCATCCGTCATTATTTTTTCTTCAGCCTTAAAAGAATCTACTTTTGTTTTATACTCTGTAGCTTTAATTTGAAAACTAGAATCTAATTGTTTACCATAGTTTTCTACACGTTGTAAAACACCTTTCATTTGTGGCATTTTACTAATAATTAATTCACTGTCTACTGTACCTACTTTCGTTTGTGCATTTGTAAATCCGATAAAAAATAAAGCGAGTATAAATGTGATTTTTAATTTCATAAATTTCTGTGTTTTGTGACAAATATAAAAAAGTGGTTAATGTACGACCCTTAAAATTCGTTAAATTTTACTTTTTACTCTCAATGGTTGCGATAATGTTATTTACATCTTCTTGAAAATCGAACCAAATAATTTCAGGGTCTTTACGGAACCAAGTTCCTTGGCGTTTGGCAAATCTTCGAGAATTTTTCTTTATTTCTTCAATAGCAGATTCTTTAGTAAAGTTACCTTCGAAATATTCGAATAACTCTCGGTATCCCACTGTTTGTAATGCATTTAACTCTTTATGTTGGTGTAATTTTTGCGCTTCTTCAATCAAACCGTTTTCAATCATAATATCTACTCGACGATTGATACGATCGTACATGATTTCTCTATTTGCTTTTAAACCAATTTTTATAGTTTGAAAATTGCGTGGAGCTTTTGGCTTGTTTTTAAAAGAACTGTATGTTTTTCCTGTTCCGATACAAATTTCTAAAGCACGAATTAATCTATGCGGATTGCCAACAGCAATTGTATTGTAGGTCTCAATATCTAGTTTTTTTAATTGCTGTTGAAGATGCTCAATTCCTTTGTTTTCAAGTTCTGCAGTTAAATCAATTCTAATTTGAGGGTCTACATCTGGAAACTCATCAAAACCTTTTAAAACCGCATCAACATACAATCCGCTACCACCTACCATAATTTGAATAGGATTTTTAGCAAATAGTTCATCAAGCTTAGCTAAAGCGTCTTTTTCAAACTGACCAACTGAATAATCTTCAAAAATGCTACGATTTTGAATAAAATGGTGTGGAGCAGCAGCGAGTTCATCTACATCAGGAACTGCTGTTCCTATAGTCATTTCTTTATAAAACTGACGAGAATCGCACGAAACAATATCACAGTTAAAGTGTTGGGCTAGTTTAATACTTAGTGCTGTTTTTCCTATAGCCGTAGCTCCTACAATTGTAATTAAGGTATTTGTTTGTGGCATTTAGTTCAGTTTTGTTCCGCAATGATAACAAAATTCGGCATCATCTTTATGACCTTCGTATGAGCAATTCGGACAAGATTGTGTGTTTAAGTCTACTTTCTTTTTTGTCATTTCAGAACTAACAATTCCTGTTGGAATGGCAATAATAGCATAACCAATAATTACTGTTATACTCGCTATAAATTGCCCTAAAGCTGTTTGTGGAGCAATGTCACCATATCCTACTGTGGTAAGAGTTACGATAGACCAATAAATACTTCTAGGAATGCTGGTAAAACCATTTTCTGCTCCTTCAATAAAATACATGATAGAACCTAAAATGATACAAATAATGAGTACAAAATAAAGAAATACTCCAATTTTAGCTTTACTGGCATTTAATGCTTTAATAAGCTGATTAGACTCACCAATATATCTTGATACTTTAAGGATTCTAAAAACCCTTAATAAACGTAAAGCTCTCAAAGCTATTAAACTACTATGAGAACCCACAAAGAAAAAGGTTAAATACATAGGAACTGTAGATAAGAAATCTATTATACCGTAAAAGCTAAAAATATATTTAGTTGGTTTATTAATAGATATAATTCTTAGGATGTATTCTATTGAAAAAAGAATTGTAATTATCCACTCAGATACATATAAAAAAGTATGATGTTTTTTATCAAAACTATCCACACTTTCTAGCATTACTAAAATAATACTTGCTAAAATAGCAAACAATAAAACGATATCAAATAACCTTCCAGCAGGTGTATCTGCTTCATAAATTATTTCATGTAATTTATCTCTCCAGTTAAGTGATTTTTCTTCCAAAACAGTAAATTATTGAGTGGTTTACAACAATATTACAAATTATTTTCAACTTGTAATCGCACAATTTTAGACACTTTGTTTTTTAACAAGTAGTTCTTAATTATTGTTTTTGCTAGTTCTTTATTTTCAATAGGAGTTAGCATTGATTTTAAGATTGATAACTGATTTTCTTGAAAAGCTAAGTTTGTATATGTATAGCCTATAACCTCGTTACTTTCTATTAATATTACAGCATGTTCTTCAGGAATACGACCTTTATCGATAATCATCATATGATCATGATTAAAGTTTCTATCCACAATTTTTTTTCTTCTGATAATATTGTATTTAGGTCTTAGTTTTTCTAGCTCTAAATGATATTTAAGACGTGTAAAAAGTAAATTACCTGTTTCGTTAAAAGTAACTTCCGAAGCTCTTTTTACTATTTTTAATCCTTTTGTAGTTTCAGTTAAAAAAAGTTTATTTACTTCGTGTTTCATGTTGTTTCCTCTACCAATGTAAATAATACTTCCTTCTTTATTGTGTATATAAAATACTCCTTGTTTTTCAGGAAGACTGTCTAATATTTTTTGAATTCGAAATTTCTCATGTCGATTATCAAAATACTTGATAGATTGTTGGATAATCTCTTTTTCGGTGTCTTTCTCTAATAATAATTTGAATAACTGTACTGTTGCTAATGCATCTCCTGTTGCTCTATGACGATCAGACATTGGAATTCCTATAAACCTACACAACTTACCTAAACTGTGCGACGGAGCTTCAGCAATTAATTTTTTACTAAGGGTTACAGTACATAAAGTATTACGCTTAAAATCATAACCCAAACGGTTGAACTCTGTGCGTAAAATTCGATAATCGAAGTTAGCATTATGAGCAACCACAAAACAATCTTCGGTAATTTCAACGATTCGTTTAGCTATTTCATAAAACTTAGGTGCATTACGAAGCATTTTGTTGTTAATTCCTGTTAGTTTAACAACAAATTCTTGGATATCTCTTTCCGGATTCACTAAACTAATAAATTGATCTACGATTTGATGTCCATCAAATTTATAAATAGCAATTTCAGTAATTCCCTCTTCATTATACTTTCCCCCAGTAGTTTCTATGTCTAAAATAGCGTACAATTCTCTCTTTTTTTTAGCAGATTTATGTAAATCTAAGCAATATAATTTCTAACTCCAAAAATTGAGCTCCCTATTCGCACCATGTTGCTTCCGTTTTCAATGGCTAATTGGTAATCTCCGCTCATCCCCATAGATAGTGTTTGTAAATCTGGGTAATTTTTTTGATTTTTACTAAAGAAATTAGACAACGATGAAAATTCATCTTGCAACTGTTCTTGATTATCTGTAAACGTTGCCATTCCCATCAATCCAACAATTTTGATATTCTTTAACTCCTTTAATTTATCCGAAGCTAAAATTTCTTCTATTTCTTCAAAAGGCAACCCAAATTTGGTTTCTTCTTTGGCAATGCGAGCTTGTAATAAACAATTAATAACTCTACCATGCTTTTTGGCTTGCTTGTCTATCTCTTTTAAAGTTTTAAAACTATCCACACCATGAATTAAATCAACAAAATGTGCCATATATTTAACTTTATTACTTTGCAAATGCCCTATCATATGCCATTGAATATCCTTAGGTAAAGCATCATACTTGGCAACCATTTCTTGAATTTTGTTTTCTCCAAATACACGTTGCCCCGCATCGTAAGCTTCCTGCAAATCGGAAACAGGTTTCGTTTTTGAAACTGCAACTAGCGTTACATGTTTTGGTAAACTTGATTTTATTTTTTGAAGATTATCTTTAATTCCTGTCATGATAATAACTGTATGTGCTGATATGGCATTAAAATTCGTAAATAGTTAAAGCACTTCGTAATTTAGGCTCTATATAGGTGGTTTTAGGAGGCATCATTAAACCAGCATCTACGATTGTTTTTAATTCTGTTATATTGGTAGGAAGCATTCCAAAGGAAACTTTAAATTCCCCACTATCTACCTTGGTTTTAAGTTCTAATCCGTCTGATTTATTTTGTGAATACACAATTTTAGAAGCATTACGTATATCATCTATTCCTAAAATAGGTTGTAATACGGTTGTATATAAAATATAGGCATCTAGTTCGCTTAAACAATCAGTGAATTTGTAAAGTGATTTACGTAAATACAAGGCATAAAACTCACCGTTTAAATACATACTAAAGTGATGTTTTTCTTTTGGCTTGTATAGCTCTTGCCCACGATTTTCTATTCTGAAATGTGTGTCTAATTCAATCAGTAATTCTTCAGGAGTTAATCCGTTTAAATCTTTAATAAATCGATTGAATTCATAAATTTTTAACTGACTTTCAGGTAATAGATAACTCATAAAATAGTTGTAATCTTCTTTACCTGTGTGTTCTGGATTGTTTTCTGCTAAATTTTGAGCCAATAAACAAGAAGATGTAGATCTGTGATGACCGTCAGCAATATACAAAGTGTTAACTTGTTGAAATGCCTTAGAAATTTTAGCTACATCGTTGCTGTCATTTACTACCCATAAAAAGTGTAAATCTCTATCAGACGTAGAAAATTCGTACTCTGGTCGCTGCTCCTGATATTTTTGTATAATTGAATTTATTACATCATTATCAGGGTAGGTTAGTAGCACTGGTTCAGCATTAAAGCCTGTGTTTTTTAAGTAATTTTCAAACAATAACTCACGTTCTCTTAAAGTATCTTCATGTTTTTTTATCACATTATTATGATAATCTTCAACAGAAGTTGCTGCTATAATTCCGCAGAAATTATCTGAAGGAGTTATTTTTTGATATACATAAAAAGCTGGAACTTTATCTTGTTGAAAAACCTCATTCTCTTTAAACTCTAAATAACGGTTGTGTACCAATTTAAAACGTTGTTCACCGGTTACATCTTGTTTATGGTATTTATATCCAGGGTTAATTACATGTAAAAATGTATACGGATTAAAGTCTAGCTTTGCTCCAATCTCTGCAGGAGTATAAATTTCATATGATTTAGAGGATACTAGCGCCACTTTATCACGTGTAGCTCTTACCGCTTTAAATGGTTTTACAATCGCCATGAATTATTCGCTTAATAGTTTTATAATTTTATTGGCTAATTCAACTCCAATTCTTTCTTGTGCTTCAATAGTTGATGCTCCAATATGAGGTGTCATAGAGATTTCTGGATTCATCAATAATTGAATTTCAGGTGTTGGCTGATTCTCAAAAACATCTAATCCAGCATATTTAACTTTACCACTTTCAATAGCATTTACTAAATCAACTTCATTTAAAACACTACCTCTTGAAGTATTGATAATTCCAACTCCGTCTTTCATTTGATCAAACTGAGTAGCAGCTATAACGTACTCTTCTTGTGCTGGTAAATGTAAGGTTACAAAATCTGACTTTGATAATACCTCATTTAACGATTGAGTTTCTACGGAAAAATTAACTACTTGTCCATCGAAAAAAGGAATTGTAATAGTAGCATTTTCTACTTCAGTGTCCGTAGCTATTATTTTCATTCCTAACCCTAAAGCCATTTTAGCAACCTCTTGTCCGATATGACCAAAACCTATAATACCTAAAGTTTTACCTCTTAATTCAATTCCTTGAGAAAACTGTCTTTTTAAAGAATTGAAGCTCATATCACCTTCTAAAGGCATTTCACGATTCGATTGAGGTAAAAAACGTACCATACCAAATAAATGTGCAAAAACTAATTCAGCAACTGAAGGAGCAGATGCACTTTGAGCATTTACAACATGTACACCATTATCGATAGCATATTCAACATCAATATTATCCATACCAACACCTGCACGACCAATTAATTTAATACTTGGGCAAGCTTCTATCAATTCTTGACGTATTTCCGTAGCACTTCTTACTATGATCGCATCAATACTGTGTTCATTTATATAGTTTTCAAGTTGTTCTTGAGCAACTTTGGTATTTAACACTTCAAATCCAGCTTTTTCCAAAGCCTCAATTCCGCTAGCGGAAATTCCATCGTTCGCTAATATCTTCATCTTTGTATTTTATAAAATATGTCATTATGATAAACAAAATGACATTATATCTAACTTATTCTTTCTAATTCCTGCATTACATCTACCAATGCTTGAACGCTGTACAAAGGTAATGCGTTGTACATACTTGCGCGATATCCACCAACACTTCTATGACCGTGTAGTCCATTAATATTGGCTTCTTGCCACATTGTATCAAACTTAGCTTGTAAGCTTTCATCGGTTAAAGT
The DNA here is from genome assembly GCF_964510395.1 of Tenacibaculum aestuarii. Taxonomy (NCBI): domain Bacteria; kingdom Pseudomonadati; phylum Bacteroidota; class Flavobacteriia; order Flavobacteriales; family Flavobacteriaceae; genus Tenacibaculum; species Tenacibaculum aestuarii. The sequence goes on from NZ_CAZEFY010000003.1 coordinate 183,270, forward strand.
GAATGTTGCATTCATATGGCTGCGATCTTCTACAGCTGCAACCCCTTTAAATAATGGGTTTCTATCTATCTCATTATATAGTAAAGCTGATTTCTTCTCGTTTACTTTCTCAATAAATTCAATTCCTCCTAAATCTTTTAACCATTCCAATGTTAACATAGATGTATATACTGGAAATACAGGAGGTGTATTAAACATGCTGTCTTTATCAATAAACATTTGATAGTTTAACATAGAAGGTATTTGACGTTCTACTTTTCCTAAAATATCTTCTTTTACAACCACCAATGTTGTACCTGCTGGCCCCATATTTTTTTGAGCTCCCGCATAAATCAAATCAAATTTTGAAAAATCTAATTGACGAGAAAAAATATCTGAACTCATATCGCATACCATAGGAACTGAAGTTTCAGGAAAACTTTTCATTTGCGTTCCGAAAATCGTATTGTTACTGGTGCAGTGAAAATAATCTACATCTGTTGGAATTTCATATCCTTTTGGAATGTAGCTAAAGTTTTTATCTTTTGAAGAAGCAACTTCCACCAATTCACCAAATAATTTAGCTTCTTTAATCGCATTACTACTCCAAGTTCCAGTATTTAAATACGCAGCTTTTTTATTCAATAAATTGTAGGCAACCATTAAAAATTGCATACTTGCACCACCTTGTAAAAACAAGGCTTTGTAGCCTTTATTCTCTAAACCTAATAACTCTAAAGCTAAACTTCTTGCTTTCTCAATTACCTCTACAAAAGGTTTACTTCTATGAGAAATTTCAATTAAAGAAAGGTTATCATTATTAAAATTAATAACTGCTTCAGAAGCTTTTTGAAGCACTTCCTCAGGTAAAATACAAGGACCCGCGCTAAAGTTGTGTTTTTTCATTTGTGTTGTTGTGTTTTGTTACACAAAGGTGCAAATTTATATAGAGAGGTTGCTTTAAATTTTCGATAAAAATTCTAATGTATTTACCCCATCAGCATAGTCCCATAACTTCGGATGTTGTGTTTGTCCGAATTCAATTTCATTTTCAATAAAATTGTTAGCCACTACACACTGAATTTGCTCTCTATCTTCCCAAAGTTTTATTTTCAAATCATCTGTATTCTCATAATACTCATAAAAAACTGAAGCGATAGGAGAGGCGTAACTCTCATCTTCTTTAATCATTAAAAAACCATTCTCCAAAATATCAAACTCACTCATCAAATACACCGCTTTGTTATAATCGTAATTATTAGCATACTTAATATTATTGATAATTTCGTGTTGCTTATACATTCCGTTGAAAAAAGCGTCGAAATTATAGTCTTTCGGAATAAATACTTTTGAAACTGAACGGCATCCTAATCCGAAGTAACGAAAAACATCCTCACTTAAATTTTGCATTTGCTTTTCAGATTCGTTTCCTGTTAATACTGCTACAGAATTTCTATTTTTTCGGATAATACTCGGTTTATCTTTAAAATAATACTCAAAATAACGAGCTGTATTGTTACTTCCTGTTGCAATTACAGCATCAAAACCAGTTAGTTTTTCTTCAGTAAATGATATTTTACCATTTAATTCAGGTTCAACATATTCCAAATACTTAGCTAAAAAAGGTAATAAATGTTTGTCGTTAGATGATTGCTTTACTAAAACTGAATGTCCCGAGATTAATACTGATAAAAAATCGTGAAAACCAACCAAAGGGATGTTTCCAGCCATGATAATAGCAATTAACTTAGCGTCGTTTTTTCCTAAATCTTCTTTAGAAATCCATTCACTTAAATTATCTGTGGTTAATGCTTTTGTCCAGTTTTCTATTGAAAACAATAGGTTTTCTTTCGTAAACCACGTATTGTTTTCTCCAGCTATTTTAAGTTGATGTTTAAATCCGTCAAAAAATAACTCATTATGTTCTATATTTTCTTTTTTCTCAACTTTTTCTTGAGAAAACTGACTTAAAAATTCTCCTAGTTTATGAAAAGCGTTAATTCTACTTTTTATACTATCCATTTATTTGGTTCTAAATTAAATTGGAACTATTTTTGCAAATGCAAAGTTACAAAACTGAAAGAGATTAATTATGGCAATTATAATAACAGATGAATGTATAAATTGTGGGGCTTGTGAACCTGAATGTCCAAACACAGCTATTTACGAAGGGGCTGATGATTGGAAGTATGCAGACGGAACTGATTTAACAGGAAATATCGTTTTACCAAACGGTAAATCTGCCAATGCCGATGAAGATCAAGAACCAATTTCTGATGAAATTTATTACATCGTTGCTGACAAGTGCACTGAGTGTAAAGGTTTTCATGAAGAGCCACAATGTGCGGCAGTTTGTCCTGTAGATTGTTGTGTTCCTGATGAAGATAATGTTGAAACAGAAGAGGAGCTATTAGCGAAACAACGTTTTATGCATAACGAATAATCTAAGAGGTTAGACTTTTAGAATTAAGATAAAAACAAAAAAACCGAGAATATTCTCGGTTTTTTTGTTTTTATACGTTCTGTTTTAAAGTTTAAAACCTAATCTAGTAAAGAAATAAGCTCCGTCTGACCCCATTTGTACAGAATCTGCTAATCCTCCTTGATCTGTCCATCCATCAAATTGTGGAGTAGGATATACATTAAAAATGTTGTTACCTCCAATTGTAAAAGTTATTTTATCAGTAAAAGCATAACTTAAACTTAAATCAGTTGTAATTTTACTCTTGTAAATATCTGTTGCTACTGCATATAAAGCGTCTGCTTCAGTTTGTGTAGCTGCAGGTGTTTCAACCCATTGAAAATCTTGTAATTGTACCTCACTGAACTTAGTGAAGTTTAAAGCTACATCTAACTTTTTATAACCATAGCCTAGATTTAAACCAAATTTATGATCTGGAGCTGCAGCTTTTAAATAGGCTTCAGAAAATGGACTGAAAAATGTAAACCTATTTAAATTACCATTATTTATTTTTTCAATTTTAGTATCATTAAAGTTTCCAACTAAACCTACATTAACTCTGTGTTCATCAAAAGTTCTTTTATAGTTTAAAACAATATCAATCCCTTGAGTTTTAGTATCAACACCATTGGCAAAGAATTGAGCAGCATCAACTCCTAAATTTAATCCTGAAGCATCAAAATTATCCGTTAAAATAATACGATCATCAACTGTAATTGAATACGCATCAATTGTAGCTGTAAATCCGCCTATTTTATAAGTAAAACCTAAACTAGCATTAAAAGCAGTTTCTTCTTTTAATTGCTCGATACCAAAAGCTTTAGTTACAGTACTATTGTTAGCAGATAGTAATGAAGGAAGTGATTCGCCATTAACAATATTGGTGAATTTTAAATTGTAATATAATTGAGCCAATGATGGTGCCCTAAATCCTGAAGAAATAGAACCTCTTAAAGTTAAATTGTCATTCGCTTTAAATCTTGAAGCTAGCTTAAAATTAAAAGTACTTCCAAAATCGCTATAGTCTTCAAAGCGTAGAGCTGCACCAACTAAAAATTTTTCAGTAAAATTAAATTCCGAATCAAAATAGATACCTACATTACTTCTAGAACGATCTACTTCATTATCTGGGCCGTAACCTGGAAATCCTTGAGAGCCTCCTACTAGTTCTTCTCCATTGCCATCTACAGCAACTGGTTGTACTGCAGGATTCGTCATTAAAACTCCGTTATCATCATATAATCCGTATGAAGCAGCTTCACCTGAAAAAATAATAAAGTTTTCTGTTCTATACTCCAATCCAAAAGCTAAGTTAACTCCACTCATTAAATCTTCTAAATATTTAGTAAAATCTAATCCTGTAGTGTTTTGTGATAAACTATGTCCACCTGCATTAAAATCGGTAGGAGAGGCATCTTTCATTGAAGCGTTATTAGAGTCTTTTATGAAATAATGAAACTTATTTTCTCCGTAAGTATTGTTAAAATCAACTTCCCAACCATTATTTAATTTATGTTTAATTCCTGCTGATACTGAAATATCTGTAATGTTTGAAGTAATTCTTGGAGTAAACCCATTAGGGTGTATGCTAGGAACACTTCTATTATCGCCATCTGCATAACTATCTCTAGAAAAAGCGTAAGCATCGGTATCTCTATAATTTCTTCCACCAAAAGCATATGCTTCCGTGTTATCATTAATTGGTAAACTAGTATTTACCATAAAATTGAACCCGTCAATACCTGCGCTACCATATCCTTTTCGCCAAGAAAACCCTGGTCTTAACGTTCTTTCTTTTGACAACAACTCAGTTGTAAAGTTTACAAACCCTCCTTTATCATTCAGCTTTGCTCCATAGTTTAAATCTAACTTAAAAGTACCACCATCAAAACTTTTGTCTTCACCATCTAATCTATTTTTTCCTTCTACATTATATAAAGTTTCACCAGTAGCTTCGGCCCAACCATCACCAATTGCAGTACTATAAGCACCATAACCTAAACTTCCTGAAACTCCATCTGTATTATCTTTTAAAACAATGTTGATTACCCCAGCAATGGCATCAGAACCATATTGTGCTGAAGCTCCATCTCTTAAAACTTCTATTCTTTTAATAGCTGCGGAAGGAATTGCGTTTAAATCGGTTCCAGAATTTCCACGTCCACGTGTACCAAAAATATTAACTAACGAAGATTGATGACGTCTTTTACCGTTGATAAGGACTAAAGTTTGATCAGGACCTAAACCACGTAAAGAAGCTGGTACGATATGATCAGCACCATCAGAGCCTGATTGTTTTGTAGCGTTAAACGAAGGTGCAGCATATTGTAAAATATCATTGACCTCTACCTTACCATTTTTGGTTGCCAAATCACCTACGTCAATAACATCAACAGGTACAGGAGTGTCTACCGCTGTTCTTCTAACATTTCTAGACCCTACAATAATAACTTCGTCTAATTGCAACCCTTCTTTCAAAACAATATCAAAGCTAGTTTTTCCATTAATTGGGATTTCCTGTGTTTCAAAACCTGAAAAACTTACGATTAGACTTCCGTTAGGATCAGCACTTAGAGAAAATTCTCCATTAAAATCAGTAGATGTTCCATTGGTTGTTCCTTTTTCTAGAATGTTAGCTCCTGGTAAAGGTTCGTTATTAACATCCTTTACAGTTCCTTTTATTTGTATTTGAGCATTTATTACTTGTAAACCAAGAAATAAAAAACAAATAACAAAGAGTTTTTGTTTAGACATAAGAAAAGTTTTTTAGTTTATTAATATTTAAAAATAGTCAAAATCAGTTAACTTCTTAAATAAATGTTAATTTTTTAATCAAACAACAATTAATTAAAGTAATTAATGAGTTTTAAATAAATAGTGTTTTTAGAAAGCAATACATTATATTTGCACTCGCAAAATTTCAATAAAAACATAGAATGAAAGCTGGAATTGTAGGATTACCTAACGTAGGGAAATCAACCTTATTTAACTGTTTATCAAACGCAAAGGCACAGAGTGCTAACTTTCCGTTTTGTACCATTGAACCAAACTTAGGAGTGGTAAATGTACCAGATACTCGTTTAGAAAAATTAGAAGAATTAGTTAACCCTGAAAGAGTATTACCTGCAACTGTAGAGATTGTAGATATTGCAGGATTGGTAAAAGGAGCAAGTAAAGGAGAAGGTTTAGGAAATCAATTCTTAGCAAACATTCGTGAAACGGATGCTATTTTACACGTATTACGTTGTTTTGATAACGATAATATTGTGCACGTTGATGGATCTGTAGATCCTATTCGTGATAAGGAAACAATTGATATTGAATTACAGTTAAAAGATTTAGAAACAGTTCAAAAACGTTTAGAGCGTGTAAAAAGAACTGCTAAAACTGGTAATAAAGAAGCGCAAATAGAATTAGAAATTTTATTGAAAGTTGAAGCCACTTTATTAGAAGGAAAGTCTATACGTTCTATTGAATTTACTGAAAAAGAAGAAGAGTTTGTACACCCATTACAGTTCATTACTGCTAAACCAGTATTATATGTATGTAATGTTGATGAAGGATCAGCAGTTTCGGGAAATGCTTATGTTGATAAGGTAAAAGAAAATGTAGCTCACGAGAATGCAGAAGTTATTGTGTTGGCTGTAGGTACAGAGGCTGATATTACAGAATTAGAAGACTACGAAGAGCGTCAAATGTTTTTAGCTGATATCGGATTGGAAGAAGCTGGTGTTTCTCGTTTAATTCGTTCGGCATATAAATTATTAAACTTACAAACTTATTTTACTGCAGGTGTTAAAGAAGTAAGAGCTTGGACAATTCCTGTTGGAGCAACAGCACCACAAGCTGCAGGAGTAATTCATACCGATTTTGAAAAAGGATTTATCCGTGCTGAAACTATAAGCTATGACGATTATGTTGCGTTTGGTAGCGAAGCTAAGGTAAAAGAAGCTGGTAAGATGAGAGTAGAAGGAAAGGAATACATTGTCAAAGATGGTGATGTAATGCATTTCAGATTTAACGTGTAATCTACACCTAATATAAAATACAAACTCCACTAGATGATAGTGGAGTTTTTTTGTACCTTAGAATTTCAAATTCGCTTAAAATGCAAATAGATAAACAAACATTTCAATTTTTAAAAGACTTAAAAGAAAATAACAATCGTGAATGGTTTACTGAGCATAAAAAAGACTTCACCAAAGCTCAAAACAATGCAAAAGAGGTTTACAAAACCATTCAAGAAAATCTAAATAAGCATGATGAAGTTGATAAGCACAAGTTGTTTAGAATTTATAGAGATGTGCGTTTTTCAAAAGATAAAACTCCTTATAAAACACATTTTGGAGGTTCATTTCATAGAAAAAAGCCTGAACTAAGAGGAGGCTATTATTTGCATATTTGTCCAGGAGATAGTTTTTTAGCAGGCGGATTTTGGGAACCTAACAAAGAAGATTTACTTCGTATTCGTAAAGAATTTGAAATGGATGCTTCTGAAATTAGAGAAATTTTACAAGAGAAAAACTATACACAATATTTTGGTGGTAAACTTGAAGGAGATGAACTAAAAACAGCACCAAAAGGATTTGACAAGGAGCACCCAGATATCGATTTGATTCGTAAAAAAGGATATATCGCTATTCAACATTTTTCTGATGAAGAGGTTCTTGCTCCAGAATTTTTAACAAAAGTAGATGATGCTTTTAAAGCACTTCGCCCTTTCTTCGATTATATGAGTGATGTTTTAACCACGAACTTAAACGGAGAAAGTCTTTTAGATTAATTTAAGTTCAATCGAACTTCTCTTTTTAAATAAATATAAGTAACCAAAGTTGATGAAATATCAGCGATAGGAAACGACATCCACACACCATTTACCCCATAAAATTTGGGTAGTATATACACCAAAGGAATTAAAAAGATTCCTTGTTTTAAAAGTGTTAAAAGTAAAGCAGGCAACGCTTTTCCTGCTGCTTGAAAATAGGCCGCACCAATTAATTGGGTTGTAATTACAGGAGTTGCTAAAAAAGCAACAATTAACGCATTGGGCGTGCTGTTTAATAGCTCTTTATCTTCAGTAAAAACACTTACCAATTGAGTTGGGAACAACATTATTGCAATAAAAATAATAATGGCTATTCCTGTACCAAAAAGTATCGAGGTTTTAATACTTTCTTTAACTCTTTCAATATTGTTTGCTCCATAATTATATCCTGCAATGGGTAAAAATCCCTGAGTTACTCCTAAAACAGGAAAAAGAGCAAACAGCATAACTCTGTTAATGATACCATATATCGCAATAGATATTTCTCCTCCGTATTTAAAAAGGGTGTAATTTAGAATAATCGTGAGTAAACTTATGGTTCCTTGCCTTACTACTGTCACGCCCCCTAAAGAAACAATTTCTTTTACGATGGAAAAATTGAGTTTAAAATATTTTGGAATGACTTTTAGTTGAGTATTCTTAGAAAAGAAAAACCATAAAATAAATAATCCGCTAACAGCATACGATATAGAAGTTGCTAATCCTGCACCAAACATTCCTAAATTCATGAATTTTATAAAAACAACATCTAAGAATATATTAGCAATAGCAGGAAATAACATAGTAAGCATCGCGTAATTAGGTTTTCCTACAGCCCTAATTACAGGATTCCCCATCATAGCAAAAGCTAAAAAAGGAACTCCCCAAACTATTACATTAAAATATTCAGTAGCAGGTGTTATAATATCTCCATTGGCACCAAAAAGTTGTAAGATAGGCGTGCTAAAAAAGGTTCCTAAGAGCACAAATATTACTGAAAGTACTATGGTAAGCGATATCTGATTTCCGAAGACTTCAAAAGCCGTATTAGCTTTGTTAGCCCCTAAAGCTCTTGAGATTATAGAGCTTCCTCCAATTCCGACTCCCATTCCTATAGATGAGATTAAAAAAGCTATAGGTAGCACAACAGTAATTGCAGCTATAGCTAAAACACCTATCCATCTTCCAACAAAAATAGTATCTACTATCATGTTAATTGACATGACTAAAATACCAATAGAAGCAGGAATAGCTTGCTTTAAAAGAAGTTGACTAATACTTTTTGTTCCTAAGTCGTCAGCGATTCTATTCATGTTGCCTAAATTAACACGAATTATCGTTCTAATTTAAAATCTACGTTATATTTAAGTAATAATTAACATCAAACCTGTAAGTTTGTTATATGAATGTATTTGAACAAAAACATATTGTAATAGCTAATGAAATAGATGAGTATAACCATGTAAACAATGTGGTATACGTGCAATGGATGCAGAATATTTCTGATGCTCATTGGAAGGAGCTATCAAAAAAAGCGACAAATATTGATTATGTTTGGTTTGTTATTCGTCATGAAATTGATTATAAAAATCAAGCTGTTTTGGGAGATGAAGTTACGCTTAGAACTTGGGTTGGTAAAACCGAAGGAATAAAATCTATTCGTCATTTTGAAATATATAGAGGCGAAACTTTATTAGTAAAATCACAAACCACATTTTGTTTATTAGATGCTACTACCAAAAAACCGAAAAGAATTACGAAAGAAGTAACAAACTTATTATTACCGTAAAAAGAACAATATCTTTGCACTTATAAATTTATACAATGACAACATTTACCGCATTAGGAGTACGAAAAGAGTATGTAAAAGGACTGAAAGAGTTAGGAATAACAACTCCTACTGAAGTGCAAGAAGAAGCGATACCTTACTTACTTGAAAATAATTCAGATTTTATTGGGTTAGCGCAAACAGGAACTGGTAAAACAGCTGCATACGGATTACCTATCTTGCATAAGATAAATCCTTCTAAAAGCCATATTCAAGCGTTGATTTTAGCTCCGACAAGAGAGTTAGCACAACAAATAAAAAAGCAATTATTTAAGTTTACTAAATATGTAGACGAACGAATTTTTGTAGAAGCTGTTTTTGGAGGAGAAAAAATTGAGCGTCAAATCAATAATTTAAAGAGAACTACTCATATTGTGGTAGCTACACCTGGGCGTTTAATTGATTTGATTGAGAGAGGTGAGGTTGATTTAAAAAATATTAACACCCTTGTACTTGACGAAGCTGATGAAATGCTAAGTATGGGGTTCAAATTAGAATTAAACCGTATTTTAAAATATACTTCAGGTACACGTAAAACATGGTTGTTTTCTGCTACAATGCCAGAAGAAATCAGAAGTATCATAAAAAAATACATGAGCTCTTCTGCTAAACAAGTAGAAGTAAACAAGAATTCTTTGGTAAATGCTAATATTACACATCAGTTTGTAACAACTACGATTCCTGAAAAAACCGATATTATTGTTAAGTTTTTAGAAAAACGACATACTGAAAGAGGCATTATATTCACAAGAACCAAAGCAGGAGCTCAAAAATTAACAAAAGAGTTAAAAGAAGAAGGATTTTCAGTTGAAGCGTTAGAAGGTGATATGCAGCAAAAAGAGCGTGATAAAGTAATGCGTGCTTTTAAAAATGAGAGTCTTCAAGTATTAGTTTCTACTGATGTAGCTGCAAGAGGAATCGATGTTCAAAACTTAGGTTTTGTACTACATCATCAATTACCAGAAAAGTTAGAATATTATACACACAGAAGCGGTAGAACAGCTAGAGCTGGTAAAAGAGGTGTGTCTTTAGTTTTAATTCTTCAAAATGAAAGAAATCGTATTGCTGAAGTGAAAAAAGAATTACAAATACAAATTTCAGAAATATCAATATAAATGAGTATCATCTACGTCATAGACATTGCAGGAACATTCGCTTTTGCCATTAGTGGTGCATTAGTGGCTATTCGAAAAAAATTTGATGTTTTTGGGGTGTTAATCATTGCTTTTGTAACGGCAGTTGGAGGAGGTATGACTCGTGATGTGCTTATTAATGCGCATCCTATAAATTGGATTGGAGATATCAATTATATCTGGATAATACTCACAGCAGTAGTGGTTACCTTTTTATTTAGAAGTAAAATAGCTCCACTAAGAAAAACAATGTTTTTATTCGATACGATTGGTATTAGTGTATTTACATTAATAGGCGTTCAAAAAGGATTGAGTTTTGATTTACATCCGTTTGTAGCGTTAGTTATGGGGATGTCTTCTGCTGTAATGGGAGGAGTTATTAGAGATGTATTAACGAATGAAATTCCGTTGATTTTCCATAGAGAAATTTACGCTTCTGCTTGTTTAGCTGGAGGAATGGTGTACTTACTTTTACATCCTTTAAATATAAATGAAGATTTACTTTTTGTGATTTCTGCAAGTATTATTGTTGTAATAAGAACTATAGCAGTACAATATAAATTGGAGCTTCCTCGCATTAAAAAAGATGTTTTTGGAAAATAATAAGCACTATGAAAAAACTAGTTTTTGAAAATTTAGAAGAACTTTCTAGTATAGAAGGAAAACAATTACCAATAGGTGAGTGGTATACCGTTACACAGCAAATGATTAATGATTTTGCCAATGCAACACTCGATAAGCAATGGATTCATATTGATGAAGAAAAAGCGTCAAAATATTCTCCTACAGGAACAACCATAGCTCACGGATTTATGTCGGTTTCTATGCTTTCTGAATTAATTTTAAAGCAATTTGAGGTTAAAAGTATAAAAATGGGATTGAATTATGGATTGAATAAAGTACGTTTTCCAAACCCAGTTCCTGTTAATAGTGAATTGCGTTTAATAAGTTCCTTAAAGCAATTAGAGGATTTTAAAAATGGGAAAAAACTCACATTTGATTGTATAATAGAAATAAAAGGACAAGAAAAACCCGCCTGTGTTGCTGAGTTTATTTTTGTACTATTTGAATAAAAAAAGCAGCTATAAAAGCAGCTTTTTTTATTATTTGTGTTTTTGATTAAGACAACCAGCCTTTTTCAATAGTTCTTTTGGTGTACATTAATAAAAAGACTCCTATAAGAGTAACCATTACAGGCATAATAACTCCACCAGGACCATATACTTCTGCTGCTCTACTCATAAATAAATTGTAAGACATTTGTGCTAAAATTGCTATTAAAGAAATTAGAAAAACAACTCTAGCTGCTTTTTTTCTTGCTAATAAGAAAATGCTACCAAGCAAACCAGCAAAGACTGCTATAGCAAATGCGGCTGTTACCCAAGTAGGAATGTTTTCATATAAGGCTCTTTCAGCCTCTGGTAAAGTAGCTTTTACTTCATCTGTCATAAAGGCTTGTCCAAGGTAAGACATAACGCCTAAACCATTCCAAATAAGTGCAGCAACAGCAATGATCCAAAACAATGTAGTAGGTTTGTTTGAGTTTGTCATAAAAATAGGTTTAAAGTTAGTTATAGTTAAATGTAATTATAAATAACTCAAAAAACAAAACAAACTGTAAACCAGTTCTTAACAAAATAGGTTTTTAAGTACGCTCTTAAAATAATGTTAAAGCTAACAAACTTATGTAACGAGTTTAAAAAACAAACGTCTTATGAGTATATAATTACTTAACAAGTAATGTTTAGTGATTAGTTAGTTTTTAATAGTTGATTGAAAAAGGCTCGAGATATTATCCCGAGCCTTTTTTACATTTATTTTCTTGATATAGAAATCTAACAATCCAAGAATTTAATCAGTTTATTTTCTTTCTAAAAGAGCCATATAAAATCCGTCATAGCCAGATTTGTGCGACAATACTTTTTCATCTTTTACAAAAGTAAAATCTTTACCCCCGTCTGAAGCTAAAAAGAATTCTACTTGTTGTTGGTTTTCTGAAGGTAATACTGAACAGGTTGCATATACCAATTTACCTCCTGGTTTTACCATTTTAGAGTATTGTTGTAATACTTCTTGCTGGGTTTCTCTAATCTGATCTAAAAATTCTGGTTGTAATTTCCATTTACTATCAGGATTTCTACGGATTACTCCTAAACCAGAACAAGGAGCATCGATTAAAACTCTATCTGCTTTTCCTTGTAGTTTTTTTATCACTTTAGTTGAATCAATTACACGAGTATCGATATTATGAGCACCATTTCTACGAGCACGAACTTTTAACTTTTTCAATTTACTCTCATAAATATCCATCGCTATAATTTGCCCTTTGTTTTTCATTAAAGAAGCTAAATGTAATGTTTTACCTCCAGCACCAGCACAAGTATCAACTACTTTCATACCTGGTTCTACATCTAAATAAGCCGCAACTAATTGTGAAGAAGCATCTTGTACTTCAAAAAATCCTTTCTTAAAGGCTTCCGTTTTAAATACGTTTGCTCTTTCAACCAATTTTAAAGCATCATCATATCCTTTGATAAATTCAGTGTCAATTCCTTCAGAAGCTAACTGTTTTTGTAAATGAGCTTTGGTGGTATTTAATGTATTTGTACGTAAGATGACTTCTGCTTGTTTATTTAAAGCCGCTATTTCTTTGGTCCAAACTTCTTCTCCTAATTCTTGAACTCCAACTTCATCAATCCAATCAGGAATAGATTCTCTAAATTTTCTAATTTTTAATAATTCATCAAATTTCCCTTTAATTCTTCGAGATGGCGTAGGTTCTATCTGATTCCAATCTGGTAATTGAATTCCCTTTAATACACACCAAACAGCGAATAATCTCCATAAATCAGGACGAGCGTAAGGAGCTTTTACATTTGCTATTTCAGAATACAATCGTTTCCAGCGAACAATATCATAAATCGTTTCAGCAACAAATTTTCTATCACGGGCTCCCCAGCGTTTATCTCTCTTTAAAGCTTGTTCTACAGCTTTATCAGCATATACATCTTCATTAAAAATATCGCGTAAACTATCTATAACCGCAAAAACTAAATTTCTATGTAATCTCATTTGATGAATTTAAGAGTGCAAAGATACAGCAAATAAAAAAGTGCAGTTAAAAAACCGCACTTTTTTAAAAATTATTAATTATAATTTTACTGATTATTACTAAAAATTACTTGAAAATCGTTTGTATACGTTCCTTTAAATGTGCTATCATCGTTCATTAATAAATCCATAGTAACAGAATAGTTATTATCTCCATTGTGTTTTACAGTAACTGTACCTGATTTTAAACCAGTAGACACACTACTATTGTTTTCAAAATAAGTATAACGCGTTAAAAAGTCATCTAGTGCCAGTACACCTTCTTCTTCAGGAAAAGAATAAGTATTAGCTATAGTTTCTTTTGTGAAAGTTGGTACATCAATTGTCAACGTTTTTACTTGAGCAGAATTACCCGATACTAAAGTAATACCAGAATGACCATCTTCTCCTAAAGATATTCCTACAATACTAGCACTTGCAACGGTAAAAGATTCTCCATTTAGTTTAATATTATTTTCGTTGAATGTGTCATCAGAACTACTACAACTGACTAAAACAGTAGTAAACAATAAGATAAATGCGCAATTTTTGAATAAATTTTTCATAACATTAGGGTTTAAATTTTTACTAAAGGTAAAAAATATTTTTAGATAGCTTTAATCTTTTTAAAGTTGTCGAGAAAACTGCTTTTTTGTACTTTCGTTTCTCATGAATTTAAACCACCCTGTAACATACATAAAAGGCGTAAGTGTAGCAAGAGCTGAGTTGTTATATAGCGAATTAGGTATTAAAACCTGTGGAGACTTATTACACCTATTTCCGTTTCGATATATTGATAAAACACAGTTTTATACTATTAGTCAGTTGCAACAAAACTCTGCTGAAGTTCAAATTGTAGGAAAAATTACAGGAGTAAAAACCGTAAAACAAAAAAGAGGAAGTCGATTAGTGGCTACTTTTTCTGATAATACAGGTTTTATGGAGTTGGTATGGTTTAAAGGAGCGAAATGGATAAAAGACAGCTTAAAAGTAGATGTTCCATATGTAATTTACGGAAAGTTAAATTGGTATAATGGAACCCCCAACATGCCACATCCAGAAATGGAAACGGTAAAAGAATACAAAAGCAAGCTACAAATGGCTATGCAACCTGTGTATCCATCAACTGAAAAACTTGGTACAAAAGGAATAAGCAATAAAGTTATGCGTGGCATGATTCAGAATTTATTTCAGCAGGCGTATGGTAGTATTGAAGAAACTTTTCCGCAATATTTTATAGAAGAACATCAGTTTTTAGGTAAAAAAGAATCTCTATTAAATATTCACTTTCCTAAAAATCAAGAATTATTAGCCAAAGCACAATATCGATTAAAGTTTGAAGAATTATTTTTTATTCAACTCCAATTATTACAAAAAAAACTCATTCGAAAATCGAAACTAAAAGGATTTATTTTTGAGCATGTAGGAGAGGAGTTTACTAATTTTTACAACAATCATCTGCCTTTCGATTTAACCAATGCACAAAAACGTGTACTGAAAGAGATTCGTAAAGATGTAGGTTCTGGAGCTCATATGAACCGCTTATTACAAGGTGATGTAGGTTCAGGAAAAACGATTGTAGCTTTATTAACTATGTTATTAGCTATTGATAATGGTTATCAGGCTACGATTATGGCTCCTACAGAAATTTTAGCTATACAACATTATAATGGGATAGTAGACTTATTAAAAAACACGAATATTCATGTCGATTTATTAACAGGATCTACAAAAACCAAAAAGCGTAGAGAAATTCATGCTGGTCTTGAAGATGGATCTCTTCATATTTTAATAGGTACACATGCTATTTTAGAAGATAAAGTACAGTTTAAAAATCTCGGAATTGCTATTATTGATGAGCAACATCGTTTTGGGGTTGCACAGAGAAGAAAATTATGGGAGAAAAGCCCATCAGATGGAAGGGCAGTTCCTCCACATATATTGGTAATGACGGCAACACCAATTCCTAGAACATTGGCTATGTCTGTGTATGGCGATTTAGATATTTCAGTTATTGATGAATTGCCTCCTGGACGTAAAGAAATAAAAACGGTGCATCGTTACGATAGCAATCGTTTAGGAGTTTTTAAATTCTTAAAAGATGAAATAGCAAAAGGAAGACAAGCCTATGTTGTGTATCCTTTAATTCAAGAGTCTGAAGCTATGGATTATAAGGATTTAATGGATGGATACGAAAGTATTTCTAGAGAATTCCCTTCTCCTAAATATCAAATAAGTATCGTTCATGGGCAAATGAAACCGGCTGATAAGGATTATGAAATGGAACGTTTCGCAAAAGGAGATACGCAAATAATGGTAGCAACAACAGTAATTGAAGTAGGAGTGAACGTACCAAATGCTTCGGTAATGGTTATTGAAAGTGCAGAGCGATTTGGATTAAGTCAATTGCATCAGTTGAGGGGTAGAGTAGGGCGTGGAGCAGAACAAAGCTATTGTATCTTATTATCTAGTTACAAATTATCTTCTGACGGAAAAACTCGATTACAAACCATGGTAGAAACTACAGATGGATTTAAAATTGCAGAAGTAGACTTGAAACTTCGTGGGCCAGGAAATATTATGGGAACGCAACAAAGTGGGGTTTTAAACCTTAAAATAGCAGATATGGTAAAAGATAGTCCTATACTTCATAAAGCACGTCAAGCTGCTATTAACTTATTACAGGAAGATCCTAACTTATCTAAAAAAGAAAACGCCAACTTGCTAAAAACATATGAAAAATTACGCAAAACAAGTGGCATTTGGAGTAATATTAGTTAGTTGAATTACTGACTTTATTCTTCTATAGTTTCTGCTTTATTAAATCTTAATATTGAATACCCTATTATAGCAGAAATAACAGACCCTAATAAAACACCAATCTTAGCAGAATCAATAAACTCAGGGCTACTAGCATAAGCTAAACTAGATATGAAAATAGCCATGGTAAACCCTATTCCTGCTAAAAACGATACTCCTATAATGTGTTGATTTGAAATGTCTTTAGGAACTTCAATGATTTTAAGTTTTTTAACAACAGTAATAATAGTTGTTATACCGATACTATTTCCTAAAATTAAACATAAAGCTATGTTTCTTATAAGTGTGGTGTCTAAATTAGCATCGCCATCAATTAAAACTCCAGCATTTGCTAAAGCAAAAATCGGAATAATTATATAGGCTACTAAATCATGTAATTTGTGCTCAAGAAGCTGCAATGGTGACTGATAATCATCAATCCAATTATCTAAGTTATCTATTTCTTCAATTTGTTCTTTTGATAATATTGGTTGTGGAGAAATTCTAGCTTGTTTGATGTTATTTGTTATTTGCTCTAGGTTTTCTATAAACTCAGGTGTACGTATTTTTTGTCTAATAGGAACAGCAAAAGCCATTAAAATTCCCGCAATAGTAGGGTGTATCCCAGATTTAAGGAATAAAACCCAAATAACTATACCAAATAAAAATGTTACATATTTAGAATAAAAACCTCTATATGCTATAAGGTAAAGAAAAGCCAATAAAATTAAAGCTGTTATAATTAAAGTTACATTTATACTTCCACTATAAAACAAAGCAATTACCAATACGGCTCCAATATCATCTACAATAGCGAAAGCAGTTAGAAAAACCTTTAAACTTAAAGGAACCTTATTACCCAATACATTTAAAACAGCAAGTGAAAAGGCGATGTCAGTGGCCATAGGGACTCCCCAACCTTTTTGAGTTTCAGGGTTTTCATTTAGAATAAGGAAAAACAAAACAGGTACTAACATTCCTCCTAAGGCTCCAAAAAGAGGAAACGCAACCTTTTTCATAGAGTTAAGTTCACCAATTAAAAACTCTCGTTTAATTTCTAAGCCAATTAAAAAGAAGAATACAGCCATCAATCCGTCATTAATCCAAAGAATTAAAGGTTTGTATAATTCTAAATGAGGAGAAGTGAAGCCTACTTTATATTGCCAAAGAGCTTCATAACTATCTTTATAAGGGGAATTTGCCCAAACGAGAGCTATTAAAGTAGCTACTAGTAATAAAATACCACTAACACTTTCTATTTTTACAAACTTTTGAAATGGAGATAAGATTCTCTTTTTGATCATATTTACTTATAAATTATCCCTACTGATACCTAAAAAAGTAAGGTTATTAACTCAATCTTTTTTAAAAAAGCGAAGATAATTCATCAAACTTTAAAGAAAAGTTAAATTTTAAAGCTAATTAACACTTAAAAATGAAAAACGGTAAGAAATTCCAAAATTTAAATAAGTACTACTTAAATTACCTCCTTTCGCTTTAACGTAACCTGCCCCTAACCTTAATTGTAGATTTTTAGCTAATTCATGGTTAATACCAATACTTGGTTTAACAATTAACCCTTGTCCTGTACTAATACCACCACCACCAGCTGCTCCTCCTAAAACTTGAGCAAAAATAGAGGTAGTTCCATTGAAAAACTCCTTGGTTTGAATTCCTAATCCGACAATACCTTCTGCATAAGCACCAGCATCGCCAAAATCAGCAAAAGAAGTTTGACCTGCTGCGTATAAGTATTTATTTAAGAAGAAGTTTAATTGTAATGATATTTGATGCATGTTTTGATAAAATCCTTCATCTCTAGCAGCGTCTAGGTATAAATCTTGTTTAATAACAGTTTCAAACCCTTTAAACTTTCCCGTTGAAAATTCTAAATCTTCATTTTCAGACAAAGTTCCATCTCTATCTACATAATACTTCAATCCTAAGCCATAAGTAGAGGAAACAAAATGAGAATTAGGACTCATCATATATCCTTTGTTTATAGAAGCATATACATTACCAAATAATTTTTGTTCTAAAGAGATATCAGGATATATTAAAAAACCTCCTTCAGTTTCAACACCACCGCCACCGCCGGCACCTACACCAAACTTAGCTAAAATATTTGTACGGTTTTTATTCATTGATAAGTGATAACCACCTCCTAAGAAAACATCCATGTATCCAGCCTTGATTCCATGGTAAGCTCCATCGGCTTTTACGAAAAAGAAAAAGCTATCTGTGATATAAGAATTTAGTTCAAAACCTGCTAAACGTATAGTGTTGCCTTCGTAAGAACCTTTTGTAACATATGCATTGTTTAAGTGCATTAATAACGAAATTCTATTACTTAAAGTATTCCAAGAGGTAGTTTTTAAATCTTCAATAGAGAATGAATTTTCTCGATCTTTAAAACTAGCTGTTTTAAATGATAAAGGGATTTGTACAGCAACATTGATTTGACTACTATTAATTGCTCCTCCATCAAAAAAATCTACATAACTATATCCTGCTGTAGCTGAAAAATGCTTAAAATCATATCCTAAATTAAGGTGAGGTAAAATAAATGCACCACCACCATCTGGGGCACCTGCGCCACCACCTCCTCCAAAATGAAGTCCAGCATCTATAAATAGTTTATCTGTTATTTTTTGTTGAATACCTGCATTTACACCCAAAGTAAAGAAACCTCCACGAATACCACCTACAGCACCATATAAACCAACTCCAGCATAACTCCAATCATTCAGTTTTAGGTTGTAATGGAGTCCTGTGTAATCCATATTTTGTTCTCCTTCAGGCATTTTAATAGACAAGAAGTCTATTTGCCCAAAACCTATTTGTGTTTTTTGTTCAGGAGTAGTACTCGTTTGGGCATAAAAAAAATGAACACTCATTAGTAAAACTACTATGAGTGCTCTTTTAAAAAAAATGTTTAACATTTTAGTATGTTTAGTTGTGTATTTGCTGACGTTCTCCATTTACATATGAAGCTACAAAAGCATCTTTAAATCCTATTTTAATTAATTCTTTCTTTAAATCTTTAGCTTCATCTAAAGTCAAAAATAAGCCTAATGAATATTTAAAGTAACCATCTGTACTGGTAACTATAGATGGAATAACTTGAGAAGATAATAAAGGATATTGGTTGTTAGATAACACACCAATTTGAACAGAATATATAGTTTCTCCTCTTGTTCCTTCTGCTATTTCATTTGTAGCTGTTTCAATATTAATGTTAGACATTTCTGTATCTCCGTTTCTTGCAGCTCTTGCATTGGCTCTACTAATACTATCTAGTACTCTGTATGCCTCTTGTTTCTTTACTGCTTCAATATCTACATTATTGATAGCACTGTTACCGCCGTAAGCATAAAAGTAATAAGCTGCTCCTGAAGCTACTCCTAATAAAAGTCCCAAAAAGATTGATAGTCCTCTCGAGCTTTTCTTAAATGAAGAGAGTTCTTCTTGAGTGCTGGCTAATTCATTTTCAGCTTCCTCTCTTTGTAATTTTGAATTGTCTAAGTCTTCTTGTATTAACTTAAACTTTTCTTCTTCTATAAAAGGCATAAGTATTTGGGTTGATTAGTTAATATTCTGTGCACTAAAATACAAATCTTTTTTTTATCGCTGAATTCTGATAAAAAAAGGTGTTTAAACAGGTAAATCTATAAAAAATTAAACTAAAAATTGGGGATTAGCATAAACAGTCATTTTGTCGCCTCTGCTAAAACCAATTAGGCAAATGCCAAATTCTTTGGCAAAGTCTACCGCTAAAGAGGAACAGGCAGAAACAGCTATTATAAATGGAATTTTAGCTAAAAAAGCTTTCGATACTATTTCGTAAGAAACTCTACCACTTACTAACATGTATTTCGCTTCTTTAAGTTGCGAATTACTTATTAAATCGCCAACACATTTATCAACAGCATTGTGACGACCAATATCTTCTTGTATGGTTAAAAGTTCATTTTTTTTATTGAAAATTGCGCAGGCATGACTCCCTCCAGTTACTTTAAATGTTTTTTGTAATTCTTTCATTTTCAAAAACATGAAGATAGTAGTTTCAATAAAAGATTTAATACAAACAGTATCTTTTCTTTTTAAAGTATTTCCTGCAACTTTTAAGTCTTTTAATTCTTTTTTTCCGCAAATTCCACAAGAAGAAATAGATAAAAGAGTACGCTTATTCAAATAGCCCTTTCCTAATTTTTCTTTCGCTATATCAGCGTTAATTATAGTAGAATAATCTTCCTTTGTTTTTACTACACTTAGTTTTAAATCTTCATTTTTCTTGCAAATATCTTCTGCAAATAATAAGCCTTTTATTAAGGCTTCATCACTTCCAGGAGTGCGCATAACAACTGTGTAAGCTTCATTATTAATATTAATTTGCAAAGGAGCCTCAATAACAAGAGAGTCTTCTATTTTGATAGAAGAGTCCTTAGATAACTTTACAGATTGATATATGCTTGATTGTTTCGTCATAAAAACAAATTTATATAAAAGGTGGTTAAATAAAAAAGCCTTGATTTAAGTATCAAGACTTTTAAAATATTTTGCTTCCCCTAACAACAAAACATTTCTTGAATATAAGGAAGATATATTAATTTAACAACTTTTACTTTATAAAGTACTAAGAGTATTAACTTTTATACAATTAATAACTATTAACTCATTTTTTAAGTTTGTTGAGAAAAAAAGATATGTATGCCCTCCATCTTTTAATTTAGTTTCTTTTCTTATTTGCGCCACAGTTTTCGGAAAATTACGGGTCGTGATATTGGCTTTATCTACTTTTATCTCTCTTTTTAGTTTCTTTTTGTTATATGGAAAAACAGAAATAATTTCAAAAATCCTTCCAGGGAAATCTTCAATTAATTTTTCAGAAGTATACAAGTGAGAATGTTGATGTAGTTTATGTACTTTTAATTGACTTGCAACTTCATTAAAACCTCCAGACTTTAAAATAGCTGTATTAGGTTCGTATAAGTATTTCTGAGGTAAAGAATAATCAAAAAAACCTTCATTTCTTAAACTGAAACAAAATTCTTGATCTTTGTTTTTCAACAAGTTAACTGCTTTAACTTTAATCAAATCTTTAATTTTTTTTTTTAATAAAAAAAGTAATTCTTTTACCTCATTATTAACAGCTACAATATGAATTTCTTTAACAAATTTTAATTCATTTATTGTTGAAGAAATGTCTAGAATAGGAGAGTTTTTTATTAAAATAGTTTCTGATTTATCGAATAAAAAATCTAAATTCTCAGGTACATTTGGCGAGCAATCTTTTAACAAGAAGACCTTTCCTTTTATGTCATTTCTTCGAGATGGATCTATATAAATACAATCAAATTTTTGAGGTATATTTTTTAGGTATTCTAATCCGTCACAAGCTATTGTTTCTATATTTGAAACACCTAATTGCTTGTAATTATGAGCAACAATTTCAGATAAATCATTATTAATCTCACAATGAATAACTTTTTTAAACTTTTTAGAAAAAGCTAAGCAATCTACACCAAAACCTCCAGTGATATCAATAATAGATTCTCCCTGTACCAATTTCGATTTATAGTTAGCTGTAATTTCTGAGGAAGTTTGTTCAATACTAATTTTTGCAGGGTAATAAATATTTTTCGAAGCGAACCAAGTGGGTAGTTTTTTCTCGGACTTCTGCTTTGCGACTAGTTGATTTGCTAATTCTTGCATGGTAACGCCTTCAAAAGAACTCCCTTTAAAAATTAATTCTTCAATATTAGTGCGTAAGTTTTCGTTAATATAATTCTGAACCTCAGTATGTAATATATTTTTATTCAAAAAGATTGATTTTTAGAGTACTCCTCACTGCAATAATACTAATAATTTAACAGTTCTTAAACGCTGCTAATCGTAGATTTTCACTAGGTTTGTGCACTTATTATCAATTTAAAGTTAACAAATAATTTATTATGAAAAAAAGTATTTTAATGCTTGCTATGGTTTTAATTACAGCAAGCGCAAGTGCTCAATTTTATGTTTCTGCTAGTGGAGGTTATTCAATAGGAAGTGCTGGTGTTAAGTTTGGAACAGAAACAACTACTACAGGAGTGGAAAACACTTATGGTAGTTACGGAGAAGGGATGCATACTCAATTAAGATCTGGTTATTTTTTTAATGATACTTTCGGAGTAGAAGCTGCTTTTGGTTATTTACATGGAGCAGATCAAACTATTAGAAAAGTAACTTTACCAGGAAATGATGTTGATGTAATAGCAAGAGCAAGAGCCTATGGAGCTTCTGCTTCTTTAGTGTATAAGTTTACAAATAATGTTTACAGTCGTTTTGGTGCGTTAATCAAAGTGGGAGGAGAAACTGAAGCTAAAGGATATATTAAACAAGATATGTCTGGTCAACCAGCTCCAAATGGAGGTAACTTCCCTGATGGAACATATAATGAAACTACATTTACTCAAGATTATAAAGGTCGTTTACCTTTAGGTTTTATTGGAGCTATTGGTTATAAGTATGAGCTTTCTAATAACGTTTCCTTATTTGCTGAATTAGAATATATGGGAATTAGTGTTACTAGAGATAAAGCTATTTTCAAAGAATTTAATTCGGAAATCGTTACTCCAGATGGAAATAGAACTACTGTAGCTACTATTAACAATTTACCTACTGGTTACTCTAAAGAAATTTTATATGTAGATGAGTTAACCCTTACTGAATACCAAGAAGCACAAGCAAATCCTTATGCTCGCAAGCAATTATCTGAAAAAGTACCATATTCTTCTTTTGGTATTAACTTCGGAATTTCTTATAGCTTCGGTAAATAATTTCTTTTATAATAGAAAACTAAAAGAGCAGCAATTTTGCTGCTCTTTTTTTATTATTTATAAGTTTTAATAATGTTAATTATAAGCTTTTACATCTCCCATATCTAAAGCACCAACTGACATTTCATGTTTTGTTGGTAATATTGCTCCAGATTCTGTGGTTATCCAATCACTCCAGCTTGCTTCTGTTCCACCTGTAGGGATTATAGAAACCCACATTTTATAACTGGTAGGCCTGTCATTTTTATCTAAAATCCACAAATAAGAGTCTCCTGGTGTAGAACCACCAGTTGTATAAGTAACCAATAAAGCATCTTTACCTTCATATTGTACAAGTCTTCGTTCAATACCGCTATCAAAAACTTTATAAGGAGCAACTAGCCAAAAGCTATCATTATTAAAATAATCGATTGATTTTTGAAGAATTTCTTTGTTGTCATTTTCTTTTCCATCAATCAAAACAATACTCTTTTCAGGTTCTTTGGTGTGCAATATCACTTTGTTGGTATCCCAAGATACTTCAACTATGTTTTTTTGTTTATCCCATTTATAAAAGCGTTTCCCTCTAAAACTCCATTCTATAAAACGTGTGTTTTTATATGCTTCATAATTTAATGCATCTAGCATTTTAGTAGCTAATTCATCCGCTTTAGTCCCTTGTTTTCCTGAAGGAAGACTTTCGTTATTCTTAAAGTAGAAAACAGCTAAAACTATTCCTCCAATTAAAAGTAAACCGCCCAGTATTTTAAATAACTTTTTCATCTTTATTGATTAATTGTTTAATTCCTTTAGCTAATTCATCAGCTGCAGCTGGATGTTTTCTAAACCATAGTTCTGGCTCTATTAACTCTAGTTCAGCAATAGCCAATTTATCATTATTATCAGTAAAAATATCCACTCTAGCGTAAATAGGCAAATCTATACAAGCTTTTACAGCATTCTCAGCAAAGTCAATTTCTTCTTGAGTAGGAGAGTAGCTATGTACAGATCCACCAAAATCATCTTGTACTCTAAAATCTCCTGATTTGGCTATTTTTAATACTGCATGTGTAAACTTACCATTCATTACCATTAATGATATTTCACCTTTTTTCACAATATTATACTGAAAAGGTTGAAGAATCATTGCTTCTTCAGTTATTAATTCAGAAAAAACAGCTTCAAGGGTTTCTATGTTTTCTGGATTGGTTTTATAGGTATGTCTTGCTGCCCCTGAAATACATGGCTTTAAAACAAATTCTTTTAAACCAAACTGATTTGAAAGTTCTTTAAGGCTTTGAGTAGTGCCTTGTTCTATAAAATATGATTCACAAATATGCACTCCGTTTTGTTGTAAATCCTGCAAGTAATGTTTATCTATATTCCAACGAATTATCCTTTCTGAATTTAATAAAATAGTTTGCTGACTCACTTTGTTTAACCATTCAGAAAATTCAGAAAATCGATCAAAATAATCCCATGTTGTTCTAAATAAAACATAACGAGTTGTTGACCAATCAAAACTAGCATCATCCCAAGAAAGACGATTAACTTTTAATCCTTGGTTTTCAAGAGCTATTTTTACATAATTATCTTCATCAAGTACGTTTTTAGTGTATGGGTTAATTTCAATTGGATTTACATACCTTTTATCTGTTAAGATAATTACATCATATTTTTTCATACGGAATTTGATTTTTTTTATTTTACATAAGACAGGTAATGTACAGTAATTTTAACTATTATAAAATGCTTATTTATGCTTATTGTAATACTCTATTACGTGATTTGGCAATTGAATATCTTTTGAAAGTTTTTCATCTGAAACAGGAGAGAAGGCCACTTGTTTCAAAGGTATTAACCCCGCCCAAATAGGTAAATCATAATCTTCCGGTTCATCATTAACACCCACATCTCTAATTTTAGCAGATGCAGTTTCAATAGTCATTTCAACGACTAAAGTTCTATCTAGTTCCTCAGGTTTCATAGCTCTAATTTCATCCCAACGTCCTTTCATCATATGTTCCATAAAACAATATAATGCTGCTTCTTTTTCTTGAGTGTTTTCTACTTTTTTTACTGAACCAAATAAAGTTACTGAACGATAATTTACCGAATGATGTAATCCTGAACGCGCTAACACTAAAGCGTCTAAATGTAGTACTGTCATACTCATTTCTCCTACTTCTAATAACGATAATAGTATTCTGTTAGCTTGTGAACTGTGTAAGTATATTTTGTTGTCTTTTCTTCCATACGCCATAGGCAATGAAATTGCTTTTCCATCATAAATATAACTTACAAAACCAATGAAGCCTGCATCTAAAATTGTATTGATTTTTTCAATATCGTAAACAGCTCTATTTTGTCCTCTTTTAACTCTGTTAAGTTTAGATTTTGAGTATTCTTTCATAAGTTTATTTCAAATAACGTTCTTTAATTATTTCTATATGCCAAACGCTATGCCCCAATAAAATAAACGCACAAGCTCTAGCAGAAACAGGTGTGTTATTGGCTACTCCCATGTTTTTTAAATGTTCTTCAGAAATACTATTTAGTAAGTTTATTGAATACAGACGAGTAATAGAAAATTCATTCAGTAAGTCTTCAATAGTTTTATTATCTGCTTCTGAAGGTTTTATATAAATGTCTTGGTCAAATCCTTCAATAGGAGAAGTATCATTTCTAGCAATTCGTAGTAGTCTATACATGAAAACGCGCTCGGTGTCTATTAAATGCTGGAAAACCTCTTTTATGCTCCATTTTTCAGATAAATAGCGGTATTCTAATTTCTCTTTAGGAATAGCTGAGAAGAAATCCAATACCATTTGTTTGTCTTTTTCAAACCCATCTAATAGTGTTGTGTTATCGCTTATTTTAGATAAATATCCAGCATAATACTCATTATATTCTGTTGGCTGTAATTCTTGTTTTTTCATGGTGTGTTATTATAGTTTTCAATGATTTAATTTATTTATTTCTTCTTTGAGTAGTTTAAAAAATGCTTAATAGTTCAAATTTAGTACATTTATGGACTACCAATTTAATCCAGAACATATATTTAAAGTAGTCCAGATGTTTCCTTATAAGACAACTATAAAATTAAATAAATCTCTTAAAGAGCCTGTTTATCTTCAATTAGCAAATCAGTTGATTTTACTTATTCGTGAAGGTAATTTAACACCTGGTACAAAACTGTTAGGGTCACGAATTTTGGCTGATTTACTGGGTATACATAGAAAAACAGTTGTTGCTTGTTATGAAGAATTGACGCTACAAGGTTGGATAGAAAGCTTTCCTAAAAAAGGAACTTTTGTTAACACTAAACTTCCTAACACCCAAAGAATAGATTTTAAAACAACTGAAAGTAGTCCTTTAAAACAAAAAACAGGATTTCCTTTTTATAAAAATAAGGTTCTTTTAGAGAAGAAAACCGAAAAAAAAGAAGGAGTAATTTATATTAATGATGGAACTTCAGACACGAGACTCACTCCAACGAATGAGATTGCAAGAACTTATCGAAGAATAGTATCGAGAAAATCAATTCATAAATATTTAGATTATGGATCTCCTTATGGAAACATAAAATTACGTGAAACTTTAGTTGAATACCTTAATGATACTCGTGGTTTAAATATTTCTAAAGAGAATGTTTTAATTACTCGAGGAAGTCAAATGGGAATGTGGTTATCTACTCAGTTACTCTTAACCCAAGATGATATTGTTGTTGTAGGTGAAACTAATTACTCATCAGCAGATATTACGTTTTTGCATCAAAATGCTGAGATTAAAAGAGTCTCAGTAGATGAAAATGGATTGGTGACTAACGAAATTGAAAAATTATGTAGAAAAGACCTAATTAAAGCTGTGTATGTGACCTCTCATCATCACCACCCAACAACAGTGACATTGTCGGCCGAAAGAAGAATTCATTTGTTACAATTAGCACAGAAATATAATTTTGCTATTATTGAAGATGACTACGATTACGATTTTAATTACGATCATGCCCCTATTTTACCTTTAGCTAGCCACGATACTTATGGTAATGTAATTTACATAGGTTCTGTTTGTAAAACTGTAGCTCCTGTTTTTAGGATTGGTTATTTAATTGCCTCTAAAGATTTTATTAATGAAGCTGCTAAATTAAGGGGATATGTAGATAGACAAGGTGATGCTTTATTAGAGTTAGCTTTTGCAGATTTTATCAAATCAGGAGATTTAGATAGACATATAAGAAAAGTGTTGAAGGTATATTTACAGCGTCGAGATTTGTTTTGCAAGCTACTACAAACAGAGCTAGGAGATTTTTTTCAATTTAAAATACCTAAAGGAGGGATGGCTATTTGGCTGCAACTACATCAAAAATATAGTTGGGAAGAAGTAGCAATAGAAGCAAAAAAACATCAATTAGAAATAGGAGAGTGGCAACGTTATGATTTAGCAAATAAAAAGCACAATGCTATACGGGTTGGTTTTGCTAGTTATAATAAAGAAGAAATAGTTTTATTAATAGATAAGCTCAAAAACACTTTAATATCATTAAAAAATAAAGAACGCTTATAAAAAGCGTTCTTTATTAAAAAATATCTTTAACTAAATCATTCATGCTATCATACTCTTTAAATAAAAAGCCAAAGAAATCTTTGCTCTTTTTTTCTTGAGACTCTATTATTCCTTCAGAAAATCTATACTCTCTAAAGGTTTTTAATTTATTATTAAGGTCTTTTTTTAAACCTTTTTTTATAGGTAAATGATCTGTATTTTTCACAAGTATATTTTTATAACGCGTTATTTAAATCTACTTTATATTTATTTAATAAAGCTTTAGTGATTCCTAAGTTAGCTTCTTTAGAATCTACAGCTAAATAAATAAAGTAAGTACCACTAGGTGCGATGTTTATAATGTGTACTTGACTAGATAAAGTAATAGTGATGTCCTGTATCTCTTCGTTTAATTTTAAAGCATCTATTGCTTTTAATTTAGCTTTTACTACTCCTAAATTGTATGCAGATGCAAGTGTAGGATCGAAATTTGGGTCTACGGTAAAAGACTCATAAGCTTCACCTGAACCCACATCGGTTACACATACTGCGATAAACCCTGGAACATTAGTTCTTAAATTCTCGATAAAATCGTTTAAAATTTCCTTCATTTTGATATATAATTAATTGTATTTAAAGATTAATAGATTTCTATGTAAAAAAGTTATAGAGCTAGTTTTTTTAAGGTAAGCTTCATCATAGCTACCTTAGATACATCATCGGCTATTAAACAAATAATATGCTCGTTACTGTATTTATTTACTACTACTAGTTCGTCATTTGAGTTTAATACTAGCTGATTAAACTTATCAGATTCTAAAACATCTTCGAAGAATTCATGAGACATTGTGACCATAACAGCTAACATTGCTGCTACGTTATGTTCATTAGTAATATTGTAAGAATCTATGATATGACCTTCAGAATCGAATACAAGTCCTTTGTTAGCCTCCGATTCCTCGACTAACATTTGTAAGTTTATTTCCCCCATTATGTTTAACTGTAAGCATTAAAGTGTTATTAATGCTGTTTTTTGTTTCCTTTACCCTTAATTAGACACACCTATGCAAAAAAGGGTCACAAAAATAAGAGCTTATTTTTGTTTTTTAGTTCATTTTTTTTTGCTTTATGAATTCTTTAACAGTTCAACATATGTATAACATGCTTTTTATCAATATGTAAGATGCTTTTGGTAGGGTGATTATATATTATTCTTTGAAGTACAAAAAAAGACTAAATTTAATTAAATCTAGTCTTTTTTTGTGATTATTAATCACTTTGTGGTTTTTGTTTGTTTTTAAACTTTACTAAGTCAAAAATGTTTTCAAACCTGGGTTCGAAAAAGAAATCGTAAACAGCTTCTTTTAAATCGCTTACACTGTTTATAGATTTTAAGGTTTCATTTTCATTAACAACTGAACTATTTGATAAAACTTTATTTTGAAATTCATTTTGAAAAAAGTTTATAAAGTTTTGAAATTCATTATCAATTGTTATTTTCTGTACATCAATAGCTTTATAAGACTTCATTTAATTCTTGTTTGTATTTTTTTAGCATAGTTCTGGTAAGAGCCAAATTAGCTCTGTTAGAATCAACAGCTAGATAAATAAAATACTCTCCACTAGGAGACATATCAACAATGTGTATATGATTATCTAACTTAAAGTGAATGTCGTTAATGCTTTCTTTTAAACCTAAAATATCAATTGCTTTACGTTTGGCATTGATAATTTCAACGTTGTAAGCACATGCTAAAGCAGGATCAAAACTTGTATCAGCTGAATCTGATGCTAACGATTCACCTGAAGCAATTTCAGCAACACTGATTGCAATATATCCAGGGATATTTTCTTTTACATTTTGAACTAGAGTGGTTAAGATTTTCTCCATAATTCCGAGGGTTTTTAATGTTAATAGTTAATTTTAATTTGTATTGGTTAAGTAAGGTTAATAGTATTAGTTTCTTTTTTAAACATAAGGTTCAGAAGACCAATATTAGTGTTCTTATCTGCTAAGAAGCATAATACATACTCTTTATATTTAAAGAGCAGTAAAGCTTCTTTATCAGATTTAAGAATCATTTCATTGAGTTCTGTGTTAAAAAATAAACTAAAAAAGCTGCTAGACATATTAAATATGACAGCATCAAATGCAGCTATTTTGTCTTTAATTTCTGATAACTCATTATCTTGAGGATAAAAATCAATTATTTTACCTTCATTATCAATTAGATAAATTGCTTTTGTTTTTGTTTCTAGAAGTAATTTTTGTAAATCCAATTTCTTTATAACTTTTCCACTAATATAAAGTTTTTTATTATTGAAAAAAAAGAAAAATGTTTGTTTTGTAATGAATAATGTAAACTTTTTATTAAAATAATAAAGGTTAAAAAAACAAAACTCTCACTAAGTGATGATTATATAATTGACAGTTTGATATTTAACTTTAATATAACTCTAACTTAACTTTATAAACTATTTTCATTAATAGAGTATGATTTTTGTCATGTTTTAAAAATAAATTGATCTTTAGGTTTGTGGCAGCTGTGTTAAGAATACTTCATTAAAAATGATATTTTTTCTCAGTTGTTTTATCCCCCGATAATCTAAAACGTAAACAAAACACATTTTTAAACTATGAAAACATAAATCAAATCAATTTAATTATATTACAACTAACTCTGAGAAAAAGTGGGAGGCTTTAAAAAGAAATCCAAAATTACCAACTCCAACCCCTGTAGACCGTGAAATTATTTTAGAAGAAAACTCTATTCTCCTTAGTATTACAGACACTAGAGGTGTAATTGAATATTGCAATGAAGACTTTGTCGAATCTTCTGGCTATGAAGAGTACGAATTAGTAGGATCTGGTCATAATGTTGTAAGACATCCAGATATGCCAAGAGTAATTTTCAAATTAATGTGGGAGCGAATTGAAAAGAAACAAAACATAATTGCTTTTGTTAAAAACATGGCTAAAACAGGTAGATATTACTGGGTAATGACTGATTTTGTTGTAAAAGAAAATGAAAAAGGACAAGTTACAAACTACAAAGCACTACGAAAACCAGCACCTAGAAAAGCTATACAAGAAATCATTCCTTTATACAAGCGATTAAGAGAAATTGAAGATCTTAATGGAATTGAAGCTTCAGAAAAATTCTTGAAAGGTTTTTTAGATTCTAAAAACACTGATTACGATACTTATGTAGAAAGATTAATTACTGATAATTTAGGTAGTCTTTCAGATAGTAGTACTCCTCAGGAAGTTGGAGAAGCTACTGAAAAGAAAAAAGGATCTTTCTTTAAAAGATTCTTTGGGATAGAATAATACTTAATATCAATATTCCCCTGTAAAGGTTTTATGTTTAATAAGTTGCTTTAATCATCCGATTGTTACCAAACAAATCTTTTCGAAGTTCAACTTTAGTAAAACCTTTACGCTTTAACATTTCTATAGTTTCAGAGCCTAAATACTGATTGATTTCAAAAAAAAGCAATCCATTTTTAGTTAACGACTTAATGGCTAAATCGGCTATTTTTTTATAGAAAATCAACGGATTATCATCATCAACAAATAACGCTAAATGTGGTTCGTTTTCTAAAACATTGTTTTTGATTTCTACTTTTTCTAATTCGCGCACATAAGGTGGATTAGATACTATCACATCGTATTGTTTAGGTAAACTCTCAGTTTGTAATATATCTTGAAGTATAAAAGTAATTTCAACTTTGTTTAACGAAGCATTTTCCTTAGCTATTTCTAAAGCTTCCTCAGATACATCAATAGCGCTTACTTTTGCAGCTGGAAGCTCTTTTTTTAAGCTGATAGGAATACAACCTGTACCTGTTCCTATATCTAAAATAGATAATTGCTGTTTGTTATTTTCTAAACCTAATTCTTTTACCTCATTAAGAATCCATTCAACTAATTCTTCGGTTTCTGGTCTCGGAATCAGTGTGTTTTCATTTACCTTAAAAGGACATCCGTAAAACTCTGTTTTCCCTAATATGTATTGAATTGGTTCTTCTTTTTGTAATCTAGTAAGAGCTGTGTTTAAAAGATCATACTTTTCCGAAGGGATTTCTAAAGTTGGTTGTAAAGTAAAGTCTATTCGTTGTAATCCTAAATATTCTTCTATCAACAAAAAAAAGAAAGTATCTATTTCTGTTTTAGGAAATATACTTTCTAATTGTTCCGTAAAATAAACTCTAAAGTGTTTTAAATTCATTAAAATTTCGTTTCTAAAAACTATCTAAACTACAAATCCTTTAGCATCCAAACATTACACGAATAATGGCCTGTGTTTCCCATAGGTTTATCAAGATTTACAAATCCATTTTTCGCATATAAAGCTCTCGCAGCTTCCATGTAAGGCATGGTTTCTAAATAACATTGCTCAAAACCTTGTTGTTTGGCCTTATCCAAGCAATAATCAATTAATTTACTTCCTAAGCCTTTCCTTCTAGCTATAGGCAGGAAGTACATTTTTTGGAATTCACATACGTTACCTTCAAAATTGTCTAAAGGAGCAAAACCAGCACCGCCAACAACTTTTCCTTGATGCTCTACTACAAAATAACCAGCCTTATCTTTTTGGTAAGTTTCATACATTTCATCGGTAGCTTTATCTTCATAGGCAGTTCCTACCTTAGGAACTCCAAATTCGATTAACACACCACGTATAACTGCTGCTAATTCCGCATTATCTTGCGGTTTTACTTCTCTAATAATAAAATCAGAAGATATCATAAGAATATAGTACTTTTGTTAAAGCAAAGTACCCAAAAAAACACGAGTTTTCATGAAGAAAATCATATATTTTTTACCTTTTTTACTTTTTGTAGTAAGTTGTTCTGTAAAACAAAAACCTATCTTCTTAAAAGTTGATGATATAAAACTACTATCGGCTACTACCGATACTATTAGAGTAGGGGCAAATGCCTATTTTAAAAACCCTAATGATATTGGTGGTAAAATTGCTACTGATGAAATTAAAGTTTTAGTAAATCAGGTTCAAGTTGCTCAGGTATCTTCAGAAGAATTTAAAGTTCCTGCTCGTAAAGAATTCTCTATTCCTTTAAAAGTAGTGATTCCTGCCAAAAAAGTTTTTGAGAATAATAAAAACGGAGTTTTAGGCGGACTCCTTTCTTCTTTACTTAACCAAAGTTTAAAAGTTCAATTTAAAGGAGACTTAAAATATAAAGTGTTAGGTTTTTCGCATGTGTACCCAATTGATCAAATTGAAGATGTAAAAATAAAATTATAACAATTTGAATCACGAAATATACATACAACGTTGCTTACAATTAGCTAAAAACGGTATTGGCACAACACGTCCCAATCCATCTGTTGGCGCTGTAATTGTTCATGAGAATAAAATTATAGGAGAAGGGTTTACATCGCCTTATGGTGGTCCTCATGCTGAAGTCAATGCTATTCGTTCTGTACAAAATCAAGAATTATTAAAAGAAGCTACTATTTATGTGACTCTAGAACCTTGTTCTCATCACGGAAAAACACCACCATGTGCTGATTTGATCATAGAAAAAGGAATTCCTAATATAGTAATCGGTAGTGTAGACACCAATAGTTTAG
Organism: Tenacibaculum aestuarii; assembly: GCF_964510395.1. NCBI lineage: Bacteria > Pseudomonadati > Bacteroidota > Flavobacteriia > Flavobacteriales > Flavobacteriaceae > Tenacibaculum > Tenacibaculum aestuarii. Next base: position 216,308 of record NZ_CAZEFY010000003.1, read on the forward strand.
TAGCAGGAAAAGGTATTGAACGTCTTAAAAAAGCAGGAAGAAGTGTAATAGTTGGTGTTTGTGAAAAAGCTTGTAAAGAACATCATAAACGTTTTTTTACTGTTCAAAACAAAAAACGTCCGTATATTGTTTTAAAATGGGTAGAAACTAAGGATGAATTTATAGCTCCTTTAACTAAAGATGAGCAAAAACCTGTGTGGATTTCAAATGCTTTTTCTCAACAGTTAGTTCATAAATGGCGAAGTGAAGAGCATGCCATTTTAGTAGGAACCAATACGGTGATTAATGACAATCCGTCATTAACTGTTCGTAGTAGGTCAGGAAATAACCCTGTGAGAATTGTTATTGATAAAAACTTACGAATTCCTTCAGAAGCAACTGTTTTAAATGGAAGTGTTAAGACAATAGTTATTGTAGGAAAGAACAATGAGATAAAAGATGTCATTTCGAACGATAGTGAGAAATCTGAAAAACTTATTTACGAAGAAATCAATTTTTCTTCTCGAGTAGCGGAGGAAATTTGCAATGTATTGCATAAACATCAAATACAATCGGTAATTATTGAAGGAGGTGCGCAAACCTTGCAAACATTTATCGAAGCCAATTTATGGGATGAAGCTAGAGTGTTTATCGGTGATGTAAACTTTGAAGCAGGAGTGAAGCGTCCTGTTTTCAATGCGAAACTTTCTTCCGAAGAAAAAATAACTAACGACATATTAAGAATATATAAGAATGATTAAAAACATCATTTTTGATTTTGGTGATGTATTCATCAATTTAGATAAAGAAGCAACATATAAAGAACTAGCAAAGCTTGGAGTTACTGAGATTAGCGAAGAAATGATGCAACAATATTATCAGTATGAAATGGGATTAATTTCTACGGATGATTTTATTGATTTTTTCTACAATAAATTCAATATTCCTAAAGAAAAATTAATCTACTCGTGGAATGCTATTTTGTTAGATTTCCCGAAGCATCGCTTAGATTTTTTGAAGAAACTTGCTGCAACGAATAATTATCGATTGTTTTTATTGAGTAACACAAACGATATGCATATTTCTTGGATTCAAAATAATTGGGGAGAAGAACTTTATAATGAATTTAAAAGTTATTTTGAACAGTTTTACTTATCGCACGAAATCAATCTAAGAAAGCCAAATACTAACATTTTTGAGTTTGTTTTAAGCGAAAATAATTTACAGGCTTCTGAAACTATTTTTATAGACGATACCCAAGAAAACACCAAGACTGCACAACAATTAGGTATTCATGTATGGAATAATTGTCCGAAAACAGAAGATGTGGTAGATTTACTAAAAAGAAAGGAGTTTATAGCGTGATATTTTTAATTTTCAGTGTTTTTATAACAAGTTTACTTTTTGTAATCTTTAAATTGTTTGATGTTTACAAAGTAAATACATTTCAAGCTATTGTTTTAAACTATGCGGTAGCATTGTGCTTCGGCTTTGTGCATTCAGAAATTTCACTTTCTGTAACAGAAATTCCAAAACAACCTTGGTTTTTAGGAGCAACCATCTTAGGTTTTTTATTTATTACCGTATTTCTTGTAATGGGAATTACTGCTCAAAAAAATGGACTTTCTGTTGCTTCTGTGGCTGGAAAAATGTCGGTCGTAATTCCTGTTGTTTTAGGAATTTTTCTCTATAATGAAAGTATTGGTTTTGTAAAAATCATCGGGATTATACTTGCGCTGGTAGCAGTGTATTTATCTTCAGCAAAAAGTGATACTGCTCCTGTTGAATTTAAAAACTTGTTGTTTCCTATGTTACTCTTTTTAGGATCTGGAAGCATCGATACTTTGTTAAAATACACAGAGGACACCTATGTTTCTAAAGGAGCTGTACCTATGTTTTTATCTACCATTTTTGGTTGTGCCTTACTTTTTGGTATTTCCTTTATGGTGATTCAATTTTTCAGTAAGAAGGTTAAGTTAGAGTGGAAAACACTTATTGGAGGAATTGCTTTAGGAGTTCCCAATTATTATTCGATGGAATTTTTACTGAAAGCATTACAAACAGAAGGACTTGAAAGCGCTACTATTTTTACGATCAACAATGTTTCGGTAGTCGTTTTAACCACGGTATTTGCTTTGTTGTTTTTTAAAGAAAAGCTCGTTAAAAAGAATTGGATTGGTATTGGACTTGCCATAATTAGTATTTTATTAGTAGTTTCGGCGTGATGAATGAGATAAAAGATACCTATAAAACCATTACAAAGCCTTCTGAAGAAACCTTGTTTAAAGACCGAAATAGCAAGTTTTTCGGGTATGCCTTTCCTGTTTTTTCTGAAGAGGATATTAAAGAACGATTAGAAGAACTTCGTAAACAGCACCATACAGCACGTCACCATTGTTATGCGTGGCAATTAGGTACAGAAAACACACGTTTTCGTGCCAATGACGATGGTGAACCTAGCAACTCTGCAGGACAACCAATTTACGGACAAATACAAGCCTTTGAGGTTACCAATATCTTAATTGTTTCAGTACGTTATTTTGGCGGAACTAAATTGGGAGTAGGAGGGTTGATTAATGCCTATCGTACTTCTGCACAATTAGCTTTAGAAGCTTCTGAAATTGTAGAAAAAACCATTGATGTTCATTATAAGCTGAAATTTGGTTACGATATGATGAACAAAGTACAACGTATCATTAAAGAACGAAACTTAGATATCATCAATCAAAAACTAGAATTAGACTGCGAATACACTGTTTCTGTACGTAAAAAAGAAGCTGAAAGCATTTTTGAAGTTTTTGATAATTTATTTAAAGTGGAAATTAAGGAAGTGGATTAAAATTTATATTATTTGAAATAAAAAAGCGAAAAAAGAAAATCTCTGTATAATGTTAAGAAAAATTGTTCTATTGACTATATTTTTAATGTTTTTAAAAAATATAAGTGCACAAATTACCCTAAATCATAATGTCGGTAATACTCTTGTTGAAACTGATATGTTTTCTTGTGATGAAGATAATGAAACCTGGTCAAGAGTATTTAAATTATCAGATTTTGGTATTAAACCAAACGAACAATTTGCAATTAAATCTGGGCAAGTAGGATTATTTAAATCTAGTGAAGGTGCTACTTTATTTTTTAATGTAGCCATTATTGGATCTGGATTTCAAAATGGAAGATCAATTAATGGAATTGGTTCAAGACTTATAGGAGAAACTCCTATTATAAATGGAGTTCCACAAGTTTTGGATACAACATTTGATACACCAATAATTGTTCCAGCTGGAACAGAGAGAATATTAGTTTCAGTGTCAAAATACCAAAGTATATATGACGAAAAAGTAGAAGTTTTAATTGCTGGTACAGAAAATGACAATGATAATTCATGGTATACAGGCTGCTTTGATACTTATTTCCACACTCAAACAGAAAACTTACCCACACCCGTTACCAATGCTAATTTTTACATTAATGTTACTGGAGAAGTTTTTGATGTAAATAGCTCAGGAGCTACCACAAGATTAACACATAGTACTTGTGATGATATTGTTAAAACTAATATTTATGGTTGTACAACTGGAGGAATGAGTTGGTCAAGAGATTTTATATTAAATAATTTTGGAATTTCAAATAATGAAGAGTTTGTAATTAACTCAGGACAAGTGGCAATATATTATGCTAACTGGGGAACAAACATTCAATTTAGAATCTATAAAATTGATGATAATTTCCCTTCTTCTTTTTCTGAGTTAAATTTGATTGGTTCAAGTCAAATAGTTCCAATCTCTTATTTTGGAGCTTCTAGTTCTCCTAGAATTTTTGAGGTTGATTTTGACACACCTATTGTAATCCCCTATGGAGTTGAAAGAATTCTTGTAGAAGTGTTACAAGGTGGGGGAACCGTGTCTTTTCCAGGAGGTACATCAAGTGATGATAATACGACTTCGTGGTTTAGGTCTTATTCAGGAGGATGCCCTCCATCTGGACAATTTATAGATGTGAAAGATCTTGGATATCCAGAAACTAAGTTTTATGTAAATGTAACTGGAAATGTAAATCATGTTACCAATAATTTTGATATGAATATTTCAAATATTTGTTCAGAGTTTTTAAAAGAGTTTAGTATTCAAGGAACATCAAATATAACCTCTGTTACATGGAATTTTGGTGATCCTACTTCTGGTACAGATAATATTTCCTCAGATTTATCTCCTTTCCATGATTTTTCTTCTGAAGGAACATATACAATAACGGCTAATGTGTTAGCTGAAGATGGAACAACTGAGGTTTTAACCGAAACAATTGAAGTAAAAGAACCTCCCACAGCTTATGGTATAAATAATATATATGCTTGTGAAGATGTTTTTAATACAGGGGTCTCCTCTTCATTTGATACATCTTCAATTAAAGAGCAAGTTCTAGGAGGACAATCAGATAAAATAGTGACCTTTATAGATGGTAGTGGTAAACAATACGAGTCGCTCCCTAATCCTTTTACAAATACAATTGCAAACAGGGAAACAATCAAAGTAAGAGTTAGTCATAAAGACAATTTATGCTGCTATTCTGAAACGAGTTTTGACTTAATTATAAATCCATTACCTAGTTTAGAACTAATATCAGATTTAAAAGAGTGTGATACTGACTCTAACGGATACGCTACGTTTAATCTACAAGAAATTCATAAAAACATAATAGGAAACAGCACTAACATCAAGGTTGAGTTTTATCATGAGAATGGAAGACAAATTTTAACATCATTATCGACAGTTACTAATTTAGTAATTAATCAAGAAATAATAACAGTTAAAGCAATAAATACAGATACAGGTTGTTACAATCAGTCTACTATAAAGTTAATTGTTAACCCTATACCAATAGCTAACCCTTTACAAGAAATTTTTGGCTGTGATGATAATAACGATGGAATATCCGAATATTTTGATACATCAAATATAGAAAGTTTGGTGTTAGGAAACCAAACAGGGGTAGAGGTTTCTTATTATGATAATTTAGGTAATAAATTACCTTATCCTTTACCAAACCCTTATACAAATACATCTCAAAACAATGAAACAATCACAGTAAGAGTAACCGATATTTTATCGCAATGTTACTCAGAAACGCCACTTATTTTAAAAACAATAACAAGCCCAGTAATTAATCAACCATCAAATATTTATGCTTGTAACTTAGAAAATGGGATTACCTTTTTTGATTTGTCCAATATAAAAAATGAAATGATTGAAAATCAAACAGGTTTAAAAGTAACTTATTTTGATATGGATGGGAATGAGTTACAAAATACAGCCTTAAACTCATATAAAAACACAAAGACTTGGTCAGAAACAATAAATGTTCGAGTAGAGAATATAATAAACGATTTGTGTTATATAGAAACTAGCTTTAATTTGATTGTTAACGAATTACCAATTGTAAATTTAGAAAAGGAATACTTTTTATGTAACCTAGAACCTTCTTTACCCCTATCTATTAACGAGAGTTTCGATAGTTATGAATGGTTTTATCAGGACAATACTTTAATCTCTAAAACACACGAAGTAAACTTAATTTATTCTGGGAATTATAAGCTTATAGTGAGAGAAATTAAAAACGATATACTATGTGAAAATAGTTTTGAATTTGAATTAATACGTTCTACTTTACCTCAAATAACAGGAATAAAACAAAACGGTACACCTAATAATGGAAGTATAGAAATAATAGCTACAGGTGATGGAGATTTTGAGTATTCAATAGATGGAGAGAATTTTCAAGACAGTAATTATTTTTCAAACTTAGAAGGAGAAACTTATACAGCCTATGTAAGAGATAAAAAAGGCTGTGGTACAGATTCAAAAAATATTACAATGGTTAATTATCCTAAGTTTTTCACACCTAATAATGATGGATACAATGATTTTTGGCAAATAAAAGGTATTGAGAATTTCCCTAATTCAAGGATAGCGATTTATGATAGGTATGGAAAACTTCTAAAAACATTAACTTCTAAAGATCCTGGATGGGATGGCTTTTATAACAATAAAAAAATGCCGTCTAATACTTATTGGTTTAAGGCTATTATGGATGAGGAAAATATATTTTCTGGCTATTTTGCATTGAAGAGATAGAGAATATTATTTTCAAACATCGAAACTTAGACATCATCAATCAAAAACTTGAGTTAGATTGCGAATACACCATTTCTGTACGTAAAAAAGAAGCAGAAAGTATTTTTGAAGTTTTTGATAATTTGTTTAAAGTTGAAAAAGTAGAAATTAAGGAAGTGGAGTAAGTTTGGTTTGATTATTTATCTTTAAACCATTAGCTTAGCTATCAACGGATACAATTAATTAACCCAATTATAACAAGGTTAAAACAGAATAGTTATGAATCAAGAGAAATGGAATGAAATAAATTTTTTACTATCAGAAAGCATAAAAGCTGATATAAGTGAAAATGATTTTGAAAAAAATGTAATTCAAGCTTTAAGAGTTTTAGATTGGAAACAGTTTTTAGGAGATTTTGATATTAGACCTTCTTTTCAATTAGGGTCAGTTAATCGAATCATGCCTGATTTTGTAGTTAAGTCAGCTACAAATAAAAACCTTTTTGTTATTGAAATTAAACAACCTAATATTCCTCTAACTTCCACATTTCAACAACAGTTGTTCTCATACATGCGCCTCTTAAAATTAGAATACGGTATTTTAATTGGACAAAGCATTCAAATATTTTACGACGGAGACTTAACAAATCAAGAAGACCCTATTTTGTTAGAAACAATTAAGTTTGAAAGAAACAGTAAAAAAGGAGAGGCATTTACAGAATTATTTAATAAAAATAAATTTAATGAGGAGTCATTAAAAGAATTCACAATTGAAGCACTTAAAAAAATCAATTTAAAACAAGACTTTAAAAAGCTTACAAAAAAAATAATATCAGAGAATTATACTGAGAGAGTATTAGAATTAATTAAACAAGATTTTATTAGTGAATATGATGGTGAATTACTCGATTCTGTATTGGGAGAAATAAAAATTCATATTGAAAAAAAGCCAGAGTATATCCAAAGCCATGGAATTCAAAAGAATTATACTCATTCAAAACATAAAAGTAATGAAAAAAAACCAGGTGTTATTTCAAGTATTAAAAGCTTAATAACAACTATACCTAAATCTCAAGAAGAAATTTTAGCGGGGTTAGTTCAGTTATTCCCTGAACGTTCAGAAGATTCAATGAGAAATACTGTTAGAGCTCAATTAGGAGGGGCAACTCAACCTCTTAGGATAGAAAGAGAGAAAAACTTCACATTAACAATAACTACAGATATAAACAACACTAAAAAATATTCAATAAATAAACCAACCTATAACAATTCAATTTTACCGATAGAATTAAACCCTCCGAATGAAATTGATTTTAAGACAGAATTACTTAAAACTAAAAAAGCCTATATCACTACATTTTATGCTAACGGCGATAAAGAAATAAAGCTTTGGAATGCTAAAAGATTTAGTGAAACTTCTGGGGTTTTAAATAACTTGAGGTCTAGAATTGAATTTAGAAATGGAGAATGGCAAAATAGAGGTATTATTAATGTTTATGTTTCTATTGATAACTAATATAATAAGTTAATATCTTTACGAAGCTTATCGCTATCTTCACCCTTAACCCTCTAAAAACCAAAACATTTTAGGTTACTTCAAGAATTATTCGTAAATTTGCACGCCTTTTTACGAGTACAGATTTAAAAAAGGTGTAAAATTATATTTATAAAGTTTAATTTCTCTTGGCGTTAGCATCGTTAAAAATCTGGTTAACAAAAAGATACAAATTATTTTCAGAATGTCTGAAACAAAAGTAAACCCACAAGAATTTTTAGCTGACTTTGATTGGCACAAGTACGAACAAGGTATTGAAGCTGTAGATGAGGCTAAATTAAAAGAATTTGAAACTGCGTTAGAAGGAACTGTAGGTTTCGTTAACGAGCGTGACGTAATTGAAGGTGAAGTAGTACGTATTACTGACCGTGATGCTATTATCGACATCAACTCTAAATCAGAAGGAGTAATTTCGTTAAACGAGTTCCGTTATAACCCAAATTTAGCAGTGGGTGACAAAGTAGAAGTATTAGTTGACAAAAGAGAAGATTCTTCTGGTCAATTAGTATTATCTCACAAAAAAGCACGTGTAATCAAAGCTTGGGATCGTGTTAACAACGCACACGAAACTGGTGAAATCGTTAACGGTTTTGTTAAGTGTAGAACTCGTGGAGGTATGATCGTTGATGTATTTGGTATTGAAGCTTTCTTACCAGGTTCTCAAATCGATGTGAAGCCTATCCGTGACTACGATCAATACGTAGAGAAAACTATGGAATTCAAAGTTGTTAAAATCAACCACGAATTTAAGAACGTAGTAGTATCTCACAAAGCGTTAATCGAAGCTGATTTAGAAGATCAAAAACGTGAAATTATCGGTCAATTAGAAAAAGGACAAGTATTAGAAGGAGTTGTTAAAAACGTAACTTCTTACGGTGTATTTGTTGACTTAGGAGGTGTTGACGGATTAATTCACATTACCGATTTATCTTGGTCTCGTATCAACCACCCGAACGAAGTTGTTGAATTAGATCAAAAATTAAACGTTGTAATCTTAGACTTTGATGATAACAAGTCTAGAATTCAATTAGGTTTAAAACAATTATCTGCTCACCCATGGGAAGCTTTAAACTCTGATTTAAAAGTTGGTGATAAAGTAAAAGGTAAAGTAGTTGTTTTAGCTGATTATGGTGCATTTGTAGAGGTTGAAGAAGGAGTAGAAGGATTAATCCACGTTTCTGAAATGTCATGGTCAACTCACTTACGTTCTGCGCAAGATTTCGTAAAAGTTGGTGATGAAGTAGAAGCTCAAATCTTAACATTAGATCGCGAAGAGCGTAAAATGTCTTTAGGTATGAAGCAATTACACCCAGATCCTTGGACTGATATTACTACTAAGTATCCAGTTGGTTCTACACACACTGGTACTGTACGTAACTACACTAACTTTGGTGTATTCGTTGAGTTAGAAGAAGGTATCGACGGATTAGTATATATCTCTGATTTATCTTGGACTAAGAAAATTAAGCACCCATCAGATTTCGTAACTGTTGGTGATCAATTAGAAGTACAAGTATTAGAATTAGACGTAGAAAACCGTAAGTTAAACTTAGGTCACAAGCAAACTCAAGATAACCCTTGGGATGCTCATGAAGCTACGTATGCTATCGGGTCTATGCACGAAGGTACTATTAAAGAGAAAAATGATAAAGGTGCAACAGTAGTATTTGCTGACGGAATTGAAGCTTTCGCTCCAACTCGTTTCTTAGAAAAAGAAGACGGTAGCAAATTAGCTAAAGGTGATGTTGCTCAGTTCCAAGTAACTGAATTCAGTAAAGAGTACCGTAGAATCGTTGCTTCTCACACTTCTATCTTTAGAGAAGAAGAACAAAAGAACATTAAAGCTGCTGCTGCTAAAGCTCAAGAAGTAGAAAAAACTACTTTAGGAGACATCGGTGGATTAGCTGAGTTAAAGAAGAAAATGGAAGGAAAATAATCCTAACAACTTCTTAAAAATGATAAAACCGTTAAGCTGTAAAGTTTAACGGTTTTTTTAGTTTATATGTAACAAATGTTACACTTAAAGCCTTCCCGTTTTAATGCTCTTTTCTTAAATAACTTTATATTTGTTACCTAATAAAAAATTAATATGACACTTATAAAATCTATATCAGGTATTAGAGGTACCATAGGCGGAAATACAGGTGATAATTTAACTCCGATTGATGCAGTAAAATTTGCAGCGGCATACGGAACTTTTATAAAAAAGAAAAACGTAGAAAAAGAAAAAATAACTATTATTATTGGTAGAGATGCTCGTATTTCAGGTAAAATGATAAGTAGCTTGGTTGCCAATACCTTAGTGGGTTTAGGAATTGATGTTATCGATTTAGGTTTATCTACTACACCTACAGTGGAAGTTGCAGTTCCTTTAGAAAAAGCGGATGGAGGTATTATTTTAACTGCTTCTCACAACCCAAAACAGTGGAATGCTTTAAAGCTCTTAAATGAAAAAGGAGAGTTCTTAAATGGAGAAGACGGAGCAGAGATTTTAAAGATTGCTGAAAAAGATGCAACTATTCAGTTTGCTGAAGTAGACGATTTAGGATCGTACAGAAAAAAGAAAAACTACATAAAAAAGCACATCAAAGAAGTTTTAAAACTTGATTTAGTTGATACAAAAGCCATCAAAAAAGCGAAATTTAAAGTAGTTGTAGATGGTGTAAATTCTACAGGAGGAATCGCAATTCCTGCTTTATTAAAAGAATTAGGTGTAAAGTGTATCGAATTGTACTGTGATCCTAACGGACATTTCCCACATAACCCAGAGCCTTTAAAAGAACACCTAACAGATATTTCTGAATTGGTTGTAAAGAAAAAAGCTGATTTAGGTATTGTGGTTGATCCTGATGTGGATCGTTTAGCCTTAATTTCTGAGGATGGTTCTATGTTCGGTGAAGAATACACCTTAGTTGCTTGTGCCGATTATGTTTTAGGTCAATTAGGAGGTGGAAATACAGTTTCTAACTTATCTTCTTCAAGGGCTTTACGCGATGTTACCGAAAAGCATGGCGGAACTTATACAGCAAGTGCAGTAGGAGAGGTAAACGTAGTACAAATGATGAAAGATACCAACACCGTAATTGGAGGAGAAGGAAATGGAGGTATAATTTATCCTGAGTCTCATTACGGGCGTGACTCATTAGTTGGGGTTGCTTTATTCTTATCACATTTAGCGCATAAAAAAATGTCTTGTAAAGAGCTAAGAGATTCATATCCTAGTTATTTTATGAGTAAGAATAAAATCCAGTTAACACCACAAATTGATGTTGATAAGATTTTAGAAACTATGGCTAGTAAATATAAAAACGAAGATGTTAATACAATTGATGGTGTAAAAATTGATTTTGCTGAAGAGTGGGTACACTTACGTAAGTCAAATACGGAACCTATCATTAGAATTTATACAGAAAGTACTAGCCAAGAGAGCGCAGATACTTTAGCTGAAAGATTTATCACTGAAATAGAACAAATAATACAATAAACACTTGAAATTAAAAATAGTAAGTTTATTGATGCTGATAGCATCAGTGTCAATAGTAGCGCAGGAGAAAAACGAAGAAGTCATTCAAAAGAAAAAAGTAACTAATAAAGGAAAATTCTTCGTTTACTGGGGATGGAACTGGGCTAGTTATTCAAATTCTGACATTCGTTTTAAAGGAGAAAATTATGATTTCACTTTGTACAATGTAAAAGCTAGAGATAGACAAACAAAGTTTTCTTTTAATGATTATTTCAATCCAGGAAGAGTAACCATACCTCAAACAAATTATAGAATTGGTTATTTCTTCAAAGAAAACTATACAGTTTCTATCGGGGTAGACCATATGAAATATGTAATGATTGGCGGGCAAGATGTGAGAATTAATGGTAATATAAATATAGGAAATGCTAAATATGACGGAACTTATAACAATGAAACTATCAATTTAGCTGGTGATTTTTTACGTTTCGAACATACAGATGGATTAAATTACGTAAATGTAGAAGTAAAACGTTTTGACGATATAAGTCATTGGTTTGGATTAAACTTAGAGAACTTACAGATTAATGTAACCGAAGGAGTTGGGCTTGGTATTTTATACCCAAGAACAAACACTACTTTGTTAGGTATGGAAAGACACGATGATTTTCACTTATCAGGATATGGTGCTTCTATTGGAGCAGGTTTAAATATAACTTTCTTAAAACATTTCTTTGTTCAAGCAGATTTAAAAGGAGGATATATTTACATGCCTAATGTTAAAACCACTAGATTTTCTGTAGATTCTGCATCACAAAGTTTTTACTTTTTACAAAATACAATCTTAATAGGAGGTAAATTTAGGCTTTAATAACAAAATGTTATAAATACGTTAATATTCTAATTATTTTAGGCTACCTAGTGGCATACTAGTAATTTTATCGCCATAACAAACAACACAAATTATAATTATGGATTTAGATCAGTATTTTGATAAGTTCAGAAAAAATATTGTAGGAATTGACCAAACTTTTCAAACACCTTATGGTGAAAAGAAAATGGTATATACAGATTGGACTGCTAGTGGAAGATTATACAGACCTATCGAAGAGCAATTGTTGCATAAATTCGGACCTTTTGTAGCCAATACACATACAGAAACGTCTACATCAGGAGCAGCTATGACACTTGCGTATCACGAAGCTCGTAATATTATAAAACGTCATGTAAATGCTTCTGCAGATGACGTATTAATTACCGAAGGCTCTGGTATGACAGGAGTTGTAAATAAATTCCAACGTATTTTAGGACTCAAAGTATCTGAAAATCTAAAGGAAAACACACAAGTTCCTGATGAAAAAAGACCTATTGTTTTTGTTAGTCATATGGAACATCACTCAAACCAAACTTCTTGGATTGAAACTATTGCAGATGTAGTAGTGGTACCATCTAACGAAAAAGGTTTAGTGTGTTTAGATAAGTTTGAAGAAACTATAAAACAATATTTAGATAGGCCTATAAAAATAGCTTCAATTGTTGCTGGTTCTAACGTTACAGGTATTAAAACTGACTACCATAAAGTAGCCTCTTTAATTCACAGATATGGTGGTTTATGTTTTGTTGATTTTGCTTGTTCTGCACCATATGTTGATATAAACATGCACCCAGAAAATGAAGAGGAGTATTTAGATGCTATTTTCTTCTCTCCACATAAGTTTTTAGGAGGTCCAGGTACATCTGGAGTATTGATTTTCAATAAGAAATTATATAAAAATATGGTTCCTGATAACCCAGGAGGAGGAACTGTAAGTTATACAAATCCATGGGGGCAACATGATTATTTTGATGATGTTGAAACTCGTGAAGATGGAGGTACACCAGCTTTTTTACAAACGATAAAAATAGCATTATGTATTCAAGTAAAAGACCAAATGGGTACCGATAAAATTAAAGAACGTGAGGATGAAATTAATCCGATCATTTTTAATTGCCTAGAAAATTTAGAAGGAGTTCAAATTTTAGCTCCTAACCATAAAGATCGCTTAAGTATTTTTTCTTTTTACTTTGAAAAATACCATTTTAACTTAGTAGTTAAGTTATTAAACGATCGTTTTGGTATTCAAACCAGAGGAGGTTGCTCTTGTGCAGGAACTTACGGACACTTTTTATTAAATGTAGATCAAACCAGATCAAATGAAATAAAAGGACAAATTTTAGGAGGATGTAGTACAGAAAAACCAGGTTGGGTACGTTTATCCGTTCACCCAACTATTACAAATGAAGAAGTACAATTTATTTGTGATTCGTTAAAATCGTTAGCTAAAAATATTGAAGAATGGTCTAAAGACTATGAATACGATATGGGTAAAAACGATTATGTACACAAAACAGTTGAACCTATTGAAAAACAGCTAATAGCTGATTGGTTTTCGTTATAATATGACACACATTAGTAGCTCCTTTTTAGAAGAAAACTATTTGAAAATTAAAGAAGACTCTATATCAGGAAGGTGGATTACCCTAACAGATATAGAGCCTTTGTATTTTGACTTACAAAATTCTAAAATCGAAACAAAAATAATTGGTGAATCAGAGCAGCAGAGAGCTATTTATCAATTGAAATTTGGAACAGGAGAAAAGAGAATTCTTATTTGGAGTCAAATGCACGGTAATGAAAGTACCGGAACCAAAGCTGTTTTCGATTTTTTAAACTTTATTAAGCGTTTTCCGGATCATGAAATTACGCAGGGAATTGTAAACAATTGTAGTATTACCATCGTTCCTATGCTAAATCCTGATGGAGCACGAGCCTATACACGTGTCAATGCTAATAATATTGATTTAAATAGAGACGCTGTTGAGTTACAAGCGAAAGAAAGTAAGTTGTTACGTAAAATTTTAGAAGAAGTAAATCCGAAGTTTTGCTTTAATTTACACGATCAAAGAACCATTTTTGGAGTAGAAGGTACTACCAATACTGCTACGATATCTTTTTTGGCTCCTTCTGAAGAAGAAACACGCAAAATTACCGAAGGTAGAAAAGAAACGATGAATGTTATTGTAGCAATGAATAAATTGTTACAAGAAATTATACCAAATCATATTGGTCGTTATACTGATGAATTTTACCCAACTGCTACAGGAGATAATTTTCAAAAAATAGGACATAATACTATTCTTATTGAAGCAGGTCATTTTCCTGATGATTACGATAGGGAAGAGGTAAGAAAGTATAATTTCTATGCATTATTGCAAGGAATTTATCATATTTCAATAAATAACGACTTTAGTTCTTATCAAGATTATTTAGCTATTCCTAACAATATCAAGAATTTCTACGATGTGATTTATCGCTCAAAAAATAATGAAAAAGATGTTGCTTTTCAGTATGTAGAAACTATAGAAAATGGTAAATTTGCACTGGTTTTAACAAAAGAAAAAGAAGGAAATTTATCTTCATATTTAGCTCATAAAGAGTTCATAAAAAATAGTTAAAAATTTATATTTCCTTAAACAAAACTTACATTTTTTATAAAAAAACTATATTTTAGCAATATTACTTGAAGAAAACAAAAAAATGAAGAAGTTCATACTAGATGAAATCGATCATCAAATTTTAGACATTTTAATTGAAAACGCCCGTACACCTTTTACTGACATTGCAAAAAAGTTATTAGTATCAGCTGGTACTATTCATGTACGTGTAAAAAAGATGGAAGACGAAGGTATTATTCAAGGGTCAACATTAACCTTGAACTATGAAAAAATGGGGTACTCGTTTATTGCTCATGTAGGAGTTTTCTTAGATAAAACATCTATGACTCAACATGTACTAGACAATTTACGTTTAATATCTAACGTTACAGTTGCTTATGTAACAGCAGGAAAGTATAATATTTTCTGTAAAGTTCGTGCTAAAAATACTGCAGATGCAAAAGATATCATTTATAGAATAGATGATATTCACGGAGTAAATAGAACTGAAACTATGATAGCACTTGAAGAAAGCATTAACGATAAAAAACGTTTAATGCACGCTATTTTCCAAGATATTTAATACTTTTTATATTAAAAAAGGGAAAAGGGTTACAGTGATGTAACCCTTTTTTTATTGCTCAACTAATTAACTTAGTTTTTATTTTATTGTAACTTTTCGAATTCTTCTTTCGAGATTTCTCCAGAATTAATTCTTCTTAATTCTTCCATTTTAGATAAGATAAACTTATGTAAATCTTCGTCTATATCGTCTGGTTTCTTTAAATCTTGACGTAATGCTCCAGGCAATACATAATTATCATAATAGTAAAAGAAGTTATAATCAAAGCTACTCACACTTAAATTATAGTCCCCTAATAAATATCCTAAACGGAAAGCTGAACGGCGTTGAGCTGGTGTTCCATGATGTCCAGAACTCGTCGTATTATAATCACCGATAGAAGCTGCAAAGTTATAAGCTGGTGCTGCTTGTGTCCAAGTAGCATTGTATCCATTAGGTCTTTTTATATAATATCCAGCAAAACCATCGGCCTCTAATTCAGTAGCTCTTGCAGTACTTTCACTTCTTGTCGGTAAATTATTTTGATATTGTAATTGGTGACCAACCTCATGAGCTTGTACCATAGCACAAGAAATTCTACCTCCTTGACCTAAAGCCATGTTATATAATTCTTCCCCGAAAATTATATAACCACTTCCATAAGAAATAGCATTTGCTGTACCAGAACCTTTTGCAAAGTATAAAGGAATAGTATTGATGTTAAATACATCTGCTATTTTTACATTTTGGCTGGTTATAAAATTTGTTTCAGATTGGTTTAAAATGGTAGAACCAATGTAAGCATTAGCTCCCCAGTAGCTATCAATATAACTACATACTTCATGAGAATGAGTCTCAAATAGTTTAGCATTTTGATTTTCAACAGGGTTAGTGTCATTATCACTACAGCTAGTAATAAAAATTAAAGCTGTAATTGCTAAGATGAAGGGTTTTAAATTTTTCATTTTTCTTAAATTATTTTAATGAAAAGTTAATTAGTTAAGCAATTCATAAACAAAATCGTTAAAAAATTAAAAATATTTCATATTGTTTAAATATTAACAAAATAATTACACTTGTTAATATTCAATAAAAAATAAATAAGAGTAGTAGAGGTTACTAATTAAACAACTTATAAAACCCAATTAAATCTTTCAAAAACTGTATTCCAATTTTCAGGTAATTCAGCTATAATTTCTAGTTTTTCATTTGAGTAAGGGTGAAGAAATTCCAAAGAACGTGCATGCAAAAAGAGATTTTCACAATTAAAATTTTCAAGAAACATCATATTATGATTTTTATCTCCATACTTAGGATCACCAATTAACGGATGACTAATTTTATTCATGTGAATACGCAACTGGTGTAACCTACCTGTTTTAGGCATTAATTTCACCAAACTATATCTTGAAGTATCATACGGTTTTACAGGAATATCAACAGTAACAGTTTTTAACGTGGATAAATGTGTTTCAGCATCTTTATGTACATTCGCATCTCTTCCTTTTACTGGCGAGTCGATAATTTTTGATTCAGGAGCATGTCCTCTTACAATTCCATAGTATGTTTTTTGAATTTGATTATTCATAAACAATTCTTGAAACTTAGCAACATACTCACTTTTTTTAGCTAACAATAGTATTCCAGATGTTTTTCTATCAAGACGATGTATAGGATACATTTTTTCACCACATTGCTCTTGTAATAACTGCAATAATGAAGCTTCATCAGCTACATTTCTAGAGTGATGTGCATGGTGTACAACTACATTATTAGGTTTTGATGCACATACTATATAGTCGTCTTCGTAAAGAATTGATACATTCATAATATTAATTTGCCTGTTTAAGTTTTGTTAGGTTTACAAGAGCTAAAGATAAAGCGCCGCAAATAAAAAAACCGATAAAAAGTGGAAGGGTAGTGGTACTAACAAATCTACCTATTACCGTTGCAATTGGTACTGCCATAATAGTTGATACAAATCCGTTAATAGCAGCTCCAATACCTGCAATATGCCCTACTGGTTGCATTGCTAAAGCACGTAGGTTTCCGAATAAAAACCCGATAGAAAAAAACTGTAAAGCAAAAAACACTAATAAAATGGTTATACTTGGATTCTCTTTTTGGTAAAATAATGCTACATAAATTAAAGGCACTAAGGTAAATACAATTAAAAAGAAAGATACCAATTTGTGCATTCCGAATTTCATTACAAATGAACCATTTAAAAATGTGGCAAATCCTACAGAAATTGCCAATCCAGCAAAAATGAACGGAAACTCATCTACCAATAAATACTGCTCTTGAAAAATTTGTTGAGAAGCACTTAGATAAACCATAAAGGATCCTGTTATAAAACCGGAAATTATGGTAAACACAGTTGCTTGTTTGTATTTTATAAATTCTTTTAAGCCGTCGGAAAATAAACCAAAAGAGAATTTAATTCTATTTTCTTCTTTAAGTGTTTCTGGTTGTCGTTTCCATAACCAAAACATCACTAAAACTCCAAAAATTAACTGACTATAAAAAATAGATTTCCATCCGTAAGCATCGAGCATAATTTTTCCTAGTGCAGGAGCCACCACAGGAACTAAAATAAAAATAACTACAATGAACGACATAATTTTCGCCATGTAATTACCGCTAAAACTATCACGAACCATCGCAATACTTATAGTTCTTGGTGCAGAAAGTCCTATTCCTTGTAAAATTCTTCCAACGACCATCATTTCTAAACTTGTTGCACTAACGCAAATAAAACTAGCGATTACAAAAAGTACAAATCCACCGTAAATAACTGGTTTTCTTCCTAAAGTATCAGAAATTGGCCCTGAAGTTAACTGACCAAACCCCAGTCCTAAAAAAATCATTGTTACTAACAACTGACTATCGTTGGAAGATTCTTGAACATTAATACTAATACCTATGTGTTCTAAAGCGGGGAGTAATGCGTCTATTGATAGTGCTACAAGCGACATTAAAGACGCCATTAGAGCGATAAACTCTAACTTTGATTGATTATTTTCTTGCATTAAGCAAAAGTACTGCCTTTGTTTTTGTTTAAAGTTAAAATTGTATAAAAAAAGGCTGTAAAAAACAGCCTTTAAACAAACAATATCACGACTTTCAAAGTCTAATTAAATTTTGACGCTGTTAGGAATAAATTGTAGTGAAACAAAAAAATGTATAGGTTGAAGGGGGCTTCCTAAACAGCGTCTAATATTATAAATACAACTTACAATATATAAAACAAGAGACCTTTAAATAACCCTACTTTTTTTGTTAAAAATTTACCAACTTTTTTATTTTTTCTGAATATAAATATAAAAACATCCCAAATTATGGAGTGTTTTTATATTTATAATGACTACTAAATAAGACTTATTTTATAACTATTGGACCACCACCCGAACAATCTTTATCATATCCATCACAATTTTGGTCTATATTATCTCCACATATTTCAGGAGCGCCAGGATAAATAGTAGGGTTTGAATCATTACAATCAACATCTGATGTAAAACCATCATTATCCGCATCAATTACATCTGGTGTATTAGGGTTACAGTCATCATCTAATCCATTATATAAAATCTCGGTAGCACCAGGATGTACGTAAAAATCATGATCATCACAATCTTCTAACTCATTATAACCATCTCCATCTGCATCCTTGATCAGTTCTACATCGGGAGTTTCTGGATTGCAATCATCATCAATACCATTATTTAGTATTTCTGATAGGAGAGGACTCACTGCTGCATTTGTATCATCACAGTCTCCCATAACACCATAATTACATTCATTATTTGGTACCGTACCATCATTATCTTGATCATCTAATCGTACATCGCCATGTGTAGTGTGTTCTTCCCAAGAATTTATATTTACGTTTAATATTTTCCACGAATCTGTTTCCATATCGTAGTGGCAAATATCAATTTTATTAGGATTAGACTTATTTTGTAGTGTGTTTTGAGCTTCATTAAAATCTTCAATTGAATTATCTAATGTACATCCTAAAAAAAATAGTACAGCATACATTAAGAATTGTATTTTTCTCATGATAAAAGTTTTAAGTTAGTTATTTGTTTTAGTTTGGTTTACCTTTTAGGTTACTTAAAAGGTTTAGCATGAGGAGTTACTTAGCAAAAGTAGTGTTTCACAAATAGGAAATAAGTAATTACTGATAGACAACTAAGGAACAGGCAATAGACAAACGATGAACAAACATTATATAATTGAATAAGAGTAGAGTTTATAATTTTATTCAAACAACATCTATTTAACATAATATTAATTATAGTACAAAAAATAAACGCTACTATATAAATAATGCGTTTACAATTCTTTTAAAAATTAATCAATTTCCCCCTTTGATAATCAGTTATTTAAGGAGAACAATAAATCAATGAACGTGTTAATAATGATACAAACATAATGAAAATAAATTGTAATCTCAAAATTGGCGTACTATCGAATCAAAATTGCAAATGACTAACAATACATTTTAGCGCAAAAATTTTAGTTTGGGTTTCCGCTGGAGCAACCTCCCAAAAAAATTTGTGAGGTAAAATATATTATTCAAAAAAGCAATAAAATTCAATAATACTACGTGCGGTTTTTAAAAAAGAAAAAAAAGCATCCGTTTTGGATGCTTTTTTACTTATTGTATTAATTAATTAATAATTATTTGCATATGTTATCAAATCAGGGTTAATCGGTCGTAACTTAAGACCCGAAAAGTAAATATAATAACACCTTGAATTAGTTTCACTCAAATCTTTAAATAACAAAGATTTTATAGTTGTCTTACCATATTCAAGAATCTGTTTTTGCTGGAAAACAACTAAATCATGTTTTAAATAGTCTATCCAAAATTCTAAGTTTGATTGAACCAACGGGAAAGTACATGTTAAATCTCCATATAAAAATTCACTTTCTTGTAACCCAAAATCAAATCTATTACCACCATCTTCAAACCTTTTAAAAAGACCACAGTAAGTTTCTGTCATAAACTCTATACCATTAAGTAATATTTTTTGCTTCATTTAAAATCGTTTTTGTTGTTCTTCATAGGATTGACAGTCAGCATTTAAAAGTGTAAACCTATTACATCATAATTTTGCTGCCACCTTATTTATGGATGATTTAATTCAGCTATTTAAAGAGAAAGGTTGGAAAGTTATTTCTTCACAAGAAGCGTATACAGATCCTATTTATACTATTACCCCAATTAATGCAGGTGAAAGTTTAATCTATTCTTTGGCTAAAGATTCTAAAAAATTTGAAGGTAAGCTACGCTATCCTGCAGAAGATAGTAGATATGAAAAAGAAAAAATGGATAAACTAGGGTTGTAATAAAGCATAAAAAACTGCTTAAGTAAGTTCTTAAGCAGTTTTATAAATACTTTTCTATAATAGAGTATTAACAAATATAATCATTAGTTGAAGGTCTATAGCAACAAACTTTTACTCCATTTTGATAGATATAAGAACCATCTCCTCCACATTCAGTAGGAACAGGTATTCTAATTCCTCCTTTAATTTTTTGTAAAGTAACTTTTGTTAATTCTTGAGAACCTGTTAAATCTAAAATTGATTTTTTCATAATACTTGTTTTAAAGTTAGTTAATTAAAGAACCCAAAATAGTTTTATTATAAATGATGTACTCAAAAAAATCCTTACTTTTTGTATGGTATAACCTTATATTTTAATGTTCTTCTATTTCACTCATTAATTCCTCTAATTTACGATCGGGCATTAACCAGATTAAAGCTACAACAACATAAAGCCCTATAGAAACCCAGGTATTTACATAAGATAATGGAACAGCTAGAAGATATATACCCAAAGAAGCATATTCTTTTGTACCATTGGTACACAATTTAGAAAGCGCGTAATTATCATCGTGATATGTAATTAACATTCTTTCTAGTATAAAATAGGCTATAGCACTCATTAACAAAACAAATCCATAAACTGCAATTGGTAATGCTTCATAATAATGTCCGTGTTCTCCTACCCAGCTTGTTACAAAAGGTATAAGTGATAACCAAAATAACAAATGTAAATTGGCCCAAAGTATTTTTCCGTTTACTTTTTGTGTTACTTGCATTAAATGATGGTGATTATTCCAATAAATCCCTAAATAAATAAAACTTAATAAATAACTTATAAACACAGGTGCTACAGTTAATAACCCTTGCAGTGTAGTATCTTCTGGAGCTTTCATTTCTAATACCATAATTGTAATTACTATGGCTAAAACACCATCGCTAAAAGCTTCTAGTCTTCCTGTTTTCATATTGTTTGTTTTTTATTAATTTTTTATCCTCCAAAACGTGTAGGTTCTGTTCTGGCAATGGAATCTTAACTGTTTCATTTGGTACAGATGGAAACTTGTTATTTTTCCAATCTTTTTTAGCCCTTTCTATCAAGTTTTTATCTGAGGCTACAAAATTCCACTCTATAAAGCGTTCTTCTAAAAATGACTCTCCTCCAAAAATATAAACAGTAGAATTTGCTGTAATTTCAAAAGAACACAAGGTACTATCTTTCGCTACTAATAATTGTTTCTCTCCATAAGTATGGTTATCACTGATAATACTTCCCTCCAAAATATACACTGCACTTTCTCCAAACAAATATTCTCCTATAGTAACCGTTTTCGTTGTTTCTGATTTAATTTCAATAAAATACAACGGACTATAAACTGGTACCGGCGATTGCTTTCCAAAGGCTTTTCCTGCAATAAGCTTAAACTCTACTCCGTCTTCGTTCCAACTTGGTATTTCATCTGCCTCCACATGTGTAAATGTTGGCTCGCATTGCTCTTCTTCTTTTGGCAATGCTACCCATATTTGTAATCCATGAAGTTTTTTTTGTGATTGTCGCAAGCGTTCTGGTGTTCTTTCCGTATGAACCACTCCTTTACCAGCAGTCATCCAATTTACAGCACCAGGAGTAATTTCGATTTCTGTACCTAAACTATCACGATGTACAATAGCTCCTTCAAACAGAAAGGTAAGTGTAGATAAACCTATGTGTGGATGCATGGCTACATCTAAATTTTCTTTATCGTTCATATTCACTGGCCCCATATGATCAATAAAAATAAAAGGACCTACCATACGCTTCTGTCGAAAAGGTAATAAACGGCCTACCAAGAAATTCCCAATATTTGCCGCTCGCTCTTCAATAATTAGTTTAGTATTCGACATAATCTATAATTTATCATAACCATTGAAACTTTTATCAACGATACGTTTCCATTCAGGATGTCTTTTTATATAAGCGAATACGTAAGGACAAAATGGTAACAATGAATTATGGTGTTCTTCAAGGTGGTAATTCAACGTTTTTTCTACCAAAGCTGCAGCAACACCTTTGCCTCCTATTATTTCTGGCACTTCGGTATGTACCAAAGCTATTTGGCTATGTGTTTCTTTATAATCTATAAAAGCAATGATTCCTTCAACTTCTATCTCAAAACGATGTTCCTTTTCGTTTTTTACAAGCGGTATGTTTAGAAATTCTTCTTTCATTTTATAAATAGGTTTTATAAGGCTGCTAGAAACTTCTAAACAGACCTCTTTTATTGTAAATTTAAAAAGCAACTCGTTGAATTTGAGTTGCTTTTTAAAATTAGAGTTAATCTTCTAAATATCCAAACTTCCCTGTGTTGAAGTCTTGAAATGCTTCCACTAACTCCTCTTGAGTATTCATTACAAAAGGACCATAAGCTGCAATAGGCTCATTTAGTGGTTCACCACTTAATACTAAAACAACAGTATCTTCTAGAGCTTCTAGTGCAAAAGTATCTCCATCATTTGCAAACAGAGCAAAGTGATCTTGCAAAACATTTTCCGTTTCATTTACCTTTACCCTTCCTTCTACAGCTAAAATTGAAGTAGTATAATGCGCTGGAAATGTTAATTGTGTTTTCGCTCCTTTTTTTAATCGTACATTAAACATATTTACTGGAGAAAATGTTGATGCAGGTCCTTTATTACCCTCATATTCACCTGCTATTACCTCTACTTCTCCTTCATTATTTGGTAACTGAACTTTAGCCATTTCAGTATTTGCAATTGCTTGATATTTTGGCGGACTCATTTTATCCTTTGCAGGAAGATTTACCCACAATTGTACCATTTGAAACTCTCCTCCTGTTTTACTCCATTCAGTTTCATGAAACTCTTTGTGTAAAACTCCAGAAGCTGCTGTCATCCATTGTACATCACCTTCACCAATAATTCCCCCTCCTCCTGCACTATCTCCATGCTCTACACGTCCTTTATAAGCAATAGTTACAGTTTCAAAACCTCTGTGCGGATGTACTCCTACACCTTTAGGTTTATCTGTTGGAGGAAAATTATATTTTGAATTATAATCTAACATAATAAACGGATCCATACGCTGCATACTTGAGCTTCCTGGAATAAAATTATGTACTCTAAATCCGTCTCCTACAAAATGCGGAGTTCCTGGTTTTACGACCCTTTCTATACTTCTTGTTTTCATCTTTCTATCCTTTTATTAATTTAAACTACATGCTAGTTTTATTTCAAATGAATTGTCTAAATAATTACGTTGCGCTCCTGGTTTATTTTTAGACCAATATGCTTTTTTTACATTTTCTGAAAGTGTTTTTTCTTCTTTATAAGTAACTACAATCGCTTCAGGAAATAGTACTGTAATTATTTTCTTTAATTTATTTCTATCTATTTCATTTATTTCTTCTGAAATAGCTAGCACATTATACGATTGTTGATGTAATTTTTCAATGGCTGTTTCGACATTACTAACAGTTGAAACTTGCCAGTTTAAAATTTTAGGCATTGTTGTACTTTCTGTTACAACTAATGTTTTTAAATGTCTCATAATAAATCCTTTTTTACCCATTAAATGGGATTAATTATTCGATGATTAACATCGAAATAAATTCAGTTTATTTTTTCTGAAATATTAAGTGAGTTGACCTCTACTTTTTATTTCACTGTAAAATTACTGCAACAAAAAAGGATATGCATTGACCTATGGTAAGAAGTGTTATTTGTGTGGTTTGAAGTTTTCTTCTGCAAGTGCTTTACGAACTCGGCTAAGACTTTCAGGGGTAATTCCTAAGTAAGAAGCAATCATCCATTGAGGTACCCGAAGCATAATATCGGGGTATATACTCACAAAATCTAAGTAACGACTTTTTGCTGACACCCCTAATAACTGACTGATACGTTTATATAAATGTCGAATATGATTTTGTAATAACTGTTCGTTTTTTTCTCTAAAATCAGTGTTTATTTTTGATACTTCATTTATAAAATGCTCGTCGAACATTACAACTAATGTATCTTCAACAGCATCAATAAAATATGTAGAAGGTTCTTGAAAAAAAACACTTCCTCTGTCGCTTACTATCCATCCTTCTGTAGCAAATTGTAAAATATTTTCTTTCCCTTCTTCATTTAACGCATACATGCGTAACAAACCTTGTTCTACAAAAAAGAAATGTGAACAAATTGCTCCTTGCTTTAATAAGAAGTCGTTTTTAGAAACTTTTTTTGTTTGAATATATGATTGTATTGAAGCATAATCTTTTTCAGATAGTCCACCTTTTTCAATAAAATGTTTCTTTAAGTTGGGTAACTCCATACATCTAATATATGCTATCAAGAATATTTACGCAACTTTGTTTATTCTTTTGAAGTTTTGACAACCACCCTACCACGATAATTTATAGATCTTTTTTGATTACTAATAACATAAATAGAAGTAGATAAACTAGGGTATACTCTAACTATTACGTTATAATTTTCGGTAGTATTATTTTTATCTTTTATTTTGAAGTTAATTCTATAGCTATTCTCTTTAGCCTCATTAATAGTTAAATTATCTGGAACTCCTTCAAATACAATTCCAATATCTGTACCACCGTAAGACCCACCTGATTGACGTTCTCCATAATAGGGTAAATAGGCTGATACAGTATCTCCTTTCATCTTAAAAAAATTAGTGTTACCTATTAAATTTATATTTCCAGCACTACTCCCATTAGGTAGCATTCCTGCATTAGCTATTTGTGTCATGGCAAACGTAGCTTGAGGTTCTGCCCATTCAGATTCTATCTCGAAAGTTTTACTTTCAATAAGAGCGTTTAAAGTATCTATTTCTGCTTGAGTTGCTGTTCTTGAAGAGGCGCAACTAAACAGTATAAAAATTACACCTACTAAAATGCTATACCTTTTCATATTATATTGATTTTAAAACCTATACAAGGTACTCAAATCTAATGAGTTTTTCAAGAGAAGAAGTGATTTTAACTATTTTAGTTAATCTACTTATCTTTAAGAAATAAAGGAGGTTATTAAAATAAACCTCCTTTATTATAAATGAACTTTCGGGGGGAGACTTCATTTACTATTCTACTATAACTTTATACTCTGCAATAGTAAGTTTCTTAATTAGAAGAACACTACTCCTAAAAGACCAATAATTACCCTAAAAAGTTTATTTATACCGTAAAAAAAGGTTAGAAATTAATCTCTAACCTTAATACATTTATATAAATAAGTATTATTCTTGTTTAGGAGGAACGTAAAACAATTCGGGTTTTGCCCCTTTTATATCTCTGTAAAAATCATAAATATGATTCATATCAGTATTCATATCGTCAGTTAAGTAATATGGAGGTGCTACTATAATTTGTTTATTTTCAAAATCGAAAGCAAACATTACTACTGGTACATTAGCCCCTTTAGCGATATAATAAAACCCTGTTTTCCATTCCGTTATTTTCGCTCGAGTTCCTTCAGGAGATAATGCCAAACGAAATTCATCGTGTTCGTTAAACAAATTCACAATAGCTTCTACCTTATTGTTACTCTTACTTCTGTCAACTGGTGAACCACCTAACGCTCTAAAAACAAACCCAAATGGTGGTTTGAATAAGGAAGCCTTTCCTATAAAATTGATTTTAACATTGTAAGTGTTTCTGGCTAAAATAGCAATAGGAAAATCTTTCCAACTCGTATGCGGCGCTCCAATAACCACATACTTTTTTAAATCTCTAGGAAAATCTCCTACCAACTTCCAGCCTAAAACTTTGTGAAATATAAATTTAGATATCATTCTAACAGTTATAAGGGTCAATGATACGGTTTTCCCTACAAAAATCAAATAAATTTAACCTATCTTGTCCTATATTTGTTCACTTAATAAACTTTTATTTATTCTAATGAATACCACTCTTTTACTTATTTTAATTGCTATTAGTGCCTTACTAATTGGGTTTGTTATTGGAAATCTGCTTTCTAAATTAAAGTTTAAACAACAAACTACCGATTTAGAAAAAGAGATTGCTTCGTTACAAAACAATCAAGCTAATTTTGAAGTTCAAAAAAGAGAAAAAGAAGTCCTTTTTTCTCAACAAAAAGAAGATTTTTTAAAACGATTAGATGAAAAAACTAAAGAAAATGGTGAATTACGTCGTGAAAAGGAGTTTTCTTCTATTGAATTAGCTAGAAAAAATGAAGAGTTGAAAAATTTACAGCTAAAACTAAATGAGAATAAAGAGGAAGTAGAAAAATTACAAGAAAAGTTTACCAAAGAGTTTGAAAACTTGGCGAACAAGATTTTAGACGAAAAATCAAATAAGTTTACTGAACAAAATAAAAAGAATATTAAGGATATTTTAAATCCGCTTCAAGAAAAAATACAAACCTTTGAAAAGAAGGTTGAAGACACTCAAAAAGAGAGCATTTCGATGCACTCTGCTTTAAAAGAACAATTATTAGGATTAAAAGAGTTAAATGCTCAAATGAGCAAAGAAACTATTAACCTAACTAAAGCCTTGAAAGGAGACAGTAAAACTCAAGGAAATTGGGGTGAATTGGTTTTAGAACGCGTTTTAGAAAAATCTGGTTTAGAAAAAGACCGTGAGTATTTTGTGCAACAATCTTTTACCAATGAAGAAGGCAAACGTATTATGCCTGATGTGGTGATTCATTTACCAGATAATAAAAAAATGATTGTCGATTCAAAAGTGTCATTAACTGCTTATGAGCAATTTATAAATACTGAGGATGATATAGAAAAAGAACGCTTTTTAAAAGAGCATGTAAATTCATTAAAGCGCCACGTAGAGCAACTTTCAGAAAAGAAATATGAAGACATCTACAAAATAGAATCTCCTGATTTTGTATTGCTTTTTGTACCAATTGAGCCTGCTTTTGCGGTAGCTTTAAATGAAGATAATACCTTATATAATAAAGCTTTTGAAAGAAATATTGTGATTGTTACTCCAACCACGTTATTAGCTACGTTACGTACTATTGATACGATGTGGAATAACGAGAAACAACAACGTAATGCTTTAGAAATAGCACGTCAAGCAGGTGCTTTATATGATAAATTTCAAGGATTATTAATCGACTTAGTAAACATTGGTAAGAAAATAGATGGTACTAAAGCCGATTATTCCGCTGCTATGAATAAACTAGTAGAAGGTCGCGGAAATTTAATTACAAGTGTAGAAAAACTTAAGAAAATGGGAGCCAAAGCCAAAAAAGCACTTCCAGAAAAAATTCTTGAACGAGCTCAAGATAATGACGAATAAAAAAAGGTCGCTCTAAAATATTTTAGAGCGACCTTTTTATTTATACCTAATTCGAAAGCATCGCCTTCTACATGATAAACAAACGTCTGTGGTGCATTAAATCAAATACCTTCTCTCCTACTGCTTCTAATACCTCTTCGTTATCAGCATTCATTAAAGCTTCATCAATTAAGTCTACAACTACTTCCATATCAGCTTCTTTTAAACCACGTGTAGTAACTGCAGCAGTACCTACACGAATACCAGAAGTTACGAATGGAGACTCCGTATCAAAAGGAACCATGTTTTTGTTTACAGTAATCTCAGCTTTACCTAATGCTTCTTCAGCAGCTTTACCTGTAATGTTTTTGTTACGTAAATCAATTAACATACAGTGATTATCTGTACCTCCAGAAATAATTTCATATCCTTTTGCTACAAATGCTTTCGCCATTGCTTGCGCATTTTCTTTTACTTGAATTTGATAATCTAAGAACTCATCTGTCAATGCCTCTCCAAAAGCAACCGCTTTGGCAGCAATAACGTGCTCTAATGGTCCACCTTGATTTCCTGGAAAAACCGCAGAATTAATCAACGTAGACATTTTCTTTAATTTTCCTGATTTTAATTTTTCTCCAAATGGGTTTTCAAAATCCTTTCCAATCATAATCATACCACCACGAGGTCCACGTAAGGTTTTGTGAGTTGTTGTAGTAACAATATGACAGTGAGGTAATGGGTCTGATAAAATTCCTTTAGCAATTAATCCTGCTGGATGTGAAATATCAGCCATTAAAATAGCTCCTACGCTATCAGCAATCTCTCTAAATTTCTTAAAATCAATATCACGAGAATACGCCGAAGCTCCTGCAATGATTAATTTAGGTTTATGTTCCTTAGCTTGTTGCTCTAAGTGGTTATAGTCAATATATCCCGTTTCTTTATCAACTCCGTAAAAAACTGGGTTGTATAATTTACCAGAAAAGTTTACTGGCGAACCGTGAGTTAAGTGCCCTCCGTGAGATAAATCAAATCCTAAAATAGTATCTCCTGGCTTTAAACATGCAGCAAAAACGGCTGTATTCGCTTGACTTCCAGAGTGTGGTTGTACGTTTACATACTCCGCTCCAAATAATTCTTTAGCTCTATCAATCGCAATTTGCTCAACGATATCTACTATTTCACACCCTCCGTAATAACGTTTACCTGGGTATCCTTCAGCATATTTATTGGTTAAAACTGATCCTTGAGCTTCCATTACTTGGTCGCTTACAAAATTTTCAGAAGCAATCAACTCTAAACCGTTTAGCTGACGTTCTTTTTCTTCTTGAATTAAATCAAATATTTGATGATCTTTTTGCATGTTGTGTGTTGTTACATAAAGTAGCCAAAAGTACTAATTTTATTATTCAATTTAAATGGATTTTACAAGAAGTATCTACAAAAATACTTTCACATTTTTTTTACTCATCTTTTTGGGGTAAATTGAAAAAAATATGTAGGTTTGATGAAAATATAACAAAAACGATAAATGGAAATAACTGCTAATAACCCGAATAGAAAATCTTGGTTAACTGTAGCTGAAAACTCAGATTTCCCTATTCAAAACATACCTTTTGGGGTTTTTCTAACTAAAGATGATATCATAACGATTGGTACAAGAATTGGTGATTATGCGATTGATTTAGGTGCCTTACATCAATTAGGATATTTTGATGGAATTCCGTTAACAGATGATATCTTTTTACAAGATACCTTAAATGATTTTATTGCAGACGGACGTAAAACATGGCGTTTAGTTCGTAATAGAATTGCTGATATTTTTGATGTAAAAAATAGTAAACTAAGAGATAATGCTGAGCACAAAGACAAGATCATCTTTAGAATGGATGAAGTTGAAATGCAACTTCCTGTCGCTGTAGGAGATTATACCGATTTTTATGCCAGTAAAGAACACGCAACGAATGTAGGAAGCTTATTTAGAGATCCTGAAAATGCCTTATTCCCAAACTGGTTACAAATACCTATTGGTTACCACGGAAGAAGTTCTTCTATCGTACCTTCAGGAACTCCAATTCGTCGTCCTGTAGGACAACAACGTCCTAGTGAGGGAGAAACTACACCTAACTTTGGACCTTCAAAATTATTAGATTTTGAATTAGAAATGGCGTTTATTACAACAGTAGCAAACGATTTAGGAGACAGAATTCCTATTGAAGAAGCAGAAGAATATATCTTTGGATTGGTATTATTTAATGACTGGTCTGCTCGTGATATTCAAGCTTGGGAATATGTTCCATTAGGACCTTTCTTAGGAAAGAATTTTGCTTCAACAATCTCTCCTTGGATTGTAACCTTAGATGCTTTAGAACCTTTTAGAGTAGACAACCCTAAACAAGTATACGAACCATTACCTTACCTAAAGAAAGAAGGAAAAGATAGTTACGACATCAATTTACAAATGGCTATTCAACCAGAGGGTAAAGAAGAAACTGTTGTATGTAACTCTAACTTTAAGTATATGTACTGGACAATGGTACAACAATTAGCGCATCACACGGTAAACGGATGTCCTGTAAATGCAGGTGATATGATGGGTAGTGGTACTATTTCTGGGCCTACTCAAGATAGCTTTGGATCTATGCTAGAATTAACTTGGAGAGGTCAAAATCCTATTAAAATGAATGATGGTAGTGAGCGTAAGTTTATTAATGATAACGATACTGTTATTATGCGCGGTTACTGTAAAAATGAAAAAATCCGTATTGGTTTTGGTGAATGCTCAGGTAAAATTTTGCCTGCTAAATAAACAGCCAAAAAGTATAGAAAGCAAAAATCCGATTCTTTTTAAAGAGTCGGATTTTTTTGTTGGATTCTTGGATTGTTAGATTATTAGAAAATTTAATTTTTCACTTTTAGTTTTTCACTTTCTAACATCCCTACTCCTCCTCTGGTGGTGGATGACCATGGATTTGCTCGTATACCTCGTCAAAATTGCCACGTAAATACGTGTTTAATTTTTTACGGTAATCATCTTGTAACCAATCAATAAAGTTATGGGTACTTTTAGAAATACATTTTGAATATCTGTAAATTCTATCATCAATATCTCCTCCTAACATTTTAGCTAATATCAAAGCATCAAAAACATCTTCACTGTTTTCAACACACATTTTAGCATGATGTTCTATAGATTTTTCTAATACTCTTTTAGAAGATTCACCACCTTGTATCGTGTCTCTATATACTTTTTTAACATCAAAGTATAAATCTTCAGAATTAGCAAACTCTGCTTTTACCTCTTCAGGAAGTTCATATCTAAAATCACTTTCTATCTCTTCATCAGATAATAAATTATCTAAATAGAAGTTAGGAGCTCTAAACATTTTTTGCCAATCTAAATCTGCTCCCCAAGGACCGAAACGATGAAAGTTATTTCCTAAGTCAATTACATTAAAATCAGATTTGCCTGGTAATACACGAGAACCACGACCAATCATTTGATAATAAAGTGTTAACGATTTTGTAGCTCTGTTTAAAATGATTGATTTAACTGATGGCTCATCAAACCCTGTTGTTAAAATACTTACTGAAGTAATTATCGCATTTGGTGTTTTATGGAACCATTTTAATATTAAATCACGTTCTTTCTTAGTGTTCGTATTATCTAAATGCGCAATAGGATATCCTGCTCTTTTAAAAGTATCAAATACGTGTAAAGAAGTATTAATACCATTATTAAAAATCAACGTTTTAGTTCCTTTAGCGCGTTCTTCATAAGCTTGTAATAACTTAGAAAGCATGTCAGTATTGGTATATAAATCTTCAGATGATTTTACGGTATAATCTCCATTTGCTCCTACTTCTAAAGAAGTTAATCCAACGTTGTAAGAAAAAACATTTGCTTTTGCTAAGTATTCATTTTCTATTAAAGAACCTATACTTTCCCCTACAATCAACTCATCATAATTATCTTTCATAGGAAGTTTAATATTAGAACTTAAAGGAGTCGCTGTAACACCTAAAATGAAAGACTTTTCAAAAAACTTGAATAATTTAGTAAATGAATTGTAGTGTGCTTCATCAATAATTACCAATCCAACATCAGAAATATCTAACATATCGTCGTTTAAACGATTGTTTAATGTTTCTACCATCGCCACAAAACAATCGTATTGCTCTTGGTCATCTAAACTTGCTTTACTATCAATAATTTTATTCTCAACCCCAAATTCAGTAAGCACTTTTGCTGTTTGCTTACATAACTCAATTCGGTGAGTCATTATTAATACTTTCTTTTGATGATGTTTTAAATATTGACGTGTAATTTCAGAGAAAATAACTGTCTTACCACCTCCTGTAGGAAGTTGATATAACAAGTGGTAATTCTCTGGAGCATCTTCAAAACTTTTAAAAATTTTGTTTAATGCTTCTTTTTGATAATAGTATAAATTTTTTCCTTTCTTTGGTTGTGAAGTTGCTGTTTCGTTACTCAAATCTCTATAATTTTGAAATATGCAAAAATACGAGGTATTTAAGGAAATCCCACTAAAATCAGGAGTTTTTTTAGATTTTTTTCAAATCTACTTTAGAAATATCATAATGAGAAGCATGTACTACTACCGCCCCTTTTTTAATTACCAATAATTGAGGAGATTGGTGTGTTACTTGAAATTGAGCCGAAATTTCATTCGAAATATCTCTATAACTCAACAAGTCTAAATAATACACTTTTAAATCTTTCAATTCTTCATCAAAATTATTTTCAAAACGTTTAATAACCATGCTACTAATACCACATCGAGTTGAATGCTTAAAAATAGCTACAGGTTTATTTTCTGATTGATTTTTAACTACTTCTAACTGTTCAATAGTCGTTAACGGAATCCATTTTATAAACGACCCCTTATCTGATTTATCTATTTTTTTATTTCCAAAAAAACTATCCAACATTCCCATATATTTCTTAATTTAATATCAACTTAACTATCACTACTCTTTATCAGTCAAAAAGTCAGTAATTACTTGTGTTTTTAAGACAAAATGTCGTTTTTAACTTTAAAAATAGACTTGGTATTGATTTTGACTTTTACAGTGAAAAAATAAAACGATATGAATTTTAACAATTATACAATAAAATCACAAGAAACCATACAGCAAGCGCAACAATTAGCGCAAAGTTATGGTAACAATCTTATAGAAAACGAACACATTTTTAAAGCTTTATTTTTAGTCGATGAAAATGTACTTCCTTTCATTTTAAAGAAACTTAACATTAATATTGATGTTATACAGCAAATTTTAGATAAACAACTAAAAAGTTTTTCTAAAGTTACTGGAGCAGATTTAATGCTTTCTCGTGAAGCTAATAAAACATTGAACGAAGCTGCTATTATCGCAAAAAAAATGAACGATGAGTATGTTTCTATTGAGCATTTAATCTTAGCTATTTTCAAATCGAAAAGTCAAATAGCTCAAGTATTAAAAGATCAAGGTGTTACTGAAAAGAGTTTAACAGCTGCTATTGAAGAATTACGTAAAGGTAATCGTGTTACTTCTCAAAGTGCAGAAGAAACCTACAATTCTTTAAATAAATATGCTAAAAACTTAAACCAGTTAGCACAAGACAGGAAATTAGATCCTGTTATTGGTCGCGATGAAGAAATTAGACGTCTTTTACAGATTTTATCACGTAGAACTAAGAACAATCCTATTTTAGTAGGTGAACCAGGTACTGGTAAAACTGCTATTGCTGAAGGATTAGCACATCGTATCATCCGTGGTGATGTTCCTGAAAACCTAAAGGATAAACAAATTTTTTCTTTGGATATGGGAGCTTTAATCGCTGGTGCGAAATACAAAGGTGAGTTTGAAGAGCGTTTAAAGTCCGTAGTAAAAGAAGTATCTAAATCTGAAGGAAACATCGTTCTTTTCATTGACGAAATCCACACTTTAGTAGGTGCTGGTGGTGGTCAAGGTGCTATGGATGCCGCTAATATTTTAAAACCAGCTTTGGCACGTGGAGAATTGAGAGCAATTGGGGCTACTACTTTAGATGAATATCAAAAGTATTTTGAAAAAGATAAAGCATTAGAACGTCGTTTTCAAAAAGTAATGGTAGATGAACCAGATACTGAAAGTGCTATTTCTATTTTACGAGGTATTAAAGATAAATATGAAGCACACCACAAGGTTCGTATTAAAGATGAAGCTATTATTGGTGCAGTAGAATTATCACAACGTTATATTACCAATCGTTTTTTACCAGATAAGGCGATAGATTTAATGGATGAAGCTGCTTCTAAATTACGTATGGAAATCAATTCTAAACCAGAGGAATTAGATGTTTTAGATCGTAAAATAATGCAGTTGGAAATTGAAATTGAAGCAATTAAACGTGAAAATGATGAACCTAAATTAAAATCCTTAAATGCTGATTTAGCCAATTTAAAAGAAGAACGTAACGAAATCAATGCGAAATGGCAATCAGAAAAAAGTGTGGTTGACACTATCCAAAGTTTAAAAACTGATATTGAAAACTATAAGTTAGAAGCTGAAAAAGCTGAACGTAATGGTGATTACGGAAAAGTAGCTGAATTACGTTACGGGAAAATTAAAGAAGCACAAGAACAGCTTGATGAGCAACAAAAAGTATTAGCTAGTCAACAAGAAAACTCTCTAATTAAAGAGGAAGTTACCTATGACGATATCGCTGAAGTAGTTGCTAAATGGACAGGAGTACCTGTAACTAAAATGTTACAATCTGAACGTGAAAAATTATTGAAGCTAGAAGATGAACTTCACAGACGTGTAGTAGGACAAGAAGAAGCAATAGAAGCTGTTTCTGATGCAGTTCGTCGTTCAAGATCTGGGTTACAAAATCCGAATAAACCTATCGGATCATTCTTATTCTTAGGAACAACAGGAGTTGGTAAAACAGAGCTAGCAAAAGCGTTAGCAGAATATTTATTCGACGATGAAAATGCAATGACTCGTATTGATATGAGTGAATACCAAGAACGTCATTCGGTAAGTAGATTAGTTGGAGCACCTCCAGGATATGTAGGGTATGATGAAGGTGGACAATTAACTGAAGCTGTACGAAGAAAACCCTATTCAGTTGTGTTGTTAGACGAGATTGAAAAAGCACATCCTGATACTTTTAATGTTTTATTACAAGTGTTAGATGAAGGTAGATTAACCGATAATAAAGGTCGTGTTGCAGATTTTAAAAACACCATTATCATTATGACCTCAAACATGGGAAGTCATATTATTCAAGAGAAATTTGAGAATATGAAAGGTGACATCCATACAACTATGGATTTAGCTAAAACAGAAGTTTTAGGATTGTTAAAACAATCTGTGAGACCTGAATTTTTAAATAGAATTGATGATATTATTATGTTTACTCCGCTTTCAGAAGAAAACATTAAAGAAATTGTAAAACTACAATTAAACAGTGTTAAAAAAATGATTGCGAAACAAAACATTACTTTTGATGCTACAGATCAAGCTATTGCTTACTTAGCACAAAAAGGATATCAACCTGAGTTTGGTGCACGCCCGGTAAAACGGGTAATTCAAAAAGAGGTTTTAAATCAATTGTCTAAAGAAATTTTATCAGGAAAAGTTTCTACTGATAGTATTATCTTATTAGATGCCTTTGATGATCAGTTAGTTTTTAGAAATCAATCTGATTTGGTTGAAAACGAATAAACTTAAGCAGCTAAAAATCAAAACATAAAGTGTCATTTTTTCACCTTTTAAATGAAAAAATGACACTTTTTTTAGTTGGTATTTTTTTTGATTTATTTCTTTAAAAACAATGTTTAACTAAAATTGTAAAGTTATGTTATTAAAGAACACCGATTTTCCTGCATTACCTAATGTATTTAATGATTTTTTTAGAGACTGGTCTTCTACTAATTTCTCTGACACAAATACTACTTTACCAGCTGTAAACATTAAAAATAATGAAAATGAATTTACAGTTGATGTAGCTGCTCCAGGAATGAGTAAAGATGATTTTCAAATAAATATTGAAAATGATATTTTAACCATTTCTTCAGAAAAAAAGGAAGACAAAGAAGAAACAGATGATAACTATACACGAAAAGAATATAGTTATATGTCTTTTAAAAGAAGTTTCACCTTACCCAAAGGTATAGTAGATTATGAAAAAATTAAGGCTACCTATAAAAATGGCGAATTGAAAATTAACATCCCTAAATTAGAAGCTTTAAAATCAAAAACTCCAAAACTAATTAAGGTTGAGTAAGTTACTTTAACTTTTATACACAAAAAAGCAGCATTTATACGCTGCTTTTTTGTATGTTCTAAAATTATTTTAATACACTTTTATATTCTCTAAAACAATTTCAGAAAGCTTCTTTAACTTACCTTCTTCGTATAACTTATCTATATTATAAAAATCTATTTCTTTATCTAAAGGTTTATAGTTGTTATAATCTACAAAACGGATTCCATTAACCAACTTTTCTTCTTTTACATCTCTAAAACGAACTCCTCCTCCATTTGTGTGATATTTATAGGCTAAATAATCTAATTGAAAGTTCTCTTTAGAAAACCAGTAAAGAAACACATCATCAAAATCTTCTCCTCCGCCTTCTTCAGTAAAAGTAACTCTAACTTTATAATACTCTTTTCCTTTGATAGTTACAGGATCTAACAACTTCTTTTGAACAGCTTTATCGTTCAATCCAAATGGTAACACAGAAAAGTAATGAACAGAATTTACTGAATTACTGTACTTATTTTTATCTTCTTCTGAAAGATTAACTAAACTATCATTAACAAAACGTTTAAATCCGTCATTAAACAATACATCTTTTATAGTTATTGTATCGTTTTGTACAACTCTTGTTAATTCAAAAGTTCCGTTGTTTCGTATAGCTTTATAATTGTTATCTCTAAAAGCAAAAGAAATAGTTGCATCCGCTATGTTATTTGACTTAGAATATGCTAACGATTGATCTATTATTTCTTGCGCTGTAAATTTTGGCTTGCACGAAACTAATAATATCAATAGTGAAATATATAAGTACTTCATAATATTTTGATTCTTTAAAAAATTGTCTTGCGCACAAATTTATAGGAATTCAATCACATTAACTTTAAAATTCTGTTAATAACAAAAAAAAGAGCTGCAATTTTGCAGCTCTTAAAATGCTCGCTTTCAAATTAGTTTAGAATCTTACTCCTATACCAAAGCCTATTAATAATGGATTGATATCTACTTCTGCAGGAACAGTTGCAATACCTGCGTCAACAGTTACATCAGTACTTAACCCTATATACTTAGCATCTACGTTTAAAAACCAAGTATCGTCTAAATCATAGTCAAAACCTAATTGTAACGCATATCCGAATCCGTTTTTATAATCTACATCTACTACAGCACCTGGGTCAGCATTATAAAAAATAGTGTAATTAACACCTGCACCAACATAAGGTTTAAAATCGCTGATATTAAAGTGATATTGTAACGTTAATGTTGGAGGCAATAACCAAACATCACCTAAATTAACATCTCCTAATGCTGTTCCTACTGCTTTTACATCGTGATTAGTGGTTCCTAAAATTAGCTCTGCTGCTATATTTTCAGTAAAGTAGTACGTAAAATCAAGTTCAGGAATAAAACTTTTGCTAATTTCAACGTCTCCTCCAATAGTTCCTATGGTAGCTGATTCATTTGGCATTACACTAACCCATCTAAAACGAGCTTGCCATCTTTTAAAATCATCAGCTTTTGTAGTTTCTTGAGCAGCTGCATTACTAAAAAATAAAATTCCAAATACAGCACTTAATATAATTTTTTTCATGATTATAAGTTTAAATTTTAAGCAAAATTACCCTCGAAATCTCCCTTAAAACATGACTTAAATCATAGCTTAATAATTTTATTTAACAACTTAAAATTATAGTTATATTTGTGTTTCCTTATGCAAAAAAAGATTAACATACAGAATAAAAAAGCTCGTTTTGAATACGAGATACTTGACAAGTACACTGCAGGAATACAACTTACTGGTACTGAGATAAAATCGATACGACAAAGTAAGGCTAGAATTACTGAAAGTTTTTGTGAATTCAATGATAAAGGAGAACTTTTTGTGGTAAACATGTATATTGAAGAATATGCCTTTGGACATCATTATAACCACAAACCTAAAAGCGAACGTCGTTTATTATTAAACAAACGTGAATTAAAAAAACTTGAAAAAGAAGTAGAATCTAAAGGTAACACTATTGTGCCTTTACGCTTGTTTATAAATGAAAATGGGTGGGCAAAATTAGAAATAGCTCTTGCAAAAGGAAAGAAAACTCACGATAAAAGAAACACTATTAAAGACCGTGATACTAAACGTGATTTAGCCAGAATTAAAAAGGCTTTTTAATTAATGAATAATAGCTTCTTAAATATTATTCAGTGGAAGAAAATCGTATACTTCGTTTTTATTTTATTTTTATTTAAGTTCTGTTTTTTATACGGTTATGGCTTTAAAACAACACTTTCTTTTTTTGATTTAGGGCTTTTATCTATAGCAAGCACTCTTTTATTAGCTTCTTGTTATATTACAAGTTTTGTTGCTAGAAATCAGCATAAGAAAACAAGGGTAAACCTCAAAAATATAAAGAAACTTTCTTTTTTACTTACTTTTATTGGGGGTTTTGTAGGTGTTCTTTTATCTTTCAAAATAGAAAGACCTTTATACGGAGTCCTATTTATTATTTGCCCTACAATTGTGTGGCTTTACGTAAATAACAATATTAAAAAGACTTTTTTCAGTAATATTGTTACTGCTTTTCTTAAACCTTTTGCTTTATTAACTTTATTATGGTTTGATTTTCCTGTCGGTTTAACCCAAGAACAATGGACTTTGTTTTTTAATCTTCAGCTAATTACAATAGCCTATATAATAATTTCTTTTTTCAGTAATATAGCTATTGAAATAATTTTTGATTTAATAAATGTAAATGAAGACAACCAAAACAAACAAAATACACTTCCCATTTTATTAGGAAGAAAGAGAGCTAGAGACATCGCTTTAATTCTATCTATTATCGGTTGTTTTTTTATCTTTTCTATTGCCTTAGCTTTTTCTGATAATACATTCGTTTTTGCAACCCTAATGTTTTTAGGCGTTCTTCCTGATTTATATTTTATATACTATTTAATGAAAGCTTCCGAAGTAAAAGATTATCAACAGCTCATTAAAATTAGTTACTTTAATTTTTTTCTAGCGCTTTTAAGCATTCCACTAATAGCTTATCATTTTAAACATGTTATCTACTAAACTATCAAAATACAATATAATTTTAGCTTCTAATTCACCTAGAAGACAAGAATTAATAAAAAGCTTAGATATTCCTTTTTCTATAAAAACCAAAGAAATTGAAGAAATATACCCAAAGGAATTACATCACACTCAAATAACAGATTACTTAGCCGCTTTAAAAGCTTCTCCTTTTACATCTGAGTTAAAAGAAAATGACCTATTAATTACTTCAGATACTATTGTTTGGTTAAGTAATAAAGCCTTAGGAAAACCTAAAGATTATAACGAAGCGTTTAGCATGCTAAAAGGACTATCTAATACGACTCATGAAGTAATTACTTCAATATGTCTTACAAGTAAGAATTTTCAAAAAACAATCAATGACATTACTATTGTTACATTTAAAGAATTACTTGATGAAGAAATTGATTACTATATAACTAACTACAAACCCTTTGACAAAGCTGGCGCGTACGGAATTCAAGAATGGATAGGTAAAATAGGAATTACAAAGATGGAAGGAAGTTATTTTAATGTTATGGGGTTTCCAGTTCATAAACTTTACAAAGAATTATCAAAATTATAAGGCTACCTTTTTATAAAAGATTATTTTTGACACGTATTTACACAACACAAACTGATGAAAAAATATACTTATACTGAAAAAAAAGATACCCGATCTGGGTTTGGTGATGGTTTAACTGAATTAGGAAAAACAAATCCTAATGTTGTTGCCTTATGTGCTGATTTAACAGGCTCTTTAAAAATGAATGAGTTTGCTAAAAATCACCCAGAACGTTTCTTTCAAGTTGGAATTGCTGAAGCAAACATGATGGGAATTGCTGCAGGATTAACTATTGGTGGAAAAATTCCTTTTACAGGTACATTTGCTAACTTTTCTACAGGTCGTGTATACGATCAAATTCGTCAATCAATCGCGTATTCTGATAAGAATGTAAAAATTTGTGCATCTCACGCAGGATTAACTCTAGGTGAAGATGGAGCTACGCACCAAATTTTAGAAGATATCGGGTTAATGAAAATGTTACCTGGTATGACGGTTATAAATACTTGTGATTATAGCCAAACCAAAGCAGCTACTTTAGCTATTGCTGAACATGAAGGACCAGTATATTTACGTTTTGGTAGACCAAGCGTTCCTGTTTTTATGACTGAACAACCTTTTGAAATTGGTAAAGCAATTCAACTTACAGAAGGTACTGACGTAACTATAGTAGCGACAGGACATTTAGTTTGGGAAGCCTTACAAGCTGCTGAACAATTAGAAGAAAAAGGAATTTCAGCAGAAGTAATTAACATTCATACTATTAAACCTTTAGATGAGGAAGCTATTTTAAAATCAGTTGCTAAAACTGGATGTGTAGTTACCGCTGAAGAGCACAATAAATATGGTGGTTTAGGTGAGAGTGTTGCTCGTTGTTTAACTACAAACAACCCTACTCCACAAGAATTTGTAGCTGTAAATGACAGCTTCGGAGAATCTGCAACTCCTGCAGAATTAATGAAGAAATACGGTTTAAATGATAAAGCTATCATCAAAGCAGTAGAAAAAGTTATTTCAAGAAAATAAACCCTTTATTGTAAACAATAAATACATCACTTTTTAGGTTTAAAGTGATGTATTTTTTTGTACTAAACTTAAGTATAACCCCAATTATTAATAAATAAATTTAAAACAAATGAAAAAAGTAGTTTTAATGATTTTCCTTTTTATAGGAGGAGTTCAATTAGCACAAAGTCAAATCCAAGGAGGTATCAAAGCTGGTATCAACTACAACTCAGATTCTTTCTCTGATGTTAAGAATGATGTGGTTTTTGATAACGCAAAAAGTAAAACAGGATTTCATGCTGGTGCTTGGTTACGTATAAACTTACCTGTTACCGATTTATACTTAAGACCAGAATTGGTATATACTCAATTAAGCAATGAAGTGTCTTATCAATACAACGATCTTTCTTCACCACAAACAACCACTTATAAATTTCAAAAAATTGATATTCCTGTTTTAGTAGGTATGAAATTCTTAAAAGTAGCACATGTTTTTGCTGGTCCTTCATTTCAATATATTCTAGATTCTGATTTTGATATTAAAGATCTTGAACAAGTAGATTCAGATGGATTCACAGTTGGATTACAATTCGGTGCCGGTGTTGAATTAGGTAAATTAGGATTTGATATTCGTTGGGAAAGAGCTTTATCTGATACTGAATCTAATTTTATAGATAATAATAACGCTGGTCAAAATGTTAATTTCGATACTCGTGTGAATCAAATTATTTTAGGATTATCTTATAGGTTCTAAAAAAACACTATCAATTAGATATAAAAAAAACCGAAGTTAATATAACTTCGGTTTTTTATGTTTTAATATTTAACTCTAATATCTCTATTTAAATAATCTGGAACTAACGGTTTGTTTGGATCATTAAAATCATTTCTTGGATCTCCATCTCCATTTTTATCTTCATCCTTTGTTAAGACTCCATCACCATCGTCATCTATATCTAAATAATTAGGAACATTATTTTTATCAGTATCTATATTTGATATCTTTCCATTCTCATAATTAATTTCATTAATAGTAGAAACATAATCATTATCATGATCAGTTCCCTCTACAAAATCCCAAAGCTCTACATAAAAAATTAAACTTGTATTTTCCAGTACAGTTCCAGAACCAACATTTCTATAAGCTAAACCTGAAGGAATAAATATTATACCCTTACCTCCATTAATATAATTAATTTTTTCTCCAGTAACAGTATTATTATAACCACCTTTTAAATTTCCAGCAAAACCATATTTCCAACCAGAAATCGTACTTGGCGCACCACTTTGGCTAGGGTATAAATTCCACCAACGAGCTTCACTTCCTGTTTGATTTAAAGAAAAATTCTTCGAGTTTGTTATTGTCCATAGCTGATATTTTGTATATATAGAATCAGCAATAGTTGGAAAGCCTTTATCTGGTGATGGACTGTTTGATCCTACTTTATCCTCACCTACATACATATAGACCTTATAATCTATATCATTTTCATTTACTTCAATCGTTTTTAAGTTAGCGTCACCATATAAAGATGATTGTCCATTATCAATTAACTTAATTGAGTCTACAGCTGTATCATAATAATGGTTTTGTAAAAATTTAACTAGAGAGTCATTATCTATAATAGATTGAGCTTCATGGTCAAAATTATCTATCGTTGGATTACTATCAGTACCGCAAGCATACAAAAGAGAACTTACAGCTACTACATATAAAAAATGTTTAAATTTTATCATTTAATTCTGAAATTTTAACGCGCAATTTACCATTTTTATACCTTTGTAAAAAACGAAACGATAAAAATTAACTTTTTATATGAGAATTGACAAATATTTGTGGTGCATTCGATTATTTAAAACCAGAAGTATTGCCACAGATGCTTGCAAAAAAGGGCACGTGAAGATTGAAGGAACCAACTTAAAACCTTCCAAAGAAGTTTTTGGAAATGAAGAAATTACCATCAGAAAAAATCAAATTAACTATAAGATAAAGATACTAGACATCCCTCCTAACCGTGTGGGTGCTAAACTGGTTGATTTATATCGAAAAGATTTAACTCCGAAAGAAGAGTTTGAAAAAACTGAGTTATTAAAGTACTCTAAAGACTATTATCGTAAAAAAGGAACTGGACGTCCTACCAAAAAAGATCGTCGTGATATTGACGATTATTACGAAGATTCTGAAGAAAATGATGTTAATTTGTAATTCCTTTGTTTTAAACTAAAAGAAAAATGACCGACACTAACAATATCATCCTAAACAATACACAAATTGAGCAAAAAATTCGTAGAATGGCTTTTCAAATCTACGAAAGTAATAGTGAGGAAAAAGAAATCATTATTGCAGGTATTGCTGATAACGGTTTTTTTCTTGCTGAAAAAATTGCAGAGGCCGTAAATAAAATCTCGCCTTTAAAAGTTACCCTTTGTAAAGTTTTTATCGATAAGAAAAAACCTACAACTCCAATTACTACTTCAATAACTAGTGACGAGTACAAAAACAAAGCGTTAGTATTGGTTGATGATGTTTTAAACTCAGGTACTACTTTGATATACGGTGTTAAACACTTTTTAGAAGTTCCTTTAAAAAGATTTAAAACTGCCGTGTTAGTCAATAGAAATCACAAAAAATATCCAGTAAAAGCAGATTTTAAAGGTATTTCTTTATCTACCTCTATTAAAGAACATGTTGTTGTTGAATTTAAAGCGAATGAAACTATTGCTTATTTAACTTAGTATAACTTGGAGATCCTCCACTGTTTCATTCACATCTTTATTATCAACTACTAGTTTATGAGTAGCTTGATTGTAATAATAACTACGTTCAAATAAGTGTTTGGCTATAAACTCTGCCAATTCATCTTCATTTAA
Organism: Tenacibaculum aestuarii; assembly: GCF_964510395.1. Lineage (NCBI taxonomy): Bacteria > Pseudomonadati > Bacteroidota > Flavobacteriia > Flavobacteriales > Flavobacteriaceae > Tenacibaculum > Tenacibaculum aestuarii. The sequence goes on from NZ_CAZEFY010000003.1 coordinate 259,790, forward strand.
GCGAGCTACTAACGGACGTTGGCTTTTTTCATTTACCAATCTTTCCATTATGGTTTGTATAGATGTTTTTAAATATATAGAAGTCACATCATCATAACTTAATAGTACATTCATGTTTCCTGCATAACATGGTGTACCTCCTCCTAAGGATAAAACAAAGTCTTCTTTTTTATCTAAAAGTTCTTTTAGATAAACATGTTCTTGCTTACGAAAATAGATTTCTCCTTTCTCTTTAAAGACATCAGAAACCGACATTTTTTCTTTTTCTTCAATATATGCATCTAAATCTATAAAGGAAATCTGCAGTTTTTCGGCCAAAATTCTACCAATTGTCGATTTTCCGCTAGCCATATATCCCAATAATACAATTTTCATAAACTAGTAATTAAGCAGTTACAAATATCTGTAAAAAATATTACAAAAAAACTTTTTTCATTTAAAGAACAGTTGTATATTTGCAACCGCTTTCACAAGGAAGCAATGACCGGGTAGCTCAGTTGGTAGAGCATCTCCCTTTTAAGGAGAGGGTCCTGGGTTCGAGCCCCAGCCCGGTCACCAAAAAGTTAAGCGAAAGCTTAACTTTTTTAGTTTACGCACATATGGCGGAATTGGTAGACGCGCTGCCTTGAGGGGGCAGTATTCTTAGGAATGTGGAAGTTCGAATCTTCTTATGTGCACCAACAATAAAAAACACAAGCTTTTATATAGCTTGTGTTTTTTTATTCCACAATATCTTGTACTTACCGTATCAATTTCACAGATAATTAACTAAACAAAATCTATTTATTCTTATTATTGCATTATGCAAAAAAAGTATACCATTTTATTGTTACTACTTGTTTCATCATTTATAACAATAGCTCAAACCACTCAAAACAATAATCTTAAAGGACAAATTATAGATTCTGAATCTAAAAAACCTTTAAGTGCTGCACATATATTAAACTTAAATACTGTAGTAGGTACAATTACCAACGAACAAGGAGCTTTTAATCTAATAGCAAGAGCAAATGACACTGTGCTTGTATCTTATTTAGGGTACTCTTCTATAAAACTAAAAGTAACAAACGATCTTTTAAAAGGAAATGAAGTAATCATTTCTCTAGAAGAAAAACCAGAAGAAGTTAAGGAAGTAGTAATTAAATCTACCGAGCTTATTGGAGTTTTAGAGGTTGATGTAAAACAAGTTCCTAAAGATCGCTTTACAAGAATTCATATTAATGGTTTACCACAAACCTACGAGGTAGGAAAACCTCAAAAAATCTCCTCTCCTATTGCTAAACTATTGAATCCAGTAGATTTAGTATACAACCATTTCGGAAATAAACCTAAACAACTAAAAAAGTTAAAGAAACTTAAACAAGAAGATGATTTACGAAAAATGCTTGCAGGTAAATTTGACCGAGAGGTAATGATGGAGTATTTAGAAATGGACAGAGCTGAGCTAAACAAACTACTTTCTGATTGTAACTATTCTGAATATTTTATTAAAAAAGCTAGCGACTTACAGCTTATTGAAGCTGTCTTAAACTGTTACGAAAATTATAAAGCCGTTAAAAAAGGAAAAATAGAAAGAAATAGAATACCTGATCAAAAATAGTTTTATGTTAAAAAAAGTAAGAGGTGAAAATTATCTGTTACATTGTTCAATAACTAGTAATTAATTTAAAAATGAGAAAAAAAATATTAATGAGTTTTCTATTTATCTTACTTTTAAGTTGTAGTAAAGAAGATATAAATCAACCTATACTTGACACTCCAATTAATAATTTCGTTTGGAAAGCTATGAACTCATGGTATAACTGGCAAGGAGAAGTCCCTAGTTTGGCAGACAGTAAAGATGATAATACAAATGATTATTACACTTATTTAAACTCATTTAGTACTCCTAATTCATTATTTGAAAGCCTAAAACATACAAATGATGATTTCTCTTGGTTTATTGAAGATTACGTAGCTCAGCAACAACAATTTCAAGGTACTTCTAAGACTTTTGGTTTTAGACCTAGTTTGGTTAGAGTTGGTACAACCGATTATGTAGTAATATATATTCAACATGTTTCAAAGAACTCTCCTGCAGATCTAGCTGGATTTAAAAGAGGTGATATTATAAATGCTATCAATGGAACTGTAATGACCTTGAGTAATTATAAAACCGTTTTTAATGGTTATTACCAAGAAACTTCAGAATTTTCATTTACAGAAAAGGATGGTCAAACTTTTAAGGAAAAGAAAACAATTTCACAAGCTGTAGTATCAGACAATCCGGTACATTTAACTAAAGTTTTTGATAATATAAATGGTAAGAAGGTTGGGTACATAGTTTACAATGGCTTTAGATCTTCATATAATGACGAATTGAATGCTGCTTTTGCTGAACTAAAATCTGCTGGCGTTCAAGAGCTAGTATTAGATTTAAGAATTAATGGTGGTGGTTCTGTAGAAACGTCTGCTTATTTAGCAAGTATGATACACGCCGAAGCTGGTAGCGATAAATTTGCTGAGTTAAAATTCAACAATAAGCACTCTCAATACAATGATCCTTACTATTTTGATAATACGTTAAATGTTTATGGAGCAGATGGAAAAAAAACTAATGAAGAAACAATCAATAGATTATCAGGTATTAATAAGTTATATGTTTTAGCATCTGGTAGTACTGCATCTGCTAGTGAAATGATTATAAATGGATTGCGTCCTTTTATTGATGTTAAAGTAGTAGGAACTAAAACAGTAGGTAAAAATGAAGGGTCAATAACATTATATGATTCACCAATTAGTGACTATACTAATGTAAATACTGCTAATTCTTCACATAAAATGGCTATGCAACCAATTGTTTTTCAAATTTATAATAAACTTGGTCAAAATGATTATGGTGATGGGTTTGAGCCTAATATCTTAATTGAAGAATGGAAACATTGGGATAACATCTTACCATTTGGTGATGAAAATGAAATTGTACTTAAAACAGCCTTGGATGATATAAGAGGTCTATCAGCAAAATCTGCATACGAAGTAAAAAGCTTTGAACGTATTGATATAAATGTGTCAACAAACAAGTTTGAACAAGAAATGTATATTGATAGTCATTACTTTAACAAGTAAAACAACATTATAAAAAGCAGCAAAATTTTGCTGCTTTTTTTATGCTTCTATTTCAACCAAAAGAATTAAATTTACACCTTTCAAAAACACACACAAACACAACTAATAATGATTCATTTCTTTGGAAACGTAAACAGCAAGGTTTTTGCTGTTCAAACAATAGAAGAATTAACATCTGAAACAATTTCGAAGTTAACTTGGTTATTTGGCAACCAACCGAAAATAAATGCGGCGTCTCTTGACGCCTTTTTTGTTGGGCCTAGAGCAGCAATGATTACTCCTTGGAGTACCAATGCTGTTGAAATTACTCAAAATATGGGGATTTCTGGAATTATCAGAATTGAAGAATTTGACACAGTAGCTAATGATTTTTCTGACTTCGACCCAATGATTTCTCAAAAGTTTGACGGATTAAACCAAGAAACTTTCACGATTAATATTCAACCTGAACCAATTTTAGAAATTGAGGATATTGCTGCTTATAACGAGCAAGAAGGGTTGGCTTTAAGTGAGGAAGAAATTGCGTATTTAGAAGAAGTAGCTACTAAGATTGGTAGAAAACTAACAGATTCTGAAGTATTTGGATTCTCTCAAGTAAATTCAGAACATTGTCGTCATAAAATTTTCAACGGTACTTTTATTATTGATGGTGAAGAAATGCCTACTTCTTTATTCAAGTTAATTAAAGAAACGTCTAAACAAAATCCTAATGATATTGTATCTGCTTATAAAGACAATGTTGCTTTTGTTAAAGGTCCAAGAGTAGAGCAATTTGCTCCTAAAAGCGCAGATAAACCAGATTTTTACGAAACAAAAGAGTTTGAATCTGTTATTTCCTTAAAAGCTGAAACACACAACTTCCCTACTACTGTTGAGCCATTCAATGGTGCAGCAACAGGTTCAGGAGGTGAAATTCGTGATAGATTAGCTGGAGGAAAAGGTTCGTTACCTTTAGCTGGTACTGCTGTATATATGACTTCATATTCTCGTTTAGAAGAGAATCGTCCTTGGGAAAAAGGAATGGATGAGCGTAAATGGTTATACCAAACTCCTATGGATATCTTAATTAAAGCTTCTAACGGAGCTTCTGATTTTGGTAATAAATTCGGTCAGCCTTTAATCTGTGGTTCTGTTCTAACTTTTGAACACGAAGAAGATGCTCGCAAACTTGGTTTCGATAAAGTAATCATGCAAGCTGGTGGTATCGGATATGGTAAAAAAGAACAAGCATTAAAAGATACTCCACAAGAAGGAGATAAAATAGTAATTCTAGGTGGTGAAAACTACCGTATTGGTATGGGAGGAGCTGCAGTTTCTTCTGCCGATACTGGAGAATTTTCAACAGGAATTGAATTAAACGCAATTCAACGTTCAAATCCTGAAATGCAAAAACGTGCAGCCAACGCTGTTCGTGGTATGGTAGAAAGTGATGAAAACTTTATTGTTTCTATTCACGATCACGGAGCTGGTGGACACTTAAACTGCTTATCAGAATTAGTAGAAGATACTGGTGGAAAAATCGACTTAGATAAATTACCTGTTGGAGACCCTACCCTATCTGATAAAGAGATTATCGGTAACGAATCCCAAGAGCGTATGGGATTAGTGATAGCTGAAAAGCATATCGATACTCTTAATAAGATTGCTGAACGTGAGCGTTCGCCAATGTACACCATAGGTGATGTTACTGGGGATCACCGTTTTACTTTTGAATCTAAAACCAACGGAAACAAACCAATGGATTTAGCTTTAGAAGACATGTTCGGTAGTTCTCCAAAAACGATTATGACTGATAATACAGTTGATCGTAATTATGCTGATGTTGAGTATTCTAAAGAAAACTTTACTCAATATTTAGAGCAAGTTTTACAATTAGAAGCTGTTGCCTGTAAAGATTGGTTGACTAATAAAGTTGACCGTTGTGTTGGAGGAAAAGTAGCCAAACAACAATGTGTTGGTTCATTACAAATTCCACTAAACAATGTCGGGGTAATGGCATTAGATTATAAAGGTAAAGAAGGTATTGCTACTACAATTGGGCATTCTCCTATTTCTGGATTGATTGATCCTGTAGCTGGAAGTAAAAACTCAATTGCTGAAGCATTAACGAATATTGTTTGGGCACCTTTAAAAGATGGTTTACAATCTGTTTCATTATCAGCAAACTGGATGTGGCCTTGTAAAAATGAAGGTGAAGATGCTCGTTTATACAAAGCTGTAAAAGCGGTTTCAGATTTTTCTATCGATTTAGGAATCAATGTTCCAACAGGGAAAGATTCTTTATCTATGAAACAGAAATATCCTAATGAAGAAGTAATTTCTCCTGGAACTGTGGTTATTTCTGCTGCAGCAAACTGTAACAATATTACTAAAGTAGTAGAACCTCTTTTACAAGCAAACAAAGGAGATATCTATTATATCAACTTATCACAAGATGATTTTAAATTAGGAGGAAGTTCATTTGCACAGGTAGTAAATAAATTAGGTAACTCTGCTCCTACGATTACTAATAATGAGTTCTTTAAATCAGCATTTAATGTTTTACAGAATTTAATTAAGGAAGGAAAAATCGTTGCTGGTCACGATGTTGCATCTGGAGGATTGATTACTACTTTATTAGAATTGTGTTTTGCGGATGTAAATGTAGGTGCGAACTTAGATTTATCTGCTTTAAACGAAGCTGATAGTATCAAATTATTATTTGCCGAAAACTCAGGAATTGTTTTCCAAGCAACAGACGCTTCTGTAGAACAAACTTTAGCCGATAATAATATTGAATTCTTTAAAATTGGTTCGGTAACTGAATCTGATCGATTGAATATTAAAAATGGATCTGATGTTTTTGCTTTATCAATTGCTGAATTAAGAGATACTTGGTATAAGACTTCTTATTTATTAGATCAAAAACAAACGGCTAATGGTTTAGCTAAAAATCGTTTTGATAATTATAAAAATCAACCTTTACAATATACATTCCCAACTCATTTTACAGGAAAACTTGCAGATACTGTTGGTACTGTAACTAATAGACCAAAAGCTGCTATCATTCGTGAAAAGGGTTCAAACTCTGAACGCGAAATGGCAAATGCTATGTATTTAGCTGGTTTTGATGTGAAGGATGTTCACATGACGGATTTAATTTCTGGTCGTGAAACTTTAGAAGATATTCAATTTATTGGAGCTGTTGGAGGTTTTTCTAATTCAGATGTATTAGGTTCTGCAAAAGGATGGGCAGGAGCATTTTTATATAATGAAAAAGCTAACACTGCTTTGAAAAACTTCTTTAAAAGAGAAGATACCCTTTCTGTTGGTATTTGTAACGGATGTCAGTTGTTTATGGAATTAGAGTTAATCAACCCAGAGCATAATGAGCATGGTAAGATGTTACACAATGAATCTAAAAAACACGAAAGTTCTTTTACATCTGTAAAAGTTAAAGAGAATAATTCAGTAATGTTATCTAGTTTAGCAGGAACTGAATTAGGAGTTTGGATTTCTCATGGAGAAGGAAAATTCAATTTACCAGAAACTGAAGACAATTACAACATTGTTGCTAAGTACGGATATGAAGGATATCCTAACAATCCAAACGGTTCAGATTATAATACTGCAATGATGTGTGATAAGACTGGTCGTCATTTAGTAACTATGCCACATATTGAGCGTTCTACTTTCCAATGGAACTGGGCTTACTATCCACAAGACAGACAAGATGAAGTTTCACCTTGGTTAGAAGCTTTTGTTAATGCAAGAAAATGGATAGAGAATAAAAAGTAAGTAGAATACAACTTTCTCAACAATAATGAAGCACTCTGTAAACAGGGTGCTTTCTTTTTTTTACAAAAGTAAACAACAAAACACGTATTTTACATTTGTTAACGTTTGAATTATTGTTACAATTGTAATAAACTCATAAAATTATAACTATTACTTGAGTATTTTAGATCTTTATAAGTAATTATTACTTTAAGTTTATTAAGCCTTATAACTTAAAGTAGCAATATAGACTTTATACTTTTCTCATGCTCATCTTTAAGATTTTAAAGCTAAATTAAAAAAGGAAGCTACTTAATAACGATTCTAACTCTATTCTACTATTCAATTCTTTAAAATGCACTATAAAAAGGTACTTTAAAGTGAATTTAGAGAGATGTTTACAATATAAAACAGTAATAATTTAAGTTTTTTAAGTGTTACAATTGTAACTATATGCTTTTACCTACATTATAGCCTTTTTCTATACTTACGATTTAAAATACTGTTTTTTAGCTATTTAAGTGTATTCATTTGAAGTGTTTTATGTGGTTAGTTGAGATTAATTTGAAAAAAAATCACTTTTTACTTGTTTACAATTATAAAACTATATATATTTACAACTGTAAACAACCCCTAACGTTTACATGAGTAAACAAATGATAGAAAGACTAAAACAGATATTAGATTATTACAATTTATCAGCGTCTAGTTTTGCAGATAAAATTGATGTTCCAAGATCTAGCATTTCTCACCTATTATCAGGAAGAAATAAACCGAGCTTAGATTTTATTATAAAAGTTGAAACGGCTTTTGATGAAGTTGATTTAAATTGGTTAGTGTATGGTAAAGGTAGTTTTCCTCCAAATACACAAAACCAAGAGAAAGAGGTAAAAATAGAAAAAAATGAAGCTCCTTCTCTGTTCGCTGAAAATATAGTATTTGACCAAGAACCCGAAAAAAAATCAAATACGCAATTCTCAGAGAGTACTATAAAACCAAAAGAATCAGCCGCTTTTAGAGAAATTAAAAACATTTTGGTTCTATATGATGATGGAACCTTTGAAGATTACAAAAAAAGATGATACTATAAATGATTCCCTAAAACAATCCCCAAAGAATTTAATGAGTTGTGAAATTCAAATAACCCCTCAGTATTTGTATCCCCCAACAAATCGTTTGAATTTTATAAATCATTAAAAACTAAACTCTCCCCTAAAACTTATGTCCCCTTTAAGTTCTGAGTTTAGAAATTTGTCCCCCAGACAAACCCCTCGTGCTTGCACCCCTTAACAAGCAAACACAACCCCTTAAAATAGAAGAAGCCTGTATTATAAAATAATACAGGCTTTTTTAGTTTAGCGTATTTATTATATATAAGAGTTATTTTCCAAAACCTCCACCAGCATCACAAGGATAAAAAACTTTGCTTATTTGTTTTACACAACCTCCATCTGTACTAATAGTAGCTGTTAAAGTAAATGGATCTAAACTAGCAGCAGCCACATGAACTTCAGAAGCTCCGGACTGAGATGTAATTGTACCATAATCTACTGACCAGGTAACATCTTCATTATCACCCGAATAACTTAAATAGTATCTACCATATGGGTGAGACGCTGGATAACATGCTTCAATAGTTTCTACAATTGTTCCATAAACTCCAGTGCATGGGTCAGGAGGGCAATCTCCCTGTGATAATGTAAGAGTTTCTCCGCAATAAGTGTTGTTTGGGTCACTGTACTCATAAATAGAAACTTTTAGTTCACCTCCAGTAAAGTTAGAGATATCAAAACTAACTATAACTGTTTGATTTGTGTTGTTTCCAACAATACTCATATTTCCTGATAAAACTTGCCAGCTAATTACAGGATTATTAAAACCCTGAAGATTGACTGAATAAGTTACTTGATTTCCATAAGTAGATACCTCTGTGATAGTACAACCAGTTTTTGCGCTTCTTTCTAAATCATTATCATCACCAGTAGTTAATTCTGACTGTAATCCATTGGTTAAATAATTTTCATTTTCAGAACAAGATGTTAATGCTATCACAAAAACAAACATTAACATTTTAATAAAGTTTTTCATAATAATTAAGTTTAAAATTAATCTAATATATAAAAATTATTACAAAAAAGGTAGTATCTCACAAAGTGTGTAAAAATTAAGATTTTTAATATTATGTTAACATTCCTCCGTCAACTGATAATGTTTGACCAGTAATATATGAACTCATATCTGATGCTAAGAATACACAAGCGTTAGCGATGTCTTCTGGAGTTCCTCCTCTTTTTAAAGGAATTTCGTTTCTCCAACCTTCAACTACTTTTTCATCTAATTTTGCTGTCATTTCAGTTTCAATAAAACCTGGAGCAACTACGTTACTACGAATATTACGAGAACCTAATTCTAATGCTACAGATTTTGAGAATCCTAAAATTCCTGCTTTTGAAGCTGCATAATTTGCTTGGCCAGCATTTCCTTTTAATCCAACAACTGAACTCATGTTGATAATTGAACCTGCACGTTGTTTCATCATCGGACGAATTACTGCTTTGGTTAAATTAAAAACAGATTTTAAATTTACTTCAATTACTTTATCAAAATCTTCTTCAGAAATACGCATTAACAAATTATCTTTTGTAATACCTGCGTTATTTACTAACACATCAATAGTTCCGAATTCTTCTAAAACGTTTTTCGCCAATTCTTGTGCTGCATCAAATTCAGCTGCATTTGATTGGTATCCTTTTGCTTTTACTCCTAATGCTTTCAACTCATTTTCTAAAGCAGTTGCTGCTTCAACAGAAGAGCTATAAGTGAATGCAACGTTACATCCTTGATTTGCAAACTCTAAGGCAATTCCTCTACCAATTCCTCTAGTAGCACCTGTAACAATTGCAGTTTTATTTTCTAAAAGTTTCATTTATTAGTTGTTTTAATCACAGGGCGATAGCCAAGGGTTTTATTCCCAAAAGCTTGCCTCTAAATTCTTACATAATTTTTTTGAATACCCAGTGTGCTTGTATCTGGGTAGTTTATTGGATTCAAATATAAAAATAAATTCCCGTTAAAAACGGGAATTTACTCTAATATGTATGTAGTTTATTATGCTAAAACTTTAGCTACCATTTCTCCAATTTTAGCAGGAGACTCTACAACGTGTACTCCATTTTCTGCTAAAATTTTCATTTTTGCTTGAGCAGTATCATCAGCACCACCAACGATAGCACCAGCGTGTCCCATTGTTCTACCAGCTGGAGCAGTTTGACCTGCAATAAAACCAACCACTGGCTTACGGTTACCGTCAGCTTTAATCCAACGAGCAGCTTCAGCTTCTAAGTTACCTCCAATTTCACCAATCATTACGATTGCTTCAGTTTCATCGTCATTCATTAATAACTCGACAGCTTCTTTAGTAGTAGTTCCAATAATTGGATCTCCACCAATACCAATAGCTGTAGTAATTCCGTAACCTTGTTTTACAACTTGATCAGCAGCTTCATACGTTAAAGTTCCTGATTTAGAAACGATACCTACTTTACCTTTTTTGAAGATAAATCCTGGCATAATTCCAACTTTAGCTTCTTCTGGAGTAATTACTCCTGGACAGTTAGGTCCTACTAAAGTACAATCTAATTGATCAATATAAGCTTTTACTTTTACCATATCAGCAGTAGGAATTCCTTCAGTAATACAAATGATTACTTTAATTCCTGCTTCAGCAGCTTCCATAATAGCATCAGCAGCAAATGCTGGTGGTACAAAAATAATAGAAGTATCTGCTCCTGCTTTTTGTACAGCTTCATCAACTGTATTAAAAACTGGCTTTCCTAAATGCTCTTGACCTCCTTTACCTGGTGTTACACCTCCAACTACGTTTGTTCCGTAATCGATCATTTGGCTAGCGTGGAAAGTTCCTTCGCTTCCTGTAAAACCTTGAACTATAATTTTTGAATCTTTATTTACTAAAACACTCATTGGTTTGCTTTTTTTATTTTTTAAGACAGACAAAAATAACTTTTTAATTGTGTTTTCACAATTAATTTTAGGTTACTTTTTTTCTTTATTTGTTGCATTCTTTAAATAGATGACTTCTCTAAGAGTTTGACGGTATTCACGCTGTGGTGTTCCGAAGTATACTCCTTTTTTTAAGGATTTTGTAACTCCTGTTTGTGCCATTAAAACAGTACCCTTTTCAATAGTTAATCCACTAATAATACCTACTTGACCCCAAATTGTCACTTCATCTTCAATAATAGTACAGCCAGCGATACCTGTTTGCGCAGCTATTAAACACTTTTTACCGATTACAGTATCGTGACCAATATGAACTTGGTTATCAATTTTTGATCCAGTACCTATTAATGTATCTCCAGTTACTCCTCTATCAATAGTACAAGAAGCTCCTAAATCTACATTGTCTTCAAGTACTACTCTACCTCCAGAAATTAGTTTATCAAAACCTTCTGGTCGATTTTTGTAATAGAAAGCATCTCCTCCTAAAACTGTATTGGCATGAATTGTAACGTTATCTCCTAATACACAGTTATTATTGATTGCAACATTGGCATGAATTAGACAATTTTTACCAATAGTTACATTTTCACCAATAAAAACATTTGGTTGTATAATTGTTCCTTCTCCTATAATAGCCGACTCAGCAATACTACTTTTTGAAGCTATAAAAGGATTGAAATGTTTTGTTATTTTATTGAAATCTCTAAAAGGATCATCAGAAATTAATAATGATTTTCCTTCAGGGCATTCTACTTTTTTATTAATTAAAATAGTAGTTGCAGCAGAATTTAAGGCTTTATCGTAGTATTTAGGGTGATCTACAAAAACAATATCTCCTTTTTCTACTACGTGAATTTCATTAATTCCTGTAATAGGAAAATCGTTTTCTCCTACAAATTCTACATTTAATAGAGCTGCTATTTGCTCTAAAGTTTGAGGCTGTTTGAATTTCATCTTTAAAAAGAAATTCCCGCTAAAGAGCGGGAATATTAAATTTATTCTTTGATACGCTCTGTATATGCGCCTTTTTCCGTGTCGATTTTTATTTTATCACCTTCATTAATAAATAAAGGAACATTAATTCTAGCACCAGTTTCAACAGTTGCAGGCTTTGTTGCATTTGTTGCTGTGTTACCTTTAACACCTGGCTCTGTATGCGTTACTTCTAAAATAACATGCGATGGCATTTCTACAGATAATGGCATATTATCTTCAGTATTAATTAAAACAGTTACAACTTCTCCTTCTTTCATTAAATCAGGAGCGTCTAATACTGATTTTTGAAGTGTAATTTGGTTATAATCTTCAGTATTCATAAAGTGATAAGTATCTCCTTCTGGATATAAGTACTGAAATTTATGAGTTTCAACACGAACGTCTTCTATTTTATGTCCTGCAGAAAATGTATTATCTAAAATTTTTCCTGTAGTAACACTTTTTAATTTTGTACGTACAAAAGCTGGACCTTTACCAGGTTTTACATGTAAAAACTCAATAACTTTATAGATATCGTGGTTAAACTTTATACACAATCCTTTTTTAATATCTGATGTTGTTGCCATTTATTTTGATCTTTATAATTGCTCAATCAAGTGCAATTTTACTAATTAATTTGCTTTAAAATATCCTTTCATTATTCCACGATGCGAATCTTTGATAAACTGAATGATTTCATCACGCTCTGAAGTTGCTTCCATCTCAGCTTCAATAATATCTATCGCTTGTGAGTTGTTGTAGTTTTTCTGGAATAAGATTCGGTATATGTCTTGAACTTCTCTAATCTTTTCAGTAGTGAACCCTCTTCTACGTAATCCAACAGAATTTATACCTACATACGATAATGGCTCTCTAGCAGCCTTAACAAACGGAGGTACATCTTTACGAACCAAAGATCCTCCAGTAACAAAAGCATGATTTCCTACAGAGGCAAACTGGTGTACAGCTACCATACCCGCTAATACCACATTATCACCAATAGTAACGTGACCCGCTAACGTTGAATTGTTTGAAAAAATACAATTATCACCCACTTTACAATCATGAGCTATGTGGCAATATGCCATAATTAAGCAATTGTCACCTATAACTGTTTTCATTCTATCAGAAGTACCTCTGTTAATGGTAACACATTCTCTAATAGTAACGTTATCACCTATCTCTACAGTGGTTTCTTCGTCGTTGAATTTTAAATCTTGAGGAATTGCAGAGATAACTGCTCCTGGAAAAATTCGACAGTTTTTACCGATGCGCGCACCTTCCATAATTGTAACGTTAGAACCAATCCAAGTTCCTGAACCTATTTCTACATTTGCATGAATGGTTGTAAAAGGTTCAATAACTACATTACGAGCTATTTTTGCTTGAGGGTGTACGTACGCAAGTGGTTGATTCATATTATTTTACTTTTGAAATTTGAGCCATTAATTCTGCTTCACAAACCAGCTTACCATTAGCATAAGCATATGCTTGCATATGTGCAATACCTCTTCTTATAGGTGTTATTAACTCACTCTTAAATATTAATGTATCTCCTGGTAATACTTTTTGTTTGAACTTTACATTGTCCATTTTCATGAAGTATGTTAGGTAGTTTTCAGGATCTGGTACTGTGTTTAACACTAAAACTCCTCCACATTGTGCCATTGCTTCTACTTGTAAAACCCCTGGCATTACAGGCGCTCCTGGGAAATGTCCTACGAAAAAATCTTCATTCATCGTAACATTTTTCATTCCAACCACGTGTTTGTCAGATAGTTCAATAATTCTATCAATTAATAAAAACGGTGGTCTGTGAGGTAAGATATCCATGATTTTATGAATATCCATTAATGGTGGCTGATTTAAATCATAAGTAGGAACGTTATTTCTTTTTTCTTGCTTAATGATTTTAGCCAACTTTTTAGCAAACGTTGTATTTACTGAATGTCCTGGTTTATTAGCAATTACCTTACCTCTAATACGAGTCCCTGTCAAGGCTAAATCCCCAATAACATCTAATAACTTATGACGCGCAGCTTCGTTTGCCCAATGCAACGTTAAGTTATCTAATACTCCGTTAGGTTTTACGGTTATGTTTTCTTTATTAAAGGCTTTTTTAAGTTTTTGCATTGTACTATCTGACAACTCTTTGTCAACATAAACAATAGCATTATTTAAATCCCCACCTTTAATCAAATCATTTTCTAGTAACATTTCAATTTCATGTAAAAAACTAAATGTTCTTGCTGCTGAAATTTCTTCTTTAAAATCAGAAATTGTGTCTAAAGTAGCATTTTGAGTTCCTAAAATTTTAGTTCCAAAATCTACCATTGTAGTAATTTGGTACTCATCAGCTGGCATTAAAATAATTTCGCTACCTGTTACTTCGTCTTTGTACGATATAATTTCTTTTACAACATACTCTTCTACTTCTGCCTCTTGTTCTACTATTCCTGCTTCTTCTAAAGCTTCAATAAAAAACTTTGAAGAACCATCCATAATTGGTGGTTCAGAAGCATTGATTTCAATAAGTAAGTTATCAATATCTAAACCTACTGCTGCAGCTAATACGTGTTCAGATGTTTGAATTTGAACTCCGTTTTTTTCAAGGTTAGTACCTCTTTGTGTATTTGTTACGTATTCAGCTTTCGCTTCAATTATTGGACTTCCTTCTAAATCTACACGCTTAAAAGCGAATCCGTGATTTTCTGGTGCTGGTTTAAAAACCATCATAACTTCATTACCTGTGTGTAACCCTACACCTGATAATGTTATTTCGTCTTGTATTGTTTTTTGTTTCTTACTCATTGTTTATTTTTTGAGCATTCAACTCTTTTTCTATTTTATGTATTGTAGATGCTAACTTTGGTAAATTTTTAAAGTGCACGTACGATTTACTATAATCAGAATATCCGAAGGCAGGAGATCCCTGAACAACTTCGCCATCTTTTAAACTTTTTCCTATTCCTGCTTGTGCTTGGATTTTCACATTATTTCCAATTGTGATGTGCCCAACAATACCTACTTGACCTCCAATCATACAGTTCTCTCCTATTTTTGTTGATCCTGCAATACCTGTTTGAGAAGCTATTACGGTATTTTTCCCTATTTCTACGTTATGAGCTATTTGAATATGGTTATCTAACTTTACTCCTTTACGAATAATTGTTGAACCCAAAGTTGCTCTATCTATGGTTGAATTCGATCCTACATCAACATTATCTTCTATAATAACGTTTCCAATCTGTGGAATTGCTTTGTATTCTCCATTCTCATCAGGAGCAAAACCAAATCCATCTGCACCTATTACAGTTCCTGAGTGAATCTTACAATTCTTACCTATAACTGTTTCTGAATAAATTTTTACTCCTGCAAAAACAACCGTATTATCTCCAATAACTACATTGTCTCCAATATAAGAATTAGGGTAAATTTTCACATTATTTCCAAGCACCACATTTTCGCCTATATAAGCATAAGCTCCAATGTATTCATTATCCCCAATAGTCACAGAATCTGCCATGAAGTGAGGATTCTCTCTCCCTACTTTATTGTTTTTCACTTCGTTATAAAACTCTAACAGTTTTGAAAATGATTTGTATGCATTTTCAACTTTAATTAAAGTTGTTTCTATTTCCTTTTCAGGAACAAAACTTTTATTAACAATGGCTACTGTTGCTTTTGTTGAATAGATATATGAATTATATTTCGGATTAGATAAAAAGGTTAATGACCCCAAGGTACCTTCTTCTATCTTGGAAAGTTTAGATACTTCAGCTTCTGGGTTTCCTACAATTTCACCCTCCAAAATATCGGCTATTTGTTGTGCTGTAAATTTCATTAAGTGCAAAAGTAATTATTTTTGTTCAATTACCTCTCCATTCGTATTTGTTTCTAATACTTAGTCTAAGTAATTTTTTTAGGATAGCACAAGTAATGCTTTACCACGGGCTTCGTTAACGCTTTCAGGTTTAGTTGATCAGATGCTTTTGCAATATCTTTTAACTTACCTTTTTTTGTATAAATTTTTATAGGCTTATCAGAATTATAGGCTTGATGTTTAATTTTATTTGAAAAAACAAAATACTCTAACTCTTCATCGGTTAGATTTACTAGCTTTTGAAGTTTTTTTCTTCTTTTTTCAATATATTCTTCTGAAAATGGCTTCTCTTGAATTTCAATCCTTAAAAGATTTCTATCTATAATTTTCTTTGCTAAGGTAGATAACACAAAATCTTCGTGATTTTTCCATTCTTTGATAGCTGAAAAGATATCATAATCATCCAACTCGGAAAATATTTGTAAAGTGTTATCAGAAAAGTTTTCACTAGTTATTTGGTTGTACAAAAAGTATTTTAATGCTGAACTTGCTGGCAACTCCACTCCTTTAGTGGCTAACTCTTTTGCTCGTTTTAAGATGCTAACTAAAAGATTTTCTGCTACTAATCCTGTTTTGTGTAAATACACTTGCCAATACATCAAACGACGTGCAATGATGAATTTTTCGACAGAATAAATTCCTTTTTGTTCTATTACCAATTCATTGTCTACCACATTCATCATCGCAATTAAGCGATCAGAAGAAATATTTCCTTCGGCAACACCAGTATAAAAACTATCTCTTTTTAAATAATCTAATCTATCAATATCTAATTGGCTTGATATTAATTGATATAAAAATTTACGTGGATGTTTTCCTTCAAAAACTTCAATGGCTAAACTTAATTTTCCTTCAAACTCCTCATTTATAGCTTTCATAAACTTTAAAGAAACCTCTTCGTGAGTAATTCCGTTTACAATACTATGCTCTAAAGCGTGTGAAAAAGCTCCGTGACCAATATCGTGCAGTAAAATAGCTATGTATAAAGCATTCGCTTCATCTTCAGAAATTTCAACATTTTTTACGCGCAATACACGAACTGCTTTTTGCATTAAGTGCATACAACCAATCGCATGATGAAAACGCGTGTGATTCGCTCCTGGATATACCAAATTTGACAATCCCATTTGAGTTACTCTACGCAACCTTTGAAAGTATGGATGCTCAATAATGTCAAAAATTAGTGAGTTTGGTATAGAGATAAATCCGTAAATCGGATCGTTAATTATCTTTAATTTATTGGTTGTAGATTTCTTCAAAATGTATAATTCCTTGAATTTTAAACAAAAAAATCATAATTTATCAACAAAACCAAATTAACGAGCGTTTAATTAACGTATTTTTAGCTTTTAAAAAAGCAACAAAACTCCTTTTAGACGTTATTTACTGTATAGTCTACTATGACAACGATTTTGTTTTAGTAAAAATTTGATGAAAAATTATGATGAAAAACATACATATTCTTTGGGTTGATGATGAAATAGATTTATTAAAACCACACATATTATTTTTAGAAAAAAAAGACTACAAAGTAACTACTTGTACTAACGGAGCTGATGCAATTGATATGGTTGATGAAAACAATTTTGATATTGTTTTTTTAGATGAAAATATGCCAGGTATTACAGGTTTAGAAACTTTGTCTGAAATAAAACAGAAAAACCCTAACCTTCCTATAGTAATGATTACCAAAAGTGAGGAAGAGTACCTTATGGAAGAAGCCATTGGGTCTAAAATTGCAGATTATTTAATTAAGCCAGTAAATCCGAATCAAATATTATTGAGTTTAAAAAAGAATTTAGATCATTCTCGTTTGGTTTCAGAAAAAACCACTTCAAACTACCAACAAGAATTCAGAAAAATATCAATGGATTTAGCCATGGTGAATTCTTATGAAGAATGGAGCGAACTCTATAAAAAGCTAGTACACTGGGAGCTTGAATTAGAAGATATTAATGATACAGGAATGTTAGAGATTTTAGAATCTCAAAAATCAGAAGCCAATTCCCAGTTTTTTAAATTCATTAAAAAGAAGTATCAAAACTGGCTAACCAGCAACGATAAACCTACATTTTCTCATACTTTATTTAAAGATTATGTTGTTCCTAACTTATCTAAAGAACAAGGAGTTTTATGGGTAGTTATCGACAATCTTCGCTATGATCAATACCGAGTTTTAGAGCCATTTATCAATAATTATTATAAAAAGGAAGAAGAGTACTCTTATTACAGTATTTTACCTACTGCTACGCAGTATGCTCGTAATGCGATATTTTCTGGGCTCATGCCTTCAGAAATGGAAAAAAGGTTCCCTAAAGATTGGAAAAATGATACTGATGAAGGTGGCAAAAACTTATTTGAAGCTGAATTTTTAGACGATCAAATTAAACGTTTAGGTTTAGATATTAAGCATGAATATTACAAAATTGTTTCGTTAAAAAGCGGAAAAGATTTAGCCGACAATTACAACGGAACAAAGCAAAACGATTTAACCGCTGTTGTTTTTAACTTCGTTGATATGCTTTCACATGCTAAAACTGAAATGGAAGTAATTAAAGAGTTAGCGGGTGATGATAAAGCATATCGCTCTTTAACGGTAAGTTGGTTTAAAAATTCTCCGCTATATGACATCATTCAAAAAGCGCAAAAATTAGGTCAAAAACTTATTATTACTACTGATCATGGTACGATAAACTGTAAACATCCTACCAAAGTTATTGGTGATAAAAATATCAGCTCAAACCTACGTTATAAAACAGGTAGGAGTTTAAGTTATGAAGATAAAGATGTATACGCAGTTAAAAATCCAAAGGATATATTTTTACCAACTGTAGCAATTAACAGTCCGTTTATTTTCACTAAAGAAGATTTGTTTTTTGCCTATCCTAATAATTATAATCACTTTGTAAAGTATTATAAAAACACCTATCAGCATGGTGGAATTTCGTTAGAAGAAATGATTATTCCTTGTGCAGTTTATAATCCGAAGTAATCAAAAAAAGGAAATTTATCTAACGTGTAAATTCTACTAGTCAAAACAAGTTTTCTTCTTTATTTTTGCTTTTATGAACAAAAACTATTCATTAAACGAATTAACAGCTATTGCTGAAGAAATCGTTGCAACAGCACCACATAAAATACTGTTATTTTATGGAGAAATGGGCGTTGGTAAAACTACATTAATTAAAGAATTATGTAAAGTTTTAGGGGTTGAAGATATCGCTAGCTCTCCTACCTTTTCTTTAGTTAATGAATATAGAACGACCACCTATGAAACGGTTTATCATTTCGATTTTTACCGTATTGAGGATGAAGAAGAAGCCTATGACATGGGGGTTGAAGATTATTTTTACAGTAATAATTGGTGTTTAGTAGAATGGCCAGAAAACATTAAAAATTTACTACCTTTAGATACTGTTTCCATCTCAATTAGCTTATTAGAAAACGGTCAACGAAACATTCAATTAAAAACCAACTAATTACATGGGTTCTATTTCACCTTTTACCAAAGAGCAGTTAATGCCACAAACCGAAATGCTTGAAATTAAAAAGCAAAAAGGCGAATTGTTTATCGGTTTACCAAAAGAAACCCATTTTGAAGAAAAACGAATTAGTTTAACCCCCGATGCTGTGGGTGCTCTTGTTGCTCATGGACATCGAATTGTTGTTGAAACTGGTGCCGGAGACGGTGCAAATTACAGTGATAAAGAATACTCTGATGCTGGTGCAAAAATTTCGTACGATGTTAAAGAGGCTTTTGCTTGTAATATTGTTTTAAAAGTTGAACCGCCTTCTTTAGATGAAATTCAGATGTTAAATCCGCAAACGGTATTAATTTCTGCCTTACAACTTAAAACACAAGACAAAAAATACTTTGAAGCTTTAGCTAAAAAACGAATTACCGCTATTGCTTTTGACTATATTAAAGATGAACATGGTGTTTACCCTATTGTAAAATCATTAAGTGAAATTGCAGGAATTGCTTCTATGCATATTGCAGCTGAGCTTTTAACCACATCTAATGGTGGTAATGGTTTACTATTAGGAAATATAGGAGGTGTCCCCCCTACTGATGTGGTTATTTTAGGAGCTGGTACTGTTGGTGAGTTTGCTGCTAGATCTGCTATTGGTTTAGGTGCAAGAGTTAAGATTTTTGATAATTCAATAACTAAACTTAGAAAACTTCAAAGCTGTGTTAATTCTCCTATTTACACTTCTACAATCCAGCCAAAAACCCTTCAAAAAGCACTAATGCGTTGCGATGTGGCTATTGGAGCTATTAGAGGTAAGGATCGTTCGCCAGTTGTTGTTACCGAAGAAATGATAGAGCAAATGAAAGATGGTGCTGTAATTGTTGATGTAAGTATTGATAGAGGTGGTTGTTTTGAAACTTCTCAAATCACAACACATAGCAAACCTACCTTCTCTAATCATGGAGTAATTCACTATTGTGTTCCTAATATTCCCTCTAGGTATTCAAGAACAGCATCTGTATCTATTAGTAATATTTTCACTCCTTATTTATTAGAAATTGCTGAAGAAGGGGGCTTTGAAAATGCAGCTCGTTTTGATAAAAGCTTACGTAATGGTATGTACTTTTATCACGGAATTTTAACGAATAAAACAGTAGCTGATTGGTTTGATTTACCTTACAGAGATATCAACTTACTCTTTTTCTAAAGTTTCAAAAACGAGATATAATAAAGTAAAAATGTTACCAAAAGAATAATATAAGTTATTACTTTTGCCTTTCAATTTTAAAGTATGCAGTGGTTAAAACGTTTTGGTTATTATTTAATAGGTATTGCCTTAGGTAGTTTAGTAGTTCTTTTTATCTGGAAAGGAAAAGATGTTTCTTTTGACTACGGAATGGATGCTCGTACCTTAAAAACGATCAGAATTAAAAAGCGTTTATTTTCTGAGCAAGCTCAACAAGTATTAGCTACCTCTAAAATTGACACTACTACAATTTCAACCATTTTAACTCATGGTGATGTTGACTTTGGAAAAAGTAAACCTCGTTTAAAACCTTGTGCTGAGTATTTTATTACTGGAAAAGACAACTTAAAACATATTGATTTATACGTAATACGCTGTGATTCTACATCTACTATTGATAAAATTACGATTAACTAACAGTTTTTGTATTTGTCATATAAGCCTACTCCATTCAAAATCATCGGGATAATTTTTTCTAATCGTTTTTGTTTGGTAGCTTCTCTTTTTGCTTCAGATATATAATCTGAAAACTCTCTTTGTTTACTCAAAGAAAAAACGTTGAAAGCCTCTTTTAATCTCTCATTTTTATCAAACTCTAATTGAAGCTCATCAGGAATCGACAAAGGTTTTGTATTCTTTTTAACCTTTAATTCTTTTCCTTCTTCAGAATTTTTAATTGCTTCTAAAGCATATTGTTTTACTAAATCAGGCTGAATATCTTCTACTGTATAAAATCTCCATTGACGCATCGCTTGCGTTTTTCCTTCTTGCACATTTACCAACTTTTTTTGCTCATCAATTAAAAAACTTCCTTGAAAAAACCACAATCCACAATAATTTTTAAAAGCAGAGAGTCCTACTATATTTTTTCCTTTATGAACATATACAGGCGCTCCCCATTTAACAGTTTCTTCAAAACCTATTTCTAACAAAACAGAACGCAAGAGATTCAACTCTTGCGTCCATGTGTTTTTATTATTGATATATTCTGTTACTTTAGCATTCATTAAGCTATCGTTTCTTCTAATGAAACCATCCAATTTACACCATATTTATCTCGTAACATCCCAAATTTACCACCCCAAAAAGCTTCTTCTAAAGGCATCATTACAAAAGCTCCTTCTGAAAGCCCATTAAAAATAGCTACAGCTTCATCTTCGTCTTCAGTATTTATACTAACTGCAAAGTTATTTCCTTTGGTAAAAGCCTCATGTTCATTCAAATAATCAGAAGCCATAAGAGCAATATTTCCTGCTTCTAACATACAGTGCATTGTTAATTCCATAGCCTCAGCAGGTACATTTTTACATACTTCTTCTGGTGCGTCTTTAAATTGCATTAACATGGTTACTTCTCCACCTAATACATCTGCATAAAAAGTCATTGCTTCTTTGCAGTTTCCATTAAAATGTAAATACGTACTTGCTTGCATATTATTTGTTTTTTAGTTAGCTATATCACTTGTAAATTTTATACGCATTAAACGTAATTCTTCATCATCATAATCACCATCAAACTCATCTAAAGCATCTTGAATTTTATCTGTCTCAGCTTCCATGAAATACTCATGAATTTCTTCTTGCTGATCTTCATCTAACAAATCATCAATTGCATAATCGATATTCAACTTGGTACCAGAAAACACAATAGCTTCCATTTCTTTAATCAACTCAGACATTTCTAAACCTTTTGAACTTGCTATATCTTCTAAAGGCAGCTTTCTATCTGTATTCTGAATAATATATAGTTTTAATCCTGAATTTACTCCTGTACTCTTAACGATTAAGTCATCAGGACGCATGATATCATTTTCTTCTACATATTTTGATATCAATGCGACAAAGTCTTTACCATATTTTTTAGCTTTTCCTTCTCCAACACCATGAACTTTTGCCAATTCATCTAAATCAATTGGATATTTTAAAGCCATATCATCTAAAGATGGATCTTGAAAAACTGCAAAAGGAGGAACTCCTAATCGTTTTCCTACAGTTTTTCTTAAGTCTTTTAGCATTGCCACCAACTTATCATCAACTCCTCCAGCATTTGACTTTTCGTTTGTTATTATGGTACCGTCATCATCTGTTTCGTAGACGTGGTTTTCAGTCATCATAAAAGAAACAGGATTTTTCATAAACTGTTTACCTTCTTTTGTGATTTTTAATACCCCGTACTGTTCAATCTCTTTTTTGATAAGATCTGCTACTAATACCTGACGGATTAACGCCATCCAATAATGATTATCTTTAGCTTTTCCTACTCCAAAAAATGGTTGTTCGTTTGTTTTGTGAGACTTTAGTAATGCATTTTCTTTACCTATAATAGTATTTACTATTTCTTTAGGCTTATACATTTCACTAGTATTTTTAATAACCGATAATAAGGTTACTACTTCGTCTTTTGCTTCATGCTTTTTCTTCGGATTACGCATATTGTCATCCATATCAGCTCCTTCACCATTTACTTCATCGAATTCTTCTCCAAAATAGTGTAACAAGTATTTACGTCTATTCATTGAAGTTTCAGCGTATCCTACTACTTCTTGTAATAAAGCGTGTCCAACCTCTTGTTCAGCTACTGGCTTATTAGCCATAAATTTTTCAAGCTTCTCTATGTCTTTATATGAATAGAAAGTTAAACAGTAACCTTCTCCTCCATCTCGACCTGCTCTACCTGTTTCTTGGTAATAACTTTCTAAACTTTTAGGAATATCATGATGGATAACGTAGCGTACATCTGGTTTGTCGATTCCCATACCAAAAGCGATAGTAGCAACAACAACATCACAGTCTTCCATCAAAAACATATCCTGATGCTTTACTCTCGTTTTAGCATCTAAGCCTGCATGATACGGAACTGCGTTGATACCATTTACTTGTAAAACCTGAGCTATTTCTTCTACTTTTTTTCTACTCAAGCAATAAATAATCCCTGATTTCCCTTGTCGTTGTTTTATAAAGCGAATTATGTCTTTTTCAACTTCTTTGGTTTTTGGACGTACTTCGTAAAATAAATTGGCTCTGTTAAAGGATGCTTTGAAGACATTTGCATCCGTCATTCCTAGCGTTTTTAATATATCTTCTTGAACTTTCTCAGTAGCTGTAGCAGTCAAACCTATAATTGGCACATTATCAATTTGCTTAATAATACTACGTAAATTTCGGTATTCGGGTCTAAAATCGTGTCCCCACTCTGAAATACAGTGTGCTTCATCAATTGCAACAAAAGATATTTTTTGGTCTCGTAAAAAATCTACATATTCTTCTTTAATAAGTGATTCTGGAGCTACATATAATAATTTGGTAATACCTGATTCGATATCCAATTTTACTTGGGCAATCTCCGATTTGTTCAAGGATGAGTTTAATACATGGGCTATTCCATGATTTTCAGAAATTCCTCTAATAGCATCTACCTGATTCTTCATCAATGCTATTAAAGGTGAAATTACAATAGCTGTACCTTCTTTCATAAGCGCTGGTAATTGGTAACACAGCGATTTACCCCCTCCTGTTGGCATGATTACAAATGTGTTATGATTTTCTAACACACTATTTACTACAGCTTCCTGTAGTCCTTTGAACTTATTAAACCCGAAGATCTTTTTTAATGATCCATATAAATCCGTCTGCTCTTTATTCATCTTCTAATATCAAAAATTAAAAACGAGAACTAATTTACAAAAAATCCTAACAATAAATAGCCGAAACTTTCTTTTTATTAAAAAGATTTTGTTCTTAAATATTCCTATTTTTACACTTTAAAAATTCTTAAAACTTTTTTAACTTGAAAGACGCAAACGCTATTCTCTCAATCGCAAAAGAAACTATACTTTTAGAAAGTAATGCTATTGCTAATTTAGCAAATTTATTAGATAGCTCTTTTACAAATGCTGTTAATTTTATCTTCAACTCGAAAGGTCGTGTTGTTGTTACAGGTATAGGTAAAAGTGCCAACATTGCTACCAAAATGGTTGCTACTTTTAATTCTACTGGTACACCTGCTGTTTTTATGCATGCAGCCGATGCTATTCATGGAGATTTAGGAAATGTACAAGAGGATGATACTGTTATTTGTATTTCTAAGAGTGGTAATACTCCAGAAATTAAAGTCTTAGTTCCTTTAATTAAGAATTCTAAAAATAAAATCATTGCTATTACCGGTAACCCTGATTCTTTCTTAGGAAAAAATGCTGACTTCTTATTAAATTCATTTGTTGAAAAAGAAGCTTGCCCTAATAATTTAGCTCCTACAACAAGTACTACAGCACAACTAGTTTTAGGTGATGCCTTAGCTGTATGTTTACTAGAACTTAGAGGTTTTACTAGTAGTGATTTTGCTAAATACCATCCTGGTGGAGCTTTAGGAAAACGTTTATATTTACGTGTTTCTGACCTTATTAAAAACAATGAGCTTCCTACAGTAAAAAATACAGATAAAGTAACACAAGTAATCGTAGAAATTTCTGAAAAACGATTAGGAGTTACCGCAGTAGTTGACACCAATGGTAAAATTAACGGTATTATTACCGATGGTGATATCCGTAGAATGTTGAGTAAGACAACTAAAATAGATGAACTTACTGCGGCAGATATAATGAGTACCAATCCTAAAACTATAGATGTTGACGCTATGGCTGTTGAAGCTTTAGAAAGAATGGAAAACAACAACATTACTCAAATTTTAGTTACAGATATTGAAAACAATTATGTAGGAGTGGTTCATTTACACGATTTAATTAAAGAAGGAATTTTCTAAAATGGCAGAAAAAGAAATGTCTTTTTTAGACCATCTTGAAGAACTAAGATGGCATTTAGTTAGAAGTTTTACTGCAATTTTTGTGGTAGCAATTGTCATTTTTGCAAATATCAATTTTGTATTTAATGAAATTTTACTAGCACATTTAAAACCTGATTTTGCTACTTATAAATTCTTCTGTAAAACATTTACCGCTATAGGAATTGATAGTAGTTTTTGTAATATAAGTTTTAATCAAACACTACAAGCTTTAAACCCTACTCAGCAATTAATGACGGGGATTTGGTCTTCGTTAATATTAGGTTTTGTAGTTGCTTTTCCGTATGTTTTATGGGAGATATGGCGTTTTATAGCTCCTGGTCTTCATCAAAATGAAAGAAAGAAATCTAAAGGATTTATTTTCACTTCCTCTTTCTTATTTTTCTTAGGAGTTTTATTTAGCTATTACGTTATTTTACCAATGTCTGTTTATTTCTTTTACAATTTTGAAATATCAGATGCTATCCAAAATAACTTTAAAGTTGACGCTTATATAAGTTTAATAACCAATACCCTAATAGGTGTTGCCGTATTTTTTGAACTACCTGTTGTAATTTATTTCCTTTCAAAAATAGGATTGATTACTCCTGAGTTTTTACGAAAATACCGTAAACATGCATTAGTTGTTGTTTTGATTTTATCAGCAATTATAACACCTCCTGATGTTGCAAGTCAAATAATTGTATCGGTTCCTATTATGATTTTATATGAGATAAGTATTTATATCTCAAAGTTTGTAATAAAAAAACAACAAAAACATGTCACAAAAAGTCCAAGAGTTTAATGAGTATCGTTCAAAAATGAACGAGAAAATTCTAGCGTCAGATAATAAAGTAATCAAACGTATTTTTAACTTAGATACTAATGCTTATGCAGAAGGTCATTTGTCAGTAAAAACCAAAGAATTATTAGGTTTGGTTGCTTCTGCTGTATTACGTTGCGACGATTGTATTGCTTATCATTTAGAAACTGCCTACAAAAATGGCGTTACAAAAGAAGAAATGATGGAAACTATGAGTATTGCTACTTTAGTCGGCGGAACCATTGTTATTCCTCATTTACGAAGAGCTGTAGAGTTTTGGGAAGCTTTAGAAAACGAAGCCTAACTTTATCGTACAATTGTTTAAGAGGATTTTAAGAAACTGTTTTGTTACTTTTACACTTTTAAACAATTCCACTTTCAACTATAAGAAATGAAATTAAGAGCAGATAACATACAAAAAGTTTACGGTAACAGAAAAGTTGTAAAAGGTATTTCTTTAGAGGTAGAGCAAGGTGAAATTATCGGATTACTAGGTCCTAACGGAGCAGGAAAAACAACTTCTTTCTATATGATCGTTGGAATGATTAAACCAAATGATGGTCATATATTTTTAGATGATGAAGAAATAACTACCGATGCCATGTACAAGCGTGCTCAAAAAGGAATTGGTTATTTAGCGCAAGAAGCTTCTGTTTTTAGAAAATTATCTGTTGAAGATAATATTATGTCTGTTTTAGAATTTACAAACAGAACCAAAGCTGAAAGAAAACAACGCTTAGAAGAATTAATTGATGAATTTAGTTTAGGTCATGTTCGTAAAAACCGTGGTGACTTATTATCTGGTGGAGAACGTCGTAGAACAGAAATAGCTCGTTGTTTAGCTTCTGATCCTAAATTTATTTTATTAGATGAGCCTTTTGCAGGTGTAGATCCTATTGCCGTAGAGGATATTCAAGGAATCGTTGCTCAATTAAAGAATAAAAACATCGGAATTTTAATTACAGATCACGATGTACAAGCTACCTTAGCTATTACTGATAGAACCTATTTAATGTACAATGGTGGTATTTTGAAAGAAGGTACACCTGAAGAGTTAGCTGAAGATGAAACAGTTCGTAAAGTATATCTTGGAAAAGATTTTGAACTAAAAAAGAAGAATTTTGAGAATAATCATGCCATTACTCAAAATCATTTTATAATTGAAAGTGCTAAAGAAGATGAAATTCTAGCCTCTTTTTCTGAAGTTTATCATAATCACAATTTAAAAAAAGGATTCAAACTATATAGAAAAAAGGGAAGCACCAGTTCTTTCCTTGTTATCCCTTCTGATAAAACAGACTTTGTTGATTTTTGTAACATCTGTATTGATATTAAAAACATAGATGTGAAAGGAAACATTAAAGTTTCTGATTACAGCTACGGAAAAATAGCTAACTATAACGATTGGTGTAATTTTGAAATAGACACTGATAAAGTTATATTGACGAATAGAAACAATGAAAATTGGGACATCTTCAAAGACGGAGACTATTCAAAAAACAAACATATAAGTAAACCTTTTGCAGAAGATAAATTATCCTTAGACAACTACCACTTCATAATGGATATTTATGATCCTGAAAAAAGTAATTAAAATAAAAAACCACGTTGTTAACAACGTGGTTTTTTTATGACTTCGCTCTTCTACTCGAGATTTTTTTATACTATTTTGACGAAAGTTTTTTATCTGAATTATTTACAAGAGATAACACTACATATGAAAGAATAATCATAGGTACTGCAACTATCTTTAACGTGATAATTAACACTACAGATAAAGCCAAGAATACATATTTTATCACATTATCTTTAAAATAAAAGTTTTTAAACTTTAAAGAAAATAACGGAATTTCAGCATTCATCAAATACGTAAATAATGCAGTTATAGTCAATAAAAAATATTGATTTTCTATCAAACCTATAAAAAACGATTCTTTATCAAACTGAGCTATTAATGGTAATGAAATTACAAATAAACTCATTGCTGGTGTTGGTACACCAATAAAACTATCCGATTGACGTTCGTCGATATTAAACTTAGCCAAACGATACCCAGCCCCTAGTGTTAATATCAACCCTAAATATGGTAAATTACTACCAGTAGCTCCGTATGTATCAACTCCAAAGTAACCAACAGCATCAACATCAAAAGCATTCACCAACATTTGCATCATTACAATTCCTGGTACTACACCACTCGTTACCATATCTGCTAAACTATCCAATTGTTTTCCTAACTCCCCTTGTACATTTAACATACGTGCTGCAAATCCATCAAAAAAATCAAAAAGAATTCCTACCATCACTAAAATTGCTGTTGCAAAAAAGTCTCCTTTAATAGCAAAAACAGTAGCAATTGTACCACATAACAAGTTTCCTAAAGTCAATAAATTTGGAATATATTTTTTGATATTCATAGTGTTTCATAATTTACAGCTAAAATAAGAAATCATTTGATGAGTTTTATGTTTTAACTATTTTTTGTCATATTTGTTTTAAAAGCTATAACGCAGTATTATGCCAATTATTTCAGACATATTTTCACCCAGCTTACCTTTTAAGAACGGGCATTTTAACACAATTTATCGTCCTTTATTCATGAAAAACACAATTGTGTATGACCGAACAAGAGTAACAACTTGGGATGCCGATTTTATAGATTTAGATTTTTCTTTCGTAGGTTCAAAAAGCTTAGTATTGTTAATTCACGGATTAGAAGGGAGTTCACAATCAAACTATATGATTACCACTTCTAATTACCTTAATAAAAAAGGGTTTGATACTGTTTGCATGAATCTGAGAGGCTGCAGCGGTGAAGACAATTTACTTTTAGGAACATACCACAGTGGTAAAACTGATGATGTTGATTTTATCATCAAATATCTTAATAACAATTACAGTTATGATGAAATTATTCTTGTCGGATTTAGTTTAGGAGGAAACCTAACGTTGAAATATTTGGGTGAGTTTAGCGACATTCCTTCAGAAGTAAAAGGAGGTGTAGCTGTTTCTGTCCCTGTCGATTTAACCTCTTCACAAGCTGAATTAAACAAGCTAAAAAACAAAATATACCTGAATGAGTTTTTAAAAACAATGAAATTAAAACTTCTAAAAAAAGCTGAAAAATTTCCTGATTTTAAACTCAACAAAGAATTGTTATTTAAAGCAAGTAAGTTTCGTCACTTAGAAAAACAATACACAGTTCCTGTTTTTTGTTTCGAAAGTTCTGAAGATTATTGGCAAAAAGCAAGCTCAAAACCTTTTATCCCTGAAATAAAAGTCCCAACATTACTTATAAATGCTTTAGACGATAGTTTTTTATCAAAAGAGTGTTATCCAACAAAAGAAGCCAAAAACATGAAGAACTTTCATTTGTTAACTCCAAATTATGGAGGACATGTTGGTTTTATATCATCTTTTACCAATACTGAAAATGACTGGTTAGAAAAACGTATCTCCCAATTTATAGAGGAAACTATTGGAATTAAACATTAACCTAAAAATTCATAACTATATGAATCGGTTTTATGATATTTGTAAAACACTCATGTAGTTTAGCTTTTTATGATGATAAAAAAATTTGCTTTCATTTTACTTACTTTATTAAGTATTACCCTAGGAATTTCTCAAAACACCAATACTTTAACTTTATCTAAATTTTCACGAATAAGTGTAATTACTTCAGGACCTGGAGAAGCTTTATATGAAAAATTTGGGCACACAGCGGTTCGTGTAAAAGATCCTGTTTTACAACTTGATTTAATCTATAACTACGGTATTTTCGATTTTGAAGACCCTAACTTTTATATCAATTTTACAAAAGGATTTATGAAATATAAATTGGCTCGCTATCCATTTTATTTATCCTTAAAAAGCGCGCAACAAGATGGTCGTTGGGTTAAAGAACAAGTTTTAAACTTAACACAACTACAAAAAAATGAGTTTTTTAATTTTTTAGAAAACAATGCGCTTCCTGAAAACGCAAGTTACTTCTACGATCCATTTTTTGACAATTGCGCTACCAGACCTCGTGATATCATCCAAAAAGTAGTAGGTGATAGTTTACTTTTTAAAGGTGATTTTGTTTCAGAAAATTTATCACTGAGACAATTAATGAATAAAGAAATCAACCCAAATACATGGGGAAGTTTTGGTATTAATATTGCTTTGGGAAGTAAACTAGATAAACCAGCTACTCCTTCAGAATATTTATACCTTCCTGATTATGTTTTTGAAGCTTTAAAGGTTTCCAGGATTATCAAAGGAGATAAAGAAGAAAATTTAGTTCAAAAAACAAATATTTTACTAGATTTTGAAGAAAAAAAATCAAAAAGTGATGCTTTTAGTCCGTTTTTAGCAATAGTACTTTTCTTTTTATTAGGACTTTTTATCACCTATAAAGATATTAAAAACTCAAAAAGAACTAAATGGCTTGACTTTACGTTGTTTTTTACAACAGGAATTTTAGGTTTTTTAATTGTATTCTTATGGTTTTTCACCAACCATTCAACAGCACCAAATAATTTTAATTTTTTATGGGCATTTGCTCCAAATACAGTTGTAGCTTTCTTCTTATTAAAAAAAGAACCGCCTATGTGGATTCGTAAATACTGTTTAGTTTTATTAGCTTTTTTATTACTTATTCCTGTAGTATGGCTAACTAAAATACAACTATACACCTACCCTATAATCCCTTTATTTATACTATTAGGAATTCGTTATTGGTATCTACAAAAAACTTTTAAGCGCTAATTCATACCCTTGTAAACCAAATCCGAAAAGAACTCCTTTTGCATTCGGGGCGATATAACTCACATGTCTAAACTCCTCTCTTGCATGTATGTTAGAAATATGCACTTCAACCACTGGGGTTTCAATTGCCTTAACAGCATCACCAATACCTACAGAAGTATGCGTATAAGCTGCTGCATTAAGTATGATTCCATCATAATCAAAACCAACTTCGTGTAATTTATTTATTAACTCACCTTCTATATTTGACTGAAAATACTCTAATTCAACAGTAGGATATTTCTTTTTTAATTCATTAAAAAAGTCTTCAAAAGAATTTGAACCGTAAATAGTTGGCTCTCTTTTTCCTAATAAATTTAAGTTAGGTCCGTTAATTATGATTATTTTTTTCATCTCTAGTATTTCGTGTAAAAATAACTTTTTTAATTTTCTTGTATAAAAAAAGGAAGCAAAATTGCTTCCTTTTAAAATATTTTAAAGTTTTAGAACCTATTACCAAGCGTATCCTAACGAAACACCTAATCTTGGTAAAAATCCATCAATACTAACAGTAGTTCCTCCTGTTGCAGAAGCAGAAACATATTGTGCTCCAAAATTTAAATCTAAAGCAAAACCTGAATCTCCTCCACCAAATACCCACTGGTATCCAGCTAAAGCACCACCAGAAAAAGCAGAAAAACCTACGTCTTCACCTGTGTTATTTTCTGCTGAAGCAGAAGAGTAACTTACAAAAGGCGCAGCATACCATCCTCTAGGAGCGTCTTTATCAGAAGAAAAGTAAAATTTATATTTACCTTCAACTCCAATAGCACTTGTGCTAATTTTTTCTGAACCAGAAGTTACATCAGCACCAGCATAAGATAATCCTACTTCAAAAGCCCCCTTGTCAGAAACAGCTCTTTCGTAAGATAATTCAGCCGTCCCAAATGCTAATCCAATAGGGTTTGCCTTAATAACATTCTTTTGTGCGTTTGCAGTAAAACCAGCAGCTACCATAGCAATTACTAATAATAATTTTTTCATAAATTTTTAATTTTATTAATTATAAGTTTGTGCAGCGAAAGTAATTTTATTTTTTATTTTTCAACATTTTTTTTTCAAAAAAAAACACATTTTTACACAATGAACTGGGAGTCAACAATATACAATTACACTAATTATTTAAAAATTGAAAGAGGCCTTTCAAAAAACTCGATAGACAGTTATAAAAGAGATATAAATAAGCTTTTTTTATTTGTAGAAAACTTAGAAAATACTCACTCCCCAATTCATATAGCTACAGAAACTATTCAACAGTTCATTTATGAAACTAGTAAAAATATTAATGCTCGTAGTCAAGCTCGATTAATTTCTGGACTTCGTAGTTTTTTTGATTATTTAGTTTTTGAAGACTATCGAAAAGATAATCCAACCGATTTAATTGAAAGCCCTAACATTACAAGAAAACTTCCTGACACTTTAGAAAAAGAAGATATAGATGAGTTAATTGCTGCTGTCGATTTAAGTCACCCTCAAGGAGAGCGTAATAAAACCATTATAGAAACTATTTACAGTTGTGGACTCCGTGTAAGTGAATTAATCAATTTACAACTCTCTGATTTATTTTTTGATGAGGGCTATATTCAAGTTCTTGGAAAAGGAAACAAATATCGTTTTGTTCCTATTCATATTACCACTATTCATAGACTGAACTTTTATATTAATGAGATTAGATCTCAAATCACTCCTAAAAAGGAAGATGAAGACACTGTTTTTTTAAATAGAAGAGGAAAAAAGCTAACCCGCCAAATGATTTTTATTATCTTAAAAGAATTAGCTCAAAAAATTAATCTTAAAAAAAGTATTGGTCCGCATACATTACGACACTCTTTCGCTACTTATTTACTAAAAAACGGGGCAGATTTACGTGTTATTCAACAATTATTAGGTCATGAAAGTATTACGACTACCGAAATTTATGTCCATTTAGACAATAGCTATCTTAAAGAAGTGGTTGAATTACATCACCCTAGAAGTGGTTTTAATTTAAATGAAGAGGAAAAATAAACGAAACTTTTAGGTACAAAAAAAGGCAAGCTACCTACATCACACCGCTACGACCTAATACCCTTGCTGCGTTCCCGCCCTGGGGGGATTCAAAGGGAGCTGGTTGTGTAGGACTTGCCGATGCAAATTTACAACCATTTTTTCGTAAAAAACAACAAAATTTCAATAAAAAAACTGTAACATTTCTAAGTTTTTGAATACTAATAGTTTGTTATTTATATTTTTTTCTTTTGACAGGATAAAATAAACGTAACATTAAAAAAGAATATATTTGTATCACTAACTAAATTCACACAATGGAAAATCAAACAAACAGCAAAAACATTATTTTAAACTATGGATTAATTTACGGAGGAGCTATAGTTTTAACCAACCTTATAATTTACGCTTTGGGTATGACCTTCGATACTGTGGGAGGAATAATTAATATGATTGTATTAGCTGCATGTATTATTGCTCTTCCTATTTTAGCTATAAAAAAATACAAAAAAGATAATAATTCTTTTTTAACTTGGGGACAAGCTTTAAAAATAGGTGTAGGTGTTGTTGCTATTGGTGCTTTAATAAGTATTATCTATAGTCATATTTTCACTGGTCTTATTGAACCAGATTTCTATAACCAATTAAACGAATTCCAAACTCAAAAATTACTAGATGCTGGTTTAACAGATGAGCAAGTTGATACTCAATTAGCTATGCAATCTAAATTTCAAGGAACTCTTATTGGAGACGCATTAGGTTTTTTATTTTATGTTTTTCTTGGTTTTGTCGTATCAGCAATAACTGGTGCTATCATGAAAAAAACAGAAGAAGACCAATATTAAAAATAGTTTAAACAAGTTAAAGTTTTACATAAAAGTAATACTTCGTAACTTTACCTTTTTAAACATTGAATAAAATATATGGATATATCGGTAGTAATACCTCTTCTTAACGAAGAAGAGTCTTTACACGAGTTACACGATTGGATTGCAAAAGTTATGCAGTCCAATCAATTTTTATATGAACTTATTTTTATTGACGATGGAAGTACTGATAATTCTTGGAGAATAATAGAAGAATTATCACAAAAACATCAAGAAGTAAAAGGTTTACGATTTCAAAGAAATTATGGTAAATCCCAAGCCTTAGATGCTGGATTTGCTTTAACTAAAGGCGATGTAGTTATTACAATGGATGCCGACTTACAAGATAGTCCTGATGAAATACCTGAACTATACCGCTTAATTACTGAAGAAAATTTTGATTTAATTTCTGGATGGAAAAAGAAACGATACGATAATATCGTTACCAAAAATATTCCCTCAAAATTATTTAACTGGGCAGCTCGAAAAACATCAGGACTAAAATTACACGATTTTAACTGCGGATTAAAAGCTTACAAAAATGAAGTAGTTAAGGCGGTAAAAGTAAGCGGTGAAATGCACCGTTATATTCCTGTTTTAGCTAAAAATGAAGGTTTTAATCGTATTGATGAAAAAGTAGTACAACACCAAGCTCGTAAATACGGAGTTACCAAATTTGGAATGGATCGTTTTGTTAACGGTTTTTTAGACTTAATTACTATTTCCTTTTTATCTAAATTCGGTAAACGCCCTATGCACTTTTTTGGTTTATGGGGAACTTTAATGTTTATTTTCGGATTCTTATCTGCCTTTTTTATTGGAGTGATGAAAATATACCACCTTACTGTCGGAGTAAAAACAATACTCGTTACAAGTAATCCTTGGTTTTACATAGCCTTAACTTCCATGATTTTAGGAACTCTAATGTTTTTAGCAGGATTCTTAGGTGAGCTAATTATCAAGAGTAATCCGCAACAAAAACATTATAAAATTAAAGAACAACTGAATTTTTAAACTCGTACCTTTGTACGTTTTTTAATTTGATACATGAAAGAGATTTTAAACAGCGCAAAACTGTGGCTTTCTGACGATTTCGATTCAGAAACCCAACAAGAAATTCAGCAATTAATTAATACTAATGCTGACGATTTAGCAGATCGTTTTTATAAAAATTTAGAATTCGGAACTGGAGGAATGCGTGGAATTGTTGGCGCAGGTACCAACCGAATTAATAAATACACCTTAGGTAAAGCAACTCAAGGATTAAGTAATTACTTACACAAAACATATCCTGATAAAACATTAAAAGTAGCTATTGGTTACGATTGCCGCCACGACAGTGAATGGTTAGCTAAAGTGGTTGCTGATGTATTATCTGCAAATAACATTCAAGTATTTTTGTTTGAAGATATGCGTCCTACTCCAGAATTATCATTTGCGGTAAATTATTTAGAATGTGACGCAGGAATCGTATTAACAGCTTCTCACAATCCACCAGAATATAACGGGTATAAAGTATATTGGAATGATGGTGGTCAAATAGTTCCACCACATGATACAGAGATCATCAATGAAGTAAATTCTTTAGCCTTTTCAGAAATTAATTTCAATGCAAAAGAAGAATTGATAACTTCTATCGGAAGCGAAATTGATGAAGCATTTTGGAAAGCTTCTTTAGCGAATGGAACTTTTGATATCAAAGGTCGTGAAGATTTAAAAATTGTTTTTACTTCGTTACATGGAACCTCTATCAAGTTAATTCCTGAAGTTTTAAAACGTGCAGGTTATACTCAAGTTCATATTGTTGAAGAACAAGCTATTCCTGATGGTGATTTCTCTACGGTAGAATCTCCAAATCCTGAAGAACCAGCAGCTCTTAAAATGGCGGTAGATTTAGCTAATAAAATTGACGCTGATATCGTATTAGGAACCGATCCTGATTCAGACAGAATTGGAATTGCTGTTAGAGGTATAGATGGAAACATGACTTTGTTAAACGGAAATCAAACCATGAGTATGATGACCGATTTCTTGATCAATGATTGGAAAAAACAAGGAAAATTAAACGGAAAACAATTTGTAGGCTCTACGATTGTTTCTACCAATTTAGTGAATGAAATTGCAGATTCATATGGAGTTGAAACTAAAGTTGGATTGACTGGTTTTAAATGGATTGCTAAAATGATTAAAGACCATCCTGAACTTAACTTTATTGGTGGTGGTGAAGAAAGTTTT
Organism: Tenacibaculum aestuarii; assembly: GCF_964510395.1. Taxonomy (NCBI): domain Bacteria; kingdom Pseudomonadati; phylum Bacteroidota; class Flavobacteriia; order Flavobacteriales; family Flavobacteriaceae; genus Tenacibaculum; species Tenacibaculum aestuarii. The sequence goes on from NZ_CAZEFY010000003.1 coordinate 295,728, forward strand.
GGTTATATGGTAGGTGATTTTGTACGCGATAAAGATGCGGTTACCTCTGCCCTACTTGCTTGTGAAATTGCGACAGATGCAAAAGCCAATAACAGTTCGTTCTACAAGGAATTATTAAACCTATATACTCGTCATCATTTATATAAAGAACATCTAATTTCTTTAGTAAAAAAGGGAATGGACGGTGCGCTACAAATTAAACAAATGATGGATGATTTACGTAACAATCCATTAACTGATATAGATGGTTCTAAGGTTGAATATTTATACGATTATCAATCTTCAACAAGAAAAAATTTAATCACTGGTGAAGAAACTACAATCGACATTCCTAAATCGAACGTATTAATCTATCACACAGAAGACGGAACTAAAATTGCAGCACGTCCAAGTGGTACTGAACCCAAAATTAAATTTTACTTTAGTGTAAAAAACAAATTAGATACTGCTTCAAATGCTAAAACTGTAGAAAAAGAATTAGACACTAAAATTCAACGAATTATAAAAGAACTAAATTTATAATGGACTATTTTAAAAAGATTATTAGATACGCAATACCATACAAAAAATATGGATATTCAAATGTCTTATTTAATATCTTATATGCTCTTTTTTCTACTCTTTCATTTTTGGTACTAATGCCAATGTTAGAAGTTATTTTTAAGCATGATACTCCTAGAGTAACTGAAAAACCTGTTTTTGAAGGAATCACAAAAATTATCGAGTACTTTAAAGGTACTATTTCTTTTTATGTAAACGATATTGCTGGTGATGATAAATCAAAAGCATTAATGGTTGTTGTTGGTTTAGTCATTATTACTTTCTTTTTAAAGAATATCTTTAATTACTTAGCTATGTACTTTATTACATTTTTAAGAAATGGTGTTTTAAAAGATATCCGAAACGATTTATACAAGAAAACTATAGAGTTACCTATCTCCTATTTTTCTGAAAAGAGGAAAGGAGATACTATGGCACGTATTGGTACTGATGTATTAGAAATCCAGCATTCTTTTTTATCTATTTTAGAAATGTTGGTAAGAGAACCTTTAACTATAGTTTTTACTATTATAGCAATGATTGCCATAAGTTTTAAATTAACCATTTTTGTCTTTATTTTTATCCCTATTTCTGGATATGTGATTTCACTTATTGGTAAGAGTTTAAAACGAAAATCAGATAATGTACAAAAAGAACAAGGCTATTTTTTATCTTTACTAGAAGAAACTTTAGGTGGTTTAAAGGTTATTAAAGGATTTACTGCCGAAAAAGAATTTCAACAAAAATTTGAAAATTCAACTAACCGCTTTTATCATTTCTCTAACACCTTATTAAACAGAACCAATTTAGCTAGTCCTGCAAGCGAGTTCTTAGGAATCGGCGTTATTGCTGTGCTACTTTGGTATGGAGGTAGACTAGTTTTAATTGATGGCTCTTTAGACGGGGAAGATTTTATTGCTTATATGGGATTAGCATATAATATTTTAACTCCAGCAAAAGCTATTTCAAAAGCGAGCTACAGTGTTAAAAAAGGAAATGCAGCTGCTGAACGTGTTTTAGAGATTCTAGAAACTGAAAACCCTTTAAAAGATACTCCGAATGCTATTAACAAGAAAGCTTTTGATACTGAAATTTCAATAGAGAATATTTCTTTTAAATATGAAGACAGCTATGTTTTAAAAGACTTTTCTTTAACTATTCCGAAAGGGAAAATGGTTGCTTTGGTTGGACAGTCGGGAAGTGGGAAATCTACTATTGCCAATTTATTAACTCGCTTTTACGATGTTAACAAAGGAACAATCAAAATTGATGGAGTTGATATAAAAACTATCAAAAAACATTCTTTACGACAATTAGAAGGTTTAGTAACTCAAGACTCTATTTTATTTAACGATACCGTAAGAAACAATATTACTTTAGGAATTGAAGGGAAAAGTGACGAAGAAATTATTGAAGCCGCAAAAATAGCTAATGCTCACGAGTTCATAAAAGACTTACCTAATGGCTATGACACAAATATTGGCGATAGTGGAAATAAACTTTCGGGTGGACAAAAACAACGTTTAAGTATTGCTCGTGCGGTTCTTAAAAACCCGCCAATTATGATTTTAGATGAAGCTACTTCAGCTTTAGATACAGAATCAGAAAAATTGGTACAAGATGCCTTAGAAAAAATGATGCAAAAAAGAACATCTGTAGTCATTGCACATCGTTTGTCTACCATTCAAAAAGCTGATTTAATTGTAGTAATGCAAAAAGGAAAAATTGTTGAGCAAGGAACTCATGAAGAACTCATATCTAAAAGTGGAACGTATAAAAAGCTTGTAGAAATGCAATCTTTAGGATAATAAAAAAGAGAAGTAAAATACTTCTCTTTTTTATTTCTTTATTATTTACTCAGTTTTAATCCTAACTGTGCTCCCTTTTCTAACATAAATTGATACGAAGCATCATGTTCATTAGGGATTTTACCATCCAAAATGGCTTCTTTTATCGCTTCTTTTATCTGACCAATTTCCCTACAAGGTTTCAAATTAAAAGCTTCCATAATCTCTTCTCCTGTAATTGGAGGTTGAAAATTACGAACTCTATCACGCTCTTCTACCTCTTTAATTTTTTGACGTACTATTTCAAAATTCTTATGGTAACGTTTAAATTTCTTAGGGTTCTTGGTCGTTATATCTGCTTCACATAACGTCATTAATGATTCTACATCATCTCCTGCATCAAAAATTAAACGACGTACAGCAGAATCTGTCACTTCACTTGCTAAAACAATCGGACGAGAACTTAACATCACCATTTTTTGAACAAATTTCATCTTATTGTTCAATGGCATTTTTAAACGTTTAAATAACTTATACACCATCTTCGATCCCACAAACTCATGAGAATGAAACGTCCAACCTATTTTTTTGTGATAACGTTTCGTTGGTGCTTTACCTATGTCATGTAATAGCGCTGCCCAACGAAGCCAAACATCCTCTGTATTTTCAGCAATATTATCAACAACTTCTAAGGTATGATAAAAGTTATCTTTATGCTTTTGTCCTTCTACCTCTTCTACTCCTTTTAAAGCAATTAGTTCTGGTAAAATCCTCTCTAACAACCCTGTTTTTTCTAACAATAAAAACCCGATAGACGGTACTGGAGATTCTATAATCTTATTCAACTCAACCACAATACGTTCACGAGTAATAATATCAATTCTCGAAGCATTCTTTGTAATTGCGTTTAACGAATTTTCTTCTATTGTAAAATTCAACTGGCTAGCAAACCTGATGGCACGCATCATACGTAACGGATCGTCAGAATAGGTAATATCTGGATCTAACGGTGTTCTGATAATTTTAGCTTCTAAATCCGCTATTCCTCCGAAAGGATCAAGCAACAATCCGAAATCATATTCATTTAAACTTAATGCTAATGCATTAATTGTAAAATCTCTCCTGTTTTGATCGTCTTGTAAGGTTCCTTTAGAAACTTTTGGATTTCTACTCTCTTCCGAATAGGATTCTTTACGCGCCCCAACAAACTCTATTTCAATATCTTGAAAACGTAACATGGCTGTTCCGTAAGTCTTAAACACTTGAACCTTTGGCTTATTGGGTAGTAATTCAGCTACTTTTTGAGCTAAATCTATTCCACTTCCAACCGCAACCACATCAACATCTTTGGCTGTACCACGTTGTAAAATAAAATCACGTACAAAACCGCCAATTACATAGCTTTTTAGTTGTAATTCTTCAGCTGCTTGGGATATATATTGAAATATTTCTGCAGAAATTGCTTCCTTAAAATATTGTTTTTGCATACAATTATTCTCTAATCACAATAACATCGTCACCTTCAATTTTTAAAATGGTTGAAGACTTTTCTGCTACTTTATCTTGATGCAAATTTACCACATAATCTACATTCTTTAAAATTGCTTCGCTTATTTCTGAAAAAGACTTAGGTGTTGGCTCTCCACTAACGTTAGCTGAAGTAGAAACTATAGGTTTACCAAACTCTTTAATTAACTGAATACAAAACTCATCCTGCGGAATTCGTATAGCAATTGTATTGTCTGATGCTATTGTATTTGGTGCTAATCCTTTCGGGTTATTATAAATAATAGTAGTTGGTTTTTTAGATTCTTTTAAAATTTGAAGTGCTTTTTCAGGGATACTTTCAACATAATTCAGTAACATTTTAATAGAATCAACCAAAATAATTAAGCTTTTTGACTCTTCTCTACTTTTTAGTTTGTAGATTTTTTTTACAGCTTCTTCATTTGTAGCATCACAGCCAAGTCCCCATACAGTATCTGTAGGATAAAGAATAGTTTTGCTCTCTTTTAAATTTATTATTGTTGTTTTTATAATTTTTTCCACCACTAATAATCTAACCTGTTATAATCAATATATTGTTCTTGATATTTATAAATCTCTTTAACTACATCTTTTCTACTTGAATCAACTTTTTCATCATATAAATTAAAAAAGTTAACCTTAGCTTCATTAAAAATCATTTTTAATGTAATTAAAGCGCTTGTCATAGTTCCTACTACATGATTAGGAACTTCATCACTTATTATAAAATCTAATTCTACATTTAACTTTTTCTTCCTTATAAAAAAGTTTAACTCATTTGTCATTTTTTTTAAATGTTCTTCTTTTTCTCTAGGGTGTGGTATGTATATAACTTTCTTACCTTTATAAAAGTCGCATATTTTTCTCAGAGTTACAAAGTAATCTTCAAAAGATAATAAATGAGCATTTACAACATTACTTCCTAATAAGTATATAGAATTTTCGTCTTGTTCTTTGGATCCTTTTTTCATTATTCTCAACCATTTAAACTCATTTTTAACCACATTTTGTAGTCCTAAGTTTTCTAAGTTAAAATAGGTGAAAAAAGTTATATCATTAACCTCTTTTTCTATGTTTATATCGTAAGTTTTGTATATTTTTTCTACAAGAGTATACTTAAATCCTTTTTTATTTTTTCCTTTGAATAATGAAAAACGTTTAGTAAAATATTTCTCAGTATTACAATTCATTGCTATCTCTATAGTAGCAGTACCATCATCCAATAAAAAGCATTTTTCATAGTTTAAATTATTCACAAAATATGAAGCAATAGGAAACGCTCTTACAAAAAGATATTGATAATCTTCCTTTTTTAGTTTTCTTACTAGTTTTAACCAAGAAACACCATAAGAAGATTTCTTTTTAGTTCTAATTATTGAGTTCCAACCTCCTGATTTTTCTATTAAAAAGTTTATTGTTGCATCATCATAATTATCTGATTTAATAACTAAAATACAGTCTGATAATTTAAATTGTTCTCTTGCTTCTATAGCTCCCAAAAGCTCTAAAGGCTTACTAATAAAAAAAATAGATTTCTTCATCTTATAATTAAAAATTCGTAGAACGCTTACTTAACCAACTCCCTCTCTTTAAACATTGAAAGTAATAAAGCATCATATTTCTACACAACAATCTTTGAACTGCTAACTTTGGAACAAAAAAGAAAACTATTCCCAATACTCCGAAAAAAACTTTACTTATTATGGTTTCAATAACTAAAAGAATTTGACTAACATATTTTTTCAAACCAGTAAAGTGATTGTTTATGTATATATGACTCGAAATAAGAACTTCAGATTTTGTTAATGAAGAGGTTACTACATTTATTCGAGAAGCTCCTCCATGATCATGAATTACAGATACTTCTTTTAAAAGAGCAACTTGTAAACCTTTATCTACTATTTTTTTACATAAATCTACATCTTCATAATACATCCAATAGTCTTCATTCCATCCTCCTACACTATCAAATTCTTCTTTAGACATACAAACTACAGCACCGGTAACCCAATCAGGAAAGACTACAGAATTAGTCGTTTCTTTTAATTCTTTATAACGCTTAGAAAACTTACGGTCGATAGCCCTTGTTATACCAAACAATCTAGTAAAACTTGGAAATAATCTAATATACCTTTCTTCTTTGCCTTCACTTGTTATCTGTTTACAAGAAACAATACCATAATTAGGATTATTTTGAAGGTATGTTAACATTTGAAATAATGCTTCTTCATTAGCAATGGTATCCGGATTCAAAAACAATAATTGTTTTCCAGAACTAAATTTTGCACCTACATTACATCCATTTGCAAAACCATTGTTTCCTTTATTTTCTATAAACAATACATCTGTATTTTGTTTAGAAAACTCCTCTAATTTACTATCACCAGAACAGTTATCGACAACGATAACTTCTAAATTAAGTTTCTTATAATCTTTTAATTGCAAAGAATTTAAACATTGCTGTAATGGATCCCAACTTTTATAATTAACTATAATCACAGAAAGGTCTATAAAAGACCTTTCTGTATAATTATATGTTTTATAATCTGTATTTTGTTTATGCATCAATGAATTTCTTAAACCGCTACATCGTACTCTCTAAGAGCATCGTTTAATGAGGTTTTCTTATTCGTACTCTCTTTACGTTTACCAATAATTAAAGCACATGGAACTTGATATTCTCCTGCTGCAAACTTCTTGGTATAACTTCCTGGAATTACTACCGAACGAGCAGGAACTACTCCTTTCATTTCTACTGGTTCATCACCTGTAACATCAATAATCTTAGTACTCATTGTTAATACTACATTTGCTCCTAAAACCGCTTCTTTCTCTACTCTAACTCCTTCAACAACAATACAACGAGAACCAATAAAAGCTCCGTCTTCAATAATTACAGGTGCTGCTTGTAAAGGCTCTAACACTCCACCGACTCCTACTCCACCTGATAAGTGAACATTTTTACCAATTTGTGCACAAGAACCTACAGTTGCCCAAGTATCTACCATAGTTCCTTCATCAACATACGCTCCAATATTTACATAACTAGGCATTAAAATAGTTCCTGCTGAAATATAAGCTCCATGACGTGCTACTGCATTTGGTACTACACGAATTCCTTTCGCTTCATAACCTCTTTTTAATGGAATTTTATCGTGATATTCAAAAATACCAGCTTCTAACGTTTCCATTTTTTGAATTGGGAAGTATAATACTACTGCTTTCTTTACCCATTCGTTTACTTGCCATCCATTTTCAGTTGGCTCTGCAACACGTAAATCACCTGCATCTAATAAGTCTACTACTTTTCTAATTGTGTTAATTGTAGTTTCTTCTTTCAATAAATCGCGGTTATCCCACGCTTTTTCTATAATTGATTGTAATTCTGTCATTTTTAAAATATTTTTCAGCAAAAATAAAGTTGCTTTCAAGAATATACCGCGAAGATACATTTTTTAAACAGATATTCCTCCCTTGTTTAATTTAGCTACCTTTGCAAAAAACTTTTTTAATGGGCAGAATATTAGCCATAGATTTTGGAAAAAAAAGAACGGGAATTGCTGTAACTGATGAACTTCAAATTATAGCCTCAGGGTTAACAACGGTTGACACTTCTGAATTGCTAACCTTTTTAAAAAACTATACTCAAAAAGAAAATGTAGAACTCTTTTTAGTTGGTAAACCTAAACAAATGGACAATTCTGATAGTGAAAGTGAAGCTCTTATTCTTCCTTTTCTAGAAAAACTTGAAAAAGCAATCCCTTCTATTCCTATCAAACGTGTAGATGAGCGTTTTACTTCAAAAATGGCTTTTCAAACAATGATTGATAGCGGTTTAAAGAAAAAGCAACGACAAAATAAGGCCTTAGTAGACGAAATTAGTGCTACAATTATCTTACAATCGTATTTGTACAACAAATAAATTTTCTAACACAGCGCTTTCTTTGTATTTTTGCATTCCTTAAAAATTAAAAAGTAGATGATTTTACCCATTGTTGCCTACGGAGATCCCGTATTACGTAAAGTAGGAAAAGAAATCGATAAAGATTATCCGCAGTTAGAAAAACTAATTGCTGATATGAGAGAAACCATGTACAATGCAAATGGTCTTGGTTTAGCAGCTCCACAAATTGGAAAAGACATCCGTTTGTTTGTAATCGATGCTTCTCCTTTTGCAGAAGATGAAGATATAAGTGAAGAAGAGAAGAATTACTTTAAAGACTTTAATCGTGTGTTCATCAATGCAAAAATCATTAAAGAAGAAGGTGATGAATGGGCTTTTAACGAGGGATGTTTAAGTATTCCTACCATCAATGAAGATGTGTTTCGTCAAGAAACTGTTACTATTGAGTACCAAGACGAAAACTTTGAAAAACACACAGAAACGTTAAGCGGATTACCTGCACGTGTTTTTCAACATGAATACGACCATATTGAAGGAGTTTTGTTTACCGACAAACTTTCTTCTTTAAAGAAACGATTAATTAAAAAGAAATTAGAGAATATTTCGAAAGGAAAAGTAAATGCAGGGTATCGCATGCGTTTTCCAAATGCTAAGAAATAATAAGTAGTAATACACTAAAACAGTAAGACATGGAATTTAACAAAATTATAGCTGTTACTGGTAAGCCAGGTTTATATGAAATTTTATCACAAACCAAAACTGGTGTTATCGTAAAATCAATCGTAGATGGTAAACGTTTTCCTATTACAGCGACTCACAATGTAAGTTTATTAGAAAACATCGCTATTTACACATACGAAGAAGAAGTGCCTTTAGCACGTGTATTTAAGAACATTGCTGAAAAAGCAGAAGGTAAAGAAGCGATTTCTCACAAAGAAAGTGCTGCTAAATTAACTGAGTACTTCGGTGAAGTTTTACCAGATTTTGATCAAGAGCGTGTATATGCTTCAAACATTAAAAAAGTAATTCAATGGTACAACACGTTAGCGCAAGCTAATTTTGATTTTAGCACCTTAGTTGAAGCTGAAGAAACAACTGCAGAAGAAGCCTAAATCGTGAATACTCGTAAGCAACAGTTAGCCGCCTTTAATCGTTTGTTAGACATCATGGACGACCTTCGTGAGAAGTGTCCGTGGGATAAAAAACAAACCTTACAAAGTCTACGTCATTTAACTATTGAAGAAACTTACGAATTAGCAGATGCTATTTTAGACAACGATTTAGAAGAAATAAAAAAAGAACTAGGCGATGTGCTTTTGCACATCGTCTTTTATGCTAAAATAGGTAGCGAAAAACAAGCTTTTGATATTGCTGACGTTGCCAATTCAATTTCAGATAAATTGATTGATCGTCACCCACATATTTACGGTGACGTAGTTGTTGAAAACGAAGAAGAAGTAAAACAAAACTGGGAAAAACTAAAGCTGAAAGAAGGAAAAAAGTCAGTTTTAGAAGGAGTTCCTAAAAGTTTACCTGCGGTAGTAAAAGCAAGCCGCATTCAAGATAAAGTTGCTGGCGTTGGTTTTGATTGGGAAGAACCACATCAAGTGTGGGAAAAGGTTCAAGAGGAGCTTTCTGAATTGAATGACGAAATCAAAAACAACAATCAAGAGAAAATAGAAAAAGAATTTGGAGACGTTTTATTCTCCATGATTAACTACGCGCGTTTTATTAGAGTAAATCCTGAAAATGCCTTGGAAAAAACCAATAAAAAGTTCATCAATCGCTTTCAGTATTTAGAAGAAGCTGCTAAAAAAGAAGGTAAACAACTTTCTGACATGACCCTCGCTGAAATGGATGTACATTGGGAAAATTCGAAAGAGTTTTTTAAATAATCGACTACCGTCATTCCGAACGCGAGAGAGGAATCTGTTTCAATGAAGTTACAGATACTCTTTAAAATTACAGATGCTAAATCATAAGATTTCTCACACTTCGCTATCGCTTGGTTCGAAATGACCACTCACTACCGTCATTCCGAATGAAATGAGGAATCTCATTCTTTTCAATGCCTCACTCCCCACTAAAAGATTACTTCGGCATTCTTCCTCGTAATGACGTTTACTTTAATTTCCTTATTTTTACTCTTATGAACATCATTATCATTACCGGAGGAAGTAAAGGAATTGGTAGAGCCTTAGTCGAAAAATACGCACAAGAAAACTTTAGAGTATACTCGTTATCGAGAAGTATTGCAGATTTGCAAAACGTTACACAGGTACCAGTTGATTTATCGGATACCAAAGTAACGCACAATACATTTAAAATGCTGCTAGATGAAATTAAAGAACTAGACGTTACCTCAATTACTTTAGTAAATAATGCGGGACGCTTAGGCGTTATTTCTACCCTAGAAAATATTCCCTCGGAGGATATTGCTAAAAGTATTCATTTAAACACCACTACTCCACTGATTTTATCGAGTTTGTTTATTGAAGCTACACAACACCTAAGCTGTAAAAAACAAATTATTAGTATTTCATCTGGAGCTGCGGTAAAACCGTATGAAGGTTGGAGTGTGTATTGCACCTCAAAAGCAGCGATTGATATGATGACAAAAACCATTGCCGCGGAACAAAACGAGCTTGAACATGGAGTGAAATGCAATGCTATTTACCCTGGTGTGGTAGATACCAACATGCAAACCCATATTAGAAGTACTGATGAAAAAGATTTTAAAAACCTACAACGTTTTATCGATTTAAAAGAAAACGACCAGCTCTATACGCCAGAATATGTTGCGGAAACCATTTTTACCATAGACACCCAAAACAAACTACAGAATGGGGATATTGTGGATATTCGGAATTTTTAAAAAATAATTTGATTATAAATTACTTTCTAGTAATTTGGCTACTATTAAATCTAAATAATTAAAATAGATTCATATTCTCAAACGAGTTTAGTTCAATTTGAAAAATCAATGGAGAATTATATAGGAAAAATAGTATCGCCCTTTGATGAGAATGAATCTATTGATTTCGTTCGACTTTCAATTTCTAATGAAAGAATAGAAATTGAATTTTCTTCAAACAAGACATATTATGGAATTATAAAAACTATAATTGGTGTTTTTAATGGTTTTGGAAGAGTAACTTTAGTAAACTGTCAAAATATAGGGACATCAAGTGGAGCTGGGGCTGACGTTAGAAAATTTAGTGCTGATTATTTATTCAAAGGTGAATTTATCAAGAACCCTGAATCCTTTTATTTCGATAGAGTAAGTATTGAAATGACTGGATTGCTTGATTGGACTAAAATTTCAACAATAAACAATAATCTTTTCACAGACAGAAAATTAACTATTGAAGATACTGACATTATTGAAATATATAATTCTGATAATTTCTCAATTGAAATTTTTTCTTCTAATGAGATAAACTATAAAATAGAAAACAATCAAATTACTATAAAAGAAAATGTTGGATTAAAAATCAAATCTTCAAATGGTGATATCAATATTTGGGACTATTTAGATTTAATAGGAGAATTAAAGAAAATTCTTTTTATTCTAAGTAATAAAAGTACTAAAATTGATAGTACAAATTTCTATAAAGAAAATAAAAAACCTGTAACCTTATATTGGATAGGTAACAATTCTTTAGGGTCTCCATCCCCAATGAATCCTAGAATCAAATTTGAGGACATTAAACCTAATTTGAACAATATTATTCACAATTGGTTTGAAAAAGAAGATCTTCATATAAGTATTGAATTAATTTTAGAAAAGTCTATTAACACTAAACTTAGTGATGAAAACTATTTTTTGAATAATTGTTTCTCTATTGAGACATTCCATAGACGTTTTAAAAACTATAAATTATTTAATAAAGATGAATTTAAAGAAATTAAAAAAGGAATATTAGATTCAATTCAAGAAACAAATATTAAAGAGTTAATTTCAAACAATTTAGCGCATATTAACGAACCTAACTTTAGAAAAAGATTACTAGATTTTCAATCAGATTTTTCTAAAATTTTACCAAAAGAATTGAATACTGAAGAATATATAACTAAAATTGTTAAATCAAGAAACTACTTAGTTCATAGAAGTTCAACCAAAAAAGTTTTTAATAAACTTGATATGTATTATGCTTCAATTTTTATTGAAACAGTTATTAAAATTAATGTTTACAGAGTTTTAGGAGTAAATGAAGATCTAATTGAAAAATTATTGGCTGAAACAGGTCTAACAGTAAAAGGTTTTTATGATACAATTAAAAGAAAGCAAGTTGAGAAATAAAATATCACCTAACATGGTGTATAAAACATAACTAATAAGTACTAAATCTAAAGGTTTATGCTTATTTAAGAATACCACCAATTTTTAAATTTGGCTTTTAGAATAGAAAAGTTTTAAAAAAATTAGGTTTTGTCTTAATCTTAAAAACTAGCGTCCTTTTGCTCTCAAGTCCGTTAGCGAAACTTCTAATAAGCATCCACATCAATAATAAAGCGGATGGGTCTAAAATCTTTTACGGCTTCAAAAATATTTTTAATTTTTTGTAATTGCTCTTTTGTTTTTCCTAAGGATTGTTTGGGCGGAATTTTAATCACCAAATTCTTAATATACTGGTTTCTAATACGAGAAACCGCAGGTGCCGAAGGTCCCAATACATTTTCATGAAATACATTTTGTAAGGCTTTCGCTAACCAGTTGATACCGCTATCTACCTTGGTATAATCCTTATGTTTCAGCGTAATTTTTATCAAACGATAATACGGCGGATAATGGAACTGCCAACGGTCTTGTAGCTGTTCCTGGTACATTTCAGTATAATTGGTCGTAGAAACCTGCTGTAAAATTTGATGATACGGATTGTAGGTTTGTATGGCTACATTCCCTTGTTTTTTAGTACGTCCTGCCCTACCCGATACTTGTACCATCAATTGAAAAGCACGCTCGTGTGCTCTAAAATCAGGGAAGTTTAGCATCGAATCCGCATTCAAAATTCCCACCAAAGAAACATTGTCAAAATCCAATCCTTTAGAAAGCATTTGTGTTCCAACTAAAATATCAATCTCTTGGGCTTCAAAAGCACCAATAATTTTCTGATAACCATATTTACCTCGTGTGGTATCCAAATCCATTCTACCAATGGTATGGTTCGGAAATAGCTCTTTGAGTTCTAATTCTATTTGTTCCGTTCCAAAACCTTTGGTGTCTAAAGTAGCGCTTCCACAAGCACCGCAACTATTCGGCATCGCACGTTGGTAATGGCAATAGTGACATTTTAACTCGTTTCGGTATTTATGGTAGGTTAAACTCACATCACAATTCGGACAATGCGGAGAAACTCCACAAGTAGTACACTCTACCACAGGCGAAAATCCACGTCGATTTTGAAATAAGATAACTTGTTCTTTTTCGTCTAAAGCTTCGGTAATCATTTTCAGCAAACGATCAGAAAAATGACCTGTCATTTCCTTTTTTCGGTGCTTCTCTTTAATGTCTATTAATTCAATTTTAGGTAACTGAATATTTCCAAAACGACGTTTTAATTCAATAAATCCGTATTTGTTTTGTTTCGCATTAAAGTAACTTTCTAACGACGGAGTTGCTGAACCCAATAACACTTTAGCCTTGTGTAAATGTCCTAAAACTACCGCAGCATCACGCGCATTGTAACGTGGTGATGGTTCAAATTGTTTATATGAAGTTTCGTGCTCTTCATCAACTACAATCAATCCTAAATTTGAAAAAGGTAAAAAAACCGAAGAACGCGCTCCTAAAATAATTTGAGCTTTGGGTTTGTTTTCCAACACATTATTCCACACCTCTACACGTTCGTTCATGGAATATTTAGAGTGAAATACCGAGATCAAATTCCCAAAATAGTTTTGTAAACGGGTAATAATTTGCGTAGTCAAAGCTATCTCAGGCAACAAAAACAAGACTTGCTTTCCTTCTGCAATCACTTCTTTTATCAATTTTACATAAATTTCTGTTTTACCAGATCCTGTAACTCCGTGTAACAAACTTACATTTTGAGTTTCAAAAGAAGTTTTTATTTGCGTAAACGCTTCCTGTTGAAATTCATTCAACTCTTTAATCTGATTCGTTTCTCCTTGATAATTGATTCGATCGGTTTGAATATGGTAAAACTCAAAAATATCTTTATCAACCAAGGCTTTTAAAACTGCGGAAGAAGCTCCCGATTGTTCTTCTAAATCCTTTGCTTTTATAGGCTTTTTAGAAGCTGCTAATTGAAAATATGTCAACACAGCATCGCGTTGCTTTTTAGCTCTTGAAAGCTCGTCTAAAAGCCCTTGTAAGCCTTCGTTTGAAGCATAATTATTATGCAAACGCACATATTTTACCAACTTAGGTTTATAGGTTTCGTAAATTTCTTCTTTGATATATACCGCGCTTTTCTCAATTAAACCATTAATGGTTGGTAGCACTGTTTTCTTACCTAAAATATCCGAAACCTGGTGAATGGTTAATTGTGAATGATGCTGTAAGGCTTCAAAAATTAAAAATTCATCATCTGTCAACATAGTTTCCTCTGTGAATTCTTCATTTTTATAAATAATGGTTTCACTTTCTAACAAAAATGCTGACGGTAACGCAGCTCTATACACATCTCCCAACGAACACATATAATAGCTCGAAAGCCATTGCCAATGCTGTAACTGACGTTCATTAACAATAGGACGGTCATCTAAAATTTGATGAATGTCTTTGGCTTCGTATAGTTCGGGTGCTGTTTGATGAATGTTAAACACCAAGGCAGTATAAATCTTACTTTTTCCGAAGGAAACAGCTACACGCATTCCTTTTTTTAAAAAAGAAGCTTCCGCTTCAGTTACCACATAGGTAAATGCTTTTTGTAGTGGAATCGGTAATATGACGTCAATGAAATGTGGCATTATTCTACTATTTCTATTGGAGCTGGTTGTGGGGGTCGAGGTAAATGTATAAGATTTCCATTCTCATCAAACTGCCTAAAATCTTTTTCTAATAGTATTTGAAGAGGATATACACTTTTTAATGAATCTAGATTATCATTTTTAAAACTTCTAATAAAATTGAAATAAGACACTGAGATAGTATCTAACACACTATTCAACCTGTTTTTTGATTTATCTGTTAAATCACGATACCTAAGAAGAATAATACTTCTATCAGGACTATAAGAATAGCCATAATCTTTTCCCCAATTTAACAACTGTTTATTTAAATACTCTTCAAAATTTTTAACACTAAGAACTTTTTCATCTTCATGAAAAAAAAGTGTTTTATTCTCTTTAAAATCCCCTTCTAGTATAATTGTATTTTTTTCTTTAGGACAAAAAGTTGGCAAATGACACTTTATAAAAAAATTAATATTTAAGGGTATGTCATTATTTTGTGTTCTTACATACTGTTTCTTGTTAGCAATCTCCTCATAATACTCGCATTTTTCTATGTAGTTTTTGAAACTAATAATTGTATCTAAAGCAAAAACAAAAGTAGAATCTGTATTTTTCTGTGTAGGAAAAACATCTTTCATAGTTAAAGCTTGTTCCTTTACTGTTTTGGAACAAGAAATAATTAGCAGAAATAAAACAGGAAGTATGTAAAAAGTAGTTTTCTTCATCTAATATCAAAACTACACAAAAATGAGTACATTTTAAACATCAAAATTTACGTATTTATGACTTCTTTAAAATGAAAAAACAAGTGCAGTTTTAAAAAAATTATTCGCTAATCATTTCTAAGTACAGCTTTTCTACTTTGGCTCTTGCCCAAGGTGTTGTTCTTA
Source organism: Tenacibaculum aestuarii (assembly GCF_964510395.1). Lineage (NCBI taxonomy): Bacteria > Pseudomonadati > Bacteroidota > Flavobacteriia > Flavobacteriales > Flavobacteriaceae > Tenacibaculum > Tenacibaculum aestuarii. The sequence continues at coordinate 311,294 of NZ_CAZEFY010000003.1, forward strand.
AAAACTTTAAACTCGATGTATAGGTTGGATTCTTTTTAAAGACATTTATATTCAACATTTCTCCCATTTCTTCCCAACCATACTCTAGGTATAATTCTTCTAAAATTGTGGCGAGTTTTATTCCGTGAAGCGGATTATTTGGTTGTTCTTGACTCATGTTACAAAGGTAAATGTTCTATTGTAGTAATTCGTCTAATAACTTTCTAATTTTATCACTATTCCAATCGGCAGGTCCTTTTTTATCTACTACTATAGTTCCGTTTTTATCAATAACAAATGTCGCAGGAATGGAATTACTCACTAGTTGATCTGGTACTTTCGATAAAATATTATAAGTTGGTAAATCATAGCCTTTTTCTTTATAAAAAGTATCAATTGTTGTCCAATCTTCATTACTTATGAAAACAAACGCTACCTTATCTTTATAATCATCGTATAACTTTTGAATACTTGGCATTTCAGCTACACAAGGTGGACACCAAGTAGCCCAAAAATTTACAAACACTACTTTTTCCTTTAACGAGTTAAAATCAACAGTCTCTGTATTTAATCCTTTTAATTTCCAGTTATAATCTACTAATTCTACTCTTTTATCCTCAGTAATAGTTGACGGAGCAAAAGAAACTAATCGAATAAAATATACTTTGGTTGGTGGATATAATAGTAATCCTATTAAGATTACAAATATGATATTGGAAATTGTTTTTCTATTAAGTTTCATCAAATTATTTTTTAGGTAGAATTGTCGTTTCAAATACTGACACATTACAACAATTACTTTTCTTTAATCTTTTCTCAAATCTACCACTCTTAAAGAAGATCAAGAAAATATTAACAAACATTTGGGTAATATCATTCTATAATATTAAACACATCCGTCCCTTTTGTTTGCTAATTTTTCAATACTTTAGCAACACTTTTTAAACAAACATACTTAAGAATGAAAAATACAGCTTTATCACATGTACATGAAGCTTTAGGAGCAAAAATGGTTCCTTTTGCGGGATACAATATGCCTGTGCAATACGAAGGAGTAACTATTGAACACGAAACTGTTAGAAAAGGGGTTGGTGTTTTTGATGTAAGTCATATGGGTGAGTTCTTCTTAAAAGGAGAAAATGCGTTGGCTTTAATTCAAAAAGTTTCTTCTAACGATGCTTCTAAATTAACTCCAGGAAAAGCTCAATATAGCTGTATGCCAAATAACGATGGTGGTATTGTAGATGATTTAATTATTTACATGATAGCTGAAAATGAGTACATGTTAGTGGTAAATGCTTCTAATATTGAAAAGGATTGGAACTGGATTTCTCAACACAACGATTTAAATGTTGAAATGGAAAACCGTTCTGAAGAGTGGTCTTTATTAGCTATTCAAGGTCCAAAAGCAGCAGAAGCTATGCAATCGTTAACTTCAGTTGATTTATCGAATATTAAATTCTATACTTTTGAAATTACCGATTTCGCAGGAATTCCTAACGTTGTAGTTTCTGCTACAGGTTATACAGGTTCTGGTGGATTTGAAGTATATGTAAAAAATGAAGATGTAGAGCAACTTTGGAATAAGGTTTTTGAAGCTGGAAAAGATTGGGGTATTAAACCTATCGGATTAGCAGCTCGTGATACTTTACGTTTAGAAATGGGATATTGTTTATATGGTAATGATATTGACGATACTACTTCTCCTTTAGAAGCTGGTTTAGGTTGGATTACTAAATTCACTAAAGATTTTGTAAACTCTGAAGCTTTAAAAGCGCAAAAAGAAGCAGGTGTTACTCGTAAATTAGTTGCTTTTGAATTAACTGAGCGTGGTGTTCCTCGTCATGATTATGAGATTGTTGATGCTGATGGAAACAACATTGGTCGTGTTACTTCAGGTACTATGAGTCCATCTTTAGGAAAAGGAATTGGTTTAGGATATGTTACTATTGAAAACTCAAAAATTGATAGCGATATTTTTATTCAAGTTCGTAAAAAACAATTAGCTGCAAAAGTGGTTAAATTACCTTTTTATAAAGGATAAAATAAAAACTCAATTAAAAAAGCAGCTCAAATGAGCTGCTTTTTTTTACCCCTAAATAAAATAATTTGATTTTCCCCTTAAATCAAATTAAGTGCTTACTTAATATAAGCATCCCGAATTTACCTAAAAATTGTTTTTCTTTCTTTTACGATACCTCAAACGGGCTTTTTTTAGTTATTAGTGTATTATACAATAGCTTGGAAGAAAAAGCAGCTCTTAAAAAGAACTGCTTCATTGATTATTTTACTTATCTAATTTCTTAGTTGTTTTTCTTTTCATCATCTTTCGATGCTTTGTTCCAAATTTTGATCTCGTCATCGGCAGTAACACCTTCTAATACTTCAATGTTTACTCCGTCTGAAACTCCTAATTTTAACTCACGCTTTTCAAATTCATCTTCTCCTTTTTTCACCTCTACATATGGTTCTTCAGTTTTCTTATCAAAACGTAATAACGATTCTTTGATAGATAAAACACTGTCTTTCTTTTCTAGAACAATATCTGCATTGGCACTATACCCTGCTCTAACAAAATAATTATCGTCAAGGCTTACATCTGCTTTAATTTTAAACTGTACTGCTCCGTTTTCTTCAGTTCCTTTAGGTGCAATAAAATTTAATACCGCAGGGAACTTTTTATTTTCAATAGCTCCTAATGAAACTTCAATGTTAGATCCTTTTACCAACTTCCCTACTTCAGACTCGTCTACCTGTCCTTCAAAAATCATTTTTTCCATATCTGCAATCGTAGCAATGGTAGTACCTTCGTTAAAATTGTTAGACTGAATAACTTGGTATCCTTTCTTTACAGGGATTTCAACCACCATACCAGAAGTTGTTGCTCTAATATTCGTATTTGCTCCTGCTGAACCAACAGAACCTTTTTTAATGATTTGATAATCGTTTTGAGCATTTCTCAAATCATTTTTTGCTTGATTATACGATAATTGTGAGTTTTCAAACTCTTGACTAGAAATAACTCCTTTATCAAAAAGTTTTTTATTTCTTTCGTACTGAATTTTAGCATTGTTTAACTGAATTTGTACAGAGTTAATTCGTCCTTTTGCACTTTGTAACGATTGCTCGTTAGGAACAACTCTTACCGATGCTAACAAATCTCCTGCTTTTACAATTGCTCCTTCTTCAACCACAATCTTATCTATAATTCCTGCAATTTGAGGTTTGATTTCAACTTCTTCTAAAGGAACAACTTTTCCTGTGGCTACTGCTTTTTTAACAATAGTTGTTTTAAATGGTTTTTCCGTTTCGTAAGTAACCACACTTTTTTGATTTTTCTTTCCTAACCAAATTAGGATGACTACAAATAATAGTGCTACGATTCCTAAAATAATTTTTGCTCTTTTGCTCATGATTAATTGATTATTTCTTTTTTTATTCTTCTCTTAATGCTTCGATTGGTTTTACTACTGTTGCCATGTATGCAGGTATTAATCCTATTAGTGTTCCTAAAAGAACTAATATGAAAAATGCTAACATAACTATGGGTATATTTACGGTTGGATTTACTAATGTTGGATCATCACCACTTCCTACCGTAAAATCTAATAGGAATAGCACAAGTCCTCCAAAAATAATTCCTAACATTCCTGCTACGGTGGTTAAAAAAACCGACTCTAGCACGATTTGTCTTCTAATACTTCTTGGTGTTGCTCCTAAAGCTCTTCGTATTCCGATTTCTTTAGTACGCTCTTTTACGGTAATTAACAAGATATTACCAATCGCAAAAACTCCCGCTATTAAGGTTGCTATTCCTACAAACCAAGTTAAAAATTGCATTCCTGTTAAAAAGCCCATTAACTTATCTATCTGATCTCCTAAATTCACACTACCAAAAGCTCGTTTATCTTCTGGATGTACTTTATGTAAGCTTTTTAATGTTAATAAGATATCTTTTTCCATTTGTTTGATATCTACTCCTTCATTAGCTGTAATCATCATCCAATCTACTTTATTGGATGTGTTGTATACTTTTTGAAAAGTTGTAAACGGAATATAAGCGGTATCTCCATCAATATCTATGGTGTTGGAAGGTTTATATACCCCTACAACCTTATAATTTACATTACTAATTTTAACATACTGCCCAATAGGCATTTCTTTCTTATCAAACAATTGTTTGTACATATCCTCAGATATTACACAAACCTTGGAGTTATTCTTTATATCATTTTGATTAAGAAAACGTCCATACATAAGATCTTTCTTCTGTACGCGATCTAACACTGGATAATCTCCACTCACCTGAAAATCTCCCGTTTTAAAATCCTTAACAATAGTCCCGTTTGTTTGATTTCTAGGTGCTAATAACTTTATTTCTTTAGCATATTCTTTTTCAAGAACCTCTATATCTTTAAATGTTAGACTAAATCTTCTTCCTTTTTGAAATCCTTTAAAAGGCATATCGGTTCTCTGCGTCCACACAAAAACACTGTTGGTTGCAAAATCTCCAAATATTCTTTTAAAATTGTTCTCCATTCCACGAGCAGCACCTAATAACACTACTAAAATGAAGATTCCCCATAGTACCCCTACAATTGTAATACCCGTTCTCAATTTATTTTTACGAATACTTCCGTAAATTTCTTGCCAAGTGTCTGAATCAAATAAAAACTTCATAATTAATCTGCTCTTAATGCTACAATTGGTTTAATTTGTGCTGCCTTTTTTGCTGGTAAATACCCTGCAATTAATCCTGATAAGATTAATATGATAGTAGCTCCTATTACAATACCTGGACTTACACTTGGGTCTTTTATAAAGTACTTTTCAAGACTATCTCCTATAGCACTCAATATATAAGTTCCTAAACTCAACCCTAAGTATCCTGCTATAGTTGTAATTAAGATTGATTCTTGAATTACCATACCAATTATTGAAGATGGTTTTGCTCCTAATGCTTTACGGATTCCGAACTCTTTAGTACGTTCTTTAATCACAAAAATCATGATATTACTAATTCCTATAATTCCTGCAATTAAAGTTCCTGAGCCGACAAAGATTACAATGAAATACAAGGCAAACATAAATTGGTTAATTCCTTTGTTTGCTTCTGCCATGTTTCTTACCGATAAAGCACTTTGATCATCAGGGTGAATATCTAATTTTTTTCGTAAATCTCTTTCTAAACGATTTCCAAATGTGATAGCTTGATCTAAGTTTAATTTTGGATCATAGCCTATATTTATTTGACTGATATAATCATTGTTCCCATATAATTTTTGAGCAGTCGTAACTGGCATATAGGTTAAACGCTCTTCGTTATCACCTCCCTCATCAGAAAAAATACCGATTACTTTATATGAAATTCCATCAACATTTACTCTTTTTCCCAACGCAGGTTTTTCTCCAAATAAGTCTTGTTTAACAAGACGACCTATCACGATAACTTTTGCGTTATTTTTTAAATCTAACTCGTTAATATATCTTCCTTCATCAATAATTGTTTTTTCTAAAAACTGATGATCTGGATGAACTGCTCGTAACTGATAATTATTTTGATTGTTTTTGTATGTTATGTTTACACTCTTGTATATTCTTGCTGTTAAATGTTGAATTTTATCTTCATATTCATCTTTAACATAATCAAAATCTTTGTTCTTTAACTGTATTCTTCTTCCTGTTTGTAAACCTTTATAAGGTTTTGAGGTTTTCCATACTCTTACAAACATCGCATTGGTTGCATCATCTGCAAAAGCAGTTTTAAACTGATTTTGTAATCCTGATACAATTCCAAATAATAGGGTAAAAAGTAAAATGGCAAAAGCGACAGTAAATCCTGATAAAACAGAACGTAGCTTGTTCTTGCTTATACTTTGAAAAATTTCTCTCCAACGATCTATATCAAACATATTATACCGCTTTAGAGTTTTTTACTTTGGTTGCCATTTCTGTTAATTCATCACTAATGATAACTCCGTCTTTTAGTCGAACAATTCTATTGGTTTGCGCAGCTACTTCTTCTTCGTGAGTAATTACAAAAACTGTCATCCCTTCATTATTAATCTCTGTTAACAAGTCCATTACAGAATCGGTTGTTGCAGAATCTAATGCTCCTGTTGGCTCATCAGCTAATACAACTTTAGGTTTTGTTGCCAATGCTCTAGCAATAGCTACACGCTGCTTTTGACCTCCAGAAAGTTCATTTGGTAAATGATTTGCCCAGTCTTTTAATCCAACTTTTTCTAGATATTCCATAGCTATTTCTAAACGTTCTTTTCTTCCTATACCTTTATAATATAATGGTAAAGCAACATTTTCTAAAGCAGTTTTATATGAAATTAGGTTAAATGACTGAAAAACAAAACCTAAAAATTTATTACGTAATACTGCGGCTTTCTTTTCATTTAAGTTTTCAATTAACTGTCCGTTTAAGTAGTATTTTCCTTCATCATGCGTATCTAACAAACCTACAATATTTAATAAAGTAGACTTACCAGAACCTGAAGATCCCATAATAGATACAAATTCTCCTTCTTTTATATGTAAATTCAATCCCTTTAAAACATGAAGTGAGTCTTTTCCTATAGGATAAGATTTGTGAAGATTTTCTATTCGAATCATAGTTTTAGTTAATTTTTAAATAAAAGTACATACTGATTTACCTAATTACTTCTAAATTATTGTTAAATCACTATTTACTTTCTTACAAGACGCTTACTTTTGAATAATGTTACAATATAATCTTTTATTTTTTCGCAAAAACTTATAAATGAACAGTATACCTAGCAATAAAAAAGTAATCTTATTTGATGGTGTGTGTAATTTCTGCAACAATAGTGTGCTAAAAGTGATAAAGTATGACACTAAAAATCAGTTTGTTTTTACCTCTCTTCAATCAGCTGTAGGAAAAGAAATTACACAATATTTAGGGATAGATACTTCAAAGATTGATTCTATTATACTATATGAACCAAATGTTGCTTATGATATTAAATCTACGGCTGCGCTAAGAATTATGAATGATTTTGGCGGGATATGGAAACTAACACAAGTTTTTTTGATATTTCCAGAGAGTTTAAGAAATTTGGTATACGACTACATTGCTAAAAATCGCTACAAGTGGTTTGGAAAAAAAGAAGCTTGTATGATTCCTTCTAAAGAAATACAAGAAAAGTTTTTATAAAAAAATAAGCTCACCAAATTGGTGAGCTTACTACACATAGCAATATTTCCCATTTTTTGGGGGACGACTTAATTAAAATAAATTTTTGAAGCTCCTAAGGCAACTTCTTTAGTATCTTTTTTAGTTTTAGCTGATAAATCGTAAATATTTAATTTACTGTTACCTGAAAAGCTAGCGTCTAATACAAAAACTTCGTTATTTCTTACTCCTAAACCATAAAGGTATCCTGCATCAGTAGTTAATAATTCAGATGTTGGTAAAGTAGTAGCGTTTACATCAGTTTTATAAATGTTATTTCCTAAACTATAATAAATGTTATTACCTTCTAAAACCATTTGAGAAGGATGCTCTCCTTCATTGAAAACTAATTCCGAATCAACCTCGTTATTAGCTGTATTTATAAAAGAAATAGCTGCTAATGTGTGTCCTACCACATTCCAACTTGCATCATAAATAGTTTTTCCTTGAGATAAAACTACTAACTTCCCTGAACTGTCTACATATAATTCATCTGGGTTATCTTTAACTGTTATTTCTTTCACTACTGATTTTGTAGCAATATCAATTACAACTACTTTATTATTTGTTCCGAATGCTCCTAAATGAGAAACATATAATTTTCCATTTTTAGCAATAATTCTTTCTGGTCCTAAAGCTACGTCTACTTTTCCTTCTACTTCTAAAGAGTTTAAGTCTACAATTGCAACAAAATCATCATTATCATTATCTGTAGCTCCCCAGTTAGTTACATAACCTTTATTTCCTACTACGGTCATATACCTTGGTTTTGACAAACCTGTTGTAATAGTTCCTGCTTTATCAAAAGTATATCTATCTACTACTGTTACTGTATTTTGGTTATCAGCTACTATATAAGCTCTATCGTCGTCAAACGCTATAGACTGAACATACTCTCCAAACTCAGCATTATTTACTTTTTTATAAATTGTATTCTCTACAATTGATAAATCATTAGATACAAAAGAAACAGATCCTGAAACAGCTGTAGTTCCTTCACCGCTAATCAAAATTCCGTTTTCATAATCTCCTTTAGGTAAACTAGGTGTTGGATCATCACTACATGACGTAAAAAGGATACCTCCTAAGAATAATAATCCTAATAATTTAGTTATTTTCATTTGTTAAAATTTATAATTGATGTTTATGTTAAAATTTCTCTGTGGCATAGGCCTCCTAGGCATAACCATATATTTTTCTCCTAATACATTGTTTACCTTAATACCTAATAGTAATTGTTTTTTTTGAGTTTGAAGGATTTCATACTCAGTCCCCACATTAACTATAAAAAAGCTAGGAACAATTAAATCATTAGAATTGTCCTCTGTAGTATACACAGCTCCATTAAAAAGTGACTGAGTAAACAAATTCACTTTTTTATAGTTTACCGATAAGTTACTATTCAATAAATGTTTAGGCACAAAAGTTAAATACTTGTCTGTCTCACTATCTTTCGCTAAAACATAAGAATAGTTAGAGCTTGCATTAAATTTATATTCTCCTATTTGAACTTTATAACTCAAACTAGCTTCTATACCTTTGTTCTGAGTTTCATTTAAATTGATTGGAGTCCAAACTCCTGGTCTGTTTGGATCGCCAGAAGGAGTCCACACAATTTTATCTTCTGTGTTAATCATGTAAGCACCCATATCAAAGTTTAAACCTTTGTTTGAGTAGCCTAACCCTACCTCTCCTTGAATAGAGGTCTCTGGGATTAAATTTTCATTTCCTTGCCCTGGCCAAAACAAGTCGTTATAGGTTGGTACTCTATAATTTTTCGATCCGTTAACTCTTACATACCATTTCGAAATAGGCGTTACTTTTATACCAGCAGCATAAACAAACGGAACCTTATAATCAGAATTAAAATCCTTTCTTAACTTAACATTGAAGGAAACATTTTTATGTATATCTTGTGTATAAACAAGGTGCTGAGAAAATTGTTTTCTATTTTTCTCTTTAATTACATCTGTACTACCAAAAGCAGATTCATACTCTGAAAAAAATGAAATTTTTGCTTTAATTCTAGGAAGTTTATAGTTCAGGTTGTACGACGCTATTACTCTTCTCGATTTTCCATAATTAAAATTATCAGAAAACTTATTAGAGAAATATTGATACTTCTGTGTTAAATACGCTAACTTAACTTCTTGCTCTAACTTTCCTTTTTCAAAACCATACACCAATAAGTTTCTTTGGTTAGAGTCTATATATTTTTCTCTTGCTGAAGTTGGATTAGGTAATGTTCCTGAGAAATGACGCTCACCAGAAAAACTTGTACTATAAAATTTTAATTCAGATTGATTATTGAATTTATATCCGAAGCCTAAGTTAATTCCATAGTTTTCATAAACTCCATTGGTATTTCTATACTCAGAATTGAACAATTTAAAATCATTTTCTGAAGAATTTCTAGAAACTCCCACTCCTATGCTATATTTTGAATTGGAGATTTTTGACTTAAAAAGAGAATTGAATGTATTGTAACTTCCTCCTGTTAGTACAAACTGATTTTTCACATTAAAGTCTTCTGTGTAATTTAAAACATCATTTAAATGCACCGTTCCTCCTATTGCTCCTGAACCAAATTCTATACTTCCTCCTCCTTTTCTTACATCAATCGCGTCATTTAAGCTTACTGTTAAAGAATTAAAACCTGTTTGACCATTGTTTATAGAGTTTATATTTATCCCGTTCCATACAACAGCTGTATTAGAAGCACTTGTACCTCTAAAACTCACAGAACTTGTTCCTCCTTTTCCGTACTCCTTTAAATAAATTGATGAATTGTATCTTATTAAATCAGTAAATGATTCAATATTTCGTGTCAACACAGAGTCTGAAAGACTTACCACATGCTGACCTATGGAGTTTTCTTTTAGTTTTTTTGTAGCATTGATAATAACTTCATCTAACCGATAAGAAATAGTATCATTTTGTCCTACTAGGACAATCACATAAAAAAAAGAAAAAAATGTAAATACTTTTTTAGCCATATTCTACCAAACTTTTATCCCGAAAGTTTTAATTAAATTATAATAATTGGCAGGTCTCCTGGCTTGCGTCTTGCAACATACCTTCCCATTTAAAAAACAGTGGTTTGAGTATTTGTTACAAGCTTAATAGCTTACAGTTGCGGGAACAGCTTCGGTTTTGCACCGAATTCCCTTTTAATTCTCTTTAATAGATGATTAAAGAAAAACCAAAAATCACGGCAAATGTATAGTATTCTTATAAATTAGCAACCATCAAATCATGATAATTTGCGAATTTTGTTTGTAAGTTTTCTGGAAGTGTATAATACGTTGGATGAATCATTTTTGCTAAACATTCAACTCCTTCTACTAAAGTACCAGCAGAAGACTGTGTAAACATGGCAAAATCGGCAATGTACACTTGTTTGTTTTTTACCGCTCTTAAAGACGTCCATTCTTCTCTTTCTTCTAAAAACTTCATATCTTCAAGTGTTCTCTCAATTCCGTATCCGCAAGGAGCAATAATCAATACCTCTGGATTGTATTTTACGATTTTATCCCAAGAAATTACGATGCTATCTCCTGATGGATGTGATAATAAATCTATTCCACCAGCATACCCTATTTGATGTGGAATCCAGTGTCCGCAATTAAACAACGGATCAATCCACTCTAACAACATCACACTTTTCGATTGGATTCTATGTTCACGTTGCACATCTACAATATCATAAATACGCTTTTTCAACCCACTTACATACGCCTCTCCTACTGCTTCCTGTTTCATAGCTTTTGCAATGGTTAACGCATTATCAAAAACATCTTCTAAAGAGTTCGGAGTAATAGATATTAGTTCTGGAACCTTTGGCAGTTTGTAAGCTGATTTTGCCACAGATTCTGTATCTATCTGGCAAACATCACATACATCTTGTGTAAAAACAATATCTGGAGCTATACTTTCTAAAACAGGTTCATCAACATAATACAAGGTCTTCCCTTCTGCCTTGGTTTTAGAAAAAATAGCCGTTATTTCTTTACTCGTTAACACTTTTCCTTCTAACTTATATCGAACAGCTACTTCTTTTTCTTTTAAAGCTACTTCTGGACACTCAAAAGTAATTCCGTTTAAATAGTTCTGTAAGCCCATGTCATAAATCATCTGAGTTACTGCTGGCATAAAAGAAGATACTGTCATAATTCGTGGTTTTAGTTCAGCAAAAATAAACAGTTCTCTATTTTAATTTGTTTTTTATTAAAAATCTTTCCAATCTTTGTGTCAACATAAAATGCTATTTCATGATATATTATATCTCAGGAGGTGAACGCTCAGGTAAAAGTAGCTATGCTCAAAAGCTAGCCGAATCTTTATCTGACACCCCTATTTACCTAGCCACTTCTCGTATTTGGGATGAAGATTTCAAGCAACGAGTTGACAGACATATTTCTGATAGAGATGAACGCTGGACCACTGTTGAAGAGGAAAAATGGTTGAGTAAAGTGATTTCTGAAAAACAAACTGTCGTTGTTGATTGTGTTACACTATGGTTAACGAACTTCTTTGTAGACACAAAATATGATATTGAAAAAGCATTAGAAATTGCCAAAGAAGAAATCAATAAATTGGTTGAAATAGACGCCAATATTATCATTATTTCTAATGAAATTGGTATGGGATTACATGCCAATTCTGAATCTGGTAGAAAATTCACACAACTACAAGGCTGGACTAACCAACATATAGCTAAACTAGCTGATAAAGCCATTTTTATGGTATCTGGACTTCCTTTAACTTTAAAATAAAACATGACAACAACAATAACTCCTCTATCAAAAGATTTACAGAACGAACTTCAAGAAGAAATTAACTTCAAGACCAAGCCTATTGGTGCTTTAGGTAATTTAGAAAAAATCGCCATGCAAGTGGGATTAATTCAAAATACCACTACCCCTGTGTTATCAAAACCTACTATTATGGTTTTTGCAGGAGATCACGGAATTGCTACCACAGGAAAAGTGAGTCCGTACCCACAAGAAGTTACGCAACAAATGGTGTTTAACTTTTTGCAAGGAGGTGCTGCTATTAATGTATTTTGTAAACAAAATAACATCCTTTTAAATATTGTAGATGCTGGTGTGAATGCTGATTTTGAAGCACATTCACAACTTACCAATGCTAAAATAACGAAAGGAACACAAGATTATAGTATTACCAAAGCTATGACCTCAGAACAATGCCAAGAAGCTTTAGAAAAAGGAAGACAATTGGTAAGAAAGGTGTATAGTGAAGGTTGTAATGTTATTGGTTTTGGTGAAATGGGTATTAGCAATACGTCATCTGCGGCTTTGTTAATGAGTTATTTTACCAATACACCTATTGAAAAATGTGTAGGTAGAGGAACTGGGGTAGATGATAAAGGGTTACAAACAAAAATTGACACATTACGTGAAGTATACAACTTACATATTGAAGCTATTTCAACACCTATGGAAGCTTTGACTGCTTTTGGTGGGTTTGAAATTGTAATGATGTGTGGAGCTATGTTAGAAGCTGCTTCTTTAAAAATGACCTTACTTATTGATGGTTTTATTGTTACTGCTGCCCTATTAGCAGCTCATGCCATGGAATCTGATATTCTAGACTATTGTATTTTCTGTCATAATTCTGGAGAACAAGGACATCAAAAAATGTTAGAATTTTTAAACGCTGAACCGCTTTTAAATTTAGGGTTGCGCTTAGGTGAAGGAACAGGTTGTGCGGTTGCATTTCCTATTATTCAATCGAGTGTGAACTTTTTAAACGAAATGGCGACTTTTAAAAGTGCCAATGTTAGCGAAGCTTAGTTATGATAAAAAGACAAATCCATTATTTTTTAACTGCTGTATTGTTTTTCACACGCATTCCGTGTCCAAAATGGGTAAATCATTCTCCTGAAATACTCAACAAAAGCAGTCGTTATTTTTCTTTAGTAGGTATTGTAGTTGGAAGTATTGCAGCACTGGCTTATTTTGCCTCTTCTTATATTTTTCCTACGGATATTGCGATTGTAATTAGTATGATTAGTTCTATTTGGATTACAGGAGCTTTTCACGAAGATGGATTTGCCGATGTTTGCGATGGTTTTGGTGGTGGATGGACCAAAGAAAAGATTTTAACCATTATGAAAGATTCCAGACTCGGAACTTTCGGAGTGAGTGGTTTGGTCTTTATCCTAGCCATAAAGTTTTTAGCTTTGTATCACTTACAAAACCTATCCGTTAATTTAATTCTAGTAATTATTTCAGGACACAGTATTAGCCGATTTATCGCAACTGTTCTACTATACACACATGACTATGTAAGAGATATTGACAGTTCTAAAATAAAACCAACCACCCAACAAATGAGTAGTAAATCGCTACTCATATCAGCTATTTTTGGAATAGCACCCTTATTTTTCTTTCAAAAACCAATGGTATTTTTAGTATTACTTCCCTTATTACTCACCTATTTGTACATGGGGCACTTTTTTAAAAAATGGATTGGTGGTCAAACAGGAGATTGTGCGGGTGCTTTGCAACAAGTAGCTGAAATTGTTTTTTACTTAAGTTTACTTGCCTTATGGAAGTTTTTTTAGTACGACACACAACACCTGAAATTGCCAAAGGTATATGCTATGGTCAAGCAGATATAGAACTTTCGACTACTTTTGAAGAAGAAGTGAGTAGTATTCTAAAAAAAGTTCCTGTGAACGATACTGATGTAACGTATTACAGCAGTCCCTTACAACGCTGTAAGCTTTTGGCTGAAAAACTTTCAGCTAACGTAATTTTTGACGATCGATTAAAAGAACTTGATTTTGGTGATTGGGAACTCCAAAAATGGAACGATATTGATAAAAAAGAGCTCGATATTTGGATGAACGATTTTGTAAAAACACCTGCTAAAAACGGAGAGTCCTATATCGATTTACACAATAGAACTACCGATTTTTTAACGGATTTAAAAGCAAAAAACCTACATAAAGTAGTACTTGTAACCCATGCGGGTGTAATGAGAAGTCTTTGGGCTTATACGAACAATATTCCGTTGGAAAAATCATTTGAATTAAAACTAAACTACGGAGATACACTAACCTTCCACCTATAAAAATAGAGTACTATGAAACGTTATTTACTTATTTTTTCTTTATTACTTCTGTTCACACAATCTAAGCAAGAAACTAAAAAAACTACCGAAAAGAAACCTGTCCAAAGCACTGTAAAGTATGCCAAGGGATTTGATATCATCTCTGAAAACGGAGAAAAAAAATTAGTGATCAAAAAAGCTTTTCAGAGCTCGCACGAATATTTTTCTTACACACTTACTAATAAAACCAATCTTTCTAAAAAAGAAATTAAAGTTCCTGTTGAAAAAATAGTAGTTACCAGCACTACTCATATTCCGATGCTAGAACTTTTGAATGCTGAAAACACCATTGTTGGTTTTCCGCACACCAAATATATTTCTTCTAAAAGAACAAGAAATAGAATTAAAGAAGGTAAGATTGTTGAATTAGGCTTGGAACAAGACATGAATACCGAAAAGTTGATTGATATTGAACCTGAGTTAGTTATTGGTTTTGCTTTGCATCCAAATACGAAACTATACCAAAACATCAAAAAAACAGGTATTCCTGTCATTTTTAATGGAGATTGGTTGGAAGAAACCCCTTTAGGAAGAGCGGAATGGATTAAACTTTTTGGTGCTTTATACGGAAAAGAAAAGGAAGCAGACAGTATTTTCAACAACATAGAAAAGGAATACCTAAAAGCGAAAGAAATTGCTAAAAACAGCGATAAACAGCCTACCATTTTATCTGGAAGCATGTTTAAAGATGTTTGGAATGTTCCTGCTGGTGAAAGTTTTATTGCTTCGTTTTATAACGATGCGAACTTAAATTACTTATGGAAAGGCACGAAAGGAACCGGTAGTTTACCACTAAGTTTTGAAAGCGTATTGGAAAAAGGGCAACACGCTGATTTTTGGTTTAACTGTGGCTTGTATGCTACCAAAGAACAGTTAACTACTGCAAATATTCACTACAAAGAGTTTGATGCATTTAACAATAATAAGATATTTTCTATCGGACACAACAAAGGTGAAACTGGTGGTTTGATTTACTTTGAACTCTCTCCTGTACGACCTGACTTAGTGCTAAAAGATTTGATAAAAATTACGCACCCTAATTTGTTACCAGATTATGAATTGACTTTTTATAAGGAAGTGGAGTAAACTTAGGTTGGTTCTTAACCTTTAAACTAGTAACTTAGCTATTAGTTGATATGGTTTATTGAAACTAAATCATATTCTTAAATAACCTTGTGCTCAATAAACCGAAAAAATTGGAATCAAAAAACAAACATATTTTAAAATTAGCTACAGAAATAATGGACGATATTGAACTGACTAAAAACGAAGCTCAATCCATTCTTTTAAAAACTACAAGATTAGCAAGATATGTAGATGATTCTAAAGTTAGAGATTGGTTAAAATTCGAGATGCAAGGTTATCCAGATTCAGAGTTATCAAGAATCTATATGACAAAAACTGGACGATGGACTAACAAAAAAGAGTCCAAAGGATATTGGTTTCCCTTATCGCAAATTGAGGCAAAAATTCAAATAGAAACTTTAAAACTAAATCAATTAAGAATTCCAGACACCAGTGCAGAAATGGCACTACCAATTATTAAAGATATAAGGTTATCAATTAATGAAACAGCTATTAGAATAGCTAAACTTGGAGGTATAAAAAGTAGAGTAATTTCCTTAGTTCATGAATTTGTTACTAATGTTTATTACGAAAGAACATTCGACCAACTAGCAGAAAGTATTTTTGATAATTACAAAAATGATATTGATTTATTACTAGCCGAAAATAGTGGTGATGTAATTGAACAAATTCCTTCTGTATTTGCAAGACTATCAGAAAATGACAAAGAGTCAATAAGTCAAGCCTTGACAACTTGCCGAAGAATAATAGATAATTTTGCTAATAAAGTTTTCCCTCCTACAATTGAAACAATTAATATTGGTGGAAATGATTTATCCCTAAATGAAAATAATGTTTTGAACAGAATAAATGCATACGTTCACCAACATTGTGAAAGTAAGAATAGAAAGAAAAAAATAAGGCAGAATTTATCGAATTTATATTCACGTGTATCAGCTGGTGTTCACGATGATGTAGATTCTAAAGAGGCTAAAAATTTATTTCTCAATGTTTATTTATTACTTGGAGAAATATTAACACTAAAAAATAATTAGCCAAAACAACATAGATAAACCTACCTCACAATCGTTCTAAACGTTAAGTTTACTCGTGGTCGGTGGATTTTTTTTGTAGGTGGTAATCGGTGTAACCAATGGGTTTGAGTTTCGTCTTTCATTACCAATAACGAACCGTGTTCTAATACTTTATAAACCGTCTCTTTGGTTTGTTTGTGTTTAAAACCAAAACGTCTTTCTGCTCCAAAACTTAACGAAGCAATCGCTCCGTTCTTTTTTAAATCTTTTTCCCCATCACTATGCCACGCCATTCCTTCAGAACCATCGTGGTATAAATTCAACAAACAAGAGTTGTAGGTTTCGTTAGTTTTCTTTTCAACTAATTCTTTTAACGCTATTAATTCTTTGGTAAAGGGTAAGGCTGTTTTGGTAATGTTAGAATAGGAATATTCAAAAGGTTGCTCTGCATACCAAGCTACTTTTCGTTTGGTTACCATGCGTTTTCCAAAAATAATAGCTTCGTCATTACGCCATTCAATGGAATTTAATAAAGCTTCGTAATAATGGTCTGCTAGTTCCTTAGACAAAACTATTCCGTAGTAGTTTACTGTTCCATCTTTCGGAAGTAAGTTTTTAGGAGCATCGTCAAATTGTGAGAATAAATCCATTTATAAAAAATGGTAAGTATTTAGATTACAAAAATTAGGTTGACAACACCAACCATGAGGTAAACTTTTTCTGAAAACATCTACAAACTCAGATAAAGGATTAAATAAAAAGACCATAATCAAAACTACACTTAACAATTTAAAAAACAAGCTAGTTTTATTCGTCCTTTTATATTCAAAAGTTATAATATTAAAATCCTTTTCCATACTCAAATATAATAAAAAAAGCTCCTGCTATTTAACAGGAGCTTTTCTTTAATTTCTAAACTTATTTCGTGTGATAATATGTTTTAGTTTCTGTTTTAAATCGGTACCCGTATCGTATACCATTTGTTCGTTGGATGGAAAACTCACTACTCTTTCATTCAATAAATCTAACAGAGAAGTTTCTAACGCTCTTTTGTCACCATCATAATCGGCATATATGTGCTCAAATACAAACTCACTTTGAATAGGAAACTTTTGTACTAATTGATTCGTTCTGTTATCAATATACTTTACAACTCCACTAACTCGGCTGCTTTTAAACTGCGTAAATTGATATAATTTACAACGAATTACTTTGTACTTATCTACCTTTATTTTATTTCCTAAACTATCCTTTACGTAGTTACCGTTGTTATCTAACAAGTACTTATAACCGTCTTTAATTCTTTTTTCTTTAATGATTTCTTTTTCGCGAACTTGTTCAGGAGAAATTTCAATATTTCTAAAATCTAATTCCAAATCAAAATCGTAACGAATTTTTCTGTCTTTATTTGCATGATATACGGTCCATAAATCATTTAATCCGTAGGTATCAATCGCCAATAAATCTCTTTCTAATCTTTTAGGAATTATCTGATTGGTTTTATTTCTTACTGATACGTGTACAAAATCTGTCCCCAACTCATGAGCTTCTTCAATCAACGCTCTTGTATCTTTATAATTCGGGTTGATTTTATCTAAATGTCTTAGTTCATCAAAAGCATGTCGGTAATTAATTTTATTACGCTTTCCGTCATTCAACAAGGCTACTCCATTTTCGTATAAATAATCGGCATAGTTTTCTTTAGCTTCTATAATTCTATCAGCATAACTAACCATTTTAAATTTAGCATCACTTCCTGATGATAAAATTCGTAACGGTAATAATGGTTTAATTCTTTCCTGACGATTGTTTAATCGTTGGTATAAATTATAAATAGATTCTAAATTCGACGGATTTTGCTCTTTTTCTAAAAATGAAATACGGTCTAAATCTCTTTGAGTCGCTTTAGCAAAAGCTTCTTGAAGCATCAACACATACGGCTGATTTTTTTCTTTAGTTTTGTTCTTTGCTAAATTTTCTATTGATAAAGAAATAGCTTTTTCGTAATCACCAGAATTAATCGCTTTCTCGGTAGTTTTAACACTACTACAAGACGCTAATACTAGCACTGAAAAAATAGATAGTAGGGTAGTTTTTTTAATCATAAAGTTTAAGTTTCGCTAGAAAATTCAATTTCTGTGCCAAAACTAAGTATTCTTTTTAACTTAAACTTTATGATTTTATATAATATGTGCTAAGAGTTTAATTTTGTTTACTCTAACAATTTTGCTGTTGCAATTTGTATAACTCGTAAGTTATTATCAATGTTTGAAGGATTGTTTGCCTTTTGCATTTCTACTAATTGACGTAACAAGTTAATTCCTACTTTATCAAAATTATATTGCTTGTATTGAAGTCCTTTCGCTACAATATCATCCGCTAAATTTTGAATAGCTTCTGTATTGTTACTTTTTCCAATTTTATCAAACGCTTCTTTGTATAAAGATTGAATTTTCTTATTCGGACTTAAGAACATTCCTGCCATTACATTACCCGCAATAAAACTTAACTCTGTATCATCATTTTCTTCTAAATAAATACGTGTTAACGGAGTAGCTACAATCTTTTTTACTTCTAACGGTAAGGTCTTTGATTTTTGAATTGCCAACTGCTTATCGATATAATACATTGCTACCAATGATTTACCCAATACTGAGTATGATTTACTTTGTAAACCTTTATCAAATACCGATTTTAATGCAGGATCTGTTAACTTTCCTAACGTTTCAATAGCAGCAGCTTGTACTAATGTTTTAGGATCGTTATTAGCCATTTTCATGATTTTATCAATCACATTTCTTTTTGAATTTTTATTGATTAGATTGATATTTTCTAACGCTAAAATTCTGATTTTATAAAAATCGTCATTCATCGCTCCAGCAACTGCATTAAACGCATTTTTATCATCTTGATGCTTTGCAACTTCTAACAACGCTTCTCTTTTATGAGCGTAGTTTTGAGCATATTTTAATTGATGGATATAATCACTCAATACTTTATTTTCATTGATATCACACAGCAATACACCGTCTGCATTTACTTGAATTAAATCTGGTTGTTTGGTAAAAGGAAAGGTAAACGAAGCATCTCTACCATCCACAAAAACATTATGACGTGTGCGTTTACCGCCTTCAAAAACATCAATCGCAAATGGGAATTTAAACTCATTTATTTGAGTTTGAATGATATTTACAGTTACCGTTTTACGTAACTTGTTATAATCATACGAAATAGACAACTTCGGGTGACCGCTGTTAAAATACCACTGATTGAAAAACCAGTTTAAATCTTTTCCAGTAACTTTTTCAAAAGCTAAACGCAATTGGTGTGCTTCTGCTGTTCCGTATTTATAATCGGTTAAATAGGTATTTAATGTCGTGTAAAAAGCATCATCCCCTAAATAATTGCGCAACATGTGCAAAATAGCGCCTCCTTTGTTGTAACTCACCGCATCAAACATATCTTCTTTATCATCGTAATAAAAACGAACTAAATGCTTGTCATAATTTTGCCCTTGCTTATAGGCTTCACTGTCTTCAAACAAATGTGCATCTGCTTCGTCTTTTCCATATTTATGCTCTAACCATAAATATTCGCTATAATTCGCAAAACTCTCGTTTACAGTTAAGTTACTCCAGCTTTCAGTTGTAACTAAATCACCAAACCAATGATGAAAAACTTCGTGCGCAATGGTATTTTCTTGCACATTTTCATCAATTAACTGCCCTGGTCTTTGGTATGCGTTTTCTCCATGAATTACCGCTGTGGTATTTTCCATAGCTCCACTAACATAATCGCGACCAACTATTTGTGCATACTTATTCCAAGGATACTCAATTCCTGTTATTTTAGAGAAGAAAGCTAACATTTCAGGCGTATTTCCAAAAATATCTTTTGCATACGGAGCATATTCCTTTTCTACATAATAATCAACTGGTATATCTTTGTATTTGTCTTTAATAACCTCATACTCTCCCACTCCCATAAAGAATAAATACGGAGCGTGCTTTTGAGTAAAATTCCAATAATCTGTACGAGTTCCATCTGTATTTGTTGTTTGCTTTTCTAATTTTCCGTTAGAAAGTGTTACATACTTTTGCGGAACCGTCATGTAAATTTCTTGTGATGTCTTTTGATTTGGCGCATCAATCGTCGGAAACCAACAACTACTCGCTTCAGTTTCACCTTGCGTCCAAATTTGGGTCGGTTTGTTTTTATCTAAGCCTTTCGGGTTGATAAAATACAACCCTTTCGCTGAAGTTATTGCAGTACTTCCTTTTTGCTTTACTCTTTCAGGACGTGCAGTATATTTGATATATAAAGTAAACTCTTCGTTTCGATTGTATTTGCGAGGTAAATTGATAACCAACTCAAAATCGTCATAATTAAAATCTAATGGTTGGTTATTCATCGTTACTTTATGAATTTCCATTGCTTTGGCATCTAAAGTAACTTTATCCGTTTCATAAAAATGTGGTTTTAGTGTTACCCATTCTTCTCCATTCATTTCTTGCTCTTGAAAGTTAAAATCTACTTTTAACTTCGTGTGAATTAAACTATGAACTTTGTCTCTTTCTGCTCTGTAGGTTTTATCAGATTGAGAAAATAATGTTACTGTAAAAAGGGTAACAACGACAACAAGGAGTTTTTGAAACTTCATATTTTTTTGTTTAGACTCCAAAAATAGGAAAATCTATTGGTAGGCTTGTTAATGCCCCGTTAAAAAGAAAAAAGCCATCAGAAATCTGATGGCCTTTTTTATATTTTTAATAATGATGGTTACTCTGCTTTATCTGAGACTATATCACTATCTCCTAAAATCATTTTAAATTGTTTTAGGTCAATATTTCCTGCATCGAAATTAGCTTTCTGCATCATTCCCATGATTTTGTTAACATCCATATTTTCTCCTAAAACACGTGCTACACCTACTCCCATTCCTTTTCCATAACCAAAAGCTACTATTTCGTCGATAGCATCTGCTTCACCTAAATAATAAATTGCTGCATTGGCTCCGTCTTTTTTAAATTTCATCAACTCTTTGTAGTTTGATTTCTTTAAAATAGATTTTAATCTCTCTTTTTCAGCTTCATAGCTTGCCTCGTCTAAGTTTTTATACGGAACACCTGTAACGTTTATTTTTTTTATGCTTTCGTAGGCCTTTTTATCTTCTTCAGAAGCTTTATCCATACTTAATTGAAGTGCACTTGCTGGTAAGTCAAACGACATAAAACCTTCTTTGTCTTGACTTTCTACCAAATAACTTTGTAACGATTCTGTTTTACAAGAAACTGTTACAAATACTATTAGTAACATTGAATATATAACTAGTTTTTTCATTGTTGTTAGTTTTTGATTGAAAGCAGCGTTAACGAATTAACGCTGCTCTGTTTGTTTTATTTATCTTTCTTTCCGTCTTTAGAAAATGTTTCTGCTAGTTTAGACATTTTGTTAATATCTATATTTCCTGTTAAAGAAACAATTACAGATTCTGGTGATCCGTTTTTAGAATCTTTGTCTTTTACAAACATTAACACTTCACTTACAAAATCTTTGTTTTTAGTTGCCTTAACATAAATCTTTACACGAGAATCTTTATCTTTTACTCGCATTAACTCAATTAAGTTACTCTTTCCTACAGCTGATTTTACCATATTTTCCATTTGAGCTGCTACGGCAGCATTTTCAGTAGAAAAAACTTTTAATTCTTGTAAGTCTTGAATCATCTTAAAAACTTCCATTGCTTCATTGTCTTCAGACTCTACTTTAAATTTTGATAAAATTTCAAAAGCATCTTTGTTTACAACAACTGATGAAACTTCATCAATATCTTCTAACTTATCAAAAATTGATTGTCCGAAACTTAAGTTAGATACAAATGCTAATGCTAATAATACTATTACTTTTTTCATGATTTCTTTTGTTTATAAGTACTTGGTTTTACTTTCTTAATTAATTTACAGTGTTTATTACTTTATTTACTGTTTCTTCATAGGTTTCTAAATGTTCAATTGCATCACTTCCCTTTTTTAGGTTGTTTGAAACGGCATATATAGCTTCGTTTCCTTTGTTTAAATTGACTGAAACTAGTTGTAACGCTTCTTTAATTTGCGCAAACTGTTTACGTTGTTGATGCTTTTGGTATTCTTCGTTACCTATAAATACACTAAATAGTAAGACTACTGACGCTGCTACCGACAACCATTTCCAGTTCTTCTTAGTTTTCTCAGGTTTTAACTGAATGGTTTGGGTAAAGGTTTCATCTTTACTTTGTTTAAAATAACCAAACATCATACTGTACTCTTGCAAATGAGGTGCCACATTGTTTGAGGTAAAATACTCTTGTAGCATCTTTTCTTCTTGCAACGTTGTTTCTGCGTCTAGATATTTTTCTAATAACTTCTCTATGTTAGCTAACTCCATAGTTATGTTTTTTAATGAGTTCTTCTCTTATTGTTTTTCTCGCTCTTGATAACGCTACCCTTACTGCGGTGGGTTTCATATCTACCATTTTGCATATTTCATCAAAATCATACTGTTCTATATCACGTAACTGGATGATTATTTTTTGTTGTTCAGGTAATTTTTCAATGAGCTGATGTACTTGGTTTACACTATCGTTATGTTCTACTTTCTTTTCTAGCGATGTTTCTTTTTCTTTATAATTGCTATGCACTAATGTTAAATTACTTGCTTGCTTCGATTTTAATCGATCATAACAATAATTTTTTGTCATCGTCATCGCAAATGCCTCTACGTTTTTGTAGTCGGACAGTTTTTCCCGATTCCTCCACAATTTAAAATACAATTCTTGCGTAGCGTCTTCAGCTTCTTCTGTAGAAACCAACAATCTTTTCGCTAAACGAAAGACTTTGTC
Organism: Tenacibaculum aestuarii; assembly: GCF_964510395.1. Lineage (NCBI taxonomy): Bacteria > Pseudomonadati > Bacteroidota > Flavobacteriia > Flavobacteriales > Flavobacteriaceae > Tenacibaculum > Tenacibaculum aestuarii. The sequence goes on from NZ_CAZEFY010000003.1 coordinate 334,593, forward strand.
TTTAAATGGTAATACAACTTTTAAAAAGTCTGTTTGGTTCATTGTTTAGTTGATTAATTGCGTAATCCTTTAAAATAAACACTTCTTATTTATCAGGCTTACATAACTACGACGAGGCAGTTTCAAGTTTGTTACATCAATAATAAAAAAAATAATATTATTCGTTAAATTGCGTTGGTATTACAGTTAGCACATTCCTTATGAAAGCCCACAATAGGCATTTAGGTATACCACACTCACGTAACTTGATTAAATCATTAATAAAACAAACAATTACAAAAATCTAAAATAGATGAAAATAGTAAAAACAGCCCTTATTCTCTTATTTTCTATACTTATTGTTTCTTGTAGTGAAAAAGATGATGCCCCTAAAAACATAGAAGTTCAACATTTTGTTTGGAGAGGCTTAAATGCATACTACTTATGGCAAGATTTAGTTCCTGATTTAGATGATAGACGTTTTAGTAACGATAACGAAATATATAGTTATTTATCGGGCTATGATGACCCAGTAGATCTTTTTTATAGCTTATTATACATGGATAATGAATATCCACAAGACCCTAATAAAACTTATTCTTGGATTGTAGATGATTATATTGCCCTTGAGCAGTCTTTTGCAGGTACACGATTAACAAGTGGTATGAAAGCTTTAGGTGCTGATTTTTCTGACGGTTCTGATGGTTATTATGTGTACGTATACGATGTTGTTAATGGCTCTGATGCTGAAATGCAAGGAGTAACTAGAGGTATGATTATTACTGAAGTTAACGGAACAACTTTAACCAGGGCTAATGTGAATGATTTATTTAATAATGAAACATTTACCATTCATTTGGCTGATTATAATGGAGGAAACCCTATTAGTAATGGAACAACTATCACAGTAAACAAATCACAAGTAACTGAAAACCCTGTTAAGGTAAGCAATATAATTACAGATGGAGGTCATACAATTGGTTATTTACTCTATAATCAATTCTCTAAAGATTTCGATGGAGATTTAAACGCTGAATTTGCCAACTTTAAAGCTGCCGGAATTACTGATTTAATCATCGATTTACGCTACAATGGTGGTGGTTCTCTACAAACAGCTACCTATTTAAGTAGTATGATTACTGGACAATTTACTGATGAGTTGTTTGCGAAACAACTATGGAATCAAAAAGTAATGAATTCTCGCCCTGCTGAAACATTCATCAATAATTTTACGAATCAAATTAAAAATACAGATCCGCAAGGAACTATTGTGTTAGAAGAAACTATTAACAGTTTGAATTTAACAACGGTATATTTTATTGTTTCTGGTAATTCTGCCTCAGCTTCTGAAGTCCTAATCAATTCTCTTAAGCCATATATTGATGTTAAGCTGGTAGGAGATCAAACTTATGGAAAGCATGTTGGTTCGATAACTTTATACGATTCTGACGATTATACTCGATATGGAGATAATTTAAAAAGTCATACCTGGGCTCTACAGCCTATTGTTTCTGAAATTCAAAATGTTAATGGAGAAAATTCTCCTGAAGGATTTACTCCTGATATTCTTATAGATGAAGATCCTGGGAATTTAGGTGTCTTAGGTGATCCTACAGAACCTTTATTAGATAGAACTATTCAATATATTACAACAGGAGCTAAAGGACTACCAACATTGCGAAAAGGTTATAAAATTTCACCTTCTTGGAACTCATCTATGTCAAACCCTGACTATAATAATATGTATATTGACTTGAAATAAAAACAATCAAAACAATATAAAATAAAAATCCAGCTACTTGGCTGGATTTTTATTTTTTAGAAAAACAATTAAACGTCATTTCGACCAAAGGAGAAATCTTTTGAATACTTACAGATTCCTCCTCGTACCTCATTCGGAATGACTAAACCATCTTACATTATTACAACAAACTCATTTGTTGATTATTCTCTTCATTAGGTATTTTTAAGTTGACACCTAGTTCCTTATTCAACTTTTTTATAAAATAAGCTGCTAATAAAGGAGATTCTACTTCTAAGTTTTGATGGATAAAAAAGTTAATATTTTGTAATCCTAAATCGCTCCACTCTTTTAGTCTTTCTACCCACTCATCCAAACGTGAATAATCTGTTGGATGATTTGCTCCTACATAACGTATAAAAGCCTCATTATTGGTCAATCTCATGTGTACCATATCCCGTCTACCTGCCGTATCAACCAATACATTAGCTATATTATTTTCTTCTAACAACTGAGTGAATTCATCAAACACTTCTCTATCTTCAAACCAATCAGGGTGACGAACTTCTATGGCAAGCGGAATTCCATTAGGCCAACTCACAGCAAAATTTTGTAGTTTATCAAAGTTTTTAGGTCCAAAATTAGAATGTAATTGTAAAAAGATCGTTCCTAATTTTTCTTCTAAATTTGAAGCATTATCTAAATAAATATTCACCGCATCTTGAACACCTTCTAGTCGTTTCCAATGGCTTATCTCCTGCCCTAACTTTGGAAAAAACTTAAACCCTTTTGGAGTCTTTTCTTTCCATTTAGCAAATTGTTCCGCAGAAAATTGACGATAAAAAGTAGCGTTTAATTCGATAGAATTGAATTGCTTCGAATAATATTCTAATTCATCTTTTGTGCCTCTCGGATAAAACCCTTTTAAATCGGCTTTGTTCCACTTAGCACATCCTACAAAAACACTTGGTTTATCACTCTTTTCATAAGAACTTAACAACTCTATTGTTTTAGAGTGAGTTTCAGGTAATGTAAAATCTATTAACTCAGGGTGTTCAACCTTTCCAAACTTCATACTTAATTGTTTTCTATTCCTTCTTCAATTTCCTGATTATCTACCATTTCTGGTCTAAACTCTGTCATTCTATCATCATTTAGCTTTTTAGCATAATTATATCCTGACTTCCACCATTGTTTCATTTTCTCTTTATCAAATACTAGAGAATTTGTAGTTAAAACCGTTGGTGTATAGTATAAATTTAACTTTACATTGTGCTGTTTTGCTGATAGTTTTCCTATGGTAATATTATGTCTTTCAACATTTTCTAACATGAAATCAAACGTGTCCATCATCAATGAAAATGGGTTCTTTGCTGGCAATCTATTCATTTGTGTCACTTCGGTAGCTAAAATTACTGCATCTACCTCTGTAGCTCCTCTATAAATTGCCTCTCGTATAGGTATTAAACTTCCAAAACCTCCATCTGCATACTGACAGTGATCTTTTTCTAACAAACTCATAAACGGTACATAATTACATGAACCCCAAATCCAATCACAAAAATCTTCATATTCGCACTCTAAAATCGACTTATATTCAATTTGATTCGCTGTTAAATTGGAAACTGTTACCACGACTTCTTTATTTAACCTTCTAATCTCATCATACATTTCTTTGGTTATGCTATTTTTTATGAGCTTACGTAAATTTTTACTCTCACCAAAGGTTTTACTTCCATTTAAAAAGTTCCAAAACGTGTTTCTATGTCGTATTGACACCACCTTTTCACCATGTACTGATTTTACTCTGAACGGACTGTTACTAAAAATAGCTTTTTGATCTACCGAAGTATATACCTCTTTCAATTCATCAACCATACCTAAAGCCAAATGCGACACCATTAAACTACCTGTAGAAGTACCTAAAAGCATATCGTAATCTTTATTTTTATGCTTCATTAAGTATTGTGCAACTCCGCCTGCAAATGCTCCTTTACTTCCCCCTCCAGAAATTACCAAGGCTTTTTTCATTGAATTAAGTTTGATTTATCTATTTTTAGTTCTGTAAAAATATCAAAAAAAAGCAACCAAACACATGAAACAACTATCTGTACTTTTCTTTCTCTTTTACGTGTTAATTTCTTGTAAAACTGAAAAACAATACACTCCAAGAACTATTAATTCTGCTACGATTACAGAAATGAAACAAGACAGCACTAGTATTAGAGCTATACTAGCTATTGACGCTAATAAACTAACCTATGCTGGTTCTATAGGAGATATTACAACTACTGAAGATGGAGGTAAAACTTGGAGCACTCAAAAACTGAAATACAATGATTCTATCATCCCACATTTTAGAAGTATTGCTCAAAATAATAACAATGTTTTTGTATTATCGGTAGCAAACCCTGCTCTTCTATACAAAAAAAGTCAAGAAGAGCTTCAATTGGTTTATATTGAAAAAAATGAAAAAGTATTTTACGACAGTATGAAATTCTTTGCTGATGGAAAGCACGGAATTGCAGTTGGTGATCCTACAGAAGACTGTCCATCTGTTATTCTTACTTCGGATGGAGGAAATACTTGGACTAAACTACCATGCTCTCAATTACCAACTTTTGAAGAAGGTGAAGCGTTTTTTGCCGCTAGTAACACCAACATTTCGATAGTAAACAACACGGTTTGGATTGGATCTGGAGGAACAAAAGCACGTATTTTAAAATCTACCGACTTTGGTAATACTTGGGAGATTTTTGACACACCAATAGTTCAGGGAGATGGTCCACAAGGAATTTACTCTATCGATTTTTACGATGAAAACGACGGAATCGCCATTGGAGGAAACTATTCAAAACCTGAAGATAATCTTGCTAACAAAGCTGTCACTTCTGATGGAGGTAAAACATGGACACTTGTAGCTAATAATCAAAATCCTAATTATAAAAGCTGTGTGCAATATGTACCTAATACTAACGGAAAAGAAGTTTTTGCGGTTGGAAAAACTGGCGTTTCATTTTCTAATGATGGTGGACACACTTGGACGGATGTAAGCAAATACGGGTACTATGCTATTCAATTTGTAGACAGCAATACGGCTTGGTTATCAGGTCACGAAAAAATCGGAAAGTTAATTCTTAACTAATTCTTAATGTTTTGTTAAAAGGGTTTTTATTCCTTTTTTACTGTATACTTTTATGAACTAATCAACTCAATATTCAATGAAAAAAATACTATTCTTACTCTTATCCTTGTGTATTAGTAGTTCTTTTGCACAAGAGTACTTTCCTACTAACACAGGAGTAAAGTCATCCAAAAACAATGTGTATGCATTTACCAATGCTACCATTTATGTTACTCCTAATCAAGTAATAAAAAAAGGAACATTACTTGTAAAAGACGGAAAAGTGGTTTCTGTAGGGAAATCTGTTTCCATTCCTAACGAAGCACAAACTATCGATCTTGATGGTAAATCTATTTATCCTTCTTTTGTAGATGTTTACGCTACTTTTGGTATTGAAAAACCAAAAAGAGAAGGTGGTCGCGGACAGGGACCTCAATACGATGCTGGTAGAAAAGGATATTATTGGAACGATCATATTCGCCCTGATATAGATCCTGCTTCAGAATTCAAATTTGACGCTAAAAAAGCTAAAGAATTATTAGCTGCTGGTTTTGGTGCTGTTAATACACACTTAGAAGATGGAATTATGCAAGGAAACGGAATGTTAGTTGCCTTAAATCCTAACAATACTGATGCGTATCGAATTCTAGATAAAAAATCAGGAAACTACTTGTCGTTTTCTAAAAGTGTAAAATCACGTCAAAGTTACCCTACTTCTCGTATGGGAGCTATGGCTTTACTACGCCAAACCTATTTAGATGCTGATTGGTATGCTAACGGAAATGCTAAAAACACAGACTTAGCTTTAGAGGCTTTAAACAATAACAAAAACTTACCACAAATTTTTAATGCAGGTGGTTACTTAGATAATTTACGAGCTGATAAAATTGGAGATGAATTCGGTATTCAATACACTATTTTAGGTGGAGGAAATGAATACGAAAGAATTAACGATATAAAAGCAACCAATGCTACTTATATCCTTCCTATTAATTTCAGAAAAGCTTACGATGTATCCAATCCATTTTTAACGGATAAAATTGCGTTGAGTGATATGCGCGCTTGGAATCAAGAGCCTTCAAATCCTGCTGTGTTTGCTCAAAATAAAATTCCTTTCGCCTTAACTACGCATGATTTAAAGAATGTAAAAGATTTCAATGCTAACTTACAAAAAGCTATAGCTCACGGATTGGATAAAACTACTGCTTTAGAAGCATTGACAACGATTCCTTCTAACATTTTAAAAAATACTAAAGTAGGTAACTTAAAAGCTGGAAGCTATGCTAACTTCTTAATTACTTCTGGAGATATTTTTGACTCAAAAACAACCTTATTTGAAAACTGGGTTCAAGGAGCTAAGAATGTTATCAATCCTATGGATATCAAAGACATTACGGGTAATTATGCCTTAAATATTAATGGTTCAACCTATACTATGGCAATTACAGGTTCAGGCGCTAAACAAACTGCAGAAATTAAAAAGGAAGAAGAAAAAATCAAATCAAACTTTTCATTTGCTAATGATTGGATAAACATTACTTTAAGAGAAGGTGATAATTTTACACGCTTAACTGGTCAATTAGATAATAAGCAAATTAAAGGTACCGCTATTGACAATAACGGAAACGAAAGTAAATGGTCAGCTACTTATACTTCTAAAGTAGATGAGAAAAAGAAAGACAAGAAAAAAGACGACAAAACACCTGAAGTTTTTGCTGTTTCTTTCCCTAATGTAGGTTATGGTAACGCTTCTAAGCCTCAAAATGAAACTATTTTAATTAAAAATGCTACTGTTTGGACTTCTGAAAACAACGAAGTATTGAACAATACTGACGTGTTAATCAAAGATGGAAAAATTTCAAAAATAGGATCTAATTTATCTAGTAGAGGTGCAAAAATAATTGACGGAACAGGTAAGTACCTTACCGCTGGTATTATTGATGAGCACTCACATATTGCTGCATCAGCAATTAACGAATCAGGTCATAATTCTTCTGCTGAAGTTACTATTGAAGATGTTATTAATCCTAACGATATTAATATTTATAGAAACATCGCTGGTGGTGTTACTTCTATTCAAATTTTACACGGTTCTGCCAATCCTATTGGAGGACGCTCTGCTATTATTAAACTAAAATGGGGAGAAAATGCTGACGGATTATTATACAACAATACCCCTAAATTTATCAAGTTTGCTTTAGGTGAAAACGTAAAACAATCTAACTGGGGAGATTCTAACACCATTCGTTTCCCACAAACTCGTATGGGAGTTGAACAAGTATATATCGATTACTTCCAAAGAGCTAAAGAATACGATGCTAAAAAGAAAAGCGGACAGCCTTATCGTAAAGATATTGAGTTAGAAACCTTAGCAGAAATCATCAACAAAGAGCGTTTCATTTCATGTCACTCTTACGTTCAATCAGAAATTAATATGTTGATGAAAGTAGCTGAACAGTTCAACTTTAACATTAACACGTTCACTCACATTTTAGAAGGGTATAAACTTGCTGATAAAATGAAAGAACACGGAGTTGGTGGTTCTACTTTCTCTGATTGGTGGGCATACAAATATGAAGTTAACGATGCTATTCCTTACAACGCGGCAATTATGCACAACCAAGGAGTTACCGTTGCTATTAATTCTGATGATGCTGAAATGTCTCGTAGATTAAACCAAGAAGCGGCAAAATTAATAAAGTACGGTGGAATGAGCGAGCAAGAAGCTTGGGCTACGGTAACTATCAATCCTGCGAAATTATTACACTTAAATGATCGTACAGGTAGTATTAAAGTTGGTAAAGATGCCGATGTAGTTTTATGGAGCGGAAATCCTTTATCTGTATATTCAAAAGCAGAGAAAACAATTATTGATGGAGCAATGTACTTCGATATTGAAAAAGATTTAGAAAAACGTAAAGCTATCAAAGCAGAACGCGCTAAATTGATTAATATGATGTTACAAGAGAAGTTAAAAGGTGGTAAAACACAAGCACCTAAGAAAAAAACGCAAAAATTATTTCACTGTGATACAGAGTAAGAACTTAAAAATACAAAACATGAAAGTTAAATTAATATATAGTTTGGTATGTTTCTTATTCTTAGGAAACATACTAGCCCAACAAACACCAGCACCTAAGCAAACTCAAGATTATTCTATTGAAGGAGCTACGGCACATTTAGGTAATGGAGAAGTAATTGAAAACTCTTTAATTATGTTCTCTAACGGAAAAATTAAGTTTGTAGGAAGTGCTAAAATGAAAATTGCCCGCATGGGTACCGTTATTGACGCTAAAGGAAAACATGTATATCCAGGATTTATTGCTGCAAACACCTCTTTAGGATTAGCTGAAATTGATGCCGTTCGTGCTACAAGAGATGTTGACGAAGTTGGTACTATGTTACCTCACATCCGTAGTATTATAGCTTACAATACTGAAAGTAAAGTAGTAGAAACGATGCGTCCTAACGGAGTGTTAATGGCACAAGTAGCGCCTCGTGGCGGAGTTATCTCTGGTACCTCTTCTATTGTTCAACTAGATGCTTGGAATTGGGAAGATGCTTCTATCAAAACTGATGACGGAATTCACATGAACTGGCCTAATGCTTTTAGCCGTGGTCGTTGGTGGATGGGAGAAGACCCTGGTTTAAAACCAAACAAAGACTATCAAAAAAACATTGAGGAATTTAAAGACTTTTTTGCCAACGCAAAAAGTTATTTAGCGAGCAATAAGTCTACTAAAAACTTACCTTATGAGTCTTTACAAGGTGTTTTAAACGGTTCTCAAAAAATGTTTGTACATGTATCTGGTAAAAAAGGAATTACCGATGCGGTAAATACTTGTAAAGAATTAGGTATTAAAAACATCGTAATTGTACGCGGACAAGAAGCTGAAAAAGTAGCCGATTTATTAAACGCTAACAACATTCCTGTTATTTTAGAACGTGCTCACCGTTTACCTAATGGTGAAGATACAGATTATGACAGACCTTATCGTGCAGCTAAAATATTAGCTGATGCAGGTATCTTAGTTGGTTTAGGTATGGAAGGAGAAATGGAACGTATGAGTACGCGTAACCTTCCTTTTTATGCAGGTACTTACGCTGCTTACGGATTAGATAAAGAAAAAGCAGTTCAGTTAATTACAGGTAACAACGCCAAAATATTAGGAATTGATGATAAAGTAGGTACTTTAGAAGTTGGTAAAGATGCTACCCTATTTATTTCTGAAGGAGATGCTTTAGACATGCGTACAAATATTTTAAACGAAGCTTTTATTCAAGGAAGAAAGATTAGTTTAGAATCGCACCAAACCAAATTATGGAAACGTTATTCTGATAAGTATAAGAATCAATAAAACATCATTTCGAGGAAGTTTGACGAAGGAATCTAGATAACAATTCATCTAGTCATTTCGAACGATAGTGAGAAATCTCATTAAAATGAGTAAGTTTTTTTCTTAAGATTAAACACTACTGGAACTTAAGATTTCTCCTTCCATTTCACTTATGTTTGAAATGACAACAATTTTTTCTCAAAAAGCTCGGGCAACCGAGCTTTTTTTATCGTAGAACGATAGCCAAATAATTAATTTCTTGTAACTTGACTTTAAATCGTTTCTTTTCTACACCTCATGTATTTCTCTCTAGGTAATTGATTAAGTCTATATTCGTACTTTTGCAAGAATGAAACAGATTAGCAGTACACAAAACGCCTATATAAAAGAGCTTTTAAAGCTTCAAGAAAAATCGCGTGAACGCAAGAAAAAAGGACTTTTTTTAGTTGAAGGACAACGCGAAATTTCGTTAGTGCTCAAAGGTGGATATGAAATTGACACTGTACTTTTTGTATCTGAACTTTTCTCAGAAGAAAATCTAACCGAAATAAAAAATCAAACTGCTAATTGCATCGAAATTACGAAAGAAGTATATCAAAAACTTGCCTATCGCGACACTACCGAAGGTATTATTGCTGTAGTGAAAACAAAAAATTTTGAGGTAGATTCTATTGAATTCAACACCACTACTCCACTCGTGTTGGTTATGGAAGGGATTGAAAAACCAGGAAACATTGGTGCTATGTTACGTACTGCCGATGCTGCGAATGTAGATGCTGTTTTTATTGCAAATCCAAAATCGGATATATTCAATCCCAACATCATTCGCTCAAGTGTGGGTTGTGTGTTTACCAATCAAATTGGTGTAGGTTCTTCTGAAGAAATCATTGCTTTTTTACAAAAGCACAACATCCATATTTATAGTGCTACCCTACAAAACTCAAACGAATACCATAAAAACGACTACACAAAAGCTACGGCTTTAGTAGTAGGTACCGAAGCTACAGGCTTAACACAAATTTGGCGAGACGAAGCTACTCAAAACATTAACATTCCTATGCAAGGTGAAATTGATTCAATGAATGTATCGGTTGCCGCAGCCATTTTAACCTTTGAAGCGAAACGACAACGTAATTTCATAAAGTAAGTTTACTTATCAAACCTGAATAACAATATTATAACCGTACATTTTTTGTACGGTTTTTTATTTTGTTTTATATTGGCTAGCGCTAATAGAGAAAGAACAAAAATTGCTAAAAACTTCCGTTTATCATCTTTAATACTCCGGATAAAAGTAGTTTTAGTTCTTTTATAACAAGTTGTTTGTCATTAAAAAAATGAGTAAATGAAAATAAACCTTCCAACAAAAAAAGGAACACCTAACACAAATCCTGTATTGGAATTTGACCAATTGGTAGTCATTGGTGCTAATGGTTCAGGAAAAACAAGATTTGGAGCGAAAATTGAAGAGGATAATCATTTAACAACTCATAGAATATCTGCTCAAAAATCTTTGACAATGCCTAAGCTTGTTAGGCCAACAGCTTTAGATGTAGCTAAAAATGAGTTCTTTATTGGAAGTAATCATCCCAAGCAAAATGTAAATGAAAGTCTTAGTTTTAAAAAAGATAATAGATGGGGCAGGAATATAAATACTCACTTACTCAATGACTTTGAAAAACTTTTGGTTCTTTTACATACAGAAGAATATGAATCCCTTTCTGATTCAAAAGAAAAGAAAATTCTTTCTCCGAAAACAAAAATTGATACAGTAAGAGAAATTTGGGAAAAAGTATTACCACATAGGCAGTTGAGAATTAAGGCAGGAGTTATTGAAACTTTGCCAATCGGACAAGAATCGAATAAGTACAACGCTTCTGAGATGAGTGATGGCGAAAGAGTGATTTTTTATTTGATTGCAGAAGTTGTTTGTTCCCCTGAAAATTCTATTGTAATTCTAGATGAACCAGAAATGCACATTCATAAGTCTTTAGTAAAAAACTTATTTGACCTTATCGAAAATGAACGCAAGGATTGTGCTTTTATTTATTTAACTCACGATATCGATTTTGCAATTTCAAGACAAAAGGCTCGTAAAGTTTGGGCAAAATCTTATGAAGGCTCCAATGTATGGGATTATGAATTACTAGAAGACAACACTCCTATTCCCGAACAATTATATTTAGAAATCTTAGGCAGCAGAAAACCTATTTTGTTTATAGAAGGTGATAGTTCAAAAAGTATAGACGAAAAAATTTTAGAACTTATATTCTCCGATTACACAGTTAAGTCATTAGGTAGTTGTCAAAAAGTATTTTCTACAACAAAATCTTTTAACGAACAAAGTGATTTCCATCATATTGAATCTTATGGGCTAATAGATAGAGACAGGAGAACTAATGAAGAAGTCTCTCATATTCAAAATCCAAATATTTGGATTGCACGGGTAGCTGAAATTGAAAATTTTCTGCTTCTAGAGGAGATTGTAAAAGAGGTGGCTTCTAATATGATGAAAAATGCAAATGATGTATTTGAAAATGTCAAATCTAATATTATTTCGTTTTTTGACTCGCAAAAGGAGAAACAGGCTTTAGAGCACGCATTGTCACGTGTTGAACGTCTCTTTAAAAATGTTACTAATAATTCTGATGTCAAAACTATTTCGGAATTCCAAACAAGTCTATCCTCCTTTTGGTCAGGTTTTAATGTAGAAGAAATATACAATACAGTCCTTAGTGATTTTCAAAAATTAATTGACCAAAAAGACTATGAAGGGATTTTAAAAGTATTTAATAATAAAGGAATTGTTCCAAACTCTCAAGTTGTTTATCTGTGTGATTTAAGTACAAAAAATGACGCATATCTGAATTATATAATTGGTCTATTAAAACAGAATGGAGAAAGTTCCGATAGAATTATCAAAGCAATCATTGAAAAAATAGAGAAATAACGAACACACAACACGGTGTATAATGCATACCCTTCGGGATACGCATCATACACTAGACCGTTATAAAAATTACTATGAAATTAATTCTAAAAACACTCAAATGGATAGCAAAGTTTTTAGCTGGAGTAATACTACTGCTAATAATAGCAGGTGCATCTTACCGATTATTTAGTTCAAAACCTGTTCCTCCTGGAAAATTAGTGGATGTTAACGGAACAAAACTTCATATAAGAGCTGAAGGCGTAAAAAATGATTTACCAACCCTTATTCTTGAAGCAGGCGCAAATAGTCATACAGACATGTTTCATTGGCTTTCGGAAGGATTGAAAAAAAACGTAAGAGTAATACGCTATGATAGAGAGGGAAAATGGTTTAGCGAATCAAGTAAAGATAGTATTACACCAGAATTTTACGCCCACCAATTACACGAATTACTTGAGAAAAGTGGAGAAAAACCACCTTATATATTGGTAGGACATTCTATGGGAGGGCCTTACAATCAAATATTCAGAGATTTATACCCAAATGAAGTAAAAGGAATGGTATTTCTAGATTCTAGTCACCCTGAACAATGGGAACGACTAGCTCAAAAAGAATTGATTCCTAAAGAACAAATTAACGTACTAAAATTTATCGCTGTTCTTTCAGATTTGGGAATAAGAGGACTTTATAATACGATAACCAATCCAAAAGCTACAAATGATGGATTACCTAAAGATTGTCATATCCGTAATTTTAATCTTGCTTCTAATTCAGGTAAAGTTTATCGTAGATATTTGAAAGAAAATAGCATCAATAATGATATTCTTAAACGAGCGAGTCAAGCCAAAAGTTTAGATTCATTACCTGTTTTGGTTTTCACCGCAACTGAGCAATATAACAAATCTCAAAAAGAAAGATACAGAAAGAAAGGTATTAATCCCGACAAACAAATTCAACTATGGTTCGATATGCAAAAAGAGCTAAAAGAACTATCTACCAACAGCAAACAATTTGTTATGGAAGCGAATCATGGTTCAATAATTACAGAAAAAGAAAATGCTGATATCATTAATAAAGAAATACTTTTAATGGTTGAAAAGAACTAAAATCAACTAAATCCTAAGTTGCTTGATGAACTTAATTACACAATATCCCTATATATCAATCATTATAATTATACTTATTTTGAATTCTATAATTAAAAAAATTACACTAGCTGAACACTCCCCTATAGCAAAATTGTTCTTGTTTATAATGGCAATTATTGCCCAAGCTTGTAGTCCTTTTGCTGGCCCTGTTGATAAATCTGTTTCAGATTCGTATTACTACTCAAAATCAAAAAAAGAAATTCGTTATTCTCCTATGGGAAATTGGTTTTCATTAGGAAACACCAATCTAAATGCCGATGTTAAAAGTTTTAAGGTTTTAGGAAGAGACTTTGGAAAAGATAAAAATCATTTATACTTCAAGACTAATATTATAGATAATGAGGTAGATGTCGCTACTTTTTATGTAGATGTAGACGATTACACCTGTTTTGACAAAGACCATGTATATATTGCTATAAACTATATGTCACAAGAAATAGATGGAATACATCAAGAGAAAAGACATCTGTGGAAGGTAGCAAAAGCCAATCCTAAAACATTTCAAAAAATTGATCAGGATTGGTCTAAAGACGATAAACATTATTTTTATAATTACGTTCCTGTAAATGTAGATTATGATTCTTTTAAAGTTTTGAATAAAAGCTTTGCCAAAGACCAAAATCAAGTGTATTTATTAAAAAGCTACGAATTATTAGTTGCCACAACAATAGACCCTACAACAAGCAAAAAAATCAATGATCGATATATTGTTGATAAAAATGGAATTCACGACTTTCAAGAATATAAAAATGGTAAAAAGGTAGACTCTCTAACGTCAATTCCTTACCAAAACATTGAGGATTTAACCATCTTAGAAGACAAATATTTATTGTTTGATTCCAACGTTATTTATGATGGAGCTAAAATTGAAAATGCGGATATTTCTTCTTTTAAAGTCATCCAATTTCCTTACGCTAAAGACAAAAATCATGTGTTTTATTTTGGGGAAGTTATTGAAGAAGCTGATCCTGAAACATTCAGTATTTTTGAAGTTTCTTATTATTCAAAAGACAAAAACCATGTATTTGCTTCCGGAAAATTATTAAAAGAAGCAGATGTAGCTACTTTTGGTCCTTCAAACAAAAAACACTCTTTATTATACAGCGATAAAAACCACACATATCGTGGTGATCAAATTGTAGAAGACAAGTAAGCCTAATAAAAACTTCCAAACTTTATCTGAATATGTTTTTATCATTGATATCGTTTGGAGTTTTTAATCAATAGGTTTTTCTCCCTATTTACTCATATAATTTAAGCTTATTTTCTAATTGTTGAATGGTTTTACGCATCATATCCATTCTATCCAACATATTATTAATCACATCAATCCCTTGCATATTCACCTCTAAATCGTAATACAATCGAATAATTTTTTCTAAAGTTGGTAGTTGTTCTACATACACATACTTATCTGTGTCTTTTACCACAATTTCTATTAATTGAAAAGACTCAATACTCTCTATAAATTGTTCATCTAAATTATGATGAACAATCACTTTCTGTATACTTATTAGTTCTTTGTTGCTCATCTTATTTTAATTTAGAAAGTTTTGTAAATAAATCTCGTTGCTCATCTGTCAAATTCGTTGGAATATCCACCTTATAAGTAACATATAAATCACCAAACTGACCTTCTTTTTTATACTTCGGAAACCCTTTTCCTTTCAATCTAACTTTGGTTCCATTTTGAGTTCCTTCTTTTACCTTCAGCTTTACTTTATCTGTAAAAGTATTTATAACCACTTCTCCTCCTAACACTGCTGAGTATAAATCAATAGTTTGCTCTGTGTACAAATCAGCACCATCACGTTTAAAGTTTATATCCGGAGCTATTTCAAAAGTAATGTATAAATCTCCTTTAGGTCCTCCGTTCAATCCCTCACCTCCATGTCCTTTTATCTTAATGGTTTGTCCATTTTCTACCCCAGCAGGGATCGTAATTCGTATTTTCTTACCGTTTACCGTCAATACTTGTTTTTGTGAAGTATATACATCTCTTAAGTTCAATTGTAAAGTGGCGTTAAAATCTTGACCTCTAAATTGAGAGGAACGTCTGCTAGAGCCTCTTCTTCCTCCACCTCCAAAGGCAGAATTAAAGAAATCAGAAAAATCAGTTCCGTCAAAATCTGAGGATGAGTATTGTTGATAAGAACCTCCACCACCAAATCCGCTTTGATACCCTTGTTGTTTTTTAGCTTCTTCATAAGCATCGGCATGTTGCCAATGTTCACCATACTCATCGTACTTTTTTCGATTTTCAGGATTACTTAACACTTCATTTGCTTCATTAATTTGCTGAAACTTCTTTTTTGCTTCTTCATCATTCGGATTCGTATCAGGATGGTATTTTCTGGCTAGTTTACGGTAGGCCTTTTTGATATCAGCAGCAGTCGCTGTTTTATCTATCCCTAGAACTTTGTAATAATCTATAAACTCCATAGTATTGATAACTAGTATAAAACACTCGAAAATATACGAAATATTATCGTGCTAAACTAATTATAACCTCCACTTAATTTATTCTTATTTTTGCTTTTTTAAGAAGATTTATGACGATAGAAGATTTAATAGGAACCTACAACATTATTGGTAGCAACCAAGACGAAAGTACTAATACTTACAAAGGAACACTTTCTTTAACTCTTGACGAAAACAACAGAATAGTTGCCAAATGGTTAATCAACAACGAACAAGAACAATTTGGAACTGGCTTTTTTAAAAACAATATTTTAGCAATCAATTTTAACTACACTAGTGATGATAACACTATCTACAAAGGTGTAGTAGTATATTCTTGTCTTTCTAAAGATATTTTAGATGGGTTTTGGTCTGAAAAACATGGAAATCCTTTATTTCTTGGTGAAGAACGTTGCTTTAGAGTACAAGAACAACCTGAATTAATCAATTAATTATGCAGTGTCCATGTAACCCTAACAAAAAGTATTCTGATTGCTGTCAAAAAGCACATCAAAACATTCATTCAGTTACCTCAGCTGAAGCTTTAATGCGTTCAAGATATAGTGCTTTTGTACTAGCAAATATCGATTACCTACAAAAAAGTCACCATAGCAGTACCAGACCTTCTAAGCGAGAAAAGAAAGAAATTTTAGCTTGGACAAAAGCTGTTAATTGGATAAAGCTAGAAGTGCTACACGCAACAGAAACTACTGTTGAATTCAAAGCTTTTTTTATGGAAAATGGGAATATCGATGTGATTCACGAAAACTCTGTTTTTTGTAAAGAAAATGACCATTGGGTATATCTTGGTCAAAAATAAGACTGTCTGTCTAAAGTGTCATTTCGACCAAAGGGAGAAATCTTTTGAATATTTGTTACTCATTTGCAAGAGATTCCTCCTCGTACCTCGTCGAAATGACGATATATCTAGACAGTCTCATTAATACTACACTAAGAACTCAAATAAATTCGGTTTATCGTTTAGGTATTCACCATAAAAACTACGCTCTTTCATTCTACGAATTAATGGTTGCAAATCTTCTTTTTTCTCTAACTCAATTCCTACCACAGCTGGTCCATTTTCTCTGTTCGTCTTTTTAGAGTATTCAAAAAAAGTGATGTCATCATTCTCTCCCAATACCTCAGCTACAAACTCTTTTAAAGCTCCAGCACGTTGTGGAAAACGAATGATAAAATAATGCTTCAATTTACCGTACAACAATGCGCGTTCTTTTATTTCGGCAGTACGAGTGATATCATTATTACTTCCACTAATAACACATACTACATTTTTACCTTTTAATTCTTCTTTATAAAAATCAAGTGCACTTATCGTCAAAGCTCCTGCAGGCTCTACTACAATAGCTTCTTTGTTATACATTTCTAAAATGGTCTGACATACTTTTCCTTCAGGAACAGTAATCATATCCGATAAGTTTTCTTGACAAATTCTGTAAGTTAACTCCCCTACTTGTTGTACTGCCGCTCCATCAACAAACTTGTCTATATTTTCTAGTATAACATTCTTGTTTTCTTCTAAGGATTTTTTCATTGATGGTGCCCCCGCAGGCTCTACTCCTATAATCTTTGTTTTTGGAGACAACAATTTAAAAACACTTGATAAACCAGAAGCCAATCCACCACCACCTACAGGTACAAAAACATAATCTATAGGTTGTTGTGCTTGTTCTAAAACCTCCAAGCCTACTGTAGCTTGCCCTTCAATAATTTTTTCGTCATCAAACGGATGTACAAATATTTTTTGCAAACTATCCGATAAGAGTTTTGCTGCCTTATAAGCATCGTCAAACGTATCACCTATCAATCGAATATCTACAAAATCACCCCCAAACATTTTTACCTGTTCTACCTTTTGTTTTGGTGTAGGTGCAGGCATATAAATAGTTCCGTAGATTTCTTTTTTTCTGCATGCTAAGGCAACTCCTTGGGCATGATTTCCTGCACTGGCACATACAATTCCGTTTGCTAATTCTTCCGAAGTTAAAGAACTAATTTTATTGTATGCGCCCCTAATTTTATACGAACGAACTTGTTGTAAATCTTCTCTTTTTAAAAAGATATTGGCATTAAATTGTTGAGATAGGTTAAAATTTTCTTGCAATGGAGTAACTGCCACAACCTCTTTTAAAGTTGTAGCAGCTTGCTCTATTGCTTCTAATTTAGGAAAATAAGTTTCTTTTTGAACTTCCATACGATTATGCTAAAACAGGTTCTTCTTGACTGACATTGGTTTTTATTACCTTCATAGCCGTCATTGCTTCTCGCAATTCTGCTCCTACTTTTTCAATAGGATGATTACGAATTACTTTATTCACTTTAATTAATTCAAGATTATCTACTTCGTTGGTAGCACTATAAGCTTTTCCAATAACATCAGTATGTACCGATTTCATAAAATCAGTCAATAATGGTTTTGCTGCATGGTCAAATAAGTAACATCCATATTCAGCAGTATCAGAAATAATACGGTTCATTTCAAACAACTTCTTACGTGCTACAGTATTGGCAATCAATGGTAACTCGTGTAACGATTCATAGTATGCCGATGCTGAAATAATTCCTGATTTCACCATGGTTTCAAAAGCCAACTCAACTCCAGCTTTTACAAAAGCAACTAATAGAGTTCCTTTATCAAAATAGGCTTGTTCTGAAATTTCTTCAGAAGTAGCAGTTGTTTTCTCAAATTGTGTTTCTCCAGTAGCCGCTCTCCATGTTAATAGATTTACATCATCGTTTGCCCAGTCTTCCATCATAGTTTTTGAAAAGTGTCCTGACATGATATCATCCATGTGTTTGTTAAATAATGGAGCTAACACTTCTTTTAACTCTTCGGAAAGTTGATAGGCTTTGATTTTTGCAGGATTTGATAAACGATCCATCATATTGGTAATCCCACCATGTTTTAATGCCTCGGTAATCGTTTCCCACCCATATTGAATTAATTTAGAAGCATACGCTGGCTCTACTCCTTCTTCAACCATTTTATTGAAAGATAAAATTGATCCTGTTTGTAACACTCCACATAAGATGGTTTGCTCACCCATTAGGTCTGATTTTACCTCAGCAACAAATGACGATTCTAATACACCTGCTTTATGACCTCCTGTAGCAAATGCATAAGCTTTAGCTTGTGCCAATCCTTTACTCTCTGGGTCATTTTCTGGATGCACCGCAATTAATGTAGGTACACCAAATCCTCTCAAGTATTCTTCTCTTACTTCTGTTCCTGGACACTTAGGCGCTACCATAATTACGGTTAAATCCTTACGGATTTGCATTCCTTCTTCAACAATATTAAATCCGTGAGAATATGATAAAGTCGCTCCTGATTTCATTAATGGCATCACTGCATTTACTACCTGTGTGTGCTGTTTATCGGGTGTCAAATTACAAACCAAATCAGCTGTAGGAATCAACTCTTCATAGGTACCTACTTCAAAACCGTGTTCTGTTGCGTTTTTATATGATTGACGTTGTTCTTTAATGGCTGCTTCTCGTAATGCGTATGAAATATCTAACCCTGAATCGCGCATGTTTAACCCTTGATTCAATCCTTGTGCTCCACATCCTACAATTACCACTTTTTTGCCTTCTAATGCTTTAGTTCCTTCTGAAAATTCTTCAGCATTCATGAATCTACATTTACCTAACTGTTCTAATTGTTCTCTAAGTGATAATTGGTTGAAATAATTTTTCATTTCTATTGTATTTGTGTTGTTTGTTTATGCTTTTATTAATTGTAATAGTTTTGATACTGGCATTTCATCTTTCGTAATAGCTATTCTACCAGACCGAACAAATTGCATGATACCATGCTTATCTAAAATATGATATAGTTCTTCTACTTCTTCTTTGGTACCAGATTTTTCAAGAACAAAAAAGTTTTTGTTTATATTAATTACTCTTGATTTACTTTGATTGATGATGGTTTGAATTTCATCATTTTGAATAAGTAAGTCTGTACTTAATTTAAACAAGCATGATTCTTGGTAAACTGTTGCTTCATCCGTATGATAAAAAGCTTTGATTACCTCTACTTGCTTTTCAATCTGACCAATGATTTTTTTAACTTGTTCCTCGGTAACCTTCACTAAAAGCGTAAATCTAGACACACTTTTAATTTCAGATTTTGATACGTTAACACTCTCTATATTCAAGTGTCTTCGTAGGAATATTGCTGATATTCTATTTAACAATCCAACATTATTTTCTGTATAAATTGAAATTGTATAGGTGTTTTTTGTATTCATATTTTCTTATTTTAATCGAACATCAGATACCGATGCTCCTGTTGGAATCATTGGAAATACATTATCTTCCTTTTCTACACAAACTTCTAAGAAATAGGCTTCTTTAGACTGCATCATTTCTTGAACAGCTGTTGCCAATTCTTCTCTTTTAGTAACTCTATTAGCTGCCATATGATATCCTTTAGCGATTGCTACAAAATCAGGATTTGTCATCACTGTAGAAGCATATCGTTTGTCAAAAAACAACTGCTGCCATTGTCGTACCATTCCTAAAAACTCATTATTCAGTACTACAATTTTAACCGCTGCTTTGGTTTGTAAAATCGTTCCTAGTTCTTGTATAGTCATTTGGTAACCTCCGTCGCCAATCACAGCTACTACTTCTCGCTCTGGAGTTCCCATTTTTGCTCCAATCGCAGCAGGTAAGGCGAATCCCATAGTTCCTAATCCACCCGAAGTAATATTACTTTTTGTTTGGTTGAATTCAGCATAACGACTTGCTACCATTTGATGTTGACCCACATCGGTAACTACAATGGCTTTTCCTTCAGAGGTTTCATTTATTTGCTTGATAACCTCTCCCATTGTTAAACCTTCTTTAGTTGGAAACAAATCATTTTTTATCACGTTATCAAACTCTACCGCATCTAAATTTCGAAACTCTTGCAACCATTCTTTGTGTGAATTTGCTTTTAAAAGAGGAAGTGCTGCCGCTAAGGTTTCTTTTACGTTTCCTAAAACAGCTACATCTGTCTTTACATTTTTGTCAACTTCCGCAGGGTCTATTTCAAAATGCACCACTTTAGCTTGTTTCGCATAACGGTTCAAATCTCCTGTAACACGATCGTCAAAACGCATTCCGATAGCGATTAATACATCACATTCATTGGTAAGTTTATTCGGACTATAATTTCCATGCATTCCAACCATACCTACATGTAGAGGGTGTTTAGTTGGTAAAGCTGATAAACCTAACAATGTACTTGCCGATGGAATTCCTGCTTTCTCTATAAATGTTTTAAATTCTTCTTCAGCTTCTCCAAGTATTACTCCTTGTCCCCAAACTACAAATGGTCTTTCCGCATTGTTAATCAGTTCAACAGCTGCTTCAACACTTTGTATGTTCATACTCGGAACAGGTTGATAACTTCGTACCGATGTACATTTTTTATATTCAAAATCAAACTCTTCAAACTGCGCATTTTTAGTAATATCCACCAAAACAGGTCCTGGTCTTCCTGAACGAGCGATGTAAAATGCTTTTGCTATTACTTCAGGTATCTCACTCGCTTTGGTTATCTGATAATTCCACTTCGTTACTGGAGTTGAAATTCCTACAATATCCGTTTCTTGAAACGCATCGGACCCTAATAAATGTGCTCCTACTTGTCCTGTAATACATACCATTGGAGTAGAATCTATCTGCGCATCGGCAATACCTGTAATTAAGTTGGTTGCACCTGGACCTGATGTTGCTATCGCTACTCCTACTTTACCTGTAGCTCTTGCGTAACCTTGTGCTGCATGTGTAGCTCCTTGTTCGTGACGTGTTAATACATGGTGCAATTTATCTTGATATTTATACAACTCATCGTATACAGGCATAATAGCTCCTCCTGGATACCCATACAATAAATCGACTCCTTCTGCTAATAAACATTTTACTACAGCTTCTGCACCTGTAATGGTTACTCTCTGTTTTTTTTCTAGTTCTGTTTGTTGTTTCGTTTTTGTTTCCATAGTACAAGTGTTAAAATTCGTCGGTTACACATCCGTTAGATGCTGATGCTACTGTTCTTGCATATTTATATAGCACTCCTCTTTTTACTTTTAAAGGTGGAGCTGTCCATTCTTGTTTTCTCTTTGCTAATTCTTCTTCAGAAACTTCTAGATTAATCGTATTCGTTTCTGCATTAATGGTTATCGTATCTCCATCTTTTACCAAAGCGATTACACCTCCTTCTTGGGCTTCTGGTGTAATGTGACCTACTACAAATCCGTGCGTTCCCCCAGAAAAGCGTCCATCGGTAATTAGCGCAACCTCTTTTCCTAATCCTGCTCCCATAATAGCAGCTGTTGGCTTTAGCATTTCTGGCATTCCAGGACCTCCTTTAGGGCCTTCATAGCGAATTACCACTACGTCCCCTTTTTCTACTTTTCCGTCTCGTATCCCGTCATTTGCCTCATATTCTCCTTCAAAAACTTTTGCCTTTCCTGAAAAATACAATCCTTCCTTTCCTGTTATTTTCGCTACAGAACCTTCTTTTGCCAAATTTCCGTAAAGCATTCGTAGATGTCCTGTAGCTTTGATAGGTTGTTCTGTCGGCTTAATTACTTCCTGCCCTTCCGTTAAACTTGGAACCGCTGCTAAATTTTCCTCCAATGTTTTTCCTGTTACAGTCAAACAATCTCCATGTAACAACCCTTTTTCTAGTAAATATTTTAAAACTGCTGGTGTACCTCCTACTTTGTGTACATCTTCCATTAAGTATTTTCCACTAGGTTTTAAATCGGCTAAAAATGGTGTTTCATCAGAAATACGTTGAAAGTCTTCTAAAGTAAACTGCACATCTGCTGCTTTTGCTATAGCTAAAAAGTGTAAAACTGCATTGGTAGAACCTCCCATAACTGTTACCAATCGTACTGCATTTTCCAACGATTTTTTAGTAACGATGTCTGATGGTTTGATGTCTTTTTCAAGTAATACCCGTAACGCTTCCCCTGCATTGACACATTCTTGCTCTTTGTCATTGCTAATCGCAGGATTAGATGAATTGTAAGGTAAACTCATACCCAAAGCTTCAATTGCTGACGCCATAGTATTTGCGGTGTACATTCCTCCACAAGCTCCTGCCCCCGGACATGCTTTTTCTATGACACTTTGATATTCTTTTTTTGTAATAGTTCCGGCAACTTTCTCTCCCCAAGCTTCAAAAGCTGATACCACATCTAACTTTTTCCCTTCATGACACCCAGACGCAATGGTTCCTCCATATACTAAAACTGAAGGACGGTTTAAACGCAACATCGCCATTAAAGCTCCTGGCATGTTTTTATCACATCCAACCACGGTTACCAAACCGTCATACGACATCGCTTGTACCACCGTTTCCATAGAGTCGGCAATCACATCACGAGAAGGTAAAGAATAGCGCATCCCTGGTGTTCCCATAGAAATTCCGTCGGAAACGCCTATGGTATTAAATATTAACCCTACTAAATTGGCATTTTCAGTTCCTTCTTTTACCAATTTTGCTAAATCGTTTAGGTGCATGTTACACGGATTTCCTTCGTACCCCGTACTTGCAATTCCAACCAACGGTTTTTCTAAATCTGATTTTGACAATCCTATGGCATGCAACATGGCTTGTGCTGCTGGTTGCGTATCATCTTGCGTTACTTGTTTACTAAATTTGTTTAGTTCCATGTTAGCTTGCTTTTCGTTTTTGACGTAAGCCTAATACTTCGTCTTTGTATAATTTCATTAGTTTGTGTCCGTGTGATTTTTCCCACGCTAGAGGAAATTGATAATCGTCTAGCGACTGTAATCCAACTACTTCGGCTGCAGTTCCTGTAAAAAAGCAAGCGTCTGCATTTTTTAATTCTTCTAACGTAAAATGCTTTTCTTCAACAGAGATTCCTTCTTCTTTACATAAATCGATAACTGTAGCACGGGTAATTCCTGCCATAATGTGACCTCTTGGTGGCGTGTATAACTTCCCATCTTTCTGCATAAAAATATTTGCCCCAGAACATTCAGCTACATTACCGTTCATATCTAACAACAAAGCTTCGTCATAACCGTTATTTTTTGCTTCGTTAGTTGATAATATTGAGTTAGTATAGTGACCTGTTACTTTAGCTTCTACAAAACAAGATTTTGGATTCGGCCGTTGGAACGAAGACGTTTTTACACGTAGTAATTTATCTCCCATATATTTTCCCCATTCCCAGCATTGAATAACTAAGTTGGTTTCTTTAGAAGTCAACAAACTCATATCGGCTCCAGTAGTGACTAGCGGACGGATGTAAGCATCTTTCAAACCATTACGCTCTAATAATTCGTAAGTGATTTGGGTTAATTCGTCTTCTGAATACTCCAATTGAATATTCATTACTTCTGCTCCATACTTTAGCCTTTTGTAATGCTCATACGACTTAAAGACTTTAGTTCCTTCCGTTGTATTATAAGCTCTTATACCTTCGAAAACTCCGTTCCCGTAGTGTAAACTTTGGCTATACAAATTAGCGCTAGCATCTTTCGCTTTGATAAACTGTCCGTTGTAAAAAATTACTGTTTCCTCGTTATAGTACATTTTTAGTTGTTTTTACTGTTCAAAATTATTTTTCGCTTTTTACTTTACTTTCTTGTTTTTTAAGGCTTTGATGATTTTCACTGACTCTCAAAAACAGACAAAAACCTTAAAACCAAACACTTAAAACCAAATCATTATGATATTCACGGTATAAAAAAAGCCTGTATCTTGAGTTAGATACAGGCTTCCTTATAGGCAATAACTATCTGCATCAACTCGGTGGAGAGCTAATAATGACAATAATAATTACCACGATGTTAAAAATTTGATTCATGTTTTTTGCAACTAAAAAAGGCTTCCTAAATTTAGGAAGCCTTCTTGATTAATTTATATGTTAAATATTAAATACCGCTTCCCTATCCTTGTGAAATAATCACAATGACAATAATAATAGAAATGATATTTAAAACTTGTTTTTTCATTTGATGTCACAAATATTTGAAATTATTTTTTAGTTATCCTAATTTTTTTTTGATTTTTTTTATTTCCCCTTTAAAAACACATCTCATAACCTATTGTTTTACTATTAGTTACAAAAGTTTTTGTTTTTTATTTAGCATTTATCAAAATTTATTTTATAGATTTGCAGCATTATGCAAACGAATAAAATATACAACAATATACCCAGTTTATCAGTGCGGTCTTTCAACCGACGCTAGTCTTTCCTTGCACAAAACTGAGTATTGTATAATTTTATTTTCATCCTTTTGATTTCTATAATCTACATTTTTATATCGTTACTAACTCTTGTTATTGTTTTCAATAACGTAGCTGTTGTACGACCTATTTTTATCCGACGTCGCCCGTAAGGGTGCTACTTCTTTTGGGAACCTAGGTGCGTCCGGTTCTTCTTTTCAAACCACTGATTTTTAACAAAATGTTTATCTAAAATCAATTTCAATGAGAGTTGTTATTGCTGATCAATCGCATAGTAAGTATGCCGAGATTATTTGTCAAACTATTGACGAAGCTGCTCTGGTTAGAGGCACAGGAATTGCCAAAAGAAAACCAGAATACATAATTACAAAACTAGAAAATGGTAACGCTGTTATTGCCTTAGATGGCGATCAATTTGCTGGTTTTTGTTATATCGAAGCCTGGAGTCATGGCAAATTTGTAGCCAATTCTGGGTTGATTGTTCACCCAAATTATAGAGGCATTGGTTTAGCCAAACAAATTAAGAAAGTAGTTTTTGAACACTCTAGAGCTAAATTTCCTAATGCTAAAATATTTAGTATTACTACTGGTTTAGCGGTTATGAAACTGAATAGCGAACTAGGCTATAAACCTGTAACCTTTTCTGAACTTACTGAAGATCAATCTTTCTGGAATGGTTGTCAGACCTGTAAAAACTATGATGTGCTACAACGTACTCAACAAAAAATGTGTTTATGTACTGGCATGTTATACGATCCTAACAAAAAAACTCAAAACATAAAAGTTAAAGAGAAAGTCTTTCAAAGACTAAAAAGAATTAAGGAAACCATCTTCCTAAAAAAAGACAAAAAATGAAAAAATTAGTAATTGCTTATAGTGGCGGATTAGATACTTCGTACTGTGCGGTAAGCTTATCAAAACAAGGATATGAAGTTCATGCTGTTAGTGTGAATACTGGCGGATTTTCTTCCGAAGAAATTAAAAAAATTGAAGAAAATGCCTACACGATGGGTGTGGCTACCTATAAAAACATTAATGCGGTAACTGATTATTACAGCAAAGTAATTAAGTACTTAATTTTTGGTAACGTGTTAAAAAACAACACGTATCCACTTTCGGTAAGCGCCGAAAGAATTGTACAAGCCATAGAAATAGTAAACTACGCTAAAAGTATTGATGCTAACTATATCGCTCATGGTAGTACAGGTGCTGGAAACGATCAGGTGAGGTTTGATATGATTTTTCAAACCATTGCTCCTGAAATTGAAATCATCACACCTATAAGAGATTTACAGCTTTCAAGACAGGAAGAAATTGAATACTTAAAGAATAATGGAATTGATTTGTCTTGGGAAAAAGCTAAATATTCTGTAAACAAAGGTTTATGGGGAACTAGTGTTGGTGGTGAAGAAACGTTGACTTCTGAACAGCCATTACCAGAACACGCCTATCCTTCGCAAGTAACAAAAGCAGTACCTGAGCAAGTAAAACTTTCATTTGTAAAAGGGGAACTAGTAGCCATCAATGATGATGAAAAAACTCCTGTACAAAACATCGAACAATTGAATACCCTAGCGTCTGAATTTGGGATTGGTAGAGACATTCATGTAGGCGATACCATTGTTGGAATTAAAGGAAGAGTTGGTTTTGAAGCTGCTGCTGCGTTAATCACAATTAAAGCGCATCATTTGTTAGAAAAGCACACCTTAACTAAATGGCAATTACAACACAAAGAATATTTAGCAAGTTTTTATGGTATGCATTTACATGAAGGTCAGTATTTAGATCCTGTGATGAGAGATATGGAAGCCTTCTTTACAAATAGCCAAGCAAAGGTAACTGGCGATGTTTTTGTGACGCTAAAACCATATCACTTTACCTTAGATGGAATTGATTCTCCACATGATTTAATGAATGCCAAATTTGGTAGCTACGGTGAACTAAACAAAGGTTGGACCGCTGAAGATGCAAAAGGTTTTATCAAAATCTTAGGAAACCAGAATAAAATATATCAACAGGTTAATCAATAGACAGTAAACAGTGAGTGATTAACAATAAACAGATTGCCACGCTTCACTCGCAATGACGTCATCATGAGGAGTGATAACGACGTGATGATCTCATGAATGAAAACTCATTCTACTATTTAAAACAACAAACAATATGATACAAGCAGGAATCATCGGAGGTGCTGGTTATACAGCAGGAGAATTAATTAGGCTTTTACTACAACACCCAAAAGCTGCTATTAATTTTGTGTATAGCACTTCTAATGCTGGTAATAAAATAGCGAATGTCCATCAGGATTTGGTGGGGAGTACTGATTTAACATTCACCAATAAAATCAATGCTTCAGTAGATGTGCTGTTTTTATGTTTAGGACATGGAAACTCAAAAAAGTTTTTAGAAGCTCATACATTTTCAGAGCACACAAAGATTATTGATTTAGGTAATGATTTCAGACTAAAAGCAGATAGTAATTTTCAAGGAAAAGAGTTTGTGTATGGTTTACCTGAGTTTCAAAAAGAAACAATACAAAACGCTTCTTATATTGCAAATCCAGGTTGTTTTGCTACGGCTATTCAATTAGGATTGCTTCCACTGGCAGATGCAGGTTTATTACAAAATGATGTACACATCAATGCGGTTACTGGCGCTACTGGTGCGGGAACTTCACTATCAGCAACTACTCATTTTACATGGAGAGATAATAATTTTTCGTACTACAAGCCTTTTACACATCAGCATTTAGGAGAAATCAATCAGACCTTGCATACACTTCAATCTAATTTTGATTCAGAAGTATTATTTCTTCCTAACAGAGGTGATTTTTCCAGAGGTATTTATGCAACATTATACACAGATTTTGAAGGAAGTTTAGAAGAAGCGCAACAACTGTATTCAGACTACTATAAAGAGGCTGTTTTTACACACGTAGCTAATAATGAACTACACTTAAAACAGGTGGTAAACACCAATAAGTGTTTAATTCATTTGCATAAACACGGAGATAAGCTCCTCATAACAAGCATTATTGATAATTTATTAAAAGGAGCTTCTGGGCAAGCAATCCAAAACATGAACCTGATGTTTGGTTTTCAAGAGAATACAGGATTACAACTAAAGGCAACTTATTTTTAAAATAAAAGACATGAAAATAGCAATTATAGGAACAGGTAACTTAGGAAAATCAATCGCTAAAGGATTGACACAAAACAATTCGTTTTCTCAACTTTTCTTAACCAAGAGAAACATTGAAGAACTTAATGAATTTAAAGAGGTACCCAAAGTTTTCATTAGTTCTAATAACAAGGAAGCAATCACAGCATCTGATGTATTAATTTTTGCTGTACAACCAACACATTTAGAAACTCTTTTAAAAGAAACTGCTCCCCTATTATCAGACAATCATATAGTGATTTCTACAGTTGCTGGTTTTTCTATTGAAAAAATGGAAGCGCTTATTGGTTCAGACACTACTATTATCAGAGCCATGCCTAATACTGCTATTGCCGTTGGAAAATCGATGACTTGTCTTAGTGGTAATACTCAAAAGAAGGAAGATTTAGAAATAGCTACAACTATTTTTAACCAACTAGGGACTTCTATGATTATTCCTGAAGATCAAATGCAAGCAGCCACCGTAATATGTGCTAGTGGAATTGCTTTTTGGATGCGCTTAATACGGGCAACTACACAAGCCGCTATTCAGTTAGGTTTCGATGCAAAAGAAGCACAAGAACTCGCTATGCATACTAGTGAAGGTGCTGCCAACTTACTCATAGCTACAGGAAATCATCCTGAAGAAGAAATCGATAAAGTTACCACTCCAAAAGGCTGTACCATTGAAGGTTTGAATGAAATGGAACACAAAGGATTAAGTGCAGCATTAATACAAGGAATGGTAGCCTCTTTTAACAAAATTAATACCATAAAAAAAGAAAACTAATGAGTTTATTTAATGTATATCCTCTATTTGATATAACCCCAGTAACCGCCAACGATGTATATGTATACGACGATAAAGGCACAGAGTATTTAGATTTATATGGCGGACATGCCGTAATATCTATCGGGCACTCACACCCTGCCTATGTTAAAAATATTAGTGAACAAGTAAGCAAACTAGGCTTTTATAGCAACGCGATTCAGAATCCGCTACAAGTGGAGTTAGCTTCGCAACTAGAAAACATATCGGGTTGCAACGATTATCAACTATTCTTATGCAATTCAGGAGCAGAAGCCAATGAAAATGCTTTAAAACTAGCCTCTTTTCATACTAGTAAACAAAAAGTAATTGCCTTTAAAAACTCTTTTCACGGACGTACTTCTGCTGCGGTAGCGGCAACCGACAATCCTAAGATTGTAGCGCCTATCAATGCGCAGCAAGAAGTTATCTTTTTAGAGTTTGAAGATTTAGCAGGTGTTGAAAAAGCCTTACAAAACAATGATGTTTGTGCCATTATTATTGAAACCATTCAAGGTATTGGTGGATTAGACGAAGCATCAACTACTTTTTACCAAGGGTTAGAAAAACTATGCAAGCAATACAACACCTTACTTATTGCTGATGAAATTCAGTGCGGATTTGGTAGAACGGGTGATTTCTTTGCTTTTCAAAAACACGACATTACTCCGCATATCATTTCTATGGCAAAAGGAATGGGGAACGGATTTCCTGTAGGTGGAATTTTAATTCATCCAAGCATTCAAGCTTCTTATGGTTTGTTAGGAACTACCTTTGGCGGTAATCACTTAGCTTGTGCCGCTTCCTTAGCTGTTCTTGAAACCATCCAAAAAGAACAATTGATGGAAAACACACAGCAAATTGCTGCGTATTTTAAGGAACAAGCAGCTTCAATTCCACAAATAAAAGCTGTAAAAGGAAGAGGTCTAATGTTAGGATTAGAATTCAACTTTCCTATTGCTGACCTAAGAAAAAACCTAATATTCAAGCATCATATTTTCACTGGAAGCGCTAAGAATCCGAACTTATTAAGAATCCTTCCACCATTAACCATTCAAAAGCAACATATCGATGTGTTTTTTGATGCTTTAAAAAAGGAACTGTCATGAAAAAATACACCAGCTTAAACGACATTGAAAACCTTTCAGAAACCATTCAAAAGGCAATTCAATTAAAAGAAAACCCCTATCAGTTTGCTGATTTGGGAAAACATAAAACCTTAGTCATGCTTTTTTTCAATGCTAGTTTACGTACAAGATTAAGTACCGAAAAAGCGGCTAAAAACTTAGGTATGGAAGTAAGTGTGTTAAACATTACCAACGCTTGGAATATGGAGTTTGAAGACGGTACTGTAATGAATTTAAGTACTTCAGAACATATTAAAGAGGCTGCCATGGTAATTTCTCAGTATGCTGATATCATTGCGGTAAGAGCTTTTCCTACGTTGAAAGACAAAGAAAAAGATACTTCTGAAATTGTACTCAACAGTTTTGTAAAATATGCTACGGTTCCTGTTATCAATATGGAAAGCGCTACTGACCATCCGTTACAAGCTTTGGCAGATGCGATTACTATTACGGAAACTAAAAAAGTTGACAAACCTAAAGTTGTGTTGTCTTGGGCTCCACACCCCAAAGCGTTACCACATTCGGTTGCCAATGCTTTTGTGCATTTGATGCATAATATGGATGTAGAATTTGTTATAACGCACCCCGAAGGTTATGAGCTAAACCCAGAAATTACTCAAGAGTTCCCTATAGAATACAATCAAGAGAAAGCTTTTGAAAATGCCGACTTTATCTATGCTAAAAACTGGAGTTCTTTTAATGAATATGGTAAAATATTGAACGAAGATCCTAACTGGATGATTACTCAGGAAAAAATAGGCGCTGCTAAATTTATGCACTGCTTACCCATTAGAAGAAATGTGGTAGCAGAAGATGCGGTTTTAGATGGTGAGAATTCTATTGTGATTGAACAAGCTAACAACAGAACCTTTGCTGCACAGATAGTATTAAAGGAAATATTGAAAACAGTGAACAGTGAACAATAATAACTGATAATTGATAATTGATAATTGATAATTGAAGAAATGAAAACCATAAAGATTGTTAAAATAGGCGGAAACATCATTAATGATGAGGCAGCCCTACATAGCTTCTTAGCTAATTTCGCTCAGCTAAAAGGTCCGAAAGTATTGGTACATGGTGGTGGAAAACTAGCTTCAGAATTGGCTAAACAGTTGAATATTCCTGTGACGATGATTGATGGCAGACGTGTAACCGATACGCAAACTTTAGATTTGATTACTATGGTATATGCAGGTAAAATCAACAAGCAAATTGTTGCGCAGTTACAAGCGCATAACGCCAACGCTATAGGTTTTACAGGAGCGGACGGAAATACTATTATATCAACCAAACGTCCTGCTGAACCTATAGATTACGGATTTGCAGGCGACGTTGTTACCGTGAATCCGCAAGTACTAACCATATTAATTAATAACGAAGTAACGCCTGTGTTTTGTGCCATTACGCACGATGCTAACGGACAGTTATTGAACACAAATGCAGACACCATAGCTTCAGAAATTGCTATAGGTCTCTCTGCTCATTTTAGTACAGAACTATATTACTGTTTTGAAAAATCAGGAGTGCTAAGTGATGTAACCGATGACAACTCTATTATCGAACAAATCACTTCAGAATCCTACGCGCAATTAAAAGCTGATGGAGTCATATTTGAAGGAATGCTTCCTAAACTAGACAATTGCTTTCACGCCCTAAAAAATAACGTTCACAAAGTTCATATAGGTAGTACAACTATGCTATTTAACTCAAAAAACAAACACACCTCATTACAACTATCATGATACAAAGACTTACCACAAAAGCCATCAACCTATTAAAAAACCTGATAGAAACACCTTCTTTTTCTTCGGAAGAAGATGCTACTGCCCTACTGCTAGAAAACTGGTTTAAAGAGTTTGATATTCCATACACTAGAACTCAGAACAACGTGTGGTCAGTAAATAAACATTTTGATGCTAACAAACCTACGTTATTACTCAACTCGCATCACGATACGGTAAAACCTAATAACGGCTATACCAAAGATCCGTTTAAAGCTATTGTAGAAGATGGCAAACTCTACGGGTTAGGAAGTAACGATGCCGGAGGCTGTTTGGTTTCGTTATTGGCAACCTACACTTATTTTTATGCACAAGAAAACCTACAATACAACTTAGTATTTGCAGGAACGGCAGAGGAAGAAAGTAGCGGCCCTAACGGGTTAAACGGATTGCTAAAAACCTTACCAAAAATTGATGTAGCTATAGTAGGAGAACCTACTTTAATGCAATTAGCCATAGCAGAAAAGGGCTTGGTGGTTTTTGATGCTGAGGTAAAAGGAACTCCGAGTCACGCGGCGCATCCGAATTATGATAATGCTATTTACAATACAATAGAGGTATTGCAATGGTTTAAAGACCTGTCGTTTGAAAAAACATCAGAAACTTTGGGAGATGTAAAACTCACGGTAACACAAATCAATGCTGGAAAACAACACAATGCTGTTCCTGCAGAAGTAAAATTGGTAGTTGATGTTCGTGTAAACGACAAATATACCAATCAAGAAATCAGTGACTTTTTACAAGAACACGCACCTTGTAAAATTCAACCTAGAGGATTGCATTTGAACTCCTCATCTATTCCAGTGAAACACCCATTAGTACAAGCAGGTATTACTTTAGGAAGAGAAACCTATGGTTCTCCTACTCTATCCGATCAATCGGTTTTAAGTTGTCCTTCTTTAAAATTAGGTCCTGGAGATAGTACTCGATCACATACCGCTGATGAGTTTATTTATCTTCAAGAAATTGAGGAAGGAATTGAGTTGTATATAAAATTATTGAATAAAGTATTGTAGAAGAAAATAGAACAAAGAGTCAAGAACAAAGACTTATAGACAAGTCTTTTCTCTAACAGCGAAGCGATCTATTCTCTTGGCTCTAAAATAATCGTCATTCCGAACGAGGTACGAGGAGGATCTCAAAAAAATGAGTTACTAATAACTTTAAGACCTCTCACATACGTTCGAGGTGACACAAAAAACATAAAAACATGAAACTTTGGGACAAAGGATTATCCATAGATAAAAAAATAGAGCATTTCACTGTTGGAAATGACAGAGAAATAGACATACACATTGCTCCATACGACTTGCAAGCATCGTTAGCACATGCTAAAATGCTAGCATCCATCGGTATTATTACTGGAGAAGAATTAGAGCAATTAACTACTGGAATTACTACGCTACAACAGCAAGTTGAAGACGGTACTTTTATAATTGATGCTCAATTTGAAGATGTACATTCTAAAATTGAGTTCGAATTGACTAAAATGTATGGTGAAGTTGGCAAGAAAATTCATACAGCACGTTCAAGAAACGATCAAGTTTTAGTGGCGTTACAATTGTATTACAAAGACAATTTACAGTTGATTTCAGGTAAAACAAAAACACTTTTTAACACCTTATTTCAATTAGCAGAGCAATATAAAACCAAGCTATTACCAGGTTATACCCATTTGCAAGTGGCAATGCCTTCCTCTTTCGGATTATGGTTTTCTGCTTATGCTGAATTGCTAATTGATGATTTGTACATGGTTAATGCAGCGCTAAAAACAGTAGATCAAAATCCGTTAGGTTCTGCAGCTGGATATGGTAGTTCGTTCCCTATTGATAGAGAATTCACCACAAAAGAACTAGGCTTTGAAACCTTAAAATACAATGTGGTTGCTGCACAAATGAGTAGAGGAAAAAGTGAGCGTACTATTACCATGGCGTTGGGTAGTGTGAGTAATACACTAGCTCGTTTTGCGATGGATATCTGCCTGTATATGAGTCAGAATTTTGATTTTATTTCTTTTCCTGATGAATTAACTACAGGTAGTAGCATTATGCCACATAAAAAGAATCCTGATGTATTTGAATTGATTAGAGGAAAGTGCAATAAAATTCAAGCGTTGTATACTGAAACCTTATTAATCACTAACAATTTACCGAGTGGTTATCATAGAGATTATCAGTTATTAAAAGAAAATATCATCAATGCTTTTGAAGAACTAAAAGATGTGTTGGATATTTTTGATTACGCTATTCAGCAAGTTATTGTGAAGGATATTGACTTACAGGATGAAAAATACAAATATCTATTCACAGTAGACAATATCAATACGCTTGTTGAAAACGTTATGAGTTTTAGAGAGGCTTACCAAAAAATTGGTGGTGAAGTTGTCAACGGAACCTACACTCCTGATACTTCTAAAAAACATACGCATATAGGAAGTATTGATAATTTGTGTTTGGATAAAATCCGTGAGAAACTTAATTTAGTTTAACATTTTTATAAAAGCAAGATAGAAATCATCTTGCTTTTATAGTTTTACATCCCAAGCCACTTAGTAAACTCAGCCGTTTTATTTTGACTGGTTTTTAAAACTGTCTCGTTATTTTTTAAGTTAATAGCGATTATATTTTTAGTATACCTGCTTATTTTTTCGATATAATTTCTGTTTAACAGTTCACTTCTATTGATTTTAAAAAATACAGTAGGATTTATCAATTCTTCTAACATCTTTAGAGAAGATTGATTCAAAATATGTTTTTTGTTGTGTACATCATACGCTACTACAATTCCGTAATCTGCTTGAAAGTACACTACTTCATCTATCTTTAAAAAATAGGTGTATTGTGATGATTTTACAGCAATAAACTCTTGATACGTTTTCGGTGTTTGTATTGTTTGATTAGTTAAATAAGCATCTAACTTTTGCAATACGTTTTCATTACTACCAATAGTCATAGAGTTTTTTAGATTTAGATATTTATCAACCGCTT
The DNA here is from genome assembly GCF_964510395.1 of Tenacibaculum aestuarii. Lineage (NCBI taxonomy): Bacteria > Pseudomonadati > Bacteroidota > Flavobacteriia > Flavobacteriales > Flavobacteriaceae > Tenacibaculum > Tenacibaculum aestuarii. The sequence continues at coordinate 369,423 of NZ_CAZEFY010000003.1, forward strand.
TTTCAAAACGTTCAAACGAATAGGGTTTTAATAAATACTCAATCCCACTAGTTTCAAAAGCCTCCATCCAAAACTGATTATAGGCAGTAATAAAAATGATAGGTGTTTTAATGTTCACTTTTTTATAGGCTTCAAAAGCATTATCATCTCTTAGCTCTATATCTGAAAAAATCAAATCGATATCAGTTGGTGTTTCAAAAAAATCTAAAACTTCTTCTACTGTTTCAAACTCTTCTACAATAGTGATAGACTCTTTATAACTTTCAATGTATTTTTTCAGCTTCTTCCTTGCTGGTAATTCATCTTCTACTATGATTGCTTTTATCATTATAAGTTATGCCTGTTAGTTTTTATTAATGGTAACACCACTTCAAATTTATCTTCCTTTTCATCTATGCAAATACCTGTACCAGTAAGCAACTCAAATTGTTTTGATAAGTTAGCCAACGCTACTCCGTTACCTTTTACTCTTTTAGAGTATAATGCTTTATTATTTGTTACTTTTATTCCATTACCTCCTGTTATTACAATATGTACGGGAATTTCGAGTGTTCCTTTATTGTGGGTAATTGCATTTTCTATAAGGACTTGTAAACAAAATGGAGGAACTAAAGTATTTTCTTGATAAAGAGTTTCCTGAATTTCTAATTGATAATATCCTTGATATTTCTCTTCCATTAACTTGAAATAACCTTCAGCAAAAAACAATTCTTCTTTTAATGGAACCAATTGTTTATCTGCACTATGTAAACTATACCTATATAGTTCTGCAAAACGATTTAAAAATAAAGAAGCTCTCTCTGTATCCTCTTCTATAAGTTGATCTAAAACATTTAAGTTATTAAATAAAAAATGAGGGTTTAATTGAGTTTTTAACTGAGTAATTTCACTTTTGGCCTTACTTATCTCATAAGCAGTTACTTGTTTTTGATAAACTACATTTTCTTTATAGTACAAATAAGCTAACGAAAATCCCCCAAAAATAATAAAGTCCATTGTCGACCCCATATTTTTATAAACCAAGTGATATAACGTACCAAAATTTCTAGAATAGGTATCAAAAATAAAAGAGATTATTAATCCAAAAATATTTCCGATAACTAAATAAGATAATAGCCCTATCCCAAAAAACAACAGGTACTTTTTTAACGATGGAGTTTGCTTTTTAGAACTTTTATTAATCTTTTTTTTAATAAAGCTCACCCACCAAAAAATAAAAACAGCTTTTAAGAAAAACCAAAAAGGAGCATCTGGATAAAAAATAAAATCTTCCCAAGAACTTGAAACTCCAAATTGATTCTTTAAAATAACTATCCAAGAAAAAAGGAAGAGAAAGATTAAAAATGCAGTATTTTCTCTAAAAAAGGAGGTATTTGTTTTCATATCGTTATTCACAAATATATCAAATTTGCGATGAGATTTTTAAAAAAATCTCATCGCAAATTATAATCTACTATTTGTCTTCTGGCCAAGTACTTATTACATTACCTTTATCATCATAAGCCTCTAGTTTTATTTTATTATCCTCATCTATAATAAACTTCGCTCTTGTTTTTCCGTTAGAATCATATAAAAACAATCCATTTTGTTTTCCCGGTGTTTGTCCCAAAGCTACCCTTGGTACACCTCCTATCATTCCTTTTTGTTGATATTCTTGAAACTTAGCTCTTCTTTTTTCTGGATCTTGAATTGCTTTTAATTCCTCTCCTATTTTTTGAGACATTTCTTGGGTTTCATTATCACCTCTATCATTAAACACTAATCTTCCTGCTTTGTATCTTTTTCCGTCTTTCTTTGCATCAGTTGTTATTAACTGCATTACTTGATCTCCATCATATTGATCGAATGTTAATGATAAGCCTGAACTATGTCCTTTTTCAGTCTTTTTACCATCATAAATGAACCCTCCACACTCTATACCTTCTTCGTTATAAAAAAGCATTCCTGCTCTCTTTTTTCTTTCGTGATATACTCTTCCGTTAATTTCATCGCCTTTGCTAGGAAAATTTGCAGCATTAGTAATAAGCATTTTTACCGTTCCGTCATTTTCTATGATATTAATTCTTTTTACATCAATGGTATCAAACTGTGTATTTCCTTTATTTTTAAAGGCTACAGTAGTTAAAACTCCTATTAGTGCTGTTACACTTACTGCAAATGTTCTTAAAAAAATAAGTTCTCTTTTTGGGTTCATAATGGTGTGTTTTTTATAATTAGATACCTCAAAAGTATTTTGGACTTACGTTTTTTAAAACGTCTTTTTTATAAGCTCAGGAAAATAAATGATGAACTAAGGAATATATGCAATAAAAAACCACCGACTTTAATCGGTGGTTTACAATATGTATTAAGGTTAGTTAATTCTTAGTACATGTTTTGTAGTGCTGTAATATCATTACCATTAAACTCTCCATCTTCGTTAGAGCTAAAGCACGCTAACATAATTGAAGTTGGATCGTATCCTGTTGGTGTACCAGACACATGGTTAGCTCCTACACCAGCAGTACCTTCGTTAGTATTTTGTCCACAACTTTGACGGCTAAACCAATCTGTATGTCTAAATCCTACTGAATGCCCTATTTCATGTGTAATTACATGCTCGTTTACATTCGTTGTGTACCCTGATAATCCGTAGATTTGTACCCACTTGTAAGGTAAACCTCCACTTGGAAAACCTGCGCTACCACCTGATCCAGATTGATTTGGATTTCGGTATACTACCATATCTTTGTTAGAATAATCTGTACCAAAGCTTAGGGTAAAGCTAATAGACACACCACTTAAACGGTTATAATTGTCTACCGCCCATTGTAATGCTGTTTGCTCTTTACTAGAAAGACCGTATCCACCACCACCTGTATATCCTATGATAGAAATATTTCTACCTTGAGATACCAAACTGTTGGTTGAGTATTGACGACCAGATTGATTCTCATCCTTAGCATCTGCCAAAGTGAATAATTCTTGTTCTGTCATTACAACATCCTCTTCTAAGAATAAGCGTACTTCTGAAGTTCCATCAGGAAAGTAAAAATTATCATAACGAATATGATCTACATTTAGCTCTAATTTAGCTACGGCGTCAACTACCTCTTGAGGTACTGGTTTAAATCCTGGGTTATCGCTAGATTGCTCTATAACTCCTGACTCTTTAATTTGTTCGTTTTCACTTGAACATGAGGTGAAGAACACACCTACAGACAAGCCCATAATTAGGGCTAATTTTGTTTTTTTCATAATATGAAGGGTTTTTTTAATTCACTGTAAATCTACATTTTAGGTCTATATTTTTAATATAAAAACATAAAAAGTGTTAAAAAAAATAATATTTAAACACAAAAATCATAAAATATTAAAAACTAAACAAAGAGATGATTTTTTAAACAACTAATAAACACGCTATCAATAACTTAAAAACAAAACTTCCTTTAACAATAGTAGTTAAAAGAAGTTTACGGTTAATTTATGGTGTATATAACTTATATAATCGTACTTTGCCCCATGTGTACATTTTGAAAGTTGATATTACTATCTTCTTGATTATAGATGTAATCAGCAATAAAATCGCCTACTTTACTTGTTGAAAATGGGTTTTCCAGATTAATATCTTGAGTCGTAATTCCTAATTCTAATGATTTTTCAACCGCTGCTTCTACTACTTGAGCCTCTTGTGATAAACCTAAATGTTTTAATAACATAGCTGCAGATAAGATTGAAGCTAACGGGTTCGCAATATCTTTCCCTTTTGCTTGTGGAAAAGAACCGTGTATTGGCTCAAACAATGCATTTTCTTTTCCTATAGATGCCGATGCTAATAAGCCTATAGAACCTCCTATTACACTAGCTTCATCTGAAAGAATATCTCCAAAAAGATTTTCTGTTAAAATTACATCAAACTGTTTCGGATTTAATATTAGCTGCATCGCTGCATTGTCTACAAATAAAAAGTCAACTTCTACATCAGGATACTCACTTGCCATCTCCGTAACTGTTTTGCGCCACAATCTTGAAGTTTCTAATACATTAGCTTTGTCAACCAAAGTTAGCTTTTTACGTCTTTTTTGTGCTGACTGAAAAGCTAAATGTGCCATTCGTTCAATTTCTTCAACCGTATAAGAACAACCATCAAAAGCATGTTGTCCATCATCACTCAATTCTTTAATTCCAAAATAGATTCCTCCAGTCAGTTCTCTATAAATAGCAATATCTGTTCCTTCAATTCTTTCTTTCTTTAAAGGTGAATTATGGATCAACGTATCATATGCTTTTACAGGACGCACATTACAAAACAAGCCTAACTCTTTTCGTAAACGTAACAACCCTTGCTCTGGACGCACCTTAGCTGTAGGATCATTATCATACTTTGGATCTCCAATAGCTCCAAATAAGATAGCATCACTTTTTTTACATAACTCAATGGTTTTTTCGGGTAAAGGATTTCCCGTTTGGTCAATAGCACAGGCACCCATTAATGTTTCTTCAAATAAGAAAGTATGGTCGAACACATTACCTATTGCTCTTAGCACTTTTTTAGCCTGTTCGGTTACTTCAGGTCCTATTCCATCTCCTGGAATTACGGTTATATTGTACTTCATATATTTCTTTTTATACCATTTTTGCTTCAAAAGCTGTTATTTTATCTTTTTTACTGATTAAAAAATCAATATCATCATACCCATTTAACAAGCATAGTTTTTTATGCGAATTAATTTCAAAATCTACGTTCCCAATAGGAGTCTTTATTACTTGATTTTCTAAATCGACAATAATAGTAGTTTCGGGTACATTAGTTACTTTTTGTAATAGCTTTACTAAGTATTCCTTCGGAACTTGTATAGGTAAAATGCCATTATTCAGCGCATTTCCTTTAAAAATATCAGCAAAAAAACTACTGATAACTACCTTAAAGCCATAACCCGCTAATGCCCAAGCTGCATGTTCTCTACTAGAACCACAACCAAAATTATCTCCTGCGATTAAAATACTTCCGCTATAATTATCATTATTTAATACAAAATCTTCATTCAAACTCCCATCCTTTTTATAACGCCAATCTCTAAACACATTATCACCAAAACCATTTTTGTCGGTCGATTTTAAAAAGCGTGCAGGTATAATTTGATCTGTATCAATATTTTCTGTTGATAATGGTATGGCTGTATCAATCAGTTTTACAAACTTTTCCATCTTAATTTAAGTGTTTAGTAATGTCTATTATTTTACCTTCAATAGCTGTCGCTGCTGCTACAAGAGGACTTGCTAAAATAGTACGTGCTCCTTGCCCTTGACGTCCTTCAAAGTTTCTATTAGATGTAGAAACACAGTATTCTTTTGCTGGAATTTTATCATCGTTCATTGCTAAACATGCAGAGCATCCTGGTTGTCGCAATTGAAAACCTGCTTCTTCAAAAATGGTTTGTAATCCTTCTAACTTAATTTGTTTTGCTACTTGTTGTGACCCAGGTACTAACCATGCATGCACATTGGGTGCTTTTTGCTTTCCTTTTACATAATTGGCAGCTACTCTAAAATCTTCGATTCGAGAGTTTGTACAACTACCAATAAACACATAATTAATCGGTTTATCTATTAAAGATGCTCCTTTTTGAAAATCCATATATTGCAATGACTTTTCAAAGGAAGCATCATTTAAAAGGGGAATATTTTCAGAAATTTTTATACCCATTCCTGGGTTGGTCCCGTAAGTTACCATCGGTTCAATATCTTCTGCATCAAATGAGTATTCTTTATCGAATGCTGCATTTTTATCCGTTTTCAACGTTTTCCAATACGCTACTTTTTTATCAAACTCCTCTCCTTTTGGAGCAAACTCACGTCCTTTTACGTATTCAAAAGTTGTTTCATCTGGAGCAATCATACCTCCTCTAGCTCCCATCTCAATACTCATATTACAAACGGTCATACGTCCTTCCATAGACATTTCTTCAAATACATTTCCTGCATATTCACAAAAATATCCCGTACCTGAATTCGTACCTAGTTTGGCAATGATATATAAGATTACATCTTTTGGTAATACGCCATTTTTCAACTTTCCATTCACGTTTACACGTAAACTCTTAGGTTTTTCTAACAACAAACATTGACTTGCAAATACCTGTGCAACCTGACTCGTACCAATACCAAAAGCGATAGTACCGAAAGCACCATGCGTTGAGGTATGACTATCTCCACAAACCATAGTCATTCCCGGTTGTGTGATTCCTAATTCAGGAGCCATTACATGGACAATTCCATTATAGCGGTGACCTAATCCGTATAAGGTGATGTTATTTTCTTCACAGTTTTTGGTCAACTGTTCTAATTGATTTCGAGACAGCTCATCTTTTATTGGTAAATGTTGATTTACAGTTGGTGTGTTATGATCAGCCGTTGCAACAATTTTATCAGGTCGCGCAATTGGAATATTACGCTCTTTTAATTCATTAAATGCCTGCGGACTTGTTACTTCATGAATTAAATGCTTGTCGATATATAGAATTTGTGGTCCGTCTTTAATGCTATCAACCACATGCGCATCCCAAACTTTATCAAATAATGTCTTTCCCATTAGGCTATAGCTATTTTTGAAATATTGTTAACTTGTTTCATAATTTGATGAATGTCTTCATCAATTACTTCTTTTTGTCTGTCAGCAAACTGTAAGAAGGTTTTATAAGCAGTATCTAATTGAATTTTGGTTAATTCGTATCCAATCTTTTTAGCACGATATGCCAAGGCTGCTCTTCCGCTTCGTGCTGTTAACACAATAGCACTTTCATTAACGCCCACATCTGCTGGATTGATAATTTCATAAGTCTCACGATTTTTAATCACTCCGTCTTGGTGAATTCCTGAACTATGTGCAAAAGCATTAGCTCCTACAATAGCTTTATTTGGTTGTACAGGCATTCCCATTTTTTCACGAACCATCATACTTGTATCGTATAACAACTTGGTATTAATATCCGTTTGAAGGTTTAAGTATGGATGTTGTTTTAAAATCATTACCACTTCTTCTAATGCAGTATTTCCTGCTCGCTCACCAATACCATTAATTGTACATTCAATTTGACGCGCACCATTAATAGCTCCTGCAATAGAATTGGCAGTAGCTAACCCTAAATCATTATGACAATGGCAAGAGATAATCACATTCTCAATACCCTTTACGTGTTCTTTTAAATACTTTATTTTTGCTCCGTATTCTTCTGGTAAACAATACCCTGTAGTATCTGGAATATTCAACACTGTTGCACCTGATTTGATAACCTCTTCGCAAACTCTTGCTAGGAAAGCATTATCAGTTCTACCAGCATCTTCAGCATAAAACTCTACATCATCTACAAAATTCTTCGCATACGAAACTGCTTCTTTAGCTCGTCTAATTACTTCGTCTTTTGAAGCATTAAACTTGTATTGAATATGAGAGTCGCTAGTACCAATACCTGTATGAATTCTAGGTTTATTAGCAAACTTTAAAGCATCAGCAGCTACTTCAATATCTTTTTTTACAGCTCTCGTTAATCCGCAAACTGAAGCGTTTTTAACCAGTTTAGCAATCTCTTGTACCGAAGTAAAGTCTCCTGGGCTCGACACAGGGAAACCAGCTTCTATTACATCAACTCCTAAAAAATCGAGTCTTTCGGCAATAATTAATTTTTGTTGAGTATCTAATTTACATCCTGGGACCTGTTCCCCATCTCGTAAAGTGGTATCAAAAATTTGAATTTTATCGTTGTGCATAAATCTAACTATGATTATCAGAATAAAAACCAAATGTATATATTGGCTTTTCTAACAAACTCTTTTTAAATAGGTTAGTTACGATATCAAAACAAGAAAAAATAAAAACAAACTACTGAAAGACAAAAAGTTATGCGTAAACCAATTACATTCTCCAACCAACAAAATGACGCATTATTTGTTTTGATAAAGTCGTTATCAAAATCAGAAAAACGTCAATTTAATTTATATGTAGGTCGTTTGGGTGGTAATGTAGATGCGAAGTTCTTTTCCCTTTTTAAATTGTTAGAAAAACAAAAGTGTTACAACGAAAAAGCAATTATTGATAGCGGTGTTGTTAGTAAACAGCAACTTTCCAATTTAAAAGCTCACTTATATAAGCAAATACTTATTAGTCTTCGTATGAATCCTGCTCATAAAAACATCAGAATTCAAATACGTGAACAATTGGACTTTGCTACTGTTTTGTATCAAAAAGGATTGTACAAACAAAGCTTAAAACTCCTTGAGAAAGCAAAAAATATGGCAATTGAAAATGAAGAAAAAAATATTGCCTATGAAATTGTTGAGTTGGAAAAAGTGATTGAAAGCCAATATATAACCCGAAGTATCGACACGCGTTCAGATGAGCTAACCATTCAAGCAAAAGAACTCAGTCAGCAAAATGTAATAGCTAGTAAATTATCTAACTTATCGCTGCAATTGTATGGAACCTTATTAAAAAACGGGTACGTAAAAAATGATGAAGAACTGCAACGCGTAAATTCTTACTTCAATTCTAAGTTACCTGAATATTCGTATGAAAAATTAGGTTTTAGAGAAAAGTTATGGCTATACAAAGCTCATTTATGGCATAGTTTTTTGACACAGGATTTTTTACAGAGTTATAAGTACGCCAACAAATGGGTAGATTTATTTAAAAATGATTCTAAGAATATTTCTTTACATCCTGTTTTTTATTTGAAGGGGAAAAATTATTTATTAGAAAGCTTATTTTTTATCAAGCACTATGATAAATTTAAAGAAGAACTTTCTTTATTTGAAAAGGAAATTGAAGAGAAAAGTATTCCGCAAAATAGCAATACTGAAATCCTGACCTTTTTATACTACTATGCTAATAAGTTACATTTACACTTCTTAGAAGGTAATTTTTCAGAAGGTGAATATTTAGTAGATATTATTAATGAAAAAATTGATGAGTACAAGGATCGTTTAGACACGCATCATATTGTTGTATTTTACTATAAAATAGCTTGTTTATACTTTGGTATGGGCAAAAACAAAGAGTGTATTTTATACCTAAATAAAATCATCAAATCTAAACATATTGATGTCGCACAAGATTTACAATGTTTTGCTAGAGTATTGTGCTTAATTGCTCATTATGAATGTGGATTGGATTACGATTTAGAACGACAATTTAAAGATACCTATCGTTTTTTACTAAAAATGGAAAATCTTCAAGAGGTTCAAAAGGAGTTTATCTCTTCTATAAAAGCATTAGGCGATGTATATCCTCATCAAATAAAAAAAGAGTTTAAGAAGATATACGATCGCTTAAAAGTATATGAGAATCACCCTTATGAAAAAAGAGCCTTTTTGTATTTGGACATTCTCTCTTGGCTAGAAAGTAAAATAGAAAACAAACCTGTAGCGCAAATTATTCAGGAGAAGTTTGTTAGCACTCAAAAATAACGTTTTGTCTCTTAATGAGATAACCATGTCGTTACACTCCTCGTTATAACGTAAGAAATATTAAAAACTAACCTGTCATTTCGACCGAAGGGAGAAATCTCATAAAAATGAATAACTTGCTTTCATAAGATTTCTCACTCTTCGTTTCACTCGGTTCGAAATGACGATTTATTTAGAAAATGGCTTCAGCAATTTGTTGAATATTGGTTGATCTTCCCATTGAGTAATAGTGTAAAATAGGCACCCCTCTTTGTTGCAGCTCTTTACTTTGTGCAATACTCCACTCAATCCCAACTTGTCGTACTTCACTATTATCTTTACATTTAATCACTTCTTTTACCAACGCATCTGGTAAATCTACTTTGAATCGATGTGGAATTAAATTCAATTGCTTTTTGGTTGAAATTGGTTTTAATCCTGGAATGATAGGAACTGTTATACCTTCTTCTCTACATTTATCTACAAACTCAAAGTATTTTTGATTATCAAAAAACATTTGTGTTACTATATAACTAGCCCCGTTTTTTATTTTTTTCTTTAAAAAATGGATGTCAGAATCTAAACTTGGTGCTTCCATGTGTTTTTCTGGATAACCAGCCACACCAATACAAAAATCAGTTTTTGAGGAGTTTTGCAGGTCATCATCCAAATATCTTCCTTTATTTAAGTTTTCTATTTGAGTTACTAACTCACTTGCATACGCATGTCCGTCCTTTTCTGGCTTAAAATAAGTCTCGCTTTTTACTGCATCACCACGCAACGCAACTACGTTATCAATACCTAAAAAATCAAGGTCTATTAAGAAGTTTTCGGTATCTTCTTTGGTAAATCCTCCACACAAAATATGCGGAACAGCATCTACTTGATATTTATTTTGAATTGCCGCACAGATACCTACCGTACCTGGACGCTTTTTTACTACTTGTTTTTTTAACAATCCGCTTTCTAACTCTTTATACACGTACTCTTCTCGGTGATAAGTTACGTCTATAAACGGCGGATTGAATTCCATTAACGGATCAATATTTTTGAATATTGAATCAATATTATCTCCCTTTAACGGTGGAAGAATTTCAAACGAAAACAATGATTTTCCGTTAGCTTTTTCTAAATGTTCTGTTACCTTCATAAGTATAGCTTATAAAGGCATATTTAACTTACATCAGCGAAGCTGCAAACAACGATAAAACTGCCATAATTGCTAGCTGAATTGCAAACCTGATTTCTAATTGATATTTCTTCATTACATCTGATTTTTATACTGCAATATTACTACGCCTTTTTAGTTTTTATCTTAGCTTACTTAAAACTTATTGTTAATTAAATACGCTCTTTTTATTGGTTTTTTAATTTATTATTAATTGTCTGATATATTTGGATGCAACCATTTTCTGGCTTTTTCTAAAGGAATGTTCTTTCGTTCTACAAAATCCCTTACCTGATCGTCTGTTATTTTACCCAAACCGAAATATTTAGCTTCGCTATTGGCAAAATAATATCCTGAAACTGCTGCTGCTGGCCACATAGCTAAGCTTTCTGTTAAACTTACTCCTATGTTTTCTTCAACTTGTAAAAGCTGCCAAATCGTTTCTTTTTCTAGATGATCAGGACATGCAGGATACCCGGGTGCAGGACGAATACCTTTGTATGCTTCCTTTATCAACTCATCATTCGTTAAGTTTTCTTCAGAAGCATAGCCCCAATGTTTTGTTCTTACTCTGTGGTGTAAGTATTCAGCAAAAGCTTCTGCAAAACGATCGGCAATAGCTTGTGCCATAATAGCATTGTAATCATCGTGATTTTCTTTGTACTGCAATGCTAATTCATCTGCTCCAAAAATAGCGGTACAGAAAGCTCCCATATAATCCGTTCTTTCAGTTTCCTTTGGAGCAATAAAATCTGCCAAAGCAAAACTTGGTTTTCCTTCACGCTTTTTTAATTGCTGACGCAAGGTTCTAAATACTGCGACTTCTTTTCCTTTCTTTTGAACTGAAATATCGTCGTCGTTAATAGAGTTTGCCTCAAACAAACCAAAAATAGCTTTGGGCTTTAATGCTTGTTTTTCTATGATTTGTTGCAACATCTTTTGAGCATCTGCAAACAAATTGGTTGCCTCTACTCCTACTACTTCATCTTCTAAAATATCAGGAAACTTTCCGTGTAAATCCCACGAGCGAAAAAACGGACTCCAATCAAAATATGGTACCAAGTCTTTTAAACTTACTTGTTCTAATTTTTGTACGCCTAGTTCTTTTGGTTTAGAAATGTTAGTCGTATCCCAATCTATTTTGAATTTTCGCTCTCTAGCTTCCTCAATTGGTATGTAGTGCTTTTGTTTTCCTCGTTTTAAAAACTTATCACGAAACTCTTCGTAATCTTTCTTTAACTTGGCAACATACTCGTTTGAGGTTTCTTTATTCAATAAATCTCCTACTACAGTCACTGCTCTTGACGCATCGTTTACGTGTACTACTGCGTTTTTATACTGCGTATCAATCTTTACAGCAGTATGTGCCTTGGAAGTTGTTGCTCCTCCTATTAATAAAGGAATCTCCAAGTTTTGACGTTCCATTTCTTTGGCTAAATACACCATTTCATCTAACGAAGGCGTTATCAGTCCACTTAAACCGATGGCATCTACGTTCTCTTTTTTAGCGGTTTCTATGATTTTTTCTGGTGGAACCATCACACCTAAATCTACAATTTCATAATTGTTACAACCTAACACTACAGATACGATGTTTTTACCAATATCGTGCACATCTCCTTTTACGGTTGCCATTAATATTTTTCCAATAGCTTTTTGTTCCTCACTTTTCTCTGCTTCAATAAACGGATTCAAATACGCCACGGCTTTCTTCATTACTCGGGCAGATTTAACAACTTGCGGTAAAAACATTTTTCCTTCGCCAAACAAGTCTCCTACTACGTTCATCCCCGTCATTAAATGTCCTTCAATTACATGTAGTGGTTTTGCAACACTCAAACGAGCTTCTTCAGCATCTTCTTCAATAAAAGCGTCTATTCCTTTTACTAAAGAGTGCGTAATACGTTCTTGAAGTGGAAAACTCCTCCATTCTAAAACCTGCTCTTTGTTTTCTGCTTTAGTCCCTTTTACCGTTTCAGCAAATTCTAACAAACGTTCAGTAGCATCATCTCTTCTATCTAAAACAACATCTTCAATATGTTCTAATAAATCCTTCGGAATGTCATCATACACCTCTAACATGGCTGGATTTACAATTCCCATGTTCATTCCTGCTTTGATGGCATAGTAAAGGAATACTGAGTGCATCGCTTCACGAACGACATTGTTTCCTCTAAAAGAAAATGATACGTTACTTACACCTCCACTCACACTAACATGTGGTAAATTTTCACGTACCCAACGGGTAGCTTCGATAAAATCTAACGCATTTTTTCTGTGTTCTTCCATTCCCGTAGCTACAGGAAAAATATTTAAATCGAAAATGATATCTTCCGCAGGAAAACCAACAACATCCACTAATATTCTATAGGAACGCTCTGCGATTTCAATTCTTCGTTCGTAGGTGTCTGCTTGTCCTACTTCATCAAAAGCCATGATAATTACAGCGGCTCCGTATCTTTTTATCTGGGTAGCTTCCAAAATAAATTTTTCTTCTCCTTCTTTTAAAGAAATGGAATTCACCACCGATTTTCCTTGTACTACTTGTAAACCAGCTTCGATAATTTCCCATTTAGAACTATCAATCATAATAGGAACTCTGGCAATATCAGGTTCGGAAGCAATTAAGTTTAAGAAACGAACCATCGCTTCTTTTCCATCAATCAAACCATCATCCATATTAATGTCGATGATTTGCGCTCCTCCATCTACTTGATGACGCGCAATTGCCAGGGCTTCATCAAACTTTTCTTCTTTAATCAATCGAAGAAATTTACGCGATCCTGCTACGTTTGTTCGCTCTCCAACATTGATAAAATTACTTTCGGGTGTAATAATTAACGGTTCTAACCCCGATAATTTCATGTATCTTCTTTCCTCACTCATCTACTAACTATTTTGTACTGCTGTAATAAATTCAGCTTTTCGTGGTTTGTACTTCGCTGCTACTGCTGCAATAGCCGAAATATGCTTAGGCGTAGTACCGCAACATCCACCTATGATATTGATTAAATTTTTCTTCAAATATTCCTCTATCTGATTGGCAGTTTCTTCAGGAGTTTCGTCATATTCTCCAAAGGCATTCGGTAATCCGGCATTCGGATGTGCAGAAATGGCAAAATCCGTTTTAGAAGCAATCGCCTCTAAGTGTGGTTGCAACAAATTGGCTCCTAAAGCGCAATTAAATCCTACAGATAACAACGGAATATGAGAAATCGAAATCAAAAATGCCTCGGCTGTCTGTCCTGATAATGTTCTTCCTGAAGCATCGGTAATTGTACCTGAAACCATTATAGGAATGTCTATATTTCGCTCTGTTTTTACCTCTTCAATGGCAAATAAAGCGGCTTTGGCATTTAAGGTATCGAATACGGTTTCTACCAATAAAATATCTGAACCACCATCAATTAAGGCTTCTACTTGTTGCTTGTAGGCAATACGTAATTCATCAAAAGTTACCGCTCTGTATCCTGGGTCGTTTACATCAGGAGACATACTTGCCGTACGGTTTGTAGGTCCGATAGACCCTGCTACAAAACGAGGTTTATGCGGTTCTTTCGCAGTGAATTCATCTGCTACTTCTTTGGCTATCTTAGCAGATTCGTAATTTAACTCATATACCAAATCTTCCATTTGGTAATCTGCCATGGCAATAGTAGTTCCTGAAAAAGTGTTGGTTTCTACAATGTCTGCTCCTGCCGCAAAGTACTTTCTGTGTACTTCTTTTACGGCTTCGGGTTGCGTGATGGATAACAAATCGTTGTTTCCTTGTAACGGTGTTGGATAGTCTTTAAAACGTTCTCCACGAAAATCTTCTTCCGTAAATTTATATTCCTGAAGCATGGTTCCCATAGCGCCATCGAGCACGAGAATTCGTTTTTGTATTTCTTGATAAATGTTTGACATTCCTGATATTTAGTGTAATGTTATCAGGAAAAGAGGAAAGAAAATTCTTTTCGTTATCTCTCTGCCAAAGCAGTAGAATGTAGCACCTTCTTTGTTTGCACAAAGGGTTGCTAAGGTTTCAAAGGGTCTATTCCCTCCACCTTTCTTGATAACATCAATACGTTAATGAACGGGGCAAAGTTATAGTATTATTTTTTAGTCACCAAAACTAAAATAGATAAAAGAAAAAAGATCACTTCTAAAAATAAATTTCAAGTAGATTTCATCAACAATAGTATTTGATTTTTTAAATATTTTAACTATATTAAATACCTAAAAATCAACAAGATGAAAACAAACAAACTAAACCTGTTAACCCTTATCCTAGCTTTTTTAGCTATCGGATTAAATGCTCAAAGCAATGGTGTTTCAGACACTGAAATGTCTATTGCGACAACTGTTAATGATAAGAGTTTGAAATGGCTTCCTGCTCCTGATTTCTTTCCTAATTGTTCTTTTACAATACTTCACGGTGATATAGCTAAACCTAATTTAGATTTTTTCTTTAGAATAGAACCTAATACTGAAGTTATATCTCATACACATAACTCTCCTGAACGAATGATTTTAATTTCTGGAAATTTGGAAGTACAATACGAAGGAGAAAAAGCGACCGTATTAAAAGCGGGTTCTTATGCTTATGGTCCTGCAAGAAAACCACATAGGGCCAAATGCTTAAACAATGGACCTTGTGTTTTATTTATTGCCATGGTAGATCCTTTTGATGCAGTGCCTATTAAAGAAAAAAAGTAGTGTATTAATTCTATAAAAAGGAAAAGCAGCAAATAGTATTTGCTGCTTTTCTCATATAAAACTGTTATAAATCACAGTACTTTTAAGTTTATTTTTGTTTTACCTCACTAGCATGATATACATCATCTTCTGCCTTGAATATCTTAAATTGAACATCGTAACCTTCTGGTACATAAATAACAATTGGTAATTTCCCGTTGTATCTTACTGTTGTTGGTTGACTGGTAACAAACTTTCTGACTGTACTACTTTCAAAACAAGCCTTTCTAGTAGATATAACTCCACCATCGGTAGTAAAATCATAATACGAATATCCCCATCCTTTAAGATCCTTTTTTTCTATATTTCCTACAAGACCGTGCTTATTACAAGTATCTACTTCCATCCATTTTCCGATAACAAATTCTATTTTTTTGTTACTATCGTTTTCTGAATGAGGAACTTCAATAACCATTTGTTTAAATCCTTTTTCTGGTTTAGGATAAATTGATAAATCTACTTTATTTAAAGATGTTTGTCCAACTGCCATAGAAGTAATAGTTAAGAATGTTATTAAAAATAATTTGTTGATTTGCCTTGAAAATGTTCTCATAATAAAATAATTTTCCTAGAGCTTTTCAACATGTATGCCAAAAGTTAATCTAACCAAGACTTTTGTATTCATTGTTAAATCATTTACCATTCTTTTAACAACTATGGAAAGTAATGTTAGAATACAAAGACATTGCCTGCTAGTTTGTTAGATAGTTAATTACTATATCTAAAACTTACTAATATAACCATACATTTTTTGTTCACTTTTTATTTTGTTTTATATTGGAGACTTGAAACAAGAAAAATAAAATTGCTAAAAATTCTACTTATCATGTTTAAAAACACGGATAAAAGAAGTTTTAGTTCTTTTATAACAAGTTGTGGTGCATTTACCAAAACGAACGCTGGAATCAAAAACTTACTAAAACCGAACTAAAATTTTAATGAATTTTTCAAGACATTGTGATTTATGCGAAAACCAAATAACGAGTCTTGAAAAAGGATTGACTTGTAATTTGACCAATAAAAAACCTAATTTTAATAATACTTGCTCAAAAATTACACTTGACAAAAAATTTCAAGAAAAGTTAGAAATTGCTAATCTCGAATTGGAAATAATTCGCAGAAACCAAAAGTCAACACATTTGACTTTCTACGGCACAATAATTATTGGTTTTCTTTTAATACTTCTTGGTTACTTTTTATCTGACTGGAAAATATTTAGCTTGTATCTATGGTACGTGAAAATTGGAATGATTGTAGCTGGATTTTCATTTCTTGGAACTGCTTACTCTAAACTGAATAAATATAGAAGAGAAAATAAAAAAGCGGAACTGAAAAAAAACAAAATTGATGAAGTTCTAAATAAATACGGAATTTCATATCAAGAAAACTTTGATTTTAAAGAAAAAATTCACGGAACACAAGAAGTAATTATGAACATTGAATTTAAAAATTGGACAAAAAGACAAACAACTAATACTTATAAATTTGACTATTAAAAATAATAAAAACGACACCACAACAAAGAACTGAGGTAAAAAACAAGTAAATTTTATACTTTTTTAAACCAAAGTACTTTTATAATTTGCATCATAAGGCAAACCACTTTTTATTATTGCAAAAGCTTGTTTTAGTAGCTTATTACACACCGCTATTAAAGCAAGTTTTTTACTCTTACCCTTAGCTACAATTCGGTCATAAAGTTCTCTACATGTTTTGTTGTATTTGCAAGCATTAAAACTACACATAAACAATAAATTTCTAAGCTTTGGATTACCCATTTTACTTATTCGAGGTCTTCCTTTTTTACTACTGCCTGACTCTCTAATAGTAGGAGTTATACCTGCGTAACTACACAACTCTTTTGCTGAAGTAAAACGCTTAAATCCATCGGTAAAAACTAATAACATTAATGCTGTTTTACCCCCTATTCCTGGAATAGACTTTAATAAAGTCACTTCTTCTTGATAGCTCTTTTTTACATTTTCTAGCAACAAATCTTCTAATTTAACCATCTCTTTTTGTATATTTTTTAGCTGTCTTTTTAAGGAACCAACTACCAATTTCGATGGAGTTCCTAATACTGATTCGCCATGAAGCTTATTCTTTAATTGAGTAGATTGTTTCGTATAAACACTCAACAAACGTACTATTTGTAAACATTCTTGTTGTTCCTTGCTCTCTCCTTTCCATATAGAAGGGGCTTGACTTACACCATAATTATATAGCTGCTTTGCATCACTCTTATCCGTCTTTACTTTTGATAAATTCATTTGAATAAAACGTTTTATTTTCAACGGATTTTCTACTGATACCAAAACTCCTTTTTCTGTTAAAAAATAAGCTAATCGTACATGATAATACCCTGTGGCTTCCATTATACAATGAGTTAAATCACTTGTGATTAACAACAGCTCTTTAAAGCCTGATGCATCATTTTTAAACTGATACCAATTACCTTGATAATCATACACATCTAAAACATCTTTACTTACATCGATTCCTAAAAATTGTTTATTTTTACTCATAAGAAAAAAGGATTGGAAAGAAAAATAACTACTATCAATTCAACAACTTGAAATCGAGATCTTGGTCTCACAGAACTGAACGAATTTAAAGTAGTAAAGCGTAGGGATTATCAATGTTGACGAAATCTAGGTTTCAACGTATATCATAACCTTACTCTACGCTTTTTTCTTTCTGGTTTTTATTACTAAATTTAAACAATTGCTAACTTAAGATGTATAACCGCAATTACGGCGGATTCGACTGCGTCCGAATCCACTCGGAATTACTAACGTTAGTGCTTAACTGAAAATTATTAACTTTAAAACCAATAACTGAAGGTTATACGAACCGTTGTAAGCAAGCTAAAAAACAGAATGGCAACATTATTAGAAGATATAAAAAAACAATCCGATTGGACAGTAAAAGCATTTAAATCTGACGGAATTGAATTGGACTATTCTATTGGTAGTTTATTGGAGATTGACCGATTTATCCAAAAATACACGAAAGATGGTCGACCAATTAAAGGCGGTCGACTTTCTAAAAATTTGGGCGGAATTGTATTTTCAATTTCAGCTTATACTGGAGAAACACTGATTAAAAATGTCCCAAATTCAAAATGGATAACGAACGACAATGACCCACAAGGAGAAATAAATATAGCGGTCGAACTTGAAGACGGAACAACTTGCTGGCCTGGACAAAGAATAATCAAGAGAATTCAAAACGGACTTGAAGACGGAATTTATCCTTACGGACATAATCTGACCGAAAAAACTCTGAATGAAAAGTTTGATAAATCATTTTGGGAAATAGAAAAGGAAGTAAAACCAATAGAACCGAAAAAACCTTGGTGGAAGTTTTAAAAATAAAAAGTCAGCTTACAACAATACCCACAACTAATAGCTTGTTCTCCCCTACGCCAAAAAACTAAACCTTTAACCAATACACAGAATCATGAAAAAGCTACAATTTAAGAAAGACATCAACGCATCTGCTGAGAAAGTGTACAACACCATGTTGGGTATTGATACTATTGAAACTTACCAGCAATGGACAGCTGAGTTTAATCCGACCTCAACATATGAAGGGAGCTGGGAAAAAGGAAGTAAAATCTATTTTGTAGGAACGGATGAAAATGGTAAAAAAGGTGGAATGGTCTCAGAAATTGTAGATAATATTCCTTTTCAGTTTATTTCCATTCGTCATAACGGTATCTTAGACGGTGAAAATGAAATTACCGAAGGTGCTGAAATTGAAAAATGGGCAGGTTCACTGGAAAATTATTCATTTCAAGAGCATAACGGAGTCACCACAGTAACAATAGACTGCGATGTAGCAGACGACTACCTTGATTATTTTAACTCAACTTGGGATAAAGCGTTGAATAAACTTAAAGAAATTTCAGAAAAATAGCGTACGAATAACATCCGTACGCTATATATAAAATCGTTTGTTTAAATAAACAAAGACAGTCTATTGAAATAAATCCGAAGATAAATAGCGATCGCCTCTGTCGCAAATCACCGCTACAATTACACCTTTATCAATATTTTTGGCTATTTCTAACGCTGCATGTACCGCTCCTCCACTACTCATTCCTGCAAAAACACCTTCTTCTTGTGCTAGTCTTCTCGTCATGTTTTTAGCATCGTTTTCGTCTAGTTCAACCACCTGATCCACCTTACTTTTGTTAAAGAATTTTGGTTGATAAGCTGGTGTCCACTTACGAATACCTGGAATTTTAGCTCCGTCTTTAGGTTGCGCTCCAATAATTTGTACTTGAGGGTTTTGTTCTTTTAAATAGGTAGAAACTCCCATGATGGTTCCTGTAGTTCCCATCGCAGATACAAAATGGGTAACTTCCCCTTCGGTATCTTTCCAAATTTCTGGACCTGTGGTTTTATAATGTGCTTTCCAGTTATCGGTATTTTCAAACTGATTCAGCATAAAATAGCCTTTTTTATAACGTAGTTCTAGGGCAACATCTCTAGAACCTTCAATTCCTTTTTCTGCATCCGTTAAAATAACCTCTGCTCCGTATGCTCGCATAGTCTTTACACGTTCTTCGGTAGAGTTTTCTGGCATTACCAATACCATGTTTACACCTAATATTTTAGCCATGAGCGCTAATGCAATTCCTGTATTTCCACTAGTTGCTTCTACTAAATAATCTCCTGGGCGGATATTTTTCCTTTTGATAGCTTCAGCAATCATATTAAAGGCTGCTCGGTCTTTTACACTTCCACCAGGATTGTTTCCTTCTAATTTTAGTAATAACTTCACCCCTTCTTTTTGAAGGATGTTAGAAACTTCTATTAGAGGTGTATTTCCTATGCTATCTATTATCGTTTTAGTTTTCATGGTTACTTTTCTACCTACATTATTTAACATAGGATTTTCTAGTGGTTATTTTATTTTCTGACTCATAGGTCACAATAGACCCTTCGGGTACAGAGGTGGTTACGCAAACATTAGCGCCAATTATGCTATCTCTTCCTATCACTACATCGCCTCCTAAGATAGTTGCATTGGCGTAAATGGTTACATTATTTTCAATCGTTGGATGCCTTTTTATGGAAGCCAATTCTTTCTTTACTTGAATTCCTCCTAAAGTAACTCCTTGATATATTTTTACGTTCTCTTTAATAATCGTGGTTTCTCCAATCACAATTCCTGTTGCGTGATCTATAAAAAACGAATCGCCAATGGTTGCTCCTGGGTGAATATCCGTTCCTGTTAATCCGTGTGCATATTCGCTCATCATTCTTGGTAAAATCGGAACTTCCATTTTGTACAACTCATGACTTAAACGATATACGGCAATCGCATGGAATCCTGGATAGGCTAAATACACTTCTCCTAAGCTTTTACAGGCGGGATCGGTCTTTTCAAATGCTTTAGCATCTAAATCTAGCTTTTCTCGTATTTCACAAAACGTTTGTTGATATACTGCCCATACTTCTGAAGCATTTTCAATAGCTAAACCCTTTAAAATTTTTTCAAACTTTTCTTTTAAATGATTGGCTTTTTCTTGGCATACATCATCAAACAAGGCATAAAATAATTGTTTTGTAAAAACTTCTACATCGTCTTTTAATGATAAATCGTACTGCTTGAATCCCATGTGATAAATTTTTACAAAAATAATTAACTTTCGGGAGCTAACTCAACTTCTAATCCTTCTAATTCAGGAGTTATATGAATTTGACACCCTAATCGGCTATTTTCTTGCACATGAAACGCTTCTGCTAGCATTGCATCTTCATTATCATTCATTTCTGGTAATTCATGATTCGACTTCACATAACATTGACATGAGGCACACATTGCCATTCCACCACAAATACCAATAGTTCCTTCAGGAGCTAATTCGTACGATCGAACCACCTCCATTAGGTTCATTGCCATGTCTGTCGGAGCAACTACCTCGTGCAATACACCATCACGATCGGTAATTTTTATTGTAACATCCTGCTCCATTATTGAATCGCTTTTACTACTGCTTTCGGTGCTTCTTTTCGGGTTCCATCAAAACCATCTACGCCTCCTACTGTTGTATACTTCATCACATATTTTTTATCTGGATGGATGCGCTGATAAGCACTCTGACACATTAACGTTGCTTCGTGAAATCCACATAAAATCAATTTTAATTTTCCTGGATAAGTATTCACATCACCAATCGCATAGATACCTTCAACATTGGTTTGGTAATCTAGTGCATTGTTTACTTTAATAGCGTTCTTCTCAATTTCTAATCCCCAGTTTGCAATAGGACCTAACTTTGGTGCCAATCCAAAAAGTGGAATGAAATGATCTGTATCAATAATGAATGGTTCTTTACCTGTTTCCTCTACTACCACTCCTGTTACGTGTTTTTTACCTAATACTGCTTTTACCTCAGCAGGCGTTATCAAATTGATTTTTCCTAAATTCTTTAATTCTTGAACTTTTTCTACAGAATCTAACGCTCCTCTAAACTCATTTCTTCGGTGAATTAAGGTCACCGATTTTGCTACATCTGTTAAGAAAATAGACCAATCTAAAGCAGAATCTCCTCCTCCTGCAATTACCACATCTTTATCACGGTACAATTCTGGTTCTTTAATCATGTACTCCACTCCCTTGTCTTCAAAATCGATAATATTTGGAATGATAGGTTTACGGGGTTCAAAACTTCCTAAACCACCAGCAATAGCTACCACAGGTGCTTGGTGTTTTGTTCCTTTATTGGTGGTTACGATAAACGTTCCGTCATCTTGTTTTTCAATAGTATCTGCACGTTCTCCTAAGGTAAACCCTGGTTCAAATTGTTTGATTTGTTCCATTAAGTTCTTAGTTAAATCTCCTGCTAAGATCTCTGGATATGCTGGAATATCGTAAATAGGTTTTTTTGGATAAATTTCTGAACATTGCCCTCCTGGTTGAGGTAAGGCGTCAATTAAATGACAACGTAATTTTAACAATCCTGCTTCAAAAACAGTGAATAGTCCTGTTGGACCCGCTCCTATAATTAATATATCTGTTTGTATCATGTTCTCTTTATTTTGTCATTACGAGAATTCCAATGAATTGGAATACGAAGTAATCTGTTTATCGACTAACAGATTGCTTCATTTTAGCCTGTCTTTAGCGACAGTCGAAAGATTCGCAATGACGTTACTTTACTAAACTCTCAGTTAGCTTATTTAATGTTTCTACTTTTTGTTCAAAGTTTCCTTTGATAGTTTTTCTATAACTATTTAAGTTTTGTACTAATTGATTGATGTCTTCTGGAATTACTTCTTCAAAAAACTGACGTAACCTCTTAGCTGTTGTGGGTGATTTCCCATTGGTTGAAATGGCTACTTTTACATTTCCTTTAGTAACAATTCCCCCCATATAAAAATCACAGTATGGTGGATTATCCGCTACATTCACCAATTTATTTTGGCTCCTACAATCTTTATACACTTGTATATTTACCTCAGGAACATCGGTTGTCGCAATCACCAAATGTTTTCCTTGTAAATAGGTATCATTATAGCTATCTGTTATCCTATTTACCTTACCTTTTTGAGCTATGGCAATGGTTTCTTCTCTAAAAAAAGGAGCTACCATAGTTACCTTAGCGTCTGGACTCGATTTTAATAAAAATCGTAGCTTTTCTTCTGCAACAACCCCTCCTCCAACTATTAGTACTTCCAAGCTTGCTGTTTTTAAAAAGATAGGATATAAGTTATTTCTTTCTTCCATTATACCACTTCTTTTAAAGCTACTTCTTGTTGCACTTGTAGTAATTGCTGTCTGTGATTTACCACATCTCCTAACAGAATAATAGCAGGATTACTCAAGTTATTTTTAGCAACTACTTCTTCTATCGTATCTACGGTACCAATTCCTATTTTTTCTTCAGGAGTTGTTCCGTTTTGAATAATAGCTACCGGTAATTCGTTCTTCCCTTCTGCCTTAAAAAGTTGAATGATTTCAGAGAGCTTACCCATTCCCATTAAAATAACAACCGTTGCACTTGATTTTGCTGCCAAGGCAACATCATTTGATAATTGGTGCTGTTTTGTAGTTCCTGTAATGACCCAAAAACTTTCTGAACTTCCTCTTTTTGTCAACGGGATATTCTGATAAGCTGGTACCGCTAACGATGAAGAAATCCCTGGTACTACAGCAACCTCTAATCCATGTTTTGCGGCATATTCCATTTCTTCTGCTCCTCTACCAAAAATGAATGGATCACCTCCTTTTAAACGTACTACATGTCCGTGAGAAAATCCTCTCGCAACAATCAACTCATTGATTTGTTCTTGTTGATAGCGATAACATCCTCTTCGTTTTCCTACAAAAATTAATTCTGCATTCGGATTCACATATCCTAACAGTTCGTTATTCACCAATGCATCGTACAATACCACATCGGCTTGTTCTAATGCTTTAATGGCTTTTAAGGTGATTAAATCAGCATCTCCTGGTCCTGCACCTACTACGGTTAATTTCGGTTGATTTTTCATTGGACTCTCCTTTTTTAACTTTCTACGGCTACTTTTCGGTAAGCATCAATTGTTTTATAAAATGATGATGCTTCTTCTAAATACTTTTTTGCAAAAGCTTCCGTAGGTTCATTCTTATTGATCTGATAAATCAATTCTGCAAATGAACTTGATAATTCTATTTTATTATTTGCTACAAACAATTCATCAAAATTGGTAATGATTCCTGCTTGTGTATTGGTTTTTGCTCCTTCGGCGGTTAACAAGGCTTTAGCTGTGTTTACCATAGCTGCATAAGCGTGGTAAATACTATCTGACCATTGTTGATTATTCAAGGCCTGTGAAGCATTTTCTAGCTTTTCTTCACTTTCAAACAGTAAGGTTGCTACTAAGTCTATCACCACTCCTGCACATTCTCCTACTCCTATGGCTTTTACATAGTTTTTATCGTGTCCCCAATCAATAAAATCATCTTCTGTTAAATTGGTAGTGTCTGATAATTCTTTTAACAGCTCATAGAAATATGTTTTTCCTTGTCTATCATAATAGTTTAGGAAATCTTCATTTGCTTGTTTATAGCTTTCGAAGTCGTTTAATAAGATTCGTAAAGATTCTGGTCCTCTTTTACTTGGTATTTTTACCAATTTATCAGCAAAACGACCATTTCCGCCACCTAAAACTCCTCCTCCAATCAACACTTGTAAAGCTGGAGCTAATAGGTTTCCTACTTTTATAGACATTCCTTGAAAACCAATATGTGCCATATTGTGTTGTCCACAAGCATTCATACAGCCACTAATTTTAATAGTGATGTCTTTGTTATTCACATACTGTGGATATTCAGCTTTTAACACACGTTCTAACTCTGCTGCAATTCCTGTACTACTTGCAATACCTAGATTACACGTATCCGTTCCCGGACATGCAGTGATATCATTCAAACTATTATATCCTGCGTCTGCAAAACCTAACTTTTGTAATTCTGTATAGAAAAATGGTAAAAACGCTGCTCTTACATGACGAATCAAGATATTTTGACGTAGCGTAAAACGTAACTCATTTGCTCCAAATTTTTTGATTAAATCTGCTAACAAACGTGCTTTATCGGTATAAAAATCTCCTAAATGTACTTTGATACCTATCGCGTATAATCCAGCTTGCTTTTGCTTGAAAACATTTGTTGTTTTCCAGTTTTGATACGCTTCTTCATCTTCAATTACTACAGATGGAACTTCGTTGGTTTCAAAAACAATATCTTGTTCAAAGTCGGTAGTATCTATCGGATAGGTTTTATACGCTAATGCATCTCTTTCTGCTGCTACTAGTTCTAAAAAAGCATCCACTCCTAAATCTTTTACCAAGAATTTTAAACGAGCTTTGGCTCTTTTTACACGCTCTCCATAACGGTCGAACACACGTAACACTCCTTCAATAGTAGGAATTAGTAGTTCTGCATCTAAAAACTCATAAATTACATCTGCATGTCGCGGTTGTGAACCCAATCCGCCTGCTAACAACACTTTGAATCCTTTTACTTCTTTACCGTCAACTGTTTTCGTTTTAGCAATGAATCCTAAATCGTGAATAAAACTCAACGCCGTATCTTCTTCTGTAGCAGAAAAAGACATTTTGAACTTTCTTCCCATTTCCTGACAGATTGGATTACGTAAGAAAAATTGAAAAGTAGCATGTGCATACGGTGTTACATCAAACGGTTCTTTCGGATCGATTCCCGCAGTTTCTGAAGCCGTAACATTACGTACCGCATTACCACATGCTTCACGCAACGTAATATCGTCTTTCTCTAACTGTGCCCATAACTCTGGGGTTCTGTCTAAACTTACATGATGAATTTGAATATCTTGACGTGTGGTAATATGCAAACGCCCTCTTGAATATTCATCAGAAACATCGGCTATTCTATGTAATTGTTCGCTTGTAACTTTACCATAGGGTAATTTGATACGAATCATTTGCACTCCAAATTGACGTTGCCCGTAAATTCCTCTGGCTAAACGTAAGCTTCTAAAACGTTCTTCATCTATTTTTCCTTCGTTAAACAAACGTATTTTACGTTCTAACTCTAGGATATCCTTTTCTACAACAGGATTTTCTATTTCTGATCTAAAACTTTGCATCTGGTTTTACTCCTTATTTGCTTGTAAAAGCGTTGTTATTCGTTATGTAAGAACTTTTGCTTTGTTAACAATTGTTCTTCGGTTTCTACATGTGCATCATCTGGCACGCAACAATCTACCGGACATACTGCCGCACATTGGGGTTCTTCATGAAACCCTTTACACTCGGTACATTTATCAGGTACTATAAAATAATACTCATCTGATACTGGTGCATTCTCCTCATCTGCATTTACAGAAGTTCCATCCAATAAGGTTACATTTCCTTGTAATGAGGTTCCTTCACTATATTTCCAGTCACTTGCTCCTTCGTAAATGGCTGTATTTGGGCATTCTGGTTCACAAGCCCCACAGTTGATACATTCATCTGTAATGATTATTGCCATAACTTTTTATTATTTACTTGATAAAACCAACTCCTGACGTGGTATTAGTTTTAGGATTGATGATTATAAACGCTCCGTTTGCTTTATTTTCCTCATATGAATCAACAAACAATGGTTTACTTACTTTTAAACTCACTTCTCCAATTTCGTTTAGTGATAATTGAGATGGAGTTTCTTCTTTTCCAGAAAAATCGGTACGGATTAACGCTGTTAGTTCTGTTATTTTTGCTTGCACATCATTTACACCATGTTTGATGTAATATTTTTGAGAAGCTTGTAATGGTGTTTTATCCATCCAACAAATAGTAGCCTCTAACTGTTTTACTACAGAAGGTTCTTCTCCTGTTTTTACCAACATATCTCCTCTACTTACATTTACATCATCTTCTAAGGTGATGTTTACAGAGCTTCCTCTTTTTGCTCTTGCATATTCTTTATCAAAAAACTGAATACTTTTTATGGTAGATTTTGTTGCTGATGGTAATACCGTTACGCTATCTCCTACTGCTAAATCACCTCCATACAATTTCCCTGCATATCCTCTGAAATCGTGATATTCGTCTGTTTTTGGACGGATAACTGTTTGCACAGGGAAACGTGCTTTTGATACTTCTTGCGTATCTTCAGACCCCAAGTTTTCAAGGTGATTCAGTAATGTTTCTCCTTTATACCAAGGGATGTTTTCTGAAGACTTCACAACATTATCTCCTTTCAAAGCTGAAAGAGGTATGAATGTGATATTTTGATTTTGATAGTCGCTCTTCTTAGCTAAATACTCTATTTCTCCTTTAATCTGATTGAATTTCTCTTCTGAAAAATCTACCAAATCCATTTTATTTACAGCTACTATCACGTCTTTTACTCTCAATAAATTATTGATAAAGAAATGACGATAGGTTTGTTCTACCACTCCATTTCTGGCATCTACCAAAATGATAGAAGCTTGTGAATTTGAAGCTCCCGTAACCATGTTTCTGGTATACTCTATATGTCCTGGAGTATCGGCTATGATAAAGCTCGTTTTTGGAGTTGAAAAATAAATATGAGCTACATCAATGGTTATTCCTTGTTCACGTTCTGCTACCAAACCATCTGTTGCCAAAGAAAAATCTAAGTAATCAAATCCGCGTTGCTTACTTTTTTCTTCTATAGCTTCTAATTTATCTTGTGTTAATGACTTTGTATCGTATAAAATTCGCCCTATTAGTGTGCTCTTTCCGTCATCTACACTTCCTGCTGTTGCTATTTTTACTACGTTCATGTTCTTTTAGTATTGAGTGATTAGTATTGAGCTTTGAGTATTTTTCTCTCATTACTCTATACTAAATACTAGGTTTTCTTTTTAAAAATATCCTTGTTGTTTACGTTTTTCCATCGCTGCTTCTGAGCGTTTATCGTCTATCCTTGCTCCTCTTTCTGATATAGAAGATTCTCTAATTTCATCTACCACGGTATCAATATCTATTGCATCAGATAATACTGCAGCCGTACAACTCATATCTCCAACCGTTCTAAATCGCACCATACGCTCTTGTACTTCTTCTTCCTCTTCTCTATACACAACTTCATCGTTTGCAGACCAGATTAACCCGTCTCTAATAAAAGTGGCTCTTTTATGAGCGAAATAGATGGATGGAATTTCAATTTGTTCTTGTTGTATATACGACCATACATCTAATTCTGTCCAGTTAGAAATTGGAAAAACACGTACATTCTGACCTAAATCAATTCTTCCATTTAGCATATCAAACAACTCTGGACGTTGATTCTTTTCATCCCATTGTCCAAAATCGTCTCGTACTGAGAAAATACGTTCTTTTGCTCTCGCCTTTTCTTCATCTCTACGCGCTCCACCGATACACGCATCAAAACCAAATTCTTCAATGGCATCTAATAACGTTTCGGTTTGTAGCATGTTTCGGCTCGCGTACTTTCCTGTTTCTTCTTTTACTTTACCAGCATCAATATTATCTTGTACTTCTCTTACGATTAATTCTACTCCTAACTCCTCTACCAATCGATCTCTAAATTCAATGGTTTCAGGAAAATTATGTCCTGTATCAACATGTAATAAAGGAAATGGAATTTTCGCTGGATAAAATGCTTTTTGAGCTAGTCGAACTAGAGTAATACTGTCCTTTCCTCCAGAGAATAACAGTACTGGTTTTTCAAATTGCGCGACTACTTCTCTTAATATATATATGGCTTCACTTTCTAAAGCTCCTACTTGTATCGTTTCTGTATTCATAATCCTATTTTTAAATATGTAAACCACATTCTCTGTTACTTTCTACTTTTGTGGGATCGAAGTATTTAAACTCGTTTGGTAATTGGTGTTCTTCTAAATACGCATCTAACTCTTCATCTGACCAATGGTAAAATGGACTTACTTTTAATACTCCATCTTTACTTTTTGAAACAATATCAATGCTATCTCTAAAAGCAGTTTGCCCTTTTCTTAAGTTGGTAAACCACACATCTGGTTTGTGCTCATTCATTGCTCTTTTGAAAGGCTCCAACTTCACTTGCTCAGTAAAAACTGCATGTTTTGGATCGTCAACTGTTGGTAAACCTAATGTGGTATTTCTATGTGCTACCGTTTGTTTAGGAACATACAACTGAACGTTTAACTGCAATTTTTCAATTAACTCTTCAGCGTGTTTATAGGTTTGTGGAGTATTATACCCTGTATCACACCAAATAACTTCTATAGTATTTTTTACTGATGCTACAGCTTGTAAAATTGCTCCTTCATAGGGACGAAAGTTTGTGGTTACTACCGCCTTGTTAGCCTGTTGTAACGCCCAAACAATAATCTCCTTTGGAGATTTGCTTTTTAACGCTTCGTTTACTGCTTCTAAATTCATTGTTTCTATGCTCATTTTTTACCCCATTTAATACTGTTCCAAACTCTTTCGTGAAAAAAATACAATAGCATTTTTGTTACTAATTCTATCGCTCCAATTGAAAAAGCTGTTTTTACTTGTCCGGTAATTATCCATGAGATTAATATGGTATCCATGGTTCCTACAACTCTCCAACTAATTGATTTCACAATGCTTCTTATTGGTTTTTCAGAAAGCTTATCGTCTCTATAATTCGTTCTATTTTCTACTATTTGTTCTGCGATCATTTTTAAAATACCTTTACCCTATCGGAATACTAGGTTTTAAGTCAGCAAATATACAGATGCTTTTTAATTCTCCAAGGAGAAATCAAAAAAATATTTGAATTTTACAATTTGTTAATACTACACTAAATCTGCAAGTGTATTATTACGAAGTACTTGTAGCGTATTATCTCTTACTTGAATCATTAGTTTGTGTACTGAGCAAGCTTCTTCATCTGGACAATCATCACATTTTTCATAATAATTCAAACTAACACATGGTACCATAGCAATAGGTCCTTCTAGTGTTCTTATAACATCAGTCATTCTAATTTCGCTGGCTGGCTTTAGCAAATAATAGCCTCCGCCCTTTCCTTTTTTTGCTCCTAAAATTCCTGATTTTCGTAAGGTAAGTAATATGCTTTCTAAAAACTTGTGCGAAATATTTTCCTTTTCTGAAATGGTAGCTATTTGTACCATAGTGCCCTTTTCTTGCCTTGCAATAAAAGTAAGTGCCTTAATTCCGTATTTTGTTTTCTTAGAAAGCATATTACAAATATATGCTTTACTTCTTAATTATTTAATGCTTGATTTAAATCGTGAATTACATCTTCTACGTTTTCTAATCCCACCGAACATCGTACTAAACCATCAGTAATTCCTACCTCTAATCGATCTTCTTCACTTAACTTGCTATGTGTGGTTGATGCTGGATGTGTTACAATGGTTCTTGTGTCTCCTAAATTTGCTGATAATGAGCATAGTTGAATACTATTCAAAAATTTACGTCCAGCTTCAATACCTCCTTGGATTTCAAAAGCAACAATATTTCCTCCTAGTCGCATTTGCTTTTTTGCAATTTCATGCTGTGGATGTGATTTTAAAAATGGATACTTCACCAAGTTCACCTTTGGATGTTCTTCTAAAAACTGCGCTACTTTGAGGGCGTTTTCACAATGTTTTTCTACCCTGATTGCTAAGGTTTCTAAACTCTTAGACAATACCCAAGCATTGAAAGGAGACATTGCAGGACCTGTATTTCTTGAAAATAAATAGATTTCTCTAATTAGTTCCTCTTTTCCTACGGTTACGCCTCCTAAAACACGCCCTTGACCGTCTATGAGTTTTGTTGCTGAGTGAATCACCAAATCAGCTCCAAATTTAATTGGATTCTGTAAGTAAGGTGTTGCAAAACAATTATCTATCACCAATAACAAATTATGCTTCTTTGCTATACTTCCTAACAACTCTAAATCTAAAACATCAACTGCCGGATTGGTTGGAGTTTCAGCATATAATATTTTGGTATTCGGTTGAATTAAGCTCTCGATTTTATCAACTTCGGTAATTTTAAAGTAACTCGTTTCTATATTCCACTTTGGTAAATATTTGGTAAACAAACTATGTGTTGAACCAAAAACAGAGCGACACGATACTATATGATCTCCCGCATTTAACAGAGCTCCAAAAGTTGAAAACACCGCTGCCATACCGGTTGCAAACGCATATCCTGCTTCGGCACCTTCCATAGTCACTATTTTATCAACAAATTCTGTGGTATTCGGGTTTGAAAATCGACTGTATAGGTTTCGTTGCTTTTCTTCAGCAAACGACGCTCTCATATCTTCAGCATCGTCAAACACAAAACTTGAAGTTAAGTATAAAGGTGTAGAATGCTCTGAAAATTGTGAACGTTTTGTTTGCGTTCGTATGGCTTGTGTTTCAAAATTTTTGCTCATGTTATTTTTTTAGATGTTTGACCGCTTCGTTGTAAGGTAAAAGAATCAAGATTTTTGGGTCTTAATTCTTGTATCTATTTTCTTTCTTCTCTTTTTTAGTTATTATTCTTTGCTAATCGTAAGATGTCTCCAAATACGCCTCTTGCAGTAACTTTTGATCCTGCTCCTGCTCCTTGAATTACGATAGGTTGTTCTCCGTAAGATTCTGTATAAATTTCAAAAATGGCATCGGAACCTTTTAAACTTCCTAAAGGAGAACTCTCTGGTACAGAGACTAGCTTTACATCCAACTCTCCTTTTATTTGCTGTAAATCTCCATGTAAATCTCCAATATATCTAAGCACATGTTTCTCTTCTTGAGCTTCTTTCTGCTGTTGAAACGTTGGATTTAATTGTTCTAGGTTAGATAAAAATTCTTCTGAAGATACTTCTCTAAACGCTTCTGGTATTAAGTTCTCTATCTGAATATCTTCAAATTCATTTTCTAAATCTAGCTCACGAGCTAAAATCAATAATTTTCTAGCTACATCATTTCCACACAAATCCTCACGAGGGTCTGGTTCTGTAAATCCGCTGTCAATTGCTTCTTGTAATACGGTTGAAAACGGTACTTCTTCCGCAGAAAATTTATTGAACAAGTAACTTAACGAGCCTGAAAATACACCTCGAATTCTCGTGATATTTTCTCCTGAATCGTGTAACAGTTTAATCGTATCAATCAACGGTAATCCTGCACCTACATTGGTTTCGTACAAGTAACTTTTATTGTTTTCCTCTAAGGTTTTACGTAGTTTTTTATAAAAATCGTACGAAACTGTATTGGCTATTTTGTTAGATGAAACCAAATCGAACCCTGTATTGACTAACGGAATGTAATTCTCTATAAAATCTAAGCTAGCTGTATTGTCTACTGCGATTAAATTTTCTAAATGGTGCTCTTTCGCATAGTTGATTACACTATTAATAATGTCCTGATTTTCGTTAGCTTTTTCAAGCTCCTTTGACCAGTCAGTATTGACTCCATTTTTAGTTAAGAGTACTTTTTTAGAGTTAGCGATGGCAAAAATATTCAGTTGAATTTTACGTCTTTCTAAAATCGATTTTGAGTTCTCTAAAATCTGCTCTATTAACGTTCCCCCAACTAAACCTTTACCAAAAACAGCAATGTTAATCTTTTTAGCAACTCCAAATACTTGACCGTGAATCACATTCAGTGCCTTGTGCAACTGTTCTTTCTTCACTACCAAACTCACATTTTTACCTGTAATGGTATTGTTGAACAATAGCGGAACTATTTGATTCTTAATCAACGCATTGTATGGGTGATGGAACTCACTTAAATCTTGACCAATTATTGAAATTACCGATACTTCTTCCTGTATCGAAATCTGGTTTACATCTTTCGTTTGTATATCGTTTTCAAACTCTTGTTCTAAAGCTTTTACAGCTGCCGCTGCATTCGATTTATCAACCACTAAACCAATTCCTCTTTCTGATGAACCTTGTGAAATGATACTCACACTAATTCCGTGATTGCTCAACGCCTTAAAAATACGTGCATCCACGCCTACTTTACCTAACAAACCTCTTCCTTCAAAATTGATCAAAGCAACCTTATCTAAAACCGATAAAGATTTAATGCCTTTTAAAGTTGATTTTGCTGTAATCAACGTCCCATTATCGTTAGGATTGAAGGTATTTAAAATTCGTAGATTGATATTCTTCTCTAACAACGGAATAATTGTTTTGGCATGTAAGATGTTTGCTCCGAAGTTTGCTAATTCATTCGCTTCAGAAAATGACAATACTTCTATCTTCTTAGCATCAGCTACCAAATCAGGATTGGCTGTAAAAATCCCATCTACATGCGTATAGTTTTGTAACTCTTCAGCATCCAAATAGTTCGCTAACAACGAAGCCGTATAATTACTTCCATTCCTTCCTAAAGTAGTAGTTTCATTTTTTAGGTTTGATGCTATAAATCCAGCAACTACATTCACAGTTGTTCCGTTGTATTGCTTAAAGTGATTTAACACATTTTCTTTAGAAATTTCAACAATCGATTGCCCTTTTCCAACTATCTCATCTGTTTTTAACAGCTCTCTTGAATCCGTTGCATGCGCGTTAATTCCTTTTTGTTGTAATAAATCGGTTACCGTTTTTATAGACAATAACTCTCCTTGTGCTAGTACTTCATCCTTTATCTTTTGACTATAATCACCTAACAAACTCACCCCTTCAAACAACTTTTCTAAGCGATTAAATTCCGTAGAAAAATCTACCAACGGAGTTAATTTGGTTTGCTCAAATCGAAACGCTTCTAATTGTTCTTTAAAAGTTTCATTTTTAGCGGCTCTTTCTAAGAGTTCTTCTAACTCATCTGTGGCATTTCCTCTTGCAGATACTACCACTGCTATTTTTTCTCCTTCATTAATTTTCTGTTCTATGATAGATACTACATTTTGTATCCCTTCATTCGACAAAGATTTTCCGCCAAACTTTAAAATTTTCATTCTTTTATTTGTTGATTTTTGATTGAATATCGGTTCAATAATTTTTTCTAATTGCTTGTACTCTATTAAAAAAGCATCATGCCCATGATCTGAATTAATTTCATTATAGGTTACATTCGCATGAGATGATGCCAGTTGTTTGTGTGTTTCTCTGTTTTCTTCCGCAGTAAAAAACAAATCGGAATCAACGCCAACAATATGGATATCTGCCTCGATCGTCTCTAATACATCTAGCCCTTCTCTTCCTTTGGTTACATCGATGGTTTTTAATAACTGATTCATCAATTTGTAAGAAGCTAATTGGTAGCGTTCTTGTAACTTTTTTCCATGGTGCAACAACCAACTCTCTACATTAAAAAGTTCTGATTCTTCATTTTTTGAGCGCTGAAAACGTTTTTTAAACGATTCTGGTGTTCTGTAACACAACATGGCGTGCATGCGTGCATCGTGTACCGGATTGCTAGAATTGGTTAAAAATTGCTCTTGTATTTGACAATTCGCTATCAACCAATCGGTCGATTTCCAATCGGTTGCTACAGGAATAAAATGCTCGGTAATTTTCGGATTCAATACAGCCATTTCCCATGCTATTCCACCTCCTAAAGAACCTCCTATCAATGCAAATAACTTTTCAATTTGCAACTGTTGTAGTCCTTGTAAAAAGATATTTGCAATATCACGTGCTTCAAAACTTTTATAGTCATCAATTAAAAAATCGTCATACCCATTTCCGGGTATGTTAAAGCACAAAATGGTATATTCATTAGTATCTATAACCTTGTTTTCTCCTATTAAATCTTGCCACCAACCTTGGTTTCCCGCGACATTGCTATTTCCTGTGAGTGCATGGTTAATCAATACCACAGGAGCGGTACCCAATGTTTTTCCGAAAACTTGATAGCTCAACGGAATTGTATCGAATCGTGTACCGCTTATGGTGGTGTAACTAAGAATATGTATGTGTTGTAAATCGCTTTTCATTACCGATGTTGTTTTATGTTATTCTGAAGTAAATTCAGAACAAATAGCTAGTTATATTATGCTAATACTTCTTTAGAAATTTTAGCAAATGCTTCTTGTAAATCGGTTTTTAGATCTTCAATATTTTCCAATCCAACTGATAGACGGATTAAGTCTTTCGTAACACCTGTACTTTCTTGTGCTTCGTCACTTAATTGTTGGTGTGTAGTACTCGCTGGATGAATAATTAAGGATTTAGTATCTCCAATATTTGCTAGTAATGAGAACAATTTTGTGTTATCGGCAATCTTTTTAGCGGCTTCGTAACCTCCTTTTACGCCAAAAGTTACCAATCCACTTTGACCTTTTGGTAAGTATTCATCTGCTAAAGCTTTGTACTGATTTCCTCCCAACCCTGGATAGTTTACCCAAGCAACTTCTTCTTGCTCTTGTAACCATTTCGCTAATTCCAAAGCACTTTCACTATGCTTTTTAATTCGCACATCTAAGGTTTCCAATCCTTGGATAATATTAAAAGCATTTGTTGGACTTAACGCTCCTCCAAAATCACGTAAACCTTCTAAAATTAATTTAAACGTGTACGATGCTGCTCCTAAAGCTTCGTGATATACCAATCCGTGATATCCTGCTGAAGGCTCTGTAAACTCAGGAAACTTTCCATTTGCCCAGTTAAAGGTTCCTGCATCAATGATTGCTCCTCCTAACGAGTTTCCTTGTCCGCCAATATATTTTGTTAACGAGTGAATTACAATATTTGCCCCATGTTCAATCGGGTTTAACAAAGCTGGAGTTGCTACGGTATTATCTACAATAAAAGGTACTTCTGCTTTTTTAGCGTGAGCAGAAATCGCTTTTAAATCCAATACATCCAACTTCGGATTTCCTAAAGATTCAACGAAGAAAGCTCTGGTATTCTCTTGTATAGCTTCTGCAAAACTATCTGGATTAGATGCATCCACAAACGTAGTCGTAATTCCTAATCTTGGTAAAGTAACGTTTAACAAATTGTAGGTTCCACCATACAAACTACTTGAAGCTACTATGTGGTCTCCTGCTTTTAGTAAGGTTAACAATCCAGTCGAAATAGCTGCTGTCCCCGAAGCAAAAACTACAGCCCCAATACCACCTTCTAAAGCAGCTAAACGATCTTGTAAAATTTGATTGGTCGGGTTGTTTAATCGGGTATAAATAAACCCGAGTTCCTTTAACGAAAATAAATTTGCTGCATGTTCTGCATCGTTAAAAACATACGACGTAGTTTGGTAAATTGGAACTGCTCGCGTTCCACTTGTTTGTGTTACATCGTGACCTGCATGCAACGCATTTGTTGCGAATTTTTGTGTACTCATTTTTC
Organism: Tenacibaculum aestuarii; assembly: GCF_964510395.1. Lineage (NCBI taxonomy): Bacteria > Pseudomonadati > Bacteroidota > Flavobacteriia > Flavobacteriales > Flavobacteriaceae > Tenacibaculum > Tenacibaculum aestuarii. The sequence continues at coordinate 405,457 of NZ_CAZEFY010000003.1, forward strand.
TTGTTTTTGAGTTAATAAAAAATTAAACCAAAAGCCAAAACACATCTTTGTTAGATGTTGCTTACTAGAAAAATGTTATTAAGAAATTATAAGGAGTTTCTTGTAGTTATTAAAGAAACTTCTTTGGGTTATCTATCCTTGAGTTTTGCACTCTGGTAGAATTTAGCACCTTCTTTGTTTGCACAAAGGGTTGCTAAGGCTTCATAGGGTCTAATCCCTCCACCTTTCTTGATAACATCGTCAATAAGTGTTTGAACTTTTACGAGCACAAATATTCAATTATAAAAATGGATTTTCCAAATTTATTTTGAATTTTATTAAAAAAATCTTTTTGAATTATTTTTAAATACAATACTTAATACATTAAAAATCAACGATATAAGACATATTAATTAAACCGAAATATAATAATTATTTTTATATTAAGAACTACAAGATAACATAGAGCATCCTACTTTATTTCGTGCCCATTCTGGTCGTTTTGCAAACCATTTTTCGTTTTCTGGTTGCTCATCGTAAGGATTTTTAAGTAGCAAATATAACTCATTTAACAACGAATAATTTCCTTTATCGGCATCATCAATTGCTAGTTGAGCCATATAATTTCGAAGTACATATTTCGGATTTACAGCATTCATTTTTGTCTTTTTATCTTCATCTGAAACAGTTTCATTTTGCATTCTATCCAAGTAATTTTGAAACCAAGTTTCCCAAAATAATTTAACTTCATCAACAATTTCTGATGGTGTATAAAATGCTTTTTCTATTTTTTTGATGGCATTTTCAACTGTATCTTCTTTTGAAATAACTGCTAATAATCGGAAAAAAATAGTCATATCCGTTTCTGTTTTTTTAAGTACTTCTTCAAGATCTGAAACTAATTTTCCATCTGATTCTTTTGAAGAAAAAAGTCCTAATTTTTCTCGCATCATTTGCATATACTTTTCAGGAAATTTCTCTTGGTAATATTCCAAAACAGCTTCTAAAGGTTTCGCTTCTTCAATTAAAAGATACAAGGCATTTGCTAACTGGTATAAATTCCATAAAACGATTTCTGGTTGCGAACCATATCGATAACGTTTGTGCGTATTATCGGTGGTATTTGGTGTCCATCCATGGTCATAACCTTCTAACCATCCGTAAGGACCATAATCAATAGTTAAACCAAGAATCGACATATTATCTGTATTCATTACTCCGTGTACAAATCCAACACGCTGCCAGTGAATTACCATATCTAAACTGCGATCCGCAACTTCTTTAAAAAAGGAAACATACGTTTCTTTGGAAGGTTTTCCTAAATGAGAAAAATGATGAGTAATCGTATAATCTACCAGTGTTTTCAAGGTTTTTACATCTCCTCTAGCTGCTAAAATTTGATAGTTTCCAAAGCGCAAAAAAGATTCGGCTGTTCTACATACAATAGCTCCTTTTTCGTAGGCTGCATTTCCGTTGTACATCACATCTCTTAACACCTGATCTCCCGACAATGCCAACGACAAAGCTCTTGTAGTAGGTACACCTAAATGATGCATGGCTTCGCTACACAAATACTCACGAATAGAAGAACGCAATACCGCCAATCCATCTGCCGTACGTGAATATGGTGTTTCCCCTGCTCCTTTCAGCTGTAATGCCCAGTTTTTATTATTATGTACTGTCTCAAACAAATTAATTGCTCTTCCATCTCCTAACTGACCTGCCCAATGTCCAAATTGATGTCCACCATAACACATCGCATACGGTTGCGTATTTGAATACACTTTATTACCTGTAAATACATTTTTAAACTCTTCCGAAGTTATTTCTTCTTCTGAAAGCCCCAACTCTTTTGCCATTTCATCAGAAACATGTAAAACTTTAGGGTTGGAAGTTTTTTTAGGCGTTACATACGAAAAACAAGCTTCTGTTATCTGTCTTCGGGTATTTTCTTGAATTGGATCCGCAGGTAATTCTTTTGTAAAGGTATTTTGTATATTGAATTTCAACACGTTTTATTGTTCTTTTAATTTACTTGCATACAGTTTTCTCAGTTTAGTCAATTTAGGCGAAATCACTGCTGCACAGTACATCTGTTGCTTATTATTTTCATAGTAGTTTTGATGATACTCTTCCGCAGCATGAAATGTAGTAGCTGGACTAACTTCTGTAACAATAGGACTTTCAAAATAAGGTTTTAACTCCTCAATTACTTGTTCTGCTCTTGCTCGTTGTTCCTCAGTATGATAAAAAATAACTGATCGATATTGAGTTCCTACATCGGCTCCTTGTCTATTTAAAGTTGTAGGATCGTGACTAGTCATAAAAATCACCAATAACTCTTCATAACTTATAATCTCAGGATTATACATTACTTGAATTACTTCTGCATGTCCTGTTAATCCAGAACATACTTCTCTATAGGTTGGTGTTCCTGGAACAGTTCCTCCCATATAACCAGAAACTACTTTCTCTACACCTTTTATTTGGTTAAAAATTGCTTCAACACACCAAAAACAACCACCTCCAACAGTTAATACTTCCATATTTATTCGGTATCTAATATCATTGATGCAGAGTTGATACAATAACGTAAGCCACTTGGTTCTGGTCCATCAGGAAAAACATGACCTAAATGCGCATCGCAAGTATTGCACATCACTTCTACTCGCACCATGCCAAAAGTAGTGTCTTTTTCATATTGAATGGCATTTTCTTTTATGGGTTGTGTAAAACTAGGCCAACCAGTGCCTGAACTAAATTTAATCGTTGAATCAAACAAAGGAGTACCACAACATACACATTTATACTTACCTGCATCGTACACACTACATAAAGCTCCAGAATTTGGTCGCTCTGTTCCTTTTTCTCTTGTTATTCTAAATTGTTCTGAAGTTAGTATTGCTGCCCATTCTTTTGAAGTTTTTTCTACTCTGCTATCTGGTGTTGGATTTCCGTTTACAGCAAAGTAAATAATATCTTTCCAAGTTAATATTTTATCGCTCATTCCTAAAAATTCTATTATTATCTTATTAGTAGCTTCTTTTTATTACTACTTACAAATCTATGACACTCACTAAAGCTTTCGAATAAATTTAACAGAAACCTTAATTATTTTTTCAAGGATGATTTATATCATGTTTTAAATGATCTTTTACCTGTTTATTTGTAATAAAAAACATTATTCCTCTTAGTTATAGTATAATTTAAGTTAAAATAATTACAAATTATAAACTTATATCAGTATTTATTAAAATAAAAAAAATGAATGTCTTAGAAAATAGAACAGTCGCTGATTATGTAATAGAGAATATAAAAACAGCTCCTATTTTTAAGAAATATGGAATTGATTTTTGCTGTAAAGGAAATATAACAATAAACAAAGTCTGCCAAAAGAAGAAAATAAACTTAAGTGAATTAAAAAGTGAATTGGAAAATGTTGAAAGCGTTAGTGATGTACTTCAAGATTATAACACTTGGAGTTTAAACTTTTTAATCCTTTATATTGAAAGTGTACATCATTCTTATGTAAAAGAAAGTTTACCTATAATTATTCAATATATAAATGAAGTTATAAAAACCTATGGTAATACACATCCTGAACTATTAAAAATTAATAAACTATTTAGAAAAGCTTCTTCTGAAGTTATATCTCACCTTCAAAAAGAAGAACAAATACTTTTCCCTTATATAAAACAGCTAATAGTAGCTGACAAAGAGCACAAAAAAATAAGTATTCCTTCATTCACCACGATACATACCCCTATAAAAATGTTAGAGCATGGACATGAAGAAATTAATAATATTTTCAGAAAAATAGCGAAACTAACAGATAACTATTCCATTCCAGAAAGTGTCTCGAATACGTATAAAGACCTTTACATTAAACTTGAAGAGTTTGAACAAGATTTATACCATCATATACATTTAGAACACAATATACTGCATAGAAAAGCACTAGAGTTAGAAAAAAGAACCAAATCATTATAAAAAAAGGAGTATTTAAACACTCCCTTTTTTTATAGCTTTTTAAATCTATTAAAAGCTTCTTTTTTTAACTCTTCTCTAAAATTAGGATGCGCTATAGAAATTAGTGCTTTTGCTCTTTCTTTTAAACTTTTTCCAAACAAATTAACGACTCCATATTCTGTTGCAACATAATGCACATGTGCTCTGGTAGTTGTTACGCTTGCTCCTTCTTTTAAAAATGGTGTAATCTTGGAAACTCCTTTGGTAGTAATAGAAGGCATTGCTATAATAGCCTTTCCTCCTTTTGATAAAGAAGCCCCTCTAATAAAATCCATTTGCCCTCCTACACCAGAATATTGGTATTGCCCAATAGTATCAGCGCAAACTTGTCCTGTTAAATCTATTTCAATTGCACTGTTTATAGCAGTTACTTTCGGATTTTTCTTAATAATAGAAGTATCATTTGTATAACCAGCTTCTTTAAAGTGTACTAAAGGATTGTCGTCTATAAAATCGTATAATTTTTGTGATCCTACAGCAAAACAAGTTACTATCTTTCCTGTTTTAATTTCTTTTTCTTCACCAGTAATTACACCTCTTTCTATTAATGGTAATACTCCATCAGAAAACATTTCGGTGTGAATTCCTAAACGCTGATGATTGGTTAAATTATGCAATACTGCATTTGGTATATTTCCAATTCCCATTTGTAACGTAGCTCCATCTTCAATCAATCCTGCTACATTTTCTCCTATTTTAATTTCTATTTCAGAAGGAATTCCTGAAACTGATTCGTGTATTGGTGTATTTACTTCAACAGCATAATCTATATTACTAATATGAATAATTCCGTCTCCATGAGTTCTAGGTACATTCGGATTTACCAAAGCAATTACTTTTTTAGCAGTTTGAATAGCAGGTAACGTAATATCAACTGATGTCCCTAACGAACAATAACCGTGTTTATCTGGCGGAGAAACCTGGATAAAAGCTACATCTAACTCGTAAATGTTACGACGAAATAACCAATGAATTTCGCTTAAAAAGATAGGAATATAATCTCCATTATTCGTATTTACTCCTTTTCTTACATTATCGCCTACAAAACAACTTATAAGCTTAAAAGACTTACTATAAGGTTCTTCTAAATACTTAGCATTACCATGCGTATGTATTTGAATGATTTCTACATTTGATAGCTCTTGATAACGATTACATAAACTATCTATTAATAAATTAGGAGTCATTGCTGCTCCTTGAAAAAAGATTTTATTATTTGATTGTACAGATGCTACCGCTTCTTCAACAGTAACCATACTCAATTTGTTTGCCATAAATTTTTAGTTTTAAAATACAAAGATCCAGATATAATTAAGTTAAATGAATGACAAAAATCATACATAGACCTATTTTTAAGTAAAACAAAAGCATATTTTATAGGTTTTTCTAGGACTTACTTTCATAGCTATTGTAAAATCTACCTGTATAACTATTTCCTGTTAAGAGGATCCCTATAATATTCTAAAAAAAAGGCAAAAAAAAACCTCAATCTATTAAAAGATTGAGGTTTAAAAGAAAGGCAACGACCTACTCTCCCACCAGTGGCAGTACCATCGGCGCTAATGGGCTTAACTTCTCTGTTCGGAATGGTAAGAGGTGAGCCCCATTGCGATAATCACCTTAAATCGTTGCAGTATATTTCAACTGTAAAAGTTAACATATTAGTAAAATCATATCATAAATCTATCAAAGAGTTTGCTCCCGGTCCGAAGACCGGGATACGTACATAAGCCTATGGGTTATTAGTACTACTCAGCTACATACATTACTGCACTTACACTTATAGCCTATCAACGTGGTGATCTTCCACGACCCTTTAAAGAAATCTCATCTTGTGGTGGGTTTCGCGCTTATATGCTTTCAGCGCTTATCCCTTCCCGACGTAGCTACTCTGCAGTGCCCCTGGCGAGACAACAGATACACTAGAGGTCAGTCCAACTCGGTCCTCTCGTACTAAAGTCAGATCCACTCAAATTTCTAACGCCCACAGCAGATAGAGACCGAACTGTCTCACGACGTTCTGAACCCAGCTCGCGTGCCACTTTAATGGGCGAACAGCCCAACCCTTGGGACCTTCTCCAGCCCCAGGATGTGACGAGCCGACATCGAGGTGCCAAACCCCCCCGTCGATGTGAGCTCTTGGGGGAGATCAGCCTGTTATCCCCGGAGTACCTTTTATCCTTTGAGCGATGGCCCTTCCATGCGGAACCACCGGATCACTATGCTCTACTTTCGTACCTGATCGACCTGTATGTCTCTCAGTCAAGCTCCCTTATGCCATTGCACTCTACGCACGGTTACCAAGCGTGCTGAGGGAACCTTTAGAAGCCTCCGTTACTCTTTTGGAGGCGACCACCCCAGTCAAACTACCCACCACGCACTGTTCTCATTACTGAGTTAGGCTCTAGATAAGCAAAGGGTGGTATTTCAAGGATGACTCCACAACGCCTAGCGACGCTGCTTCAAAGTCTCCCACCTATCCTACACATTACTTATCCAAAGTCAATACGAAGCTATAGTAAAGGTTCACGGGGTCTTTTCGTCCCGCTGCGGGTAATCGGCATCTTCACCGATACTACAATTTCACCGAGCTCATGGCTGAGACAGTATCCAGATCGTTGCACCATTCGTGCAGGTCGGAACTTACCCGACAAGGAATTTCGCTACCTTAGGACCGTTATAGTTACGGCCGCCGTTTACTGGGGCTTCATTTGATTGCTTCGCCGAAGCTAACAACTCCACTTAACCTTCCAGCACCGGGCAGGTGTCAGGCCTTATACATCATCTTTCAATTTAGCAAAGCCCTGTGTTTTTGATAAACAGTCGCCTGGATCTTTTCACTGCGGCCCTACCGGAGTAGGGCGACTCTTCTCCCGAAGTTACGAGTCTATTTTGCCTAGTTCCTTAGCCATGAATCTCTCGAGCACCTTAGAATTCTCATCCCAACTACCTGTGTCGGTTTACGGTACGGGTTCTTATAACCTGAAGCTTAGAGGTTTTTCTTGGAAGATTTTAGGCACACTATCCACGCATCCGAAGACTTGTGGTACTATCACACTTCAGCTAAACCGGCGGATTTGCCTACCAGTCTAATACCTAAATGTTTCAACGAACTATTCCGTCAGTTCGCGGTGCTTTCACTACTCCGTCACCCCATCGCAGTTATAAGAAGTACAGGAATATTAACCTGTTGTCCATCGACTACTCCCTTCGGATTCGCCTTAGGTCCCGACTAACCCTCAGCTGATTAGCATCGCTGAGGAAACCTTAGTCTTTCGGTGAGGGGGTTTCTCGCCCCCTTTATCGTTACTTATGCCTACATTTTCTTTTCTATACGTTCCAGCATGCCTCACAGCACACCTTCAGCACATATAGAATGCTCCCCTACCACTTTAATAAGTCCATAGCTTCGGTAATATGTTTATGCCCGATTATTATCCATGCTCGACCGCTCGACTAGTGAGCTGTTACGCACTCTTTAAATGAATGGCTGCTTCCAAGCCAACATCCTAGCTGTCTGGGCAGTCAAACCTCGTTTTTTCAACTTAACATATATTTGGGGACCTTAGCTGATGGTCTGGGTTCTTTCCCTCTCGGACATGGACCTTAGCACCCATGCCCTCACTGCTGAAAAACATTTTATAGCATTCGGAGTTTGTCAGGAATTGGTAGGCGGTGAAGCCCCCGCATCCAATCAGTAGCTCTACCTCTATAAAACTTTTAATCAACGCTGCACCTAAATGCATTTCGGGGAGTACGAGCTATTTCCGAGTTTGATTGGCCTTTCACCCCTACCCACAGGTCATCCAAAGACTTTTCAACGTCAACTGGTTCGGTCCTCCACTGTGTGTTACCACAGCTTCAACCTGCCCATGGGTAGATCACTCGGTTTCGCGTCTACTACTACTAACTATATTCGCCCTATTCAGACTCGCTTTCGCTTCGGCTCCGATCCTTAAAATCTTAACCTTGCTAGTAACAGTAACTCGTAGGCTCATTATGCAAAAGGCACGCCGTCACACAGTAAATGTGCTTCGACCGCTTGTAGGCGTACGGTTTCAGGTTCTCTTTCACTCCCTTACTTAGGGTTCTTTTCACCTTTCCCTCACGGTACTAGTTCACTATCGGTCTTTCAGGAGTATTTAGCCTTACCGGATGGTCCCGGTGGATTCATACAGGATTACACGTGTCCCGCACTACTCAGGGTACTGCTATATCCTCTTCGATTACCTATACGAGACTATCACTCTCTGCGGTTCGTCTTTCCAAACGATTCTAGTTCTCTAAGATTCTAATGTCGCAGCCCTACAACCCCAATATTGCCGTAACAACATTGGTTTGGGCTAATCCGCGTTCGCTCGCCACTACTAACGGAATCACTTTTGTTTTCTCTTCCTCTGGTTACTTAGATGTTTCAGTTCACCAGGTTTGCTCACCCGAAGGTGTGACATGTCTTCAACATGACGGGTTGCCCCATTCGGAAATCTACGGATCATAAAATATGTGCTTCTCCCCGTAGCTTATCGCAGCTTATCGCGTCCTTCATCGCCTCTGAAAGCCTAGGCATCCTCCATACGCCCTTATTTAGCTTATTGTACTTTTTGCTGTAGTATAAATACTACAACGAGCTCTTTATAATTCTTGTTCTTATAAAAATATTTTGTTAGATTTCTCTAACTCTCTATCTTGATTCTTTACGATATCATTTTACCAATATGTCAATGAACGTGGCGAATCGCCACTGATAAGTATTTATCAGTACAATTCGTGCAACACTCTGAAACAATATTTATTATTGCCTCCAGGTGCTACCTGGTGGAGAATATCGGAGTCGAACCGATGACCTCTTGCGTGCAAGGCAAGCGCTCTAGCCAGCTGAGCTAATCCCCCTTTTCTTTTCAGTAGTCAGCTATCAGTTAACAGTTATCAGTTAATTGATGACCTATACGTCAACTTGGGATACCCAACTTCTAAAATTTCCTTTCAACTAATCTCTTTAAAATTGTAGTCTCGGGCAGACTCGAACTGCCGACCTCTACATTATCAGTGTAGCGCTCTAACCAGCTGAGCTACGAGACTGTCTTAGACAGCTTAGATATTTTATATCAAACATCTAAAATTCTCTTTTTTAAGATCTTAGTCTATTTTTTAAAATTAACAGCAAAGAGTAAAATTAACCTCTTATGTAACTCACCATCTTTCTCTAGAAAGGAGGTGTTCCAGCCGCACCTTCCGGTACGGCTACCTTGTTACGACTTAGCCCTAGTTACCAGTTTTACCCTAGGCAGCTCCTTGCGGTAACCGACTTCAGGCACCCCCAGCTTCCATGGCTTGACGGGCGGTGTGTACAAGGCCCGGGAACGTATTCACCGGATCATGGCTGATATCCGATTACTAGCGATTCCAGCTTCACGGAGTCGAGTTGCAGACTCCGATCCGAACTGTGATATGGTTTATAGATTCGCTCCTTTTCGCAAAGTGGCTGCTCATTGTCCATACCATTGTAGCACGTGTGTAGCCCAGGACGTAAGGGCCGTGATGATTTGACGTCATCCCCACCTTCCTCACGGTTTGCACCGGCAGTCTCGCTAGAGTCCTCAGCTTTACCTGCTAGCAACTAACGATAGGGGTTGCGCTCGTTATAGGACTTAACCTGACACCTCACGGCACGAGCTGACGACAACCATGCAGCACCTTGTAAAGTGTCCGAAGAAAAAGCTATCTCTAGCCCTGTCACTCTACATTTAAGCCCTGGTAAGGTTCCTCGCGTATCATCGAATTAAACCACATGCTCCACCGCTTGTGCGGGCCCCCGTCAATTCCTTTGAGTTTCAATCTTGCGATCGTACTCCCCAGGTGGGACACTTATCACTTTCGCTTAGTCACTGAGGTAAACCCCAACAACTAGTGTCCATCGTTTACGGCGTGGACTACCAGGGTATCTAATCCTGTTCGCTCCCCACGCTTTCGTCCATGAGCGTCAGTATATACGTAGTAGACTGCCTTCGCAATCGGTATTCTAAGTAATATCTATGCATTTCACCGCTACACTACTTATTCTATCTACTTCCGTATAACTCAAGTCAACCAGTATCAAAGGCAGTTCCATAGTTAAGCTATGGGATTTCACCTCTGACTTAATTGACCGCCTGCGGACCCTTTAAACCCAATGATTCCGGATAACGCTTGCACCCTCCGTATTACCGCGGCTGCTGGCACGGAGTTAGCCGGTGCTTATTCTTACAGTACCGTCAAGGTCGTACACGTACGACTGTTTCTTCCTGTATAAAAGCAGTTTACAACCCATAGGGCAGTCTTCCTGCACGCGGCATGGCTGGTTCAGAGTTGCCTCCATTGACCAATATTCCTCACTGCTGCCTCCCGTAGGAGTCTGGTCCGTGTCTCAGTACCAGTGTGGGGGATAATCCTCTCAGACCCCCTACCTATCGTTGCCATGGTAAGCCGTTACCTTACCATCTAGCTAATAGGACGCATAGTCATCTTGTACCGATAAATCTTTAATAAAAAAGTGATGCCACTTCTCTACACTATGGAGTATTAATCTTCATTTCTAAAGGCTATCCTCCTGTACAAGGCAGATTCTATACGCGTTACGCACCCGTTCGCCGGTCGTCAGCGGTGCAAGCACCCTGTTACCCCTCGACTTGCATGTGTTAAGCCTGCCGCTAGCGTTCATCCTGAGCCAGGATCAAACTCTTCATTGTAAAATCTTTAATTATTTTAAATGTTAAGTTCCAAAAGAATTTTTTCGGTAATCTAACCTAAATTAGATCGCCGTGGTAATTCTACTCTTTTAATTACGCTGTCAATTTCAATATTTTCAATGAACTTGGCAAGTCGCCAATAACAAGTCTTAAACTCATCTCTTTAACTCAACCTTCTTGTAGAAACACTAGACTCGAACTAGTAACTCAATCGTTTTCCAAAATTTCTGTGATCGTAACCGCTCTCTTAAAGCGGGCGCAAACATACAAACTCTTTTTATTCTGACAAAAACTTTTTTGAAGTTTTTTTTCGTTTGTTTCGCTACACTATTTTAATGAACTATCCCCGTTAAAATCGGACTGCAAAGATACTACGTTTACTTTAAATAAAACAAGAAAAAACTACAATATTTTTTAACCTTTTCTTTACTTATCTTACACCCTATTTTAATGAACTCTTACTAACTTCTTAGCTTACCGCTTTTCCGTTTGCGGGTGCAAATATAGATACCTTTTTTCTTATAACAAGCACTTTTTTTGCCTTTTTTCTAAACCTTTTTTTAATACTTTAAAAATTAATACTTTACGTGCAAAAGTTTTTTGAACACCTAGTTGTAAGCGGTAAGCTATTGGCTGTTGGCTTTTAACTTTTGAGAATTGACTTTAGCTATAAATATTATACTGTATTCCTTTAATGACTAATCTATACCTCTCGCGTTAGGGATTGGAAGCGACATCCTTTTGTTTTGCTTCGACTTCGCTCAGCAACCTAAAACAAAAGATATAGCGGAAAGCCCGACAGTTTGATAGTGTTTGAACATCTAGTGAAAACTACTAGCAAAATGGAACGCCCAAAGAATAAAACTACTACTGTACTTTTTTAACGGTTTTCTTATCTCGTTTCTTGCGCATTTTTGCAAACATCTCTTTATACTCAGAAACATCTACGTACCCCCTACTCTTTGACACTATAACCATATAGTCTTTTTGTAGTTTTGGGTATTGATACTCTAACTTTTCATCTATATAAGCTCGCTGAAGAATATCCTCTACTAGATAATCTTCATTTTCGGTTTCTGGTTGATATTCGGATTTCAATGACAACTTAAACATGTTTGCTGTGGTATTATACCAAAAAGCCTTCCATCCACTTCGTATTTCTTTCACATTATCAAAAGCTGTTTTTCCTGTTTGACGATGAATTAACTTCAATAAAATTCTTCCTTCTGTTCTTGTTAGTTTTTTTAATGGCGCAGTTAATTCTTCTTCTAGGTATTTTTGAACACGTTTTACATATTCACGTTTTTTTCTTTTAGAATCTATTCTTTCTAAACGCGCATTAACACTATCTACTCTTTTTGCTGCTAAAATTGCGTAAGGATATGCCTTGAATACTTTTTTTCGCAACCAATAATAGTATAAGATATCGTTTTTCTCCTTAAACTTATGTTTTGGTAAGACGGTTACTTCATTTAACCTTATCATTAAACTGTCTCCTTCTTTAATAAGAATGTACTCATCGTTAAAATTTGGCAGCGAATCTTTTATTTGTGCCTGTATTGCTACTGCAAATAATATTATATATAGGTAAAGGAGTTTTTTCATGTAATTTTTATGTACAAAAAGGATTCCAAATGTATCATTTCTGTTTTAAAACAAAAAAACTCATGAAATATTTCATGAGTTTTTTATTCTATTTTTCAATTTTGGATTATTCAGCCATTATTGATTCAGCTACTTTTTTATACGTTCCGTTTTCTAATTTTTCACGGATAGCTGTAAATGCTTCGATTGTTTCTTTAACATCATCCATTGTGTGACGTGCTGTAGGAATTAATCTTAAAATAATTAATCCCTTTGGAATTACTGGATACACAACAATTGAACAGAAAACTCCATGATTTTCTCTTAAATCATTCACCATTGCCATAGCTTCTGGAATATCTCCTTTTAAATATACAGGAGTGATACATGTTTGTGTCGTTCCTAAATCAAAACCTGCATCACGTAAACCTGACTGTAAAGCATTAGTAACTTCCCACAACTTATCTTTCAATTCTGGTTGCGTACGGATTAAATCTAAACGTTTTAATGCTCCTTTTACCATTGGCATTGGTAATGATTTCGCAAACATTTGAGATCTCATATTATACTGTAAGTACTGTACTACATCTTTATCTCCAGCAAAAAATGCCCCAATACCTGCCATAGATTTAGCGAAAGTAGCGAAGTACACATCGATTCCGTCTTGAACTCCTTGCTCGAATCCTGTTCCTCTTCCTCCTTCTCCTAAAGTTCCGAATCCATGAGCATCATCTACTAATAAACGGAAATTGTATTTTTCTTTTAAAGCTACGATTTCTTTTAATCGTCCTTGCTCACCACGCATACCAAAAACTCCTTCAGAAACTAATAAAATTCCTCCACCAGTTTTTTCTGCCATTTTAGTAGCACGTTGTAAGTTTTTCTCACAACTTTCAATATCGTTATGACGGTAAACAAAACGTTTACCTGCATGCAAACGAACACCGTCAATAATACAAGCATGCGTGTCTACGTCATATACAATAATATCGTCTTTAGAAACTAAAGCATCAATCGCTGACACCATACCTTGGTATCCGAAGTTTACTAAATAAGCAGCTTCCTTACCAACGAATTCTGCACATTCTTTTTCTAATTGCTCATGGTATTTTGTATGACCTGACATCATACGAGCCCCCATTGGGTATGCTAAACCATCTGTTGCTGCAGATTCTCCGTCAGCTTTTAATACTTCTGGATGATTTGCTAATCCTAAATAATCATTGATACTCCAAGTAATTACTTTTTTTCCATTGAAAGACATACGGTTAGAAATCGGTCCTTCTAATTTAGGAAATACATAATATCCTTCTGCTTTATCTGCCCATTTTCCTAAAGGTCCTTTATCCCCCTTAATTCTTTCAAATAAATCTTTAACCATTATTATTTTTGATTTTTATAGGTTGCGAAAATAGTGCTTTTTTAACAGAGTTTCAAAAATTGTCTGTAGCATAATTAATATATAATGAAGAAAGGTGCCTAATTAGGCACCTTTTACTTCTTTTTTATTTTTTAACCTAAAACGTTTGATTTTAGCTCTTCTACAAATGGCTGTTTATATAGTCTCTTTCCTAAAGCTTTATGAATTGCATTCGCTACAGCACCACCTGCTGGCGGTAAACCTGGTTCTCCTAAACCTGTTGGAGACAACTCGTTTTGAACAAAATGAACTTCTACTTTTGGAGTTTCATTCATTCTTATTAACCTATAACTATCAAAGTTTCTACTAGAAGGCTTCCCGTCTTCAAAAGTTAAATTTCCATACATTGCATGCCCTATACCATCGATAACTCCACCAGCTACTTGATTAATCGCACCAGTAGGATTTACAACAATACCACAATCTACCGCTGCTACTACTTTTGTTACCACAGGGATTCCATCTTTTACCTCTACTTCTGCTACCTCTGCTACATGTGAATTATGACTATAATATGCAGAGAAACCTTGAAAAACTCCTTCTTTGGCTTTTCCCCAACCGCCTTTTTCCGCAGCTAATCGAATCGCATCTTGCATTCTCTTCCCTGAATACTCTATTCTTTTATCTTCAGTATCTTTCACATTCTCTAATAAATCTAAACGTAACTGAACTGGATCTTGATTTAACTCAGTTGCTAATTCATCAAAAAATGATTGTTCAGCATATCCTAGGAAATTGGTATATGGTGCTCTCCAAGCGCCTGTAGTAATATTACTCCTATAACTAGCTGTTGAAACTTTATAATTTGGAATACATCCTGCAGGGAAAAAATGTGGAATTAAATCATACATATTATCATTAATTGCTGCTTCTTTTAAATGATATGCTGTTATTTTTCCGTCTTTTATTGATGCTGCAATTCTATATTTAATTGCTGGTCGGTAAATACCACTTGTTATATCTTCTTCTCTTGTCGAAACCATCTTTACTGGCTTCTTAATTTTATCAGATATTTCGAGTGCTTCATATACAAAATCTCCATACAATCTTCTTCCAAAACCACCTCCCATTCGAGTCATTTCTACATGGACTTGTTCTAAATCTCTACCTAACATTTCTGATGCCACTTGAGCTGCGTACTCTGGAGTTTGCACAGGCCCTACCAAATGGATTTTATCAGGAGTTATATTCGCAAAGAAATTCATAGGCTCCATACAATTATGTGGTAAGAAAGGCGAATGATATGTACGTTCTATAACTTTATCAGCTTCTGAAAATGCCTTATTTACATCTCCATCTTCTCTTCTTATATCAAATTTATTTCCATCTAGTAAACTTAGAAGTTTTTCATCATGAAGTTTTGTATCTTCAAGTTGAGATCCTGGTTTCCAATTAGCTTTAATCGCTTTTGCTCCTTTGATTGCTGCCCAAGTATTTTCTGCAAGCACAACTACCTTGTCTGATTTTGACAATTTGAAAGTCCAGTTATTTTTACCAGATTCAATAAAGTTTCTTGCTTTTTCTCCAATAGTAACAACATCGATAACTCCAGAAACTTTTTTAGCTTCAGACACATCGAACGATTCTAATTCTTCTCCAAAAGAAGGTGGTCTTACAACCGCAGCATATACCATTCCTTCTTCTTTGTAATCTAATCCAAATAATGGTTTACCTGTTACTATTTTTTCTAAGTCTACGTTTGTAGCGTTTTTACCTATAATGGTAAATTCTGAAGGATTTTTTAATGTTACATTTTCTGGAATTTCTATGGCTGCTGCTTCTTTTACTACTTCTCCATACCCTAACTTATCTCCATTCGCATTGGTAATTACACCTTTTGATGCCGAACAAGTAGCTGCATCAACACCCCATTTTACAGCTGCTGCATTAATCAACATTTGCTTTGTTGTAGCTCCTGTTTGTCTCAAAGCCGTCCATCCATGACGAATAGACTGACTTCCTCCTGCCAATTGACGAGTATAATTTTTAGTATCTAACGGTGCTTGTGCCACATGTACTTTATCCCATTCTACATCTAATTCTTCAGCAATAATCATCGGCATTGAAGTTTTTACCCCTTGCCCTATTTCTGGATTGGGAGAGTAAATAGTTACATAACCTTCATCAGAAATTTTAATAAACGCATTAAAATCATTGAAATTTAAATTCTCAACGTCAACAGATGGTTTTACATTAGGCTTACATGCTGTGAATAAATTAAATCCGATCATAATTCCTCCACTTGCTAGCGCAGAGGCTCTTAAAAAATTTCTTCTACTAAACGTTACTTTGTTTTCTTGTGTACTCATAATTGAAAAATTTTAAGACATTTTTTCGGCAGCTAAAGCAACTGCTTTTTCTATTCTATTATAAGCTGCGCAACGACAAATATTTCCTTGCATTGCTTCTCTAATTTCTTCACTGGAAGGATTTGGGTTTTCTTTTAAAAAGGAAGCTGCTGTCATTATTTGTCCTGCTTGACAATAACCACATTGTGGAACGTCTACTTCTTTCCAAGCTTCTTGTAATGGATGATCTCCTTCGGTTGATAACCCTTCAATAGTTGTTATTTCCTCTCCATCCAACATTGAAACTTGTAATTGACAACTTCTCATTGCTGTTCCGTCTACATGAACTGTACAGGCACCGCATTGTGCTATTCCACAACCGAATTTAGTTCCTACCATATCGAGTTCATCACGTAAAACCCATAACAATGGTGTATCTGCATCTGCAGTAAAGGATACAGATTTTCCGTTAATTTTTAATGTATAATTTGGCATTTTAAAGGTAGTTTTTAGAATTCGTAAAAGTTACGAAAAAAATAAATGCCACTTAGTTAATGAAATTGTTTTAAACAAAAAAGAGGCTTTCGCCTCTCTTCTTTATCTATTTTGTAAAAATGTAGTTACATTTTTTTCTATTCTTTCCAATACATTTTCTGTATTTGCTTTTATAAAGGTTTCTCCTGTAATTTGCTCGTACAACTCAATATATCTGTTAGAAATTTCATTGATTTTAGCATCAGACATTTCAGGAATTTGCTGTCCTTCTTTTCCTTGGAAACCATTTTCAATTAACCATTGACGTACAAACTCTTTTGATAATTGCTTTTGCTTCTCTCCTTTTTCTTGACGCTCAGCATATCCATCTGCATAAAAATAACGAGAAGAATCTGGAGTATGAATTTCATCAATCAATACAATTTTACCGTCTTTCGTTTTTCCGAACTCATATTTAGTATCCACTAAAATTAAACCTCTTTTAGCAGCTAATTCAGTTCCTCTTTCAAAAAGTTTACGAGTGTAATCTTCCAATACTAAATAATCTTCTTCCGAAACAATTCCTTTTGCTAAAATATCTTCACGAGAAATATCTTCATCATGCTCTCCATTATCTGCTTTTGTCGAAGGCGTAATAATTGGAATTGGAAACTTATCATTCTCTTTCATTCCTTCTGGCATTGTTACACCACAAAGTATTCTTTTTCCTGCAGCATATTCACGAGCAGCATGTCCTGATAAATAACCACGAATTACCATTTCTACTTTAAATGGCTCACATAAATCACCTACTGCAACGTTTTCGTCTGGGTTTGCTAACAACCAATTTGGAACGATATCCGAAGTATCATTCATCATTTTAGTTGCAATTTGATTTAGGATTTGTCCTTTAAAAGGAATCTGACGAGGTAAAACCACATCAAATGCAGAAAGACGGTCTGAAGCAATCATTACCAATAACTCGTCATTGATATTATAAACTTCTCTTACTTTTCCTTTGTAAACTGTCTTTTGCCCTGGAAACTGAAAGTTAGTTTCGTTTATTGTATTCATTACTATTTTGTTGTGTTGTTGTGGCGCAAATGTAAGTTAAAAACTTATGTAAATAAAAAAGAGATGCTTTAAAAACACATCTCTCAAATTAAATCCTATTGAAGTTTTAAATTTCCAAATTAAAATAAGTCCCAGAGAACTTTCCTTCTGAAATAATTTTCTCTTCTATTAGCTCTTGTCCTTCTAACAATCTACCTTCAAAAGTTCCTTCAATTATTTTATTTTTCTTATCAAGTTTTGTAACAGTAATTTTTCCAACAGAAATACCTGTACCAAAATTGTAATTAGTATGATAATTCTTTTTATTACTCCCATCATAAAAACTAATATATGTTGATGTTAAACCGTTAATTTCAAAAACACCTACATCTGTAACATTTTCAATAGTTATAACTATTTTATCATTTAAATCATTAACCTTTAGATTAATATTAACATCAAAATACTGATTATAATCAATACCTGCTAGTGAGAACTCTTTAGAATTTATAAATTTAAAATCTTTTCTAAAAAAACTACCTTCAACTTTAGCTTCTATATAACCTTCTGAAATCACTTCAATGGTTTCACTATCTGAACAAGAAAAAAAGGATAATGATAAAAAACTAAACAGTAGAAATACAACTGTATTCTTCATAACTTTTAAAATAAGTTCACAAATATAATGTATACTTTGTTATGAAAACTACTCTGTTTCTATACTTTTATAGGCTGTAATAATCTTTTTAACTAATCGGTGACGGATTACATCTTTATCATCTAAATACACCTGCGCAATTCCATCAATATCTTTTAGAGCTAACAACGATTCTTTTAGCCCTGATACTTGTCTGCGTGGTAAATCAATCTGACCTGGATCGCCTGTAATGATAAACTTAGCATGCATTCCCATACGAGTTAAAAACATTTTCATTTGCGAATGCGTTGTATTTTGTGCTTCATCTAAAATTACGAAAGCATTATCTAGTGTACGACCACGCATAAACGCCAACGGAGCAATTTGAATCGTTCCGTTTTCAAGATAGGCTTGTAATTTTTCATGCGGAATCATATCTCGTAACGCATCGTATAATGGTTGCATATACGGATCTAACTTTTCTTTTAAGTCTCCTGGAAGAAACCCTAAGTTTTCACCCGATTCTACTGCGGGTCTTGTTAAAATAATACGTCTAACTTCTTTTTCTTTTAATGCTTTTACCGCTAATGCTACCGCAGTATATGTTTTTCCTGTTCCTGCAGGACCTACCGCAAATAACATATCATTTTTTTGCATCAACTCCACCATTTTGTGCTGATTGGCTGTTTGCGCTTTAATTAACTTTCCGCTAACACCATGTACTAAAACATCTTTTGAATTTCCTGATCTACGAATTTCTTCCTCTTTACCAGTTGATGTTAAAATACGTTCAATACTATTTTCATCAAGTTTATTATATCTATTGAAGTATTTGATAAGCATTTCTAATCGCTTTTCAAACTCATCTAATAATTCTGCTTCACCAAAAATCTTTAATTTGTTTCCTCTTGCTACAATTTTTACTTTAGGAAAGAAGGTTTTTAACTGAGTAATTGTGCTATTTTGAGCTCCAAAGAAATCATTTGGATTGATTTCTGTTAATTCAATTATGCGTTCGTTCAAATGACAAAAGTTTTAAGATTATTCACTCTAAAAATAATGATTATTTTTGTCGAAATGTGTAGTTTTGTTTAAAAATTCAGCATAATTTTTCACAAACTAATTAACAAACACCTAACTTAATGTCTCTTATTACATTAACTACTGATTTTGGAACTAAAGACCACTTTGTAGGGGCTGTAAAAGGGGCTATATACTCAGAATTACCTGATGCTAAGATTGTAGATATAACACATCATATCTCTCCTTTTAACATTACAGAAACGGCATATATTTTAAAAAATGCTTACAAAAGTTTTCCTGATAAAACCATTCATGTAATTGGAGTTGATTCTGAATTAAGTATTCAAAATAAACACATTGCTTTAGAGCTGGACAATCATTATTTTATTTGTCCTGATAACGGATTAATTTCTATGATTGCTTCTGAAATTAAGCCTACTAAAATTTTTGAGATCAATATTCATGATCGTGTAGAAAGTAGTTTTCCTGTGTTAGATGTGTTTGTACAAGTGGCTAGTCATATTGCTCGTGGCGGTAGTTTAAGTGTTATTGGTAGAGAGATTGATTCTTATAAACAGATTATTGAAATTCAACCAAAAGTAAACGACCAACAAACTATTATTGCTGGTGGTGTTATTTATATTGACAACTACGGAAATGTAATTACTAATATTAGTCAAAAACAATTTAACGCTATTGGTAAAGGGCGTGATTTTAAAGTTACTGCCAGACGTTATACGTTTACCAAAATTTTTAGTCGATATAATGAAATTGTGGATTATTCGATTGAAAACAATGATCAGCATGATGGAGAAAAATTGGCTATTTTTAACTCTGCAGGATTTTTAGAAATTGCTATTTATCGAAGTAATTTAGAAACTGTTGGTGGTGCTTCTACTCTACTTGGTTTAGAATATAGAGACACTATTACTGTTGAATTTGAAAATCCTATTACACCAGAATTCACACCTATAAATTAACTATATGTTTGTACGAATAGTAAAGATGAGCTTTCAACCAGAAAAGATTGAAGAATTTTTAAACAACTTCAATACTAAAAAAGAATTTATACGAAATTCACCTGGTTGTCGTTTATTAGAACTGTACAGAGACAAGACTAATCCAAACATTTTTTTCACTTACAGCTATTGGGATGCTGAACAAGATTTAGAAAATTATAGAAATTCTGATTTATTTAAAGGCGTTTGGGCACAAACCAAAGTATTATTTAATGACAAACCACTTGCTTGGAGTGTTGATAAAGTAGCTTCGCTACCATAGTCGTTAGACATTAGACGATAGCCTTATAAAACAACTAAACATTTAACATTAAGTATGTTTCCATTACTAAAGAAAGAATTTAACTCATTTTTTGCCTCACCTATTGCCTATTTGGTAATTGGAGTATTTTTACTCGTCAATGGCTTATTTTTATGGGTTTTTAAAGACAACTTCAATATTTTAAATGCTGGTTTTGCCGATTTAAACAGCTTTTTTTATTTAGCTCCATGGTTGTTTTTATTCCTTATTCCTGCGATCACTATGAAAAGTTTCGCAGATGAATTTAATAGTGGAACTATCGAAATTTTAAAAACCAAACCACTTACCGATTGGCAAATTGTATTAGGTAAGTTTTTTGCTTCACTTTTATTAGTTGTTATTGCATTGTTACCAACACTAACGTATGCCTATACCGTATACCAATTAGGAAGTCCTGTTGGAAATTTAGATGTGGGTAGTACTATTGGATCCTATTTAGGTTTATTGTTTTTAGCATCAACTTATACCGCTGTAGGGCTATTTACTTCTACGCTGTCTAAAAATCAAATTGTAGCGTTTATTTTAAGTGTATTTATCACTTTTGCCTTGTTCTACGGATTTGACGCTGTAAGTTCTTCTTTAGGAAATTCAGGATACGCTTTGCAACAGTTTGGTATTAGCGAACACTTTAAAAGTATTAGTCGTGGTGTGGTAGATACACGTGATATCATCTATTTTATCAGTGTTACAGTTTTCTTTTTATTCATCACTAAACAACAGTTAAAAAATGAATAAGAAATTTCAACACATCGCATTGGCTTTAATTGGACTATTAGTTGTTAACTATATAGCCAACTCAGTATACGAACGTTTCGATTTAACACAAGACAAACGTTACACATTATCTGAAGTAAGTGAGAATCTTATTTATAAAATTGACGCTCCGTTAACTATACATGTATATTTAGAAGGGGAATTTCCTGCGGAATTTAAGCGTTTGCAAATTGAAACTCGTCAGTTTTTAGAAGAGTTACAAGCTAAAAACACCAATATTCGTTTCCGTTTTATCAATCCTGATAATATTCGCGAGCAATTGGTAAAAAAAGGAATGATGCCTAGTCAGTTAACTGTTGAAGAGGACGGAAAACTATCCGAAGCTATTATTTTTCCTTGGGCAGAAATTACTTATGGTAAAAAAGTAGAGTTAATTTCTTTACTTCCTAACTCTATTGCTAAGACGCAAGAGGCACAGCTACAAAATGCTGTTGAAAAACTAGAGTATTCTTTTGCTAATGCGCTACATAATGTTACCTTAAAAGAAAGACAGAAAATAGCTGTATTAGCTGGTAATGGTGAATTACAAGATATTTATCAATATAGTTTATTAAGTGAAATTGGCAAAAAATACCGTTTAGCAAAATTTACATTAGATAGTGTTGCTAACAATCCGCAAAAAACTTTAAAAGACTTAAGAGCATACGATTTAGCAATTATTGCTAAACCTACTGAGCGTTTTACAGAAGAGGAAAAGCTTACCGTTGATCAGTTTATAGCAAACGGTGGTAAAAGTTTATGGATGCTAGATAATAACTATGCGGATACTGATAGTTTGTATAATGAAGGAAAAATGTTAGCATTTCCTCGTGATTTGAATTTAACGGACTTATTATTTGGATATCAAGTTCGTGTAAACAATAAACTCATTCAAGATTTATATTCAGCTAAAATTCCGTTAGCTACAGGAAATGTAGGGAATCAAACACAGTTTCAACACTTAAATTGGTTTTATCATCCACTAGTTAATGGTAATCCGAACCACCCAATTACTAAAAATGTTGCGCCTGTTCGTTTTCGTTTTACCACTCAAATAGATACGTTAAAAGGTAGCTTGAAAAAAACTCCTTTATTAGTAACTTCTGTACTTACTAAAAAAACAGGAACTCCCAACTTTATTGAATTACAAAGTATTGCCAAAGAACCTAAAGAGAATGAATTTGCATCAGGTCCGCAATTATTAGCTGTTCTTGTAGAGGGTAATATTCCTTCTGCTTATAAAAACAGAATAAAGCCTTTTGACACTCCTGATTTTAAAGCTGAGAGTACAAACAATAAAATGATTGTAATTGCTGATGGTGATGTAGGTAGAAATCAGGTTTTAAAAGGAAAACCACACGATTTATCTTTAGATAAATGGACAGGAGAACAATTTGGAAACAAAGAGTTTTTAATCAATGCGATTGATTATTTATTAGACGACTCTGGATTGATTCAACTACGTAATAAAACTATTCAAATTAACTTGTTAGATAAACAACGTGCATTTGCAGAAAAAAGTTACTGGCAGTTTATCAATATTGGTATTCCGTTAGTATTATTAGCGCTGTTTGGTTTTGGGTTTACTTATTGGAGAAAAAAGAAGTATCAGTAATTGGCTATTGGCTATTGGCTATTGGCTATTGGCTATTGGCTATTGGCTAAAATATTAAATACTCAATAAATCACTGTGTATAAACTGATAGTTTAATGCTTTTTGAAGTTTTTCGCTACTGATTATTTTATACTCTAGTGATTTTGAATCATCAAATTCAGGAGTTGGTTTTCCAAGGGACTTTCTTGCATTTATATAAAAATCCTCTCTGGTTGGATGATGATTTGCGCAAGCATTAAACACTTCTCCAAAAACATTTTGCGCTATAATTTGTTGTATGATTGCAATGCAGTCCTCACGATGAATCATATTTACATACCCTTTTGGATGCGGAATTTTTCTATCAACAAACCAATTTCCTGGTTGTCTGTTCCCCCCAAACAACCCTGCAAAACGAAGAATTGTTGTTTGAAAATTTTCATTATTTCTAAACAAATTTTCTATTTCAACTAGTGGAGAATCTACAGTTTCATCTTTTTCAGCCATTTCCTTGTTTAAACTAGGATACACCGAAGTTGAACTAATAAAAATAACGTTGGTTACATTACTCTTTTCAATTTTAGAAATTAACCTTTTAAAGTCATCAATATTTTTAGATGTGATTGCTATTAGTAATACATCAGTATCTAAAAATTCCGTAATTTCAGTATCTTCAGAAATATTTACTAAAAAAGGATAAATATGAACTGCCTTTAATTCGTTTAACTTCGCTACTGATGTTGTTGAACCTTTAACGGTATATCCTTTCTTAATTAGCTCTATCCCTAGTTCTTTTCCTAACCATCCGCAACCTAATATACTAACACTTTTCATCACAACAATTATCGTCTTTTACTAATTTACAAGAAACCACCGCTAACAAAGCTCCCAAAATTGGAGCCAATATATACAACCACAAATGTTCTAAGTGACCAGAAACCAATGCTGGCGCAATAGAACGAGCAGGATTCATAGATGCTTTAGTCATAGGACCTGCAAACATGGCTTCTAACAAAACCACTCCTCCAATGGCAATTCCTGCCATTACGCCTACTTCTTTACTTCCTGTTGATACATTAATAATAGTCAACATTAAAAAGAACGTCAAAAGTAACTCTAATATAAAAGCGCGCCACGGATCTATAGACGGAATGGTGGCTCCGTAAAACTCACTTGCAGGAAACAACACCCAAAGCATTACACTTGCAAATAAAGCTCCCAATATTTGAGCTATGATATATTTAGGAACTTCTTTCCAAGAGAACTTTTTTGCATAGGCAAAAGCAATTGTTACTGCAGGGTTAAAATGTGCTCCTGAAGTTTCTCCAAAAGCATAAATCATCGCCATAACTATCAAACCCCAAGTAATTGCTACTCCCGTATGCGTTAAATCTGCTCCGTTAGTAACCTCATTAACAGTCATCGCCCCTGTTCCGCAGAAAATAAGGGCAAAAGTTCCTATAAATTCAGAAATATATTTTTTCATGATTGCAAATATCAATTAAAACAAATCTATCGTATTTTAAGTTTTTGTTAACATTAATCCGAAGAATTCCTTGTAATTTTAACAAAACTAAATTTAAAACAAACCAATCATTATGAAAAAAATACTTTTGAGTTTGTTTGTTGTTGCCTTATCAACAAACATTACTGCCCAATTAAAAACACCTGCTCCGAGTCCTGCTTCTAAAATAGAGCAAAAAGTAGGTTTAACCGATGTTACTGTTGAATATTCTAGACCTAGTATGAAAGGAAGAGCCATTTTTGGTAATTTAGTTCCTTACGGTAAATTATGGAGAACTGGAGCAAATCAAAACACCAAAGTTACCTTTAGCGACGACGTTACTATCGACGGAAAAACATTGAAAAAAGGAACTTATGCTGTATACACGAAGCCTGGAAAAGATACTTGGGAAGTATTATTTTACTCAGATGCTAATAATTGGGGAACTCCTCAAAAATGGGACGATGCAAAAGTAGCTGTGTCTACTTCTGCTAAGGTTGAGGCTATGCCAATGAAAATTGAAACGTTTACAATGTCTATTGACGATTTAACAAACGATTCTGCTGTGTTAGGTATCTTATGGGAAAATGCTTACGTTGGTGTAAAATTTAATACTCCAACAGACAAAGCTGTTGAAGAAAGTATTGCACAAGTAATGGGTGGTCCTTCTGCTAACGATTATTTTTCTTCTGCTGTTTACTATTTACAAGAAGGAAAAGACATTAACAAAGCCAAAGAATGGATTAACAAAGCGGTAGACATGACTAAAGATCAACCTCGTTTTTGGTACTTACGTCAACAATCGTTAATCCTTGCTAAAGCTGGAGATAAAAAAGGAGCTATTAAAGCTGCCAAAGCTTCATTAGCTGGTGCTGAAAAAGTTGGAAACGCTGATTACGTGAAAATGAACAAAGAGTTTATTGCTGAAATGAAGTAATTTTCAAATAAGAGTTTCATAAAAAAAAAGGACTGCTTCACCATTACTTATATGCTGAAGCAGTCTTTTTTTACTTTTACCTCATAATTCCTAAGTGAATAATACGACCTCCTGATTGATTTACAGGGTTAACACTTTTACCCACCACAATTCCTTTTTCTGGGGCATAATATTTCTTAATTGTGTTGCCAAAAACATCTCTTAGAGTGGCAATATGATCTCCTTCTTCTACAATATCTCTCAAATCGACATGTACTGTTAACAATCCTCCTTCTTGAGTATATAACCAATACGATTTATTACAAACTACAGTATTCCTCTTTGAAGTTTCATATTCATCATCGGTAATTCCTAGATGAGTCAATACATTATGCACCCCTGCTAGCCCACTCTTAATAATTTTCTTTTGAAAACTATGCGGATTACCAACTTCAATCGTTATGGAAGGAATCCCTAATTCTTCAGCAGCTCCACGTAAAGTTCCGTCTGAAGGTGGTGTGTGTACTATGATTTCTGCATCTTGCAATAAGGCTAATTTTTTAGTAACCTCGTTGTTCATATCGCTTCTGATATAAAACGAATTTACCCTACCAAAACTAGCAGTGTGAAGATCTAACAGGTAATCAAACTTTTTTACTACTAAATTCAAAAAACGATTGGCATATACTTCACTTGTATTTCCATCATGCTTCCCTGGCATAATTCTGTTAATATCTACACCATCGTTAAAAACACGGGTTCCTCTTACAAAAGAAGGTACGTTTACAATAGGAATTCCTACAATGGTTCCTTTTAAATTGTTTGTATCTAAATCTTTAAACAATCGTTGAATAACTGATATTCCGTTCAATTCATTTCCATGAACCGCAGCTGTAAGCCCCAATACAATCCCATCTTCCTTACCTCTTGCAACCATAATAGGAATACAAGTAGCAATTCCTAATGCATTTGAAGTTACTTTTAACCAGTAATTCTTAATAGAATTTTGTGGTGTTTGATTTACATCAAACTCTGTAATATAGTCAATTTGGTGTCCCATAAACTTTATCAGTTAGTACAACTCATTCAATAACGTACTGTCATTATTTAAAGATGTAAATAATTTCTTTTTAAACTTTTTATTAGCGTTGATTAAGCTAATACACATTTTATCAATCGCAATAGTAGAAAGCACTGTTTGGATAAATGTTTCTATTAAATCATCAATCCCCAAACCTAATTTGTTATAATCTCTTCTATCCATAATTAACAAACGATTGGTATCAGATGTCCATTGATTTTCTCCTAATTTAACTGATAAATTAGTACCTAACATTTGCCAAGAATCCTTACTATCCTCTAAATCGTTTACCAAAGGCAGTAAGGCTCTTCTCGAATACATACATAGAGGCTTAATACCATCTTTGGTGCTACTAATCATCATTCGAATATCAGACACATAGGTTTCTCCTTTAGCATTTGGCATCGTACCAACATGATAGTATTTTCCTTTGGTGCTTACCGAACTCCAATTGTAATTACCTATTAAACTCTGAACAATAAAACGTTCATATTCGATATCCTGCCTCATAAACTCCTCTAACTCCTCCTCATTTACAATGGTATATACCCCTTGACCCGCGTTACTATATGGAATTTTAATAACTGCTTGTCCGCCCATTTTCTTTACCCACAGTGGAATTTCATTCTTACTCACGTCCCAAATAGTATCGGGTATGTTAATTTTCATTCCGTGTTCTTCTAACTCCGTGTTGTAAATATCATACGCTTTGGCAGCTACCATTTTATTTCTTCCTCCTGCCAAACACGTAATAATCGGATTTAAAATCTTTGTTTTGCTATTTACAGGAAAACGATTCCATGGTTTTTGAGTTACATATCTAAAAATTCCTCGTAACGGAATCCATTCTTCGTCTTGTTTCAAATAAAAAATTTCATCCTCTATTTTAACATGTGTATTCTCCTCATTTGAAAAAAACGGAACCAAAAATACTTCTTCTTTAAAAACATCTGCAATTACAGCAGCGTACCCTGAAGTTTCCATGTAATTCTTATCGTAAAACACTGCTAACCTACCGTCTTTAACAAGCTTACGTTTTTTATCTAAAATAGGTTTGAATGTACGCTCTATGAGCAAACGATACGCTCCATCTTCTTTATTATCGTCTAACAAAGGCATTGATTTTTGCCCTGATGGACATGAGTTATTTTCAATAATAACCATGTTTTTGTCTCCATCTGCCGAAGTAGAATTGATTAAATCGGCACCACCCCACAAAAAATACTTACACTCATACGACAAAATTTCTCGTAACTTTTCCGCATTTACTTTAGGGTGTAAATGGCAATACCTAGCTATAATTCGTTCTTTATCTAAGTTTAAAAAGAAATTTACCATAGGGTGAATCGTGGCATTCAACGCTTTAGGATACCAGTGGTTTTCGTTATTAAATGTATTGGGTTGTATAAGCTCTACTGCTTTCATTTTTGGTTTGTCTATTTTATTTTTGCTTACGCATACTTTCCTTGATAAATTAAAAATAGAAAAAAATACAACTAGAATATGCTTATCTATGTTAATTTATTCACCTCCTATTTGTTACTATAATTTATAAAAAACATGTATTTTAGAGGCTCTTAAAAATTGCAAAAGAAAAAAGGCTATGAATTTCTCAACCCTAATTTCATATTTCTTTTAAGAACATAAAAAAATAGTAGTATCCCTATCTTTTTTAGGGATAAAAGAACATTTATAACGCATATAACAAGTTACCTGCAAGCTGAACGAAATGCTGAACTACGAAAAAATATATAAGATAGGAGAAACACATTCCAATCGACCATTTAGAGGAGAAATTGAGAATTTTGACTTAGCTGAACCTGATATTTCTAGAGGAGAAAAAGAGATTCTTGAAATAATTCCTATCAAACACTCAATGGGCGGAAAATCTCTTTATGACATCATTTGGACTACTAATGCTTTCCCTCTTATTGTTAGTGAAAGAATCATTGAATTATTCAAATCAAACGGAATTTCGGGTTGGAAAACTTACAACGTGGAAATCTACTCAAAAAAGAATGAGTTTATTGACCAAAAATACTACGGATTGATTATAACTGGACGTTGCGGATATCGTGACTATTCGAAAAACTCAATAATAATGGATAAAATCGGAATCACAACAGAACCACATTCCAAAGGTTTTTATTTTAAAGACGATTATTGGGATGGTTCGGACTTGTTTATGTGTAACCCCGATGAAAATGGAAACTCTAATATGTTTAGGTTTTGCACTCAAAAAGTTGCTGATTTAGTTAAAAAAGAAAAAATAAAGAATATATCTCTTGAAAAAGTAACTGACTTCTCTATGTCTATTTCATTGTACAATATTGAATTGACCGAGGAACAGAAATTAGAAATGGAAAAATTAAAAGCCAGCAGGTAACACCGGCTATAGTTCATTGCTTCTGACTTTCCTCGTCGGAATTTAATAAACCCTTATTTATAAGGGGTTTCAGTTAAAAAGGCAACAATAAGGCAACAAATATTTGATTATAAGAACTAATCAAAGGAAAGAAATAATAGATAAAATTAGGAACTTATTAAACGATAAAAATAAAACCGTTCGTGTAGAACGGTTTTATTATTTAAACATCAACCGTTAATTAGCTGTTCCAGAGCCTAAATAAACGCTGTTTGACACGATGCTACCATCTGCTGTAGTAAATGCCATAAAAAGCTCAACAGTATCTCCTGCATAGGTACTTGGAATTGTAATGATTTGTGATCCTACAGTTCTATCAGCACCATCAAGAATATACATTGATTCTTTTTTACTTGGATTGTAAACTAAAACCATTGCTTTATCGGTCGCATTTGCATTACCTTCAGCAGAGTTATCATCCCAAGTAAACTCAACTTGTCCAGCAGTTGCTAAATCTGTTGCAGGGTTTAATGCTCCTGATAAGTTACCTCTACTTAATAAAGCTAAAGAATAATCTACAGTAAAGTTTGGTGCAGCTCCTGTAATAGCATTATTTAATACATAAGACATTGCAGCATTAAACTCTGTTTTTTGCACCGCATAAGACTTATATCCCTTTTGGATAAAGCCTAAATTTGGTTGAAGATACTCCAAAGTAACAGTAAACTTGTTTCTTTGGTTAACTTGCCCCTCTGTTCGTGGATTTGCCACGCTTGAAGGTTTGATTCTCAAGTAGTCAATACCCTTCCAAGAAGCACCGACTACGTTTCCTACTTTTCCTGATACACCGCCCAGGATTCCTTGTGAAATAACACCCATTGTATATAAAATTTAAAATTACTACTTGTTCGGAGTTGGTACGGACTTGGTATAGCCTTTCACCAACACAAGTAATATATGGCAAATTCTATGCTAATAGATTGATTAGGTTTTTGTTGCCCTTTGTTGCCCGATTTTGCTTTTTATGAAATAAACTTTGAATATATGACACCTTTAAATCTGCCATTTTTGAAATGACTTTTTGTAATTCTGCTTCTTTTCTGCTAATAGCTGACACAATACTAATATGCTTCTGCAACTCTTTAGATTCATTTAGTAATGAAGTGTAGCCATCTTTAAGCGTGTTTCTGCAATCATCTATTGAAATAAACGGAATAACACTACCTTTAAGATAATACGCATAGAAACCACCTATTTGAAGCATCATTGATAAATGATAAAGGGTGTGTTTTTCTTCTTCGGTTGGTACAGTTACCACAAAACAATTAGGACAGGGATTTTTTAAAGGCTTTCCGCTGTTTTGCCCTTTGTTCAGGATAAAAAAATGAGGTTGCGAGTAGGTTCTTCCGATTTGGTGTGTTTTCAGTTCAAAAGTTGACATAGCTATCCAATTTAAAATTGCTTCGCTACGCTTCGCACCATTAATTTTTTAAAAGAAAAACAATAAAAAAAGAAAGCCGTATGTTCTTGTGGCGTGGATAAGGCTGTCAAGGTTTTTGGAAAAAATACTACCCTCTTTTTTAAATAATATTGGGGTGGAGATTTTTTTCAAAACCCGTAGGGCGTGACCTTTATAGCCTTGCGCGTTGGCTGTGGTAGCCACATATATTTGCTACCTTTTTTTATTTATTTTTTGTTGTTCTAAAACATCTAATATGTCTTGTTTTTTATAAAAAATTCTGTTGCCCATACGAATTGGATTTAGAATACCGTATTTATTCCAGGAATGTATTGTTACCAAACTTATCTTTAAATAATCGGCTACTTCTTGTCTTGTTAGGATTTCATCATTTTGTTTTTTAGATAATTCTTTAAGGTAGTTTTCAATTTTAAACATTAGTTTATCTGCTACCGCATCTGCTAATTCATCTACTGTAACTTCTGTGATTTGAACTGTTTTTGTAATCATCTTGGTTTGTATTTAGTTAATTGATTTCCACTTTTTGGGGCATAAACTCTTAAAAAAATAGGTTATTACCAATTTGAGCGTTGGATGAAGCGTTTGTATGGGTAGCGTTTTAAATAGTTGTTTGATAAAACAGCATTTAAACAAGCTACTTATACAAGACTTTTAGGCAATAGCTTTTTGTTTTTTTGAGGTACGAGAAAAAGCAATATGCTATGGCGTATTACTACATTTTATGAACCTATTTTTTTATAACCGCTGACTTGGGTGGTGGGGAAAAGTGGTCTTTTATATTTGTTAACGAAATGAAACAAACAAAGACTTGAGGTAAGGAATACTTGGACTTAACGATGGTTTTGTGCAGCTTGAATGAGATAACGAATATGCATCATTTTAAGCTAAATTTTCAAATGGCTATTGTTTCAATTTAGTTCGGATTTTTATTGAAAGTTCGGGTGTGCGCGTGGGAAAAGCGGCTATTTTACATAATGGCGTTATAACTACAGCTTTGGTGATGTGGCGGGTGTAGCGGCTGCTATTATAACTACCCGTTATGTAAACATAGCTTGGGGTGGTTTTTGGTGTGCGCGTTGGGAACAGCTCTTTGCTTTTTTATTGTACCACTTTTTAAAATATACCCGCAAATAAAATAAGCAATGTGCTGTGTGCGGGTTGGCAACCAAAAACTACAAGCGCGTTGGATAGCGGAACAAAACAAAAGACAGAGGATTTTGAGGCACGAAAAAACTGGGTTTTGTTTTGTGGGGGTATGTATGACAACTACAAATTACCCCCGAAATAATGAAGCTATAATACCACGTATATTCTTTTCTGACAAAAGAGTATTATTTGAATGTAAATATGCTTTTATTTCTTCAGGAACTGGTTTAATAGCTTTGTTGTCAACCTCATTAATCAGTTTTAACCAATCATCAACCGGGTTCATTTTTGCTATTAAAAAATATAATATGTACATTTTTAAATCTCTAGATCTTTCCTCAAATACACGAGGATATCCATTTTGTAATTCAAGTAAGTCACCCAACCAAGCACCGTAAGGTTTTCCAGAAAAACTATCCCATCTAGTTTTAAATTCTTTCTTTTTTTTCTCATTAGGTCTATTAGGCAAACAACTTTCAAAATCAGGGTCTTTAAAAAGAATAAAAACAGGTTCTTCATAAAATTTAAAAGTATTATACCAGCCATAGACTTGGAAAATATCAGCTCCTGTATCTGGGTAAAAAAATCGTTGAGATTTGTCTTTTATTTCAAACCAAAATACATTACCTTTTTTCGTGACACACCTTAAATCTGGAGCAATTGCAAGTTTACCGTTTGGTAATTCTACACAAGGAGCGTTGCCTAATTTTTTTTCAGAATCATAAACAATACATTCCGCTAAAAGTGGAGATATTTCCTCTTTTATATCCAAAACAAACTGACTTGCTTTTTGTAATGAGTAATTTTTTGAACCTTGACCTTCTTGAGAATCTATATAGTCTTTACGTGAGTTTAAAGGCATAATTAATTAAAGATTAGTTTAATAATATACTTGATAGTGTTTCTTTAAATTCGTTTTCATTTTCATTATTATAAAAAGGAACACCTGTTATCAAATATTTATCTGAATGTATTTCAAGAGTTGTTTTTTCTTCCCTAATCTCTTTTAAAAACTCTTCTTTCCATTTATCGTGAGCTTTTAAGTGCTTACCTTTTGGTTCAATAAAAACTTGATAAGTTAATTCTTCCTCTGCATTCTTTTTACAAAAGAGAATAAAATCTGGCTCAAAAGCTCGACCAACCTTGTCTATTATTTTTATTTCTCTTTCGTTTCTAAATAAATAAATATTCTCAAAAGTTTGATTTAAAGTTTTGAACCTCCTACTAAACATTTTTACAAATTCCTTCTCTTCACTGGTTCCATAATTAGCATTAAAAACATACCAATCTTTGTCTTCAAGAAACTCTTCTTGACCTAATTCTCTCTCACTTCCTTTTGAAACTCTTATCTCTTTATCCTTAAATACTTCGTGGATATATTTATTTATATATTGTGACCCCTCAAATTCAATTAAATTATTTTTAATCTCACTTTCTATTTTCTGTAATAAGGACTGAATAGCTAACAAATAATCTGTATTAGATACATTTAAAAGCCTAGCAGGAGTACCTTTTAAAATTATCTCTAAACCATTTAAATAATTTTCACTGGTAATGAAATTTGAAATTGATTCTATATTAGGGAAATATTTTATAAGGTTTTCGTAGTAAAAAAATGGATTTTGAGAGATTGCAAATCTTATTATGTGAGGAGGTATTTCTTGAACAGGAAGATCTTGTTGTTCCATTTTTTCAGTTTTAACTTCATCATCAACAAAAACACCTGACATTGCACCAATCCCCGAAGAAAGAGTAAATTCAAAACTCTTTTTAGCTACACCAAAATCTAAAAACGATTTTACATTATTATAGCTTTTTTCTATTTTTTTATTGAATACAACCCTACCTTTTTTAAAGAATTCTGTTTTTTTAAAATGTGGTTTTAAAATTAATTTTTTAGTTACAAGGTTGTCTTCATCTTCATAAATACCAGATTCAACTAATGCTTTTTTCAGTTCAGATATATACCTATTATCTTCTTTTGTATGATAGTATAACTCTTCTAAAACTTTTAAATCGTTAGAAACCTCATCATCGTATTTACGTTTATATTTATCTTGACCTTCTTCCAAGTTAAAGGGAAAATATCTAGCACCTCGACCTATTAATTGTGCTTCAGAAAGAGTTGTTTTTCCTATTTTAGTATTAGAACCACCTGTATTTTGTCCTTCATATAAACGTACTATATCAAACAAATTTAAAACATCCCAACCTTCATTTAATTTCTGAACAGCAAAAACTGCCCGAATTGGGTTGTTTTCATCTTCCAAAGTATTCAGTCTAATTTGGTTTAATTCTGCTTCCTTATCATTATTAGCACTAATACAGTTTTCTTCTTTAAAATTAGACTTAATTCTTTTTACAATATCACTTTTAGTTAGAGTAATATTATTAAAAAAGTTAAAAGCTTTTTGCACTATTTTAACGGTAGAAGTTTTTTCAATTTCACTTATCGATTCAACTGAAAGATTATCTATAAGACGGTGAAAATTAGTTTTATTTTCTTCGGATTCTTTTATAGTACTCTTTGCTTTGAATAATACCACTGGTTTTAAGTTAATATTATAAGTAGCTGCTAATTCTTGGCGATATAGATTTAAAATTAAAGCCTGTAGAATTCTTTTTTCCTCTTCATAATAAGACCTTATTAAATTAATCTCTTTTGAATATTTATCAACCCTAAATTGTGCTAGGTCATATTTCTGAATAACTTTATCTTGATATTTATCAGCTATCTCACGACTCTCATAGTCTAAAGTAGCTGTAAATTCTAAAAGGACATTATTATAATTTTGATTTAATATTTCAATTACTGTTCCTTCCCAACTACCAAAAAGTTGTCCTTTGTTTTTTGTTGCAGAACTTAAATGATGTGCTTCATCAGCTATTAAAGCAATTTTTTTATCTCTAAAATCTTCATAAGTAATACTATTTTCTTTAGAATTATTTAAGTCTAAATGTAATTGTTGTATGGTAGTAAAGTTAATGTTGATGTTCTCACTGTCAGATTCATTAAAATTTTCCACATCTTTTATTACAACCTCTTTACCGTCAATTACAATTTTATTTTTGAATAAATATTTTGTGGCAATTGGATTTATAAAATTTTCTTTTGTTTTGGTGATAATATTATTTGAATTAACAAAAAATAAAAAATTACGGTAACCTTGTTTATAAAGATATAATATAAGCCCAGCCATTATTAATGTTTTACCACTACCTGTAGCCATATTAAAAAGTAAATGAAATGGTTTATTAGGTTTACCATCAAATTCTTCATTATAACACAAGAGAAACCTTTGAAAAGATTCATTTTGATACGGTCTTATTTCATATTTAAGATTATCAACGATATAATTAGGTACTATTGTTCTAGAAATCTCTCTCTTACCAAACTCACGAATTAATGTATCAAATAAAAAAGCCATAAAATTAATTTTCTAATTGATAAAAGTTACTTGTTACCATTTTTTCTATTTGAGTGACTTCAAAGTCTTTGTCATTCATAGATGATATATTAACATATAATTGATTTTTATCTAATATAGTAACCAAATGTTCCTTTTGCTTTTTCAAATCCAACTGCATAAAATCATTAATGTGATGCTCTTGCTTTTTAATATCGACATTATAGTTTAGAAATGATTTTAATTTCATTAAGTCCCATATTTCAAGAAGCTGTTTTGTGTTTTCAGATTCTTGAATTAACTCAATAAAATTTTGATTGTGTTTCTTTAATTCCAAATAAATAAATGAACCACCACCTTTCCAATTAACTAATTTTGATATTCCAGAACTATCACCACTTATTACATTGTTTAATCTAACTGTACTATCATTTTTACCATAGTCTAATTGTTCTATACCTATATATTGTCTATTAATCTTATGTGCTACAGCACAGGTTGTACCACTACCCATATGATAATCTAAAACTATATCATTAGCATTTGTTGTTAATTCAATAATCCTCTTCAATAATAATTCAGGTTTTTTACCATTTTTCAACGTCACACCCCCTTCATTAGCAATTCCAGTAAAACCTATATCAGTCCATATGTCAGTTAATGCTTCTGCCGGCTTTAATTCCCCATCTATATTTTTAAAGACATTACTCCAAAAAACCATCATTTCACCATTTAATATGAAGAAATTCTCAACATCTTCATTAGGATGTTGCATAACTTGACCTTTATTTTTTTTGGAAAGTAAAACAGTTTTTTTCCTCTTTTTAAGAGCACCTCCACCTACAGCCGCTGTTCTAAAAACCCTTTCTTTATTTTTAAGAGCAAAATCAGCAATTAAATTTGTTAGATTTTCTTTAGACAGAGTCTTTCTAAAAGATTTAGAGCTATCAAATCCTTCATTTTCAGCTATAATATCCACTATATTACAATACTTCCATTCAGAAAAATCACTTTCAGGATTTAAAAGGTAATACTTATAAGCAGTATCATACTCCTTTTCTACGTAAATTTTATTCAACTCATTATGACCACTATCTTTGGCATATATATATATATGATTAGATGTGGAGAAAATTTTTGAACTTGTCGCTTTAAAACCAGAAGGAGCATTGGTACTCATTGTTATATGGTTCAAATAATTTTCTCTTTTAAAAATATCATCAAGTAATACTTGTATATATGATGCTTCTTCATTGCCAACTTGCACTACAATTGAACCGTTTGGAGATAACAGTTCTTTTGCTATTGTTAAGCGGTTTTTCATAAATGTCAACCAAGTGGAATGATTAAAATTATCATTGTATTTAAACTCGTCTTTCCCTGTATTAAAAGGAGGGTCAATATAGATTAACTTTACTTTACCTGTAAATTCCTTCTTTAAAGAGTGTAACGCCAGAAGGTTATTCCCTTTGATTATTAAGTTATCTGTAATAGTATCTTTTGGTAGATTTCTTTTAATATTAATTTCTGAATCACGAGAAAAACTTTTAAAAGATGAATTTGCAGTAGTATTAAAAATTTGAGCATTAGTGAATATTTTGGGTTCAAAAAGTTGCGTTATTTCATCTTGAGCAAGAACTTCGTTAAAAAAAATCTCTTCTCTTTTATCTTCTTCCTTACTTTGCCCACCTTCTAAAATACAATCTTTAAAAGGCCATACTAAAGAAACCTCATTACGTTGCTTAATATATTTATCATTAATTGTTAAGCCTACTTTATTTTGATATTTTGTATAACTATCATTTAAATAGTTTTTTTGTTCTAAAAATTGAATAAATAGATTTTGATTAAAAACTAAAACAGAATTTACGTTAATAAAAAACTTATTTTTTAAATCTTTATTTTCTAGTATTAGGCTAATAAGATTAGAATCATAGTTTTGCGCCTTATTAATGACTACCCATTTTTTTAATTCACCATTATCAGAAATAAAATTATTTTCTTTCTTCAACTGACTTTCTAATATTTCGTATAGTTTCATTTATATATCTTCTCTATCTAATAATAATTCTTTGACTTGGACATTTAATATCTCTGCTATTTCGTATAGAACTTCAAGACTTGGTTGATTTCTATTTTGAACATAACCATTTATAGTATTGAAACTTTTACCAAGTTTATCCGCTAACCATACCTGCTTAATACCTTTTTCTTCTAAAACTTCTTTAATGCGATTCATTCAGAAATATTTTTGTTTTGCTAATATACCGACATTATTATAAAAATATAACGTAATACATTGTATTTATATAATAAATAATTTTTGTGTTATAAAAACCAAAGTGTTTCCTCACCATAAGGCGGAATGGTACTACCATCAAAACGAGGTGCTATTTCTGCCACCATTTCAGGGTATTTAATAGTAATCGGTACATTTTGTTGACGTAAAGACTTCCAATACAACCTACTAAACTGATATACTTGTTCTATCAGCTTTTTAATCACCTTACTATCGTTTAATGCTTCGGGTGTAGGACTTGTTATTCTTAACTTTACAGGAAATGGGTAGCCTTCGGTTGATGGATATACTTTACTGTTATCGTATCTTGAATTATTGAACAATAAGTATTTATGTTCTGATTGACTTATATTGATATAAGTGCCACTTTTAGGCATTAAATTACCATACCAATTATTATCGAAAGCTATTATATCTTCTGACTTGGTTTTATTTATGTTGACTATGTATAAAGGACACTCCAATTTAAGTGCGTTCATCATTTCAAGTACCGGCTCTATTTCTTCATTGCTCATTTCCTTATAAAAATGAATAACCACTTTATCTGGGTTTTGTTCTAATGTTACATATTGCCAAATAGCATCACTTATGGCATTGGCTAATTTATTGGTATCTGACTTACTGAAATATTGAAACTCATTGAATTTACCATTACTTTGGAAACTAAATGCACTTGCAACATAGCGTATATTTTCTTCTACGTTTTTAAATGCACCTACACCAATAACCAATTCTTTTTTTGGTGTAATATTTAGCTGCCAAGGAATACCCTCTAACTTTGCTAAAATGGCTAAAGAAATGTTTGTAAGGTCGTATAGATACCCGCTATTTCTATCAGGATTTGCTTCATACTCATTCACTTTTAATCTGAACTTATTTACGTCGATTACTTGTGATACGATACGTTTTAATAATAGCTGCTCCTTTACTTTATAATACACTTTCTTTTTATCCAAATCTTGCTCGTACTTTGAAAATGGACTTAAATAAACAGCTACATAAGTAACATCAGGTTCTCTTTTTAAATTTTTAATACCTTCTGATATTTGTGATAAAGGATCGTCTAAATCATCAAACACAATACTAAAACCCTTTTTTGTATGGTACAATACACCTGCGTATTCTTGCAATCCTCTATACCATTTAAAACCGTTTTGAAGGTATTCTTGAAGTAGTTCCGCTTCTTTAACGTGTTGCCTATGTAGAATGAAAAAAAGATGTATGTTTTTATGTATTTGAGTACAAGGTTTAAAGGGTTTTAACTGTTTGAAATCGTACTTTGGTTTTGTGCCTACCACACCGCCATTAAACACTAAATCGTTGCATTCTTGAGATACTTCGCCAATACGCTTTAATTCTACGGGTAAATAGTATTTGCAATTAATAGGTATGATTTTCTTAAAATCATCTTGAACTACATACCGCTTTATAAATTCATCAATTTTAGCTTTGTAGCCTTTGTATTTATTGCCTTTTTCCTTTTTGTCTATTTCGTAGCCTAAAGCATTCCTTATATCGTTATTTAAAACCGCATAGGTTTTAGAAAAATCGGTTATATCATCAGGTAGTTTTTGATATTTAAAGTAGTTGCGATTATGAATAATGCCTGTTAATATGGTTGTAGATACATCGCCTTTTACCAATTCTGAAACAGGCGTTTTTAAAATTTTAGTTGCACCATCGTAAGCAATTACCAATTCCCCAAAATCACTTACTTCCTCAAATTGTAGTTTTAAGGTAAACTTATCATACTTTGCAAAAGTTGGATTCCTAAATGTTGCATCTTTTATCCATACTTGTATATCATTTACAAAATTGGTTTTAACTACTTTATTTAGCTTTTTAAAATGCTTCTTAATTCTCCAATTTAAATAATGTTTAATCAGTTCCGTAGGTTGCTCTTTTAAATTAAGGTTTAACGGTTGGTAGCCTTCTTTTTCATAAATAAAAGATGTGTAGATGAAATCAGGGTTTTCTTCTTTAATACCAGGAAACAACTCTTCAATATTTGAAGGGAATTTGTTTTTATAAATTTCCTGTGCATAACCTATCTTTTCTCTACTGAAATAAAAGGTTATAGGTTTGGTTGGTATATCAAACGTTAGTATGTTGAAATAAAGCTCCTGATTCATACGCTTACTTTTTAATTTTTTAACTGACCATTTTATTTTTTTAAGTTCTTAATTGTCCTGACTACTACTTAACAATCCTCTCTTAATAAGTTCAATAACATCTTCATCTGTAAACTGTTTTGTACTTTCAAGCAACTTTTCTATATCCTTATCTTTTTTAAGGCTTTTTAATAAAGTTTTAAATTGAATACCTACTTTGTTTTTTTGCTGCAATTCTAATGTCATTGAAATCTCATCTTTATAAGACATAAATGAATCATATAATTTGTGATAAGCATTACCTATTGCTCC
The DNA here is from genome assembly GCF_964510395.1 of Tenacibaculum aestuarii. Classification (NCBI taxonomy): domain Bacteria; kingdom Pseudomonadati; phylum Bacteroidota; class Flavobacteriia; order Flavobacteriales; family Flavobacteriaceae; genus Tenacibaculum; species Tenacibaculum aestuarii. The sequence goes on from NZ_CAZEFY010000003.1 coordinate 444,957, forward strand.
TGCAAATGGAATCATTGTTGGTACACCTGTCCCTCCATTAAGTATTTGGTCTGATGAAATACCTGGGTATGGGTCAATAAAATATATTGTTTTTATCCCTAATTGATATGCTTTTTTAGCACATAACTCACAAGGACTAGCTGTTGTAAATAGAATACCATTTTTAACACCTTGCCCTCCCAATTTTGTTATCTGTAGCATAGCATTTTCTTCAGCGTGTAGAGATCTAGTATGTACCTGATTAGCTTCTCCTTCATAATGATTATGCACAGTCTTAAAACAGAATGCACAATTCTTACCATTTAAATCATTTTTATTCTTATCATAACTTTCTTTAAAATAATCTTTTAAAGCTATTGGGAAATTATTAGGGTATTCACCTTTATATTTGAATGATGAATTTTGAGAGAAATCACCTTTTTCAAATGGACTGTAATGGCTTGATTCTTTTAATTCTTGCTCAAACTTTGGTGCTATAATATCATTTATGTCTCTTAAATTACAAGGTGTATGACCTTTAGCAACATCATTCCAACCAACTGATTTAATATAAAAATCTTCATCACTAATTGCTGCTCCTACATTTCTTGAAATACAACCTGAATTTAGTTTAGCAGTATTAGCTATTTGCATACATCTTTCAGCCGAACTAGGAGTCAAAAGACCAGGTTGAGCAATAAGCCCCATTAATTTTAAAAGTTGTTCCTTTCTGGTAAGGAAATTATACTCTTTAAACTTTTCTTTAGGATATAACTCAAAGAATTTTTTAATATCCCCCTGTTTTAAATTTAATATATGATAGTCACTTTTCTGAATACAGTTTTCTACATCTGGAGAAGAAAACAACCCTTTTGAAAAATCACTAGTCTTATATTCTGTAGCATCAAGTTTTAATAATTTGTCGGCTGTAGGCTCTATATCATTTTCATCTTTTATAGAGTGTTTAAGCCTTTCAATTATTCTATCCCTAGAGTTATTCACAACATCTTTTGTAGCCAACATATAAAAGGCAGAATACCTCTCTTTGAAAAACATTATTTCTAATGAATTTCTTAATGAGTCAATAACTATACGCGTTGGTTTCTTATTATTTTTTAATTTTCTTGCTTTAATTAATCTATTTATGACCTCTGCAATTGTATAAACGTGTTTTATACCTTCTCCCTTTTCTTTGAGAGGGTCGCCAGATTGTCTAATGTTACAAGCTATAAAATGTAAAAAAAGTGTTCGTCTATAAAAACCGTAATTTTCTAGTACTTTAAATAATTTATGACAAAATTGTTTAAAATCAACACCAAAGAAAACATCATTTAACTTTAATAATTTATCTTTTGATGTTATATCTTTTATTATACCCAAATTTTTAATGTCATCTATCAGGTTAACATATTCTTTATGTAGCGCAACAATATCTTTGAATACTTTAGTAACAATTTCTGAATTTTCTTCTCCTAACTTTTCTACAAAATACTTTTTTAAAAGCTGATTTAAATATTTAAGATTGCCACTTTCTTTGTTAAAAAGATATAATACAATTACATTCTTATACATTATTTTTTCAAAAGGAATCCAATTACCTTCTGAAGCCATAAAATTGTTTAAAATATTATATTTCCTATAAAAGTGTGAACGTGGGTCAAAATCTGACAAAGGTCTTAATTCTCCATCTTTATTGAATTTATCGAATGATTGAGTTAAGTGGTTTGCTATTTTAGTACAACCAGAACCTGTTCGACCTGTTACTCCTATTATTGAAAAATCTCTTCTTAAAGTGTATAGGTTATCTAATTTCATTTATATGATAGTGTATGTTAATTTTCAATGTTTTTTAATTCTTCAGGAGTATAATCTTTAACCCCAATAGGCATAGGTGAATAACCTGCATAACCCGGGTAACCTGGATAGCCTGGATAACCCGGATAGCCTGGGTAACCTGGATAACCTCTATATGGAAAATTCATTATTTTATAAAAACGACTATCATTGAACATACTACCTAAATATCTACCTTTTTTATCTACAGCGTGCTCATCGTTCCAAGGAAACCATCCAATCCAATTAGCATTAGAATTAAATAAATAATCATCAATTCTAAACGCTATCCAATTACCACTTGAGTTAAACAAATATTTCATAAGTCATTTATTTTTAAATTTCTTAATTTTTTCTTCTACAATTTTGAGGATTTCCGTACTGTTCTTTTCATCCTTTAGCATATAAACAATTTTATCTGCCATCCAAGATTGAAGCATATCGCTTTTATTTTGCTTTAATGCCTTGGCTAACGCTTCTACTTGTTCTTTGCGAGCTATACGAGTACCACGTTCAATTTTACTTAAAAGTGCCGTATCTATATTCATTTGAGATGCAACCTCTCTTAATAGTAATTGTTGTTCCTCTCGTATTTCTCTGATGTATTCGCCAAATGTCATTTTAGGGAGATTTTGACTTGTCAATATCTGTCTAATTTAAGAAAAGGAATACAAGAACTAATAAAAAGATATTAACAGTTATTAACAGTTATTAACAGGAAATGAGGAAGTTAAGGATTTGAGGATATACCGTATGTTTATAAATCCTCGTTTCCTTAAAATCCTCAAATTCCTTACTGTGCTTTTGCAGGATTTGAATAAGTGTTGTGAGCTTCTCTATGAATTAAACCTGCATCTACAAATTTAGTAATATAGCCTTCTGCTGTTTTGTGAGGTATTTTGCTTTTGTCGGCTATATTTAGATAGTCTTGTCTTGAAAACTGATAAGGTAATGCTTCTAAAAAACGCTCTTTTCTATTGGCTCGTTTTACTTCTTTTTGTTCAATAGGTAAATCGTTAAACACCTTACTACTGTGCTTTACTAATACGCTAATTATTTCCAACGCATTTTCAAAATCTATATCCTCACAATACCTTACTTGGTTTACATCGCCATCTTCCATAATGCGAAATACAGAAAATAACATTATAATTCTGAATGCAATTAACCCCAAACGCCTAACGGTTGCTATATAGTCATCGGGTTGCAGATTGAGATATTTGGTTTGAAGCTTCTCAAAAAACACATTAAATTTTTGTTGTTGCTCTGTTGTTAGCCTTACTTCAATATCAGGATTGTTTTTTAGGGTTTTGTATAACCCAAAAAATTCTTTTCCTAATTGGTCGTAATATTCATCTAAACCGTTGGTTGTATCCGTTTGAAAAACGTTTTTCCAAGTAGGTTTGATATTCATATAATAAAACATAAATCGACTAAATAAGCCATTTTCAGCACTTGGAACCAATGCTTGAATCTGTTTTGGCGTACCAGATAACACCGTTGACAAACAAGGTCTTTCAATATCTACATACTCTCTGTCCGTTCTACGATAGTAACTAATGGTTTCGTGGTGGAAAGCTTTACGAAAACCATCGGAATAATTACCGTAATCACTTTTAAAGGCTTGTGCTAATGTATCTCCTTCTGTTTCAAAAATTAACCCTCTGCCTTCATTATCAGATATTAATTGATATACACCTGTTACACTATTGTTAGCCGGAATAAACAACATTCTTTCAGGTGGTTTACTCGGTTTTTCCATAGTTTCACTTTTGCCTTTATTCATATTGTAGGTCGCCATTTCAACTTGATGTTGTTGTTTCAGGGTTTTGGATTGTTCGCGTTTTTGTTTGTGAACAGGATTTACCAAGTTTTTAATTTGGTTTAATCTTCCTTTTCCTGCTGAAGCTGGTGCAGTAACAAATAAATACAAGTTGCTAAATACTTTACGTTGGTCGTACACACCAAACAATTTAGGAAAACAAGCACTAAACGCTGTTAATGCTCCCAACAACAAAATATCTCGTTCCTCATTACTGCTTGATGGTTGTACCACTTGTTGCAAAAATGTTGGAATGTTGTTGTAAACTGTTGAAGGTATTGTTGGCAATGGTTGTTTTACTTCCTCTGGTTGTTGCAACACTTCAACAACTTGTTGTTGCTGTTTTGGTTTAATACCAACTTGGTGCAAATGGTGGTATAAGGTTGCTATGCTTATACCGTGTCCTTTTGCTTGTAAACACTTGTTATACTGTTCGTCACATTCTTTTTGGTCGTAACCTGAATAATTTCTGCTAATTCTATGATAGTAATCACGTCCAGCTTCACCGTATTCTTCTGAAATAGCAAAACCAATATCACGCCACTTTTCATAAGTATCAGTAATATCGATACCTGATTGCTCTAAAGCGTTGATATATGTTTCAATATCATTTGCAACAACTGTTGTTGGGTTGTTGTTGATTGGTTTTTTAGGTACTTCTTTTTGCTCTGGAACAGCTAACCAATCTTTAGGGTTGAATATCTTTGTCATATCTTTTGATGTCTTTTATGTAGGTATGCCAATGGATCGTGTGATAAAAAACACGCTCTGGAAATGTCTTTACCTGATTGGTCAACCTCAATGTTATATGTTTGTTTAATGTAATTGGCCACCGCAATAAAATATTCGTTGTGTGACACTTTAGACACATCGATTCTAATTATCCATTTTAAACCTTCTCCAGAAGGTGATGTAAACAACAATTCGGTTTCAAAATATTCATCGTTTAATAATTGTTGTTTTAGTTCTTCAAGATTCTCTAAATGGTCAAAATCGATTGTTAATAATGATGAATGCTCAATTAAGCTATCATCGTTTCGTTTAGAAAACACACCTGAAAATGTTACATAATCAAAATGATTTGCTTTAAATTTTCGTGCTTCTTTAGGGTCTTTAATCGTTCTAAATTGTTCTGTAATACTTTTATACTTATCGCTTGTAATACGCTCAAATATTTGATGCAATCTTACTTTTTCAGTTGGAAACACATTTCTAATTGGTGCTTTGTAAAAACTGCTGTAAGCATACCAAGTATCGTCAGGTGCATCTAACCAGGATAATTCATCTTCTTTTTTAACTTCAAAATTTAGATTCATTACCTCATTAATTTTAAGTAACAATTCTTCTACTTCGATAAGTTTAAAATGATAGGCTGCAAAATCGAATACATCGCCTTTAAAATCGGTTAATTCAGTATCGTAATGCATTGCTTTATTTTCAACAACATTAATTTGTAATGTTGATTTTCCACCGTTAAAAGGATTGCGGGTTATCCCGCAGTCCCTTCCTTTTAAGGAAAGGACTGTTGATTTAGGATAATACTGCCTTAATACATAAGCGTAAATATTTAACCCGTAATGCGTTTTCTTCAAGATGCTTTCTTTACTTATTTCCATCGCACTTAAAATTTGGGTTATAATAATTGCTTTGTAATAGTTCCTCTATATCAGATACTTTGTAATAAAATTTACCTTGTATCTTGCTATATGGAATCGTGCCATTTGAACGGAATGTTTGCAATGTGCGTTGGCTAATATGTAGCGTTTGCATTACGTCCTGATTGTCAATCCACGTATCTTTTAAGTGTTCTGCTCTCGTAGCTCTTATTAATTCGATACGTACTTTTAAATCCTTAATCTCTTGTGAGAGTGCCAAGAGTAAATCGATGATTTCAGTCATAACTAAATCCTTCCTTTTTTGATTAAATAATTAGCTGCCTGTTGCTCGATTTCATCTTGGGAATCCATACGGTTACGCAATAACCATTGGTCTAATTCCTGACGTTGGAAATAGATTTTTTTACCATTCGGTTTATAGTGTGGAATGGCTCCCGTACTTGTAAGTTTATACAAGTGCGATTGTGATAGTTCTAAATACTGACAAGTTTCATTGAAATTCAATACTTGCTTTTGCAACGTTTGTTGTTCTACTAACAACTTTTCGATGCGTTCTAATTTTTCGATGATTGTAATGTCCATCTTTTATTATTTTTAAAATAAATGAGGACATCAGGCCTAATGTCATTCTTGATTTTCAAGAACAGGACAAAGGTTAAAAATGAAGATTTTAAAAAAATTGAGATTTTTATACAGCATTAAGATTACATTGAGATTTCTTAATGTTCTCAATGTTTTTTATTGCATTTGTTTGAAAATATTATCAATAATTTCTTTTTCTTTAAAACTAAACTGCTTGCTTGAAGATAAATTTTGAGCGGTTAATTTATTATCATTTTTTGTATAAAACTTATCTGATTTTTCAATTTGTGATAGTTTTAAATCCTTGAATTGATGCTTAATTTTATCGATAAAGTATCTTACTGCTGTTGTATTAGCTTCAAAATATATCTTGAAATCTAATTTAGTAAAGTCATTAGTTGTCAAAACTTCTAATAATTGATTTACAGTTGTTCGATTATCCAGCAAATCAATTTTTAATTGAAGAGATTCTATTAAATTAAGAAGATTAGTTTTATTTTCACCTTTATAACCAAAAGAGGTTTTAAGTTTACTCTTTGGTTTTATACTAATTTTAGCAGGTATAATTTTATCTCCCTCGTATTTAATAATGACTTTATTTAGAGGTGGTTCTTCGTTAAAAAAGACTTCGTGCAATTCTTCTATTGTATAAATTTCTGCATCACTCAATTCTGAAAATCGTTCTTGAAGTTCCATAAAAAGCATCATTGCATTAGACTTTAAAAATGAAATGATATAGGCTTCATCTGATTTATCGTTTTGAATTGGTTTTAAGTATAAGCTTTCATCAAGATCGTTATCCGAAATATAGTTGCTAATTTGGTTTAGGTAATTTTTGATACGATTATATTCTTTATCATACAAGAAAGATAAATGACCAGGTGTAGTATTGATTTCAAGTGCATCATTAATTTGATTAAAATTTTTGATGTACTCGTTTTCTATTAATTTTAAATAGTATTTACGCTTGTTAGAATACGCCTTTTTGAAGTCGATTTCATATTTAGGCGTTGTATTGAGGCATTGCTTTTTAAAGCCTTTTAAAAGCTCTTTAAATTGGTTTTCGGTTCTTTTATCATCAGTAACCTTTTCCACATACAGTAAGTCGATAAATAGGTCTTTAGCCATTTGGGTTAAGGTTTATTCTGTACGCTGCCTGTTTCTTTTTGTCGTCAATTACTTTAGCGTAAATTTGAGTTGTTTTTAAGTTCTTATGACCTAACATTTTTGATACTGTATAAATATCAGTACCTAAAGTTAGCTGCAATGTAGCAAATGAATGTCGCGCACAATGGAACGTAATATTCTTTTTAATTTCTGCATCTCCAACCCATTCTTTTAATAGGTCATAGTTTCTCTGAACGTTATTAATATTCTCGAAAACTTTTTGAGTTGGTTCGCCTTTTTCTCCTAACAATTCAAATGCTTGTTCGGAAATTGGTAAGGTTTCAGCTCCTTTAGTTTTCTTTTGCTTAAATCTAATAAAATTCCCGTAACTTTCTGAATATTGGATTTCTGACCATTGAAGCTTTGTTATATCCGACCAACGCAATCCTGTAAGACAAGAGAAAAGAAACGCATTTTTTAATTGTGGATGTTTACTATCTGTACTAAAAAGCTTTCTAACTTCTTCTAAAGTTAAAAATTCCATATGTGTATCTTCTTCTTTGAAGTTCTCAACATAAATTGCAGGATTGTATTGTATTACCTTTTCTTTAACCGCTTGACGTAATACTGCCAATAACTTTTTAAAATATGCAGATTTAGTATTTTGGCTTAATTCTCGTTTACTTCTGGAAAGTGCCTTTTTATCTAAATACTCTTTAAAACCTTCAACCCATTCTTCATCAATTCTTTCAAAAGAAATACCACTAGGATAATAAGCTTTTAAATGCTTTAAAGTACTATTCCATACTGCTAAATTCCCCTTACTTTCTGAACGCCTTTCAATCCATTGTTCTAAATACACAAAGAAGTTCCCTTGTTTCTTTTCCTTATTCTCAAAGCCATAAATATTATTTTGAATTTCTAGATGCCTTTTAGCTCTGATGCTTTCAGCAAGTTGTAAGATTTTCTTATTCTCTAATTTTTGTGCTTTGGTTAAGGACCCTTTATCGGGTTCTGGTGTTAAATATAATTTCAAGTACTCGTATTTACGATTTCCGTTTTCGTAATAATCAAGATATAAACTAATTCGTTTCCCTTTTCTACGTTGGCGTAAAGTAACTTTCATTTTCCTTATATTTACTGTGTTAAACGATGTGTTGTATTTATGTTAAATGGGCAACAATACGGCAACAAATATAAGCAAAAAAGGGTAGTTTGGCAACAAAAAAGAATACCAAAAACCCCATAAAACAATGATTAATAGACAGATAACAAATAAAAGAAAGATAATGAATTTCCTCTCGGAAAATACTCGCACTGAATTAATGCCTTTGTTTTTTTAACTAAATTAGTAACCAAATCACGCAACGAAATCATACACAAACCGTTAGGTAACATTTGCTAGGTAAAAGGAAAGACTTTGAAAAATTAGAATATACTCAAACCAAATATTATACTTAAAAAAATTGATTATGACTTTAAATGAATGTCTTGAATTTTGCAAAATTTGTCAAAACAGACACGTTGACTTTAAAACTGGATTAGTTTGCTCTTTAACGAATGAAAAACCTCAATTTGAAGACAGTTGTGGAGACTTTTTGAAAGACGAAAAAGAAGCTGAAAGAAAGCTAAAAATGAAACTTGATGCAGCTGGAAATGCTAGGTCTCAAAATGGATCCTTAAACCCTAAAAAGAATATGAATTATGGAATTTTTCTGACTATTGCAGGAATATTACTTTTAGTATTTATTTCTTTATTATTTGGAATAATAGTAACTTTTGGTGGAATTTCATTTTATATCAGAGGAAAACAGCAGGAAAAAATACTAGCTGAAAATAAAAAATTGAATGAAAAAATAAATAAAAACGTTACCTAACACTGTATAAAATTAATTGCTACATTTAGCTAAAAACAAAAACGCAACTAATCTTATAAGTAAACGTTACCAAACCAATGAAACAACTTTTGATTTTAATATTAATACTTTCAATTCTATCAAGTTGCGACCGAAAAAAATCGGACAAAACTCAATCGGAATTAAAAGCAGAAACGAAATCTGAACCAATTAAAGAAGCTGAAAATATCCAGTCAAAAAAGAAAAAGGATACAATTTATAATTATTGGGCTTTAATTCTTGACACTATTTCCAGTAAAAAAGAATTTAAAATATCTGACTTAAAACATACTCTTGAAGTGAAAACTTATAGTTTAAACGATAGTTCAATTGTTAGAAATTTATCTAAAACCGGAGAACAAGCTTATTTAGACCATTCTCACAAAATGGTAACTGATTTTAAACTTTTGACCGACTCTATTGTTGACAAAAAACAAATCGACAGAACTAATTTTGAAAAATCACTTATTCCTGAATTCTACTCAGAATGTAATCTTTTGACAACCGAAATAGACAGTACTATAGGAAACACAGTTTATTTGAATTCAAGTTTAGGAGTTCCTGACACAAGTAACATTTGGACAGTTTGGTACTCTATAAAAATTAAAAACGACCGAATTGGGAATTTAGAAATTAATAAAACTGATTATGTTGGAATGTAAAAACCGTTTGCTAACTTAAGATGTATAACCATAAATAATTATTAAACGAAACCAAACAATAATGATAAAATCTATTATGACTTTAGGAGTAATGTTAATTACTACCTTATGTTTTGCACAAACTAAAGGCAATTATATTGTAATCATCAATAATGACTCAATCCGTATTGACCTAAACAATGACATTAAGTATAAAACTCCCAAAGGTGAAGAGTTAACCGTTAAAGTTATACAACCTGAAATTTTGACCTATTCAGATGATATGGTTTCTTTTGATCATAATAAATCATTAAACGTATCAAACTCAAAAATTGAAGAAGGTGTTGAACAATGTATGATTATTAGGTCTACTGGAAATGGTTTTATGGTTCAAAAATTTAAAACGATTAATCCAAGTAGTTTAACTCAATTAATGCTGAATGAAATTACTAAAGAAAGTATTAATTATGGCTATTCGAAAACTGAAAAGAAATTCAAGAAAAAAATAAAAAGTGGTCAAACCATTGAAGGTATTGAAGCTACTTTAACATACAAAGGAGAAAGTGAAGTATACACAGTTGCTACTTATGGCGCAAAAGATGAAGGTATAATAGTAGTAACCATGTTTTTAAATGACGATTTTGAAGAGGATAAAGAAATAATCGAGTTATTTTTAGAAACGCTATCTATTAATAATTAAACTAAAACATCTCTTATTAAACTCACTTAAAACCCCGAGAAAAATATTTTTCTCGGGGTTTTTCACAATCCTCTATAAAAAACTAAAAATGAAATTTTAGTACGCTTAATTTTCTAATGTAAACCCTTGGGCTAACACTACTGTATTATCTTTTGTTGAATTTTGTCTAAATGGTTTTGCTTCTTGATAAGCTTTGCTATTAAAACACTCCATTGCCAATTCTTTCGATGGAAATTTTAATATTGCATGCATCATCTTCTTTTCTCCTTCTATTGCAATAGCCTCTGTGTCTGAAACTAAAATCTCCCCTTCATAATCTTGTAACAATGCTGCTACTTTTGGCGGATAATTTTGAAACAATTCAAAGTCTACAATGTCATAACTAATAATAAAATATACAGGCATTTTTCTATTTTTTACGGTTTATTTATTCTAATAAATTATTTCCTATACTGTTTCTGAAAGCATTAATGTTGCAGCTAGCTTTCCTAATTTATTTGCTGCTTTTGGACTATCTCCAGTAATAAGTTTACGATCATGGTACACTTTCCCATTTGGCATTTTATTTACAATCGTTACACCCAATGCTTGCAATCTTTCTCCAAAATACCAAGGCATTGCACCTGGTATATATCCTGTTAACGGAAGCATTTTATCTGCTCCATCAGGAAAAGCAGCTATCTTGTATCCTTTATATGGAAATTCTTCTGGAGAAGCATCAATAGCTGCTGCTAAAAAAGCAGCTGGTCCATGACAGATAGAAATCATCCATTTATCATGTTTTACACTCCAATCAATTACCTTTTTAACCGCTAAGCTTGTCGGCAAATCAATAATAGCACCGTGACCTCCTGGTATATATACCGCTGTATACGGACTATTTTTATCTAATTTTGTAACTACCTCCTGTAAACTTAAAGGTGCTAGAATTTGTGGTTTAAACGTCTCATAAATAGCCATTACTTCTCTATCCTCTTCAGGAAAAGCCCATTCTTCTAACTTTAATGGTTTACCAGTTAGCGTAGCTATATCCATTTCAAACCCAGCTTTCATAAAATGTAACATTGGCACAAACATTTCTACAGGATGATTTCCTGTTAAAAAGTTCTTTCCATTTTGCATTTCAAGTAGCGTTTGCTCTGTTCCAATTACTAAGATTTTTCGATTTCTATCTGTATTCTTATCTTCAAAAACTGAATGATCATAGTCTGTTTTTTTATCTACAGCTAGTTTTAAAACTAATTTTGAAGGAGAATATATATTTCCTGAAACCTGTTTTGGTTCTGCTCCTAAGATACTTTTTATACTACTCATACTAATTCAGTTTACTGGTTTTGTACTACTTAATTTTTTTTTTATTAAGTTACAACCTTTATTAATATTACAAATCTATTATATAAACAAACCATTTATTAACTCTTAAAGTTTAAATAGTACTCCTAAATGTTCAAAATGTTTTGTTTATAATTCAAAACTTCTTTCTACTATCAACTTATAACATTCACAAATAATTTAGTAATTTCGGCCTTCTAAATTGTATTGTAAATACCCTTATTAATAATTACACATGTATAATGCTTTAAACTAATTTACAAGCATTTACATAACTATAATTGTCCACATGGACTCTGTTTTATGAAAGTTTGTATCGCCGAGAAACCTAGTGTAGCCCGTGAGATTGCTAATATCTTAGGAGCCAATACCAAACGAGATGGATATTTCGAAGGGAATGGTTATGCGGTTACTTATACATTCGGTCATTTATGTACACTTTTAGAACCTAAAGACTACAAATCGCACTGGAAAAGCTGGGATTTAAACAACCTCCCTATGCTTCCTGAACGTTTTGATACTAAGGTTACCAACGATAGCGGTATCCAAAAACAGTTCAAAATTGTAAAATCATTATTTGAAAAAGCTGATGTGGTTATTAACTGTGGGGATGCGGGACAAGAAGGAGAATTGATTCAGCGTTGGGTAATTAATCAAGCTAATTATAAAGGTAAAATTCAACGTTTATGGATTTCTTCCCTAACGGAAGAAGCCATTAAAGAAGGTTTTGACAACTTAAAAAACAACGACGATTACAACAATTTATACTACGCGGGATATTCTCGTGCAATTGGCGATTGGCTATTGGGCTTAAACGCTACACGATTGTACACCGTAAAATTTGGTGGTTACAAACAAGTGCTATCGATTGGTAGAGTACAAACTCCTACCCTAGCCATGTTGGTTGACCGTTATAAAGAAATTCAAAACTTTAAACCTGAACCTTATTGGGAACTACAAACCTTGTATCGCGATACACTTTTTAGTTGTGAAGAAGGTCGTTTTTTGAAAAAGGAAGAAGGACAAGCCTTTGCTGATAAAGTAAAAGAAAGTGATTTTGAAATCACTTCAGTCACCAAAAAGGAAGGAAAAGAATACGCTCCAAAGCTGTTCGATTTAACGGGTTTACAAGTATACTGTAACAACAAATTTGGGTTTTCTGCGGACGAAACCTTAAAAATTGTTCAGAAGCTTTACGAAATGAAAGTAGTTACCTACCCAAGAGTAGATACCACTTTTCTACCGAATGATATTTATCCAAAAGTTCCGAATATTTTAAAAGGGCTAAAACAATACGCGACCTTAACGCAACCTCTTTTAGGAAAAAAAATACGCAAATCGAGTAAAGTCTTTAATGACAAAAAAGTAACCGATCACCACGCGATTATTCCTACGGGAATAGAAATCAACTTGCAATACAATCAGCAGCAAGTGTACGACATTATTGTTCGTCGATTTATTGCCGTTTTTTATCCAGATAGTGATATTTCGAATACTGCTGTAATAGGTGAAGCCGATAAAGTTTCATTCAAAACCACAGGAAAAGAAATTTTGACCAAAGGTTGGCGTGAAGTTTTTGAATATGGAAAAGAGCCTAAAAAAGATACCGAAAAAGACGTCTTACCAACTTTTACCAAAGGAGAAAAAGGTCCACACGAACCTTCTTTTTTAGAAAAGGAAACCAAACCTCCTCGTAATTATACCGAAGCTAGTTTACTACGCGCTATGGAAACTGCAGGTAAACAAGTAGATGATGACGAAATGCGTGAATTGATGAAAGAAAATGGTATCGGTCGTCCATCTACACGTGCAAGTATTATTGAAACTTTGTTCAGACGAAAATATATTGAGCGTCAAAAAAAATTAATCATTCCTACCAAAACAGGTATCGACTTAATTGATTTGATTGACAACGAGCTCTTAAAATCTGCAGAATTAACTGGATTGTGGGAAAAACGTTTAAAAGAAATTGAACGTGGTGAATACAGTGCTGCTCATTTTATTCATGAAATGAAAAAAATGGTAGATCGTTTGGTATACGAAGTACGTTCTAATACTAAATCTGTACGATTATCTGCCGAAAAAAGCACGGTTTCAAATACAACTAAAACCAAGAAAAAATCAACTTCTAAAAAGAAAGAAGTTGTAGGTAAAAGTTGTCCGAAGTGTAACAACGGGCAATTGTTAAAAGGAAGTACCGCTTATGGATGTTCTTCTTATAAAAATGGATGTGATTTTAAACTTCCATTTGAGTTCTTGGATAAAAAAATATCTGAAAGTCAATTAATCCGATTACTAGATAAGGGTTGTACTACCAATTTAAAAGGCTTTAAACAAGGTTTAGAAAAAGTAGAAGGTTTAGTTCGTTTTGATGATGATTTCAGCCTAAAGTTTGAAGCTAAAAAAACGAGTTCAAATGTCATTTCGAGTGATAAGGGTAAATCAAATTCAGATACTTTAACTTGCCCTAAATGTAACAAAGGAACCATTTTAAAAGGGAAATCTGCCTATGGATGCTCTGAATACAAGAACGGTTGTGACTTTGTGTTTACGTTTGAAAACATCAAAAAAATTGCCAATGGAAAGCCATTGACAAAAGAATTAGTGTATACTATTTTAACTTCTAAGTAAATTCTTTATAATAGTGTTCTATTAATTTCTCTGGATTTTTAACTGTGTTTTTAATCCATTCAAAATACAACTCTTTTTTCTCTGCTTCCGATAATTTCCAATCTATTGGTAACTTCTTCATACGAGTAGTAACATCTTGTAAAATAATTGCTGCGGCTACCGAAATGTTTAAACTTTCAGTAAAACCTACCATAGGAATTTTTAAAAAACCATCTGCCTCTTTCTTTATGTAATCAGAAATTCCTTCTTTTTCAGTTCCAAAAACAAAGGCTGATTTTTTAGTTACATCAAAATCAGACAACACACAAGAATCCGTATGTGGTGTAGTTCCTATAATCTGGTATCCTTTTTTTCTTAAATCGTCTAAACATGCTTTGGTGTTATCACCATCTTCTTTAAAACGCTGTATATCCAACCATTTCTGACTTCCTTTAGCTACATGTCTTGATACTTTATTCGTAACCTTATTTTCAATTGCATATACATCTTGTACACCAAAAATATCGCAACTTCTTACCACTGCACTGGCATTATGCGGTTGGTAAATATCTTCTAAAACTACTGTAAAGTGACGTGTTCGCTCGCTTAATACCTTTTCAAACGTTTCCTTCCTATTCTCAGTTATATATCCTTCCAAATAGGTTAATAATCCTTCATCAATCATACAACAAACATAGTAATTTTTCCTATTTTTAATCGCAAGGCGATAGCTAAGTATTTATTTTCTTAAACTTGTAACGAAATTTATATCTATGAAAAAACGTTTAGTGGTATTAACAGGCACTGTAAAAAACATTGTTTGTAACTAGATTAACATTTAGAAATTTGAGTGTCCATATGTTTAACATATGTAAAGGTAAATTTTAGAATAAAGTTATTTTAAAAAGACAAATTTCCTACCTCAATATAATCCTCTTGTTTTTCTAATTTTATGATGGTTGTTCGTCTCTTTTCATTTTTCTTTCCATAATTTGTAAACATATTTACTTTTAAAATAGTTGGGCCAGATATTTTTTGAACATTATCAGCATAATAATCAATCATAATTTTATACTTCCCTTTAATAGCTTTCTTTAGCATAAACTCTTCCGGTCCATAACCTTCTGTCATATCAGTTGACATTCTTCCACCAATCACTGTTTCCTGATTTTTGTAATATGCTTTTTCTCCATTTGGATCAATAACCCATAAATCAATATCTGTATCATTATGATTCCAATCAACAACTATACGCACATCTACTGGAATTGATTTAAAAAACTTTTTCTGGTGTTTACTTAATTTTAATTTATTCCCATGCTGAGATACCAATCTTGAAAGCTCTACAAATACAACTGATTCTATACCATCAAATCGTTCATCTTCATCTTTAACTAAAAGCTCTCCATTATAGATCTTATACAGTAAATTAAAGCTATCTTGATAGTCACCTGCTAGTTCATATGCTAATGCTAAATCTCTGTATGATTGAGGCTCTTCAGGTCTTAATTCTAATACTTTTTTATAAATATTCTTGGCTAAATCATACTTCTTAAAATGCTCTAATTTATATGCCAATGCTTTTATAAGTTCATAATTATCTAAATCTATCTCTATTAAATTTGTCAAAATTCTAATTGCTAATTCTTTTTCTCCTTTTTGATCAAAGAAATCAGCTACATCTATGTAGAACATCGGACTATTAGAATAATAATCTCTAATTTCTAAGTATTTATTATAAGCAGATAAAACTGAAATTTCTTTTTTAAGAATATCTAAATATGGAGTTTTAGGATTCCATGCTTTTAATTCTATCCTTTGTTCTATCAATAAGTTTAATTTCTCTATTTCTTTTTTATTAGTTTCTTTTCCTTTCTTTGTTGTAAAAATTACAATTCCATTTCTTGCTTTTTCTCCATAAAGTTTTATAGCATCAAAAGGTTTAATTACTTGTACAGCATCAATGTCTTTGGGATTTAATTTTTCAATAAAACTCTTTCTTACTGGAATTCCATCAACTATATACATTGGCTCATTTTGACTCAATGAACTGTTCCCTTTTATAGAAACTTTGGTTGCCCCCCCATTATCTTGAGAAATATTTACTCCTGAAGATTTACCTACTAAAGACTGAATAATATTACTACTTACTGGTTTTGATTCTTTTGCTACGCCTAATCCAGTAACAACTATTTCATCAAGAACATTATCTTCTTCGAGTTCTATGTTTACAGTGCTACCATTACTAATAATAACTTCTTTAGTTGAACATCCTACAAAAGAAAAAACTAAAACTTCATTCTCCTCCACATTAATAGCATAATTACCATCAAAATCAGTTTCAGTTCCTCGATTAGTTCCCTTAACTATTACACTCACTCCAGGTAAAACACCTGAAGAATCACTTAAAATACCTGTTACCACCTTTTTAGAATAATCAACATCTGCTCTTGGGTTATCAATATGATTGTCATTTATACTGTTACCGTTTGTTATGTTGGTAATAGTACTTTCTTGATTTATATTGGAATTTCTAACCCTAGATGTTTGACTTGTTCTTTTTTTCTTCTGATCCTTCCTCGGGTAAGTAAGATTATACCAATTTGTAATATCTTTATATTGATCAAAAAGGTCTTCTCTTCTATCTTCAATAGTTTCTATAGTTGAAATTTGATCTTCTTCTTTTTCTTTTAACAATTCTTTGTAACGAGACCTTAATTCTTTTGGTGGTTCTATACCATATTGTACATAATCTTCAATTCTATCTAAAATTAACATTGAAGTGTAATCTGTAACCAAATGATATTGTTTCGCTAAAGAAATAATTTCTTTCTTGTTCTTTACTTTTTCTTTATTTAGATACTTTAATTTCTCTTTTGCCCAAAGTCTTCTAACTTGATTTGAAGCTAGAGAATTTTCCAAATTAAGAGTTAATACTTTTGTAACCTTATCTTGATATCCGAACTCTAATTCAACTGAGGGACTTCCTTTAAACCGTCCTGTAATTACAAAATCACTTGTAACATTTGTTCTGCTTTTTGGATATACTTCAACTAGATTAGCATCACTTTTAAAACCTAAAAACTGTAACACTTCTTGTTTTAATAGTCTATATCCTTCTTCACTATTAAGTTTCTCTAAGTTTATATATACTGCTCCTTGATCAGTGGCTATCTTATTTAATAAAAAATGATTAGCAGATGTTAACGAGTTGATTGTATAAACTGTTTTTTTCTTAAACCCTTCTATAGTTCCAAGGTTAGTCAACCCATCAGAAAATAAAAGTATTTCGTCTGAGTTTAATTTTAAGGTACTTAATATTTCTAAATTAGTTCCCCCATCATAAGTTTGAGATTGTATCTCTTTTCTAAGGCTATCCCATGTACCATTAGTTATAACGAATTTCTCATCTTTATTTGTTGTATTATTAAAAGAGATAAATTCAACTTCTACATTTTGTATGTAGTTAAAGTATTTATTTAAAAGCTCTATTTCTTTATTTAAATTTTTATTTCTCATTGAAAAAGAAACATCCCAAAGAATACTTATCTTTTTAGGCTTTTCTTTATTTCTCGGTTTGTTTTTCAATGGAATCGAGCTATAAAAATAATCTCCATAACTTAAAACATTTTCAGAGTTAGAAGACTTTTTTAACTCTACTTTAATTGGTTTTTGAGGAGCTACATTCTTTTTAACTAAAGAAGCACTCATTACACTTCCTTTCTTAATAAAATGTAAATCTTTAAAGAACTCGCTTTTTACAATAGGAGGTTTAGATATTCCATAAGTAAAAATATCTAAAGAAAAATTATCAACAACTTTCTTAATTCCTAAAGGAAGTTTATATACAAGTTTATCGTTTACAACAGAAAGCTTTTCTTCATACGTTAAAACTACTCTTTTATTTTTTTTAGGAAAAATAGGGTATACCCTTGCTTTGTAATTGTTTCCTGATGTTTTTTCTAAGAGTGCAGGGTCAATATTTTGCCTAACAGTAGTTTCATAAGCAACTCGAGCTAATTCTTTTTCTACAACTACAGCTTCTCTTAACTTTCCATTTAAGTCCATCGCAAATTGATATACAGATTGTCCTTCTCCTAAAGGAAATATCAAATCCCCTTCTAGTGTTCTGTCTAAATCGTTATAAAACTCCATATCATATGTAGTAGTAGCAAAACCACCTGTAATATTTACTTCTACTTTTAGACTTGATAGTTTTAGTTCACTAGAATCTTTTAAAGTAATTTTTGGGGTAGCTTGAGAAAAAAGACCAAGACTTACCAATAAGACATTAATGAGTAATATTTTTTTCATAGTTAATACTTTAAATTTTAGATAAAACTGAGCATTTATCTTGAAAAATAAAATTAGGAATGAGTGTAGCTCTCTTTTTAATGAGTAAAGTGGTTCAGGTAGAAAAGGAAAATGTTTCATAGCAATACAAATTTACCTAATTTTTTATTCTCTATAGAAACATAAAAACTATTCTATATCAAAAATAAATCTAACACTTCTAAGATACCATAACTTCTCACTATTGAACTCCAGTTATTTGATTAGTATATATTTCTAATAAAACCATAAAAATGATGAATAACACTATCTAACATTCTCTCAAATGTATCTTTCATATTTCTTCGTAAATAAAACCTTCAAAATAAGTTAATAGTCCTTCAATCAATTATACAATAAGTAAAATTTTATATTTTAGTTTTATGAAAAAACGTTTGGTAGTATTAACAGGAGCGGGTATTAGTGCTGAGAGTGGTTTAAAAACCTTTAGAGATGCTGATGGTTTGTGGGAAGGACATGATATTTATGAGGTGGCTTCTCCTCAAGGATTTAGAGCTAACCCAGAATTAGTTTTAGATTTTTACAACCAACGTAGAAAGCAACTTTTAGAAGTAGCTCCCAACAAAGCACATTTGAATTTAGCTGATTTAGAAAGCACTTTTGATATTGATATCATTACTCAAAATGTAGATGATTTACACGAACGTGCTGGTAGTACCAACGTTTTACACTTACATGGTGAATTATTAAAAGTGCGCAGTACAAAAAATGAAAATTTGATATATCCTTGGAAAAAAGACATCCTTTTAGGTGATTTGTGTGAAGAAAATGCGCAATTACGTCCACACATTGTTTGGTTTGGAGAAGATGTTCCGTTATTAGAGAAAGCGGTTGAAATTACTTTGCAAGCAGATATTTTAGTTATTATAGGAACCTCAATGCAAGTATATCCTGCAGCAAGTTTAGTGGATTATATAACTTTTAACACTCCTATTTACTTTATTGACCCTAACCCTGCTGTAAACAAAAACGCCTTTAATAATTTAACTATCATTAAAGACGTCGCTAGTATTGGTACTGATATATTAATCAGTATGCTTGAATAAATTCAGTATTACTGATTATGAATTCGTGGTTAATCGATCGAAATATTCATACAATTCTCCTTTAGAAATAGCACTTCCTTTTTCAATCAAATCAAACAACTCTACATTACGTTCTTCTTGATACGGCTTTGATCCTCTTAAAAACTCAATCGCTTCATCATTTGGATTTTTTAATAACCACTCAAATCCTTCTTGTTCAAGTACGTTTACTTCTTTATCAATCGTTATCACAATACGATGAATTTCTTTTTTATCACATTTAAATAAGTTGACCACTTTTGGAGAAAAATGCTCTAAATAGTTCGTTTTGGTCAATACATCGTCCCAAACGACATCGCTAAACACATTCATTTCATCTTCAGCTATATGGGGTTTCTCTTCTTTTAACTCATCCCATTCCTTTTTATCGATGTTTTGTGAAGCTAAAAAACGTGCAAACTCTTCATGTAATCCTTCAAACTGCTCTTTTGTAAGTTGTCTATATTTCAAAAATTCAAATTTTAATAATTAACTAACCCTAACTTTTATTCATTCTCTTTAATTAGGGTGATTATCTTGTTTTTTTTTAATCCTCAATGAGGGTTTCATTCGGCAATTTTAATAATAAATTAGGATTAGGGCAATTTTGCTTGTAAAAATCCAAGGTCTTTTTTGAAGATACTCCTGGGTAATCGCCATAATAATCTTCAATATCTATAATCAATTGAAAATGTAAATGTGGCGCATAATCTCCATTGACAGAACTATCACCTAAAGTTCCTATCTTTTCTCCTTGTTTAACTTTTTTATCAACTGATATGTCTTCCAAAGATTCTAAGGATAAATGACCATACAATGAGTAAAACTCATTTCCTTCAATTGAATGTTTAAGAATAATCGTTGGGCCATAGTCTCCATAGTTTGTATTGTTTTTAAAACTATGGATTTCTCCATCTAATACAGCTAATACATCAGTATTTGCATCACACCACAAATCAATTCCTAAGTGAATATTTCGTTGATTTTCTTCTGATAATTTATTGAAATGTTCACTTCTACTATAAATATCTCTTTGCTCTAAATATCCTCCAAAAGCAACTGTTTTTTTATGTTTAAAAAAGTAGTTTTCTAAATATGCTTCCCAAGCTTTTGATGAAGAAACATCAAAAACTAAGTCTTTGTTAGATGCTGCTATAGAAATTGGAATATATTCATCAAAAGATATATTGGCATCTATTACGTTCAATGGAATTTCAGAAATTTTACTTAAAAAGTCTGTCATAATTAAATATTAAAAAAGTGCAGTAATTACTGCACTTTTTATAAATAAACTAGTTTATATATTAAGCGTTCTGTTTCTTAATTAAATTTAGAGCAGAACCTTCTTTATACCATTCTATTTGCCCTTCGTTGTACGTATGGTTTGCTATAATTGTGTCTTTTGAACCATCAGCATGAACAACTTCAATAGTTAATGGTTTGTTTGGCGCAAATTCATTCAAATCTAAGAAGTTGAAGGTATCATCTTCTTGAATTAAATCATAATCTGCTTCATTCGCAAATGTTAAGCCTAACATCCCTTGTTTTTTCAAGTTTGTTTCGTGAATACGCGCAAATGATTTTACCAACACCGCTGCAACACCTAAATGACGAGGTTCCATAGCTGCGTGCTCGCGTGAAGAACCTTCTCCATAATTATGATCTCCCACAACAATTGTTTTGATTCCTTTCGCTTTGTATTCTCTCTGTACTTTAGGAACAGCATCGTACTCGCCTGTTAATTGATTTTTCACGAAGTTTGTTTTCATATTGAAAGCATTTACTGCTCCAATTAACATGTTGTTAGAAATATTATCTAAATGTCCACGGTAACGTAACCAAGGACCTGCCATAGATATATGGTCAGTTGTACATTTTCCGAATGCTTTGATTAATAATTTAGCATCTTTAATCTCATTTCCAATTGGCTCAAATGGTGTTAACAATTCTAAACGCTCTGAATTTGGATCTACAACTATTTCTACATGGCTTCCATCTTTCTCTGGTGCTAGATATCCATTATCTTTAACCTCAAAGCCTTTTGGTGGTAACTCCCATCCTGTTGGCTCATCAAACATTACCTCTTCTCCATTTTCATTAATTAATGAATCTGTCATCGGATTAAAATCTAGACGTCCAGAAATTGCAATTGCTGCAGTTAATTCTGGTGAAGCAACAAAAGCATGTGTATTAGGATTACCATCAGCTCTTTTAGCAAAATTACGGTTGAAAGAGTGAACAATGCTGTTCTTTGGTGCATTTTTAGGATCACTATATCTAGCCCATTGCCCAATACATGGTCCGCATGCGTTGGTAAATATTGTAGCATCTAAATTTTCAAAGACTTGTAGTATTCCATCTCTTTCAGCAGTAAAACGTACTTGCTCAGATCCTGGATTAATACCAAACTCTGCTTTTGTTTTTAGTCCTTTATCTATAGCTTGTTGCGCAATAGAAGCTGCACGTGATAAATCCTCGTAAGAAGAGTTGGTACAAGATCCTATTAGTCCCCATTCTACCTGTAATGGCCAATCATTTGCTTGAGCCTTCTCTGTCATTTCTTTACCTACCGAAGTAGATAAATCTGGAGTGAAAGGTCCGTTTAATAACGGTCCTAATTCTGATAAATTAATTTCAATAACCTGATCAAAATATTGCTCAGGGTTTGCGTATACTTCAGCATCTGCCGTTAAATATTCTTTAATTTCATTTGCTGCATCTGCCACATCATTTCTATCGGTAGCACGTAAATAACGTTCCATAGACTCATCGTAACCAAAAGTAGAAGTTGTAGCACCAATCTCTGCTCCCATGTTACAAATAGTTCCTTTACCAGTACATGACATAGCTGTTGCTCCAGATCCAAAATATTCAACAATAGCTCCTGTTCCTCCTTTTACTGTTAGAATTTCTGCTACTTTTAAAATCACGTCTTTAGGCGCTGTCCAACCAGATAATTTACCTGTTAATTTTACCCCTATTAACTTAGGAAATTTCAATTCCCAAGGCATTCCTGCCATTACATCTACTGCATCGGCACCACCTACACCAATAGCTACCATTCCTAATCCTCCAGCGTTTACTGTGTGAGAATCAGTACCAATCATCATTCCTCCTGGAAATGCATAATTTTCTAATACCACTTGGTGAATAATTCCTGCTCCAGGTTTCCAAAAGCCAATACCATATTTATTAGATACAGATTCTAAAAAGTTAAAAACTTCACTACTTACATCGTTTGCGTGTTTTAAATCTGTAGCTGCCCCATCTTTTGCCTGAATTAAGTGGTCGCAATGTACTGTTGTTGGTACTGCCACTTTATCTTTTCCTGCTTGCATAAATTGTAACAATGCCATTTGCGCTGTTGCATCTTGACAAGCGATACGGTCTGGAGCAAAATCAACATAATCCTTTCCTCTTTCGAAAGCTTTCGTTGGTGTTCCATCCCAAAGATGTGTGTATAAAATTTTCTCTGCTAATGTTAAAGGTTTACCTGTAATTTTACGGGCAGCATCTACTCGCTCAACTACTTTATTGTATACCTCTTTTATCATATTAATATCAAAAGCCATATATGTAATTTTTTTGTTGCTGTACGAATTTACCAAAAAAAACAGTATAAAAGATGGAGTAACTATATAATTATAATAAGTTTAAATAAGTTTTTTCTATAGTAGAGTTTATTAAATAAACTAAAAATAATAAAGCCCGAGCTTTTACACTCGGGCTTCTATATTGTAACAAATAGTTTTATTCAATTTATGAAATTACTAATTGCTTTTGAGACGGTTTGAACTTTGTTAATATGATTCCATCAACCGCTTTTTCGTATTCTTCCATCGTAGGAGTTCTTCCTAAAATAGTAGATAATACTACAACTGGAGTAGATGATAATAAAGATTCTCCTTTTTTCTCACCAGAATCTTTTACTACTCTTCCTTGGAATAATCGTGTTGAAGTAGCCATTACCGTATCACCTGGTTCTGCTTTTTCTTGGTTACCCATACATAAGTTACAACCTGGACGCTCTAAGTATAACATGTTTTCATACTTAGTACGTGCTAAACCTTTAGGAGCGTTATCGTCAAACTCAAATCCTGAATATTTTTGTAATACTTCCCAATCTCCTTCAGCCTTTAACTCATCTACAATATTGTATGTTGGTGGCGCAACTACTAACGGAGCGTTAAACTCTACTTTACCTTGTTGCGCTTCAATGTTCTTTAACATTTGAGCTAAGATTTTCATATCTCCTTTGTGAACCATACAAGACCCTACGAAACCTAAATCTACTTTTTTAGTTCCTCCATAGAATGATAAAGGACGAATGGTATCGTGTGTATATCGTTTAGATACATCTTCATTATTTACATCTGGATCAGCAATCATTGGTTCAGCGATTTCATCTAAATCAATCACTACTTCCGCATAATAGTTAGCATCCGCATCTGGTTTCAACGCTGGTTTGATACCTGTTTTAACCTCTTGGATTCTAGTATTCGCTTTATCAACTAAACCTTGTAATACTTGCTTTTCATTATCCATTCCTTTATCAATCATGATTTGGATACGATCTCTAGCAATTTCTAATGATTCAATTAATGTTTCATCTTCTGAAATACAGATAGAAGCTTTTGCTTTCATTTCCGCAGTCCAGTCAGTAAACGTAAAAGCTTGATCAGCTGTTAAGGTACCGATATGTACTTCAATAACTCTTCCTTGGAATACATTTTCTCCTCCAAATTGCTTTAACATTTGTTGTTGTGTAGCGTGCACTACATCACGGAAATCCATGAAACTTCTCATGTCTCCTTTAAACGTAACTTTTACCGATTGAGGAATTGGCATTGTAGCTTCTCCAGTCGCTAAGGCTAAAGCAACAGTTCCTGAATCTGCACCAAAAGCAACTCCTTTAGACATACGTGTATGTGAATCTCCTCCAATAATAATATCCCAATCACTTACCGTAATATCATTCAATACTTTATGGATTACATCCGTCATTGCATGATATTGTCCTTTAGGATCACGACCTGTAATTAAACCGAAGTCGTTCATAAACTTCATTAACCTAGGAATGTTCGCTTTTGACTTATCATCCCAAACTGAAGCAGTATGACATCCTGATTGATATCCTCCATCAACAATTGGAGAAATTACCGTAGCAGCCATCATTTCTAATTCTTGAGAAGTCATTAATCCTGTAGTATCTTGAGACCCTACAATGTTAACTTCTACACGAACATCAGAACCTGCATGTAATGTTTTTCCTGGAGTAGTTCCTACAGCATTTTTGTTGAAGATTTTTTCAACCGCTGTTAATCCTTGTCCTTCAACAGAAATTTCTTTAGAAGCTGCATATACTTGTGGAGCTTCAATTCCTAAAACTTTGGCAGCGAATGTTTGTAATTTTTTACCAAAAACCACAGCATAAGAACCACCTGCTTTGATGAACTCCATTTTTTGTGGAGTTAAAGCATCAGAAATATCTTTTAACTCTTTATCTCCGTTATATAATTTCTTAGTTTTTGTGTTAATAGTTAACACAGTTCCAGTATCAACAGAATAAGTTTGCTCTAAAACTGGCTCTCCATCAGCATCTAATACTGTATTTCCTTCAGCATCTTTTTGTTTCACCCAGTTTTTAAGGTCAATACCAATACCTCCAGTTACCCCAACAGTAGTTAAGAAAATTGGAGAAATTCCGTTAGTACCAGCAATTACTGGTGCAATATTGATAAAAGGTACATAAGGGCTAGAAGAAATTCCTGTCCAAAGAGCAACGTTATTTACTCCTGACATTCTTGAAGATCCTACTCCCATTGTTCCTTTTTCAGCGATTAACATCACTCGTTTATCTGGATGTTGCTCTTTTAATGCTAACAATTCTTGTTGCATTTCTTTATTGTGCTCAAAAATAGATTGTCCGTGTAATTCACGATCAGATCTAGAGTGTGCATCTGCTCCTGGAGATAATAAATCTGTAGAAATATCACCTACACCTGCAACAAATGTTACTATTTGAATTTCTTCATCTATCTCTGGTAATTTTGTGAAAAATTCTGCTTGTGCATAACTCTCAATAATTTCTTTAGCTATTTCACTTCCAGCTTTCATAGCCTCTTCTAAACGCTCAGTATCCGCCTCATATAAGAATACTTGAGTTTTTAACACCTTAGCAGCTTCTTTTGCTATTGCTTCATCATTCCCTAAAGCTAAGTCTAATAAAACCTTGATTGAAGGTCCACCTTTCATATGAGATAACTGTTCAAAAGCAAAAGCTGGAGTAATTTCTTCTACTACAGATTCTCCTAAGATAATCTCTTTTAAGAAATCAGCTTTTACACTAGCAGCACTTGTTGTACCTGGTAAAACATTATAAATAAAGAAATTAAGAGACTCTTTACGGTGCTCGTTATTTTCATCTTTAATTTGTGAGATGATTTCAGTTAACAATTCACTTCCGTCAATTGGCTTAGGGTGTAGACCTTGCCCTTTTCTTACTTCAATCTCCTTTAGGTAATCTGAGTATGTGTTCATAAAAGGTTTATTATTTAATATTTGGAAGAAACTCTAAAACTAGACTTTATTGAAGTTGATAGTAATACAACTATAAAAACTACTCTTATTATTTCTTGATTTATTTGTATCTAAACTGTTATATGTAAGCATATATATCAAGTTTACATACGAGTATATCTTGTTATTTTTTGCCTAGCAAAAGTACTATTTTAACTTCAATTTTAAAAATAAACAACAAAACAGCAGAAATAATGAATTTATTTAATTTGAAATAGCTGTTTTTAAAAATATATCAAAAAAACACTTAAAAACAAGCCGATTAATTATCAATTTAACAATTGAGGTATTTTAAAGATAGTATTGAAAAGACTATAATGATTCTAAATAGGAAAAAAAGCAGACCCATAAGCTGGATTCTGTTCCTCAAAAAAATGAGGCTCTTATCATTTATCTAGTTCCGAAATTACTCTCGGAATCAATCTGCCTACCCCTTAGAATCGCGCGAGTAGCGCTCAAGCTCTAATGTACATGGCATTGCACCGCATAGAGTTTACCTGGTTTCACTACAGCATTACCTGTACATACTTTCTGTTGCACTTGTCCTCGGTTTACACCGGACGGATGTTATCCGCTATGCTACTCTATGGTGTCCAGACTTTCCTACTTACATTTTCTGCAAGTCGATAAGATAGGTCTGCTTAATATGTTTTTAGTTCACACCTTTATTCATAAAAAAACCCACTCAAAAAATTGAGTGGGAAAATTGCTATGAAAAAGAAAAAGTGTCTAGAACGTCTCCTAGACACTGCAAATATATAAACGTTTTTTGTTTTAAAAAAATTTTAAATCAAAAAAAAATCAAATTTTATATTTTTTTTAAGAAAACATGTCCTTAACCTTTTCAAAGAACGACTTGTCTGACTTTTGAGGGTTTGGGCTAAAGTTCTCATCTTCTTGCACTTCCTCAAAAAACTTACGTTGATCCTTTGTTAATTCTTGTGGTGTCCACACATTTATGTGAATTAAGAAATCTCCATGTCCGTAACGTTCAATACTTGGTAATCCTTTTCCTTTTAATCGTAAAATCTTACCTGATTGTGTTCCTGCATCAACTTTAATCTTAACTTTTCCTGTAACTGTATCTATTTCTTTAGAAGTTCCTAAAACAGCTTCTGAGAAGTTTATGTATAAATCATAATGTATATTACTTCCTTCTCTTTTTAAAGTATCGTGTGGTACTTCTTCAATCAACACTAATAAATCACCAGGAATTGAGTTCTTACCAGGAGCTTCGTTCCCTTTTCCTCCAACTTTTAATTGAACTCCTTCAGTAACTCCTTCAGGAATGTTGATAGAAACGGTTTCTTCTTTTACGATCATACCTTGAGCATCTGCTCCACTAGGTTTCTTGTCTAACATTTCTCCTGCTCCATGACAAGTACCACAAGTAGTCGCTGTTTGCATTCTACCTAAAATGGTATTGGTAACTCGCATTTGTTGTCCTGTTCCATTACAAGTTGAACAAGTTTTATATGTTACTCCATCTGCTTGAACCTTTCTACGAACTTTTACTTTTTTCTCTACTCCTTTGGCAATTTCTTCTAAGGTAAGTTTTACACGAATACGTAAGTTACTACCTTTTACTCGTGCTTGACGGTGACCACCGCCACCAAAACCTCCGAAACCACCACCGAAAGCTCCTCCAAAAATATCTCCAAATTGGCTGAAAATGTCATCCATATTCATTCCACCACCACCGAAGCCTCCATGACCTCCTTCAAAAGCAGCATGCCCATATTGATCGTAACGAGCTTTCTTGTTCTCATCACTTAATATTTCATACGCTTCAGCAGCTAATTTGAATTTTTCTTCAGCATCTTTATCATCCGGATTTTTATCTGGATGATACTTAATAGCCATCTTTCGATAGGCTTTTTTTATTTCAGCTTGCGATGCCGATTTTGATATTCCTAATATTTCGTAATAATCTTGTTTTGCCATAACTTTCAATGTTCAATTATCAGTAAACAGTTATTTTAAACAATAACCAATAATTGTATTAATGATAATTGTTTTACGATTGCCCCATTACTACTTTAGGGTGACGAATAATTTTATCTCCTAGTTTGTATCCTTTCTCTACACAATCGATAATTTTTCCTTTTAAATCTTCTGTTGGAGCAGGTATTTGTGTAATTGCATCATGAATTTCAGCATCGAAATCATCTCCTGGCTTTACCTCTATCTCTACTAATCCTTTTTGTGTTAAAGTGCTTTTAAACTTGTTATTGATAAGCTCCATTCCTTTTAATAACTCAGAATCTTCAGACTTTTTAATTTCTGCCAAACCTCTATCAAAATCATCCATAATTGGCAGTAAAGCTGTCATTAATTCTTGACTTGCAGTTTTAAAAAGCTCTATACGTTCTTTAGAAGTACGTTTCTTATAATTTTCAAACTCTGCAAACAAACGTAAGTATTTATCTTTTTCTGCTTGAATTAACTCTTCAGTAGTAGGCGCTTCTTTTGATTCAACCTCCTTATTTTCTTGAGTTTCTTCTTGCTCTCCTCCTAATTCTCCACTTTTTACAGCGTCATTAATTTCGTCTTCTTTTGTATATTGATCTTTACTCATTGTAAATAGTTTCTTTTATTTTCTCTCTTTTGATTAACAAGAATGTTGCCAATAAAAAAATCGTGTCAAGTTGACACGATTTTTTTATTATTAATAAGATGTAGTTAATCTTAATAAAGTCTTCCTACTTCTGCTCCATCAACTGTTACATAAGGAACATATTCTCCTTTTTGTAATTTAAAAATAATAGTCTTACCATTTTTAAGTTTTATAGAGTGCTTACTGCTACAGTTATAAATATACTTTGGTTCTCCATCAACAAATAATTTTGCTGTTGGACTTTCTCCTGCATCTAAAGACATCATTCCTGAGTTTGAACTTGCCACTGGAAGGTATCTTTGTATAATTATTCTTGAAAAACCTGTTGCTTTTTTACCAAAATCAAATTCACCTTCTACTTTAATATCAATTTCATATGCATATTTACCTTCTTTAGTTACATCATACATCATAGGATCTTGATTTTCAGACACATACTTCAACTTCTTTTCATAATCATTATAACCATTACTAAAGTAATCTAAGAAACCTGCATTTTTTCTTGCTATTTTTTCATACTCTTTAGCTTTTTCTATATCTCCTAGTAAAATACTTGCAGTAGTTAAATTCGCATAAATCACCTTAAGCTTTCTTTTTAACTTTAATTTTTTACCATAATCAACATCTACTTGTTCTTTCCAATACTCAACAGCTTTATTTAAAGCTTCGCTAGAACGTGTAGTCTTTATTTCTTCAATTAAAGGTGTAGAAATATCATTAAATTCTTTAGCCTTTCCTTTTTTAGCATTCCTAAACAAACCGAAGTATAATTCAATCTCTGACTTACCTGTAAACAAAACACCTACATTACTATCTATATAATCTTGTACTTTCTTAGTTAATAGTATAGCCTTTGTTTTATTTCTATAAAACCTAGTTCCGGTTGGGTATTCTTTTGATTTAGGTACAACAGATTTTATTCTTCTCACCTCATTATGAATCATTTTATTTCCATCTACCAATACCATTAAATTCATAGTACCTTGTAACTGTAAACCATTTTCTACATATTGCAATTGACTCCCAGTAAAACCTACTACTATTTGAATGTCTCCATCTTTTTTAACATACTCATACCCTTCTACTTTTAAACCTTCAGTAAAAGATTCTAAAGTTGGAAAATCTCTATAATTTTCTGGTTTGTTGTCATCTTCATCATATTCATTATTCCAATATTCACCATCATCTTGAATTTCATAGCTAATAGTTTTTAGATTCTTAAAAGACTCTGGTTGATCAAACTCTAACTCAAATTTATGAGCTTTAAATTGAGTATTTTGAGAAAAGACATTGGTGCATGCCAATAAAACTGTAAAAAGAAATAAATTCTTAATCATTTTCATTTTTTTAAAGTTGTTTTTGATTTATATTTAGTTAATTAATTCTTTCAATTTTTGCCCCGATAGACTTTAAACGAGCTTCAATATCTTCATAACCTCTATCAATTTGTTCAATATTATCGATGACACTCGTTCCTTTAGCAGAAAGTGCTGCTATTAATAAAGAGATACCTGCTCGAATATCTGGTGAAGTCATTTTTGTAGCCTTTAATTGCGATTTGAAATCGTGACCAATTACCGTAGCTCTATGTGGATCACATAAAATTACTTTTGCCCCCATATCAATTAATTTATCGACAAAGAACAAACGGCTTTCAAACATTTTTTGATGGATTAACACTGTTCCTTTTGCTTGCGTTGCTACTACTAAAACTATACTTAATAAATCTGGTGTAAACCCAGGCCAAGGCGCATCAGCAACAGTTAATACAGATCCGTCAATATAACTTTGGATTTCATAGCTTTCTTGCTCAGGAATAAAAATATCATCTCCTCTTTTCTCTAGTTGAATTCCCAACTTTCTAAACACATTAGGAATTTGTCCTAAATCGTCCCAACTAACATCTTTAATAGTTAATTCAGAACGTGTCATAGCTGCCATACCTATCCAACTACCAATTTCAATCATGTCTGGTAAAATGGTATGCTCACAACCTCCTAAAGATTCAACTCCTTCAATCGTTAACAAGTTAGAACCTACTCCTGAGATTTTTGCTCCCATAGAGTTCAACATTTTTGATAATTGTTGAATGTAAGGTTCACATGCAGCGTTATAAATCGTTGTGGTTCCCTTAGCCAAAACCGCAGCCATAATAATATTTGCAGTTCCTGTTACAGAAGCTTCATCTAACAACATCTCTGCTCCTACTAATCCTGTTTCTGTTTCTACTCCGTAGAAATATTCTTCACGGTTATAACGGAATTTTGCTCCTAAATTGATGAAGCCTTCAAAGTGTGTATCTAAACGACGACGACCAATTTTATCCCCTCCTGGGCGTGGAATATATCCTTTTCCAAAACGAGCTAATAACGGACCAACAATCATAATTGAACCTCTTAATGAGCTCCCATCTCTTTTAAAGTCTGCTGATTCTAGATATTTTAAATTGATATTATCTGCTTGAAAACTATACGAATTCTTAGAGAGTTTTTCAATCTTAACTCCCAGCTTTCCTAAGATAAAAATCAACTTATTGACATCAATAATATCAGGAATGTTGTTTATTATTACTTTTTCTGAAGTTAATAACACCGCACAAATTACTTGTAATGCTTCGTTTTTTGCTCCTTGTGGTGTTATTGTTCCTTTTAATTTGTGACCTCCTTCAATTTTAAATGATGCCATTTATTTTTTTCTGTATTTAGTGTTTGCTTTTCCTTTTGATTTGTGCTGACCTTGAGTACTTCGTTTTCTTAACAAGCTTTTACTATCTGTTAAATCTTCTTCAATACTTCGAATGTCTATTTTTCCGTCTGATAATTCATACAAATGGTCAAAAATCACATTATCATCAACCGTATCTTTATTCCAGTTTAGATAACATTTCTTCATATGATTCGCAATCGTAAAAACCAACGCTTCTTTCATATCTCCATCTTCCCATGTTAAAGCAACATCAATCATCGTTTGAATATTCGTTCCATAAAAACGATATTTTGAAGCTGATTTAGGATATGCCATTCTTTCTGGAGCCTCTTGTAACTCTTCTTTAGAAGGAGTTTCATAAGGAGAGTCTACATCTAATTTAAAATTAGACATGATATGTAACTGATCCCAAAGCTTATGCTTAAAATCAGGAACATCACGTAAATGTGGTTGTAAATTACCCATCACGTCTATAATCGCCTTAGCCATTGTATTACGCTCTTCTCTATCTTCTAGGGCAACACAATGATTTACGAGTTTTTGTATATGTCTTCCATATTCAGGAATAATTAATTTCGATCTTTCTGAATTGTATTCTAAATCAAACGTCATTTCTCTATATTTTTATCCATGCAAAATAGGAAATTATTTACGAATTAGCTATCCGACTACCTTCAATTTTGCAAATTGTAACAATAATTTCTTTTTACCTACAGTACTAAACTCTATTTCTGCTTTTTTATTGGGTCCTTTTCCTTCTAAAGCTACTACTCTTCCTGTTCCAAAGCGGTTATGCTCTACCAAATTCCCAACAGTAATTTCTCCATCAAATAAATTCATTGTAGGGTTTACATCTGAAACCTTTTTCATCTTACTTTTTGGAGGAATCGTCATCGGCTTTTCTTTCTTTTCTAAAAACTCTTTTCTTTTCTTCTGAATAGGTTTTTGAAAGCGAATTTGCTTCGGAGTATCATCAAACAAACTTGCGTCAATAAATCTATTTGCTGATGGTTCAGGAACTTTAGGAGTTAAATACTCTAAATATTGTTCATCTATTTCTTCTAAGAATCTACTTGGTTCACCGTCCGTTAATTTACCCCAACGATAACGTGTTTGAGCATAGGTTAAATACGCTCCTTTTTCAGCTCTTGTTAAAGCCACGTAAAACAAACGACGTTCTTCTTCAAGTTCACTACGAGTATTCATACTCATTGCAGAAGGGAATAAACTTTCTTCCAATCCTACAATATATACATACGGGAATTCCAGACCTTTTGACAAGTGAATTGTCATTAACGAAACACGAGGTTCTTCATCTTGTTTATCAGAATCGAAATCAGTTGCTAATGCTACGTCTTCTAAAAATGATGTTAGCGAAGCATCTTCTCCAGTCTCAATTTTATCTGTAATGAAATCTTTAATTCCGTTTAATAATTCTTGAACGTTTTCAACCTTATTAACCCCTTCTGGAGTTCCGTCTTTCTGTAAATCTTTGACTAATTGTGTTTGTTTTACCACTAAATCTGCAATTTCAAATGCATTTTTAGTTTTCGCTTCTATTTGAAAACGCTGAATCATATTGACAAAGTTTTGCAACTTTGTTTTAGTTCCCGAATTAATACTTATATCAATCGTGCTGATATTCTTTAAAATATCAAACATCGATTTTTTATAATGATTTGCGGCAATTGTCAACTTATCTATCGTTGTAGCACCAATACCTCTTGCTGGATAATTGATAATACGCTTTAACGCTTCCTCATCATTCGGGTTGATTAAAATTCGTAAATACGATAGTAAATCTTTAATCTCTTTACGTTGATAGAAAGAGATTCCTCCGTAAATTTTATACTTGATATCTTTTTTACGCAATGCATCTTCTATCGCTCTCGATTGTGCATTGGTACGATATAGAATAGCAAATTGATCGCTTGTTAACTGATGATTCATTTGGTTTTCCCAAATAGATTGTGCTACAAAACGTCCTTCTTCTCCATCGGAAATCGTACGCATTACCTTTACACTATCTCCTGCATCGTTAGCTGTCCAAATTTCTTTATCTAACTTCGTTTTATTCTTATCAATTACACTATTCGCAGCGCGTACGATGTTACTTGTTGAACGGTAATTTTGTTCTAACTTGAATGTTTTCACATCTGGATAATCCTTCTGGAAGTTCAAGATATTTTGAATATTCGCCCCACGGAATCCGTAAATACTTTGCGAATCATCTCCCACCACACAAATATTCTGGAAACGATCTGCCAACGCACGTACAATTAAATATTGCGAATGGTTGGTATCTTGGTACTCATCCACCAAAATATAGCGGAAACGATCCTGATATTTTGCCAACACATCAGGAAAACGTGCTAACAACTCATTTGTACGCAATAATAAATCATCAAAATCCATTGCTCCTGACTTAAAACATCTATCTACATATTCTTTATAGATATCACCAGTTCTAGGTCTACTTGCTTCTAAATCGGCTTGTTGTAAATCAGAATTATTAAAATATGCTCTTACCGTAATTAAACTGTTTTTAAAAGAAGATATTCTACTTAGAATTTGCTTTGGCTTGTATCTATCTTTATCCAAATTCATTTCCTTGATAATCGCTGTTATCAATCGAACTGAATCTTGTGTATCGTAAATTGTAAAGTTGGATGGATATCCTAATCTATCAGCTTCCGAACGTAAAATACGTGCAAAAACCGAGTGAAATGTTCCCATCCATAAATTTTTAGCTTCGCTATACCCTACCACTTTACCAATACGGTCTTTCATTTCACGGGCAGCTTTATTAGTAAAGGTTAGTGACAAAATGTTAAATGCATCAACTCCTTGCTCCATTAAATAAGCAATTCTGTAGGTTAATACACGTGTTTTACCCGATCCTGCTCCGGCAATAATAATCATTGGACCGTCTTTTTGTAAAACGGCAGCTCTCTGTGGCTCGTTAAGTTGCTCTAAATAAGTACTCAATGAAAAATAAATTGAAAGATTTTAAAAATGGAAAATTAACCATTCTTTTAGGTTTATTAAAGATTCTGAACCATTTTTTATTCACGAATTTTATTATCAAAAAATTCGATACATTTACCGAATATTATAAAATTCGTCTTAAA
The DNA here is from genome assembly GCF_964510395.1 of Tenacibaculum aestuarii. NCBI lineage: Bacteria > Pseudomonadati > Bacteroidota > Flavobacteriia > Flavobacteriales > Flavobacteriaceae > Tenacibaculum > Tenacibaculum aestuarii. The sequence continues at coordinate 479,524 of NZ_CAZEFY010000003.1, forward strand.
AACCGAATAAACATAAGTTCGTTTTTAAACCCGAATTATTTTGTTTTTATGATTATAAAAATCTATTTTTACTAAAATTTAGCGGTATGACAAGTGTAATAACAGGAGACATCATAAACTCTAGAGGTGTGTTAGCTGAAACATGGCTTCCAATTTTAAAGCAGAGCTTTAACAAAATTGGAAAAACTCCTAAAACATGGGAAATTTTTCGTGGTGATAGTTTTCAAATCGAAATTGAAAATATTGCTGACACTTTACTTTTTGTAATTGAATTAAAAACTACTATTAAAAAAATAAAAGATTTAGATATTCGTTTAGCTATTGGAATTGGCTCTAAAAATTTTGAGACTTCAAAAATTACAGAAGCTAATGGTGAAGCTTTTGTTAATTCAGGATACGCTTTTGATCATTTATTAAAAAAGCAAAATTTAGCTCTAAAAACACCTTGGGAAGACATCAATGAAGAGTTTGAAGTTTCTTTAGGATTAAGCTTGTTGATTATGGACAATTGGACTGTAAATTCAGCTGAATTTGTAAACATGTATTTAGAGAATCCTAATAGCACTCAAAAAGTTATTGCTAAAAAATTAGCCATCTCAGAAAGTAGTGCTAGCGAACGAAGAAAACGTGCTGGTTTTGATGAAATTATGAAGTTAGAAAAACGTTACAGAACTCGTATGAACAAGAAACTAACCAACCTATGATACTGTTTTTAAAACTTTTAGTTGCTCATTTATTGGGCGATTTTGTTTTTCAACCTAAAAACTGGGTAAAAGACAAAGAAAAGAAGAAAATTAAATCACCCAAACTGTACGCTCACATAGGAGTTCATGCAATTTTTCTATTAATCTTATTACAGTTTAATTTACAATATTGGAGTATTTTCTTGTTGATTATCATTTCTCATTTTATAGTTGACTTAGGCAAACTTTATCTTCAGAAAAAGAAAAACAAACGCTTATTTTTCTTTTTAGACCAAGCTTTTCATCTGCTTTTTTTAGGAATCGCCACCTATATTTTTCAACCTTTTGATATTACATTTTCAACAATAGTAAATGAAAACAATTTACTTTTAGCTTGCTGCTTGCTTTTTGTTACGTTTACCTCATCAATCATTATAAACATATTAATTTCACGTTGGAATCCTGAGAAAAATAATAAATCAGAAGAACAATCGTTAGCTAATGCAGGAAAATATATTGGCTTTTTAGAACGTTTATTGGTTTTTGTTTTTATAGCAATTAATCAATGGGCAGGAGTTGGATTTTTACTCGCAGCAAAATCAATATTCAGGTTTGGAGATTTAACCGCATCAAAAGATAGAAAATTAACAGAGTATGTACTTGTTGGAACTTTATTAAGTTTTGGATTGGCAATTTTAACAGGACTCGTATATTCGCATTATGGAAGATAAAATTATAGAAGGATTAGCCTATGCCTTACCCGCTTTAGTAACTGGAGGTGTAGCTTATCTTATTTTAGGTCGTTTTATAGAACAAGACAATAAAGAAAAAACCTTCAATGCTTTGGTTGAAAAAAAGCGTGAAAGTTTACCTGTAAAACTACAAGCATACGAACGTATGTTATTGTTTTGTGAGCGTATTAATCCATCAAAATTATTATTGAGGGTAAACCCTATCGGAGATGATCCTGACAACTATTTACAACTTTTAATAGGAAATATTGAGCAAGAATTTGAGCATAACTTAGTGCAACAATTATATATTTCTGAAGATAGTTGGAAAGCAGTTTTAGCTGCTAAACTGGCGATTATTGCAAAACTTCGATCTACAGCAGATAACGTAAGTACTGCAAAAGATTTGCGTGAAAATGTACTCATAGATTACTCACAAGAAGAAAGTCCTGCAAACACAGCCGTTTCTTTTCTTAAACAAGAAGTAAAAAAACTGATATAACAATAAAAAAGCCTCCGTTTAGAGGCTTTTTTTAATTTGTAACATATGATCTTTTGTATTCTGTTCTAGACCCTTTTATATACTCTGGTATATCGCTTCTATTTATTCTCTTTATACTTAAAGGCTTCTCATTTATAACTAGATAACCATTATTCTTTCCTAAAATTTCAGAAAACGCTAAATAATTTTTATCAGACCATCCTCCATATTTTTTTTCAAGTTTATAAGTTTCAGAGTTATTTTTCTTTTTTGCATAAATTAGTACAGAACTATTATTCCCTGTGTTATACATTCTAATATGTAAACCATGCCTATTATCATTTTTCACCAACGCTATGTATACTTTTGAACCACTGCTAAACTCTCCCAACCAATAACTTCTTTGTGCAAAACTAACCGTACTGATAAATAAAAATAAAAGTAAAAAAGTAGCCTTTTTCATAATCATTAAAGTTTTAGTTTACTAATGTAAACTATTTATTTTAAATTATTTAGAATAAAATCAATTTTGGGATTGGTATTTGAATTCGCCACATAAGAATCAGTAATATATTTTGCATGCTCTGCATACCCTCTATTAATCAAGTATTCAATATCATTAACATATTCTAACGAAACTTTCCCTGTTAACAGCACACTTAAATCTTTACCCGAATGGAAATAATCATAGATTTTTTTTAATCCTGTTAAGTATAAATAATCTTTTGTAAACCCGCCTCCTCTATGAATACGTGTCGTGATATAAAACGCTTGTTCTCTTTCTAAGTCATAATTATTATGTAATAACCTGAAGGTTTTAGAGAATGAAGATCCTTTTACCAAACTATTCACAGCAATTACACGATATGCCAATTCTTTTAAACGTTTAATCGTTAAATTACCCGACATATATTCACTAAAAACAGCTAATCCTTCTTGTGTCTCAACATTATTAGGAAAACCATGAGAAAATATTTTTAACGGATGTAATACACCATTCATCGTCGTCACCATATGTACTCCGATTTCATGATTAGTTAAAATACCCATTTCATTTTTTGAAAACGTATGATTACTGTTTAACACTAAGGTTTGTGTACTATTTAATACCATAGCAATCGCTCCCATAGTATCAGACTCTTTTATATTGAACGAAAAATCATACCTACTTCCGTATTCTCTAAATAATTTTTCCGCTTCTTCTATAGAGTATTTTGGTTGAAATATTTCTTCGGAAGTATCTTCAGCATCAAAATGAAGAATGAACTTAGCATTCTCTACATCTTGTTCCGTAGGTTTTCCAAAGGAACGTAAACTATTATAATAGAATTTTTTTCCTTCGCCTACTGTTTCAATACACTGTACAATTCCCGAGTAGTAATAAATAATCTCTTCATATAGATTACGTATTTTTTCATCCTCTATCAACTCCAACGGAAGTGTAAAAAACTCTCGATGTAATTTAAATTTGTCAAAATCTCTTTTTGGATATTCAAAAACAGGATCGGTTAAGTATTTTGAATCAAAAAAACGTTGCTTTTCTTCCTCTATATTAACAGGGTTTACGTAACGTAATAACTCTATTTTTTTAACGAGTTTATCTATTCTTTTATCGATATCAGCAATCGCTTCTGCAGTAGCATTAATTTCTTTCATTGTAATTTATTAAGCGGTTGCAAATTTACTTTTTATGCGTTTCATAAAATGATTGTGCATGCAATTTCAACTCCTTTTTTAAGTAATTTTCTACTGCACTAACCACTTCTGGATACGTAATTTGTGCTAACTCATCACAATATACTTTCGCTATTTCTGTTGCCAATACTAAAGTATTATTGAAGTTTTGCGTGATATACTTTAAGAAATAACCATTCCCTTGAAAAGTATCATTGATTTTAGATGTTGATTTGATATTATTTGGTAGTGGCATTTTTTCTAAAACACTTCTCCAATCTTCTATTTCATTATCAAAACGATTGTTATCAACATTTGCTGTACCTAAATTCCAAGTTGGTACTTCTCTATCCCAACGTTGCCAATTATATGAATGCATATCATATACGATGCAAGTACTAAACTTCTCCTCAATTTTTAAAATCAATGCATGAACAACCTTATAAAAATCAGCATGTTTAGCTAAACTTTTAGCTTTCATTTCTTCGGAAAGTGGCTCGTACCACAACTGCTTACCCCAAGCATCAGTATAAATTGCTGTTTCTGGATTACGGTTTAAATCATACTCAAAACGAGAGTCCATCCCAGCAATAACAATTGGATGCGATTGCACCATCGTTTTGGTTTCAGGATCTTCTTCATACCAACGTTCGTATTCGGTATGTATACAATTATTCCACAGTTCTTGTCTGAATTGATGCCCATCGTGAACCGCTCCGCATACATACGGAACATACTCATCAATTTTTATGGTAAATGAATAATCGCTAGAAACGGCTTCAAAAATTTCTTCATTTTGAATCTTTTCTATAATTGCTGCTATTGAAAGCTTTTCCATCATACTACTATTTTTCAACAGGTAACTCTAACCTACTTGCCCACTCTGTCCAAGAACCATCATATACACTGTAATTTGTATATCCTGATGCCTCAGCTCCTAAAGCTAAAACACAAGCTGTAATTCCTGAACCACAAGAAAAGGTCATATGTTCATTTTTAGGGTTTATTTCAGAAAACAACTTTTGAAGTTCTTCTGTCGACTTCATTTTTCCATCAGACTGTAATTTCCCGTGAGGCAAACTTTTCGAATTTGGAATATGTCCTCCTCGCATATCAGCTCTTGGTTCTGGTTCGGTAGCATAAAAACGCCCTTCTGAACGCGCATCAACAATCAATTCTTTATTGTTTGAAGCTTCTAAAACTTGTTCAGTTACTCGTAACAATTCTTTTTGAAACATTGCTATAAAATCTCCTTCTGCTACTTCTTTTTTTATTGGAAGTTCTACAGAATAACCTGCTGCTTCCCATGCAGGCAATCCTCCATTTAAAACAGCAATATTTGTAAATCCGAAAGCTTTAAACAACCACCAAACTCTAGGCGATGAATACACACCTAAATCATCATAAACTACAATATAGCTATCGTTGTTTACCCCTAGTTTTTGAGCTTCTTTTTCAAAGTGTTCTTCCGAAGGAATTGTATTCGGATACTCTCCTTCAGCATCTAAAAAAACATTCTTTAAATCAAAGAAAACAGCATTTTTGATTTGCTGTTTTTCTTTTATAACGTCTTTTATTGCTCCTACTTTAGGAATTGTAGCATCTAAAATAATTAGATTTTCTGCCTCTAAATTCTCTTGCAGCCATTCAACTGAAACAAGAGGTGTAATTACTTTAAGCATCATCTACTTTACGTTTTAAATCAGTCATTCTTCTGAATGCTGCATTTTTTTCTAATATCTTACTTTCTAAAAAGTCAATTACCTTTTCTTGAATCTTGACTTTTGATACTTTATTGATATAAACAATACCCCCTGGACTCATCACATTAACCTCTACTAGTTTACCTCCAATCACATCAATTCCTACAAAATATAGTCCGTCTTGAACCAACTTTGGACCTATCTTATCACACAGTAGTTTTTCTGCTTTGGTTAATTTATGCTTTTCAACTCTACCACCAGCGGTAATATTTGAACGATGGTCTTTATCTCCAGGAATACGTCTCATTGCTCCAATAGGCAATCCGTTTAACAATAAAATACGCACATCACCTTGATCGGCTCCTTCAATATAATCTTGAAGGATAACATAATCGGAAGATCCATCACTTTTATTAATGTAAAAATCTAACAGAGAATTAATATTCCCCATTGCCGACTTTTCTATCAAAATTACACCTGAACCTCCATACCCGTTCAACGGTTTTAAAATCATCTTGTCTGACTCAGATTCTTCAATGATATTAATTAAATAATCTTTGTTTTTAGAAACGTGCGTTACAGGAATTATCTCATTGTTTGGGTCTTCAAAAACAGCAGTATACAACTTGTTATTTGCTTCACGCATTCCTTGAACCGAGTTGATGATAAAAACATCATCCTTTACTGAATCTAAAAAATTCAACATTAGCGGATCTAACGGTGGATTTGCTCTCATAAAAATAGCATCAAATCCAGCTAAAGGAAGCATTTCCTCTCTAGTCGTTGCTTTTTTATAGTATGACTTTATACTAGCTGGTACTTTATCCATTCTTCCAACAATGGTACAAAACGCATTGGTTACACTATTTCGTATTGTTAAATTAGATGGTGTACAAATTGCTACTCCATGCCCTCGTTTTGCACACTCATGTATCAACGTTAAAGTTGAATCTTTCTCAGGATTGATTTCTTCCCAAGGATACATTAAAAAACAAATATTCATTTAACCTGATTTGTTTATTCTTTCTTCTTTAATTACTATTATTCAATATATCTATAAGCAATGCTTCGCATTTACTTTACTTCATCATAATGATCATCCCAATTTTTAGGATGTGGTTCCCCTAATTTCCCTACAGATTTTGCTACTAAAGTAGATACTGTAGCATCTCCTGTAACATTAATTACTGTTCTACACATATCTAAAGGTCTATCTACAGCAAAAATTAACGCTAAACCAATTGCTAATTTATCTGCTGGAAAACCTACAGATTCTAATACAATTACTAGCATTACCATACCGGCTCCTGGTACTGCTGCAGAACCTATAGAAGCCAATAAAGCCGTTAATATAATGGTTAATTGATCTCCAAAAGTTAAATCAAAGCTCAGTGCTTGTGCAATAAATACTGCAGCTACTGCTTGATATAAACTCGTTCCATCCATGTTAATAGTAGCTCCTACTGGTAATACAAAACTCGACACTTCTTTATCTACACCTACATGCTCTTCAACACGCTCCATTGTTACTGGTAACGTTGCAGCACTAGAACTTGTAGAAAAAGCTAACAATTGTGCTGGACTAATTTGTTGTAAAAACCAAAATGGATTCTTTTTTACAAATACACTTATTAAAATCATATAGAAAACAACAAGTAACAATAATCCTCCTACAACAGTTAATGCGTATTTTAATAATGCTAATAATAAATCTGGATCATTTGAAGATACTACTACATTAGCCAATAATGCAAACACTGCATATGGAGCAGTTAACATAATTAAATCGACCATTTTTAGCACAACTTCATTTAAAGAATCGAAAAACTTCTTTAGTGGTTTAGATTTCTTCTCTCCTACCAATAACATCGATATCCCTAAGAAAATAGTAAAGAAAATTACTTGTAACATTGCTTTGTTGCTACTCATTGCCTGCATTGCATTATCAGGAACCATATCTACAATAAACTGTAAAGGCCCACTAGCTTTTTGCTTGCTTGCTTCCGCTATTTTTGATTGTACACCTCCGCTATTCGCATAAGTTTCTGTTAGTTTTGCTATAGTCTCTTCAGAAATTCCATTTCCAGGTTGTACAGCATTAACTAAAACTAGTCCTACAGTAATTGCAATTACCGTAGTACCTATATATATTAATATAGTGCGTAAACCTATATTTTTGAATTTAGAAATATCTTTTAAATCTGATATCCCTTTTACTAAAGACGCTATAATTAATGGAACTGCTATTAATTTTAATAATTTTACAAAAATGGTCCCTAAAGGCTTTATCCAGTCAGCTACAAATGACGCTCCTCCTTCAACGAAAGTCATCGCTAAACCAAATAAAATTCCTAAAATCATTCCTATTAAAATTTGCCAGTGTAGTGCAAGTTTCTTCATGTAATCTATTAGTTTTTTGAGGCTGTAAGGTAAAAAGAAATATTTAAAAAAAAGTGACCTCTAATTTGTAACTTGTGTCTCAATAATTAAGAACTTAGTACTAACCTTATAAAATTAAAAATGGCAGGAATTTTAGACTTATTAAACAGCGACTTAGGTAAAACAATTGTTTCTGGTGTGGCAGGATCTACTGGTCAAGATACTGATAAAACAAACAGTGTATTAACAATGGCTTTGCCTGTTTTAATGAAAGCTATGCAACGTAATGCTTCTTCTTCTGAAGGTGCAGAAGGATTAATGAGCGCATTAAACAAGCATGATGGAGGAATTTTAGATAATCTTGGTGATTTATTTAACGGCGGTGTAAATTCAGACGTTTTACAAGATGGAAGTAAAATTTTAGGACATGTTTTAGGAAACAAACAACAAGGCGTTGAACAAGTAATTGGTCAAAAAGCAGGTATTGATGCTAATGCTGTAGCAAACATCTTAAAAACTGCTGCTCCAATCTTATTAGGCCTATTAGGTAAACAAAAACGTGAAACCAATGTTAATAACGCTGGTGACTTAGGTGGTTTATTAGGTGGTTTGCTTGGAGGAAACTCTAACGAAAGAGAGCAAAGCTTCTTAGAACAAATTTTAGATGCTGATGGTGACGGTAGTATTGTTGATGATGTAGCAGGAATGGTATTAGGAAATGCTAGCGGTAGTCAACAAAAATCAGGTGGTTTATTAGGCGGGTTATTAGGTGGTGTTTTTGGAAAAAAATAAACTTTCTCTTTTAATGATGAATCAAAGGGCAAACATTTGTTTGCCCTTTTTCTTTTAATTACTTTTGCCACGATTATTACAGTATGGAAAAATTAAAACAACGTTGGGGAGTAGACAATAACTGGTCTTTAGCTGCAATTTTTATTGTATTTGCTATGAATGGTTCTTTTGCTGCTTGGGTAGCTAAGCCTATTACTGGCTTACTTGGGTTATCGCCAGAAACCATGTCTCCTTGGTTGTATTATCCTTTAAGAATTTTACTTATTTTTCCTATTTATCAAACTACTTTGCCCTTATTAGGTTGGCTATTTGGTCAATTTAATTTTTTCTGGGACTTTGAAAAGAAGTTTTTAAGTCGACTTGGATTAGGGTTTCTTTTCAAGAAACACAACTAAAAAAACCTAACAATCAGGTTTTTACCTTTATTTTTGTTTTTATAATTTCTTACCTTCGTACGTCGATAAGATTTGTAATACCTCCTCTATTAGTTCCCTTTTCTTTAATAGAATCACTAACAAAACCTAATTTCGTATGAAGACTTTAAAAAAAGGAATACTGTTACCTATAGTAATCGGTTGTTTTACATTAGTATTCAATGCCTGTAAATCAGATAAAAAACAAAACCCAGACACTACTGTTATTCCAACGGAACAGAAAGTTAAAAAGAAAAATGTTATTACAATCATTACAGAGAACATGGAGTTTTTAATGCCTGATACTATTCCTTCTGGCTGGAATACTTTCAAATACATAAATAAATCTACCCAAACACATTTTATTCTTGTAGACAAATATCCTGAAGGAAAAACTTCTAAAGATGCCGAAGAATATGTGGCTCCTGTTTTTGATAAGGCAATGAAACTAATCAATGAAGGCAAAACTAAAGAAGGGTATGCTGAATTTGCCAATTTACCTGAATGGTTTAACCAAGTTTTATTTTTAGGAGGCACTGGACTGATTTCTCCTGAAAAAACTGCACAAACAACCTTGCATTTAAAACCTGGAAATTACATGCTAGAATGTTATGTAAAAATGAGCAATGGTGTATTTCACTCTTCTATGGGAATGGTTAAAGATCTTGTAGTTTCTAATAAAAGCTCAGGAAATTCTGAACCTGAAGCAGATGTTGATGTTACCATTTCAAGTACAGAAGGAATTGTACTCAAAGATTCAATTTTTGCAGGTAAACGTACGTTTTCTGTTCTTTTTAAAGATCAAATTGTGTATGAGAACTTTGTTGGACATGACATTAACTTGGTAAAACTTCAGAATAAAACAGATCTTAAAAATTTAGAAAGCTGGATGAATTGGGCTGATCCAAAAGGATTAATAGAACCTGCTCCTTCTGATGTAGTTTTCTTAGGTGGTGTAAATGATATGCCTGCAGGAAGCAAAGCTTACTTTACAGCAATACTAGACAAAGGTATTTATGGGTTAATTTCTGAAGTTCCTAAACCTTCTGATAAAAAGCTTTTTATAACTTTTGAAGTCTATTAACAAAGTAAACTTAGTTTACTTTGTTAATTATTTCATTTATGTTAATTGGAATAGGAAGATCTACTCCTTCTTTTAGGAAACGTTTATGTACCGCTTCTTTTAAGTTACATTTTGTTTTAAACTCCTGAAAAGGTTCATTTAACCATACGTAAGCACGCATGTGTATATGGTCTGAATGTATATCAATAACACGAACATCTACTTGATTTACATCTGCCATTACTTGCTCGGGCGTGCGATAATCTATTACCGTTGGAAGTTTTACTGCTTCTTCTTGTATAATCTTTCGCGCTAAATCTATATCCGCTTTTAAACCTAATTTAAAATTATTAAAACTTAGAATATGGGAATCTTCTATCGTATGATTTAAAATAGAATCTGTACTTATTACAGAGTTAGGTATAATTAAACGTTTATTCTCAAAATTATTAATTACTGTATGACGTAACGTAATATCTTCAACAATTCCAACACGTGTTTCATCTAACTTAATATAATCGCCTACTCGAAACGGACGAAAAATAACTATAAAAGCTCCTGCAATTAAATTAGAGAGCGCTGCTTGTGCGGCAAAACCTATAATCGCAGCAATAATACCTGCTCCAGAAAAAATTAACGTTGCCTTGCTTCTAAAAGCAGGCACTGTCATAATAATATATATAACAGTTAAAAAACCTATTACAAAAGTTACCGAATTACGTAAAAACTGAATACTGGTTCTACCAAAACGATCTTCTTTTTTGCTTTTAATTAATTGCCAAATAATTGCCCTAACTAATCTGGATATAAGCCATGAGGTTAGAAAAACAACTATAATATAGCCTAAAACACCAAAAAAAGTATCTAAATTGAAACGATATGGTATTAATTCACTCATTAAAACAATGCAGTTTGACTTTCGTCGTCTTTGCTTTTTTTCTTTTTTTGAAGTGCTCGTTCTAAAGCTTTTTTGGCCTTATCTTCTTTCGACTCTTCAAATTCTTTTTTAACCTCAGGAACATCTACATCAAGTGCCAAAGATTCTTCAACCTCAACTATTTCTTCCTCCTCGTTTACCTCAATATCTTCTACTTTCTCTTCTTCAGGTTCTTCATATGGAAGTGACTCTAACAAATTAACTGTTCTTATTTTTTCAACTGTTAACTGATTTCCTAAAGCTTTAATCCCTTTAACAGCTATAAACTCTTCAAAATTCACCTCGAGATTCTCTAAACTACGCTTTGAGAAAATCACCTCGGCTACTGGACGATAATCAGTTACTATGATTTGTAACTTCGATTTTTCATGTTCTGAAATGAAAATTTCTTCTTTATCTGGTGCTTCAATTAAAAAACGCTTAACAAAGTAACGCTCTTTATTACCATCAAAATAAATTGCTGAAATCGGTTTGTTTGGTTTCCACTTTTCTAAAACAATCATATCATCTTCGAAATGCATTGCCAAATCTGGAGTTACCGCTTTTATTTTTCCTGATTGTGTTGCTATTAAAATTTTATCTTCTGCTTTAAATTCTCCTAACAACTCACCTCTTCCATCTACATTTAAGCGTTGAACTGTATCATCAAACCAAATTTTACGTGGTTTTAAAGTAGATACCCCTGCTTCTTTAAATTCTACCTTTTTAATCGCATATTTAGTTACTTGGTTACCACGAACACTACGACCTTTTATCGCTAAATCAGCAAAATCAATATCCCACTTCAGTTTTTTAATACTCCCAACAGCTCTTAGTAGAATAGTTACTACTTCTGCTTCACCATTAGGGTTTGCTGAGAAATACAAAACTTTCGATTTAGAATTGTCATTTGCTAAATTGTACTCTTTATCACGTGTTACCGAAGTTACATTGAAACGCTTCATAAACGAAGCTCCTTTAGCTCCGTCTCTATAAATCATGTTATATACAGTACGCTTATCTTTCTTTTTGAAAATTGCAACGTGTATAATTCCTTTTCCTACGAAAGTCTTCGAATCAACCTTAGTTACAATCATTGAACCGTCTTCTCTAAACACAATCACATCATCAATATCCGCACAATCAGTAACGTACTCGTCTTTTTTCAACGATGTTCCTATAAACCCTTCCTCTCTGTTTACATATAACTTTGAGTTACGCATTACTACCTTAGTAGCTACGATATCATCAAAAATTCGGATTTCGGTTTTACGTTCTTTTACTTTACCGTATTTATTTTTTAACTCTTTAAAATAGTCAATCGCAAAATCGATAAGGTTTGCCAAGTAATTCTTTACCTCCGCTATTTTTTCTTCTAAGCTTTCAATAAATTGTTTCGCCTTGTCAATGTCAAACTTAGAAATCTTTTTAATTCGGATTTCTGTTAAACGCACGATATCTTCTTCAGTTACTTCACGTTTTAAATGTTGGATATGCGGCTGTAACCCTTTATCAATAGCTTCAATTACACCTTCCCAAGTTTCAACTTCTTCAATATCACGATAAATTCTATTCTCAATAAATATACGCTCTAACGAAGCAAAGTGCCATTGTTCTTCTAACTCATGTAATTGAATTTCTAACTCACGCTTCAATAACTCAACGGTAAAGTCTGTTGATTTTCTTAAAATCTCACTTACTCCTATAAAAATAGGTTTGTTGTCTTCAATAATACAACACAGTGGTGATATTGAGTTTTCACAACTGGTAAAAGCATATAAAGCATCAATCGTTTTATCTGGAGATACATTAGGTGGAAGATGTACTAAGATTTCTACCTCAGCTGCAGTATTATCTTCTATCTTTTTAATCTTAATCTTCCCTTTATCATTCGCTTTTAAGATACTATCAATTAAAGATGATGTAGTAGTTCCGAATGGAATTTCGGTAATTACCAGTGTTTTTTTATCGAGCGCTGATATTTTAGCACGTACTCTGATTTTTCCTCCTCTTTTTCCATCTCTATAATCGGTAACATCTACGATACCTCCTGTTAAGAAATCGGGAACGATAGTAAAACTTCTTCCTTTTAAATATTTGATAGAAGCATCAATCAACTCATTAAAATTATGTGGAAGAATTTTCGTTGATAAACCAACGGCAATACCTTCTGCTCCTTGTGCTAATAACAATGGAAACTTTACTGGTAAGTTTACTGGTTCTTTTTTACGACCATCGTACGATGCTTGCCATTCGGTAGTTTTAGCATTAAAAACAACATCTAAAGCGAATTTAGACAAACGTGCTTCGATATAACGAGAAGCTGCAGCTCGGTCTCCTGTTAGGATATTACCCCAGTTACCTTGCATATCAATCAGCAATTCTTTTTGCCCCATTTGCACCATCGCATCGGCAATAGAAGCATCTCCATGCGGGTGATACTGCATGGTATGCCCAACAATGTTCGCTACTTTGTTGTAACGACCATCGTCTAAATCTTTCATCGAATGCATAATACGACGTTGTACGGGTTTAAATCCGTCTTCAATCGATGGTACAGCACGTTCTAAAATTACATACGAAGCATAATCTAAAAACCATTCTTTGTACATACCGGTTACCTTGGTAATGGTTTCAGTACTTTCTAGTGGTTGATTTAATTCTTCGTCGTGTTCGTAATTGTTATTTTCTTCACTCATATATGAATGTTTAAACGTTTATTCGTTTAAGAGTTCTTTTGTTTCTTCTTAATTAGTAAAAAAATAGCTATAAAAACTAAGGCTGCAACTATCATATTGATATAAGACGCCCTATTTGCCTCCCAACTTAAATTATCAAAATCAACATTAAATACGTTGACAAAAAAAATTGAAAATGCTATTAATAAATATATTCTAGCTCTTCTATTTCTATCCATTATTTTTTCTTGTTCTTAGTTACAAGCTAATTTATTTATCTGATACTTTTTTAGACGATTTGATTGATAGTATCATTGATAGTGAAACTAACGCCATTGATAACGCACCTAAATATGGATTTAAATTAACCTCTAAATTAGTTAACTTACCTAAATCGATTTCTAAAGCATTCACAACCAATAGTATTAATGCTGCAATTAAAATTACTATTCTTAACTTTTTCATATTAATTTTCTTCTACTAAGTCTAACTCTACTTTTAGGTTATTGATGATAAACTTTTGTCTGTCTGGAGTGTTTTTCCCCATATAAAACTCTAACATTTGTTCTATCGACATTTCTTTATCTAACATTACAGGATCTAAACGAATATCGTCACCTATAAAATGAACAAATTCGTTAGGAGAAATCTCCCCTAATCCTTTAAATCGAGTTATTTCTGGTTTTCCTCTTAGCTTATTAATCGCTGCTTGTTTTTCTTCTTCTGAATAACAATAAATCGTTTCTTTCTTATTTCGAACTCTAAACAACGGAGTATCTAAAATATATAAATGCCCTTCTTTAATAACTTCTGGGAAGAATTGTAAAAAGAAGGTAATTAATAACAAGCGAATGTGCATACCATCTACATCGGCATCGGTAGCAATTACAATGTTGTTGTAACGTAAATCTTCTAGTCCATCTTCAATATTTAAAGCAGCCTGTAACAAGTTAAACTCTTCATTTTCGTACACAATTTTTTTAGACAATCCGTACGAGTTTAAGGGTTTTCCTTTTAAACTGAATACTGCTTGCGTATTTACGTTACGTGATTTGGTTATCGATCCACTTGCCGAATCTCCCTCGGTAATAAACAGGGTTGTATCTAAATATCCATCTTTTTTAGTATCTCCAAAGTGAATACGACAATCACGTAGCTTTTTGTTATGTAAACTCGCTTTTTTTGCACGTTCACGAGCTAACTTTCGAATTCCTGATAACTCTTTACGCTCTTTCTCAGCTTGTAGTATCTTTCTTTGAAGTTTATCGGCTATCTCGGTATTCTTATGTAAAAAGTTATCTAACTGTGTTTTTACAAAATCGTTGATATAGGTACGAACGGTTGGTAAATCACCTCCCATTTCAGTTGAACCTAATTTAGTTTTCGTCTGACTTTCAAAAACAGGTTCCATCACTTTAACAGAAATCGCTGCGATGATAGATTTACGAACATCAGATGCATCAAAATTCTTTCCGAAGAACTCACGTACTGTTTTTACTACTGCTTCTCTAAAAGCATTTAAGTGTGTACCACCTTGTGTGGTGTTTTGACCATTTACAAACGAGTGATACTCTTCTGAATATTGCGTTTTACTATGTGTCATCGCAATTTCAATATCATCACCGCGTAAATGAATTATCGGATACAACATATCATCTTGATTGTTGTTGTCTTCCAATAAATCTTTTAATCCGTTTTCTGAATAGAACTTTTCACCGTTAAAAACGATGGTTAATCCTGGATTTAGATATACATAGTTTTTCAGTAGTTTTATAATATACTCTGGACGATACTTGTAGTTCTTAAAAATGGTTTCGTCTGCAATAAAGGTTACTTTGGTACCTCTACGACGCGATGTTTCATCAAGAAATTCTTCATTCGTTAAATTTCCTTTTTCAAATTCTGCTGCGGCTGATTTACCATCACGAGTAGACTCAACTCTGAAGTAAGTAGATAAGGCATTTACAGCTTTGGTACCTACTCCGTTTAATCCTACCGATTTTTTAAAGGCACGTGAATCGTACTTACCTCCGGTATTCATTTTCGATACTACATCGACAACTTTTCCTAACGGAATACCACGACCGTAATCGCGCACGATTACTTTATCGCCTTGTACCGAAACTTCAATCGTTTTTCCTGTACCCATAACAAACTCATCAATAGAGTTATCGAGCACTTCTTTAACCAAAATATAAATACCATCATCGGGTGAAGAACCGTCTCCTAATTTACCAATATACATCCCAGGACGCATACGGATATGTTCTTTCCAATCGAGCGAGCGAATATTATCTTCGGTATATTTTGTTTCTTGAGTCATAAAAATAAAGGAAATTGAAGTCTTTGCTAAAATAGTGTTTACAACGTAAAAACAAAAAACTCTGTTAATTTAATTATTAACAGAGTTCAAGTTATTTTCCTTGCAATTGTTTCGCTTCTATTTTACACAGAGTCCGACCATAACTTTCTGCTTTCTTCCTTACAATCGTTTTTATTTCTGTTTTACAAGTAGAAAGTCCCCTACATGTTTTCTTTAAATGATAACGTTCACTTGCTACACTTTTACAAATAAATACGTTTTCTTCTTTCTTTTCTTGAAAAGCGGTTAAAGCACACACTCCAAATATAAGTAGTAAGTATTTCATTGATCTTATTTTTTATTTTTCAACAAAAGTTTTATTCTTTTTTGCCATTCTGTATTCCCAAGGAGCTGTTACTTTTAGTCGTGACCAAATTCCTAATTTGAATTGGTTTGTTTTGATATAATACCTTTACAGTATCTCCATCTACTGCCCCAATTACTCTTGCACTAAATTCTTTTGGTACTTTTGCTCCTGTTAAAGTTATTAATAAAAATAATAGTATTGTTTTTAGGTACATAGTTTAGTTGGTAAGGATAAAATCATTAATAACATCATTTATATAAATTGGTAAATCAGCTCTTTTTATTTGAAACTTCTTTACATTCATTTCTGTTAACCATTTTTTCCAATACTCTTTTATTACATCTTCTTCATAAGGGTTCATTTTGCTCGGATTTACTCCCAAAACTAATACTTCAACATTTTCTAAATTTTTATGTAAAGGTAAAAAACCATAATCTTTTGATTGAAACTCCTCTTTCCAATTACCTTTATTTAGTTTGAAGTTTCTTATTGTTTTAGGAACTAAGTAAGATGTTCTGTTTTGTTCTCTTATAAGGTTGTCTTTATGGTACACATACCCATCTGTTAAAACCACTACCACATTCTTATATCCTTCTTCCACACAATAATCTTGGATCTTATTTTTAAAGAAACCTCTTATGTCTGACCCAACATATTTATCATCTGTAATAGCGGTTTCATAAATATTATTACATATCTCTGTATACTTCTTTGCGGTTTTTAGAATTTCTTCTTTGGTTACACTAGTTTTATCAAACTGTGTTTTGAGTGTTGCTATCTTATCATTTAATTCACTATCTGACGGTGCAGGCTCAACGAACAATTGAATTTTATCGTTAATTTTATTTATTCTCTTTCCTCTAATATGGTTTTCAAAAGTCTTCGCGACGGACTTGATATAACCTAAATCTCTTTGATAAAACTCCATTGAAGGTTCTGGATACTTCTTTGGATTTATTCTATCAGATAAATCTAATACGATACTAATATTTAAATTTTCTTTGCTCTTTTTTTTACTTGTACTACTTATTTCTTTTGATACTTCTGCTACTGGGTCTTTCTCTTTTTTATTTGAACAAGAGTAGGTAAGTATAATGCCTAGAGCTATTATTATAAGTTTATATGTTTTCATTTTTCATTACTTTAGTTGAGATTTATAAATTATTCCTTCCGTGTTTTCATCTGTTAAATCATATTTTGTCAGATGTTCTTTTTCTACCTCATCACATTTAGAAAGCAATTCATCTCTTCGTTTTAAGTCTAAAAAATTATCTGTTATAGCTAAATACCATCCTTTTACATATTCTGCATGGTAGGTTAAGTAGCGCTTGTTAGGGAATACAAAGCCATCAATTGTTCTCTGTAAATTTGCAATTCTTGCTTCTATTCCTGAGATTTCTTCTTTAACACCGTTTAATTTTTCTATGGCTTCAGCTATTGATTTTTGTAGGTTAACAATCGTTTCTCTTTTACTTCTTATAAAAGCTTTTATTTTATCAATGTTCTCATATTCCTTCATAATAAAATCAAACACCAGTCCCCAAATTATATATACGACAAAGCCTGCAAAGATGATTCCCCAAAACTCCACTTTACTAAAGGCTATTGACAAATCGAACTCTGGTGAATCTGGTGTTTTATTATAATCATAAATCTTCATTTCTATTAAGTACGCTAGTATGGCATCAAAAATAAAAGTGATAATAAATAATGCTCCTATTTTCACATAAGACAGCCAGTTTTTATGTTTTTGAAACATATGTATTAAATACCCTAACCCCATAAAAGCAAATGGTATGGTAGCTATAAAAACCGCTTCTAACACTCCATGTCCTAAAGCTTTAGAAAATGATTTTCCATCAAAAATTGCCGCTGATAACTCGCTATTTTCAAAGTCTTTAAAAAAAGCTGAATATGAGGCTGATATGTAAAAAACTAACAAGTAGAATGTTATTGGAATAAGTACTATTAACCCTAAATAAAACTGGGCTTTTGGCTTTTTATCTACTTCTTCTACATACTTCTCTGGATTTTCTCTAACTTCAACTATTTGATGTTCGCACTCTTCAATTCTTTCTTCATCAGTTTTTATACTTTCTTCTAAAATTGCCTTTGCTGTTTGTCTTTTTTTAAGCTCTACTCCCTCTCTTCCTTTTTCTTGTACATGAGGGTCTTTTAGTTTTTTTTGTAGATCTTCATCTTCTGCACATTTTCTTTTATAATCCATGTATACGTTATTCAAACAAGCTCTAAAGACTTTATGATTCCCTGAGGCTTGCTTTGATGATCCATAACCACTTTCAAAAAAAGTTAGTTTGACATCTTTTTTTTCTTCCTTTACTACTACTTCTTCTACTGGGTCTTTCTCCCTTGTAGTAAATATTTTTTTTAAGGCTTCCATATTTGTTAGTTGATTAGGTTAGTTGTTTTAACAATGTTGTTTTAGGTGTATGCTTTTTTGCATTCTCTATCAAAAAACTAGTCAATTCTTCTAGGTTCTCTTCTAAAAACCCGAACTTTAAACAATACTTTTTTAGAGTTATCATTTCATCTTCTGTTACTTTTCCATCTACCCAAATCATTACTGCTAAGTCATATAAGTACTCAACTTTAAGCTCCAAGCTTTCGGGTACTAAGCTTTCTTGTTGGTTTGATAGTAAAATATTATCTAGTTCTTGTTTAGATATGTTTCTCTCTTCTGCAAATTTGTATAGCATTTGTGTTTCTAACACATCAAAATCATTGTCAGCAAAAGCCATTTCGTACAATCTTAAAAAGTGACTTTTAAGTTCGGTAGTTATTTCATTCATTTTTTTTTAATATTTAACGTTATACATGTCTTTATTTTTAGACACTTGTTTTTTTATTGTTCGTTGTTTTTTCATGCTTGAGCTATCCCCATAAAATACGAGCAGTAGAAATAAGATTCCGCAGAGAATATCAAAAAGAACCCAATATGATTTTACATATAAATAGATTGGGAATATGGGGTTAAATAATAATGCTATCAGTATAAATAACAACCTCCAATGTTTCTTTATTTTTTGGTTAAAAATTACCAATAAGCATCCTGCAAAAACAATTACTCTTAAAACATTGTAATATTCAATTGGTAATTCTGTTACTGCTAAAAACAATGCGATAGCACAAATAATATTTACTGCTTTTTGTATTCCTATTTTCATTCGATTATAGTTTAACTACGAGTACATTTACTTTCTTTTTATTAACAGTACTACAAAAACACTAACTATGGAAAAGACAATTCCTAGGCAGCCTATTCCTTCTTTTTTAGAGTGCCTTTTTCTATACTGTAACCCTTCTATCCCAGTTCTTATAGAGTAACCTTTGGAACTCACTGCTCCTATTTTAGTTCGTAAACTTGGAGAAATGCCCGATTTACTAATATTCAGTCCAAAACCTTTCCCTAGTTTTATTCGTCTGTAAAATTGAAATCCCATTAGTTCTTATCTATTCTTACCCCACAATTAGGGCAGTTACTACAGTTACTCTTTTCTTCTTTTACTTTATCTATTAAAGCTGAACTAATAATTCCTGTGGGTAATGCCACAAAACCAATTCCTATAACTCCTATTAAAGCGCTAAAGAATTTCCCTAAGGGAGTTACAGGATACATATCTGCTACTCCTACAGTGGTAAGCGTTCCTAACGACCACCAAAAGGCTTCTATGATACTTGAAAACTTATCTGGTTGTGCTTCGTTTTCCGCGTAAAAAATTAAGGTAGACGAGAGCATTACTAATATCAATGCTATAAATGCTGTTATTAAAAGTTCTGGCTTGGTTTCTTTTAGTATTAAATTGATTGTTTTAAAAGATTTCGAATACCTACCTAATTTAAATATTCGCACTAACCTTAACAGCCTTAACACTCTTAATACTCGTAAATCAAACGGAAAAATTAGTGGTAAATAAAAAGGCAATATTGACAATAAGTCTAAAATCCCGTAACCAGAAAACACGTAGGATCTCCACCCTCTTTTATCTTGTTTTTCTGCAATTACAATTCTTGTTATAAATTCTATTGAGAAAACTAGAATGGAGAATCCTTCTATAAACTGAAAGAACTGTGTATAGTTAACTCTTAAAGTTTTAAAAGACTCTAGTATTAAACAGATTATATTTATAATGATTAAACCATAAATAAACCTTGATAAAAACAGGTTGTAATTGAATACTTTTAATGCTCTTGTACTCATAGCTCATTTAACAATTACATTCTGATCTGTCTACGTATGTTTTATTTCCGTTACTGTTATAGTAATAACATCCACCTTTGGGTCCTGTCCATAACTGCTTTTCGTTATGAAACCCACATTTCCATTCTGTTTTTGTTTCTTGCTCTTCTATTCCATCCGTATCGGTAGAACATTCTGTTAATAATACTGAAATAAAAAAGAGACCTACAATTTGTATTTTTTTTATCATTATGTTTTAGTTTGGTTATACCCCAAATCTAAACTCCCTAAAAAACAAAACCTTACGGAAATCCGTAAGGTTAAAAATTAGATCTAAATATTCTTTTAATCTTCCAGCAAAAGAACTTCACTCTGATGTACAAATCCCACTACCTTAGTTTTCTTTACTTTAATTTTAATCCATTTACCATGCGTGGATATTAGACTTAATTTTTCTCCAAATTCCAGTTGTTGAATTATATAATATGATATATCTGGACCACTCCTTACATTAAGATTTTTTTTATTTACTAGCAATGTTTTTAAGTTATTAGGCTTTTCTAATGATGTAGTACTAGTGCTTCCATTAAAAACAGTTTTCTTAGTTTGTTGAGTTTTTCTATCACTCTTATATGAATTGGTATAATTTCTTGTTTGTTTCCCTCGAGCACAAACCCCACATGACCCACCTCCACTACAATGCTTGCACCTACTGCAATTTTTACATGCCCTACAGTATGCAGACCCCGTACATCTGGCTTCTGTATCTACATAGCACCCTAAAATACTTACATTCTTTAAAGATTCTTTGGTTGTGGGGTATTTAGCAAATCCTAATGTAAGAATAACTACTAATATCACTCCTACTCCTAATAATTGGTTTTTTATTTTCATTCATACTTTGTTTATGTTTCTATAGTCTCAAATCTAATTATTGTAAAACATAAAACCCTACGGAAATCCGTAGGATTTAATCTTCATTCTCTTCACAAAAATCGATTCCTTCTCATTAAATCTTTTCTAAAGCATCCTCTAGCTATTAAAGTTACTTATTACTGATACTTAAATAAGTCTCTGCTCTCTTACCTTCTAATTCGGCTAATTTAATATGGGCATTTTTCAATGTATTTCTTCTCTTATTTTCCTTTGAATATGTAAATACTCCTTTAAAAAAAAGATATGTTCTTGTAAAAGGGAATGTAACTGTTACTAAGTCTGCTATGTTAGCTAATACAGTATTAAGAATGGATTTTTCTTTACCTCTCGCATAATTCCCCATCCATATCATGTTAAACCCCAAATACTCTAAAAAAGTAATACTTTTCACATTTTTTGCTTCTATTTTATGCTCTTTTTCTCTTTCTCTACAGCCTATAGCAGATATACTTAAAATTTCATTAAATAAATTATTCATTTTATCTACTAATGCTTTTAATTGATTTATCTCATTTTTGTAACTTACTTCATCTATATCAAGAATATCACAAATGTCATCAACTTTGTTATTAAATTGATTCATCATATAAAATAATTCATTTGACTCGGATGTGTCTAAATAACCATCAGAAATATATCTATTTGCTTCATTTTTAATGACAACATACACTCCTGATATTTTAGATATTAATGTACTTGGTCTGTGCCCTATTTGAAAATTAATCGCTTTTTCAAAATCTGTTTGAAAGGTTCCTCTCGTTCTTGTGTCGGTATTATTTGACAAAACTCTACGATAAGGTGTTGAGTGACTAGAATCAAATATTTGATTACTAATAACCTTTCCCATATCTCTACCTACTTGATTTACTGCACTCTTTAAAAAACTCATCTCAATAGCTATTAATTTTTACATCCATCTTTATCACAAGTGATGCTTTCACTAGTATTTACCCAATTTTCTGGGTTTACTGTTGTATCAAAACCACAACCTGTTACTCCTCCTTTACTTCCTTTGTGAATTTCTTTCGTTTCTGTGTGCTTTACTGCCATATCTATATGTTTTTGGTTAGTATCATTACAAACCTACCTTGATAAAAACACAAAACCCTACGGGAATCCGTAGGGTTGTAAAAAATATTTTCTGTTCTTTTAAATCAATCCAAAATCTTTAGTAATGGCAATCAATTGTGTAGGGTTATTGGCATTAAAATTTTCTTTTAACAGCTTTAAGCGTTTTTCTACAGAACTTACACTACTTGGTTTTATCTCTTTGTTTTTTAATGCTTCACTAATTTCTTTTTGATCTAAACCCTCTGCTAAATGTTTCAATAAAAACACGTCGTAGTCTGTAACTTCAAAAGATTCTTTATCTCGTAATGCATGTGCCAATTGCGGTGTAATAAAAAACTCACCGTTAAACACATTTTGTACTGCTTTCTTCAACTCCATTTGTCCGTGATTTGATTTCCATACATAAGCATCTACTTCTAACTCATTACATAATTGTTGTACTCTGTATGGTTTGTCTTCTACAGAAAACACTACCGTTTTTAAGGTAGGTTGCAGTTTTTTAGCTTCGGTAATTAATGCTTCTCCTGATTGCAATCGCTGAGGATTGATATTATCTTTAAATGATAAATCGCTTACTAATAAATCGAACGGTTCATTATCTAACCAGGCTTTTTTGAGTTTTAAAAAAGCTTCGTCACAATATTGAGCATATTCTACTATTGGAATCTGCATATCTTTTAAAGCTGCTTTAATTCCACTTGACATAAAGTCGGCATCTTCAGCTATTAATACTTTTTGAAACATAACTACTTTTTAAATTGAAACTTTGCTTGAAATCCTTTTTCTTGTTTTGATTCAAAAGTAACCAAACCTCCTATTGATTTTATACGGGTTTCCATATTTTGTAACCCATTTTTTATTTTAATACTTTCAGTTCCTACTCCGTTATCTTGATATGCTACTGATAGTTTGTTTTTTTCTACTGAAAAAGTTATGAGTATCAAAGTTGCTTCGCTATATTTTTTCATGTTTACCAACAACTCTTGTAAGGCTCTATACACTACTATTTGTTTTTCTTTGGCTAACTCGCTTATGTTTACTTCTTGCAACCCTTTATGGATTACTTTACTTCGATCGTTCGTAAAGTCTAAAAATAGTTGTTTTAAGAAGTTCTCAAATTGCTCTCCTGTAAGTACAGGACTGTTTTCATGGGAAATATCTCTTGTTTGAGCATATATTTTTCCTACTCTATCAAGTAAATTAAAGTCGGTTGTTTGGTTGTTTTGCAATGTACTCATCACAGCATAAACATCGTTTGCTAGTTCATCATGTATTTTTTTAGCTAAGCGAGTTTCTGTTTTATAGACTTCTATGGCTTTTTCTTTTTTATTTTTTTCTCTTTTATAAATGAAATAGACTATTGAGGATAGAATGGTCAGAATAACTACAAAAATCCACAGTTGTTTTTGTGATTTTTGTTTTTCTAAACTAAGGGTTGACTCTGCTAACTGCGCTCTAGCTTCAAGTTTTTGTTTTTTTTCTTCTTCGTAGTTATATATATTTTTTGCAAACTTGTTAGCAGTTTTTTTATGAGCTAATACTATGCTATCTTTTATTTTATTTCGTTCTATTGCTAATCTTTGTAATTCGGATTTATTTGCCAATGCTAACATTTTATCAATCGCTATAACCCTATCATTATATCGATTGTACTTCACAGCCAAATCATACATCTTTTTAGCATAACTTTTAGATTTAGTTATATTCTTTTCTCTAAAAAAATCACTTAAATAGCTATAATTAGTAATTAAACCATCTATATCATTAATCGTCTTTTTTAATCTTTGAGTTTCAAGAAAATCAGACTCTTTAACTTTATCATTGTTTAAGAATTTCACATAATTAAAGTTATCTAATACTTTTCCTTTTAAAGTTAAGTCTATTTTGTTTAAAAAGCCATTTTGCACTATTTCATTATATATTTCTATCGATTTATTATACTCCCCTAAGAGAATATAATTATTACCAATATTACTTAAGTATCTGGCTGTTCTTGTTGAGTCTACTGTTAACTTTAAGGCATCATCATACCATTTTATTGCTTGACTGTAGTTACCTTGCATATTAGAGTTTATGCCCAATATATTATAGACTGAAGCTGTAATTTTATGATTGTCTTTTCTTTTTCCTAAATATTTCAAAGCTGAAACCAGAGTAGAGTCACTTTTAAAAAATAACTCTTTCTTAGATTCTATTTTACCTAAACTAAATAGTTTTAAAGCTATATTTAAACTGTCATTTAATGACTCATAAAGAAATTTTGACTTTGAGAAATACTTATAAGCACTGTCTGAATTATTCAATAAATTATAATTGTACCCTATTAGATAATACTTTTTGGCTAACTTTTCGTCTCCAGTACTTAAATACAATTTTTCTTTTGTTCTTTTTATTAACTCGTTACTTTTTAAGGTATCTACTTTTACTTGAGCGTAAGTAATTAGGCAAAAAAAAGTAAAAAAAAGGAGGATGATTTTGTTTCTTTTCATCCTCCTAAAATATTAATTTTTAAATACAAAATTAATTTCTTTACTAATTATCCTCATCTGGTTCTGGTTCCGGATCTGGATCATAATCATTTCCCCCAAGAGTTCCTCCACCTGTATCACTTGTTGTTGTCTCTGTAGAGTTTGTTTGCGGTACTACAGTTGTTGAATTTGTATTTAATGTATATAGTCCATTACCTACTAAAAATGTTATAATAAATAAAACCTTGTTCATTTTTTTTCTTTTAAAAATTGATAAAATTTATCCTGTCCAAGCACTTTGCTTAGGTACAGTTACACCATGTTGGGTGTAGAATTTTTAAAAGAGTCGCACGCCTCTTTCGCGGGAAGTGAAGATGAATATCAGTAGTATTTAGTAGCTTCCCTTCTAAGAAATTCTACCGATATTTTATCTTTTAATTAGAACCAATCAATTTGTTTTCTTTTTACTTTCTCGATTAATTCTGATGCAAATATTGAAAGGTTTTTTAGGGTATTATTGGTCAAAACCTGGTCAATTTTTAACCAAATAGCATTGTCTATTTTATGGATATCCGTAACCAAAAAGCAACCACTTTGGATACATTTGTCCAAACACCAAACTATCATGATTAAACAGCTGTTTATCGATTTTTTTAATGCAATTGAAGAAAGAGAGTTTAAAACCAATAAAAATGCTAAAACTCTCTTCTGGGTAAACGAACTACAAGAAGCAGATTATAACGATGAGAATTATATAGGCGAAAGGAAAGCAAAACGCTACTATGAAAAATATATAGAAGAAAAAAAAGATGTTAGTGTTAAAGCTCCTAATAATTATCAACGTAATTTCATAGCTGAATACTTAGGTTTTGAAGATTTTGAAGATTTCAAGAAAAAATCATTTGAAGAAAACTCAAGCACAAAAGGTTATAACAAAACAACCATTAGAGAAAAACCAACAGCCGAAAAAGAGTTAAAAACTAACACTAAAAAGACTTCTGAAAAAATCTTTCCTTTTATTTTAAAATTTAAAAAACAGTTTTTTATATCAAGTGTTTTCTTGCTTGTATTACTTTTCACTTATAAATATATTTTATTTGAAAACAGTGATTGTATTATTTGGAAAAAAAATCATTTTGAAACTACAACGTGTACAACTAAAGGAGCTATTAAAAACGAATTATATAACATAGATATTGGGCTTTTTAAAAAGGCAACGCTTACCAAGGATATGGAATTTTTCACTAACGGAAAGCCAAATTATTGGTATGGAAGTAATAAAGATGGTAAACGAGAGTTTTTTACAGCTAGAGGCATTCACCCTGAAACTTTGAAGGAATTAGCCCCAATAACCAGGGCTATTTTACAAAGCGAAGGTTTATTAAACGAATAAAAAAACGCCATTAAATATTAACGGCGTTTTTGTTTTTTTTATTACTTCATCAAAAGTATCGAATTCGCAATAACTTTATAATCTATCGCCTACTATAGTTAGGTGCTTCTTTAGTAATTGCTACATCGTGTGGATGACTCTCGTTAATTCCACTTGCGGTAATGCGAACAAATTTTCCTGTTTCTTTTAAAGTTTCAACATCTTTTGCTCCACAGTATCCCATTCCTGCACGTAAACCTCCAACAAATTGGTGAATACTTTCTTGTAACTCCCCTTTGTATGGTACACGTCCTACAATTCCTTCTGGAACTAACTTCTTGATATCATCTTCTACATCTTGGAAATAACGATCTTTTGAACCTTGCTTCATCGCTTCAACAGATCCCATTCCACGATACGACTTAAATTTTCTTCCGTCGTAAATAATAGTTTCCCCTGGAGATTCTTTAGTTCCTGCTAATAATGAACCTAACATTACACTATCCGCTCCTGCTGCGATTGCTTTAGGAATATCACCTGTATAACGAATACCTCCGTCTGCAATTACAGGAACTCCACTTCCCTTAATAGCTTCTGCAACTTCTAACACTGCTGAAAACTGAGGAAAACCTACACCTGCCACTACACGAGTAGTACAAATTGATCCTGGTCCGATTCCTACTTTTACTGCATCTGCTCCGGCTTCAACTAAATATTTAGCTGCTTCTGGTGTTGCTATATTACCTACAACAACATCTAATGTTGGGAATTTAGCTTTTACTTCTTTTAATACAGAAACCACTCCTTTCGTATGTCCGTGAGCTGTATCAATAATTACAGCATCTACTCCTGCATTTACCAATGCTTCTGCTCTATCAACAGCATCGTGAGTTACTCCTAATGCAGCAGCTACACGTAAACGTCCGTAAGAATCTTTATTAGCAATTGGTTTTTGTGTTAACTTGGTAATATCTCTAAAGGTAATTAACCCTACTAATTTATCATCATCATTAACAACTGGTAATTTTTCAATTTTATTTTCTTGTAAAATTACTTCTGCATCTTTTAACGAAGTTCCTTCAGCAACAGTTACTAAATTTTCCGAGGTCATTACCTCTACGATAGGACGTTCGTTGTTTTTTTCGAAACGTAAGTCACGGTTAGTTACGATTCCTACTAGCTTTCCTGCTTCGTCAACAATTGGAATTCCACCAATTTTATGCTCACGCATTGCTTGCTTAGCATCTAACACAATTGAAGTTAATGATAAGGTAATCGGATCGATAATCATACCACTTTCTGCACGTTTAACCTTACGAACTTCAAGAGCTTGTTGCTCAATTGTCATGTTTTTATGCAACACTCCTATCCCTCCTTCTCTTGCAATAGCAATTGCCATGGCAGATTCAGTTACAGTATCCATTGCTGCAGACACTATAGGAACATTGATTGTTATGTTTCTTGTAAATTTTGTTTGGATTGAAACTTCTCTTGGAAGTACTTCTGAGTAGGCAGGAACTAATAAAACGTCATCATACGTTAATCCTTCACCTAGTATTTTAGATTGATGAGCTTGCATATGCAATCAATTTAGTGTGTTGTTAATTAATTGCATGCAAATATACTACAAATTATATAAATATAATCTTTAAGTTTAAGTTAAGTAGTTAATTTTAATTTGAAATAGTTCCCACCATATAATAACCAACATTCATTCTTCTATTCTTTACGCCTAAGGATTTTTTTTCTTGCTGATTATAATTGATTTGTAATTTCGATAATGAAATTTCTTAACAGTAGCTACTAAAAAAATTAATTAACATATAAAAAAGAGTAAGAAACCTTAAAGTACAGCAACACAAGACACAGCTAAATCAACTTTAGTTGGTGCATATTTAACTAAAGGAACTATAGGAAACGTTGGTATGCCAGGAGCACCTATTGCACATTTTTCATTAGTAGTTTCTCCCGTATCAAATTCAGTTTCTGGAATGGTAGAAATAACTCAAGCAATTAATGCAAAACCTATTAGCATACACGTTACAGGTAATATTCGTGCAACTGGTTATGGTAAAGTTACAAAAATTGTAAACTTAACTGGTGAATACGTAGTTTCAGTTCCACCTCCTGCAATAGGAAGTTATTTAGAGAAATTTTCTGCCTATATGGATATTGATAACGATTGGAATGGTACAGGTGGATTTACTTATGGAAATAATGAAGTTAATGATGTTCCTGTAAAATCAGACAATTAAGATCTTCTAACCAAACTTAGTATACTAACCACTACTTTGACAAAGTCGCTCTTTAAAAGGGCGACTTTGTTTCATTTTCTCTAGTTTTTCTTGCTGTTTTTTACCTAAAAAAATCACGCGTTGATAATCAACTTTTTTACGTTTAGGGAAAAATCCATTATCCAAATACACAACCTTATTAATTTTGACTACTCTCTGCTATGAGAAGAATTTTAGCAAACTACTATAAATTGAAAAAGTAATTAATATAAAACATATATGAACACTATAAACTGGAATGAGCTAGCAAAACAGGCAGTATCGCAAACTAATAAAGAATTTAATAAGCAATTAGCTTTTCTTACTAATTTAAATCCTACTAAAATTAACGATATAACTAAAGAATGTAAAATTACCAATACAAATATTGTTAAAACTCTTAAACTAATTGATGACGCTACTATGAGTACCAATGAAAAAGCCAAAGCTATTTCTAATATCGAAAATGGCTTTGGCTTTTTAATAAGTTTAGCTGCTAGAATTGTATAACTATCTAAAAATTGTGTTGTCTTTTATAAAAGCATTTTTATAACGCTCACTAAAAAGAATTTTTTCTCCACTATCTAAAACTATAAGATTATCTTCAAAATAAATCTCTTTTATTTTCTTAACATTTACTAAGTAATTTCTATGTACTTGCTTAAAATCTGGATTAGACAACATATCTTTCAACTTAGTTAGTGATAACTTTATAAGATAGTTTCCTGAATCGCAAATTAGACTACAGTACTTTTCTTTTACCTCTACATAATTAATAGAGGAAACATCTACTTTAACCACACTTCTTTTTTTCTTAATAAACAAAAAAGCAGGGCTTAATACCGCATTATCTGATGCTAAACTTATACTATTGCTTTGTTGATAGCATGATTCAATTGCTAACTCTAAAGAGAATAGCAATTCTAATTTGTTATATGGTTTTAAAAGATATACTAATGGATTGGTTAGTTTTGCTTCATCAAAAACTTCTCTTCCTTGCATACTTGTTAAGAATAGAAAAGGCACATTTATTCCTTCTTTATTCAAACGGTGTGCTAACGAAATACCATCTGGTTTTCCATTAATCATAATATCTAATATGATAACATCAAAAAAGCGATTTCTAATTAGCTTTTCTGCTTCTACAGCATTTTTTGCTAATGATATTTCATAGTCATTATCTTCTAAAAAAGAAGAAAGCTCTAAGGCTTCTTCTTCTGAATCTTCTAACAATAATAATTGTAGTTTTTTCATAATTTATGCACTTGCATTGGGTAACAAAATTCGTATAGTAGTCCCCACATTCAACTCACTATCTATGAGTAATTTTCCGTTATTCTTTTTTATAAGTGTTTGACACAGTAACATACCTAAACCTACCCCTTCAGATCTGTTAATTTTATCAATACTTAAATCTTCTAATCCTTTTATTTTTGCTAGTTTTTCTTCTGAAATTCCAAAACCTGTGTCTTTAATTTCAATTGTACTAAATTCTTCAGAGTCTTTATAGGTTTTTATTGCTATTTTACCGTTTTCTCCTGTGTATTTTAGTGCATTATCTAACAAGTTTCTCAATACTATTTTTAGGGATTCCTTATCTGCTTTTACTAAAATAGCAGCCTCTAACATTGTCGTTAACACAATATTCTTAGCTTCAGCGATTTCTTCAAAGTTATAAACAGCTTGCTCAACTAAAGGTTTTAAAGGATATTCTTCTACTTTAAACGATAACTGATTGTTTTGCTCTAACGACCAATGTAATACGTTATTTAATAAGTGACTTGTACTTTCAGTTAATGCAATTGCATTATTTGTAGTTTCACTTACTGCATCGTATTCTTTGTTTTTTAACTGTCGTTTTAGCTTTTCGTGTTGTCGCTTAATTGTGTTAATTGGTGAACGTAAATCGTGAGATACTACAGAGAACAAATAGTCTTTTGTTTTATTAGCTACATTTAACTCCTCCTTTTGTTGAGTTATAAACTTATTTTTACTTTTTAACTCTCTATAAAAATACCCTAAAAACCCGAGAAAAACTAATAAACCAGAAGCTCCTATTGCTAAACTCTTTTGTACCACTGCTTGACGCTTTAGTTGTTCATCTTGTAATGCTATTTCTTGTTGCTTCTGTGCTACGGCTAATTGCTTGTCTTTTTCAGTAAGTTCCCAAATTTTATCACGGTTCCAAATAGAATCTTTCCAACGACCATACTCCATGTAATACTCTACACTTTTTTGGTAGTTTTTTCTATTTTTCTCTACAACTGCCATGTTTCTTGCTGAGTTTTGCTTTAACCTTATATCTGAATATAATTTTGATAATTCATAAGCTTCCTTAAATAACGGAATTGCTTTATCATCTATATACTGATTATAATATACATTAGCTAAACCCATTTTTGTTCTAATAATAGCTGCTGTATCTCTTTTTTCTATTAAGGAAAGTTCTCTTGCAAAATATTCATTAGCCTTAGTGAAGTCTTTTTTTTGTAAGAAATTAACCCCTAAATTATGATAAATATTTTTTTTTCTGAAAACTTCAGGGCCTTCTTCTAAAGCTTTTTCATAATGATTTATTGACTCATTATATTTTTTTAAACTTAAGTATACACTTCCTAATAAAACTTGTTTTTCTAAGACATTCTCTTTATCATCAGTAATAGAATGCAAACTTTGCAAAGCCTTTTTATAAAAGCCTTTCTTATAAGCACTATATGCTTGCATAAAATTAATATAAGTAATCTCTTCCTCCTTATTTGTCAATAACAAAGCTTTACTACTGTAAGCATAACAAGAATCATACTTTTTTTTTATATAAAAATTTAAAGCTTTACAAAAAGTTTCATTTTTATGTTTTTGGCATATATAATAACCTCTTTCAATAAAAACTTTGTTTTTCTTTGTAGGCTGTTCATTAACTTGAAAGAAAAACAAAGCAATTACCCCTATGATGGAACTTAATTTACCCAAAATTAAAATTCTGTTGGTGGTTCTGTTTCAGCAGGTGTAGTTACTGTACCTCTTTCTGTCACAGGATCGTCGTTTACATCTCCTAAAATTGGGTTTGTATTATTATCTCTAACATAAATCATATCTGCTAATTCAGCCCCAGCTTCTAACTGGTAAGTAAACTGTAAATAATATAAATCAAAGTGGCTAGCTTCTTTTTTACAATTAAAATCTACTCTAAAATCTCTACCGCTTACTGTAGTATGACCACCATCTTTATTTAGTATTTTGATTGGTGTAATCCCATAATAATTTAAATAGATTTCGTTTCCTTGAAGCTGTAAACCATCTGTCTTTTCAATTGGTTGTAAAGGGTTGTCTGGTAAATACGCTAAAACTGTTACGGTAAAAGGAGTTTCATTACTACCTTCAAATCCAGATATATTAACTAAAGGACCTTTAGGTACATTTTCTGAACTAATATTAGTATCAAATTTTCTAAAATCTTTCAATGTTAATGTAACTCCATTAACGTTTACTGGGTTTCCCATATTTTTATAATTTAAGTTTGGTTATTGGCTAAAATTACAATAAAAAGACTATATAGAAAACCTACTTAAAATAATTTTTAAGTAATATTTTATGAATTAAGATACTTTTTTCTCAAAAAAGAAAGTTAGTCTGAAAAAGTTTATGATTTCCTTTTAAAATATAATTGCTGAAGAATAACAATTATAGAAGTAGTATACACAGCTGTCATTAAAAAACCTGAAGCCATAACTACATATTTCATCCAAGTAACACCTGTCCACATTAGATAAATACCACCAAAAGTACATACTACAGAAACAAAAGGCTCAATCATTAAAAATAATTTAAGTTTCATTCCAATACTTGTAGTAGATAGGATTAATGCCAATAGAAAGAAAATTACTGAAAGTGATAAAATATGGTTATGTACCAATGTTTTTATTTCTCCAGAAGATTTTTTAAACATCATTTTGGTAGCTTCTTCATCGTCTTCGTTTCCTAAATAACGTTCTTGTATTCCTTTAGAACTCGCACTGGTTGTGTCATTTACAAATGAAAGTCCTCCAAAATAGCCTATACTTAACGCAGCTACAAAAACAACAATTAAATGTTTTATTTCTCTAGGAAACTGATGAATAATTCCGTGAATCTGCATTTATAATACCTTATTTTTATGAAGAACTGCTAAATTTTGAAGAAATGTATTTACAGCAATAGTCATTGAAGAAGCTGATATTGTTGCTCCTGAAATTGCCATTATATCTTTTTCATACAGTAAGGCATCTTTAGAGGTTTTACCATTAAATTGCTTTAACCAACGCTTACTA
The DNA here is from genome assembly GCF_964510395.1 of Tenacibaculum aestuarii. Classification (NCBI taxonomy): domain Bacteria; kingdom Pseudomonadati; phylum Bacteroidota; class Flavobacteriia; order Flavobacteriales; family Flavobacteriaceae; genus Tenacibaculum; species Tenacibaculum aestuarii. The sequence continues at coordinate 512,331 of NZ_CAZEFY010000003.1, forward strand.
CCTATTTCTCCTCCATAATCTTCTCGATAAATCAATATTTTAGTTTTTACTATAATTAAGTTTTTATCTAACAAAATTAAGTAATCGAACTCATCTGTTTTACTCGGAGCTTTATCTACATAAGCATAACCTATTAATTCTTCTTTTACTACAATTTTAAAGAGCTTATCCCCTTCAATTTTACGAACTAATAAATCATTTACCTCTTTTGAAATCTTTATTTCCTCTAGACTAAAAGTCTCTACCTCAAAAGTTTTACTAATTTCTTTAGTTACTTTCTTTTGTATATTTTTAGGAATTACAAATGATAACAAGCTAAAAGAAGCTATAAACAGTACAAAAGGAAATAATAGTTGTTTTCTCATGCTACAAAAATATTAGAATTAGTCTAAATAAAAAACAAAAAACGAACCAAATTAATATAATTTGATTCGTTTTTTAGTTTAATATGTTTTAGGTTACATTAGAACCAAACTCCGAAACCTAAGTTTAATTGCTTAATTGTTTGGCTACCTACTACTGCATTATTCTTTAATTGGTAGTCTGCTTTAAACGCAGCTCCTGGAGCTACTTTATACGTTAAACCAAACGTCCACTCATCACGGTCGTAAGCTAAGTTTTTGCTAATACCACCATCTACTGCAGCATGTGTGTTGTAATCTTCGTAACGAGCAAAAGCATATAATTGTTGCTTTTTAGTCATTGGTAATAAGTTATAAGCAGCTTCTAAATACCAACCTTGTAACTCACTTCCTAAAGCATCATCAGAATTATTTGTTTCATATAACGTGTTGTATGCTTCTGTATCTGATAAACTAGCATGTATAAACTGACCACGTGCTGTAAAACGTTGGTATGCATAACGAGCATCTAAACCTAACATAGCAACTCCTACATCTGCTCCATCAATATCTTCAATTGCGTTATCAGATTGTGTTCTACCAAAATATCCTGATAACCCTAAACGTAAACCTGGTACTCCATAGTAATCTAATTTCCCTGAGAAATTAATGTTGTTCATTTTAGATTCAGCTCCTTTTTGACGACCACCGCGTAAACCGTTTTCTCCTCCTAATTTACCTGTATAAGTACCTGTAGCTGCGTCATATGTTCCTGTATTGAATCCGTTAAACATATACGCTTGGTAACGTAAAGAAGCTTCATCCCACTTACCCGATACTCCTAAACCGATTTCTCTCCATGTAGTTGGTACAATCGCTTTATCCATACTTGGTCTTTCAACTCCGTTAAATGTAGTTGGTTCATGATATTCGTTTACAATACCCATTGGTACTAACATTAAACCAGCTCTTACATTTAAGTTATCAGTTAAACCATACTGAATGAAAGCTTGCTCGATATAAACTTCTTTTACATGCTCATATTCAATTTCAGTAATAAATTGAGTTCTTTCGTTAAACTTATAACCGAATAACATTACAACTCTATGCACATCTAAATTTGCATTTTTTCCTGTTGCTCTGTTTAAATGAACTTCACCATAACCTCCAACTGTTAATCCTTGTTGACTTAAGTTTGAAGATAAAAGGCGTTGTGCAGCATTTTGCTGTGTTTGCGGGTTAGTTGGAATACTATCTTTTGGAGCCGTTTGCGCTGATGCAAATAATGATACTCCTGCTAATAAACCGAAAAATACTTTTTTCATTTTATTTAGATTAATTTTAAACTATTTTTGTTTTACGACCGCAAAATTAGTAGAGATAATTAATCTAACAAATTTTATTAAGATTTATTTTAAATAATTTTTAACAGTTTTTAGTATTTACTTAACAAGCAAGCTGTTAAGCTTGCTCCCATTTAAAAAAATTAACAATGGCTTTACGAATATCGTACGCTATTTCATCATTTTTAGGTGTATAAATACTTATAACCCCTTCACTTTTATCTGAAAGCATAGGTATATCAAGTCCTCTTAATAAGTAATCTGAAAAGGCAACTGTATAGACTTTATCTTCTTCAAGTTTACCATTTTTAAGTATCCATTCTTCATTTTCTTTCTTAGCATTAAATCGTTGTAAATAAGCTCCTGTTCCTGAAGCTGCTTCTCCGAAGTCTAATACTTCTTTCAATAAACTTCCTTTGATTTCTACTTTTAAAACCTCACCTCCATAAGGTAAAACTCTAAAAATATCAACAGCATTAATATCTCCTGCTAATATGTCGTCTATTCTAACAGAACCTCCATTTACAAGTGCACAGTCAACTTCGTTATTGTAAGCTAAACTCATAGATTCTGCAATAATCTTCCCCATATTTGTTTGTACACTTCTAATAGTACTTTCTCTTGCATCAAGAGGTTCTTTAGCTGTATATAATACTTCATAAGGATTGGAAACTACTTCTTGAATTTTATTTTGTAAAACAACCTGCCATTTATCAACTACAGCTTGTACCTTTTCATTTGAAGCTATTGAGTCATTGATCTCTTTTAACTCTGATTTAAATTGAGTTTTCTTAGTTGCAGGATCATATTCAAATCTGTGGATATAAGCCGTTTTAGCATTTGCATCAGCTTTCGCAATTACTACCTCTCCTTCTTTATCGTAGCTGTTTGTGTGTTCATGTCCTCCCATTATTAAAGGTACATTAGGTAATAATTTTGCGATCTCTTTGTCTTGCGTTAACGAAGCATGAGTTAAGCCAATAACTATATCTACATTGTCTTTAATTTCATTATATGCTCGCTTTATTTCTTCGTACATATCGCCATAGTGTACATAACTCTTAGGGTTAGAAGGAATACAAACACTGATAAAACCTACTTTTAATTTTGTTCCATCTGGATTTACAAATTCTTTTATGTAAGAATCTTTTAAGCTTTGCTTTTCTCCATCAATAGTTTTATGAAAATATGAGTATTCACCATTTATATTATGTAAAACGTTTGCAGAAATCCATTCAAAATTACTTTCGTTCAATCTAGCTTGTAAATGTGTATAACTTAAATCGAATTCATGATTCCCAAAAGCAACCACATCAAAATTCATTGCATTCATTACTTCTACCATTTGCTTGCCTCTAACACGTTCACCATTATGACTCATGGTTCCTATTAAAGAAGGCGATAAAAAGTCTCCTGCCAACACTAACATTGTTTGCTCATTTTCTTTAAGTAAATCTTGATGTACAGTTTCTACCCTAGCCATTCCACCATATTTACCTCCTTGTATTGGAGCTATTTCATAGACATCGTTTAACTGAAGAATTGTAAAGTAGGTTTTATCAGCATCTTTTGTAAACTGATATTTGTTTGTAGAAGTGTTAGCCGTTTTTTTATTTGTGTTACAACTAACTATAAAAAATGTGATAAAAAGTGCTAAAAAAATTCTAATCTGTTTCATTTGATTTTACTTTAAAAAGAAACCAAATTTACAAATTCTAATGAAGATATTGACGTGTGTTTTGTCGAATCATTCTTCTGTATTCCACCAATTCTGGAAATTGGTAAAAGAAGTTGATTTTCTTATGTGCGATCGTTCTAGGTTTTTTAATCTTAGGTCTTAGTACAAAAGCCGTCCAGCTTTCTACAATATCTTCTTCTGGACTTTCTGCAGCATAATCTGTTAAAAATTCTGTACGATTGTTTAAATACAAGTCATATAACTTTTCAACACAATTTGCTTCGGTATAGCAATATTTACGCTGAATTACATCCCAACGATTTAACAATGCACCTTTCCAAAACAGATTAACAAACCTATTTATGTAACTATTTTTATATGCTTCTCCTTCTAGAGTTAAATACAACTCGCCTTCGTCTTGTAAGTTTTTATCAGTAGGACGTATTTGTGTTCTGTTTAAGGTAAGTAAATGTCCGAATTCGTGCACTAAAGTGTAAACAGACTCGTGAAGTCTTTTTTTATCTTTAGAATAAAAGTTAACATCATTAACGTCTATTTCTAGTTGCCATTTGTCATTTTTTGAACTCAAGGCCACCAAAGCTCCTGTTTTTTCATCAAGCCCATCCGTCATTAAAACAATTCGCTTGATGTATTTTTTGGTTAACTCTTGAGGAAAAATTCTATTAAATTCATTCCAATAATAAATTGCAAGTTGATCGTTTTTAGATCTATTTCGTATTATCTCTCCATTTTTCACACTCCATGTACCTATTCTTTCACTATCTGTAGCTTGAGAAAAGGCTGAAAAAAAGAAAAAAAGAAAAATAATATGTATTAATTTCATAATCTTTTAAAAAACTTCAAGTGCTTTATTGTATGCACTTTCAAAACTCATTGGTTTTATATTGGTTTCAACTTTATTTGCGGTAAAATACGACAGTAATTTTTCTGTAGGCATATTACCTGTCAATTCATCTTTTGCCATTGGGCAACCTCCATAACCTTTTATAGCTCCATCAAAACGTCTACAACCTGCTTTAAAAGCACTATCTACTTTTTCGTGCCATTTTGTTGGAGTTGTATGAAGATGCGCTCCGAATTCTATTTGAGGATAACTAGGTATTAAGTTTGAAAATAAATAATCTATATCTTCAGGTGTTGAACTTCCAATGGTATCTGACAAAGATAATATCTTAACACCTAAGTTAGAAAGTTTCTCTGTCCACTCACCTACAATCTCCACGTTCCAAGGATCACCATATGGATTCCCAAACCCCATCGATAAATACGCTACTACTTCTTTATTTGTTCTATTAGCTATCGTTAAAACTTCTTTTAACGTATCAATAGATTGTTCTATTGTTTTATGTGTATTACGCATTTGAAAGTTTTCAGAAATTGAGAAAGGGTATCCTAAATAATCAATTTCTTCAAACTGTGATGCATCATTTGCACCACGTACGTTCGCTATAATCGCTAAAAGTTTACTTGTAGTAGATGATAAATCTAATTTTGACAAAACCTCTGCGGTATCTCTCATTTGAGGTATTGCTTTTGGTGATACAAAACTTCCAAAATCTATCGTATCAAACCCCACCTTTAACAGTGAGTTGATGTATTTTGCCTTGGCCTCTGTAGGAATAAAATGACTTTTAATTCCTTGCATTGCATCTCTTGGGCATTCAATAATTTTAACACTGTTAACCATTGTGTCAAATATACATAATTTTGGTTCATTTTCTCTAGTTAAGACTACTGCAAACCCACGCTAAAAAACTCACCTCACAAGCGTTTAAATACCAGTAACTTACACATCAACTTTATAAAAAAACACCCTTTTTTATAAAAAAAGTTATTTTTATTGAAACAAACTGTCACAATTTAAAAGCTAAATTGTCTCTAGTATAGAATGATTTCATTGGAGTCGCAGAAAACACATATCAACCAACTAATCGAACGCTGTAAGAAAAACGATAGCACTGCACAAATGCAGGTGTATCAGAACTATTATAAAGCTATGTATAACACATCGTATCGTATTTTAAAAGACGAATTCGAGGCTGAAGATTTAATTCAAGAAGCATTTTTAACTGCTTTTACAAAATTAAATTCTTTTAAGGGAGAAGTTACTTTTGGTGCTTGGTTAAAGCGAATCGTTATTAATAAAAGTTTAACCCAACTAAAAAAGGTAACGCGATATGATGAAGTTAAAATGGATGTGATTCCTAATTATGAAATCGAAGAAGTTGAAATAGATTATAGCTCTCTTGAAGTACAAAGAGTATTAAGTTGTTTGCAAAGTTTGAAAGATAATTACAGAATTGTATTGACTTTAAACTTAATTGAAGGCTATGATTATGAAGAAATAGCTCAGATATTGAATTATACTAATGAAAATGTGCGCACAACAATATCAAGAGCTAAAAAGAAATTAAAACAAGTATTGGTTAACGATACTAATAAAACACAAGGATATGGAGGATAAACTACATCAATTTTTTAAAGAAAATGATTTCGATGTTTTTGAACCTCATCAAGGACATTTAGAACGTTTTCAGCGTAAACTAGAAAATCCGAAGAGAAATAAAAAACCTTCAATTTTCTGGATGAGTATAGCAGCATCAATTGTATTAATGTTAGGTTTTTATCTTGGTAATTACCAACAACAAAAAACGTATACTCTAGCCGATGTATCACCTAAAATGGCTGAGGCTCAAAACTTTTTTGTTACAACTCTTAATCAAGAACTAAAAGAAGTTGAACAATTTAGAAGTTTAGAAACTGAAACAATTATTGAAGACTCTTTAAATGAAATTGAAGAACTAGAAGACCAATATAACTCTCTTGAAAAAGAGCTTTCTAAAAAAGAAAACAAACGTCAAATCATCCGAGAAATGATACAAAATTATCAACAACGATTAGATGTGCTAGAAAGGCTTCTTTTACAGTTAGAGCAATTACAAAACCCAGCAAAATTAGAATTATTAGACGATGAAATTATATAAACTACTTTTCTTATTCTTACTTATTCCTACCGTTCTTATCGCTAACGATAGAAAACACGAAAAAAGTAAGAACATTAGCAAAACGTTTAACGTTAACAAAAACGCTACCCTATACATTAACAACAAATATGGAAATGTAAACGTAACTACATGGAATGAAAATCGTATCGAAATCAATGTTAAAATAACTGTAAAAGGTGATGATCTTTCAAGTGTTGAACGTAAACTAAAAGACATTGACATTCAGTTTGAAGCTACTTCCAATTTAGTAGAAGCTAGAACGATTATAGAAAAAAGTAAATCTTCTTGGTCTTGGTGGGGAAGCAATAACACCAATTATAAAATTAATTATTCGGTAAGAATGCCTATTACAAACAATGCCGACTTACACAATAAATATGGTAACATCTATTTATTAGACGAGCTTGAAGGAAAATCGAATATTAACTGTGATTATGGTAAAATTCAAATCGACCAATTATTAAACAGCAACAACAATATTAGTTTAGATTATTGCGGTACTTCTGAAATCAATTACATGAAATCAGGAAACCTTAATGTTGATTATTCAAAATTAAACATTAGAAAATCTAATAATTTAAAAGTAAGTGCAGATTATTCAACCATAAAAATTGACGAAGCTATAGATGTTACATTTAATAGCGATTATGGAAGTATTTCTGTAGGAGAAATTTCTAACTTAACTGGAAATTCTGATTATGCTAGTGTTAAAGTAGGTACACTTAAAAAGAACTTGAAAATTAATAGCGATTATGGCGGAATTAGAGTTCAAAACATTGCTAAAGGATTTGATAACATTACTATTGATGGAAACTACGCTAGCATCAAATTAGGAACCAATAGCAATAACAACTTTAATTTCAACATCGATTTATCTTATGCTAGTTTTGGGTATCCTGACAACAATGTAGAACTATACAAAAGCATCAAAAAAACATCTAAAAAATACTATGAAGGTACTTTTGGTAAAGGAAATTCGAATTCAAAGATCACCATTAAATCTAACTATGGTGGTGTTTCTTTAAAACTAAATGATTAACCAACTTAAAATTATATTATTATGAAAAAATTAGCAATTATCTTACTTACCCTTACTTTCAGCTTACAATCTCAAGCACAAAGTTGGTGGAATACTAAAAAAGTAAGAGGAAACGGAAAAGTTACTACAGAAACACGAAATGTCGGTTCTTTTGACAAAGTAAGTCTAGGAGGTTCATTCGATGTTTATTTAGTTGATGGTGTTGAAGGTGAATTAACAATTGAAGGAGAAGAAAATGTTTTAAAATATGTTGAAACTGAAGTTAAAAACGGAAAACTTCACCTTGGTTTTAAAGACAACACCAATATTCGCATGACTAAGAAATTAACAATTACAGTTCCTTTTGAAAACCTTAAGTCTGTTTCTTTGGGTGGTTCAGGAAATGTAATTACCAAAAAACGCATTAAAGCTGATGAAGTAGATTTCGCCCTTGGAGGTTCTGGAAATATTGTAGCCAATGTAGATGCCAACACTGTTAAGACGTCAATTGGAGGCTCTGGAAACATTAAATTAAAAGGGAAAACTGACTATTTAAAATGTTCTATTGGAGGTTCTGGAGATGTGAAAGCGTACGAATTAGACACTAATTCTTTAAAAGCAAGTATTGCAGGATCAGGTGATGTGCAAGTTTCAGTTAAAAATAAAATTAAAGCAACTGTCGTTGGATCTGGAAATATTTACTACAAAGGAAATCCAACCCAAATAGACAGCAACTCTTTAGGTTCTGGAGATGTTGTTGACAAAAACTAAACTCAGTATAAACTAACTACAATAAAAAAATCCGCTGTTTACAAACAGCGGATTTTTTTATTTATTCTTTTTTAAACAACACTAATCTATTGGATTTACACTTTTAAAAGCAATTAGGGTTTCTCTAGTATCTAAAACTTTTTCTACATAATCCTTAAACTGCATATAATCTTCAGGAGTAATTAAATCAGAAGATACACTAGATTCAATATCTATTTCTAAGAGGTTTTTCTTAATTAACTTATAAGAGATTGAATAACTATGGTCTTTAAAACTATAAGTATTTTTTTCTGGTAAGCCTACAAACTCTTCATTCTCATTAAGTCTTACAATTATTTTTTCTCTATAATAATCTGAATTTTCATATTGCCTATAATCAATTGGATATGATCGTTTATCTAGTTGAATAACTAAATTATTATATGGGTTTAAAAAATATGGTACTTTAAACGTTTGTAAACCTGCTACTTTGTTTATTTTTATATCTGAAGTTAATTTCATTTTATATGAAGCAGTTCCTTTGTCTTTATTTATCTCTATTTTTTCAACATCTTTAAATTTGACAGGTTCGCTCGTTCTATTAGAAATCTCTTGATGAAGTTCATCTTTTAATAATTCACCTTCTTTATTTGTTAAAACATCGATATAATAAGATGCTAAATGACCAGTAACTTGTGTTTCTAACTTAATATCTGACTCTTCTTTATGTAAACTTAAGTCAGTAATACTCATAAATTTTGCTTTTTCTCTAAGTACATTGTTTAGTTTAAATAAACCTTTAACAACTTTATTAGAGTTATCATACGGAATTTCTAAAGCAGTTGCTTCACGAAGAGACATTGGTAACGATTTAAATGGTAAATGCTTATCTGTAAGCTCTAAAAATTGAGCTTCTCCATTTATTTTAACCTTAACAATACAATGATTAAAATCGGTACTTGGAAGCAATAGTTGGTTCTTAGCATAATCTGCAGTAAGGATTAAAACCATATTTACATCTAACTCCGCTTTTTTTGCTAAAACTAAAAATAGAGATGAAAAATCTTTACAATCTCCTAATTTAGTTTTTATTGTTTTTGATGGTTTTTGTGGTACATACCCTCCTTGTCTAAAACTTACGTGACTATAATTTAAATTGTCCGTTATATAATAATAAATCTTTTTTGCTCTTTGATTTTCTGATAATTGCTTGTATCCATCTATAAATATTTCATTGAATACTTCTTCTACCTTTTTATCTACTTTTAACTGCTTTCTAACAATATCAGAATACCAAGAAGCTATATCATTCCAAGAATCAATAGAGCTAACACTTAATCTCGTTACTACATCGTTAAAAGCTGGCATATAGTCTTCTGTTATTGGAATACCAGGCACATTATTTAGTTCCCATTCATGAACATAATAATCTCCTTTTTTATATGTGTGATACTTAAGATCTCCATTCTTTACTACTTGATTTACTTCTTTATCTAAAGTTAAGAGCCTATAAATATTTTTGGAAATAGGATGATACCCTTTAAACCCATGGCTTAAAATATAATCTTTATAAAACCTACCATAAGTTGAGTAAGTTGTTACGTAATCTACATAGACAACATCTCCTATTTCTAACCCAGAAAAAACAAGGTTAGCTCCATTACGATCGGCAGGAATAGATTCTCCGTTAGGTTTTATTATTTCTGCTTTCTTTATTAGATAATCTCCCGACAAGCCTAAATCATATTCTTTAAAAATATCTACACCATTCAAAGAGGTTATTTCCTGAATAAAAGTTTCTTGAAATTCTCCCCCTCCTCTATTATGACTTAAGACCGTTACTTGATTTAATAATGTATTTATACCATAATTATTTGTGGTATTCTTATTTCTATTCTGATTAATATATCCATAAGCATCTTTTAAACTAAATTCATCAAGTACATTCTTCTTATTTTCTAAATCATTAATTTTTTTTCTCAATTTATGATCTGATGGACTTCTATCTAGAGCTATTTTATATAAATTTATGGCTTCTTTTTTCTTTCCTAATTGAACATAAGCATCTCCTTTTGCCTTTATAAAAGCATATGAATTTGGATAGTTTTCAATTCCTCGTTCTATAAAAGGTAAAGACCTTTTATATTGATTTGTATCATGAAGTAATTGAATTAATATATATAAAAAATCATTATCATAACTAAACCTGTTTATAACCTCAGTATACAAATCAACTACTTCTTCAACTCTATTTTGTTTTTTATAATAGTAACCTAAATACTTTATAACTTCTGAGTTAAACTCTGATTTATTATATTTTTCTAAAGTGTTTATTGTGGCTTTGTCATCATTAAAAAGTTTAGTGTAAAATTCAGAAAAAACAGATTTCATACTTGATGGTAATGTTTTGTCTTCTAGCAACTCTTTTAACTTCTCTTTCATTTCTAACTTATTTTCTCGACGTAAGAAAATCATGAAATCAGATACTTTTTCAATAAATGGATAATTAATTGAGTTTTTAAGTTTTTTCATTTTCTTTTCATATGCCTCAATATCTAACCTCATTAAGTCGTCAAATTTTTGATACTCTAAAAAAGAAGACATGTAGTAATTTGGATCTTCTCTTTTTAAATTATCCTGTATTCTTTTTAAAGCACTATCATCCCCTTTTACACTATAACACTCCGCTAAACAAGTTCGTATCAATGAACTCTTAGGATGTTTCTCATACCAATCTTCTAAAAGGTTCATTGCTTTATTTATTCTTCCATTTCTATAATAAGTAAGGAACAAATTAAATTTTGTCAAATTAGTGTCGTAATCTGGATTTTTAAGTTTTTCCTCAAAATACTTCTCTATACTATGAGGAATTAGTTTAGGGTCTACTTCTTTTACACTACTTTTTTTATAATTTCTATTAACAAACGATGTCTTATAATTCTTTAAAGGCTTTCCTTCTAAGTCTTCCATTCTTAAAATAAAATATGGATTACTTCCATTTGTTGCCAACTTTATTAAAAACCTATTAACTCCTTTTTGGAGATTTACTTCATAAGTATAAGCGTCTAATTCTGTATTATACTGATCATCATCTTCTAAAACCAATACATCGTTAATCCAAAAACGAATTAACCCTCCTTTACCTAACTTTACTAAAACTCTTTGATCTTCTGAAGACTCAATAAATGTTTGAGCATAATGAACTCCTGCCCCATATTCAGAGTGGTTAGTAAACAAATTATATACTTCTGAATTGTTTGGTGATTTATACCATTGTGCATCTCCGTTACTTTGAGCGTCAAAAACCACTTTATTCGACGATTCCTCTTCTGGAGGATAAGGCATATCTATACCACTAGAATTTAAATTTTCAAAAACACCGCAATGCTCCCAATCTCTTACAGCATTAATATTATTCATTAACATAGTATAAGACCCCCAATCTTTAAGGTTTCTTTTAGTTATCGATTGTAAATAAAAAACCCCATTCTTCACTGTTGTATTCTTTACTTTAGAAGCATCTATAAACTGAGGTGACTCATATGTTTCAGAATTAAAACCCATATCGAAATAATCACTAAAAAAGTAATTCATTGTCCAATTAGAAAACATATAATTTTCATAGTTCTCATAATTAGATATTTGCTTCAATAGTTCATGGTCACTACGCATATTACCATTCTCCATTTCTACTAGTTTCTTCAGAATTAGATTCTCAACATCATCTTCATAATTTAGCTTATTTACTAAGCTAAGTGCCTTATCCCGGTTATTCTCTAATAAAGCATTCCATATTTCAAGGTTTTTTTGCGCGTATACAGTTAAAGAAAGAAATAGAAAAAACATACAAGTAAATATGTTTTTCATTCTTGAGTAGGTAAAATAATAAATCATAGTAGGTTTTTAAATATAGCATTTTTTGAAACTGCTCCAAACCTAAGTAAATAGAAGATAATAACCTAAAAAATCATAAAAAAATCCGCTGTTTACAAACAGCGGATTTTTTATTTATCAAGAGTTACTTTCTTTATTTCAACGAAGCTAAACTCGCTTTAATCGTTTCAATTTTAGCTAAGGTGTCTGACTCTTTTTTACGTTCTAACGTAATCACCTGCTCTGGTGCATTGCTTACAAAACGCTCGTTAGATAATTTCTTTTGAATTCCTGTTAAGAAACCTTCTGCTCGTTTTAATTCGGCGTTTAATTTTGTGATTTCAGCTTCTACATCAATTGTATCTAATGAAATTGGAACAAAATATTCGTTTGACTTCACACGGAATGAAGCAGCTCCTTCTACTTTATCTGATACATAAGTAACTTCAGAAGCATTGGTTAACTTTTGAATTACCGCATCAAAATCTTTAGTATAGTTTTCGTTATTTACCACAGCTAATTCAATAGCGTCCTTAAACGAAATATTTTTATCTTTTCTAATCGTTCTAATTCCTGAAACCACATCGGTCATAAATTCAAAATTGGTAATCAACTCTTCATTCACTTCTCCAATTGCAGGATATTTAGCTATAATTAGCGCATCTTCTGGAGTTCTTTCTATGATGTGTTGCCAAATTTCTTCTGTCAAGAAAGGCATGAAAGGATGTAATATTTTTAAGTTGTTTTCTAACACCTCTATTACAACTTTGTACGTTTTAGCATCTATCGGTTGTTGATACCCCGGCTTTACAATTTCTAATAACCAAGACGAAAAATCATCAGTAATTAATTTGTAAATAGCCATCAATGCGTCTGATAAACGATACTTACTAAAGTGGTCTTCAATTTCTAACATCACTTTATCAAACTTAGACTCATACCAAGCTAATCCTATTTTAGCTGTTTCAGGTTGTGCTAAATTTTCATCAACTTCCCATCCTTTAATTAAACGGAATGTATTCCAAATTTTATTTGCAAACCCTTTACCTTGTTGGCATAAATCTTCGTCAAATAATAAATCGTTTCCTGCAGCAGAACTTAACAACAATCCAACACGTACTCCATCAGCTCCAAAATCTTCAATTAATTTTAAAGCATCTGGTGAGTTTCCTAAGGATTTACTCATTTTTCTACGTTGCTTATCACGAACTAACCCTGTTAAGTATACATTTTCAAACGGACGTGCATCTTTATATTCATATCCAGCAATAATCATACGAGCTACCCAGAAGAATAAAATATCTGGACCCGTTACTAAATCATTCGTTGGATAGTAATACTTGATTTCTTCATTCTCTGGGTTGCGAATTCCATCAAAAACACTCATTGGCCATAACCAAGAAGAGAACCAGGTATCTAACGCGTCAGGATCTTGTTTTAAATCAGACGCTGACAACGAAGAGTTTCCTGTTTTTTCTTGAGCTAATTTAACTGCATCCTCAACATTTTCAGCAACTACAAAATCTTCTTTTCCGTCTCCGAAGTAATAAGCAGGAATTTGCTGACCCCACCATAACTGACGTGAAATATTCCAGTCACGAATGTTTTCCATCCAGTGACGATATGTATTTTCAAATTTTCTTGGGAACAACTTCACTTCTCTATCTTCTCCTAGCACAGCTTCTATAGCTGGTTTTACCAACTCTTCCATTTTTAAGAACCATTGATCTGATAACCTTGGTTCTATTACTGCTTTCGTTCTTTCAGATGTCCCTACTTTATTTATATGAACTTCTGTTTTTACTAAAAAGCCTTTCTCTTCCAATTCTTTGGTAATTTCTTTACGAACTACGAAACGGTCTTTTCCTTCATAGTGTAATCCGAATGAATTTAAGCTAGCATCTTCATTAAAAATATCAATTACTTCTAAATTGTGCTTATCTCCTAAAACCTTATCGTTTTCATCATGCGCAGGCGTTACTTTTAAACAACCTGTACCAAATTCAACATCAACATATTCATCCTCAATAATTGGAATTTCACGATTACATAAAGGTACAATTGCTTTCTTTCCTTTTAAATGCGTGAAACGCTCATCATTAGGATTGATACAAATAGCTGTATCTCCTAAAATAGTCTCAGGACGGGTAGTTGCTATAGTTACTTTTTCATCAGAACCTACAATATCATACTGTAAATAGTATAAATTTCCTTGGCGCTCTTCGTAAATTACTTCTTCATCAGAAAGTGTAGTTTTTGCCTCAGGATCCCAATTTACCATACGGAATCCACGGTAAATTAGTCCTTTATTATATAAGTCTACAAATACTTTAATTACTGATTCTGACAATGCAGGATCCATCGTAAATGCAGTACGTTCCCAATCACAAGAAGCTCCTAACTTTTTTAACTGATCAAGGATAATTCCTCCATACTCATGTTTCCATTCCCAAGCATGCTCTAGAAACTCTTCACGAGTTAAATCGTTTTTATCTATTCCTTGCTCTTTTAACTTCGCTACTACTTTAGCTTCTGTAGCAATCGAAGCATGATCTGTACCTGGAACCCAACATGCATTTTTTCCTTGTAAACGAGCACGACGAATTAATACATCTTGAATAGTATTATTTAACATATGTCCCATATGCAACACTCCTGTGACGTTTGGTGGAGGTATTACTATTGTGTATGGTTCTCTTTCATCTACTTCAGAATGAAAATAATCATGTTTCATCCAGTAATCGTACCACTTACCTTCTACTTCTTTAGAATTGTATTTTGATGGAATATTCATATGTGTTAAAATATCTTGTTTTGCTTATTTGCTAATAAATTAGCTTTTGGCATTGTTTTTGAAAATTGATTAGCAAAAATACAACTATCTATGAGGTACAGAAAATTAGAAGTTGTTTTTTTAAGATCTTAAATAAATAATACTAAATTTGTATTGGTTTACACCTTAAAATTAATTTTAACATTATGAAAACAATTTTATCATTTGTCGCTGTTTTCTTTATTACGTTAACAGTAAGCGCTCAAGAATTTAAATTTGAAACTGAAACAATCGACTACGGTAAAGTAGCTCTTGGGTCTGAAGGAAAACGTGTATTTGAATTCACAAACGTAGGAGATGCTCCTTTAATTATAAAAGATATTATATCTACTTGTGGATGTACAGTTCCAACTAAACCTGAAAAACCAATTATGCCAGGAGAAAAAGGAGAAATTGAGGTTTCTTATGACACTAAAAGACCAGGTGGTTTTTCTAAAGCTATTACCATTATTTCTAACGCTAAGAAAAGTAGAAAAATGATTAAGATAAAAGGGTTTATAGCAAAAGATGCAACACCTGCGAAAGAAAAAAGTACAGTAAGTGATAGCTAAAAACTACATTCCATTAAATATAAAAAGCTCAACTTTAATAAGTTGAGCTTTTTATTTATATACGCTGTTCTAATTTAAATTCAAACTTTAGCTTCACTCCTGCCCTTTCAACTTCTATTCTTATTCTTCTGCCAGGTTTGGTATGAAACATTTCAATAATTCCATTCAGTTGATATTCGTGTGCTGCTTTACCGTTAATCTTTTTTATAACATCATCTACTTTAAGCCCTACTTTATATGCAGGTGAATTCTTTACGACTTTATCTATTCTATATTTAGGTTTAAAGCGATAAAAATAACTATCTATAAATGAAATAACATTTTTTTGCTGTGCATCATTATTATAACTATCTACAGCTTTGGTCATCGATTTTTCTCTTACTAACTCTTGACCAGCATGTACAACGTGTATACCGCTCATATTGTAATAAAAACCTTTTTTTAAAGAAGCATTTTTCTTTAAAATAATTCTCTCGTTAGGATAATCTATCCAAACTTTGAACCGTTTTAAAATATCTCCTCCGATACTACCATTTCGTTCTTTAAATTGTCTTGCATTAAATGTTGAAGAAGAATCTAAAAAAGATGCTGTTGGTTCTTCTATTAAAAATTTTCCTATTTCAATTTTTTTTATCCTACTTCTATTTCCATAGATGGTTCCACTAAACCCCTCTCCTACAATATCCTTAAAAAATTTTTTAGGAGTTTGTAATTCTTCTTTTGTCCCTTCAAATAACCAGATTGCATCACTTCCTCCAGTATCAATTAATAATTTCACAGGTATCATCATGCTTGTAGGAGAATCTAACTGCACAAAAGCATCTATATAAGGTTTATCTCTATAAAATTGTAAAGGAAAACTTTCACAACTTCTACAAATAGATTTTTTATAAGTTTTCGGATTGTAAAAATCAATCTTTTTACTATTATAATTAATTTTTACAATAACATCTTTCAACAAATCATAACCTATTATACCATGAATTGTAGTTCCCATTTTGGCAGATATATCAAAAGCATCCTTTAATATAACGTAAAGCTCTTCACTAGAACTCTTGATGTTCTTTATTCTAAAAATATTATTTTTAGATTTTAATGCTTCAACGGGTTCTCCTGTACCTAGCCCTCGAATAAACACTCTTTCTATATCATTTAACCCTACACTATCTTTTGAGGTCAGGTTGAATAAAATTGTTCTACTTACTCCTGTATCTAAAATAAAAGACAATTGATTCCCGTTAATTTCTAGAGGTATGACAATAAGGTTATTTATTAATTGAAAATTAATAGATTGTTTATCTGTATTATTTCCTAAAAATTTAAAATTTTGCTGTGCAAAAACAGACACACTAAAAAATAGTGTTAACATATATAGTAGTAGTTTAGTCAAAAAAACTTGTTTTAAGGTTCTGTACTTAAAGATACAATCTTCTTATCATTTTTTTCGCTTTTTATGATTTTTTTAACCCCCTTTTTCCTTAAAAACTCTCTTATTTTATCAAAAATATTTCGCAAATTTGCCACTCAAACAACTAATTAATATAAAAATGCCATCAATTTCTAGTAAAGGAAATGCTATGCCTCAATCACCAATACGTAAATTGGTTCCTTTTGCAGAGGCTGCTAAAAAGAACGGAACAAAAGTTTATCACTTAAACATTGGGCAACCAGACATCAAAACTCCACAAGTCGCTTTAGATGCTGTAAAAAATAATACTATTGAAGTATTGTCTTATGCTAGATCTGAAGGTTCGGAAGAATACAGAACAAAATTAGCTAATTACTATGCTAAAAACGATATTCATGTAGCAGCTAACAATATTATTGCAACTACAGGAGGTTCAGAAGCTTTATTATTTACTATTGGTAGTATTACAGATCCAGGAGATGAAATCATTATTCCTGAGCCTTTTTATGCTAATTATAACGGATTTTCAACTGCTTCAGGTGTAAAAGTTGTTCCTGTAATTTCTAAAATTGAGGATAACTTTGCTTTACCTGCAATTGAAGATTTTGAAAAATTAATTACTTCAAAAACTAAAGCAATCCTAATCTGTAACCCTGGAAATCCAACGGGTTATTTATACAGTCAAGAAGAAATTGAAAAATTAAAACAAATTGTATTAAAACACGATTTATTTTTAATTGCTGATGAAGTGTATCGTGAGTTTACTTATGACGGAGAAAAACACAATTCGGTAATGGCTTTAGAAGGATTAGAGCAAAATGCTATTATGATCGATTCTGTTTCGAAGCGATATAGTATGTGTGGTGCTAGAATTGGTTGTATCGTTTCTAAAAACGAAGAATTTATTAATACTGCTCTTAAATTTGCTCAAGCACGTTTAAGTCCTCCAACTTACGCTTTAATTGCTAGTGAAGCTGCTTTAGAAACTCCTCAAAGTTATTTTGATGAAGTAATTGAAGAATACGAAGATCGTAGAAACACCTTAATTACTGAATTACAAAAAATTGAAGGTGTAAAAGTTGCGAATCCTAAAGGAGCTTTTTATTGTGTTGCTGAATTACCAGTAAAAGATAGCGACGATTTTGCTCAGTGGATTTTAGAAAGCTTCAACGATAATAACGAAACGGTAATGGTAGCCCCTGCTAGCGGATTCTATTCAACAGAAGGTGAAGGAAAGAACCAAGTTCGTATCGCGTACGTTTTAAATAAAGCGGACTTAAAACGCTCGGTTGAAATATTAAAAATTGCTTTAGAAAAATACAATAGCTAATTGAATATTCAAAAAAACATACCTTTAAAAGAGTACAACACGTTTGGTATTAATGTTAATGCCAAACGTTTTGTTTCTGTCACCTCTGTATATCAGCTACAACAACTTTTAAAAGAAGAAAAAGACATTTTTTTAATTTCTGGAGGAAGTAATATGCTACTCACCAAAGATATTGATACCTTAGTTGTACACATTGATATAAAAGGAATTTCTATTGATAGAGAAAATCATAACGATATATACATTACTGCTAATGCTGGCGAAAGCTGGCATGAATTTGTCTTATGGTGTGTTTCTCAAGGTTATGGCGGATTAGAAAACTTATCATTAATTCCGGGTAATGTGGGTACTTGTCCTATCCAAAATATTGGAGCTTACGGTGTTGAAGTAAAAGATACCATATCAAAAGTTGAAGCTATTGAAATTGAAACAGGAAAACTAGTTTCTTTTTCTGCGGAAGAATGCCAGTTTGGATACCGTAATTCTATTTTTAAAAACGAAGCGAAAGGAAAGTATGTATTGACTTCTGTTAGTTTCCAACTAACAAAAAACAATCACAATCTTAATACTTCTTACGGAGCAATTGAATCTGAGCTATCTTCAAAAGATATTACAAATCCGACTATTAAAGATGTTTCTGACGCTGTTATAGCTATTCGTCAATCAAAGTTGCCGGATCCTAAAAAAATAGGAAACAGTGGTAGTTTCTTTAAAAACCCTGTGATTTCAAAAGAACATTTTGAAAAGCTTCAAACAGCATTTCCTAATATTCCTAGTTATGTAATTTCTGATACAGAGATTAAAGTTCCTGCTGGATGGCTAATTGAACAAATCGGATTTAAAGGCAAGCGTTTTGGCGATTATGGAGTCCATGAAAAACAAGCCCTCGTATTGGTGAATTATGGTGGAGCAACAGGAAAAAAAATTTACGAGTTAGCACAAAAAATTCAGCATACTATCAAAAAAACATTTGATATTGATCTTGAAATAGAAGTGAATATTATTCAATAGATAGATTTCTGGATTATTAGATGGTTAGATATTTAGATTATTAGACATTTAGTCTTTCGACCTCATATTATATAAAAAAACGTCGTTACTAGATTTAAAATTAGTAACGACGTTTATCTTTTTATATTGATGCTATCTATTCTTTATCAAATAAAGCCTTGTAAATTAAACCACCCACTACTGCACCAGCTATAGGAGCTACCCAAAACAACCATACTTGCGATAAGTAACCACCTCCAGCAAATAGCGCTTGACTCATAGAACGAGCTGGATTTACCGATGTATTCGTAATCGGAATACTTATTAAGTGAATTAAGGTCAACCCTAAACCAATAGCAATTGGTGCAAAACCTTTTGGTGCATTTTTGTGAATACTTCCTAAAATGATTAGCAAAAAGAACATAGTTAATAAAAACTCTGCTACAAAAGCTGCTGTCATGTTATATCCTCCAGGAGATAAATCTCCATAGCCATTAGCTGCAAAGCCTTCAAGTATTTCAAATCCGTCGTTATCTGTTACTATTAAATATAAAAAAGTAGCTGCTAAAATAGCTCCTACTAATTGTGATACAATATATGGTACTACTTCTTTAGCTGTATGATTTCCACCAATCCAAAGCCCAATAGTAACTGCAGGGTTAAAATGCCCTCCTGAAATGTGTCCTACTGCATACGCCATTGTTAATACCGTTAAACCAAAGGCCAATGCTACGCCAGTGAAGCCAATACCTAAATCGGGAAATCCAGCAGCAAAAATAGCACTACCACACCCTCCAAAAACTAACCAAAATGTTCCGAAAAATTCAGCAAAATATTTTTTCATATTCATGTTTTTAAATTAATTGATTCTTAAATATGACCCGTATTTAAATAAAAGTCACATTGTTATAAATCTCTTTTAAATTCACACAGAAGAAACAGGAAGTTCGTATCTTTGCAATACAAAACAACACATCATGAAACCTGTAGGTTTAAAATAAGTATTTTAAACATTTAAGGTTACATCTGACCATTGAGAAACAATTAAAAACGAACAGATGAAATTAATTTTTGTTACCATAGGATTATTAGCGTTAGCATTTGCTGGAATTGCCATTAAAATTTGGGCAAAAAAAGACGGAGAGTTTGCTGGTACTTGTGCTAGTCAAAACCCAATGTTAAACGAAAGTGGTGAAGCTTGCGGGTTTTGTGGTAAAACCCCAGACCAATTCGATACTTGTAGCGAACCTCAACACAACTAACGGTCTTACTCAACTAACCTTTTTATTTTTATGGTATTTACTATACTGTTCTACACTTTTGTTGTAGCTACGGCTATACAAGTTGTGTATTATTTGTTCTTCTGTTCTTTTGCTTTTGAAAAGAAAAAAGAAAAAAACGGAGACGTGAATATCCCTATTTCAGTAATTGTATATATAAAAAACAATGCTGATATTTTAACTGAATATATTCAACATTTGGTTAAACAAAAATACCATGATTTTGAAATTGTTCTTATTAACAACGCTTCTACAGATAACACTTTAGATATCTTAGAAGAACTACAAAAAAAGTACGCAAACTTAAAAGTTGTAGACGTAAAAAATACAGAAGCTTTTTGGGGAAATAAAAAATACGCACTTACTCTTGGGGTTAAAGCTGCTACACACGAACATTTATTATTTACCGAAATAGGCAGTAAAACTTTAACTGAGAACTGGATTAGTGAAATGGCTAGTAATTTTTCACAAGAAAAATCAATAGTTATTGGGTATCAAAAGTTAAAACGTAATAAGAATTCGTTAAGTAATCTATTTATACGATTTCACCATTTATTAAACAACATTCAAGCTTTTACTTTTACCAAATTTGGAAATCCGTACAAAGCTACAAACCATAACTTGGCATATACAAAAAGCGAGTTTTTTAGAGTTAACGGATACATCAATCACGTAAATCTTTTTATTGGTGAAGCCGATTTATTTATAAAAGATGCTGCTACCAAAACCAACACAACCTACACTACTAATGTCAACAGCTTTGTTGGGGCTAGAAAAAAAATAACTTTCAAAGAATGGATTTCTCTTCAGAAAAAAGAAACCATCCTAAATTCATTATACAAAACCAAACATCAATTTTTACTCCGTTTATTCAAAATATCGAAAGTAGTATTCTACATTTTAGCTATTTACATCGCGGTAATTAATTGGGTAATTGCCTTGCCAGTTGTAATAGGATATTTCATTTTACAATATGTAGCTTTAGGAAAAGCTGCTTCAAAACTTCAAGAAAAAAACGTAATTCTATTACTGCCTTTCTTAGATATTTGTTTCGTATTAGTACAAATTAGTATATTTATATCAAACCAAATTTCGAAACCAAAACATTGGAAATAAATCAAGAAAAAGTACTTCACAATATTCAGCAAGCAAAAAAAGGAAATCAAATAGCTTTTAATTATTTGTTAGACACTTTTTGGGGAAACGTATATGCTTTTCAATTAAAACAAACTCAGAATGATAATGATGCTGAAGATATTACCATTCAAACTTTTTCTAAAGCTTTTGATAGAATTGAAACTTTTGATGAAGATTATCAATTTAAAACTTGGCTGATTACCATTTCCAAAAATGTATATATCGATTTTCTTCGGAAAAAAAAGTCTTCTATCTATACACAAACTACCGAAGAACAAGAAAAAGAGGTGTATGCCGTTGTTGATGACGCCCCCTCACCTGAGGATAAAATTATTACGGAACAAAACTTAGCCAAGCTTCTAAAAGATATTAAAAAACTAAAACCAAAATATCAAGAAGTTATCAATCTTCGTTATTTTCAGGAATTGAGTTATAAAGAAATTTCTGAGCAAATTAACGAACCTATTAACAATGTTAAAGTTAAATTATTGCGTGCAAAAAAATTATTAGCTGAAATAATAAAGAAATCATAAATTGCAAGAACATTAAAATCAAAAACTTATGATTTTACAGTTTCATGCAAACGCAAAAAACGTATACAAAAAAGAATTATATAAAGAGCTTCGATTAAAAAGAGGAAGAAAAGAGCATGTAAGCGCTATTTTAAAAAAGCTAAGAAATAGTGATTATCTAAACTTTTAAACCTTCTCTTTTCTCATGAAAAAATCCCTCTTAAGTTTATTAGGTCCTGGATTATTATTTGCTGGAGCTGCCATTGGGGTTTCGCACTTAGTACAATCTACCAGAGCTGGTGCCGATTTTGGTTTTGGTTTACTTTGGGCGCTTCTCCTAGTTCATGTTTTTAAATATCCTTTTTTCCAGTTCGGACCACGCTATGCTGCTGCAACCGGAGAAACGCTGTTAGATGGTTATAAAAAACTAGGCAAAGGCGTTTTAATAAGTTACTATATTTTAAATTTTGCTACCATGTTTACCATTCAAGCTGCTGTAACGATTGTTACTGCTAGTTTGGCAGCTAATCTCTTTGGTTTTTCACACGATTTAGTTGCATGGTCATTAGCAATTATGCTAGTTAGTATTCTTTTTTTAGGAATTGGTAAGTATACTTTTTTAGACAATTTGATGAAGTATATTATAGCCATTTTAACTGTAAGTACTATTGTTGCTGTGGCTATCGCTTTATTTAAAACTGAAAAAGGATTCAGCTTTCAACAAATTATCCCTAGCGGAACAGCACAAGTAACTTTTTTAATTGCCTTTTTAGGATGGATGCCTGCCCCATTAGATATTTCAATTTGGCATTCATTATGGTCAGTTGAAAAAGATAAAATTACTTTTGAAAAGATTAAACCTAAACAAGCTATTTTTGATTTTAATGTAGGATACATTGGAGCCTTATTTTTAGGAGTTTGTTTTGTGATGTTAGGGGCTTTAGTAATGTATCAATCAGGAGAGTCTTTTTCTAGTAAAGGAGCTACTTTTGCCTCACAACTTATTAATCTATATACTGAAAACCTTGGTGAATTCTCAGGAATATTTATCGGTGCTGCAGCATTTACAACTATGTTTAGCACCACTATTACCACCTTGGATGCTTCACCTAGAGCAATGGAAAAATCTTCTTCATTACTTTTTTCCAAAAAGATAAAATTAAACTACTGGTTTTGGATCATACTTTTAACAATTGGTACGTATATAATCCTTCGTTATTTTTTAATTGATATGGTTTTTCTTGTAAGAATCGCTACTGTTTTATCGTTTTTAACAGCACCTTTTTACGCAATTTTAAACTACATTTTAATAACAGGAAAACATACATCTGAAAAACACAGACCAGAAATAGGCTTGCGTATTTTAAGCTTAGTTGGCATTGCTTTTCTTATTGGGTTTAGTATTTGGTTTTTGCTTAGTTTATAAATCTTTTCTTTGTAAATTTGCAGTTCAATTTTTTTATGGAATGGCAAACGAATCTATAGTAGCACCAGAAAGAACAAAAAAACCAAAATGGTTACGTGTAAAATTACCTGTTGGTAAAAAATATACCGAACTAAGAGGTTTAGTTGATAAGTATAAACTGAATACAATTTGTACCAGCGGAAGCTGCCCTAACATGGGTGAATGCTGGGGAGAAGGTACTGCTACCTTTATGATTTTAGGAAATACTTGTACACGTTCTTGCGGATTTTGTGGTGTAAAAACAGGAAGACCAGATACTGTTGAATGGGATGAACCAGAAAAAGTTGCGCGCTCTATCAAGTTAATGGATATTAAGCATGCTGTAATTACTTCGGTTGATCGTGATGATTTGAAAGATGGAGGTTCTATTATTTGGGCTGAAACAGTACAGGCAATCCGTAGAGCAAACCCGAATACTACTTTAGAAACTTTGATACCAGACTTTCAAGGGAATGAAAAATTAATAGATCGTATTATTGAAGTTGCTCCTGAAGTAGTTTCTCATAATATGGAAACGGTACGTCGTTTAACACGTGAAGTTCGTATTCAAGCAAAATACGACCGTAGTTTAGGTGTTTTAAAATACTTAAAAGATAATGGTATGCGTACTAAATCTGGAATTATGCTTGGTTTAGGAGAAACTGAAGAAGAAGTAATTCAAACTATGAAAGATTTACGTGGTGTTGGGTTAGATGTTATTACTATCGGCCAATATTTACAACCTAGTAAAAAACACTTACCTGTTAAGGAATTCATAACACCAGAACAGTTTAAGAAATACGAAACTTTAGGATTAGAAATGGGCTTTATGTACGTAGAAAGCGGGGCTTTAGTACGTTCTTCGTACAAAGCACACAAGCACGCAAGCTAATTTTCACTTTAAATAATCCTTAACTTTTTAACGTTTCAACGTTAAAAAAATGTCAAATATTTAAAAAACGCACTAACGTGCGTTTTTTCTTTTTAATTTTGGCACAGATATTGGAAACAATATTTATGTAAACAAGTAACATTGTTTTCATTGTGTAAATTATTTGAATTAGTTGATTAACAAAAAAGCCCACTCAATTGAGTGGGCTTTTTGATTTTATAATACTTTACAACTTATATTGCTCTGATAATGTCATATTTAGTGACAATGTGATACTTCCCATTTTCTAAATCAACCAATACAGCTTGACTATCTTTGTCTATTAATTTAGATACTTCTTCTATTGAAGCCGATTTTTTAACTATAGGATATGCTTTGCCCATAACCTCTTTAATAGGCTTGTCTGCTACATTTTTATCTTCTAAATAACTATGTAACAAAGCAGATTCATCAACAGAACCTACAAATCCGCTTGCATCTCTTACAGGAATTTGAGATATTTTAAAACTACGCATTCTCTCTATTGCATGTGCGACCAACTCTTCTGTTTGAACAGTTACTAATGGCTTATCAATATGATCTTTAATTAAATCTTCTGCAGTTGTAATTTCTTCTTCTAAGAAACCTCTATCACGCATCCAATCATCATTAAACATCTTACCTACATAACGACTTCCGTGATCATGGAATAACACAACTACTACATCATCTGGTTTAAATTCGTCTTTTAACTGTAACAATCCTTTAATTGCTGAACCTGCAGAGTTTCCAACAAAAATACCTTCTTCTTTCGCTATCTTACGTGTATAAACAGCCGCATCTTTATCGGTAACCTTAGTAAACCCATCAATTAATGAAAAATCAACGTTCTTAGGTAAAATATCTTCTCCAATTCCTTCAGTAATGTAAGGATAGATTTCATTTTCATCAAAAATACCTGTTTCGTGATATTTTTTAAAGACAGATCCGTAGGTATCAACTCCCCAAATTTTAATATTTGGATTCTTTTCTTTTAAATACTTTGCTGTTCCAGAAATAGTTCCTCCAGTTCCTACTCCAACTACAAAATGTGTGATTTTTCCATCAGTTTGCTCCCAAATTTCTGGTCCTGTTTGCTCGTAATGTGCCTGCGCATTTGATGGATTGTCATATTGATTTACGTACCAAGAATTAGGAGTTTCTTCTCCTAAACGCTTAGATACTGAATAATATGAACGAGGATCATCTGGTTCTACGTTTGTAGGACAAACAACTACCTCTGCTCCTACTGCACGTAGAATATCCATTTTTTCTTTTGACTGCTTATCAGAAATTACAAAAATACACTTATACCCTTTTACAATAGCCGCTAAAGCTAATCCCATTCCTGTATTTCCTGAAGTACCTTCAATAATAGTACCTCCTGGTTTTAAACGACCATCAGCTTCAGCATCTTCAATCATCTTTAATGCCATACGGTCTTTTACAGAGTTTCCTGGATTAAAAGTTTCTACCTTAGCTAACACCAAAGCATCAACTTCTTTTGTTACAGAGTTTAATTGAACTAAAGGTGTGTTACCAATAGTTTCTAATATATTTTTTGCGTACTTCATATCTTGTAATTGTTATGCAAAACTAAGCAAATCGAATGGATTTTGAAGGGCGGATTTTGGTTATGATATACGAAGGTACAATCAACATTAAAAAGCATAATGCTAGCGTACCAATATTTAACAATAAAATCGCTAGTAAATTGATATCTACAGGTACCGTAGACACATAATAGGTTTCAGGATCCAAGCTTATTAATTTGGTGTACTTCTGAATTAAAAGAAGACTCAACCCGATAAGATTTCCCCAGAACAATCCTTTTAAAATTAAATACGAAGCATTGTATAAAAATATTTTTCTAATGCTCCAATTTACACTTCCTAAGGCTTTTAATATTCCTACCATTTGCACGCGTTCTAAAATAAGAACTAACAAGGCTGTTACCATGTTTATTCCTGCAACCAACACCATAATTCCGATAATAAACCACACGTTGTTATCTAATAACTTTAACCATTCAAAAATTGCTGGATAATGATCAACAATGGTAATGCTATTTAGGGTTGCTCCTATACTTGAATATACTTCATCTCCTTTTTGTCTTAACTCATCGTAATCATCAATCAACACTTCAAAACCTCCTACTTGGTTTTCCTCCCAGCGATTAATCTGTTGTACTTCTCTTAAATCACCCAACACCATGATTTTATCAAACTGCTCAAACCCTGTATTGTAAATTCCTACAACTACAGGTTTTCTCATTTTAAATTTCAAACTACTATTTTCAGCTCCAAACCATGTTTGAATCGTGTCGTTTAATTTAAAGTTTAATCGATTAGCGATTGATTCTGAGATTAAAATTTCTTTATTTCTTTCTTGATTGAAATTAGGCAAGCGACCTTCAACCAAACATTCATTGAAAAATGTAAAATCATAATCGGCTGAAACTCCTTTCAATATTATTCCTTCAAAATCGGATGGAGTTCTTATGATTCCTCCCACATTGGCAAAAGGTTGAACTTTTTTTATTCCATCAATATTTTTAAACTCTGGATAGAACTCCTGGTTAATATCAATCGGAACAGTAGAAACATCGGAATTGTTGTTATCGTAATTTACAATTTGAATATGCCCTTTAAATCCGGTCATTTTATCGCGCACCTTGTTTTGAAAACCTGAGGTTATTGACACCGCAATCAGCATAATTGCCACGCCAAGTGCAATGGCAATGGTTGCTATGGTAATGATAGGTGATGAAATACTGCTTTTATACTGTTTTCCAGCAATGATTCGTTTTGCTATAAATAGTTCGAAATTCAAATGTTTTCTTTTTTACAAAACCAAAAGTAATTAATTCTTACGGAAAGAAAGAGAAGAATACCTAGGTTTTAATTCTTTAACTTTTATTATTCTTAAAAAATAGAAATCTGTACCTTTATCTTTTAATTTTTTATAGATGAAGCTTTCTTTTAATTCCGTTTTTTCCCTTTTTTTAGTATTCAGTTTTCAACTTACTTCTTGTGCGCAACCTCAAAAATCAACAGAGAACAAACAAGAACCTATACAAAAAGAAGAACCAAAAACTATTAAAACTGGGGCTGACAGAACCACAGCCTATCTTCCTCTTTTAAAAAATAAAAATATTGCAATTGTTGCCAATCAAACCTCAGTTTTACAAGTATTACAACGAGCAGAAGTTGCTCCAAATATCATGGGCTCTAAAATGGTACAGCATCACTTAGTAGATTATTTACATAATTACGAAGGAATTAACGTACAAAAGGTTTTTGCTCCTGAGCATGGTTTTAGAGGAAAAGCTGATGCTGGTGAAGCAATCGCTGATGGAAAAGATATAAAAACAGGAATTCCAATCATCTCCTTGTACGGAAAAAACAAGAAACCTTCACCAGAACAATTAAACGAAATTGATGTTGTTGTTTTTGATATTCAAGATGTAGGCGCGCGTTTTTATACCTATATTTCTACGTTACATTATGTAATGGAAGCTTGTGCCGAGGCAAATATTCCTGTGATTTTATTGGATAGACCAAATCCGAACGGACATTATATTGACGGACCTATGTTAGAACCTGAACACACAAGTTTTGTGGGGATGCATCCTATACCTGTTGTTTATGGAATGACGATTGGTGAATACGGACGAATGATTAACGGCGAAAAATGGTTGGCTAATGAGGCTAAATGTGATTTAACAGTGATTACTTTAGAAAATTATACACACCAATCAACCTATAGTTTACCGATAAAACCATCGCCTAATTTACCGAATGATGTTTCGATTAACCTATACCCTAGTTTGTGCTTTTTTGAAGGAACAAACGTTTCTGCTGGTAGAGGAACTGACAAACAATTTCAAATTTATGGTTCGCCATATTTAGAAAAAACTGGTTTTAGTTTTACTCCGCAACCAAACGAAGGAGCAAAACACCCAAAATATAAAGGAGAATTATGTTTTGGAGAAGATTTAAGCACTCACAACCGTTTAACTAACTTAGATCTTAGTTGGCTTAAAAAAGCATACGAACAGTCTCCTAAAAAAGATTTTTTCAATGCTTTTTTCACCAAACTAGCAGGAACCAAAAAACTACAAGAACAAATTGAACAAGGGCTTTCTGAAAAAGAAATTAAAGCAAGTTGGCAACAAGGTTTAAATGACTTTAAAAAAGTTCGTGAAGAGTATTTGTTGTATGAGTAGTTTTAAAGATTAATTCAACTGACCAACTTTATGAGAAAAACAACTAATTTAAAGATATATATATTAATTTTCTTTATCACAGCCTTACCTTGGTTTACTTATTTATATTTTTTTTATGATTTTAAAGTCTTAGTAAACAATAATACTTGGAGTCAATTTGGTAGTTTTATAGGCGGTGTTTCTGCTGCTTTAACACTTCCTCTAACTTTGACTTTCGTTTATAAAACTTACATTAGTCAAAAAGAAATAGAAAAATCTACTTTAGATTCTTTTGAATTGAATAAATTTAATAGTTATTTCTTTGAATTACTTAAAACCTTTAACCAATATCGTTTTGAACAAATGAAATTTTGGAAGAAAGAGGGAGAAGGAGAAAAAGAGTGGATATATGGTTCTAGATTTTTTCTAGAAAGTAGAAGAAAATTCCAAAAACTTGAAGAAAATCATGAATTTCAATGTGCATATAATAAAACTATAGATTTTAACAATTTAAGTTTTGAATATTATTTCAGAAGCTTAAACACTTTACTTGAATGGATTGAGAATAGCAAAATCAATGACAATCAAAAGAAAAGGTATTTTGATTTAATAATTAATTCTTTAACTAACGATGAAAAGTTTTTTATTAAAAATATAAATTATTTAAAAGATGATTGGAATTTAAATCTATTAAAAAACATATCTAAAAATTTAACTTTAAACTTTGATTATACAAATAACCAAGAATAATTCAGTTATTAAAACATATTTTACATACTTATCTTTCTATAGATACAATAATTACCTAACCTTCCTCTTCAATTTAATCATCAGAAAAATCTTAAATCTACAATCACTTATCCTCACACATCGATTGCCTATAGTTAATTCCCCAGTTTGCAAGATTGTCAATTAAAGGAGCTAGTGTTTTACCATATTCAGTAATCGTATATTCAACCGTGATTGGTTTCGTATTTTTAACCGTTCTGTTAACCAAACGATTCATTTCTAAATCTTGTAATTCTTTTGAAAGCATTTTAGACCCTATTCCGTTAATTTCTCGCAATAAATCCATAAACCCTAGTTTATTACCTTCTATCAAAGTTCCTAAAATATGAAACTTCCATTTTCCTGATAATATACTCATGGCATCGCTAATTGCTTGCATTCTTACCTTACAAACAGGTGTATTGTTAACTACTGATTTTTTCACTTATCTAAACTCTAATTCTATTCATTAAACGCTAGGGTAGTTTCCTAGAGGAAAGTACTTTCTAAAAGGAAATCCATAGCAAATATACAGTTAATCTACAATAGATTTGTCTCATCAAAAGGCTACCGAAATTAAAAAGTAGAAAACAAAAAGAGTATGATTAAAAATCTTAATGTATTAATATTATTTATTGCCTTATTGAATCTTTCAGCTTGTAAAGGTCAATCAAAAACTAAGAAAATGAACGAACAAACCTCGAATGTAAATCCGCTTTTATGCGATCCGAAAACAGGAGTATGCGAAGTAACTACTGATGAAACTAAAGCTCCTGCTGTTAAAAAAGAACAACCTAACAAAAATAAACTTAAGGTAGTTTACTTTACCGATCCTATTTGTTCTTCTTGCTGGGGTATTGAACCTCAACTACGTAAATTAAAGTTAGAATACGGAGAAGATATTGAAATTGAGTACAGAATGGGTGGTTTATTACCTGACTGGAGCTATAATAGTGGTGGAATAAGTAAACCTTCGGATGTTGCGCATCATTGGGACGAGGTTAGCGCTTACTACGATATGCCAATAGATGGAGATGTGTGGCTAGAAGACCCTTTAGATTCATCTTTCCCTCCTTCAATTGCATTTAAAGCAGCTCAGTTACAAGACCAAGATAAAGCCTTATTATTTTTAAGAGAACTACGAGAAATGGTGTTCTTAAAAAAGAAAAACATTGCTAAATGGGAACACATGGTAACTGCAGCTAAAAACGTAGGTCTTGATGTCGATTTATTAAAAGCTGATTATGAAGGAAAAGCTAAAGTATTATTTGAAGAAGATTTAAAATTAGCTAGAGCTTATAGAGTACGAGGGTTTCCTACAATGTATTTTGAAGACAATTCTGGCAAACAAGAAATCGTATACGGATCTAAAGCCTATGCTTTTTACGAAATGGCTATTTTAAAAATTCAACCTGAAATTTCTAAAAGTGAATATGCTAAGGATTGGGAAACATTATTTGCTAAATACAACTCACTAACGGCAAGAGAATTTTCAGAGTTATCTGGAACTCCAAGGAGTCAAAGTGAACAGTTATTAAACGATCTTGTGAAAAGAGAAAAGTTAGATAAAATTGCTACTAAAAATGGAGCTATGTGGACGATTAAAAAAATCTAACACATACCTCTAAGCATAGGCAATAGCACTCCCCCATATCCCCCTAGATGACAAACAATTACATTCTAAAACAACGTCATTAATTCCGCTATTGCTTATGCTAAAAAACAAAAGCGAAACTTTTTAGTTTTCATCTCACAAGGCTTTCTATAAGAAGCCTTGTTCTTTCATCCAGTTGTTAGAATAAATTTTATTCATATAACGAGAACCATGGTCTGGTAAAATTACTACCACTACACTATTTTCATCAAAAAAACCGTTATCTGCGTATTGCTGTGTAGCCTGTAAAGCTGCTCCTGAAGTATATCCAGCAAAAATTCCTTCTGCTTTAACTAATTCTCTAGCTTTTAAAGCTGCTTCTTTATCTGACACTTTTTCGTATACATCTACCACATCAAAATCTGTAGAAGTAGGAATTAAGTTTTTACCTAAACCTTCAATTTTATAAGGACTGATTTCATTGGCATCAAATTCACCAGTTTCGTGGTATTTTTTAATCACAGAACCCATAGCATCTACTCCTAAAATTTGAATATCAGGATTTTGTTCTTTTAAATAGCGTGCAGTTCCAGAAATTGTACCTCCCGTTCCACTTGCAGCTACAACGTGAGTTACTCTCCCTTCTGTTTGTTTCCAAATTTCTGGTCCGGTACTCTTGTAATGTGCTTCAATATTTAACTCATTAAAATACTGGTTGATATAAATAGACCCTGGATTTTCTCTATGCAATCGTTTTGCTACCTCATAATATGAGCGAGGATCATCAGGAGTTACATTTGCAGGACAAACATGAACTTCTGCTCCCATCGACTTTAGCATGTCTATTTTATCTTGAGAAGACTTATCGCTCACTGCTAAAATACAGCGATACCCTTTTACAATACTAATCATCGCTAAGGAAAAACCTGTATTTCCAGAAGTCGTTTCAACAATAATATCTCCTTCTTTAACGATTCCTTTTTCTTCAGCTGTTTCTATAATATGAAGTGCAATTCTATCTTTAGCAGAGTGTCCTGGATTAAAAGCTTCAACTTTTGCATAATACGTACCCGGTAAGTCTTGGGTAATTCGATGCAGTTGAATCATGGGGGTTTGACCTACTAAATCTATTATTGAATTGGTAATACCTTGATGTCTTTTCATTATGTTTTATAAATAAGAAAAAGTGTCATTACGAAAATTAGACACGAAAAATCTGTTGAGATTGTTCGTTGCTTTCGCAATGACACTTACACTCAATCGAGCGCAAAAATATAATTATTTTTTTAACTTACCTTCTAACATTAAAAAGAACGTATATTCTTCTGCAGTTTCTTTTAATGCATCGAATCTTCCTGATGCTCCTCCATGACCTGCTTCCATGTTTGTATGTAAGAATAATAAATTATTATCAGTTTTTAACTCACGTAGTTTAGCTACCCATTTTGCTGGCTCCCAGTATTGTACTTGACTATCATGCAAACCTGTAGTTACTAACATATTTGGATATGCCTTTGCTTCAACTTGATCGTATGGAGAATACGATTTGATATAATCGTAATATTCTTTATTGTTAGGATTCCCCCACTCATCATACTCACCTGTTGTTAATGGAATACTATCATCTAACATCGTAGAAATTACATCTACAAACGGTACTGCAGCAATTATTCCATTATATAACTCTGGATTCATGTTTATAACAGCTCCCATTAATAAACCTCCAGCAGAACCTCCCATAGCATATAAATGGTCTGGTGATGTATAACCGTTATCTATTAAATATTTAGAACAATCGATAAAATCAGTAAAGGTGTTTTTCTTGTTTAACATTTTTCCATCTTCATACCACTCACGCCCTAAATACTGGCTTCCTCTAATATGTGCTAATGCATATACAAATCCACGATCTAATAAACTTAAACGTGTTGTTGAGAATCCGTCATTAATTGTATATCCGTAAGAACCATATGCATATTGTAAAATAGGCGTGTTTTTATTAAGCTTCGTATCTTTATGGTGTACAATTGATAATGCTACTTTTTTACCATCACGAGCAGGTACCCAGATACGCTTGCTTACGTAGTTGTTCTTATCAAACTTTCCTCCTAAAACTTCTTGTTCTTTTTTAATTTCTTTTGATTTATCTTTCATATTGAAATCAATCACAGAACTTGGAGTTGTCATTGAATTATAAGAATAACGAATTACCTCTGTATCGAATTCAGGATTTCCATATACCCCTGCTGAATACGTTTCTTCATCAAAAGGTAAATAGTAATCTTCGCTTCCATCCCATCGTTTAATACGGATTTTATTCAACCCTTCATTTCTTTCCTCTAAAACTAAATAATCTTTAAAGATTGAAAAATCTTCAAATAAAGTATCATCTCTATGAGGAATTACATCTACCCAGTTTTCTTTTCCTGGTTTATCTACAGGAGTTTTCATTAACTTAAAGTTAGTCGCTCCATCTTTATTTGTTTTGATGTAAAAATGATCTCCGTAATGTGCTACATCATATTCTAAATCACGCTCACGAGGTTGAATAATACGTAACTCTCCATCAGGGTTATTAGCATCTAATACGTGGTACTCTGTAGAAACTGTACTATACGAACCTATTATGATATAATCCTTAGATTTTGACTTGGTAACAAAAGCTCCGAACGTATCATCTTTTTCCTCATACACTAATTCATCTAAAGATGCATCAGAGCCTAAAGTATGTTTGTAAATTTTTGAAGAACGTAATGTTACAGGATCTTTTTTAGCATAAAACAACGTTTTATTATCGTTTGCCCATACAGAACCTCCAGTCGTGTTTTCGATGATATCTTTATAAATATCTCCTGTTTCAAGGTTTTTTATTCTTATAAAATACTGACGACGGCTTACTGTATCTGTAGCAAAAGCTATCATTTTATTATCTGGAGATACATTCAATCCTCCTAACTGAAAATAATCATACCCTTTAGCTTCATCATTCACATTAAACATGATTTCTTCCTCAGCCTCTAAAGTTTCTTTTTTACGGCTATGAATTGGGTACTGTTGCCCTTTTTCATAACGAGTAATATAAAAATACCCATCTTTTTTATACGGAACAGACTCGTCGTCCTCTTTTATACGTCCCTTCATTTCTTGAAACAACTCTTCTTGAAACTTTTTCGTTTCTTCCGTCATTTCATCATAATAAGTATTCTCTGCGTTTAGGTAATCGTATACTTTTTGAGTTTGTTCATCTTTAACCTCAGCATTTTTTTGCTCATCGGTTAAACGCATCCAAAAATAATCATCAGTACGTACATCTCCATGTTTCTCTAACTTTGTCGGCTGTTTTTCAGCAACTGGAGCTTTGATATCTTTCTTCATTTCTTGCTTTTTACAAGACGCAAAAATAAGACTAAATGCCAAAGCTGATAGCATTAATTTTTTCATTTTTAAAGTTGGTTTATATTTCTTGTGAAAATACTATTTTTGTTGTTAAGTAAATCATAAAATAGAAGGATTATGTTCGGAGATATTTCTGGAATGATGGGTAAATTAAAAGAAGCTCAACAAAAAGTAGAAGAAACTAAAAAACGTTTAGATACCGTTTTAATTGATGAAAGTATTGCTGATGGAAATGTAAAAGTTACCGTAACTGCCAACAGAGAAGTAAAGGCTATTACTGTTGATGAATCTTTATTAGAAGATAAAGAAGAGCTAGAAGACTACTTAATTTTAGCTTTAAACAAAGCGTTAAAGCGTGCTGGTGAAATTAACGAACAAGAATTAGCAATTGCTGCAAAAAGCGGTATGCCAAACATTCCTGGAATGGATATGTTTAAATAATAGGCTATGTTTTTACAATTAGAAGATTATATGCTACCCTGCTTAAACAAACAATTCTTTGGAATGGATTGTTTAGGTTGTGGCATACAACGTGCGTTAAGCTTAGTTTTTCACGGGGAATTTATAGCAGCTTTTAAAATGTACCCTGCTATATATACCTTACTAGCATTAGCTTTTGTCGTTGCTATTAACTTCTTTTATAAAGTAAAATACGCCCAAAAAATAATCAGTATATTGGCTATCGTTAACATAGCTATTATTGTGATTAGCTATGTAATAAAAATGAATCAAATAATTTAAATTTTAGAAAAACTATGGAAAAACAATTCAACCCTACTGTTATTTACGTATTATCAATCATCAGTTTTTTATGTTGCTGTTTTGCTGGGTTAGGTATTGTATTAGCTTTACCAGCTTTTATTATGGCTAACGGTAAACTAAAAGAAGCTGAAGCTAACCCTGAGCAATATAATGCTGCTACAATAAAATCTATAAAAACAGCTAAAACGGTTGCTATGATTGCTTTAATATTAAATGCAATTTATTTATCAATGACTATTTACAGAGTTGCTACAACAGATTGGGATGTTCTTATGGAAGAATACAACAGACAGTTAGAGCAATATCAATAATAACTCACACAAAAAAAGCGACCAAATGGTCGCTTTTTTTATATCATTCCTTTCGCTTTAAACTCAAGGTATTTATTTATAACATTAACTGATAAATGCTGTGGCTTGGTTAAAATAGCGTGTACTGCATTTTTCTCTAATTCTTTTATCATCAAACGTTTTTCGTATGCGTATTTCTCAGCAATCGTTTTGTGATACACACTTTGTAAATCTTCTGCATTTTCTTTGATTAACGTGTCTAACTCTGTGTTTTCAAAGAAAACAGTCACTAATAGATGTTTTTTAGCAATAGCCTTCAAGTAAGGTAACTGACGTTTTAAAGCTGAAATATGTTCAAAATTCGTGTATAAAATCAGTAAGCTTCGCTGATTTATTTTCCTTTTAATATTTGCATACAATAATGCATAATTAGCATCTGAAAAGTCTGTAGTTATATTATATAACTCTTCATTAATGACAGATAAATTTGTTTTCTTACTACTCGCTGCTACTATTTTTTCTACATTTTTAGAAAACGTAAGCATTCCTGCTTTGTCATTTTTTAATAAAGTAATATTTGAAAACGCTAAGGTTGAGTTTATCGCGTAGTCTAATAATTTCAATCCTTCAAAAGGCATTTTCATAACACGCCCTAAATCAATCATCGAATAAATAGGTTGCGATTTTTCATCTTGGTATTGATTCACCATCAAATCCCCTCTCTTTGCAGTGGCTTTCCAATTTATCGTACGTATATCATCTCCTGGAATATAATTTTTTATCTGCTCAAACTCCATAGTATGTCCAATACGTCTGATTTTCTTCATTCCAAACTCAGTTAAGTTATTGTGCATTGCCAAAAACTCGTACTTTTTCATTTGCACGTAAGACGGATATACTTTTACACTTTCTTCTGCAGAAAATGTGTAACGTTTAGAAAACACTTGTAAAATAGAGGATACAAACACATTTACTCTTCCAAAGTTATACTCTCCTCTTTCAACAGGTCGAACAGTGTATGTATACGTTGATTTTTCTCCAGGCTTCAAAGACATTGCATGCTCAAAATCTCTTTTTTGAAATTGAGCTGGCAACTCGTCAATCAACGAAATAAAAACTTGAAATGGATAATTGTTTTCAAGTGTAATCGCTATTTCATTATCATCTGAATTTGATAGCTTTTCTGATACTATTCTTTTTGCTGAAAACCCGTTTTTAAATCGATATAAAATAATTAAATCGATACACATCGCTATAACAAACAACCATACTAACATCCATGCTGCAGAATACAGCATAGGAATCCAAAACGATACTAAAAACAATACCGAAACTACGCTGATGTAAACAAAAAAGCGGTTGTGTATGTATAACGATTTAAAGAATTGAATCACTACCTAGGAACTTCAACAGATTGTACAATCATTTCAATTACTTTGTCAGGAGTCATTCCTTCCATTTCACGTTCTGGAGTTAACATGATTCTATGACGTAATACTGGATAAATACTCTTCTTCACGTCTTCTGGTATCACAAAATCACGTCCGTTAATCGCTGCAAAAGCTTTAGAAGCCATCAATACCGCAATACTTGCTCTTGGCGAACCTCCTAAAAATAAATGTGCATTGTTACGTGTATTAGAAATTAACTGGGCAATGTATTTAATAATTTTTTCCTCTACCAATACTTCAAAAACCTTACTCCTATATTCTAACAATTCTGACTCGGTTAACACAGCTTCTACTTGAGTTTGAGGTAGCGCCCCTTTACGATCGTTATGAGCAGTAATTATTTGTATTTCTTCATCTAAACTTGGATACCCAACATTTATTTTGAATAAGAAACGGTCTAATTGCGCTTCTGGTAAAGCATAGGTTCCCTCCTGCTCTATTGGGTTTTGTGTAGCCAATACCATAAATGGCGGATTCATTGCATAGCGCTCACCATCCATCGTAATTTGTTTTTCTTCCATCACCTCAAACAATGCCGCTTGCGTTTTTGCAGGCGCTCTGTTGATTTCATCAATCAATACAATATTGGAGAAAATTGGCCCTTTTTTAAACTCAAAATCAGAAGTTTTCATGTTTAAAACCGAAGTTCCTAACACATCCGAAGGCATTAAGTCTGGTGTAAACTGAATTCGGCTAAAATCCGTTGCAATTGTTTTAGCTAATAATTTTGCAGTTACTGTTTTAGCTACACCAGGCACTCCTTCAATTAGCACATGACCGTCAGCTAATAAAGAAACTAATAACAGCTCCATAAACTCCTTTTGCCCAACAATTACTTTTCCTAACTGCTCTTTAATCTTAACAACAGCTTCTTTTAATTTTGACAAGTCAACTCTGCTTGTAAACAACTCATTTGTTGTTTCTACTGAATTATTTTCTGTATCCATATTAACTATTTTTATATGCTTTAAAATCTTCAATAGCTTTGTTTAAGGCTATCAAATCTTCTTCGGTTATGTTTGATTTTGATTGTATTTGTTTTATTTTCTGAAATAAATCTTTAATCTTTTCTTCAGAATTGCCACTTCTACTAGCTACATTTTTATAAAAACTCTCATCTATCTTTAGAGTTGATAGTCTGTATTTAACTCTTATATACTCTAAAAAATAATTGATTTTATGATCTGCTATATTTTTATGGTCTGACTTTTCATAATACATATTTGCTATAGTACGCGTAAAAGCCAACGTTTGATTTTTTAACGGTGTAATTACTGGAATTAATCGCTGATTACGCTTTCCTTTAAAAATAATGAAAAACAATACACCTATTAAAGAGATGTAATACGCCCATTTTAACGGTGGGGTTGATAAAATATAGTGCATCGGTGAAGTAATACTACTTTTTCCTGTTTTATAATAAGCATCCCACAAAACAGCATTTTCACCCCCATTTATAGTACTTGCATTAGCTCCTTTTTTTTGAGGAGTACTTATATAGGATAATACATTTGCTACATACTCGTAATTGTTGTTTAACAACATGTTGTAGTTGGTAAAAGCCTGTGGAAAAGTATGCAAATAGAAATTTCCTTTTCCGTGTTTTACTTTAATGTAATTTGGTTTTTTGCTGATGATAGAATCGTTTTCATTTCTGACTACTAACTCACCTAAAATAGTAGTATTTAAGGTATCTACTTCGGAAAAATAGAATTTAGAAAAGTCCCTATCAAAATGATATTCTGTTCCGCCAAAAATTGAGTTACTCATTTTTTGATACGCTTTTTCTTCAAAAGCTGATGTTGTTAAAATACTCGTTTCTGTTTGTAACGTATCAATATGTACTCCGTTTGTAGCTATAAAAACATTATTTCCTCTTTTTACAAACTTGAGCAGTTCAGAAAACTCATCTTCACCAAAATTCAATGCATTATCAACAAAAAAATAAGTTCCCTTATTCGTTGAATCTTTTAAAAATGTATACGGATTTTGATGAATGTCTTTTACTTTTTTCTTCGGAAATAAACTCGGCATTTCTTTATGCAACACATACGTACCATACGGAATCTTATGCTTAGCAGCATAACTTGGATACCAATTGATTTCTTTAGGCTTTACAGACTCGATATATATAATACCAAGCAGTATAAACACCAATAAACCAATGTATATTTTAAGTTTCTTATCCAAATTAGTAAATTTTAGCTAGGGTATTTTTAAACTTACTTTCTGCTTGCACGAATTTTTCTTTATCGATTGAAAACTCTCCGTACCATACATAATCATACAAATAGGTTAACTTTTTAAAATCACCGTGTAATTGTTGTTTAGATGCCAACTCCTTTATATAATCTTCATTTGTTTTTTCTTGTTGCCAAGAAATAAACTCTTTATCTGATAAGTTTTTCAGTAGTAATAAATAGTAATAACGCACTGCTAATTGATAGTTTCCTTCTGTAATAGCTTGTTCTATTAGCTTTGGTAAATCTTTCTCTTTTATCAACTCTTCTTCTTCCGAAAGATGTACGATAGGTTTTGCTCTTTTACCATCAATAATATTACTTGCATTTACTTTTAAAAAGAATTTAATAATGAAGAAAAGTACGAGTCCTGCAATTACGTAAGGTAAAATCTTTAAAACAACACGTAAAAATCCTACTGCTGGTGTAATATCATCAAAAATGTACGAAAGTATTTTAATAACTGTTCGCTTTATCCAATCCCATATTTTCTCTAGAATAGTAGGTTCTCTTTTTTCTACAACATATATAAACTCGTCTTTTTGCTTGTACTCTTCTATTTTTTGAGCATCAAACTTCTTTTGCTCGATAATAGCATCATCATACTGAATCACTTTTTTTTCTTCCTGAGAAAAAACAGCGATTGAGCAAATAAAAAATGTTATGTAAAAAAGAAACTGTTTCAAAAGATTATTGTCCTAAGCTATCAATTCTTTCAATAGTTCCTGTTAAATTCTTTTTCTCGTTAACATCAAAGTATAAAAACACGTTAGTGATTAATGTTATTGAGTAAAACATTAGCTGACCTGCTATTGAAACAACATTCAAAATTAAGTAAATAGGATCACTAAAAAATCCAAAAACTTCTGTTGGATCATCACTTCCCATGCTTAATCCCATTTTTGCAAATTGATAAATCATTGCTGGTATTTGGAATACATATCCTAGAACACTTACTAAAATAGACACCACGAAAACTACTCCGAAAACTTCCCAGAAATATCCACTAATAAAGTTAAAACATTTACCTATCGCTCCTGAAGCTGTTTCATTTTGAAACACCAATATTGAAGCTCCTAAAGATAATGCTGGCCAAGTATAAAATACTGGTAATACACATAACATGGCACTTGCAAACAATATCAATCCTGCTAAAATTCCAAAACCTGTAAACGACCAAAATTTTGCTTTTGTGTTGGCTACAACTTCTTCTTGATTAACCACTCCTTTGTTATCTATATAAGATTTAATATAGTACATACCTGCTAAGTTTATAAAAACAATAGCTACTAAATAAGCTATCATCATAATAAACACTGATCCTACCATACCAATGGCAGCACTAGCATCTTCAGTAATTATTGATGACATAGACATCATATAATAAATCATAGAAGCTACAGCTACAACTATTGGTATTGCAGCTACTTTTAAAATAGATAAAAAGAATTGCTTTCCTTCTAATCTGATAAATTTAAAAGCATCTGAAATAATACTTCCTAAATCTCTTTCTCTTTTAAACTCGATGTATTCTTTATTCATGTGTTAGTTGATTTTTATAAACTTTAATTGGATATATAACGTAGTAAAATATAATTAATGCTAACGAAGTTCCTATGATTAGAATAGCTAACCAATCGGGCATTTCAGTATGACGAGTGACAAATCCTTCTAAAAAACCCGCTACAATAAAAAACGGAACAGTACTCACCATAATTTTCAATCCGTCTTTCATTCCTCTTTTAAACGATTCTAATCGCGAATAGGTTTTAGGAAATAATATACTATTCCCCAACACCAAACCTGCACAACCTGCAATTACAATTACTGATATTTCTATGGTTCCGTGAATCCAAATAGTTCTTGAAGATTCCCAAAACAAACCTTTCTCATAAAAGAAATACAAAAACGATCCTAACATGATTCCGTTTTGCATCATTATATATAAAGTTCCTACCGAAAACAGTATTCCTAATACAAAGGCATACATAGCAACTCGTATATTATTCATAGTAATTCCTACAAACATATTAATTTCATTTGCATCTTTATACACAGCCATAGGATCTCCCTTTTCAATATTTTCTAAGGTCATATTCACATAACTATCTCCTAAAATAAGACGTACAAAATCGGTGTCAGTCGCTGCTGAAAATGCTCCACATATGGTAAAAAAAGCAAAAACGATAAAAGCAACAAACAATTCTTTTTGATAGCTATAAAACATCAAAGGAAACTCAGTTTTAAAAAAACTGGCAAATCTATTCTTACTTTCTTTTTTTGTTTTATAGATTTTTTGATGCGCAGCAGAAGCAATAGAATTCAGGTATACAACCGTATTCCCGTTAGGGTAAAAGGTTTTGGCATAACTTAAATCATCTGTCAACTCCACATATAAATCTGATAATTTATCTGGAGAAATAATTGTTTTTTGATACAATGCATCTTCAAAAAGCTGCCACTTTTCTTTGTTTTTATTTACAAAAGCAGCTTCTCTCATCTACTCAAAAAATTAAAGTGTATTTGTTGAGAAGTTTCCTTAATCATAGAATATTTTTATCTTCGCTAAACTAAAAAAAGTTGTAGAAATATCAATAAAAAAATTGAAAAACTAATTCATGGATAAATTTCAAATAGAAACTGCTCAGAACATCACTATTAGTCAAAATGTGGCACATGTTACCACTCGTATTGGTTCGTACTTAATTGATGCTTTATTTATTTTCGGATATTATATCATCATAGCCATTATTATAGGAATGTTAGATATTCCTTTTAGTATGGAATTCCTGAGCTTGTACATGCTACTTGGATTACCTATATTTTTTTACAGCTTGATTTTTGAAATTTTAATGAACGGACAAACACCTGGAAAATATTTCAATCAAACAAGAGTGGTAAAGTTAGATGGTTCTAAACCTACTTTTGGAAGCTATTTAATTCGTTGGTTATTGCGAGTTGTAGATTTCACATTGGCAAGTGGTTCGGTTGCTGTACTAACCATTTTATTAAACGGAAAAGGGCAACGCTTAGGTGACATTGCTGCAGGAACTACTGTAATATCTGAAAAGAAAAGAATTACTTTAAAAGACACCATTGCTAGTGATGTAGTAGACAATTACACTCCTACCTATTCGCAAGTAACGTTGTTAACTGATAACGATATTCACACTATTTCAAACGTATATAAGGACGCCATGAGAAAAAGAAATCATAAAGTGATTTTAAAACTTCATGCTAAGATTATTGAACTCACAGGAATTTCTACTGAGCAAAAACCAGCTGAATTTGTAAACACTGTGATTAAAGATTATCATTATTACGCACGTCAATAATTTTTCAACATTTATTTTACTGAAAACAAACCTACTATCCTCTTCCTTATTTTTTTCGTTAATAAAAAGCTGATAGAAACTATTTTTCACGGCGTTGAATACACTATTTTCGCACCCTTTCTTATTGAAAAAATTACAATTCTAGGGTACGAGAACAACTATGAACAACGAGAAAAACTGGCTTCAATATTATAAAAACAGCTTATCTGACAGTGAAAACTTAGCGATTGATATTAGTAAAATCAAAAACTTATTTCGTCAAAAATCATCCGATTTAAGCAATGCTATTATCAACTCAAAACAAGCTAATGAAATATTAGATGCAGAAGAACGAAGAATTAATCGATTAAAAGGAATCACCAAAAAAGACAGTCCGAAATGGCATGT
Organism: Tenacibaculum aestuarii; assembly: GCF_964510395.1. NCBI lineage: Bacteria > Pseudomonadati > Bacteroidota > Flavobacteriia > Flavobacteriales > Flavobacteriaceae > Tenacibaculum > Tenacibaculum aestuarii. The sequence continues at coordinate 555,185 of NZ_CAZEFY010000003.1, forward strand.
GATTGAGGAAACCAAAATTCTTATCGCTCCTTTTCATTTAGAATACCAAACAGATAACACAAAATTTAAACAACGTACTATTCATCCGTTTTGGATTAGTGCTATTGTTAATCGTTCAGGAAATTTATCAACCCCTAAAGACGCGTTTCCATTAATTGTTCGCAATTACCTCACTCCTATTGCCGATGTAAAAAATGATTTCATTTTTTCTTCTATCGATACCGTTTTAGAGGCAAAAGAATTGGCATCACCCGATTTTGAAAACGAAGAAGAAACTGTTCCTTGGGATGAGTACTGGAACTACATTAATGATATTTTTCCTGCAATAACACATAGCAACCTATACCGCTACCAAGTTGATAAGTACACCACAAAATATGAATTGACCTATTTTGCGTTAAGCTCAAAAATCTCTACCGCAAAAAGCATTCTTTTTCTGTATGAAAACTTATTGAAAAATACAGAAGAACTTCCTGTTTTGTCAAAAATTATCAATCCGTATACAAGAGAACGTAAAATAGCCATTACTGATCATGGTTTCTTAAATTATAATCATTTGCATTTAGGGCAGATGTCTAACGAGTTCCCTTTATCTGTTAGTCAACGTAAAACATTGTTGTCGTATTTGGTAGCTGAAGAAAACGCAGTTACTGCAGTAAACGGACCTCCTGGAACAGGGAAAACCACTCTTTTACAAAGCTTAGTTGCCACCGAATTTGTAAGAGCTGCAATTGAGGGAGAAGAAGCTCCTATCATTCTCGCTTGCTCTAACAACAATCAGGCTGTAACCAATATTATTGATAGTTTTATTAATTCTGAAAGTTCTATGGAAGGGCTATCTGACCGTTGGATTCCTGATTTTAATGGATATGCAACCTATCTTCCATCCAACTCAAAGAGTGAAAAAAACTTAGCCGACATTAATTTTTTAAAAGGAAATTTATTCGGACATGAAGGTACCTTGTGTAATTTAGAAAATGAAAACTATGTTTCTGAAGCAGAGTATTATTTTCTTACTAATTATTGCCATTACTTTCATACAGAAACAAACTCACTAGAAGATGTATGCTATCATTTACAGGAGGAAATAATAGCAATTCAGAATATTTTAGCGGATGGAGTTGAGTTTTCAAGCAATTATATTAACTCAATAAACAACATCAACAACATACTTGCACGCGAAGAAGATTACATTCAAAAAAACACGTTTGAAATCTCTAAACTACAAGAATGGAGAACCATTTTAAACGATTTAAAATCTGCTTCAAAAGATGCTGATTTCATCCAAAAAATGAAACGTTATTGCATCGCTGAATCACAGATTTCAACTTCTAACAATTCTTCTGAATATATTTTTAAAGTTGACACCACTGTTCTTTCAGATAATAAAAAAGCGATTGCTTTTATCAAAGAAAGTATTGCTCATATGAATTTGTTACTTCAGTCTAATTTAAAACTGAAAAACTGGAAGTATGAAAATGACATTCAAGGGTTCCCTTTTGTTTCTGAAGAAGAAATGTGGGATAATGAATATGAGAAACTCAAATCTAACGATGCTTCACAACGCTTCTTTTATGACGAATTAGATATTCATTTACGTCATAAAGCTTTTTTGTTAGCAACTCACTATTGGGAAGCACGATGGTTGCTTGAGACCAAAGAAATGCTAGAATATGACACCGAAAAAGGAACAGGTGAAAATGCTATAAAAGCAAGATGGAAACGAAGAGCGATGCTAACTCCTTGTTTTGTGGCTACTTTTTATATGGCGCCGAGTCATTTTTTATACAGTCAGTTTCAAGGAGAAAACGAAAACGGAAAACCTATTTTCGAATACTTACCGCTGTACAATTTTTTAGATTTATTAATTATTGATGAAGCTGGTCAGGTAACTCCAGAAGTTAGCATTCCCGTATTCTCTCTAGCACAAAAAGCTTTTGTGATAGGTGATTTAAAACAAATTGAACCTATTTGGTCTATTCCTAAAAAAATTGACCAAGGAAACCTAACAAGCTTAAATATTATTGAAAATCAAAACGATGAATATCTAGAAGATTTAGGGTTTTTAGCTTCCAGCGGAAGTATCATGAGAATGGCACAAAACGCCTGCGAATTTGAAACCCCGCTACCTAACAACAACGAACAAGGTCTTGTTTTGTTAGAACACAGAAGGTGTAATGATGAAATTATTAGCTTTTGTAACGAACTTGCTTATGACGGTATTTTAAAACCGATGAAAGGGAAAGCTAAAGAAGACCAAGCATTTCCATCAATGATGGCATATCATATTGAAGGGGTTAGCGAGCGTAAGTATAACAGTCGTTGCAACATTACCGAAGTAAAAGCCATCGTATCTTGGTTGCAACAAAACAAAGAAACCATTCAAGAGGCCTATGATGTAACTTCTATTGAAAGTGTATTAGGAATCATTACTCCTTTTGCAAGTCAGAAAGGAGAATTATCCAAAGCATTAACTGATGCAGGTTATAAGGTAAACGACATCAAACTAGGAACCGTTCACGCTTTACAAGGAGCAGAACGAAACATCATTTTGTTCAGTTCTGTGTATTCAAATGAAGATGAAGGTACTTTGTTTTTTGAAAAGGACAACAAACCTAATATGTTGAATGTGGCAGTTTCTAGAGCTAAGGAAAGTTTTATTCTATTTGGAGACACCCGAATTTTTGATGAAACTAAAAATACACCCTCCGGAATCTTAAAAAAGCATTTAAATATTTATGAAATGGTAAATTAGGTATAAAAAAAAGGAGCAATAAATTGCTCCTTTTTTTATCTATTCATTTTTTGAGTTTACTTTTTAAACTCAGAAATTGTGTTTTTAATTATAGAAATACAATCTCTTAATTGCTCTTCGTTCATTACTAATGGCGGTGCAAAACGGATAATGTTTCCGTGTGTTGGTTTTGCTAACAATCCATTATCACGTAATTTCATACAAATATCCCAAGCAGTTGAGCTATCTTCTGTATCGTTAATTACAACAGCATTTAACAATCCTTTACCACGAACTAAAATTACTAAATCGTTTTCTTTAGCAAATTCAGCTAATTCTTCTCTAAAGATTTTACCTAAGCGTTCAGCATTCTCAGCTAATTTTTCCTCTTTAACTACCTCTAAAGCTGCAATAGCTACTGCTGCTGCTACTGGATTTCCTCCAAAAGTAGAACCATGGTTACCAGGTCTGATAACATTCATAATGCTATCGTTTGCTAACACTGCTGATACTGGATACGCTCCTCCACTTAATGCTTTTCCTAAAATTAAAATATCTGGTTGTACATCTTCGTGGTTTACTGCTAATAATTTTCCTGTACGTGCAATTCCTGTTTGTACTTCATCAGCAATAAATAATACATTGTGCTTTTCACATAAAGCTTTAGCAGCTGCTAAATATCCTTCAGAAGGCACATATACTCCTGCTTCCCCTTGAATTGGTTCAGCCATGAAACCAGCAATATTATCGTTATTTTCTAACGCTTCTTCTAAAGCTTGTAAGTTATCGTACTCAATTTTGATAAATCCGTCAGTAAACGGACCAAAGTTTTTACGAGCTACTGGATCGTTTGAAAAAGAAATAATCGTAGTTGTTCTTCCGTGGAAGTTATTTTTACATACAATTATTTGTGCTTCGTTTTCTTCAATTCCTTTTACTTCGTATGCCCATTTTCTACAAATCTTTAAAGCAGTTTCAACAGCTTCAGCACCAGTATTCATTGGTAACAACTTGTCAAATCCGAAGTATTCAGTTGCAAATTTTTCATATTTACCTAACATATCGTTATAAAATGCACGAGAAGTTAAGGTTAAAGTTTGCGCTTGATTTACCATTGCTCCTACAATTTTAGGGTGACAATGTCCTTGATTTACTGCAGAGTAAGCCGATAAAAAATCGTAGTATTTTTTTCCTTCAACATCCCACACATACACTCCTTCTCCTTTACTTAATACTACAGGTAATGGGTGATAGTTATGCGCTCCGTATTTGTTTTCTAAGTCGATCGCTTGTTGCGAAGTTAATTGGTCTAAAACAGCCATTTTTCTTAATTTTTTTAAATTTATAAAATAACCATTCCTTATCTACCTTTATCCTTTCGAAAAAGAAGTTTCGAAAATTCAGCGTGGGAAAGAAATCATCCCTAGCTACAAAATTATCAAATTTAAGTGACTTTATTTAGGTTTAGCGCGTCTAAAAAATAAAACTCCTTAACTTTTTACTGTTTACAATAAAAACAGAGTTAAATAGTTTTTTTATCTTTAAAAGAAATTAACTAAATATCATTTTATGAAAAGAATCATTTTTTTATTACTGCTTTCTGCAGCTGTAATTGGATGTAAATCAACATCTGTAACCAACACGAAACTAGACAACAAAACTGAACGAATGCTAAAAGGTAACTGGACAATTACTTCGGTTAACTTTCCTGGATCAGAATACTTAAAAGTAAACTCATTTAATTTAGAAGATTCTAGCTGTTTTATTGGTAGTAACTGGAGTTTTATTTCAAACAATAACAAAGGAGAAATGAACTTAAACAATCCTAGTACAGATTGTAAAGACTTTAGTTCTCCAATTACTTGGTATGTAAATAAAGATGGAAACTTTGTATTAAAAATCATCAATAATCACAAAGCTAAAGACGTTAATACCGGATATATTTTAGGCTTACGAAACGTTACTGAAACTAGTTTTGATTTAATTGACAAAGTTAACGTTGCAGGACAAGTAAAAGACATCACATATTCATTTCAAAGACAATAATTAATAAAAGCATTATGAAAAAATCAATCATTTATAGTTTATCAATTTTATTTTTAGCAGGTACTATTTTCACTTCTTGCAAATCAGTTCAAAATGCTAATAACACACAAAAAGGAGCTGTTATTGGTACAGCCGCAGGAGCTGTAATAGGAGCTGTAATAGGTAACAATGTAGGAAACAAAAATAACTCTGAACTTGGCGCTATTTTAGGTGGTGTTGTTGGTGGAGTTGCTGGTGGTGTAATTGGTAACCAAATGGATAAACAAGCTCGTGAAATTGAAGAAGCTTTACCTGGTGCAGAAGTAGAAAGAATTGGTGAAGGTATTAAACTTACACTAGGAGAAAATGCTGTACGTTTTGATACTAATAAAGCTAGTTTAACTTCAACAGCTAAAGCTAACTTAGAGAAATTAGTCCCTGTTTTTAAAGATTACCAAAACACAGATATTGTAATTTACGGATATACAGATAGCACTGGTGCTGTTGAGTACAACCAAACGCTTTCAGAAAAAAGAGCTAATTCTGTAAAAAATTATTTAGCTAGCAAAGGATTAAACAACAGCCGTTTTGAAACCAAAGGCTTAGGTGTTAACGACCCTATTGCTACTAACGAAACTGCTGAAGGTAGAAGTAAAAACAGACGTGTTGAATTTGCCATCGTTGCTAACGAACAAATGATTCAAGAAGCTAAAAAAGAAGCAGGTCAATAAAAAGTGACCTAAAATTCATTAAAAACTCCGCAGGATATCCTACGGAGTTTTTTTATTCCAAATGTTTTCCAGACAACGAAGAAACCTGTATTTCTAATCGTTTAATTTCTCGTAAAATTGCTTTTTTATCCATTTGCATCCACGCAAACATCTTTAGCATACTTACGCCCATTAAAAAAATAATGGTTCCACTCGCCCACTTAATAAGTTCTTTTGTTTCTTCTGCATGAAAAAACTGAACTATACAGTAAATAAACAATCCGAAAAAAATCAGTGTTACAAAGTTCATTCCGTACATAATCCATTTATTTTTTCCTTCAAACAAGCCTCCTATCATTTGAAAAACATTCTGTTCTTCAAGTTCATCGTAAAATTTTGCTTCCTCTTCGGTTAATGTTTCCTTTATTAATGCATCAATATCTTCTAACTTACTCATGATTTCTATTTTTTATACTTAACTTTAATTTTTCTCTGGCATGAAACAATCTTGATTTCACAGTTCCTACCGATATACCCAACAACTCTCCTATTTCCTTTAAAGAATAATTCTGCAAATAAAACAGCTGAATGATTATTCTTTGATTTTCTGGCAATTCTAAAATTGCTTTTCTTAATTTTTTTCGATATAAAGAAGCATCATCACCCTCTTCAACATTATGCTGAACCTCTTCTTGCTGATAATTTCTCAACTGCAATGCTTTTCTTTGGTTGGCTCGTAAATAATCAATCGATTTTCTATTTACAATACTTATTGCCCAAGACTTAAACTTCTCTGGTTCTTTTAAATCGGTTAGCTTGTTAAAAATAACTTTCCAGCTTTCTTGAGCTATATCCTTGGCTGCATCAGCATCTTTTACCATCCAGAAGGCGAACTTACAAAATTGCAAATGCCATTTTTTCACCAAAGTATTGAGTGCCTTAGAATCTCCTGATTGGTAAGCCAAAATCAGTGTTGCATCAGATATTTTCCTCAAGTTTTTCATCATTGATTACACCTCATAGACGTAGAAAAAATAAAAAGGTTCAATTTTACACTAAAAATAAGAATTAATGTTCATCTTTAAAGTTACACAAACCATATCTTTTCCTAATTTTGCATACCATAAATTTTAGTAGAAAATGCCAAGAAGAGAGCGAAATAAGTTTGTAAAAAGAGGACAAATCATCGAGATTTTAATTGAGGATTATGCCTTCGGAGGAAAAGGAATTGGAAGAATACGTTCTGAGGAAGGTGTTTTCGTGGTTTTTGTACCGAATACCTTACCAGGTCAATTGGTAAAAGCACGTGTAGAAAAATCTAAAAAGAAATATGCAGAATGTAAATTAATTGATGTTTTACAACACTCAAAAGATGAAGTTGAAGTTCCGTATCAAGACATCCCTGGAGCTCCATATATTCAATTACCTATCGAATTACAACACAAATACAAGCAAGAAAGTACGTTGTCTTTATTCAAACGTATAGGTAAAGTTGAAAATATAGAAGACTTATTTGATGAATTTATTTCTTCTCCAAATATATTCCACTACCGAAATAAAATGGAATATGGTTTTTCTGCCATTGGTTACGATCGTGAAAACAAAACCGATATTGATGAGTTTACCCTAGGATTCAAGCGTCGTGGTGTTTGGTGGATGGGAGATAATTTAGAAAAAGACTCAGGGTTGTTTGACAAACAAGTTGAAGATAACATCAAAAACATTAGAGAGTATTGTGAAAAAACTGGTTTAGCGCCTTGGCATGGACCTAAAAAAGAAGGTTTCTTTAGGTATTTTGTGGTAAGAAAATCATACAAAACCAACGAATTATTATTCAACTTAGTAACCACTTCAAACGGTTTATCAAAATTTGATTTACAAGATTTTGCTAACTATTTGGTTGAATTATTCGGAGAGAGAGTAGCTGGTTTATTGCATACTATAAATGATGAAACTGGCGATAGAACTATTGCAACTTCTGGAAGTATCAAATTGGTATACGGAAAAGATAAAATTGTAGAAGAATTATTAGGCTTAAACTTTGAAATTAGTATGAAGAGCTTCTTTCAAACTAACCCTAAATCTGCCGAAAAGCTTTATACCAAAGTAGTTGATTACGCGTTAGAAAACAAAGAAGCTGTAGACAACACGGTAGTTATGGATTTATTCTGTGGTACAGGAACCATCGGGCAAATTATCGCTTCAAAAGCAAATAACACTAAAATTGTTGGGGTAGATATTGTTGCTTCAGCAATTGAAGATGCTAAGAAAAATGCTGAACGAAATAACATTGAAGGATTACAATTTTATGCTGCTGATGTAGGAAAGTTCTTAAACGAACATCCACAGTATAAAAATAAAATTAGAACCATTATTTTAGATCCAGCTCGCGCAGGAATTGCTCCTAAAACGCTTAAGAAAATCATAAACTTAAATGCAGATAGAATGGTTTATGTATCTTGTAACCCTGCAACGCAAGCTCGTGATACGGAAGAGTTAATCAAAAACGGATATCAATTGAAAAAGATTAGTTTAGTAGATCAATTTCCGCATACATCACATATAGAAACGGTTGTTTTATTTGAAAAATAAAAAATTAATGAAAAAATACATTGCGCTATTCATACTTCTAGCAGGTTTAAGCTCTTGTGAAAAAGATGATTTTTGTACACAAAACCCAGTAACTCCTAACTTAGTCCTACGTTTTTATGATAAAGACAATACTAATGACCTTAAAAATGCAGAGCATCTATCGGTAATTTCAGAAGGAAAAACAGACAGTCTTTTTACAAATAGAACTACAGATAGTATTGCTATTCCTTTAAATAGTCTGTCACAAAAAACAGTTTATACTTTAAAAATGAATGATGTAGATGGTAATGTAGCCAATAATCAAACCGCTACACTCACCATTGAATATAAACCAGAAGAAGACTATGTATCTCGTTCATGTGGTTTTAGAATCATTTTTGAAAATGTTACCTTAGATCATACAGGTTGGATAGACAGTTTATCTACCAAAGAAATTCCTTTAATCGATAATCAAGCTAGTTCCCATGTACAAGTATTTCATTAGTCTATGTTTTGTATTTGTGTTTGTAAACGGATATTCTCAACAAAACACATCTAAAGAAAAATCCGAAGAAAAAAAAGATACGGTAACTTATAAAACTGGATACGGTTTACGATTGGGAATAGATATTAGCAAACCTGGTCTTGCTATTATTGACAAAAGTTATAGCGGATTAGAACTTGTGGGAGATTACCGTGTTTCTGAAAAGTGGTATGTTGCTGCCGAATTAGGTCATGAAGAAGAAATAACTTTTGAAGACTTTACTTCTTCAACCTCAAAAGGAAATTATATTAGACTTGGAGCTAATTACAATGCTTACGAGAATTGGTTAGACATGAATAACGAAATTTATGTTGGTATGCGTTATGGCTTTGCTATGTTTGATCATACTTTAAATAGCTACACTCCTAATGTGTCTTCTGGTACTGCTGGCTCACCTCCCTATTTCCCTTCAATTCCTTCTGTTGAAGTTCCAATAACTGATACTGGCTTAACTGCTCATTGGACTGAATTACAGCTAGGTATCAAAGCAGAAACTTTTAAAAACTTATTTGTTGGGTTTAGCTTTTCTTATAAAATAATGCTGAGTGTTGATGATCAAAAAGGATTTAAAACCTTATATGCTCCTGGTTTTAATCGTGTATTTGACAGCAGTACAGGCTTCGGATTTAATTATACAATATCGTACTTAATCCCTTTTGTTAATAAATAAATTATCAGCATACGCTTGATTTCACTAACTTTACAGTCTGAATAATAAAACTTATTAACAATGAATAAAATTCCAAGCGTAAACTTAGCAGATTTTTTATCAGACGATGCTGAAAGAAAACAAAAATTCATCAACGAAATTGGTGACGCTTATGAGAATATAGGATTTGTAGCATTAAAAGGACACTTTTTAGACGATGAATTAGTAGATAACTTATATGCTGAAATCAAGAAGTTTTTTGATTTACCTACTGAAGTAAAAGAAAAATACGAAATTCCAGGTATTGGAGGTCAAAGAGGATATGTTTCTTTTGGTAAAGAAAGTGCAAAAGGAAAAAAAGAAGGAGATTTAAAAGAGTTTTGGCACTTTGGTCAGTATGTTGATGCTGATTCAAAATACGCAAAAGAATATCCAGAAAATGTAGAGGTTGAGGAATTACCTGAATTTAACAAAGTAGGTAAAGAAGCTTACCAAATGTTAGAAAAAACAGCTAAATATGTTTTACGTTCTTTAGCATTGCATTTAGGTTTAGAGGAAACTTACTTTGATAACTATATCAAAAACGGAAACAGTATTTTACGTCCAATCCACTACCCTCCTATTACTACAGAACCTAAAGGAGCTGTAAGAGCTGCTGCTCATGGTGATATCAACTTAATCACCTTATTAATGGGAGCTCAAGGAAAAGGATTACAAGTTCAAAACCATAAAGGAGAATGGATTGACGCTATTGCTGAACCAGATGAATTAATGATTAATGTTGGTGATATGTTATCACGTCACAGTAACAACAAATTAAAATCTACCATTCACCAAGTAACTAACCCTCCTAAAGAATTATGGGGAACTTCTCGTTACTCAATTCCATTTTTTATGCACCCAGTTTCAGACATGAAATTAGATGTTTTAGAAAATTGTATTGATGAAAACAACCCAAAACAGTTTGAAGACATTACTGCTGGTGAGTTTTTAGATGAGCGTTTACGTGAATTAGGATTGAAAAAATAAATCTAATGGATTTACAAGATCAATTAAAAAACCTATTCCCTGATCATCAATTTGAAGAAAAACCTATTGAAGAAAAACCTGATATCTGGCTTCAAGATGATCCTATTTTATGTAAATACGAAAAGCGAAAAGGGAAACCAGTTACAATTATAGACGGATACAATGGAGCTACCGAAGATTTCAAGAAATTAGCAAAAGAAATTAAAACCAAACTAAGTGTTGGTGGTAGTTTTAAAGATGACCAAATCATCATTCAAGGCGATTATAGAGATACTATAATGCAGCTTTTAAAAGATAAAGGATTCAACGTAAAACGCGTTGGTGGATAAACAAAAAAATGTCAGGAATTTGATTCCTCGACATTTTTTTTATATTTACAACTTTTTGTAAAGTGTTAAATATCAACCAATAAATAATAACGTGTAAAATAAACCGTTTATTTTATATCAATAAAGAAATCAACTAATTCCCTTAAAAATTATGAAACATTCTTTATTACACATAACTAATGGAGACCACACCACTCAAAGACTTCAAAAATTAAATGTTGAAGGCGATATTATTACTTGGCGTGAAATGTTATGTGAAGGAAAAACTTCTGTCGATGTTGGAAGCGAAAACTTTTGGAAAATCCGCTTCGACTTTTTAAAAGATTCCTATAAAATCACTAAAAAGAAATTCATCGATTACACTTTAAAAGAATACAGAAATCTTTGTAATCAAAAACAACAAGATGAAATTGTTTTATGGTTTGAATATGATTTGTTTTGTCAAATAAACATGGTTGCTGTAATTAGTTGGTTAAAACGTTATCGTTCTGGCCACAAAGTATCTCTAGTTACAAGCGGTAAAATTCAAGGAGAAGAAAAATTATTCGGCTTAGGAGAATTATCTGAAACACAATTACAACAGCATTTTGAAAACAGAATAGAACTAACTAACGACGATATTGAATATGCTGATTATATATGGCAACTATATTGTTCTGACAGTCCACTTCCTCTTGAAAATGCTCATAAATTCAATCCAAAATCACCTTTTGTTTACTTAGAAAGTGCCATTAAAGCGCACTTACTTCGTTTTCCTTCAATTGAAAACGGATTAAATCACTTAGAAAACAACATATTAAAAATAGCTAACGAACACAATTTTGCAAATCAAAACGAATTAGTTGGCTATATGTTAACGCATCAAGAAAATTATGGATTTGGCGACAGTCAATATTTTCATAAGCTAGATGAATTAAAAAAACTATTTACTTCTTTTGACCCTGTTAAATTAAGCAAGACAGGAAAAAAGGTATTGCAAAACCAAACCAATTATTATGCTAAAATTCGTTCTGATTTTTCGTATCTTGGTGGCGCAAAAAAGTACAGCTATCTCTATGTAAACTCTACCGATAAGCTGTTAAAAATTACATCATAAATGAGTATACAACATTCTGAGCTCATCTTAAATCCAGATGGTAGTATCTATCATTTGAATTTAAGACCTGAACATATTGCTACCGATATTATTTTCGTTGGTGATCAATATCGTGTGGATAAGGTTACGAAACATTTTGACACTATAGAATTCAGTACCCAAAAAAGAGAATTTAAAACTACAACTGGTGCCTATAAAGGAAAACGAATTACTGTTATTTCTACAGGTATAGGCCCTGACAATATTGATATTGTTTTAAACGAGTTAGACGCTCTTGTAAACATCGATTTAAATACACGTAAAGTAAAAGAAAACCATACCCAGTTAAACATTACAAGAATTGGAACTTCTGGTTCTTTACACAGTGATATTCCTGTTAATAGCTTTTTATTAAGTTCTCATGCTTTAGATCTAAACGGACTACTTCAATCTTATCAAGTAGATGAAATTTCACACCCTGAACTTGAAGAAGCTTTTATAAAACACACAAGGTGGAGTGAGAAAAAATCATACCCTTTAATTGTTTCTAACGGGAAATCTTTAGAAGATAAGTTGTTATCTGATAAAGTTTATAAAGGAATTACAGCTACCGCTGGTGGTTTTTACGGCCCTCAAGGTCGTGTGTTACGCTTGCCTTTACAAGACGCTGAGTTAAACCACAAAATTGATAGTTTTAACTATAATAACAACCGAATCACCAATCTAGAAATGGAAACTTCTGCCATTTACGGATTAGCCAAATTATTAGGTCACAATGCAGCCTCGATGAATGCTATTATTGCTAATAGAGCCAATGGAACGTTTAGTGAAGATCCGTACAAAGTGGTGAATGATTTGATTGTATATACCCTAGATAAATTAGTTGAATAAATGTTTGATGGAGAGGAAGCTTTTAAATTTCATATTAGGTTTCAAGATATCTTTAAGTTTGAAAGATTAATGCTCGAAAACAATATTCAGTTTCATAATGAACTAGAACATTTAACTGAATCAAGGTCTAATAAATATTATATTAGAAATTCTGACAGAAAAAAGTTTGACGCTATTTGTGTAAAAAATCAACTTGAAATCTATTTAGATTCATTACCTAATATTGAAACTAGACTTCCTAAATTTACATCTAACTCACTTTTTACAGCATTAATCTCTGTATTATTAATATTTTTAATAATTATTATTTTAATTATTTCATGATAAATTTAAGAATAGGTGGTGTACCAGAACACTTTAATTATCCATGGTACATTACGTTGAAAAATAAAGAATATACTAAAGAAGGAATCAACCTGCGTTGGCAAGATTACCCTGGAGGTACAGGTGCGATGGCAAAAGCGTTACGTTCTGGAGAAGTTGATATCGCGTTAGTCCTTACTGAGGGAATTATAAAAGATATCATCAATGGCAACCCTTCAAAAATTACACAAACCTTTGTAAAAAGTCCTCTTATTTGGGGGATACATGTAGGTGCAAACTCTAAATTCAAAACCATTTCCGATTTAGAGCATGCTACGGTAGCTATTAGTCGATTTGGCTCTGGTTCTCAACTTATGGCCATTGTGAATGCTCATAATAATGGTTGGGATGTTAGTAAACTAAAGTTTAAAGTAGTTGGCGATTTACAAGGAGGAATTGACGCTTTAACAAATGGTGACGCTGATTATTTTATGTGGGAGCATTTTACTACAAAGCCTTTAGTAGATAACGGTACTTTTAGACGTGTTGGCGACTGCCCTACACCTTGGCCTTGTTTTGTGATTGCTGTTCGTGATGAAATTTTAGAAAATCACTTCGAAGAAGTAAAAAAAGTACACGATATTATCAATAGTTGTACAAAAGACTTTAAAGATTTTGACAACATCGATGAAGTTCTTGCTAACAGATACGAACAACAGTTAGAAGATATCCAAGAATGGTTATCTATTACTGAATGGAACGATGGAAAACCTATTAGCGAAGATTTAATTTCTACTATACAAAATAAAATGGTAGAGTTTAACGTTATTGAAAAGAAGGAAAATTCTGGTGACTTAATCAGAAATATGTATATTTGATTTTCAGAAAACAAAAAATAACCAAGCTACCCTGTTTAAAATAGTCATTATACATTCAATAAATTGACTATTTTCAATAGTAAAGCTTACATAAAGTACCTAATTTAATTGAGGTACGACTATTAAAAACGATAAAAACAAACACATGAAAAAAGTAGTATTTATTGCAATTTGTACTGTTAGTTTATTAGGTTTTTCTTCTTGCGGAAGTACTAGTCCTTGTGGTTTAGCCAAAACTGATCAAACTCAACAAAAACAACATCAACAACAAGAGGTAGTGGTTGCCGATGCAACTGAAGTAGCGATTGCTGAATAAGTTGATGTTTCTTTATTCAAATTCAATAAATCCGCTTTTTTAGGCGGATTTTTTTTTCAAGGAATCTAGTTCTCTTTGAATTATAAAAATATCTTTTTTATGTTTTTCTATTCTTTTTTCATAATTCGATTTATTCTCTAATATTTCCTTTTTTAGCTCATCAACACCCTCTATGAGTTCTCTAGAGTTACTCTCTGAAATACTAGTAAAGAAAAAAGTTATAGCTCCTCCAATGATTAAAAAAAGAAGGTTAGTTATACTATCATACTTTAATTTTTTTATAGATCTTCTTGACAATTCATTAGTTAATAAAAGAGCTTCTGCTTCGGTTATCTCTCTTTGTAAACCTCTAGCATATGGTAAAAGTCTTTTTAACTTATCTAACTCATCTTCTTTTTTTCCATTCATATTACAACAATTTAAATTATTAATTTTTCTTTTTTAACATAGGTACAAATCTAAAATCGCCTAGCTCGTGCTTTTCAAATTCTTTGGGTGATTTCCTTATAAAAAGTGTCATTACTTGTTCTTTATCTCCCACAGGAATCAACAACCTACCTCCTACTTTAATTTGTGCCAATAACGCTTTAGGAACGTACGGAGCCCCAGCAGTTACAATAATTTTATCAAAAGGAGCTTCTTCTGGTAAACCTTTATATCCATCTCCAAAAATAAAACGCTTTGGTCTATATCCTAATTTTGGTAAAAACATAGAAGTTTTCTTAAACAATTCGTGCTGGCGCTCAATTGAATATACTTCTGCTCCCAACTCTAATAAAACTGCTGTTTGATATCCAGATCCTGTACCTATTTCCAATACTTTTTCACCAGGCTGTATCTCTAAAACTTCCGATTGAAAAGCTACCGTATAAGGTTGAGAAATCGTTTGCTCTGCAGCAATAGGAAAAGCTTTGTCTTGGTACGCATGTGCTTCAAAACTACTATCCATAAACAAATGTCTTGGTATTTTACGAACTGCTTCTAATACTTTAGTATCAGTAATTCCTTTTGCGGCTAAAACGTTTGCTAATTGATTTCTAAGTCCTTGGTGTTTGGTTGTGTCTTTCATTTATATTCCCTCCTAATACAAACAGTATTCTATATAAATATAGGTTATTTATTTTATTGTAACTATTGCCAACTCTTCCTGTAAAAGTTTGGCTGATCATAAAATTTCGAGAGGCTAAAAGTAGTAATAAATATGTATAAAAGTGTATCTTTGTTAGCGTTGTTTAAAACGGTAAAGCTGTTTTTTTAGGTAAATATTTATCAATCATTCGAATAAAGAAAGCTTTCTTCCTACAAACAACAATACTTTTCAATAACTAAACAGATAAGAATGTTAAAAGCTGGAGTTTTAGGCGCAGGTCATTTAGGAAAAATCCATTTGCGTTTGTTACAACAATCAGAAAAATACGAGTTAGTAGGATTTTATGATCCTTTTACTGAAAATGCACAAAAAGTAGCCGATGAATTTGGTTATAAATTATTCAATTCTGTAGAAGAATTAATAGATGCTGTAGAAGTGGTAGACATTGTTACCCCTACACTTTCTCACTTTGATTGTGCTAAACAAGCCATTAAAAAAGGAAGACATATTTTTATTGAAAAACCAATTACCAATACCGTACTAGAAGCAGAAGCTATTAGAACCCTTGCTAGTCAACACCATGTTCGTGGACAAGTAGGGCATGTAGAGCGTTTTAACCCTGCTTTTACTGCTGTAAAAGATATGATAGACACGCCTATGTTTATTGAAACACATCGCTTGGCAGAGTTTAACCCACGAGGAACGGATGTACCTGTTGTGTTAGATTTAATGATTCATGATATTGATATCATTTTATCAGTAGTAAACTCAAAAGTAAAAAGTGTTCATGCTAGTGGTGTATCAGTAATTTCTGAAACTCCTGATATTGCCAACGCCCGTATTGAGTTTGAAAATGGTTGTGTTGCGAATTTAACAGCAAGTAGAATTTCGATGAAAAACATGCGTAAAAGCCGTTTTTTCCAAAGAGATGCATACATTTCTGTAAACTTCTTAGAAAAGAAGTCAGAAGTTGTTAGAATGAAAGATGTACCAGAAAAACCTGATGAGTTTGCTATGATTTTACAAAATGCTGAAGGTGTTAAAAAGCAAATTTATTACGACAATCCTGAAGTGGTGGCTAACAATGCCATTTTAGATGAGTTAGAATCATTTGCAGATGCAATTCATAACGACACTACTCCTATCGTTTCGTTACGTCAAGGTACTGAGGCTTTACGTGTAGCACATCAGATTATAGACTGTTTTTAGAATAAAGTAAATAAGTAACAACCGCGTTAGGGATTGTAGTGAAAATCCTTTTTTGTTATTCTGAGTAAAGCGAAGAATACACCAAAAAAGATTGTAGCGGAAAGCCCGCCCCATAGGGGAACGCCCATATAAATACCAAAACACAACAACATGAAAAATATCGCCGTAATTGGAGCAGGAACAATGGGGAACGGAATTGCGCATACGTTTGCTCAATTTGGATACAATGTTCAACTTATCGACATTTCGCAAGCTGCCTTAGATAGAGGTTTAGCAACCATTACTAAAAACTTAGATAGAATGGTAGCGAAAGAAAAAATTACTGAAGACGATAAAAATAATACCTTAAACAATATTACTACCTACACTTCTATTAAAGAAGGTGTACAAAATACTAGTTTAGTTGTTGAGGCTGCTACTGAAAATATTGACTTAAAACTTAAAATCTTTAAAGATTTAGATGAAGCTTGTGCTGAGGATACTATTTTAGCTACTAACACTTCATCAATTTCAATTACTCAGATTGCTGCGGTTACAAATCGCCCTGAAAAAGTAATTGGAATGCACTTTATGAATCCTGTGCCAATTATGAAATTGGTTGAAATTATTAGAGGATACAATACTTCTGATGAAGTAATGAATTTTACGGTTGATTTAACTAAGAAAATCAACAAAGTTCCTGTTGAAGTAAATGATTATCCTGGTTTTGTTGCCAACCGTATTTTAATGCCAATGATTAACGAAAGTATTGAAACTTTATACAATGGTGTTGCTGGTGTTGCTGAAATTGATACTGTAATGAAGTTAGGAATGGCGCACCCAATGGGACCATTACAATTAGCTGATTTTATTGGATTAGATGTTTGTTTATCTATCTTAAACGTAATGTATGACGGATTTAAAAACCCTAAGTATGCTCCATGTCCGTTATTAGTAAATATGGTAATGGCAGGTAAATTAGGTGTAAAATCTGGTGAAGGTTTTTACGATTATTCTGAAAGTAGAAAAGCTGAGAAAGTAGCGAAAATGTTTTCGTAAACTTTAGCTTACAACTATAAAAAAAAGGGAAGTTTTCAATTGAAAACTTCCCTTTTTTACTTTATAAGATATGTGAGATTTCTCACATTCGTTCGAAATGACCTGATAGTACATTACTTTAAATTAACACGAAGTATCCGCGATGATTTTCCACTCGCCTTGTATCTTCTTAAAGATAATCATAAAAACACCGTCAGCATCTCCTACGGGTCTTTTTAAGTGATATTCTCCCATTACAGAATATGCTCCTTCAGTAATTTTAGAAATATCATTAATCTTAAAAGTCAATGTTCCTGAGTGTTCTTTTGTTGGATATCCTTTTTTATAGTTATCTAAGGTTTTTTGCCAACCAAAAGTAACTCCTTTTCTTCCATAGAATTTTAATGAATCACTTTTCCAGTATCCTTGCATAAAACCTTCTAAATCGTGTTTGGACCAAGCTTCTTCCTGAGCTTTCATCACCAATAAAATTTCTTGCTTTTCTGTTTCCTCTGAAACTGTTTTGGTAGCTTCTTGTTTACATGAAACAAATACTACAACAAATAAAAAAATGCTAACAAATTTCTTCATTTTAAAATAGAGAGTTTATGATTTCTTTAATAGTAATTCCTTCTGCCTCTGCTTTATAATTCCTCACTATCCTATGTGATAGGATAGGAATTGCTACTGCTTGAACATCTTCAATATCTGGAGAATACTTTCCATGAACCGCAGCATGTGCTTTCGCTGCTAAAATTAAGTTTTGTGAGGCTCTTGGACCAGCTCCCCAATCAATATATTTTTTTATCAACTCTGTTGCTTTATCTGATTTCGGACGCGTTTTACCTACCAATTTAACAGCATACTCTACTACATTATCTGCTACAGGAATCTTACGAATCAATTTTTGGACTTCAATAA
Source organism: Tenacibaculum aestuarii (assembly GCF_964510395.1). Classification (NCBI taxonomy): domain Bacteria; kingdom Pseudomonadati; phylum Bacteroidota; class Flavobacteriia; order Flavobacteriales; family Flavobacteriaceae; genus Tenacibaculum; species Tenacibaculum aestuarii. The sequence continues at coordinate 573,476 of NZ_CAZEFY010000003.1, forward strand.
TTTCTTTTGAAGAAAAAATAGCATTTACCTTTTCATCTACCAATGAAGTAGTATTTTTTACCACTTGCACCTCTTCTTCAAAACTTGGGTATTCTAAGTTGATTGAAAACATAAAACGGTCTAACTGTGCTTCTGGTAACGGGTATGTTCCTTCTTGTTCTATTGGGTTTTGTGTTGCTAACACAAAAAATGGTAAATCTAATTTATAGTGATGTCCCGCCACTGTTACCGACTTCTCTTGCATGGCTTCTAGTAAAGCTGCCTGTGTTTTTGGAGGTGTACGGTTTATCTCATCTGCTAAAATGATGTTTGAGAAAATTGGCCCTTTTATAAATTTAAAATGACGTGTTTCATCTAGTATTTCACTTCCTAAAATATCAGAAGGCATTAAATCGGGCGTAAACTGAATTCTACTAAAATTTAATCCTAATGCGCTTGAAATTGTATTTACCAACAAGGTTTTTGCTAACCCTGGAACACCTATTAATAACGAGTGACCTCCGCAAAAAATCGAAAGCAACGTGTAATTTACAGCTTCTTGCTGCCCTATTATAACTTTTCCTATTTCTTGCTGTAGTTGGCTGTATTTTTCTACCAGTGTGTTTACTGCTGTTACGTCAGACATAAATGAAAGTTTTTCTTTATTCAATAAATTTAATTACAAACTTTTATAAAATGAAATTCCCGCTTTCGCGGGAATGACAATATACTAAATTTATTACTTCTTATTTATTTTCTTTCTTCCAATCTTTCTTGAAAGTACAATCTTTATAATCGTTTCCTAACTTTAAATACGTTTCTTGTATTTTTTCCTTTGTCCATTTAGCTATTTCTTCTTCTTTCTTTTTAGCCAAAGCAAACTGTTGCATTCTTACATAATCTTGAACTAAATCAGCCGTATGGTTATCTGTTTTATCTTTCATTAAGATTACCCCGTACATTTTTTCTCCTTCACGAGTTTCATCATAATAAATATCTGATAAATCTCCTTTGTTTAACTCACTAATTCTTGGATATAATTCTGGAGGCATTCTTGTTAATTCAAAAGAAGGTTCTTGTGTATATGGGTTTACAATTAAACCTCCACTATTTTTAGTTTCTTCGTCTTCAGAATATTTTGCTACAGCTTCCTCAAATGTAATTTTACCTTCTTTTATTTCAGCTACAATTTTTTCGATTTCCTCTTTAGTTTCTTTTAATTTTTCATCAGAAATTTGAGGTTGCATTAAAATATGAGATACTTCTCTTTGATTCCCTTTTACTTTATGTAATTGAAGAATATGGTATCCGAATGCTGATTTAATAGGTTCTGAAATTTGATTTACATCTAACGAAAAAGCAGTTTCTTTAAACTCTTTGATAAACGGACTATCTTTAGTTATCACATATTTTCCTCCGTTTTGAGCTACCGCTGGATCTTCTGAGTTAATAATCGCTTTTAATTTAAAACTTGCTCCCTCTTCAATCTCCTTTTTAATTTCTTTAAGCTTGTTTATAACACGATCTACTTCTTCTTGAGTTGGTTCAGCTTTTAAGATTAATTGATTTAATACTACTTCTGCAGGAATTTCAGGAAGCTCTCCTTTCTCTTCTAAACCTTTAAAATATACTCTAATTTCTTCTGGAGTAACATCAATATCTTCTGTAATTTTTTGTTGCTCTTTTTCTATTAGTAAGTTTTCTTTTTGAACTCTAGCTAATTCTTTCTTTAAATCTTCGATATCGTTAAAACCATATGCTTCAACTACTTTTTCTTCACTTCCGTATTCTTGCGTGAAAAAAGCAATACTTCGGTCTACTCTCCCATCTATTTCAGATTGAGACACTACTACACTATCAATTACAGCATGGTGTGCTAATAATTTTTGTTGCATTAACTCTTCAAGCATTTCGCAGTTAGAAATCTTTACTTTTCCTTCACTCCTTAACTCTACTTCTTGCTTAAATTTATCAATATCAGAATCTAAAACAATGTTTTTACCTACCACAACGGCTACTCCGTCTATTTTTTCTTGTGCGTTTAACGTAGTTAAACCTGCTAAAAACAAGGCAAAAGCTATACTAGTATTCTTTAAAGTTTTTGTTTTGGATTGCATCATTTATTAGTGTTTTTTCAATATCTCGTATTAATTCTAATTTTCTTTTATGTAAAATAATTTGCTTAATTCTAGGGCTAACATAGCTTAAAGGAGCAGTTGCATTCTTAGGCAATATATTTTTTACAGCGACCAAATATACTCCTAAAGTATCTTCTTTTTGTATGAATTTTGATATTTTTAACAAGTTTTCCTTTGATTCGTTACGAAAAGGAGGTATTTTTTTCTTTAAATAATCAAAAGTTACCCAAGTTGAATCTTGTAAACGATATGATTTGAAGTTCAACAAGTGTCTTTCTAAATCTATTTTATCTTCTTCTTTTTCTGATTTAAACTGTGCTATGGTTTCCTTTTTATCTAAAAACTTTTTACCAAAATTTATATACTCAAATTGCAGTAACTCTTCATTTGTTTTAAAGTTTTCTTTGTTCTCTTCATAGTATGAAGCTATTTCTTCTTCTCCTACAACAGTGTCTAATTGCTGTTTTATTAATCGTTCTTTGTAACCGTTTATATATAAACTTTTTTTGTAATCGTTTACTAAGCCTTCAATCTGCTCGCTATTTACTTCTGATATATTTTCTTCAGCTTTTATGTATAACAATTCTTGTTTAGCCCATGAATTGATAATACCTTTAACGAGTACTAAACTATCTTTTTTAGAAAGATTTTTAGGTAATAACCCTTTAATATCATTCTCATATAAATGTTTGTTATAAACTGTGGCTATAGGTTTATCTTCTCTTGTTTTTTCTTTCTTTAAACTAACAAGATCACATGAAACTATACTTATTAATACTATTAGAAAAATATATTTCTTCACTTTATACTATTGGTTATACGTTTTCTTTAATTTTCTTAAAACCTTTTCTTTTACTTTGATAGTATTCTTTTCTCTTAAATCTTTAATCCACTCTTTTTCTAATTCATCTTGATAATCGCTCATCACCTGCCCTCTAATTTCATCAAGTTCTTTGCCATATTTGTTTTTATGAGTTGAATAAAACTGATTCAATCCTACCTCATCAGTTGAAGCCTTGTTCCAAATTTTAGCTTCCATTAAATCAAACAATAGCAATCCTTCTTTATATTCTTGTAGAATATTTTTATATTCAGAATTCTTATTCGCTAAATCTTCTTTGAAATAGTTTATCACTTTGTTATTTACAAACTCTTTAAACAGCTTTTGATCTACTTGCTGGTTTTTAGAGGTAGCAAACATAACTAAATCTTTTTGCAACCATTCTTTTCCGTTGATAGAAAGTACTCTCTTATCTAGCTTTCCATTCTTTTCTACTTTTATAGCTTCTTTAAGAATATTAAGTGCTTGAGGATATTCTTTTACTTTGTAGTTCTTTTTTATCTTTTCTATGCTTCCAATACTTAAAGCTTTTGCCCTACTTGAGTTTTTTATTTTTGTTGTTAGCTCCTCTTTCATTTCTTCAAAAGAAGCTATAGGGTAATTCTTTAATAGCTTAACTATATGCCAACCGTATTTTGTTCTAAAAGGTTTACTATAATCTCCTATTTTTTCAAGTTTTAATACCTCATTCTCAAATTTCTCTACCATTTCTCCAGTTCCAAACCTTGGTAACTTTCCTCCATTATTTGCAGAGCCTAAATCATCTGAATGTTCGTTTGCTAACTTTTCAAAAGAAGCTCCTGATTCTAAAAGCTGATAGATCTCTTCTATTTTAGACTTACCTTTTGCTGAATTCGTTACTAAAATATGGGCTACATCAAATTCTCCTTTAGATAATCTACTTCCTGTTACTTTTATGATGTGGAGTCCGAATTTGGTTTGAAAAGGCTCTGAAATTTCTCCTATTCTTGTTTTGTAAGCTACATTTTCAAAAGGATATATCATTTGAAAAGCAGAAAAGTACCCTAAATTTCCTCCATTAATTTTAGCAGACTGATCCTCAGACACTTCTCTTGCAACTTTAGCAAAATCTTCTCCTTGTATTATTCTGCTTCTATATCTGTCAATTTTGCTTTTTAAAAACGAAGTATCAACAGCTATTCCATTACTCGGATATTTCACTAAAATATGACTCGCCTTAATTTCTGTTTTGGTACGTTCATAGGCTTCCTTTACCAATTCATTAAGCGTCTCTTTATCGTATAAATATGGAATAATGAGTTGATTCTTATATATTTCCAACTCTTCTTGATAACTTTTTACAGTATCTAAGCGTAAATTATAGGCTTCTTTTACTTTCAATTTATAGTTAATAAAAAGCTCTAAATAATCATCAAGACCATTATCTTTTCCGTCTTCTACTAAAGGTAAATTCTTTTCATACACTTGCTTAAACTCCGAAACTAATACAGGAGTATCATTAATCCGAAACAATTCCTGATCTCTTTGTGAAAAAGTTGGAAGAATCGTACATGAAACAGCTAGTATGAAAAGTAGATTTTTCATGCCATAAATTTACAAAGAAATAATCCCTTTTATAGCCTCTGCTTTTTTGTAATAAGAAATAACTTCGTCAGAACTTTTAACCGTTAAGTGTATTGAAACACTTACATACTTACCTGTTTTAGATTTTTTGGTATCAATAACCGCTCCACCTTCATTGAATAAATCTTGTACTTCTTGTACTTGATTTCCATCCGTAGGAACAATAAACTTGTATAAGTATTTAGCTGGAAAAGTTGTAGTATCTTCTAACTGTGATTTTAATTTTGCGTAAAAAGCCTCTCTATCTTGCATAACTCAATTATTACTGTTTTTATTAAAAATCATCAAAAAATATAGAATTCATGATGATGAAGCACAAAATTACACTATTTATTATATTTATAACTTGAAACTTTTATTTTTGCCCCATGCAACAAAAAATAGTTTTAATAGGTGGTCCTGGTACGGGTAAATCCTCTATTTTAAGAGAATTTATTAAGCGTGGATATGAATGTATGCCAGAGATTTCAAGAGAGGTTACCCTAAAAGCTCAAAAAGATGGAATAGACCAACTTTTTTTAGAGCAACCTTTACTATTTAGTCAACTTTTATTAGAAGGACGAGAACAACAATATATAGATGCACACCAAAGTGATGCTGAAATTATCTTTTTTGATAGAGGAATTCCTGATGTACATGCGTATATGAATTATTTGGGTTCTGACTTTCCTGATATTTTTATAGAAAAAAGCAATAAATACTTATACACTAAAGTATTTATGTGTGCTCCTTGGGAAGACATTTATAAATCTGACAACGAGCGTTATGAAACGTTTGAACAGTCAGTAAAAATTGACACTTTTTTAAAAGAAGCTTACGAAGAAATAGGCTATCATATAATTGATGTTCCTTTTGGAACGGTACATGAGCGTTGCGATTTTATTTTACATACGTTAAAACACGATGTATGATACAGCACTTCAAATACTAAAACACTACTGGGGATTCAACTCGTTTAGAGAACCTCAACAAAAAATAATTACAAAAGTATTAGCAGGAAACAACGTAGTTGCTCTACTTCCTACTGGTGGTGGTAAATCTATTTGTTTTCAAGTACCTGCTTTAGCAAAAGAAGGCATTTGCATTGTCATTTCTCCTTTAATTGCTTTAATGCAAGACCAAATTGCTAATCTTACTGAAAGAGGTATTAAAGCTACTTTAATTCCTTCTGGAAGTACCCAAGATGAAATCATTACGCTTTTTGACAACATCCGATTTGGAAAAACTAAGTTTTTATACCTTTCGCCTGAACGATTACAATCTCGTTTTATTCAAGAGAAAATTAAGCAATTAGATGTTAATTTGATTGCTATTGATGAGGCACATTGTATTTCTGAATGGGGACATGATTTTCGTCCGTCGTATCAGAATATTACAATTTTAAAAGAATTACAACCTTCTGCCCCTATAATTGCCTTAACCGCTACTGCTACACAAAAAGTAATTTCAGATATTGCTAGTTCACTTGAGTTGGAAAGCCCAACTGTGTTCAAACAATCATTTTATCGTAAGAATTTAGCATATCAAATTTATAAGACAGAAGACAAACTTGGTAAGCTAAATCAAATTTTCACCAAAACAAAAGCTCCTGCAATTGTATATGTAAATACACGTAGCAAAACAAAAGAGATTAGTAGTTACCTAAATGCTCAAGGGTTTAAAAGTTCGTTTTATCATGGTGGATTATCTTCTGTAGAAAAAAAACTTGCTTTTGATAATTGGATGACAGAAAAAACTCCCGTAATCGTTGCTACCAATGCTTTTGGAATGGGAATTGACAAACCAAATGTTCGAGTAGTTGTACATATCAATTTACCTTCTTCTATCGAAAATTACATTCAAGAAGCAGGTCGTGGCGGTCGTGATGGAAACAAAGCTTTTTCTGTAGTATTAACAAATAACAGCGACATTTCGCTAAGTAGTGAATTACTTAAAAAATCGCTTCCTACTATTGATGAAATAAAAATTGTTCATCAAAAGTTATATCAACATTTTCAGATTGCCAAGGGAGAATTAATCGAATCTGCTTTTGACTTCAACTTTTTAGATTTTTGTAGTAAATACAGTTTTATTCCCAATAAAACCTTTAATGCGCTTCAAATACTCATTAATAATGGAATTATTGAACTCAATCATAATTTTCAACAAAAATCTACCATTCAGTTTTTAGCTACGAGTAAACAAGTCATTTCTCAAACACATCAAAACACGCAGCTTAAAAACTTTATCCAGCAAATTTTACGTTTGTATGGTGGAATTTTTGAAAACCCTGTAAAAATTGATGAATTCTATATCGCTAAAAAACTAGGTTCAACTTCTTGGTCTGTTATTAGTATGTTAGAAAAACTGGCTCAAGAAGAATTGATTACCTATACAAAATCAACCAACAATGCTGAATTGTTCTTTTTACACCCTAGAGAAGATGACAAAACCATTAACCGAATTTCAGTAAATATTCAGCAATACATTAAGCAGAAAGAACAAAAAAACAACGATTTACTTCAGTTTATTCAAAACGATACAGTTTGCAGGAGTATACAACTTCTCTCCTACTTTAATGAACAGGATGCTCAAAACTGTGGAATTTGTGATGTTTGTTTACAGAAGAAAACAAGAACTAATGTAAATCAGCAAGATGTATTATCGCTATTTAAAGATGGAGAAAGCTATACAGTTATTGAAATCTGCTCACTTCTAAATGAAAAAAAAGCGAACATTTTAATACTTTTGCGTGAGCTACTTGCTGAAGAAAAAATACACACGAATAACAATAAATATTATTTGATATAAATGAGAGATTTACGCATAGTTTTTATGGGAACCCCAGATTTTGCTGCTACTATTTTACAACACTTAGTAGAGAATGATTATAATGTTGTGGGAGTTATTACCGCGGCAGACAAACCTGCAGGAAGAGGTCGTAAACTAAATCAATCTGCAGTTAAAAAATATGCGCTATCTCAAAACTTGCCTATTCTTCAACCAACAAATTTAAAAAGTGAAGAATTTCAAGAAGAATTAAAAAAATGGAACGCCAACTTACAAATAGTAGTTGCTTTTAGAATGTTACCAAAATCAGTTTGGGCAATGCCAGAATATGGTACGTTTAATTTACACGCTTCTTTATTACCAGAATATCGTGGAGCAGCACCTATTAACTGGGCAATTATTAATGGTGAAACCAAAACGGGCGTTACTACGTTCTTTATTGATGATAAGATTGATACAGGTGAAATCATCTTACAAAGTGAAGTTGATATTAAAGAAGATGAAGTTGTAGGTGAATTGCATGACAGGCTTATGCATTTAGGGGCCAACTTAGTTGCTGAGACAGTTGATTTAATTGCAAAAGGTGACGTAACAACTACCAAGCAACCAGAATTAGAAGAAAAATTAGCTCCTAAGCTATTTCCAGACAACTGCAAAATTGATTGGTCTAAGCCATTACAAGATATATACAACCATATCCGTGGATTAAACCCATATCCTGCCGCTTGGACAACCATTATAAATGGTGAAGAGGAAGTTTCAGCTAAAATTTATGGGGTTTCAAAAGAAAACACTTCACACTCTTTAGAAAACGGAACAATTATCACCTCAAAAAAAGAGTTAAAAGTAGCGGTTACAGATGGTTACTTAAATATTCATCAAATTAAAATTTCAGGTAAAAAATTAATGGATGCTCAGAGTTTATTAAACGGCTATCAATTTGAAAAAGGGGCTAAAATGCTGTAGCCCTTTATTTATAAGGTTTTAGCGTTTTTAACAAAAAAACAATCAGGGTTATTAACAATTCGAAGTAACTTATTAACAAAAGAGTGTTTTTTTTAGGCCAAATCTTGCACAATCCCGCATTCCGTCTATATTTGTTGAGCTATTGAAGCAAAAAAATATTAATTAATTTTTAAAATCTATTAAAATTATGAACAAATCAGATTTAATCGATGCGATGGCTGCTGATGCAGGAATTTCAAAAGCTGCTGCTAAAGCTGCATTAGATTCTTTAACTGCTAACGTAACTAATACTTTAAAAAAAGGTGGTAAAGTTGCTTTAGTTGGATGGGGAACTTGGTCTGTTTCTGAGAGAGCTGCTAGAACTGGTAGAAACCCTCAAACTGGAAAAGAAATCAAAATTGCTGCTAAAAACGTAGTTAAATTTAAAGCAGGTGCTGGTTTAAGTGATTCTGTAAACTAATATCCTCCCTCAAGACATATCACAACAGCATTTAGGCAACTAAATGCTGTTTTTTTTATCTCTAGTGTCACAAAAAACATACAGCTATTGTCTTTAAAATAGAACTTAAAACAATTATACAATGAAAAATATAGCCACTCTTATCGTACTGCTATTTTGTTTCTCAACTACTTTTGCTCAAAAAACTATAGATGCATCTGATATTATAAAAGATGTTAAAAACGGTGAAGCTGTAACCATTTCAAATACTACAATTAAAGGGACACTAGATTTTACTTTTATGGAAGAAGCACTTCCTAAACTTCCTACCAGAAAAAATTGGTGGAACAATGGCGGATCTAACACTATTGAAAAACAAATTACCAATAAAGTTTCATTTATAAACTGTGTTTTTGAAGATGATGTGTTAGCCTATATTCCTGATGAAAAAAGCGGATATACTTTTGTTGCTAATTTTGAAGACTTCGTAATTTTTAAGGATTGCACCTTTGAACAAAAAGCAATGTTTAAATATTCTGACTTTGAGAAAAACACAGACTTTTCTGGCTCTAAGTTTAAAGGAGACTCAACTTTTAAATATGCTAAGTTTAATAGAGACATTTCTTTTAAAAACACCTTATTTGAAGAACCATCTACTTTTAAATATGCAAACTTTAAGCGTTTTGTAAGTTTTGAAAACTCAATATTTAACGAAAGTGCTATTTTTAAATACACTGATTTTAAAGACGGGGTATCATTTAGAAATGTAAAGTTTGAAGAAGACTTAAACATAAAATACACCAAAGTATCAGGCGAATTTGATATAACAGGTATGGAAGTCGCCTTTGATATTGATTCAAAATACACTAAAATAAATGGTAAAAGTTTTAACAAATACTTACTGAAAAAATAATTTAAAAAACTTTCATTTAAAGCAAAAACTCGTAATTTTATTACGAGTTTTTGCTTTTTAAAAATTTAGGTTGTCTTTCTTTACTAATTGTAGTAACTTAGTATACAACTTCTTACCCTCAAAAAAAACAACTACTAATGGAGTCCAGAAACCATTTAAAAACGGGGTAAATCCGAAAAACCAAACGAGTAGGAACTAAATCTTTAAATTATGCCAAAGTATGTTATTGAGCGAGAGCTCGAAGGAGCTGGCGACTTAGCGCCTGAGCAATTAAAAGAAATCTCACAAACCTCTTGTAATGTTTTAGAAGAATTAGGACCAAAAATTCAGTGGGTACATAGTTATGTTACAGGTAATAAAATATATTGTATCTATAATGCTCCTAATGAATCAAAAATCCGTGAGCATGCTGAAAAAGGTGGTTTTCCTTTGACAAAAATCAGTAAAGTTGCAACGATTATTGATCCTATCACTGCAGAATAACTGAAACAACCCTTCTACTTTCTTTAATTAAACAATTAACAAAAGCCTTATTATTTATAAGGCTTTTCTTGTTAATAAACGTTCTTTTTGTTTAAATTTTAAAATACACTATATTAGTTATCAACAATATAGATATTAAATAACGATTAGAGATTCTTATTAAATGAAACCAAATGCTGTAAAAATTGTACAAATTAGTAATGAAACCACTGCTAAATATAACGATGAGTATTTTGCTGTTTGTTGGATTAAAGAAGAAGTAAAAAGCATTGAAATAAATCACTCTTTATATCAAAATGTTTCCAATTCAATTTTTTTTCTCGATCCTAAATACCAATGGAAAATATCTAATAATAATCATACAAGTAATTCTGGTTATGTTTTATTTCTTTCAAATGAAATATTAAACAATCCTATGCTGAGCAATCTCCATATTAATAAAGTTAGGTTATTTAATTCTGGCGAAATTCCGCTATTTAAACTTAGTCCTGGTATTGAAAAAAGAACACAAGCTATCCTGGAAATGATTGACGAACTTTTAGGATCACACCTTAACCACAAAGACGACGCTATTTTATCGCTTTTAAACACTTTTTTTGTGTATTGTGACGGACAATGTAACATCAAGTCTATTGCTTCAAATAACAACGCTAAAACTAATATTGTTTACAATTTTAAAAAACTAGTAGACAAATACATCTTTCAACATCATGAAGTGACAGATTATGCTAGTCTTTTAAATATTTCTCCAAAGTACTTAAACGAATGTGTACAAGAAGTTTTAAGTGTAAAGCCAAAAAGTATTATTATCGAACAACTTTTAATGAGGTCTAGATATGCTTTAAAATTTTCAAACAAATCTGTAAAAGAAATTAGTTTTGAATTAGGTTTTTCCTCTCCTGATTATTTTAGTTACTTCTTTAAAACGCATACAGGAATGAGTCCCTCTCTCTTAAGAAAAGCTAACTAAGCGTAAAACCTAAGTAATTACCGTGATTTTCGCATTGTTAACCTACAATTTGTGACATAAATTGCAGAAAAACTAAATCATGGACAGAAAGAATTTTATTAAAACTTCTGGAATAGGACTAGCATTTGCTCTATTTCCGGGAATACTTCAGGGGCAAACTTCTATTTCAAAAAAGCATTCTTCAAATGATACTAATTCTAAAATTATTAAAGATTCTGAAGGTGATATTTTAAATGTTATTGGCGACATACAAACTCATAAATTGGTAGGTAGCGATACAGGAAACCAAATTGTAGAATGGGTAGATAATGTTGAACCGGGTGTTGGAATTCCACCTCATATTCATACCAAAGAAGATGAAATATTTAGAGTTATAAAAGGTGAGGTAGCTATTATGGTTGACGGAAAAACTACCATTTTAAAAGAAGGCGATATTGCCTTTGCTCCAAAAAACATTCCACATTCTTGGAAAGTAATTGGAACAGAAAAAGCTAAAATGATAACCTCAGCATTTCCTGCTGGTATAGAACATATGTTTAGAGAGTTAGCAAAGCTTCCTGCAGGTCCTCCTGATTTTAAAAAAGTAACAGAAATTTGTGGTAAACACGGAATTCGATTTGTGTAATCCATAACAACAACTAAAACTAATTACTACAGCCTTACATAAATACATGTAAGGTTTTTCTTTTTAAAAAGTTTTATTTGATATGTCAAATAAAATTATATATTTGCTTGATATATCAAATAAAATGAATTTTAATACACCAACCACTACAGTACTATACTCTATAGAGGAAGCTATAAAAGCATACCGCAAATTAAGTCAACATAATATATCAGAAGTTGTACCTGATATTACTGTGGATCAGGGCTTAATTTTATTATTACTTGAAAATAATGATAAGTCTCAAACCGAAATTGCCGATTTAGTTTTTAAAGACTACGCTTCAATGACACGAATTGTAAAATTGATGATAACGAAAGATTATTTGGTAAAATCTACAGACAATAATGACAAACGAAAAGCTAAATTAGAAATTACAGAGAAAGGAAAAGAAATCATCAAGAAACTAAAGCCTGTAATACAAAAAAATAGAGAAACTGCCTTAAATACCATTTCTATTGATGAGCTAGAACAACTCTATAAAACCTTAAAAAAAATAACTGAAAATTGTAATTCTTAAAATGAAAAAGTTAACCTATTTCCTAGCTCTTTTAATTACTATCTCATGTTCTAAAAAGCAAACTACTACTTTAAAAGATCCAAAAATCACTCAAATTGCAAATTATTTAGACTCTTTAGATGGATTTAGTGGAGCCGTTTTAGTTGCTAAAAATGATAGTATTCTATTCAAAAAAGCATATGGTTTCGCTCACATAGGTCATAAAATTAAAAATAGAACAGACACAAAATTTAATCAAGGTTCAATTGGAAAATCTTTTACAGCTGTAGCTACCTTACAACTAATACAACAAAACAAATTAAAACTAACAGACAAAATAGGTGACTATCTTCCAAACTACCCGAATAAAACTGTTAGAGATTCAGTTACTATAGCACATCTATTAACCCACACAAGTGGACTACCTTATTTTTTTGTTAGGAAGTCTTTTATTGAAGGATCAAAAGATTTATATAGATTTTCAAAAGACTTTAGTTCACTTTATGAAAATGAACCTATGGAATCTAAACCTGGTGAAACATTTTCATATCGTAACACCAATTACGTTATACTAGGTAGAATTATTGAAGCTGTATCTGGTAAAGAATACAATACTTATTTAGAAAATAATATCTATTCTAAAGCTTCAATGAAAAACACTGGTAATTATGACTTAGACCATCCTATTGAAAGTGCTGCTGAAGGTTATACCGTTTCTGATATTTATCCAAATAAACTAAAAATAAACTTTCACACTTACCCTGTAAGAGGTGGTGCTCACGGGGGTGGTTATACAACATTAGATGATCTCTATAAATTTTCACAAGCCATAAAAAATCATGAACTTCTAAATAAAAAATACACAAACCTTTATACCACACCTTTAAACAAAAACAGCCATTATGGTTATGGAATGCAATTTTCAAATCCAGAAAGAGGCACTATATATGGTCATACTGGAGGGCACTACGGTGTTGGTAATGAATGGCGAATTTATAAACAAGAAGGATATACTGTTATAATTCTTACAAATAAAGATGCCAACAAAGGCTTTTTAGATGCTCGCTATTTTATAGAAAAAACTATTGCAGGATCTACACCTAAACTCGATAATTATTTTTTCACCAAAAACGTGATTAAAACCTACTTAAATAGTGGATTTGAAGAAACAAAAGTTATGATTAATAACTCAAAATTTAAACTTTCTGAAATTGAGTTAAATACTGAAGGTTATGAAATGATTAAAAGAGGCTTTTATAAAAAAGCAATTGATCTTTTTACTCTAGAAGTACTATTCTTTCCAAAATCATATGACGCTTTTGACTCTTTAGGAGAAGCTTATATGAAAGACGGGCAAATAAAAAATGCTATCAAAAATTATCAAAAAAGCTTAGAAATAAATCCTGAGAACACAAATGGTAAAGAAAAATTAAACGAATTATTATCCATAAATAACTCGAATTAAAAACTGTTTACCTTAAAAAATAACTAAAAATTGTAATTTTTAAAAATGAAGAAATTAATCTATCTACTAGTACTTATAATCGCTATTTCTTGCACAAAGAAAAAAAACACACCTATTAAAGACCAAAAAATAACCCAAATAACTAACTATTTAGATTCATTAGATGGATTTAGCGGTACTGTTCTAATAGCTAAAAATGATAGTATTTTATTCAAAAAGGCATACGGGTATGCACATCTAGGGCACAAAGTAAAAAACAATACTGAGACTAAGTTTTCGTATGCTTCTATTGGTAAATCATTCACTGCAGTTGCCATACTTCAATTAATACAAAAAGGAAAACTAACGTTACAAGATAACATTGGAAAATACCTTCCAAATTATGCAAATAAGGCAGCAAGAGACTCCGTAACCATAGAATTATTGCTAAAACATAGGAGTGGGCTACCTAACTACTTTCATTCAGAAAAGTTCTTAAATACCTCTAAAGAGCAATTTAGAACTATGGAAAGTCTAACAAACTTATACGAAAATGAACCTTTAGAGTTTAAACCAAATCAACAATTTGCTTATAGAAACACCAATTATATTGTTCTAGGTAGAATTATAGAAGCTATTACAAAAATGCCTTATGAAAAATATATTGAAAAGCATATTTTTTCAATAGCTAACATGCAAAATACTGGTAATTATGACATTGATCTCACTATTGAAAACGCAGCTGAAAACTATACATTATCAGATCTTTTTCCTAATCAATTACAGAAAACCATTTTTATGGGCTCTGTAAAAGGAAGTCCTGCTGGTGGTGGTTACTCTAACGTAGATGATTTGTATCAATTTTCTAAAGCATTTAAAAATAATCAACTACTAAATGCTAAGTATACTGATATGATGAAAAAAGAACCTAAAAGCGATTGGTATGGATATGGAATGCAGTTTGCGGGTGCTAAAGGCTCTGGAATTTATGGACATAGTGGTGGACATTATGGTACTGGTGCAGAATGGAGGATTTTTGAAAAGCAAAATTGCACCGTTATACTTTTAACTAACAAAGATTTAGATCAAGGTTTTTTTGACGCTCGTTTTTTTATAGAGAAAACTATTTCGGGTACCACACCTAAGCTAGATAATTACTTTTTTACTAAAGAAGTAGCTAAAACTTGTTTAGATCAAGGGATTCAACAAGCAAAAACAGTAATTAAAAACTCAAGCTTTAAGCTTTCTGAAATAAACTTAAATGCTAAAGGTTATGAAATGATAAAAAGAGGTTTTTATAAAAAAGCTATTGACTTATTTACTCTTGAAGTACTATACTTTCCCGAATCATATGATGCTTACGACTCTTTAGGAGAAGCGTATCTGAAAGATGGACAAAAGAAAAAAGCTATTGAAAATTATCAAAAAAGTTTAGACCTGAATCCTGAAAATACAAATGCGGTGGAAAAACTAAAAAAATTAAGGTCTGTTTAATTATAATTAAATGAAATATTTCACACTTATTCTTATACTAATCACAACGTTGGCTTTTCCTCAACAAAAGTCAACATTAGAAAGTTATATGGATGCTCAAGCAAGCATCAATAATTTTTCAGGGACAGTGTTAGTTACAAAACATGATAGTATCTTACTAAAAAAAGCATACGGTTTAGCCGATTATGAATGGAACACTCCAAATACAATAGACACTAAATTTAGTTTAGCTTCCGTTTCTAAACAGTTTACAGCTGTTGCCATAATGCAGTTAATCGAAAAAGGAAAAATATCGCTTAACGATAAACTTAATACGTTTTATCCGAACTTTCCAAAAGGAGACCAAATCACAATTAAAATGATGTTGACTCATAACGCTGGTTTTCAAATGGATTATGATGAATTATATCTTGCTAAAACTTCTTTAAATAAAGACTCAGTTGCAAACTATATTATGCAAAAACCACTTTTATTTAATCCTAATTCCAACACATCATATAGTAATATTGGATATTACTTACTTGCGCGAATTATTGAAAAAGTTTCCAATAAGTCATATGCAACTTATCTCAAAACAAATTTGTTTGATAAAGCTAAAATGTGCAATACGGGAGTAAGTACTAATGATTCAATAGTTGTAAAATCTGCTAAAAGCTATTATAAAAAGGATGGTAAAATTATAAAGAATCCTTACATAAACTGGAATTTCAATATTGGACATGATGGAATTTATTCTACTGTAGAAGATTTATATCTCTGGAATAAAGCATTGTTTGACAGTACTATTTTACTAAATGAAGCTTCTAAAAAGAAAATGTTTACATCATACAATAACCAAGATTTTGGGTTTGGCTTAATGATCAATCCTTTTTACAATCAAAATCATGAATTAATTGCTCATGATGGAGGTTTTTATGGAGCTATGACTTCTTTTAATAAATATACTGATGATGATATTTTTATTACCGTTTTATCCAACAATCAATCTCCCTCTTATTTAATTGCCTACGCACTTGCTGCAATTTGTTTTAACAAACCTGTTGAACTTCCGTACAAACATCAACAAGTAAAAATAGATACTACAATATATGATGAGTATGTTGGAAAATATGAGAATATTACTATTCTTAAAAAGAATGGAAAGTTATACTATAATGATTATGAATTATTACCAGAATCGGATGTGAAGTTTTTTCGTTCTGATGATAATGATAGAACAGTTGAATTTATTAAAAACAAAAAAGGAAAAGTTACTCAAGTTATAACAAGAAAAGCTGGAGTTCCAGAAATTAAAAAGAAAACCAACTCATAAAAAAACTCCGCTTTTCAGCGGAGTTTTATTTTTATTCTTCCTCATCGTTAAATGAAGAATTCTTTTTTTCTTTCTTACTACCTTCATACAGTTCATACTTTACAAAACGACAATCTAAATCGGCATTTTTAAGCGGAATTCTTTTCGACGTTCGTAATCCCACAAACTTTAATGCTTGAATATCCGACGTAATTAACCACGCTGTTGAATTCGGATAGTTATTCTTTAAAGTGTCTCCTATTTTTCTATAAAATTCTTCTACATCAATATTTAAACGTTCTCCGTAAGGTGGATTGAATAAAATTGTTGTTTTACCAAAAACCTCTTTTTTAGAATTAAAGAAATTCACATGATGCACACCTATAAACTCATCTAAATTTGCATTGATAATGTTTTGTTGAGCCTTTCTAACTGCAGATGGAGCTTTATCGAAGCCCATAATTTTAAAGTGTGAGCTTCGTATTTTCTTCAATAATGAATCTTGAATAATGAAATATAAATCTTCATCATAATCGTTCCAGTTTTCAAAAGCAAAATGTTTACGGTTAATGTTTGCTGGAATTTGATTAGCAATCATTGCTGCTTCAATCAAAATAGTACCAGAACCACACATCGGGTCGATAAAATTTTCTTCTCCTTTATATCCTGAAAGTAAAATTAACCCTGCTGCTAGTACCTCATTAATCGGTGCAATATTCGTAGCACTACGGTATCCACGTTTGTGTAACGATTCACCCGAAGAATCTAACGAAATAGTCAACCATTCTTTATGAATATGTATATGAATCTTAACATCAGGATATTTTAAATCTACATTTGGACGCTTTTTATACTTATGCATAAAATAATCAGCAATGGCATCCTTCGATTTTAAACTGATATAATGTGAATTAGAAGTGAAATTATTCGAATTTACTACCGCTCCGATAGCAAATGTTCCGTCAACATCTAAAAAACGTTCCCATTTTACACGTTGAATAGCTTCATATAAATCTTCTTCATCATAAATTTTACTACGTTTAATTGGTTTTAAGATGCGAATAGCAGTACGCAACGCAATGTTGGCTTTATACATAAAGCCCTTATCACCTCTAAAAGCAACACTTCTTATCCCTTCTTTCACTTCCATTGCTCCTAACTGACGTAATTCGTCTGCTAAAACCCCTTCTAAACCTGCCATGGTAACGGCGGTCATTTTAAAATCTTTTTCCATGTAACTGTAAAATTTCACTGCAAAAGTACAGCTAATTTTGGGTTGTTATCAATCTTTTCTACTTTGAATACAAAAAACGTAAGTTTTATGTATTTTTGCAGACCTTAGAGTTATGAATACAACAACAGATTGGTTTACTTCTTGGTTTAACACACCATACTATCATATTTTATACAAGCATAGAAACGATGCCGACGCTCAGTTTTTTATGCGAAACATTACTTCTTTTTTACAATTACCAAAATCGAGTAAGATCGCTGATTTACCTTGTGGTAAAGGGCGACATGCAGTTTATTTAAACTCATTAGGTTATGATGTTGTTGGTGGTGATTTGAGTGAAAAGAGTATTGAACATGCCAAACAATTTGAAAATGATACGCTTCATTTTGAAGTTTGGGATATGCGAAAACCAATAGAGAATAAATACGACGCCGTATTTAATCTATTTACTAGTTTTGGTTATTTTGAAGATGACAATGAAGACATTGCTGTTTTAAGAAGTATTAAAAACGGATTAAAAGAAGACGGTGTTTTTGTATTAGATTTTTTAAATGTTGAAAAGGTAAAAAATACCTTGGTAAAAGAGGAAGTAAAAACTATTGACGGTATTGAATTCCACATTCAAAAAGAAATCAAAGACGGATTTATCTTAAAACATATTTCTTTTACTGCGGAAGAAAAATCACATTTGTATACCGAACGCGTAAAGTTTTTAACCTTAGAAAAATTGCAATCGTACTTTGATAAAGTGAATTTGCAAATAATACATATTTTTGGCGACTATAGCCTGAATAAATTCAATTCACAATCTTCTGATCGTTTAATTATCGTTGCTAAATGAGTTACTTCTTATTAATTTCAGCTGTTTTATTAGGTGTTTTATTAGTTTTTATGATAAAACCAAGCAATAACCTCGTTCGTTTGTTATTAGCTTTTAGTGGTGTTTACCTTCTTTCTGTTACTATTTTACATTTATTACCAGAAGTATACCATCATACCGACAACACTAAATTAGTGGGTATTTTGATTCTTGTAGGAATCATTGTACAATCGATATTAGAATCATTTTCTAAAGGTGCTGAACATGGACATATTCATTTACATTCAGATTCTTCTGAATTTCCTTGGATGTTATTTGTAAGCTTATGTATTCATGCGTTTTCTGAAGGGCTACCAATTCATCATGCTGATGATAACTTATTGTGGGCAATCATTGTACATAAAATTCCAATTGCTATTGTATTAACCACCTTTTTATTACACGCTAACTATTCGAAAAAAACAATCTTTTTCTTTTTAACGGTATTTGCGTTGATGAGTCCGCTGGGAATTTTAGTGGCTGATAAAGTACCTGTAATTATGGAGTATAACACTGAAATTACTGCGTTAATTATCGGGGTGTTTTTACATATTTCAACTATTATCCTTTTTGAAAGTACTGAAAACCACAAATTCAACTACAAAAAGTTTGTGGCTATTATTTTAGGAGTATTGTTAACTATCTTCACGATGCACCAACCCCATTGAGAAAGCTGGTAAACAAACGGCTAAATACTCACAAGGTTCTGTAAAAGGATTAGAATACTGTACACGCACATTCTTTTCAATTTTGATAGATTGTCCTGCTTCTAGCACAACAATTTCTCCATCAATATTGAATTGTTTTTTTCCTTTAATAATATACGTGAATTCTTCAAATTCTGGCGTTTGAAAAGGTTCGCTCCAACCTGGAGGCGCTATCATGTGTGCAATACTAATTTTTGGATTTCCGTCAGTAGCATTTCCAAAATGTTCTTCAATTAACTTTCCATCAGTAGTTGGTACTACAAACGGGCTTTTTTGAATGATATATTTTTTACTCATCTTGTTTTATTTTTGAAGTCTTAGCTTCCAAAATTGGTCTAAAATTTCTTTTAGCACTTATAAGCTGTTCGGGCATGTTTTTAAAAGGTGTAACAATAAAAGTAAACTCGTTGTTTCCTTTAAACTTCCAATAGTTGCCATTTAACTCACCTTGCTTTGTTTCAATATTCCAATTAGGAATGTTTATTAACGAAAACTCATTGGTTTCTTCATTAAATTCTAGAGCAAAATCTTTTAAGTCTTTTACTGATGAATAATTTAAAATGATTGTTGCGTTTAAATTCCCCTCTTCAGTAGTATGAAAAGTACATGACTTTGACGGATAACTCTTAATTTCTTTTCTCCAATTTCTAGCAATGATTTTCTCTAGTTCCGAATTAACTTGTATGCTGTCTTGTTTATTCTTTATAAGTGCAAACACCCCTTCTTGAACAATTACTACCTCTTTTTCTTTTGAATTTACTGTTACTGTTGCTTTCTCTGCTCCTATTCTACTGTCTTCACCAAAAAAAACACCCAATACAAAAAACACTATTTTTATTACTTCCATCTTTTAAAATTTACATAGCTATTATTAATTAAAAAGCCGAAACAGTTGTTTCGGCTTCGTACATTTTAGTTAAACCAAATAGTAAACGATTTAATTTTTGCTAAATCAGGAATTTGCTCTTTAGTTACTTTTTGAGTACTAAACTCTTTTAATCCTAAGTCTTCGTTATCAATTGTAATTGTCGCGTTTAAATCATCTATAAATAGCGTTGCTGATGAAAAAGACGATTCTACTTTATTTACTTTTGTATTTGCGTTAATGTCTTGGAAAGTAGATTTAATATTTACTCCTGATTTTGTTTTAAAACGCTCATCAAAAATTTCGATGCTCTTAATTGTTGAAGTAGAGTCTAACTGCTCTTTAGGAGTAATCGTTAACAAATGCTTTCCTCCTTTTTCGTACACTAAATATTTATCATCTTCTTGAAAAAGATTATCTCCTTTAGCTCCTTCACTCAAAACTTTTACTATTGAATCTTGCTTGAAAATACCTTCGATTTCTTTCACAGTTGTTTTTGTAGTTAATTCCCCTACTTTTCCTTTAGCAATATCAAACTTACTATTACCGCATTGTACAAATACTACTGCCATTACAGCAACTACTAAAGGTTTCATTAATGTTCTCATTGTTCTTCTTTTATAATATAATATTTAAAACGTCTATTTTTTCTATTTGTTATTTTAGAACCTTTTTTAAAATTCCAAAAGCAGCTCTTATAAATGTAGCACTGGTTAACACCTTTACCACCGGATTCATACGCGTGCTAGTTCGGGTTGAAGAGGTTCTTTTTATTACTTTCTCCTCCTCTTCTCTTTTTGCTACTTCTTCCTCTTCTTTATTTATCTTTTCAATTTTCTTATTTAGTATTTCATAAGCACTTTCTCTATCAATCGTGTCATTGTACTTAGGAATTAATCTAGAATTGTCTAATACTTGCTTAATTTCCTTTTCTGTTAACACATCCATTCTACTCATCGGAGCACGTAACATGGTTCTTGCTAACGGAGTTGGAATTCCTTTTTCATTCAATACTGAAACCAATGCTTCCCCTATACCTAACTGCGTTAATACTTCTTTAGTATCATAGTATTCAGAATCAGGATAGTTTTCAGCAGCCAATTTAATTGCTTTTCTATCTTTTGCCGTAAATGCACGTAAAGCATGTTGAATTTTCATTCCTAATTGTGCTAACACATCTTCTGGAACATCCTTCGGATTTTGCGTTACAAAGTACAATCCGATTCCTTTTGAACGAATTAACTTTACAATACTTTCTATCTGGCTTAAAAGTGCTTTTGAGGCTTCATCAAACACTAAATGAGCTTCGTCTATAAAAATAACTAGTTCAGGTCGACCACTATCTCCTTGCTCAGGAAAAGTTTCGTACACCTCTGCTAACAACTGTAACATAAAGGTTGAAAACAACTTTGGTCGATCTTGAATATCTGTTAAACGTAGCACAGAAATAACACCTCGTCCGTTTTCATCAATACGAGTTAAATCATCAACATCAAACGATTTTTCTCCAAAGAATAAGTCTCCTCCTTGTTGCTCTATCTCTACTATTTTTCTAAGAATTGCTCCTGTACTTGCCGTAGAAATTCGTCCGTATTCTCCTTGAATTTCCTCTTTTCCTTCATTGCTTATATATTGAAGGATTTTCTTGAAATCTTTTAAATCTAACAACGGTAACTGATGGTCGTCACAGTATTTAAAAATGATGGCTACAATACCAGATTGTGTTTCAGTTAAATCTAAAATTCGAGATAGTAACACAGGTCCGAACTCAGAAACCGTAGCACGTAAACGCACACCATCTTGTTCAGAAATAGATAAAATTTCTATTGGAAATTTTGTTGCTGTAAATGGTATCCCGATTTTTTCATGACGTTCATCAATCTTTGCATGCCCCGGACTCGGTTGTGCTAATCCACTCAAATCTCCTTTCACATCCATCAACAATACAGGAATTCCTTTTTCTGACATATTTTCTGCCAATACTTGTAAGGTTTTTGTCTTTCCTGTTCCTGTTGCACCTGCTATTAATCCGTGACGATTTAACGTTTTTAAAGGAATATTTACCAAGGCATTGGTTACGGTTTCTTCACCTAACATTCCTGCCCCTAACGTAATAAACTCTCCTTTAGTGGTATATCCTTTGTTGATGTAATTGAAAAACTCTTCGGTTTTACTCATTCTTTTTTGAACTTTTTTGTGATAAAAACACGTAAAAGTAACAAAAATCATTTAGGTTATTTCAACTTTGGAAGTATAATATCAAAAACTTCAGAAACTAATCTTCCATCTTCGCTAAAGCCGTTAATAATTAGTTTTATAGAATTATTACTCGTTTTCTCTATTTTTAATATATTTAAGGTATTTGGATTTAAATCTAAATTCGGAATCCAATCTATAGTTCCATAGAACCTTTCTGAACTAGCACTCATGTAACTAATTAGTTCTTTTTCATAAACTTTTGTTGGTGTTGTATATCCGAAATCAGTGTCGTAATATTTTACGTCTCTTTTAGCACCTAACTCAACTTTTGTTTTCTCTTTATTCTTATTCTCTTTAGTTTTAATTATTAAAACTCCATTAGCCCCTCTAGAACCAAAACCTGCTCCAGCTTTATTTACCTTAATTCTTCCATCTAATGATGAAGCATTAAGATCTTCCAAAACTGAATGATCAGTAATAACTATCCCATCAATAATGACCAAAGCTTTTATACTTCCTAAAATAGTATTTGGTCCTCTACCATGAAAAACAACTTGATTACTTCTTTTAACATAAGTTACTCCTGACAAAGTATTTACTATATCAGCAATAGAGTTAAATGGTGTTAGTCTTTCGTTTTCTATCTTTACTGTCCTTACAAAATCTCCTCCAATGAATTTATTTTCAGCTCTGACTTCTGCCTCTCCACTTTTGATTCTTTTTCCTTTAACAACTACTTCTTCAAGTTCTGTAAAATCATCTCTTTTAACTAAAAAATGTTCTTTAACAGTACTATTAACTTCTGCCTTTTTGGTAGTTTTAAAAACTACCTTTTTATTTTTCTCTCTTACTTCTATTTTTGAATTGATATAACCTTGTTCTTTATGAATATTAAATGTACAAGGAATTATTTTTCCTTTACTATCTAATAAAGATAATTCATATTTTGAAGGGTGTATTAAATATAAGTTTTTAAAAGAAAAATTACCGTCCTTTCCCACTTCTTCAGTTAAAATAAGTGAATTTTCCTCTGAAGACAATAACACACTATAATTTTCATTATTCGATAAAACGATATTAATATTTCCTTTTATATTTATTCCTTGTTCAAAAGATTTCTTTTTTGATAAACTAAGTGCTTTACTTTTTCGAAGAGGTATTGTTTTTATTATTCTATTAACATCTTCATTAGAATAATCTTTATTAAAAACGTTATTTATATCAGCTCCAACATATTTTATATAAGGAGAAACCAAAAAATCTGTAAGTATATTCTGATTATTTTCATTAACTCTTGTCTCACTTGATAAAATAGACGCACTTGTATTCACTTTTTTGTAAAAATTTAGTAATTTCAGCCCTAAATATATAGAATCTACTGTCTCTTTTATTACCGAAGCACTTACTTTTATTTTTTTTTCTTTTTCATAAAAAAAAGTTTGCTCAGCTATAGTTCTATTTTTACTATCAAATAACGTTACAGTGTTTACGCCATCAAATAAAACTTCTTTACCGTACTTTATTTTATAGCTTTCATACTTTTCTTCTAATTTTATAGGAATCACAGATATGACAAAACCATTACGCTGTAAAACTGCATAAAATATTTGTCCTTTATCTCTTTTCAAAGTATTACTATTTGTCTTCACCCTTAAAACTACAAAACCATTACTTATTTTATCTTCTTCTTTTTCTATAGTAAAGCCATAATCCTTTGCTTCAGGTAAATTAAACCTATATTCTTTTTCTCTATAATTAAGTTTAATAGATTTATTTTGATTGCTTCCTACATAAAGTTTTAATTTACCTAAACCAAAAGAATCACTTTGAAACTCTCCTATATTTTCTCCTATTTCGTTATCGAAGACATATAATTTAGTTTTTACTGGCTCATTACCTAATTTTATTTTAAAATAAACAATATTATGAGTGTTCTTAAGTAAATTTCCTCCTTCAGGAAAAAATTGAATATTTAATTCTTCTTTTACTTCCTTTTCAACTTTTTTTACATAATTCTGATCCTTTAAGTTTACAACTGAAATTTTTGTTAAACTTCCTGTCTGCTCAAAATTTGTATTCCATAATGTATTAATTTCTATAAAATATTCTCCACTTTTTATATTCTCTGGAAGTTTTATTTCTCCATAAACCTTACCTCTTTCCACAAAAAACAAATTACTTTTAATTTGATTACCTGTAGATGACAATAAATTAACGTATAAATTTGTAGTAGTGTTATAAGGTTTGTTATCAATATCTTTAACTATATATCCCTTAAACCATACTTTTTCTCCTGAAAAATAAGTTGTCTTATTAGTATGCAAAAAGAATTTTTCTTTTAATTGACTATGTAAATAATCATTATTCTCTAAAAAAAACTGAATAAGTTCTTTTTCATTTTTTTCTTGGCTTAGACTAACATAACTTAGAGAACATAAAAGAAGTAATAAGAATATTTTTTTCATAGCATTTTTTAGAATAATTACGATAAATATACTGTATTGTTAATACCTTTGCAAATCTTATGTTGAAAAAAGAAGTACAAGAGTTAATTAATACGGGAGAAATGCTTCCGTTAATGGAAGAATTTTATACAATTCAAGGAGAAGGTGCGCATACAGGTACTGCTGCATATTTTATTCGTATTGGTGGTTGCGATGTTGGTTGCCACTGGTGTGATGTGAAAGAAAGTTGGGATGCAAATTTACATCCGCCTACTAAAACAGATGTTATTGTTGAGAATGCTAAAAAATATGCCGAAACTGTGGTAATTACAGGTGGAGAACCTTTAATGTGGAGTTTAGATCATATTACCCAACAATTACAAAAAGAAGGTATTAAAACACATATTGAAACTTCTGGAGCCTATGATTTTTCTGGAGTTTGGGATTGGTTTTGTTTATCTCCTAAAAAAACAAAATTACCACTAGAGCGTGCTTACCAAGAGGCAGATGAATTGAAAATGATTATTCATAACAAAAATGATTTTCAGTTTGCAGAAGAACAAGCTGCTAAAGTTGGTAAAAAGTGTAAATTATTTTTACAACCTGAATGGAGTAAAAAAGAAAAAATGACTCCACAAATTATTGATTATGTAATGGAAAATCCGAAATGGAAAATATCCCTACAAACTCATAAATATTTAAATATACCATAAATAAAAAAGCAATCTTAGTAGGTTGCTTTTTTAGTATTCATTAGGCTCTATATGAGTTAAAACATGACCCAAATCTGGGAGTTTTTCTCTTAAATAGTCTTTTAGTTTGTGGGCAATATCGTGCCCTTCTTTTACTGTAATGGTGCTATCTACAATAACATGTAAATCTACATGATATTTCATTCCTGCTTTACGTACAAAGCACTTTTCAGTTCCTAAAACACCTTTTACTTCCAACGATTTTTCTCTTATTTCATCTA
This sequence comes from Tenacibaculum aestuarii, assembly GCF_964510395.1. Classification (NCBI taxonomy): domain Bacteria; kingdom Pseudomonadati; phylum Bacteroidota; class Flavobacteriia; order Flavobacteriales; family Flavobacteriaceae; genus Tenacibaculum; species Tenacibaculum aestuarii. The sequence continues at coordinate 599,252 of NZ_CAZEFY010000003.1, forward strand.
TTAAATCATCATATACATGCTCATCCATTATTTCACCCAAAGCTGGTCTAAAAATCAGGTAACTATTGTATAAAATAAAGAAAGAAGCTAATAAAGCTGCCCAATCGTCAGCTGTTTCATAACCTTCTTTAAAAATGAGTGCTATCGAAATTCCTATGAATGCCATGATAGAAGTAATTGCATCACTTCTATGGTGCCAAGCATCTGCTTTAAGAGAAGAACTATTGGTTTCTTTACTTTTTCTGATAACTACTTGAAAAGATATTTCTTTCCAAATGATAATTGCTCCTAAAACTAGTAATGTCCATGCTTTTGGAGTTTTATGAGGTGTTTGAATGTTCTGTATACTTTCGTAGGCTATAACTGTAGCTGAAGTTACCAAAAAGGCTACTACCACAAAAGTGATTAAGGGTTCTATTTTTCCGTGTCCGTAAGGATGGTTTTTATCTGCGGGTCTTTTCGCATATTTCAACCCTAATAGCACTAAAAGCGAAGAAAATATATCAGTAGTAGATTCAATTGCATCTGCTATTAAGGCATATGAATTTCCAAAAATACCTGCCAATCCTTTAATAATTGCTAAGCTAGTATTACTTAAAATACTAAAATAAGTGGTTTTTATAGCTAACTCTTCTTTACTCATGAAGTTTATCTTTCTCTTTTTATGAGATACTACGAAGGTACTTGAAAACTATTGAAAAAAAAAGACTCACCTATTGGTGAGCCTTTCGATAGTTAATATAAACTACCTTTTAACAACAATTAAATATTTAATAACGAATAAAAAATTAGTTCCAGCCTCCACCTAAGGCTTTATATACTTTTACATTTGCCAACAATTGATCTCTTTTCGTCTCTATGATTTCAATTTTAGACTCTAATGCTTCTCTTTGTGTTAACAACACTTCTGTATATTCTGCTCTTGCTGATTTAAACAATCGAATTGAAAGCTCTATAGATTCGTTTAATGCTTCAACTTGTTGCTTTTTTAAGTCGTAACTATTTTTTAAATTCTCAATTTTTGAAAGTTCATTGGCTACCTCTAAGTACGCATTTAAAATAGCTCTTTCGTATTCATAAACAGCTTGTAATTGTTTATTGTTTGCTGTTTTGTAGGCTGCTTTTATAGCATTTCTGTTGATTAAAGGCCCTACCATATCTCCTGCTAAAGAATACACTAACGACTCTGGCGTTGATGTTAAAAACTTAGGTTTAAATGCCTGTAAACCTATTCCTGCTTTTATACCTATTGAAGGATAAAAATTAGCTCGTGCTACTTTAGTGTTCAATTTAGCAGCAGCTAATTCGTACTCTGCTCTTCTTAAATCAGGTCTGTTTTTCAACAACTGTGAAGGGATTCCTGTATCTATTCCTTCTATTGTTTTATCAATAAAATTTTCTGAATCTCTATCGACATGTTGCGGATACCTACCTACTAAAAAGTTAATTTTATTTTCGGCTTCTACTATTTCTTGTTGAAGCTCATATAAATGACTTTGATTTTTAAGTACACTTGCTTCAAATCTTCGTACAGCTAACTCGGTGGTTCTAGCAGCTTGCTTTTGAAGTTTTACCATTTGCAATGCATTTTTTTGAATTTCTAAGTTTTGTGAAACCATAGACAATTCATTATCTAATGCTACTAATTCGTAATATGAATTTGCAATTTCTGAAACCAAATTAGTTACCATAAAGTTTTTACCTTCAACAGTAGCTAAATATTCTAATACAGCTGCTTTCTTTTCATTTCGTAACTTCTTCCAAACATCTAACTCCCAAGAAGCTGAAAGACCTATTGAAAAATCAGTTAATGGCTCTGGGAATTTTTCATCTTCTCGAATATTCAAATTTTCTTCAACAGCCCCATTTCTGGTATACTTCCCTACTTTCTCTACTTCAGCACCCGCATACAAATTTACAAATGGTAAATACTCTCCTTTTTTTGCTTTGATATTATTTTTAGAAATAGCTACCTGTTGTAACATTATATTCAATTCTTGATTGTTTGATAATGCAGTATCTATTAATGAAATTAAGGAAGGGTCAGAGAAAAATGTACGCCATTGAACATTTGCAGTACTTACTGTATCAACAGACTGATTGTTAAAATTTTCTGGCACTACTTTATTTTCTTCCCTTACTACTTGACTAGGTACGCATGAACTTAAAACCAAGAGAGCAAGCACACCCAAAAGGTACACTCTTTTTATTGTAAATAAACTTATATAATTAGTTTTCATCATTTTGTCTTTTAATTATTTTTTTCAAAAGTTTTTTAAGCTCTGCTATTTTAGCTTTTGTCTTACTTCCTTCTACTTCATTAAGTCTTATAAATTCTTCTGAAACTGGCTCAATAGATTCGTCTTTAATCAAACTCTTACCATCGCTCATTTTAGCAAATATGTAATAGAGACCTGGTATAATTAAAACTCCGAAAATGGTTCCTATTAACATTCCTCCTAGTGCAGATCCTCCAATGGTTCTGTTTCCTATCGCCCCAGCTCCGTGAGCTATTACTAATGGTACCAAACCAGCTATAAACGCAAAAGAAGTCATTAAAATAGGTCTAAAACGTTCTTTAGCACCTTCAATAGCAGCTTCAAAAATTGTAGCTCCTTGACTGCGTTTTAGTACTGCAAACTCTACAATTAACACGGCATTTTTTCCGAGTAAACCAACCAGCATAATTATTCCAATTTGCGCATATACATCATTGGCTAATCCCATTAATTTAAGTAATGTGAATGACCCATAAATTCCTACTGGAAGTGAAAGAATTACAGCTAATGGTAGTAAAAAACTCTCATACTGTGCTGCCAATACAAAGTATACAAAGGCTAATACAATGATAAAAATATACACAGATTCATTACCTCTTTGTGCTTCATCGTAGGTAAGTCCTTCCCAAGCAATATCATACCCTCTAGGAAGTTCTTTTGCTGCTACTTCTTTAATCGCATTAATAGCATCTCCACTTGTATAACCCTTAGCTGGTAACCCTCTAATTGCCGCAGAATTATAGAGGTTATAACGTGTTATTTCGTTAGGTCCTAATTTCTTTTCTAAACTCATAAATGCAGAGTAAGGCACCATTTCTCCTTCTTCATTCTTTACATATAGTTTTTCTAAGTCTGAAGGAATTCTTCTGTATTCAGGAGCTGCTTGTGTATACACTTTAAAGAATCTACCAAAACGAATAAAACCTTGCTCATAAGTACTACCTATTAAGATGTTTAAGTTCTCCATGGCTTTACCAATGGTTACTCCTTTTTGCATTGCCTTTTGGTTATCTATTTTCAACTCATACTGCGGATAATTCGCTGAATAAAAAGTAAATAACCCTGTTAGTTCTTTTCGTTTCAACAACGACTCCATAAACTTGTTATTGATGCGTTCAAACTCATGATAATCAGTTGAATTTGTTTTATCTAACAAACGCATTGAAAATCCTCCTGAAGACCCAAAACCTGGTACTGCTGGTGGTTCAAAATATTCTATAACCGCTCCTAAGTCTTTGGTTTCTTCCTCTAATTCTTCCATGATTTCATGTACAGAATGATGACGTTCAGACCAAGGTTTTAAGTTAATTAAACAGGTACCTGCGTTTGACCCTCTACCTTCAGTCATAATCTCATACCCTGCTAATGATGAAACTGATTCAACTCCTTCAGTCTCTTCACAAATCTGTTGTAATTTTCTTGCTACTTCATTGGTACGTTCTAACGTAGCTCCTGGAGGTGTTTGAATAATAGCATAGATCATTCCCTGATCTTCGTTAGGAATAAACCCTGCCGGTAATGTTTTATTCGTGATAAAAATTCCTGCACAGAAAGCTGCTAATATTCCAAAGGTTAAAAATCTTCTAGCTACAATCTTATTCAATATTTTTACATACTTTCCTGTAAGCTTTTCAAATCCTTTGTTAAACCAGTCAATAAACTTATCTACAATAGATTTTTTTCTTTCCTCTCCATGATTATTTTTTAGCATCATTGCACATAATACTGGTGTTAAAGTAAGTGCTACAATTGCTGAAATAATGATGGATCCTGCCATGGTTATTGAAAACTGTCTGTAGAAAACTCCTACAGGACCTGTCATGAAAGAAATAGGAATAAATACCGAAACCATTACTAAAGTAATTGCTAAAATAGCTCCACCAATTTCTCCTAACGCTGCTTTCGAAGCTTGATAAGGTGTCATGTGTTCTTGTTCCATTTTTAAATGGACAGCCTCTACAACTACAATGGCATCGTCTACCACAATACCAATCGCTAACACTAATGCAAATAGGGTGATTAAGTTGATTGATAATCCAAACAATTGCATTACAAAAAAGGCTCCGATTAAAGATACAGGTACTGCTATAATTGGAATTAAAGTAGAGCGTATATCTCCTAAAAACAAGAACACTACTACTGCTACTAATACAAAGGCATCTCTAAGCGTGTGTAATACTTGTTCTATAGAAGCATCTAAAAAGTTAGATACATCATAACTTATTTGAAAATCAACTCCTGGAGGTAAATCTTCTTTTAATTCTTTCAGCTTTTCTTTTACTGATGCTATTACATCGCTACCATTACTTCCAAACGTTTGCTTTAATACAATTGATGCTGATGGATGTCCATCTAAATTTGAGTAAATATCAAAAAACTCACTTCCTAATTTTACTTCAGCAACATCTTTTAATCGTAAAATTTCTCCTTCTTTATTGGCTCTGATAATAATGTCCTTATACTGATCTGGTTCATTATATCTGTTCTGGTAAGTCAGCACATATTCTAACGATTGTGAAGCTATACCTGAACTTCTACCTAGTCTTCCTGGTCTTGCTAAAATACTTTGCTCTTCCATTGCTTCTAAAATTTCTTCGGCAGAAATATTATAAGCTCTCATTCTGTCTGGTTTTAACCAAACTCTCATTGCGTATTTTCTACTTCCTAATATTTGAGCACTCGCAATACCATCAATTCGTTGAATCTCTGGAACCATTTTCGTATAAGCATAATTGTATAGGAACTTTTCATCATTGTTTTTTTCTTTACTGAAAAGGTTCACATACATTAACATACTTGGTTGTACTGGAGTAATAATTACCCCTTCACGCTGTACTAATTCAGGTAATAAAGGCATTACTTGGTCTACCCTTGTTTTTACCCTCACCACTGCCTGATTAGGATCTGTACCAGGCTCAAAAATTACACGTAAGGTTCCTTCTCCTGCACTTGTAGCATCTGAAGCAATATAACGCATACCTTGAACCCCGTTTATAGCAGTTTCTAATGGAATTAATGTTGAGTTTACCAATACATCTGCACTTGACCCTGGGTATGCAATAAAGATATTTACTGTAGTAGGTGCAATTTGTGGAAACTGTGAAATAGGAAGCTGTTTTATGGCTAACAATCCTGTAAAAACAATCATTACCGAAATAACAATTGCTAGTACGGGTCTTTTTATAAATTGACTAAACATGTTTCGTTGATTTTAATTTTTAATTACTCTGCATACAAGTCTAAACTTGACAAAACTGCATTTGGTTCTTCAAACTCAACATGAATCTTTTGCTGGTCTTTTACCATTCTAATTCCTTCTAACAGTATTCTATCATTTTCTGTTAGTCCTTTTTCAACTAAAAACAAATGTGGTAACTCTGCTTCAATAGTAATTTCTCGTTGTTTTACGGTATCGTTTTTATCTACCACAAAAACATATTTTTTATCTAGTACTTCAAAAGTTGCTTTTTGAGGAATGATTAGAGCACCTTTATACGGAACTTTCATTAAAATACTTCCTGTTTCTCCGTGTCTTAAAATTCCGTCAGGATTTGGGAAAGTTGCTCTAAACGCAATGTTTCCTGTTTCATTATTAAACTCACCTTCAATCGTTTCTACTATTCCTTTTTGACTGAATGGTTTGTTATTTGCCATTAAAAGTGTTACTTCTTTTTTCTTGTCTTTATCTTGACTCATGATGTAGTCTAAATACTCAGTTTCTGGTACGTTAAAGTATACCCACATTTTACTATTGTCTGATAATGTTGTTAGAAGCTCTCCTTCATCTAACAAACTACCATTTCTAGCATGTAAGTGATCCATTATTCCATCAAAAGGAGCTTTTATGCTTGTAAAACCAAGATGGGTTTTAGCTAACTCTACTTCTGCTAATGCTTTTTCATAATTTGCTTTTGCTAAAGCCAACTCGTTTTCAGAAACTACATTTCCTTCTGCTAATAACTGAGTATTTTTATATTCAATTTCAGCAGCTTTAGCTTCAGCGGTAGCTTTTTGTAAATCTGCTTTATATACATTTGGTGAAATTTGGAACATGCGTTGTCCTTTTTTTACATGTTGTCCTTCATCTACAAATATTTGTTTCAAATATCCTTTCTCTAAAGCTCTTAATTCTATATGCTGACTAGCATGAATTTGGCTTACATAGTCTTTTGTAATGGATGTGTCTTTTTTAATTGGGTTGGTTACAAGGAACTTTGTTTCAGGGTGTTTAGATTCCTTTTTTGATTCGCAACTAACATGAATGAATAGCGCAAACAGGCTCATTAAAATGAAGCTTTTTTTCATTTTTATATATGTATTTAAAAAATTAGTAGGATGGGCAACCAAACACGTAAAATCATTGCAATTATTCACACAGAATGATTGCCCAAAAGATTTAATTGATTTCTTGAGATTTGAGAAATTAAAGTAAAAACCTATAAAAGCACTTAGGTTTTACTTAAAAAAAGGAGTGCATCAAATTATAAAAACTTGATATTTTACATGCAATTTTAAAATAGAAGTAAAAAGATACTCTTTACATCTTTGTGTTTTTTCTTTAACTACACAAAGTTGATTTTCAAAAAATTGCGCATGTAAAATGGCAGAAAAATAACCGCCAAACTTAGATAAGTTTCTGTCTATTTCATCTTCTTCTTGAGTTTTGTCTTCAACTTCGTTGATTTCAAAATAATTTTCTCTTTCAGAATCTTCATGATTTTTGTCAAAAACTAAGTCATTTATGTTTTGAGTAATGAATTGAGTTTCTACACAGGCTGTATTTAATACAGGAACAGAGATACTCTTATTAAATTGGCCATAATCTGCATATGATGTAGACCATCCTTTTAATAAGAATACTACTAAAAAAAGATATTTATTGAATACATTACTCATTTCGACCGGCAAAATTATATATATATATTCATATGACAAACAAATACTTTGGTAAAAAATAATAACCAATAAAAAAACTCGCCAATTGGCGAGTTTTAATTTGTATTAAGGGCATATTAGAGACTACTCTTTAAATACTCCCATGTTTGCATATTTTTCCATACGTTGAGCTACTAAATCAGCTTCAGTTAACTCATTTAACTCTTTATAAGCTTTTAAAATTTGTTCTTTAACTGCTTCGAAAGTAGTTGGTTTATCAGAATGAGCACCTCCTAATGGTTCTTTAATGATATCATCAACGATATTCAATTTCATTCCATCTTTAGCTGTTAACTTTAATGCTTCAGCAGCTTTTTCTTTTTGCTCCCAGCTTCTCCATAAAATTGTTGAACAGTTTTCAGGAGAAATAACTGAATACCATGAATTTTCTAACATGTATACTCTATCTCCTACTCCAATTCCTAAAGCTCCACCAGAAGCTCCTTCACCAATAATTATAGTGATAATTGGAGTTTTTAAACAAGTCATTTCAAAAATATTACGAGCAATTGCTTCTCCTTGTCCACGTTCTTCTGCTTCTAATCCTGGGTAAGCTCCTGGAGTATCTACAAAAGTAACTACTGGGATTCCGAATTTTTCAGCCATACGCATTAAACGCAACGCCTTACGGTATCCTTCTGGGTTAGCCATACCAAAATTACGGTATTGACGTGTTTTTGTGTTATATCCTTTCTGTTGACCGATAAACATAAAAGACTGATCTCCTATTTTACCTAAACCACCTATCATGGCTTTATCATCTTTTACACTACGATCACCATGCAACTCCATAAAAGTATCTCCACAAAGCGCCTTGATATAATCTAATGTATACGGACGATTTGGGTGACGAGATAACTGTACACGTTGCCATGCAGTTAAATTTTTATATATGTCTTTCTTTGCTTTTTCTAATTTTTCTTCGATTTTTTTACATGTTTCCGTTACATCTACTTCACTTTCTTCTCCAATAATCTGACATTTTGCCAACTGATCTTGTAGTTCTTTAATTGGCATTTCAAAATCTAAATATTCCATTATTGTATATAATTTGATTTTCTAATTTTCTAGTTAGTCGTTTGTAAAGGCAAACATACTAAAAAATTGTACAGTTTACCTTGATCGTTTTTCTTAAAATACTATTTTTTAATCATTTTCTTTTTTATGGAAGAGGCATTTTTTAAAACTCCGTTAAGCAACACCACAAACAAAACAATGAAAGCACCGTAGTAAAACTCTGGATTCATTTGTTCTTTTTCACCAAAAATTATGAGTGCTAAAATAATAGCATATATAGGTTCTAAATTGATGGTAAGCATTACTGTATAAGGAGTTAAATACTTCATTACTTTAACAGAAGCTATAAAAGCATACGCTGTACAAATACTGCTTAACACAAATAAATATATCCAATCGGTGGTTTTAATTTGGAAAAATTCTATTGAAAATTGTTGCGTAAACAACATGTATAATGTTACTCCTAAAACACCAAATAACAACTGATAAAAAGAAATCGTATTTGCATCATGTTTTTGGATAAATAATCCGTTTAATACCGAAAATAATGCTGATAAAAAAGCCGATATCAAAGCATAAACGATTCCCAAAGTATATTGACTTTCAAAATTGAATATAATATACAAACCTGCAATTACAAGTAAGCCTAAAACAATTTCAATAAGCTTTACTCTTCTCTTAAAGAAGAAAGGTTCTATTAATGAAGCAAAAAAAGCTCCTGTACTCATTGTTACTAATGCTACTGATACATTCGATACTTTAATCGCCTTGAAAAAAGTTATCCAATGTACTGCTATAATTATTCCTGAAATAGCAAACTTTACTAAAGCTTTCTTCTCTATTTTAAATGTTTTTTTTCTGATTAAAAAATACACAGCTATAAAAATAACTGCTAAAAACATTCGATACCAAACTAGTGGAACAGCATCAATTGATATTAATGCTCCTAGTATTGCTGTAAATCCCCAAATAAAAACGATTAAATGTAGGTGTAGGTAGTTTCTTAATTTATCTCCTTGCATTTATGTATAAGTAAATAGCGTATAGACCAAAAACAATATTTGGCACCCAAACATTTAACAAAGCATTAGCTCCTGCTACTGCACCTAATACTTCTGCTACTTTTAAAAAGAACACGTAAATAAACATTACTGCTATTCCTATTGCTAAATTAGCTCCAATACCCCCACGAGTTTTTTTATAGGCTAAAGCTACAGCTATCATTGTTAAAATATAACTAGCAATAGGCAAACTAGTCCGTTTATACAATTCTACTAAATAAGCATTTAAGTTTTTGATACCTCTCTTTCTAGACACATCTATGAATTTCATTAATTCTGGTGAATTCATTTCTTGTGCCATTACATTTTTATAATTTAAATCAGTAGGGGTAAAAGTAAAAGTTGTATCTAAACTTCTTCCTGAAAAAATACTATCTCTATCTTTAAAAATTTTACGAAGTTTCCATGTACTCAATTTAAACGTACTATCATTCCCATTCCAGTTAATGTTATCTGCCATTAACTTACTTTTTAGCTTTATACCATCGTATAAATCTATTGAAAAATTGTATCCTGAGTTTCGCTTTAAATCATACCTCTGAAGATATACATAAGTACTATCATTCAATTGTAAACTAAACTCTTGTATTGAAGTATCTGAGTACTTTTGCTTTTTTAGGTACTCTTTTTCAAATGCTTTTCTTGTTTTACTACTTTTAGGAACAAAAAAGTGATTCATAGAAAGCGCTACCAAACATACAATAGAAGCTCCTATAAAATAAGGATATAGAAAACGAGTAAATGATACTTGAGCATTATTAATTGCTATAATTTCTGTATTACTAGCCAGTTTTGAAGTAAATAAAATTACTGCTATAAATAACGCTAGTGGCATAAAAGTATTAGCGTAATAAATGATAAAATTCTTGTAATAATCATTTGCTACCTCAAAAAAAGTTAAGTTTTCATGACGTAAAAACTTATCTATTTTTTCAGCAATATCAATCGCTACAGCAATAGGTATTAGAATTAATAAGGTAAACAAAAAAGTTACCAGATAACGCTTTAATATGTACCAATCTAGTTTTTTCAAGTTACAAACGTTTATCCATTTGTTTTACCATTTTATCTTTCCATGTAGCAAAGTCTCCTGCTATAATATGTTTACGTGCTTCACGCACCAACCATAAATAAAATCCTAAATTATGAATAGAGGCTATTTGTTTTCCTAACATTTCTCTTGAAGCAAACAAGTGGCGTAAATAGGCTTTTGAATACATAGTATCTACCCAAGTAATTCCCATTTCATCAATAGGAGAAAAATCATTTTCCCATTTCTTGTTTTTAATGTTAATACTACCATGTGCAGTGAACAACATTCCGTTACGAGCATTACGTGTAGGCATTACACAGTCGAACATATCTATTCCTAAAGCAATGTTTTCTAAAATATTGATTGGTGTACCTACCCCCATCAGATAACGAGGTTTATCTTCTGGTAAAATTGCTGTTACCACCTCGGTCATTGCATACATTTCTTCAGCAGGTTCTCCAACTGATAACCCTCCAATTGCATTTCCTTCAGCTCCTGAATTTGCGATATACTCTGCTGATTGTTTACGTAAATCTTTATAGGTACTTCCTTGTACAATTGGAAATAACGTTTGATTATATCCGTATTTTGGCGGTGTATTATTAAAGTGTTTTATACAACGATCTAACCAACGATGTGTCATGTGCATAGATCGTTTTGCGTAGTTATAATCACATGGATAAGGTGTACACTCATCAAAAGCCATAATTATATCTGCCCCTATGGAACGCTGTGTATCCATTACATTTTCAGGAGTAAAAAAATGAGTTGATCCATCTATATGACTTTTAAACTTTACTCCTTCTTCGTTAATTTTTCTTCTTCCTGATAATGAGTATACTTGGTACCCTCCACTATCAGTTAAAATATTACGATCCCAGTTCATAAACTTATGTAACCCTCCTGCTTGTTCTAAAATAGAGGTTTGTGGACGTAAGTATAAGTGATAAGTGTTTCCTAAGATTATATCAGGGTTTATCTCTTCTTTTAATTCTGATTGGTGTACTCCTTTTACCGTAGCTACAGTACCTACTGGCATAAATATTGGAGTTTCTATGGTTCCGTGATCAGTAGTAATAACACCTGCTCGTGCTTTACTTTTAGGATCGGTTATTTTTAAATCAAATTGCATAAGTGGCAAAGATACACATGTAAGTTGAATGTTTAAAAGTAGAAAGTTAAAAGTTTCTTATTACTGATTTTTAATTCTTTCTCCTTCTCCCAAACTTGTTCTTAAATTCTCTTTTTTTATTAGAAGTTGTATTATTTTTTGAAAAATTTTTGTTTTTAGTATCCGTTGAAGAGCTCTTCTTTTCTGATGTTTCCTGTGTCTTTGATGAATTTTCTACAAGTTTATTAATCTCGTTCATCTCTTTAGATGTTAACTCACGCCATTCCCCTACTTTTAGGTTTCCTAAAGTTACATTCATAATACGTGTGCGCTTGAGTTTTTTTACTTCGTAACCTAAATATTCACACATGCGTCGAATTTGACGATTTAAACCTTGTACTAAAACAATTTTAAAGGTAGTATCATTAATACGTTCTACTTTACATTTTTTGGTAACTGTTCCTAAAATTGGGATTCCGTTACTCATTCTTTTTATAAAACGTTCATCAAAAGTTTTATCTACCGAAACTATATATTCCTTTTCATGATTATTTCCTGCTCGTAAAATCTTATTTACAATATCTCCATCATTGGTTAAAAAAATCAATCCTTCCGAAGGCTTATCTAAACGTCCAATAGGAAATAATCTTTGTGGATGCCCAACGAATTTCACGATATTTTTACGCTCTTTGCTATCGGTAGTACAAACAATTCCTACAGGTTTATTTAGAGCTATATATATCGTTTTAGGCTTAGCTTTTAATGGTTTCCCATCAATTTTTACCACATCTCCTTCATGCACTCTATTTCCTAACTGTGTAGGTTTACCATTTATAGTTACTCTACCCTCAGTAATAAATCGTTCTGCTTCACGTCGTGAACAGATTCCTGTACTACTAATGTACTTGTTAAGATTTATTGATGTGTCATTATTATTTTCCATTAATGCAAAGAAAAAGAAAATCCCCAAGCTAACACTTGAGGATTTGATATTTTATACTTTTAAAGTATTAAAACATAATCATTTTTTGTGTACAACGTGCTAAACTTTGTCTTCTTTCATAATCAAACCCTAACGTTATCATGTGTGTACCGTAATTAAAGTCTTGTGTCTTGTTCATGTTAACACTAAATCCGTATGACAAATAAAGATTATCTTTCTTTAAACCAAATAATGGCGCAATGGCATTTGGTTGAAAAAACTGATCGTTTAAGAAGGTATAACTTAAACCTGCCCAGACATACCCTCCTCTAATACCTTTTCTAGCTTTAATGTTCATATCAGTTTTAGAACGTCCAGTCGCTTCTCTATATTCATACAAAATAGAAGGTTCAAGTTCATAATCTCTACTAATTCTTGACATAATATAAGAGGCAAAAAGAGTATATTTTCTTAACTCTTCAGGATCACCTGTTCTAAAATTTTTAATATCCCTATTTAAGATGTTCACTACATTCGCTGTAATACTGAATTTTTCAAATCGGTATAATAAACCTACATCGAAATTAGAATGATTCTCTTGTATTGAAGGTACATTTTCAATATCTGTTACATTACTGTTTGAAGTGTCAATTCCAAATTGAATAAAACTATAACTTAAAGCAAATGATAAAAAACTGTCGTGAAAGTCACTTAATGTTAAGTGACTTGCAAATGACAATTTCGCTCCTTTATGAGTGGTAAATCCATTACTATCATTAAACAATGAAATACCACCTCCAAAAGTATCAGCGATACGTGCTTCAACAGTTAATGATTGTGTATCAGGTGCGTCTTTAACACCTATCCATTGGCTTACACCATTTAAGCGTATTTGTAAACCTGGACCAATTCCTGCATAGGTTGGTGAGATTACAAACGGATTATCTGCTAAATGATTTACGTATGTTGGTAACTCTATTTCTTGTGCAGTTGACTTTACACTACAAAATACTACACTTAAAATTATTAAAATCTTTCTCATTTTTCTACTTTCTATATAGTGTAAAATGTCCCATTATTTTTTTCTCTTGTCCTGATAACTCTTTAAAATAAATCGTATACCAATAATCACCTGAAGGTAATGGTTTGCCATCGTAATTACCATCCCATCCTTCAACAACCCCTTTAAAGTTTATTATCTGACGAGCATATCTATCATAAATAAATACTTTGATGTCATGATAGTCTTCTACCTCACGAGGATACCAATAATCATTTATTCCATCACCGTCAGGTGTAAATAAATTAGGTACAAAAATAGAAATATACTCTCCTCTTACTGTTAATGTAACCTCACAACCTCTTGCATCTCTAACTGTTATAGTATAGTCTTTTGTTTGTAAAATTGTGAACTCATTATCTGGTCCGAAATCTCCTCCATCTACACTATACTCATACGGTGGTAACCCATCTTCAGGATTGGCAATTAATGTATTCTTAACCGAATCATCAATAGTCATTGTTAATGGTTGAATGTCTTCAATACTAATAGGTGTACTCATAGAACTTTCATTACAACCTGTTGTTGTATGGGTAGCAGCTACATAATAACCTATTCCTGCTGGTGTATCGAAAAACTCTCCTTCATTATTTGTTGCTATTGGATTTCCATTACCATCATATAACGTATAAGACATCGAATTCTTATACTTATCGTCAACTATTGCTTTGATAACGCTTCCTACCTCACATGTATATGCGAAATCTACTGTTAATTGTAAATCTACCGGTTCTTGAGTTGTTAAAGTTATAGGTGTCGCTGGATTACATCCTGCTTCATCTCTTACTGTAATATAGTAAGACATACCTCCTTGAATGTTTTCAGCAGCTCCTAATACAATTGTGTTTGTTGTGTAAGCGTTTGGTAACTCAACATTGTTAATACTTACATAGTAAGGATTTGTACCTCCTTGAACATCTAACTCAATTGTTGGTGTTGGATCTGTACTACAAACTTGATCAGTTACTCCTACTAATGTTACTGTAAACTCTTCAGGTTGCTCAATTTCTATCTCAATAGCTTCAAGACATCCTAATTTATCTTTAACAGTAATTATATACGTACCAGCTGTTAAGTTTGTAAACACGTTATTAGTTACGAACTTATTCGTTGGATCAGTACTAATATTGTACTCATACCCTGTTAAGTTTCCTCCTGAAGCTACTACAGTAATAGTACCATCATTACCTCCAAAACATGTTACATCTGTATGATCTTCATCAATAACTAAAGGTGTTGGTTGTTCAATCGTATGAGGAGTGGTATCTGCAATACACACTTCACCAAATCTATTCGTACTTCTTACTCTAATCTTATATGTACCAATATCTAAACCTCCGAACATATTAGATGTTTGCCATGTTCCGTCAACAGGCGTATCGCTACCATCTAATAATTGGTATTCGTAGTTACCGAAACCTCCTGTAACACTAGCTGATAATACTCCATTAGCATCTCCAAAACATGTAACAAAACCTGACTCTATATTTAATGTTGGCATTAAATCTTCATAAGCGGCTACATTTACTACAACTTCATCTACACAGTTATGCTCATCACGTACATAGAATGTATGTGTACCTGCACCAACGCTGAAAATGTTTACAGGACTATAAGTAACTCCATTATCACTAAACTCATGAGCTCCTGTTCCACCAATAGCTGATACTTCAACTGTTGCTTGTGGATTATTACACGTAATATCTGAAGTAATATTTGCTGAAGCGACTACTTCTGAAGGATCAATAATATCTCTAGAAACAGTGAACTGACAGTTATACTTGTTATCTCTAACTGTTACTTGATATCCTGTACCTGCTGGCAAGTTTGTAAAGATGTTAGACGATTGCTCTACTTGTGTTCCGTTAGGATATGTTAAGATATAAGTATAGCTAATCGTAGTATCTTGTATCTGACCTCCAGTTACATTGGTTACTTCAATACTTGCTGTATATTCTCCTTCACAATCATTCTCTACTACATTTACATCAGCATTCATAGCTACTGGATCATTCAACGTGAAATCAAATGTAGCTAAACAACCATTAGCGTCTTGCACTGTTGCTGTATAACTACCTGCAGCTAATCCTGTAATTCTTCTATTTGTACTAAAGTTTTGAATTGGCGTTGCTGGTGTAGCATTATTTACCAATTCGTATTGGTAACCACTCCAACCACCTGCAGCAGTTAATAAGATTTCTCCTGAAGTTGACACATTACAGTTAATGTATGTTGGCGCTCCATTTAATGTTAAATCTGCTGTTGGTTGTACAATTTCAAAATTAGCTGTTGTTGGCTCACAATATGGTGAAGCTGACATCTCTACCACTACATAATACGTTCCAGGATTTAAATTTCCAATCGTTGTCGGTGTTCCTCCTGTTCCGTTTCCTGTTATTCCTGTTGAAGCTCCACCTGCTACAAATACTTCATACGTATAAGCACCTGTGTAAGGAGTTGCTGTACCAAAATCGATAGTTGCTGTTCCTGTACCACCAAAACATGCTCTTGTAGTTGTTGCTAATACATCAAATACTGGTGCTGGTGCTACTGTATGGTATACTTCTAACACACAACCTGTTGCTGGATTTAAAATAGCAATCGTGTAATTGTCTGCTGGTAAATCGGTAAATACAGCTACATCTCCAGGAGTTGCAACTATTACCGTTGGGTATGTTCCTGTATTCACTCCTGTAATCGTATACTGTGCTCCTGCAATATCAGGATTTACTTTTACTGTAATATCCTCTCCTGTTGCACAATCAATAGCTTTGGTTACATTAATTGTAGCATCGGTCATTGCTATAAACGGATTTATTATTACCGTTTCAGTATCCGAACATCCTGAGCTATCAAATACAGTTACCTCTACACTACCTCCTGCTACATTACTTACAGAGAAGTTAAAGCTTCCTCCATCTTGCGTAACATCATCAGAAGTATTTCCTGGTGTATTATTGTCGTACACAAATATTGCTCTTGTGTAATTACCTGTACCTCCAATAATAGCTGATTTATCTACCGTTATCGTTGCATTGTTAGTAATATTACCTGTTGTACAAGCAAACTGAGTTACATTAATTGCATTTGCAACATTAATCTCGTCATTTTGGTTGATTGTTACAGGAATATCTGTTGTACAATCGTTGGTACCTGTTGCTGTTACAATGTAACTATCCGCAGGTAAACCTGTAAATACAGTATTTGTTCCTGTTAACACAGCATTGAAAGTTCCTGCTGTATTATTAATTTCATACGATAATGGTAAAATTCCATTATTAGTTGCCGAAACCGTTACTTCTCCTGTAGAAGTTCCAAAACAGATATTATCTACTGTTGCCGTAGCTGTAAATACAGGCGTGATTTTTGGATCAATAGAAATGTCTTTTGAAACAGAACAATTAGGTGTTGCTGTTACATCGTTTACGTTTATTGTATACGTTTGCGTAGTTGCATTAATAACTGCATCATACGGTATTGTAATATTAAATGGATTTGCAGTTATCGCTACTCCTGACACAGCACCTGTAGGTCCTACAACATCATAGGTATATTTACCTATAGAGAAATTAACTAACTCTACACGTACAGTCGCTGCTTCTGTAGCCGTACAATCAAAGTTTTTAACTACTAACGGTGTAAAGTTTAGTTCTGGATCAATTGTTATATCTTCATCTGGTGCAGGACATCCGTTAGTATCTGCAACACTAATCGTATAAGTATCTGCTGGTAAATTACTAAACGTATATGACGCTGCATTTAACGTTTGTGTATTTGAATATCCTAAGGTACCAGAAATAGTATACTTATATGTATTTGTACCACCATTAGCATTTACCGTAATACTACCTCCTGTTGAAGGATCGCACACATTATCATTTTCTGCAATAGTAAATGTTACTGGTTGTGGGTTATTTACTGTTACAGGATCAGATATTGAACAACCACTACCATCTCTTACACGTACTCTATAATCTCCTGGAGGAACTCCTTCAAACCTATTATTACTACCAAATGTAAATCCTCCATAAGCAACATAAGGTGTTGAATATAGTTCTAATTGATATTCATAATTACCCCAACCACCTGTTGCATTTCCTATAATGGTAGCGTCTGAACCGTTATTACAGGTTACTGATACATCGTCTGCTGTAACTTGTATTTGTTGTTCAGGTTGGTAAATGGTAAAATTAGGACTTCTTACCACACAATTAGGTGAATTATCCATAGTTACAATTACGTAATATGTACGAGAAGTACCAAGTCCTCCATCTAAGTTAGCTATAGGAGATTCTAATGTTACATCAAATACCTCTCTATAAACTGAATCATCACTAGCGTCGTACACAACATAATCATATTGCCCAGTATATGGTGTTGAAGGACTAAAGTCCATAAGTACACTACCATCATCATTATTTCTACAGGTTTCATTTTGAACATCAGTAATTAATAAGTCAAATACTGGTGCTGGTGCTACTGTATAATACGTTTCTAGTATACAACCTGTTGTTGGGTGTGCAGCTGTTATTGTATAACTTCCTGTATCTAACCCTGTAAACGTTGCTGATAATGCTGGGTCTGCAATTGTTTGTGATTGACCAGTTTCTACTATTGTATATGTTACATTAGCAATATCAGGAGATACTTTTACTTCAATACTTTCAAGTGTAGTACAAGTAATTGCTGTACCTGCAACTTGAGTTGCACTTAAGCTTGTCATTGCTTCAAAAGCTGGTATGCTTGTTGAAACAGATCCTGAACATCCTTTATCATCATACACTGTAATGTTTACCGAACCTCCTGAAGTATTTGTGGTACTAAAACTTTCATTAGTAGTATCTACTGTTATTGGTCCTGTACCATCTGCTGGCGCATAAGTAAACACATAACGTATGTATTTTCCTGAACCTCCTGCTACGCTTGGTACCGTTACAGTAGCAACATCTGGTGTGTTACCAGAACTACATCCAAACGGATCTACCACTGGCTCAGCTGGTATAATTTCTAAATATTCTTCAACTATAATATTACTTACCGTAAACGTACATCCATTAGCAGCTGTTCCTGTTACCGAATAGGTATTTGGAGGTAAGCCAGAGAATGTATCTGTTCCGTTAAAACTATATTCTGGATTAGTTGGTAATGGTAATATTGAATAATTTATTGGTTCTGAACCGTTAATAACTGGTAATAACTTTATAGTTCCTGAATTATCTCCAAAACATAAGCTATTTCCTACTTGAGCCGTAAAATTAGGTCTTACAGGATCTTGAACTGTAATTTGTTTTGTTTGTGAACATCCTGAAGTTACATCAGTTACGGTAACATTATGTACTCCTGGAGCTAATGAACCTACATTCTCGATATTAGTACCTGCTGGAATGGTTCCTGCTGCACCTGTATCGAATGAATAATTATAATCACCACCTGTTCCTAAGGTTACATTTATTTGTACTTCTCCGTCGTTACCCGGAACACAAGTAGCATTACTTACTGGTGTTAAACTAAAATCAACATTAGGGTGTACAATAACTCCATTTAAAGTATCGGTACAACCATTCGTATCTCTAACAACTATGTTGTAGCTACCTGGTGTTAATCCGTTAAAGGTATGCGCGCTAGATGTAGGTGCTGAAAAACTTCCTCCATTTATAGAATATCTATAAGGTGCTAAACCAGCTGATGCTGAAACTGTTATTGATTTATTAACGTTACAACTTACCACATTATCTAAATTAATTGCTGGTGGTTGACTTACAGTTAACGTTTCTGTTAGGGTTAATGTACAACCTTTAGAATCTACTACTTCAATAGTTACATCAACAGATAGTGTTGGGTCAACTAAATCTCCGTATGCTACTTCAAAAGTAGTTCCTGTTATCGTTGTAGACGTTAACGTTGTATTTGATGCCGATATTAAATTATATGTATATCCTGGGAAACCTCCACCTATACTGTCAATAC
The DNA here is from genome assembly GCF_964510395.1 of Tenacibaculum aestuarii. NCBI lineage: Bacteria > Pseudomonadati > Bacteroidota > Flavobacteriia > Flavobacteriales > Flavobacteriaceae > Tenacibaculum > Tenacibaculum aestuarii. The sequence continues at coordinate 618,637 of NZ_CAZEFY010000003.1, forward strand.
TTAATACTCCGTTGGCACTACAAGTAATATTATCTATTACATTTAAAGTACCTGTAAGGGGTTCTCCATCTTTAATTTCAACATCACCACTTCCCCATTTACATGTTGGGAATGAAGTAGGATCTTCTATAACTAAATAATAAGTTCCTGCTCCTAGACCTACTGTAGTTGTAATATCAAATGTTGCCCCTGCAGGTATTGTTCCACTCTCAATAGCTACAGATGAATTTACATTGTAAACATGCCAAGCAGAACCTACTGCTGCATTTCCGTATGAATTATCTACAGCAAATGTTATTACACCTGAACTGATACCACATCCTTGGGTAGTTACTGTTGGTACGATAGGTACATTATCTTCTGGTTGTGGAGGAGTAAACTCCCCTGTTTCCATTTCAATACAACCATTATTCATATCTCTTACATAGAATGTATAGGTTCTTCCTGGTATTAAGTCTGGAAATGTTTTTGTTATACCTCCAACTACATCAGGATCTTCCCAACCTGCAACGGTTGCAGGTACTTCATCTATAGCAAAACCATAATCACCTGATCCTCCTGTAGCACCTATTTCTATAGCCATACCATCTTGACAGTTTCCACTATCATAAGTAATACTAATAAACAGAGTATTTATATTATATGGTATTTCATAATCATCAAATACTTTTATACATATTTGTGTGGCTCCGCTTACTATACGTACAGCTGGAGATACTACAGTTCCTGGTTCTATACTTGTAAACTCATTTACTCCGTTATCAGCAACCCAGTTTCCATTTCCGTCTCTTACTTCTACTGAATAAGGAGCTGCTATTGAAGTTAATGATGCTGGTAAAATATATTTGAAACCAAATTCATCTTCATTACCTGCATAACCAACACAAGTCTCAGGTAATACATCATCAATAGTCGCATCTATCTCTGGTAACTCATTAATTGTAATTGATTCTGGAACACTAGGACAGTTGTTAGCGTCTACTAATGTTACTGTATAAGTATCAGAAGGTAATCCTGCAAAATTTACCGAAGTATTGCTTGTAGTTGCACTATCTACTACTCCTCCTGCATTAGAAATTTCTACAGTATATGGCGCTAAACCATTTGTTATATTTACTGTTACTACTGCATTTTCACCGAAACATCTTGGTGAGTTATCTGTAACTGCAATTTGCGGAGCTGGTGTAGTACCTACTATCACATCTTCAATAATATACTCGCAATATGGTGCTGCTCCGTTATTATCTCTTACATATACATCATAAGTTCCTGCTGCTCTAGTAACAGAGTTTGCTGTATCAAAAGTTCCTGCAGGAGAGCCGTTATCTACAACTGAGTACACGTATGTTCCTGCACCAGTTCCTCCAGTTGCATTTATTGAAATTTCTCCATCGTTACAACTTGCATCGGTAACATCTGGTGTAGCAAATAATTGAGGATTAATTGTTACAGGTACATCTGCAAAACAACCTTTACCATCTTGTATTCTTACAGTATGATCATCTGGTGATAATCCTGAAATGGTAAATGAAGTTGAACTTACTGAAGTAAAAGTTGTTCCTCCATCTAAACTATATGAATAATTTCCGTTACCGGTATTAATCGTTACATCAATTTGCCCGTTAGAACCATCATAACATTGTGCTACGGCATCAAAAGTTACTGTTTCAATAGCGGCTATAGTAATTGTTTCTGATACGCTACAACCGTTTACTGCATCTGTTGCAGTTACAGTATAGACACCTGGTTGTAGTAATACATTGTTATATTCTAAACCACTTGGTGCCCCTAATGAAATACCTGTTGGGTCAAACAATTCATAAGTATATGTTGCACCTCCTGTACCACCTGATAAGCTTAATCTAATACTAGCCCCCGTAGGTGCAGCACAAGTAAGTTCTTTGGTTAATTGTAATGTTAACACCAATGGATCAGGGTCTACCAATGTTACTGTTGCTAAAGGTACGTCACAATCTAACGTTGTTCCTTGTGGTTGTACTAAAACATCATACGTTCCTGCTGATAAACCTGAAATAGTAAATGGATTTGAAGCTACAGGATTATACGTAGTTCCTCCATTTATAGAGTATTCTAAATTCCCAGTAAAATTAGCTCCTTCAATAGTAATGGTTCCATCAGAGTTCCCAATACATCTAGGGTTTGTTTGTGCTGTAACCGCTGCTGTAAATTGATTATTAGGCTCTACGTTTACTGTTATTTCTGTAGAACAACTACTTCCGTATTCAACCGAAATAGTATGTGCACCTACTGCTACATTGTTAAATACATTGTTTCCTGTTTGAGGCGCACCTCCATCTAAAGTATAAATGTAACTTGGATCTAAAGGATCAATCGTAATATTTCCTGTTCCATCACAATTATAAGTTATTGAGCTTGCCAATGTTGGTTCTGCTGGTAAATCTGCAATCGTTACTTGATTTAAGTCTAAGAAACATCCGTTAGCATCTATTACTCTTGTATCATAAGTTCCAGGGTCTAAATTTGTTACCGTAGTGGTAGCTGCTTGTGTATATGTTCCTGAACCTGCTACTGCATAAAAATATGTGTATGGTTCTGTACCTCCACTTGGAGCTGTAAATGTAATTGTTCCTAAAATAGTTCCTGAAGGGCTACACATTAAATCAGTTGCTGCTACACTACCACCTGTTAATGCTGGTGGTACTGTAATTGTTTGTCTTGTAAATGAAGAACATCCATTAACATCAGTTACTGTAACGGTATAAGTATCATCTCCTAAACCAGTAAAAGAATACGTTAATCCATTTGAAGTTTGTGATGTAGAAGAGCCTAAATCTCCTTCTACTGTTACCGTATAATCTGCTACTCCGTTAGCTACAGTAACATTAATTTCACCTGTTTGTCCACTACAATTTGGTTGTACTGCTGTAACGGTTACTGTTGGGTCAGCAATTTGATTTACTGTAACTGTTTCACTGTATTCACAATAATCAGTTCCTCCATCTTTATCTCTTACATACACCGTATAAGTACCTGCTAGTACTGCTATCGGACTAGAGTTATAGGTAGTTTGTGCACCTAATGAGTCTTCTACTACAAAAACATAACTTCCGTTTCCACCATTTGGACTTATTTGTAATTGCCCAGGATTACATGTAGCGCTAACTGGTACTACTGTAGCAGTTACCTGCGGAAGAATCGTTGTTTGTTGCGTATCTGTACATCCTCTACTATCTAATACTGTGATATTATAAGTACCATCTGTTAAATTGGTAAACACATTAGATGTTTGCCAAGTTGTTCCTCCATCACTACTATATGAATAACCTCCATTTCCTGTAGCAACATTTACTGTTATAGTTCCATTTGTACCATCATAACACAATACTGGATCTAAAGTAAATGTTAATGCTGTTATTGGGTTAACACTGATAGGGAATGGATCAGACTCACAACCCTGTGAATCTGTTGCTACAACTGTATAATCACCTGCTGCTATATTTGTAAAAGTAGTTGTTGTAGTTCCTTGAGATCCACCTCCTACTAAAAATAATTCGTACGAATATGGTGCTCCGTTACCTCCATCACCAACTGGTGAAATTGTTGCTCCTGTAGCAGGATCACAAGTAATTTCTTTTGTTACCGTTGCTGTAACTGTTACTGGTGTTGGGTTTGCAATTGTAATTGTACCAATAGGTAACGTACAAGCTACTACCGAAGCATCATTAGGACGCACTTGAACATTGTAAGTTCCGTCTGGAACAGTTACTACTGTTGGGTTATTAGTTGTGGTAACCCAATTAGTACCTCCATCTGTTGAGTATTCATAAGAAACACCTCCATAATTAGAAGCATCTATAGTAATGGTTCCGTTTTCACTTTCATAACAAACATTTGGTGTACTACCTGTAATTGTTGCTGTGAATTCATTACCTGCTACTACATTCTCTGTAATTTCAACTGTACAGTTACTTCCATAAGCTACAGAAATTGTATGAGAACCTACTGCTACATTGTTAAATACTCCTGTTGTATTAGAATCTGCTCCTAAAGTATAGGTATAACTTCCTACTGGACTTGCTGTAACAGTAATATTTCCTGTTCCGTCACAGTTATAAGTTACTGAGCTACTTAATGTTGGTACTGTAGGTAAACCAACAATAATTACTTGATTTAAGTCTAAGGTACAACCATTAGCATCTACTACTCTTGTTTCGTAAGTTCCTCCTGAAAGACCAGTAACTGGGTTTGAACTAGCTTGCGTATAATTTGCAGCGCCTACTAACCTATATTCATATGTATAATCTAAAGTTCCTCCTGATACATCTGCAAATGTAATTGTTCCGTAGGTAGTACCTCCAGAAGTATTACACTCTAAATCAGTTCCTGTAGCTGTTCCTCCAGTTAATGCTAAAGGCTCATCAATTACTACATTCGGAATTTCATATAAACATTGGTATGAACTCTTTGTTGCTCTTATATAAATTGTATAAGTACCTGCTGCTAAACCGTCAAAATAACCATCATTAGGAAGATTCCATGTATTATTATCAAGACTATATTCTACAGAGTACCCTAAATTATCTCCATCAACACTAACATTGATAGTACCATCAGTTAAACCATTACATGAAACATTGGTTTCAGTATGTGTAAATTGTAATTCTGGTTCAACAACCACCTCTACAGGACCTGATATTACATAACATCCTTTATGATCAATTACAACAAACTCATAAATACCTTCACTTCCCATTGGCACACTGTAACTATAAGTATTTGTACCTGATGTTAAACGTTCAGTAGTTTGAATTTGTGAAATATCAGTATATAAATCTGTTCCGTCTTTTGACCATACTGCAAAAGTGTAAGAATTTCCAGGTATATCAATAGTTCCTCCTCCTGCTGTTAACTCAATAATTCCAGGTGAACTACCATTTATGCATGATATATCTTTTGTTTTAACTGCTGTTAAAGTTAATTCAGCTGGTTCTACTATAGTTGCTGTACCTGAAACTGTACAATTCGGAGTAGTGACTTGAACTATATAATCTCCTCCATCTGTTACTGTAAATTCATGAACATTACTGTTAGTTGTTACTGGTGAACCTATGGTACTACCCCCTTGAGTTAAAGTATAGGTATAAGGACCTGGTACATTACTTACTTGCGCTGTGATTTTTGTTGGCTCATTAGCACAACTCATTTCTTCCGCAGCTACTACTAAACTTATATCTACTGTTCCTACATAAATTAAATCGAATGAATAGGTACAAGATGCTCCAACTTCTGCCGGATTTAAACGTACTGTTAGATTATAATTTCCTGCCTGTGTTACTGTAAACACATTGCTATCTTGAAAATCAACAAAATATCCATCTGTTGAAGTACCTGGAATTCCACTTAAGCTGTATTGGTATGTTGATGGAATATTATTTACAGTAATAGTACCTGTGGTGTTACAAATAATATCATCAACCACAATTGTTGGAGCTAAAGTAGCTTTGTAAACATTAAAATAATAGCTTTTAGGACATTGCCCATCATAAACAACATCTAAACGGAATTCACCAACTTCTGAAAAATCTCTAGAAAACTCTCCATTTCCTATTTCATTCCAAGTACAATCTGTGTTTAAATTTGGACACCCTTGTGTTACTGTATCTGTACAAGAAGCTTCATCTAATTGAAACCATTTAACATAAGTTGCTGTAGAAGGGTCAAAAGGTAAATTTATTGTACGATTATCTCCTGTACATAAATAAATCTCTGCCAATTCTAACCCATTATCAGCACAAGTAAGTGTTTGATCTGCAAATGGTGTAATTGGATTTGGTTCTGTATCGTATGAAATTACATTTATTGTTTCTGTTTCTCCAATACAACCTACAGGAGCGACTCTTGTTACTTGGTATGTTCCTGGTGCTGTTACAACAAGAGTTTGATCTCTACCTATAATTTGACTAGGGTTTGCTGTATTAACCCACGAATAAGAATCAAAACCGCTACCTGCTACTAATGTTGTAGAATTTCCACAAATTACTTGGTCTCTTTCAAAAATACACCCATTAGCATCTATTAAAAAATTAGAAGCTCCTACTACACCAAAACCACAATCATCTATATCAGCAAAACTTTCTTCTCCATTTACCACTATACCAGAAACTACTCCTTTATAGTTTGCTGTTGCTTGGTTTTCAATTTTATTAGAACATACATCTCGTAACTGAGTACAATCTGGAGCTACCTGAACTCTGAATCTTATATGATAATCTGCTGGTAAATCTTTTTTAACTAATTCATCTGGAATCGTAAATCGTAACACCCCTCTAAAATCATTAGCTGCTGTTGGCTCCTCATATGTGTAAGCAACACCAGGAGGCATAATAATATCACTCTCTTGTAAATAAACATTCCTAGGTAATTTGTCAACAATTACTACTTTTGTACCATCATCAGTAGGTGAAGGTATTCCTGTTCCCGTAGCGTCATCCGTTCCTGTATTTTGAAAACTAACATCATACCATAAGTAATCTCCTAAAGTTACATCTGCCCCTCCTAGGTTATTTGATCCTTGATCTATACCGTCATCAATTGTTTTAACTAAACGGATACTAGGCTCAATTACTTCTACCGATAATCCTAATAAGAAAGGCCAATAAGTATCTCCTTCAGAAGAAAAGCGTAATACTCCATTTGTTTGATTGTTTCCTATTAAAGAATTCCCTATGTTATTCAACTCAAAAAAATCAACATCTAAACCTAAAGTATTTTCACTATCCGGATTTCTACCTCCTAAATAATTATCATTTATTGTTATGGTGCTATTAAAAAAATTATCAGAATCATTAATAGAAGGAGTACTTAAAGCTTGAAAACTCCCCGAAGTATCTTGTATCTGAAAACTATCTCCATCAATATTAACATCTCCCTCTAAAGCACCAACTAAAAAGTTAGCACCTACAGAGCCTGTGGGTATGGTTGTAAAACCAGAAAAAGGCACGTCATACGTTCCTGCATCACCATTACTTTGCTCTTTTATTGTTGCAAAACCATCAAAAACAAAAAATTTCTTTCTTGACTCTGTCTCATTTTCATAAATAACAACTAACACCCAACCAGCTGAAGAACCTAGTCTAGACCCCCAGTGAACATCTTTTCCTCTAGTTGCCTTAATATTAGCTCCATAGTATACCCCATTTGGATCAGATAATCCTTGTAATAAACCTGTTACATCTTTATAGCATACATAAGGTTTTTCAATAGTAATTCCATCATCGTATATCAACTCTCTTGCTGTAGCATCAAATTTATCTGCAACAATATCTACATAATTACTTGTCCCAGGTAACTTAAATTTCATCTCATTAAAGTCATCATCTCTTGTATTAGCTCCTGGTTTTTCATCCCAAAACTGATAAGGGTATATGGCAGCCCAATATAATCCGGCATAAGTTACTTTTGAACAATTAGGAAGATTTAAAGTAGCTGATGACGAAGAAAACGTATCATCAATACCATCGTTATTTTCATCAACGAACGCATCGATATCGATGTAATCCATGTATTTATTTCCATTATCATCATTATTTCCTTTACCGTCAAAGGCATTTTCTGCTGCTGAACTTCCATTACCTTGTCCATCCCTATTCAATGTGTTATTGGCTATAAAAGTGATATTACCTTTTAAAGAGCTCTCAGTTCTTAGCTTAAAAGGTTGATCAGCTTTTTTTTCTCCTTTTTGTAAACGACCTTCACTTCTTCTTACTTCTTGAGAAGATAAAGTGGTTATTTGCAGGAGAATTATTAGTAGGGTAATTATTCTTTTCATAATATCATTTGGGGGAATTAATTAATCAAGTTTTTCTATTATATCTTATTTGATCTGTATGATTGCTTTACGATCGTAAAAGGTTCCATTTAAATTTGTTTTGTACATTTTTATTGCTTCATCTCTATCGGTGGTTTTAAAAATGTAAATGTGCATAAATCCTGTTTTAGGATCTACAAAATAATCTGCGTCTATATCATCATTTCGTAACTCATCTACATTTCTATCAGCTAAAGCTTTTTGAGAGTTAACATATACTCGTAAATAATATCCTGGTTCTACTCCTGCTGCCTCCATAGGGTAAACTCTTGCAGGTGGCTGGGTTTTAGGTTCTTCATAATTCTTAACCTCTCCTCCTAAAGTAATCTTCACCACGTATACAGGGTCTTTCGTGTTTTTTTTAACTTTTATCGTTGAATTATCTTTTTTCTCATCATTCTTCTCAAACAAACGAGTTTTATCATTAAAATCATCTACTTTTTCTATTGCATCTTCCTCTTTAGCAAACCGATCTATATACACATAGTATAATTTTTTGTTTGGCTCAAACACATATTTTGCTTCAATATCTAAACGCTTCCATTTTTCTATTAAGGCTTCTGCATTTTCTTTACTTCTAAACTGATCTGAAATAACATAGTACATAGTACCACCTCCTCCAGAACGTGTTATTGTACTTCTACGCCATGGTTTATTTGACCTTCTTTTCAATGAAGTGTCTTTTGCCTCAACACTATCTCTAATAATTACATTATTAGTTATTGTTTTAGGTGCTGGTTGATTTTTTAAGATTCGTAACACTTCATCTATCTTTTTATTTAAAATATCGATAGAGTCTTGTGCTTGTTGAATTTCATCTGATAAATCGTTATGTTCCTGATTTTTATATTCTACCTCTTTTTTTGGAGCTCTTTCAGGTAAACTAACTTTTACATTACCTGTTCTTCTTTTTGGACGTTCTCTTGTAAATGATTTTTTACCAAAATTATAAATTAGCCCTACCTCATTTGTTGCTGCAAAACTACTTTTTTCATAACTGATTCCTATGGCTAAATTTTCTGACAAGTTGATTCCCATTCCTGCAGAAATACCATATGCATTATCATAACCTGCTTTTATCCAACCTGCTTTAGGTAAGTCTATTATAGCACTTCCACCTATACCAAAATCATCATTTCCTGGTTTTCTAGCGGTTGCCAAAAATCGAACATCAGCACCTTCAAAAAGTCCTGATGCATACGTAAATTCATGAGAATACATTAAGTGCCCCGAAAATGTTTTTTCTCCAAAAGAAGTAGCCATTTCACTTCTTTTAAGATTAAAATCTACTAAATTTTCAAAGAAAATTCCAACATCAAATTTCCCTATAGATAAAGTTACTGCTGGTTGAAAATTAACTACTGGATCATCTTGGTAATTACTTAAAAAAGTATCGTCATCATCAGTTACCAAAACTTTACCCCAGTTTAAACTTCTTCTACTATACAAAAAGTTAAAACCAAAGGTTAAGTCCATGGTTTCATTTAATTGTAAACGATGTGCATAATTTGCTAAAGCGCCAAAATCTTTTACGGATCCTACATCTTGTTGATAAACAGCAACTCCCGCCCCAACATTTTCTCTCATTTTTCCTGAATAAGCAAGCACATATAAACGAGGATTGTCTTCAAAATCTACATTGCTATTTCTTACAATAGCTGAAAGTGACGTTTTATTTTCGCGCAATGCAGAAAAGGTAGGAACTGTTAAGAAGCGATTAAACTTCATAAAGTTACGAGAACTGAAGCTATTGTATTGCTGTTCATTACCAGAAGTTTGTGCTTGCACAGCAAACACATTTAGTACGAGTATTATAAGTAAGGTAATTTTTCTAATCATTCTAACTTTTTAGTGTAAAACAGATATAGTTCCAGCTTTAATCAACTTATCCTCTCTTATTATCTTGTAATAAAAGACTTTTTGATTTCCTAAATCTCCTGTTGGCCAATCATTTCTATATTCGGTTGTTTTAAAAATTTCTTTACCATTTGCGTTGTACAACATTATTGTTACTAATGGTTGAAACGCATATTTGTTTGATATTTTCCACGTATCATTTTTACCGTCTCCATTAGGAGTTAAGGTATTTGGCACTATAATTTGATCGTCTGGTTCAACTACTTCTATTGTTCTTTCTACCGAACAGTTTCCTACTTTAGCCAGTACTGTATAAAACCCTAAAGTGGTTACTGTTAACTCTTCTGTTGTTGATAATAATGTTCCTGACGTACCTTCTCCTTGATACCATTCATAAGACTCTCCTCCAGCTGCAACTACTACAGCCGAACCTCCTTCTTCCATAACAACTTTTTCTGATGGTGTTATGGTAACTGCTGAATCATCAAATGGAATTACATTTATAGGATTCAACTCTTTATCACAACCAAAACCAGAGTATCGTAATACATACTCTCCTACTTCTGTTACCGTTAATGTTTGCGGATTTGCAGGCGTTACATCTTCTGTACCATCTTTTATCCACTGATACGTATAACCTGCAATAATATTATTTATTGTATACGTAATTGAAGATCCTGAACACAAAGAATTCGAATTAGTATCTGAAGAAACATTAGGCACCTCTACCAATTGCACAGGTAATACACCTGAGATTCCTTCTACCAAACCTACTTTAACTGTTAAGTCATATGAACCGCTATCTAAATAAGAGCCCAACGACAACTCTTCATTTGTTGCTCCTGAAATAGCAACACCATCCTTATTCCATTGATAATTTAACATAGCAACTTGTGCTGCTGTTAAATCATATTCATTATCATCTGTAGCTATAGCTTTTACACCTACAATACTTAAAGTCGTACTAGTAGAGTTACACGCTTCATAGTTTTCAGATGTTCTAATTGTTGCTTTAAATGATTTAACATCTAAAAGTGTGTATTTATCTGAATCAACTATAGCATCACATGATGAACCGGTACTTTGAGTTACTCTAGCATAATATTCTCCTGGTTCATTAGCATTCATACAAAGTTGAGTCCTTGCCGCTAATGGAGTATCAATATCTTTATACCATTGAACAGTTCCTGAAGAAGCATCATGGTTAATACATAACTCTATTGTTTCTCCTGATAAAATTACTGCTGTTAAAGGACCTACTGTATTTACATTAAAACCTGCAGTAGTTTGTTGTTGTAACACCACATTATTTGAAGTAGTTGTACATTCCCCTGTATCAATCACTAAGTGATAGGTACCAAACTGCCCTGTAGTTGGTGTTGTATAGGTAGGTGAATTAGATGATTGTTTTAAAACACCGTCTTGATACCATTTATATATCAATTCTGGATATGAAACTTTGGATTTAAACTCATAAGATTCATCACCACATATTTCAACTGTTGAAGGAGCATCTATTTGGCTATCAGCTGGTGTTAAAACAATAACTTTCATAAAAGTAGAGTCATTATAACCACATACACCATAATCAATTTTTACTTGATACGTTCCTGACTCCGATGTTTCCAACCTTGGTTCTTCTGTTGTAGCTACTAATACATCATCTTTATACCACTGGTATGCTCCATTTTGATTGGTGTTTAATGTGAGCTCTACTGTACCTGAACCACACAATATCTCATTTTCATAGTTATTTAACACTAACTGCTGTGTAGAAAATTTATATGCTTCGAATGGATCAGAATCAGGGCTTGTCATAGCCGGCGAATTTGACACTAATCTTATTTTATAATTGGCACCATAAGTATTATCTGGTAGCTGAAAAGACCTTGAAAAAGTATATAATGAATTTGCATTAGTAAAGGATCCTACATTTTTTGGTGTCCCCCAATTTCCGTCAGCATCTGACAGTTCAATAGTGTAAGTGTTATCACCATTAGGCAATGCTGTTACCTTAAAAGTTACAGAAAAATCAGTCTGAGCACCATTACAAGCATTCGTAAATTGCAGCTCAGGCTTCAATAAAACCTGAGATAATACGCTTGTATTGACACAAAAGAGAAGTAATGCTAAAAGTATTAATATGCTTTTAGTTTTTCTTTTCATTTAAGGGGTTTTTAGGGGTTGCCAAATTTATAGTTTTTCTTAACAAAAGTATAATAAAACCTGTTAAATTAATAGGGAAATATATAAAATCTATTCCTAACTAACAACTAAAGTTTTTTTCTTCAAAAAAACCATTCCTCTCATCTCCCAATAAAACCCGTAAACAACTAATTAACAAAACCTTAAAAAAAGGTTATTTTCCCCTTTAACTTCAACATTCAAATCGTTACAATCATTTTAAAAATCTACCGTATATTTGTTATTCATTTTACAATTTATGACTAAGAAAATAACTATCGCTATCGACGGTTTTTCATCAACAGGAAAAAGCACGATTGCTAAACAATTAGCCAAAAAATTAGAATATATTTATGTTGACACTGGCGCTATGTATAGAGCTGTTACACTGTACGCTATGCAACAAAATTATATTTCTGAAACCTTTTTCAACCCTAATGATTTAGTCGCTGATCTAGACAATATTTCTTTATCTTTCACCTTTAACGAGCAACTTGGTTTTGCTGAAATGTTTTTAAACAACACCAATGTTGAAAAAGAAATTAGAACTATTGAAGTTTCTAAACTAGTAAGTAAAGTTGCTGCCATTTCTGAAGTACGAAAAAAACTAGTGAAGAAACAACAAGAAATGGGGAAAAATAAAGGAATTGTAATGGACGGTCGTGACATTGGAACAGTAGTTTTTCCTAATGCTGAATTAAAATTATTTATGACCGCTTCAGCCGATAAGCGTGCAACTCGTCGTTACAAAGAATTGTTGGATCGTGGTGATAAAGTGAAGTATGAAGAAATTTTACAAAACGTACAAGAACGCGATAGAATTGATTCTACCAGAGAAGACTCTCCTTTAATCAAAGCAGAAGACGCTATTGAATTTGACAATTCAGACATGGGACTTAAAGAACAATTTGATCGCATTATGAGCCTTGTAAATGCTAGAATTTAACATTCTTAAAACCACATAATATATTACCGAACCTTGTAAAATTTTTGCAAGGTTCTTTTTTGGTTACTATGTATAAAATTGTATATTCCCTACATGAAAATACTAGAAAAAATCCTTAATGTTTCTCAAACACGAGAAGCAGATAAACACACAATTTTAAAAGAAGAAATTTCCTCTTTTGCTCTTATGGGGCAAGCTTCTCTTGCATTTGTTAAAGCCATCGAACCTTTATTACAACGTTCACAAAAAATTGCCATTATTGGAGGTTCTGGAAACAATGGAGGTGACGGATTTGCCATTGCTAGAATTTTAAGAAATAAAAAGTACAATATACAACCCTTTTTAGTTCAATTTAAAGATACTCTTACACCCGATTGTATTATTAATTATGAAAAATTACACGATACAATTGTCATAAATTCAACTCGTGAAATCCCTAGTTTTTCCGAATACGATGTTATTATTGATGCTATTTTTGGTTTTGGGCTTTCAAGACCTATTACTGGTTTTACAAAACAAGTTATTGAAAACATCAACAAAGCTAAAAAAACAGTATATGCTGTTGACGTACCTTCAGGATTATACTGTGACACACTACCTGATTCTGAAACTATCGTACAAGCAGACATCGTAGTTAGCTTTCAACGCCCAAAACTTTCTTTCTTTTTTCCTGAAAATGGAAACTATGTAAAAAACTGGAAAACTGTTGATATTGGTTTAGACGAAGAATTTGTTCAACGACAAGACAGCAAACACTTTATTCTAAATGAGAAAATTGTAGAGGTTTTAGCTACTAGACCTCGTCAATCTCACAAAGGAGATTATGGACACACCTTACTAATTACTGGTTCTTACGGTAAAATGGGAGCTGCGACACTTTCTTCTAAAGCTTGCTTAAGAAGTGGTACAGGATTGTTAACCACATATGTACCAAAATGTGGCTATCAAATTATACAATCTTCAATTCCAGAAGCCATATGCTTAACCGACGAGAATGAAGAATTCGTGACCCAACTACCAGAAATTTCCAAATACGACGTTGTCGGGATAGGTCCTGGGTTAGACACCAACGAAAAAACAGCACAAGTTGTAAAAAAACTACTTTCTGAAAGTAAGAATCCACTAGTTATTGATGCCGACGCTATTAATATTATTTCACAAAATGAAGAGTTAATATCACTACTTCCCAAAAATTCTATTTTAACTCCGCATATTAAAGAGTTTGACAGATTAGTAGGAAAATCTAACACCTCAACAGAACGTTTTCAAAAACAACTTGAGTTTTCTGCAAAACACCAATGTGTGGTGGTTTTAAAAAATGCCTATACCGTGATTTCTTCTCCTCAAGGAAATTTATATTTCAACACTTCTGGAAACCAAGGAATGGCAACTGGTGGTAGTGGCGATGTACTTACAGGAATTATCACTGGCCTGTTAGCGCAAAATTATTCGTCTTTACACGCTGCTTTATTAGGGGTATATTTCCACGGAAAAGCAGGTGACGAAGCTGCTAGTAAAAAAGGACACAATGCTTTAATAGCTTCGGATATTATTGACGCTTTACGTATAGAAAAACATTAATTTTCTTTAGAAAATGCTTGGATTAGTATTGCTAACAACATTACTAATCCACAACCTAAAGCGTTTAACCACAAGTACGGCAACCAATCGATATACCAAACTGCAATAATGATAATTTGTGTAATTATTGCTGCGATAAACACTGCATTTCCTTTTACATATTTTAAAAAAAAGGCGAGTAAAAAGATTCCTAGTACATTTCCGTAGAAAATAGAACCGATAATATTTACCAACTGAATTAAATTATCAAACAAATTAGCTACGCAGGCAACTAAAATTGCCATGATACCCCAACCTAACGTAAACCATTTTGACATTTTTACATAATGCTCTTCGCTATATTCTATTGCGGTATTTCGTTTGTATAAATCAATTGCGGTAGTGCCTCCCAAAGCATTTAATTCAGAGGCTGTAGATGACATCGCTGCAGATAAAATTACAGCCAACAACAATCCTATCAATCCCTTTGGTAAATTATTCAGAATAAAGTGAATAAACACATAGTCTTTATCGTTCGTTTCTACTTGAGCATCAGCTTTTGAAATAATGGTTTTAGCCTCTTCTTTTAACTCTTTATCTTGCTCATTAAATTCTTGAATTTGCGCTACATTTTCAGGAGTTAATCCTTCAAAAATCAATGCTTTTTTTCTTTCTTCAATAAAACGATGTTGTTCTTCTAACTTAACATATTGCTCTATTGTTTCAAGGTTAGAATTTGCTATAGCCTCTCCTGCTTTTGGATTAAAATTTAACGGAGACGGATTAAACTGATAAAATACAAACACCATCACTCCTACTAACAGAATAAAAAACTGCATCGGTACTTTTAACAACCCGTTAAAAATTAATCCTAACTGACTTTCTCGTAATGATTTTCCAGACAAGTATCGTTGTACCTGACTTTGATCAGTTCCAAAATATGATAACATTAAAAATGTTCCTCCTAAAATACCTGTCCAAACAGTATATCGATTATTTAAATCCCAAGAAAAATCTAGTACTTGCATTTTATCGGAAACTCCCGCTATCTCTAATGCTTTCGTAAACGTAATATCATCAGGTAAATATTGCAGTATCAAATAAAATGCTACAAACATTCCTGCAAAAATCACTGCCATTTGTTGTTTTTGCGTAACACTTACTGCTTTGGTTCCACCGGAAACGGTATATATAATTACCAAAACCCCAATGATAATATTCAAAGTAATTAAATCCCACCCTAAAACAGCCGACAAAATAATAGCTGGGGCGAAAATGGTAATTCCTGCTGCTAATCCTCGTTGAATTAAAAACAGAATAGCTGTTAAGGTTCGAGTTTTTTGATCAAACCTTCCTTCTAAATATTCATAGGCTGTATAAACTTTTAATTTGTGATAAATAGGAATAAACACCAAGCAAATAATTACCATTGCGATTGGTAATCCGAAATAAAACTGCACAAACCCCATTCCGCTATGAAATGCTTGCCCTGGAGTTGATAAAAAAGTTATTGCACTAGCTTGTGTTGCCATTACTGACAAACCAATCGTCCACCATTTACTTTCATTTCCTCCTTTTATGTAATCCTCTACATTTTTACTTCCACGGGTTTTCCAAACTCCGTATAAAACAATAAATAATAAGGTAAGCGAAAGAACAATCCAATCTATATCTTGCATGGTTATTTTGTATATAGGTTAGTAATTATGTAAAACAACACGATGTAAATTAGGTTAGCCACCAAGACAACCGTGTATTCTTTTTTCCATATATACTTTTTATCCATACTTTACTTATTTTTTAGTTGACTATTCTTTTGGTTTTTGATAAAAACTATCCGCTAAAGAATCTTTACTTAATGACGCTTTTAAAAATACCACTGGCTCTTTTACCGGTTCTTTTGGTTGCCCGTTTTCATCTTTAGCGTACCAAGTTATAGATTTTGGCAATAACAAACCGTTAACATTTTCCCAATCGCTATATCTTATTAAACTGTACTTATCTGTAGGCTCTTTGCTAAAAAAGGTAACTGTATACCCTAACCAAGTCATTTGTTTAGTTTCAGGATGGTAAAATATAAAATAATTATCATCTGGTGAAGTTCCCACATTCGCTTTATAAGAAATTTTAACCCCAGGATATGTTATACCTTCAAAAGTTAATGGTTTTGTTTCTGAATACACAATTCCTTCATCTGCCAATACAAAAGGCATCGCATAAAAGTAAAAGTATAAATTGTAATAAAAATCAGGATTTCCTTTAAACGCTGCTGAATCTTGTTGCTTTAACCACACTTCTTTTCCATCAAATCCTAAAGAATAATTTGATGAATTAAGAATTGTTTTCCTAGAAGGCAAATCAACGGTGTAAGCTTCATTATTCAATGTAAACGACAAAGTTTTTATCTCTTTCCATTGATTCAAACCTCCATGAGTTTCAAAAACTTCACTAATAGCCTTTGGATATTTTACCTCTTTGACCTCTTCTTTTTGAACAATTCCTTTTTTTTGTTCATTCTTACAAGCCAACAATATGGAGACCATCGTAATGATTAATAATATATTTTTCATGATAGTAGATTTGTTGTAATTGTCGAAACAATCATTTAAAATTACACTTAAAAAAGAAAACTCTTTGAAAAAATTTCAAAGAGTTTTTTGTTAACTATAAAAACTGAATAAACTTACTCATCCGTTAAACTTTCCATAAAAGCAATTAAGTCTTGAATTTCTTTGTCTGATAAATTCAATTTATCAGCTGGTAACGTTTGGTTTGGGACGTGATACCCTAAACCTTCACCTCCACCTTTATTATAAAATTCAACAACTTGCTCTAATGTTTCATAAACTCCATTATGCATGTACGGAGCCGTTTTTGAAATATTACGAACGGTAGAAGTTTTAAAAAAGTATTTTCTTTCCTCTGTTTTAAATACATTATAGACTCCTAAATCTCCATCCAACTCCGTTTCAGCTAAATTTGGAACCCCGATAGATTCCACTTCAGTCTCTGTAA
Organism: Tenacibaculum aestuarii; assembly: GCF_964510395.1. Classification (NCBI taxonomy): domain Bacteria; kingdom Pseudomonadati; phylum Bacteroidota; class Flavobacteriia; order Flavobacteriales; family Flavobacteriaceae; genus Tenacibaculum; species Tenacibaculum aestuarii. The sequence goes on from NZ_CAZEFY010000003.1 coordinate 636,048, forward strand.
AATTAGGTGGAACCGTTCCGTTAAATACTGGTGGAAAATGACAAGTTGCACATTTTGCTTTCCCCATAAAAAGGTTGAATCCGTTGACCTCAGAAGTAGTTAACGTGTTTTCTTTTTTATTGATGTTTTTATCAAATTTAGAACTAAAATCACCTAAACTTCTAATGTAATTTGCCATCGCATTTCGGATGTTGAAATCACTTACTTTTCCGTATAAATCGGTAAACGATTTTGTATATGCACTATCTTTCTCAACCGTTTCTGTTAGATTTTTTAAATTGGTATGAAACTCATTTTTGTTTTCAACAACGCCTACAATCTGACCTTCTAAACTACCTGCTCTTCCATCATGAAAAAAAGTTTGTTGGTAGGCTGCATACGATACTGTTGGCGTGTTTCTTAACTGCTTCGGAAAAGTTGCTAATCCATCAGTAAATGCTTTGTCTTTGATATGACAAGTAGCACAACTCATTACTCCGTCTTTTGACAAACTTTTATCGTTGAACAGCTTCTTCCCCAACGCTATTTTTTCATCTGACATTGCATTTTCTAACTGATGGTAATCGTTAAAGAAATCCATATTAAATGTTTCTTTTGAAAACAACGAAGTGATGTTGTTGTTGAACGCCAAAGTTAACGGAAACTCTACTTTCCAGTCTTCCGCAGTATTTGCTAACAATTCTAATTGCTTATGCGCATGGTTTTGAATAAAATCGAAACGATTGAACGTAGCAAATTTTCCTTCTTCTAATACTTTTTGAGTTGCTTGTATTTCATTCAACCAATCAGTATATAAATTTTCATTTGAAAATTCTTTTTTATAGGTATTTATAATGAAAAGTATAGTTTCATAATTTGTTTTAGCCTCAGTTAACGACTGCCCTAACACAGGCGAATCAAAACCTGTAATTCCTACCAAAGCTATTCTTGCAATTTGATCGCGTAGCAACCACAACGTATGGTATTTTTTTAAATACAATGTGTTGTTTCCTGCTATTAATTTAAGTCTGTTTGCTGTAGTTTTAACGATGTTATTCACTTCAGCAACATCTACCTCATCTTCGTGTAATAATTCTTCAATAACTTGAAATCCGAAAGGATTTCTTATTTTAATATCCGTAGCGTCTTCTTCTTCAATCTTTAAAATATTAGGAGCGTTTAAACTCTTGTAATTTTCTTTGTCTGCAAAAGCCAAAATAGGTTCAATTAGCTTGAATTCTTTCCTTGCTAATTTGTATTTTTTTAGTTTTTCTGAAACTGTTTCAACAGTATTTAATTCTTCTAACAGCACAATACAACTATCGAGGTGTTGTGTGTAATACTCTTGAATTTTCAACACCAAAGCTTGATTATCAACCTTCGCATATCTAGCTGTTTTTTCTTGTTTACAACCAACTATAGATACCAGAAAAAGACACATTATAACATGTGCCTTTTTTATTTTACTTAAACTGTTTGTCATTATCTGTTTAATCCTTGAACAATATATAATTGACTTCCTTCCTTTGTTGTTTCAGCAGCGTCATTTGCTAAAGCATCTGTAAACGCACCACCATCAGCAGGAACCCATCCGTGGTTTTGAGTAATTAATAAGAATGTATCGTTTACTCCGATAGTTTCAGAAATGTCGATCATACCTGTAATTTCCCAAGCACTTTCTTGATAAGAAGCTCCGTAACCTGCAGCTGTAGCAGCTACTTGATCACATTCTAATACTTTTTTAACCTCTCCTGTGTTTAAGTTATATTGATATAAACTTGCAGCGTGGTTTTTATCTCCATCAAAATATCCGTTAGGATCTTCTTGAATATACGCATAATTATCAGTAACTACGATGTTGTCTGGACTATGGAAATCTTTCGCTTTACCATCTAACTTATCACCATCTAACACACAAGTAATTTTAGCAGCACCAGTAGGATCGTTTTCGTTTAATTCTACTTTATATACACGTCCGTAGATAGTTCCTTTTCCCATTAAACCATCTTTTTTACGACCTGTAACACAAAAATAGATTTCACGGTTGTTCTTAGCAGAACCTCTTCTCCAGTCGATATCTTCTAAACGAGAGAATCCCATTACTCCTTTTTCTTTTGCTTCAGCATCTAATAAGTCGATGTTCTTTTCAGTTAACTCAACAAAAGTAGCATTGTAAGTTTGACCTTCAGCCATATCCATTTCGTAAGTAACTCCTTCGTCAGTAACTTTTAAACCGTATAATTTACCTCCATTTAAGTCTCCTCTTTCACCAACGTACATTCCTAATTGCCCAGAAGGAACTTCGTTATCAGAGTGATCATCACCAATAAATAAAACTGTTTTATCTGCATAAGCATCTTTACCAATTACTACAGCATTTTCTGTAGACCATTGTCCCATTGCAGTTAACATATTTGGAGTACTTGCTGCTGAAGCTTCCTTGAAAGGATCAGTTGCGAAAACACCTTTAGATGCTCCTCCCCATTCACCTCCTGATAAGTATAATGGTCCGAAACCATGCTCTTCCATAGTTACCAAAGAACCTGAACATTGAGCTGTACTTGCAGTTGCGTTTGCATTTAAAATATATTCACCATGAACTGGCTTAAACGTTTTATCTAATTTGATACGAGCGATTGAGTAATCAGCTTCAATATTATTGATTAATGTAAATGTTCCATCTGAATTCTTCATTAACCCAGCACCATCTGCCATAGAACCATAGATAAAGTTTGGAGTCTCTTCTAATTTATCTTCTGAAGATAATAAAGGGTAAATTTTTACTCCTGAAAACTCAGATTCTAATTTTAAAAAATTAGGGGTTTTAGAGTGTGCTTTTAACTCAACTGACTCTCCACTTCCTGGTGTATTAGACCCACTTTCAGAATCACAAGATGTTAATGTAACTGCTGTACAAACACCTAAAAATCCTAATTTCAATAAATTTTTCATTGTTAAATTTTATTTAGTTTTTATAGGCGCAAATCAACAACACTAACTTTAAGAATATTTTAGCTCCAGTTTAAATCTACCTCAACAAAACGTTAACTGCTTTAACAAATCTTTAACTAATCTCAATCCTAAAGTTTTAAACAAAAGAAAACCAACACATTAACAAATATGTTGGTTTTACAATTTTTAATACACTATTTATTTTCTATAACTAAAGTCTTTCTTTTATGATGTTTTCTACAACTTCTGGATTTAATAATGTTGAAACATCTCCTAAGTTACTCAATTCATTATGTGCTATTTTACGTAAAATACGTCTCATAATTTTTCCTGAACGTGTTTTAGGCAATCCTTCAACAAATTGAATTTTATCTAATTTTGCTATCGGACCAATATGTTCGGTTATTATTTGATTTATTTCCTTTCGAAGATTGTCTTGATTTCTTTCTTCTCCTGTTTCTTTTAAAATCACATAACCGTACAACGCATTTCCTTTAACATCGTGAGGGAAACCTACAATGGCACTTTCTGCTACTGCTGGATGCTCATTTACAGAATCTTCAATAGGTGCAGTACCTAAATTATGACCAGAAACAATAATTACATCATCTACACGACCAGTAATTCTATAATACCCAACTTCGTCACGTAGTGCTCCATCTCCAGTAAAATACATATTATCATACGCAGAGAAATAAGTTTCTTTATAACGTTGATGATTTCCCCAAATTGATCTTGCCATAGAAGGCCAAGGATACTTTACACACAAACGACCGTCTACTTGATTTCCTTTAATTTCTTTTCCATTCTCATCAATTAACGCTAATTGAATTCCAGGAAGTGGTAACGTTGCATACGTTGGTTTGGTTGGTGTTAAATATGGTAACGGTGAAATCATGATTCCTCCTGTTTCCGTTTGCCACCAAGTATCTACAATTGGGTTTTTCTTTTTTCCTACATTGTCATTATACCAGTGCCACGCTTCTTCATTAATTGGTTCTCCTACCGTACCTAATACTTTTAATGACGATAGATCGTGACTATCTACAAAATCTAAATTCTCTTTTGCCAAAGCTCTAATGGCTGTAGGTGCAGTATAAAACTGAGTTATTTTATGTTTCTCAATAATTTCCCAAAAACGACCAAAGTCAGGATAACTAGGTACTCCTTCAAACATTACTGTTGTAGCTCCATTGGCTAACGGACCGTATACAATGTAACTATGCCCAGTAATCCAACCAATATCTGCCGTACACCAATAAATATCGTTTTCTTTATAATTGAATACATTTTTAAACGTATATGCCGTGTACACCATGTACCCCGCTGTGGTATGTAACATTCCTTTAGGACTTCCTGTTGAACCAGAGGTATACAAAATAAACAACGGATCTTCAGCATCCATAATTTCAGGAACACAATCTTGATAAGCTTCTTCTAACAAAGGTGCTAACCATTTATCACGACCTTCTTTTAATTCTATATCAGAATGAATTCGTTTCGCTACTAATACTGTTTCTATGGATGGACAACTCTCTAAGGCTTCATCTACAATACTTTTTAAATCGATTGTTTTCGCTCCTCTGTAAGAGCCATCGGAAGTAATCACCATTTTTGCTCCACAATCGTTAATTCTGGTAGCTAAAGCTGTAGATGAGAACCCTGCAAACACTACAGAATGTACTGCTCCTATTCGAGCACAAGCTAAAATAGAAATTGCTAACTCAGGAATCATCGGTAAATAAATACAAACTCTATCTCCTTTTTTAATTCCTTGTTCTTTTAACACATTCGCAAACTTACATACGCGCTTGTGTAATTCCTTGTAAGAAATGTGCTCTGCTTCTTCATCAGGATTATTAGGTTCAAATAAAATAGCTGTTTTATCTCCTCTAATATGTATGTGACGATCTATACAGTTTTCTGTAATATTTAGTTTTGCTCCTTCAAACCATGTAAACTCTGGTTTTGAAAAATCGTACTCTACAACTGTATCCCATTTTTTTCTCCAAACGAAGTGCTCTTCTGCTATTTCTTCCCAAAATAATTCTGGATTTCTTACTGACTTTCTATATAATTGAAAATATTCTTCTAATGTTTTTACGTGATAGTTACTCATTCTTATACACCTTTTTATTTTAGCTTAAGCCACTAAAATAAATCATTTTTAATTGTTTATCAACTTATTAATTTCTTCTTCTTAAAACATAAATCAATCTTCTTCATTTTGCAATAAGCGAGAATGCACAATAAAACGAACTCCTAAAGGTATTTCTAATGAGAAACTAGAACCTCTGCCTTCAGTTATGTCTATTGTTAAATGCGTATGTTTCCAATATTCAAATTGGTCTCTATTCATATAAAAAGGGACTTCTTCTAACACTCCTAACAAAACATCACTTTCATCTAAATACATTTCGTCTTTAGGGAAAATCATTGGTGATGAACCATCACAACAACCCCCACTTTGATGAAAAATCAAATCTCCATGTTGTTTTTTTAGTTTTTCGACTATCGCTTTTGCCGCATCTGTTATTGCTACTCTTTCCATCTTTTTTTAATTATAAAATACTGAGCTTGAAAAAGCTCAGTATTTTCAAACAACTAAAAGAACCCTAACTTGTTTTTATCGTACGATATCAACATGTTTTTAGTCTGACGATAGTGGTCCATCATCATTAAGTGGGTCTCTCTACCAAATCCTGATTTTTTGTAACCTCCAAAAGGCGCATGTGCAGGGTATGCGTGGTAACAATTTACCCAAACTCTACCTGCTTTAATCGCTCTTGGAATTTGATATAATTGATGCGCATCACGTGTCCAAACTCCTGCTCCTAATCCGTACATTGTGTCGTTTGCTATCTCTAAAGCTTCTGCTTCATCTTTAAACTTTGTAACACAAACTACTGGTCCGAAAATCTCTTCTTGGAACACACGCATCTTATTATGCCCTTCTAAAATAGTTGGCTTGATGTAAAAACCATTTGCTAAATCTCCATCTAGCTTATTAGCTTCTCCACCACATAATACTTTTGCCCCTTCTTCTTTTCCTATTTTTATATATGCTTGAATTTTTTCGTATTGATCGTTAGATGCCTGTGCACCAACCATTGTATTTACATCATATGGACTATTTTGTACAATAGCTTCTGTTCTTGCTACCACACGTTCCATAAACTTGTCGTAAATATCTTCTTGTACTAAAATACGTGATGGACAGGTACAAACTTCACCTTGATTAAATGCAAATAAAACTGCCCCTTCAATTGCTTTATCTAAAAACGCATCATCTTCATCCATTACACTATTAAAGAAGATGTTTGGAGACTTCCCTCCTAACTCCATTGTAACAGGATTTAAGTTTTTAGAAGCATACTGCATAATCAACTGTCCTGTAGTAGTTTCACCTGTAAAAGCTACTTTATCTATTCTTGGGCTCGATGCCAATGGTTTTCCTGCTTCAGGTCCAAAACCATGCACTACGTTTAACACTCCTGGAGGAAAAACACCTGCTATTTTTTCCATTAACAATGTTGCTGATGATGGAGTTTGCTCTGCTGGTTTTAATACCACACAGTTTCCTGTTGCTAATGCAGGAGGCAACTTCCATGACAACATTAAAAGAGGGAAGTTCCATGGAATAATTTGCCCTACAACCCCTAAAGGCTCTTTAATGTTCATTGATAAGGTGTTTTTATCAAGTTCTGTAGCACTACCCTCTTCAGCTCTAATAGCTGCAGCAAAATAACGCCAATGATCTACCGCTAAAGGAACATCTGCATTTAAGGTTTCTCTTATAGGTTTTCCGTTATCACAAGTTTCAACTAGCGCAAACTCTTCTAAATTCGCTTCAATAATATCCGCAACTTTATTTAATAACGAAGCTCTTTCTGCTGCAGAAGTATTTCCCCAACTTTCTTTAGCGGCATTAGCAGCATCTAACGCTAACTCTACATCTTCTTTTTGTGATCTTGGATATTTTGCTATGATACTATTATCTACTGGAGATCTATTTTCGAAGTATTCTCCTCCTAACGGAGCTACAAACTCTCCATTAATAAAATTAGCATACGTGTCTTTAAACTTTGGTTTAGTATAACTCATAAACTTTGTATTTTTGTGTTTTATTTGAATTTAGTTAGTGAAATAACATTTTCTTAATTAATCATACATAAAAATGAATATTTCGTAATTTTGGTAAATTTATAATATCACATAACCAATACATTGAACATATTTATTAAATTGTAACACATATCTATTATTCCCCAAAAAACACAAATAGAATTTTGTACTATTGATTATGAATCATTTATTAAGTAGACATAAGGAAAGCCGAAAACTCACAACTTTAGTTGAAAATAGAACCACCTATAATGCAGAATATGCTGAGTTAAATATTTTTGAAACTCATAAGCATGCTGAACAAGTTTCATTAACTTTTGACTTTCCTGTTATTGCCAGTATGCTAACTGGTAAGAAAATAATGCATCTAGAAGGAATGGATCCTTTTGATTTTTTTCCGGGAGAATCTGTGGTTATGCCTAAAAACAAAGAAATGATTATTGATTTTCCTTTGGCAGATAAAAATAACCCTACTCAATGCTTAGCACTAGGTATCGATTCACATAAAATAGAAGAAATTGTTGAAAAGTTCAACCACAACGTAGCTATAGAACGTGAAAATAATAACTGGAATTTGAATGACACTTCATCACACTTAGTTCATAATACAGATATTAATCACTTAGTAGGGCGTTTAGTTCATACATTTACTGATCAAAACAAATCTAAAGACATTCTTCTTGATCTTATGATACAAGAACTGATTGTTAGGCTGTTACAAACCAAAGCTAAAGCATTCATTTTAAATAATCCTACAGATACGTTTTCTGATACTCGTATAGGTATGGTTATTAAATTTATAAAAAACAACCTTACTAATAAAGATATTACCGTTGAGCTTTTAGCTGAAAAGGCTTGTATGAGTACCTCTCATTTTCATAAAAAATTTAAAAACACCTTAGGTATTTCTCCTATAGACTATATCAATTCTGAAAAAATTAAATTTTCAAAAAAGCTTATCAAACAATCTAAAAACCTACGTATTTCTGAAATAGCCTACAAATCAGGGTTTAATAATATTAGCTATTTTAACAGACAGTTTAAAAAAATGGAGATGATTACTCCTCAGCAGTTTAAAAAGTCTTTTATAAAAGGATAAGTCTCTATTCTTTTTCAAAAAGCTTTTATCTTTACATTTGTTTACTATGGTAATCACGCTTTTTTTAGATGTTTTAAGTACTAATTGGTACATAATCTTACTTTTTTTTATTGTAGCTGTTCTATACTCTTCAGTTGGTTTTGGTGGAGGCTCAAGTTATTTAGCTGTTTTAGCGCTTACAGGATTACTTTTCACACAAATAAGAGCTACTGCTTTACTATGTAATGTGATGGTCGTTACCGGAAATGTTTTACTATACATACAACAAAAGCAATACAACTGGAAAAAGGTTATTCCGCTTACTTTATTTAGTATTCCTTTAGCTTTTTTAGGTGGATACCTACGAATAAGTCAAACGTTTTTCTTTATTCTCTTAGGCTTTACATTACTTTTTGCTGCTATTACCATGTGGATTTCTAACAAAGTAGTTACCAATAGCAACAACACCAATGACTTAAACCTTGCAAAAAATGCTGGTTATGGTGGGGTTATTGGTTTTATCTCTGGAATGGTCGGTATTGGTGGTGGTATTTTCTTAGCTCCGCTACTTCATTTAACCAATTGGGATACTCCTAAAAAAATAGCAGCTACAGCAAGTTTTTTCATTTTAGTAAACTCTATATCCGGATTGATAGGTCAGTATACGAACCCTGAGTTTTCTATCGACTGGAAACTTACTTCTATTTTATTAATCACCGTTTTTATTGGAGGTCAAATTGGTAGCAGAATGAGTAACCAATTTTTTACCCCTACACAACTAAAAAAGGCAACCGCTATTTTGATTGCCTTTGTAAGTATTCGTATTTTAATTAAATATTTGTTTTAATTTGGTTGTTTAACACCTTTCATTTCTCTTCCTCCCTGATATAGTGTTAATGAATGAGTGTTTCCTTTATCATCTTGATGGAATTCTATACTAGCTTGTACAACCTTTAAAAAGAATTTTGTTTGAGCTTCAGCAAATAACTGAAACTGTGGTTGTCCTGTAGCTTGTGCAAATAACTTACTTTCCTTAGACGTTATAGTAATAACAAAACCTGGTTGCAACTCATATTTACCCTCATATCTTTTTAAAACTTCTGGAGCTACTGAAATTTCCTTCTTCTCTTTCGGAGCTTCTTTATCAGTAAACACACCTATTTCTTTATTAATTCTATTTTGAAAAACAGCTGTTTTCTTTCCTTGTTTTTCTGAAAACTTGTAGGTATAAAAACCATCTTCAAAAGAAAAATTATTTGGTGATGTTGGATACATCTTAAAGCTACTTGAACTACCTTCTCTTTGACTATATAATTGATTTCCTTTTAACGTAATAAAACGAACCGCTCCGTCTTCAAACTTATAAGCTCCGACCCATTTATTTAATTCTTCTTTTGGTATAGAAAAACTACTTTCAGCTACAGTAAAAGGTTTATCAATAGCCAACCCTGCTATTTTTATAGCTAAGTCTGTTGGAGATTTACACCCACAATTAGAAAATACAATTACATACACATCTTCACTCGGTACATATACTCCCATAGATTTATACCCTGGTATTGCCCCACCATGTTCAATAGTTTGTAATCCATTTATTTCATTTAGGTGCCACCCATATCCATAATTAATTTTCCTACCATTGTTTAATGTGTAATTGGTAAAAGCTTTATTAATTGTTTCTTTTTTCACCAATACATTGCTACTAATTGCAGTTTGCCATTTTAACATATCATCTACATTTGACATAATTGACCCTGCTGCATATGGTAATGACATACTTATATATTGAGCATTTGAATATTCCCCATTTCTCATTCGATACCCTTTAGCTCGGTTTTTAATCAGTTTTGTACGACTTCCGTAATAAGAAGAATTCATATTTAATTTCTTGAAAATTCGCTCTTCAACAAATTTGGGGTAGCTCATTCCACTTACCTTTTCAATAATGTACCCTAAAATAAAATATCCTGAATTGTTGTATAAATATTTTTCTCCTGGTTCAAAATCCATCGGTTCATTTTTAAAAAAATCGATAAATTTTAAAGGCTCAATATCTTTAGTTGTTACTTCTCCGAATTTTTGCATTGAAGTGTAGCTTTTAATCCCTGATGTATGAGTTAATAAGTGGTGTATGGTAATTTGTTTTCCTTTAGTAGGATAATCAGGTATATATTTTGTGATGTCATCTTCTAAACTCAATTTTCCTTCTTCTAACAACATTAATATTGAAACTGCTGTAAACTGTTTGGTAATTGAACCAACCTCAAAAACATTTTCTGGTTTCATATTTACATCTAATTCTAGATTCGCCTTTCCATAGGCTTTTCTGTAAAGAACATTTCCTTTTTTAGCAACCAAAGCAACAACTCCACTTTCATTATCTTTAAATTGAGCTTTTAAAACTTTATCAATTTTTGACTCTAAACTTTGAGCAGAAACTATACTTGTTAATAAAAAACATAAAGAGAAGAGCTGTAGTTTTTTAATTTGGATTCGGTTTTTCATTTGTTTTTTTTCATGATTATTACATTTAGGACGACAAAAAAGCAAAAAGGTTACATAGCTTTACCTAAAACCAAAAAAGCAACGTGTACACGTTGCTTTTATATCCCCTAAAAAAATAGATGATTCTTTCTTAGCCTAACCAAGCATTCATCATCCATATCGTTTTCTCTTGTTCTGCAATAAAATCGCTCATCATTGAGTTTGTTCCTTCGTCTTCTGCTTCATCAGACAAATCAAGAATTGTACGTTCTATTTTTAATAATTCAGACAATGAACTAATAATTAATTTAACTGCTTCGACATCGTTTGAAATGTTTTTTCCTACAGGAACTTTAGATACACTTGTATAATCATCAAAAGTATGTAAAGGAGTTCCTTGTAACGTTAAAATTCGCTCTGCGATTAAATCTACTTTTTCTTGCGCATCTGTATAAAACTCTTCAAATTTCATGTGCAACTCAAAAAAGTTTTTCCCTTTAATATTCCAGTGTAAACCTCTTGCGTTTTGATAATATACTTGAAAGTTAGCTAACAAAGTATTTAACTCATTTACTAATGTTGTCGTTTTTTGCTTGTCTAACCCTAGAATTGTAGTTGTCATAGTATGTTGATTTTAAGTTTTTTACTTTTTCTACTGCAAATTTAGCGCAACTTTTCACACTTAAACTATAAAGGTTATTGATTGTTTTAATATCTTTATCGAAAATTATTATACAAATGACTATAACGCAATTAAAATATACACTTGCTGTTGCTGAATATAAAAACTTTACGATTGCTGCAGAACATTGTTTTGTAACACAACCAACTCTTAGTATGCAAATTCAAAAGTTAGAAGAAGAATTAGATGCTAAAATTTTTAATCGTTCAAAAAAACCTATAGAGCTAACAGAAGTAGGAAAACGTATTGTAGAACAAGCTAAAGTTATTGTTGATGAAAGTAACCGTATTATAGATATTGTTCACCAACAAAAAGGATATATTGGAGGAGAGTTTAGAGTAGGAATTATTCCTACCATTATGCCTACTTTACTTCCTATGTTCTTAAAAACTTTTAGTAAAAACTATCCTAAAGTAAAATTAATCATTGAAGAGTTGACTACTGAAGAAATAGTTAGAAAGTTAATGGATGGATATATCGATGCTGCCATTGCTGCCACTCCATTAGAAAATGAAGCTATTAAAGAACGTGTTTTATATTATGAACCTTTTGTTGGTTTAGTTCCTAGTGAGCATCGCTTATACAAGCAAAAGAAACTAAAGGTAGACGACTTAGAAGTCGACGATATATTATTACTTGAAGACGGGCATTGTTTTAAAGACAGCGTAATTAACCTTTGTAGAACAAATAAAAGAAGTGCTACACATCATTTTCAACTAGAGAGCGGAAGCTTTGATACACTTATCAAGTTATCTAAAGATGGATTAGGAATGACCTTACTTCCTTATTTAAACACCTTAGATTTAAATGATAGAGACAAAGCTCATTTAAGAGAATTTGAAACTCCACCTCCTGCACGTGAAGTAAGTTTAATTTATCATAAATCACAATTAAAAATGCAACTGATTGAAGCTTTAAAAAACACTATTGATAGTGTTATTAGGGGTGCTATCGCTTTTAGTGATGTAGAAATTATAAGTCCACTTCAAAAAAGCTAGTTGTACAAAAAACGATTTATATCAAAATAAAAATCCCGCAATTGCGGGATTTTTATTTAAAAACTATATTCTGATAATGGCTTTGGAAAATCTTCTGGATTTGCTGCTAAATGATAACGAGGATCATCTACCGCCTCTTCAATAACATCTGAAAAAATCGGGCTTGCTTTATACAGCAACACCTTACAATCTTCACTTAAATGCTTTAACGTTACCTTTTTTCCTGCCTTTTGATATTTTTCAACTAGTATAAAAATAGCTTCAATAGCTGAGTGATCTGAGATGCGAGACTCAACAAAATCAATCTCTATATTCTTTGGATCATTCTTTATATCAAACTTTTCATTAAAAGCAGTGATACTTCCGAAGAATAAAGGTCCCCAAATTTCGTAAATCTTGGTTCCATCTTCTTTAAATCGTTTTCTCGCTCTAATTTTCTTGGCATTTTCCCATGCAAAAACTAATGCTGAAATAATAACTCCAACAAATACAGCAATTGCTAAATCAAAAATTACAGTCACCGCAGATACTATGATTAATACAATTGCATCCGATTTTGGAATCTTATTCATAATTCTAAAACTTGACCACGCAAACGTATCGATCACCATCATAAACATTACTCCTACTAAAGCAGCAATAGGTACTTGTTCGATATATTTATCTGCAAAAAGGATAAAAATTAACAAAGTAACCGCCATCATAACTCCTGATAAGCGTCCTCTACCACCTGCATTAATGTTAATTACTGTTTGTCCAATCATACCACAACCACCAGTTCCTCCAAACATTCCGCTTAACATGTTTCCTGCTCCTTGTGCTATACATTCTTTATTACCATCTCCTCTCGAATCTGTTAATTCATCTACTAAATTCATCGTCATCAAAGTTTCAATCAACCCAACTGAAGCTGCTAAAAAGGCATACGGCACAATAAATTTCAGCGTATCTAAATTGAATGGTAAATGACTCCAAAGCTCTGCTAAATTCATTTTCTTAGAAATTTCGTCAAAACCATTTAAACCAGCTCCACCACCATCTCTAATAAAATCTCCAACATTGATAGACTCTAATCCTCCAATAATAGACACAAATGTTACAATTAAAATAGCCGTTAATGCCGCTGGTACTTTCGTTGTTACTTTAGGAAGCAACCATATAATTAACATCGTTAACAACACTAGTCCAACCATAGTATACAACTTTGTTCCTTGTAAAGTAGATTTTACAACCCCACTATCTTTTACTGAATAGAATCCATCTTGTTCTATGTTATAAACAACTTTCTGAGTTTTCGCATCAAAAACCTGTGTATCTGACTTTACAAAGACTTCTTGGTTTGTTTGATTGTTGATAATTGAGTTTCCTTTGATTGAAAACAAAGCCGCATTTGATACTAAATCTTGCACTTCATTGTCTGCTACTTTATATACCAATTCTTTCGATTCAGTATTACGCATATTTTGTCCGAAAATATCTTTCTTATTTTCTTTGAACATTCCTAATTGCGCTATAAAAATAACTATTGCTAAACCGTTTACAAATCCCATCATTACAGGGTGTGGAATTAATCTAACTAACTTTCCTAGCTTAAATACTCCTGCTAAAACCTGAATGATTCCCATTAAAACTACAGCAGCTAATAAATAGAAATATCCCATATTTTCAACAGGTGTATCAAATAATAACCCTTTTGCATGTCCTTCTTGTATCATCGTAACAAAAATTACAGCTACAGCTCCTGCTGCTCCAGAAATCAATCCTGGTCTACCTCCAAAAATTGCAGAAATGATTCCTATAACAAAAGCACCAAACAACGCTACAATAGGACTTATTTGAGCTACGAAAGCAAAAGCTACTACTTCTGGTATCATGGCTAACGATACTGTTATACCTGCTAACGAATCATCTTTTATGTTAATCTTCTTACTTTTAATGTATTTCATCATAATTTCTAAGAGTCTTTTGTAAAAGTGCGCAAATGTAAAGATAATTTTATAGACCAAGTTTTACGTTTCTTGTCTTAATTATTAATTATTCTTCTAAGATCACATGGAACACCTTAATTAATTCCTTATTTTATGATTGAAATTTATTGGATGTTTCATTAAGTTTAATTTTGTCAGCGTAATTTTTTACCGTAATTTTGAACGTTGAACTATCAAACCAATTTGGTAGCAACAAATGAGCAGAAAAACACTACTTACTTCGAAAGAAATTGAAATCATTCTGCATCGATTAGCGTGTCAGTTAATCGAGAATCACAACGATTTTTCTAATACCGTTTTAATAGGATTACAGCCTAGAGGTACTTATTTAGCTAATCGATTAGCTAAATTACTAAGAAAGGAATACAATATAAAAGACTTACAATTAGGTCTTTTAGATATTACTTTTTATCGTGATGATTTTCGCAGAAGACAAGAACCATTAGAAGCCACTTCAACTCAAATAGACTTTTTAATTGAAGACAAAAAAGTGGTAATTATTGACGATGTTTTATACTCAGGAAGAAGCGTACGAAGTGCTTTAACGGCATTACAATCGTACGGAAGACCTGACAACATCGAGTTATTGGTATTAATTGATCGCCGTTTTAGTCGTCATTTACCAATTCAACCTAATTATCGTGGAAGACAAGTAGATGCCATCAACGAAGAAAAAGTAGTTGTTTGTTGGCAAGAAACTCATAAAGAAGATACTATTTACCTTGAACCCAAGCCCTCAAAGCTTGATTAGTTATGATTAAAAAAACAAACTAAGATGAAGCAGTTAAGCGTTGAACATTTATTAGGAATTAAATACCTTAACAAAAATGACCTTGAGCTTATTTTTGAAACCGCTGCTCATTTTAAAGAAGTCATTAACAGACCTATAAAAAAAGTTCCTTCATTACGCGATATTACTATTGCCAACTTATTTTTTGAAAATAGTACACGTACAAAACTTTCTTTTGAATTAGCTGAAAAACGTCTATCTGCAGATGTTATTAATTTCTCTGCTGGTCAATCATCTGTAAAGAAAGGAGAAACACTAATTGATACCGTTAATAACATTTTATCAATGAAAGTTGATATTGTTGTGATGCGTCATTCAAATGTTGGTGCTGGAATTTTCTTATCAAAACACGTAGATGCTAAAATTATCAATGCTGGTGATGGTACTCATGAACATCCAACACAAGCATTGTTAGATAGTTTTTCAATGCGTGAAGCTTTAAATAGCGATTTAAAAGGGAAAAAGATTTTAATTGTTGGTGATGTATTACACTCACGTGTAGCTTTATCAAATATTTTTGCGCTACAATTACAAGGTGCTAAGGTAAAAGTTTGTGGGCCTACCACTTTAATTCCTCGTTATATTTCTAGCTTAGGAGTTGAAGTAGAAACCAACCTTAAAAAGGCATTAGAATGGTGTGATGTAGCAAATGTTTTACGTGTACAACACGAACGTATGGATATTAAATATTTCCCATCAACAAGAGAGTACACACAACTTTTTGGTATCAACAAAGAAATTTTAGACAACCTTGATAAAAAGATTGTTATCATGCACCCTGGGCCAATAAACCGTGGTGTAGAACTAACAAGTGATGTTGCCGACAGTAGTCAATCTATTATTCTAAATCAAGTAGAAAACGGAGTTGCTGTACGTATGGCAGTAATTTATTTGTTAGCACAACAAATAAAAAGGTAACCATGAATACAGAACACAAAACAGATTATACATTAATAACCTCTGACGAAAATTCCTTTTCAGATTTCTTTGAAAGTTTTGAAAAAGAATATGTTACTCTTACAGGAAAAAACCTGATTCTTGTAATTTCAGAGCAATTTAATGCCTCTAACAAAAATATTTTGCTATTTTTGGAATACGCTCATAAACATCAAGACAATGGCATGTCTTTTGTAGTTGTATCTAAAGATGTAGATATTGATGAGTTTCCTGAAACTTTTAACATCGTTCCTACTTTAATTGAAGCAAAAGATGTTATTGAGATGGAAAATATTCAACGTGATTTAGGTTTTTAACCTTATTTTTTAGTAATTATTCATTCCCCCTAAATGATAATCTATGGTAAAAAAAATACTATTTTTAACTTTCTTCTTGGCAATTTCAGTTGGTTTTTCTCAAGAAAAATCAATAGAGAAGTTGGTTGCATCCCCAAACCCTTTTACGAACAGTACTACTATTTATTTTAACGCTAAAAATGATCAAACAGTTATTTTAACTGTTAGAAATGTGTTAGGTAAAACAGTTTATAATAAAGAATTAAAAGTTGTTAAAGGACGTAATTCTTTTCCTTTTCAACGTAACGATTTAAAATCTGGAATGTACATTTACGCAATACAAAGCAATAAAGAAATTATTTCAAAACGCTTTGTAATAAAATAAATGAATGAGTTTACATTTGACTATTTTAGGTTGTCATTCTGCAACCCCTAGAGTTAATGCCTACCCTACTGCCCAATATTTAGAAATTAACAATCAACATTTTTTAATTGATTGTGGTGAGGGTACTCAACGACAAATGCGTAAATACAAGGTTGGTTTTTCTAAAATCAACCATATTTTCATTTCTCATTTACATGGCGATCATTTCTTTGGTTTAGTCGGTTTAATCTCAACTTTCGGTATTTTAAACCGTGAAAGAGAGTTGCATATTTACGGTCCTAAAGGAATAAAAGAGGTTACAATACTTCAATTAAAAGTTTCAAAATCGTGGACTAAGTATCCTATTATCTTTCATGAATTAGATTCTAAAGAAAGTGAACTTATTTTTGAAGACGACAAGGTTTCTGTGAGAACCATTCCGTTAGATCATAGAATATATACAAACGGCTTTTTGTTCACGGAAAAACCTAAGCCTAGAAAGTTACATATTGAAAATATTCAGCAATATGAAGAGATAGAAACTTGTGATTTTCATAATATAAAAGCTGGTAAAGATTTTGTTCTTTCTACAGGAGAAATAGTTCCCAACGAAGAACTCACCATTGATCCGCCTAAACCATTAAGCTACGCTTTTTGTAGTGATACAGCTTACAAACCAGATATTACTCCTATTATTAAAGATGTTGATTTACTCTATCATGAAGCTACCTTTTTAAAAGATAGAGAAGATTTGTGTGAGAAAACAAAACATTCTACAGCCGAACAAGCTGCTTCTATCGCTAATCAAGCAAATGCAAAAAAATTAATTATTGGACATTATTCTAGCAGGTATAATAATTTAGAAGATTTTAAAGCTGAAGCTCAAACTATTTTTAAAAATGTAGAACTAGCGGAAGCAGGAAAGTTATATAGCACAGACGATTTTCCTATCGAAATTTTGAATTAATATTGCTTTGTTGATAAAAGCACTAAAGTACAGGCTATTTCAACTTCAATCCCGCTATTTTTTAAAATTTTAATAAACTCAACATTTTCAGTCCCTGGATTAAAAATAACTCTTTGTGGTTGTAAACTAACTATATAATCATAATACTCTTTCTGACGTTCAGGATTCAGGTAGAGAGTTACCGTATCAAGATCAGAAAAAAGTTTCTTCTCTACTTCAACAACAACATTACCTACTCTGCCTTCCCTAGCACCTAACGCCAAGGTTTCTATACCACTACTTATCAATCTTTTAATAGCAATATTGGAATATCTCGTAGGATTTAAAGAAGCTCCAAGAACTAAAGTCCGTTTTTTCATCTTATGTTAATATTACGTTAAACAACGTTAACTAAAGTAACAAAAATACTCTATGGGCAGTCTATTAAGCATCAAAACAATCTAAATCTAAAAAACAACCAAATGAAAAACATATTCATAATACTCTTAACTGTATTAAGCACAAGCGTGTTTGCCCAAATGCCTAAGAGTAATCTTCCTAAACCGGGAATCATCTCTGGTAAAGTAGTTGATCAAACAACTAAACAACCATTACCATATGTTAATATTATAATCAAAGATGCTGCTAAAAAAATTGTGACTGGTGGTATTACCGACGATGCTGGATTATTTTCAATAAAAAACATACCTGAAGGAAATAGTTTTGTTGAAGTTCAATTTATTGGATATAAAACTTTCTCAAAACCTGTTTCAGTTAGTAATAAATCAAATAAAATAGACTTAGGTGTCATTTCTCTTGAAGAAGACAGCACTACTTTAGATGAAGTAGAAGTTAGAGCTGAAACTTCTTCTGTAACTCAAAAAGTAGACAGAAAAGTAATTAATGTTGGTAAGGATTTAACCTCAGCAGGAGCTACTGCTTCTGAGTTATTAAACAACGTACAATCGGTAAGTGTGGATAGCCAATCAGGAAATATTAGCCTACGTGGTAATGAAAACGTACGTGTACTTGTAGACGGAAAACCTACAAACATACCTGCTTCTGAATTATTAAAACAAATTCCTTCTTCATCTATCAAAAGCGTTGAGTTAATCACGAACCCTTCAGCTAAATACAATCCTGAAGGAATGAGTGGTATTATTAATATCATTCTTAATAAAAATGCCAACATGGGATTTAATGGTTCTATAAACACAGGGGTTGAAGCTGGTCATTTCGTACGTTACAATGCTTCTACTAACATGAATTATAAAACAGGAAAAGTAAACTTCTTTGGTAACTACGGATATAATGGTGGTGAACGCTACAACTTTGGGTATGTTAATAGACCTGGAACAAACTATCAAGATTTTGTTTTTACAAACGATAATGAATCTCACTTGTTTAAAATTGGAGCTGATATTTATTTAGATGATAAAAACACTTTATCATTATACACAACTCAAAATTGGTTTACTAGTGATGCAAGTGGACGTGCTATAATTACAGATAATAATGGTGATTTAATTGAGCATTCACCTAACACTCAAAACAATGAAAATCACAATCAAGCTTACAATGTAAATTATAAACATGAATTTGCTAAAGAAGGTCATAACATAGAATTTGAAGCTAACTATTCTAAAAACAATGCACCAAACTATTTAAATAACTATTTCTTAGAAGGTACTCAACCTGACTACTTCAATGATATTAATAATGATAGAAAAAGTATATTAGTAAATTTAGATTATACAAACCCTATCTCTAAAAACGGTAAACTTGAACTAGGATTAGAGTATCGAGTAAACAGTACAGATAATATTAACCTTACAAACCAACAAATCGTATTAGAAGATATTAATGGTAATAAAACATATAGAGACGTAGGAGACTCTTATTTTACTTACGACAGAGATATCTATTCTGCTTATGTAAACTATGGTCACCAATTTGGTAAACTATCTATGCAATTAGGAGCTCGTTTTGAGCAATATAAAATTGAAGGAAACTTTACAGGACTGGACGTAAATGGTGATGTAAAAAATGATAAAGTTACTGATGATATTTTCAGCGTATATCCTTCTGCTTTTTTCACTTATAATCCTAATGAAGCAGATCAATTTCAGTTAAGCTATAGCAAAAGAGTAGACAGACCTGGAATACAACAAGTTAACCCTATTAGAGAATGGAGTACTCCTTTAATCACTTCAGTTGGTAACCCTGATCTTGTACCTCAATTTACAAACTCGGTTGAATTTAACTATACAAGAAAGATAAAAGGCGGATCGATAACATTAGGTAGTTTTTATAGAAATATTACCGATGTAATCAATAGAGCTACTTACATGGATTCTTTAGATGAAACAAATACTAAACAGATATTAACTTTTGCCAATTTTGATGACACAGATGCTTATGGTTTAGAATTCTCTGTAAACTATAAAATTGCAAAATGGTGGAGAGCTAATGCTAGTATGGATTATTATTCTCAAAAACAATTTGGAAGTACCGATTTTAGTGATCCTAACGCTCCTACTCTTGAAGTTAAAACAGACATTTTTAATGCACGTATAAGCAATAGTTTTACAGTATCTAAAAAATTACGTTTACAGTTATTTGCAATGTACAGAGGTCCAAGAGAAGACATTCAATGGGATGTAGACCCTATGAAAATGGTTAACATAGGTGCCAACTACACTATTCTTAAAGGAAAAGGAAATATCAACCTTAGAGTTAATGACATTTTTAATGATATGAGATTTAAATTTAACTCTGAAAGACCTTTTGTTCAAAACGGACGTTTCAAATGGGAAAGTAGAACTGCGTATATCGGATTTAACTACAATTTTGGTGGAGGAAAAAACAAAGCTCGTGCTAGAAAACAACGCGATAATAACGAAAACCAAGGAGGCGGAGGTTTCCTATAAAATTAAGTTTTAATTAATTATTAGAAAAAACGAAGTATTTTACTTCGTTTTTTTTATTTTTAGCTCAATTTCATTCCCTTCAACATATGAAAAAATTGCTAATACTAATCTCATTCCTAAACACTTATTTGTGTCTAGCTCAAAACTCACAGCTTACAGGAACCACTTTAGACAAAAAAAACAATCAACCAATACCTTTCGTTACTATTACTTGTAAAAATACTTCTGACGAAATACTAACAGGTGCAATTTCTGATGAAAAAGGTAATTTTAAAATTGAAAAACTTCCTAAAGAAAATTTACTTTTAACTTTTCAATTTATTGGTTACAAAACTTTTGAAAAGAAAATCGACTTAAAAAAGAATAGTAAAATAGGAACAGTCTTTCTTGAAGAAAATACTACTCAATTAGATGAAGTTGAAATACAAGGAGAAACTTCAACTATTATTCAAAAAATTGATAGAAAAATTATTCATGTCGGTAACAACTTAACAGCAACTGGAGCTACCTCCTTAGAAATGCTTGAAAATATTCCTTCTGTAGATGTTAATCAACTCTCTGGGACTGTAAGTTTAAGAGGAAATGAAAATGTTAGAGTTTTAGTAAATGGAAAACCTTCCAACGTAAATACAGCTCAGTTATTAAAACAAATACCTTCTAATTCAGTAAAAAGTGTTGAAATAATTACAAATCCTTCAGCAAAATATACTCCTGAAGGTATGAGTGGTATTATCAATTTAATTCTAAAAAAGAACACTAAAATTGGTTTTAACGGTAATTTGGTTGTAGGTGTTAAACATAGTAGAAACACCAAACCCGACATAATCTTAAACACCAATTACAAGACAGGAATTACTAATTTTTATCTAAACTACAATACTAGTTGGGGTGATTATGAAACTTTTAATGATTTAGAAAGGACTGACATTAACTTAACTCAAGACATTGACTTCTTAAATAACTCAAATAATCATAATATTAAATTTGGTGTAGATATAGACATTACTTCTCAAAGTATATTATCGGTATATACATCTCAAAATTTTGACAACAATAGTTTAACAACTAATACACTGGTTACCGAAAACAATTCTTTGACTTTTGACAATAGAAGTTTTTCTAATTACAATCAAAAAAACGAAACCTATAATGCTGATTATGTTTACAATTTTGATGATAAAGGACAGAATTTAGAAATTGAATTTAATCACTCTTTAACCAAAAACCCTGAAAAAACAACTAACGAAGAGTTTATAAATACCAATTCAAAAGAATATAATTATACAAATGACATTAAAGACACACGTAAACTTTGGTTACTGAACATTGATTATGTAAAACCTATAAAGTCAGGAAAACTAGAATTAGGATTTGAATTTAGAAAGCAAGATTTTTACAATCTAATACTTACCGATAGAGAAAAGATAAACGATTCTGCTTCTCTTGAACCTGTAGGAAATACAACGTTAAATTATGATAGAGATATTTATTCAGGGTATATAAATTTTAACAAGGAGTTCAAAAAATTTTCAATTCAGACAGGCTTAAGACTAGAACATTTTTACCTAGATGCTCTTTTTTCGAATACTGAACAAGGAAACACTACTTTAAAAGATAATATTTTTAGTTGGTATCCTTCAGCATCAATTCTATACAGCTTTACTGAAAAAGATAAGTTACAACTTGCCTATAGTAGGAGAGTTGACAGACCTTCTGCATATCAAGTAACGCCAATTCAAGAATGGTTTTCTCCACTAACTATATCAAGAGGAAACCTTAATTTACAGCCGCAATTTACAAACTCTCTAGAACTTAATTATACAAAAACAATCGCTAAAGGCTATATATCATTCGGAACATTTTATCGAAGAACAAATGATAAAATTGGTCGACTATTGCAGCAAGATGAACAAAATCCTGACAAAGTCATTACTTCGTTTACCAATTACGATTATGCAGATAGTTATGGTATTGAACTTTCTTCTAGTTTTAAACCAAAAAAATGGTGGACACTCAATTCTTCTTTTGAAACGTACATTCAAGACTCTCAAGGTGTTTTAAATGGTAACTTTGAAACGGTAAAAAACACCTTAGTAAAAGGACGTATAAGCAACTCTATAAAAGCATCTAAAAAATTAAGCTTTCAATTATCAGCAATTTTTAGAGGTAAAAGTGAAAATATACAATATGCTGTACAACCTTATACAATGATTAATGCAGGAGCTAGATTAAAGGTATTTGATGGTAAAGGGAGTATTACTTTAAGGGGTACTGACATTTTTAATAATGTAAACTTTGACTATACGTCTAATACTCCTTTTATCCAAAAAGGAAAATATACACTGGAGTATAACTCTATCTATCTAGGCTTCTCCTATAATTTTGGAAGTGGTAAAAATAAGAGTAAAAGTAGAAAATACAGAGACGACAATGAGTCTCAAGGAGGTATGTTTTAATAAAAAAGCCGAAGTTAACACTTCGGCTTTTTTATTTTATATATAAAGTAAAATTACCAACGAATCACTACTGATCCCCAAGTAAATCCACTACCAAAGGCAGCTAATACTACCAAATCTCCATCATTTATTTTTCCTTCTTCCCAAGCTTCAGTAAGTGCTATAATAACAGAAGCTGCGGTAGTATTACCATACTTCATAATATTGTTATACACCTTGTCATCAGACAACTGGAACTTTTTTTGAATAAACTGTGCAATACGCAAATTCGCTTGATGTGGAATTAACATATCAATATCCTCTTTTTGCAATCCGTTTGCTTGTAAACCTTCAACGATTGCTTCTGAAAAACGAACAACCGCATGTTTAAATACAAATTGACCGTTCATATATGGATAATACGAAGTATCATCCGGATCATTTGCTTCCATAATTTCAGGAACCCAACGTCCTGTTGAAGGACCTTCTAACATTAATTCTTTCGCATATTTTCCTTCAGAATGTAAGTGAGAAGATAAAATTCCTTTTCCTTCTTCTTCTGAACGTGATAAAACGGCAGCCCCTGCTCCATCTCCAAAAATTACAGTAACCCCACGACCACGCGTAGAACGCTCTAAACCACCTGAGTGATTTTCAGAACCAATTACTAAAACATTTTTATACATTCCTGTTTTAATAAACTGATCAGCTACAGAAAGCGAATAAATAAATCCAGAACATTGATTACGAACATCTAATGCTCCAACAGTTGGCATATCTAACAAATCTTGAATTTGCACACCACCTCCTGGAAAATATAATTCAGGACTCAACGTAGCAAAAATGATAAAATCAATATCATCTTTAGTCAATCCAGCACGCTCAATGGCAATTCTAGCGGCTTTTGCTCCCATTACCGATGTAGAATCATCAGAAGTTTTTGAGTCGATCCAACGACGCTCTTTAATACCAGTTCTTTCTTGTATCCATTCATCACTCGTCTCCATAAACTGAGTCAAGTCATCGTTAGTCACTACGTTCTCAGGAACATAATAACCTAATCCTGTAATTTTTGAATTATACATATTTTTTAAAGTTGATTATTTTGTTGTTGTCAATTGCAGCCCGTAAAAATAGTAATTAATTAATACCTTTACAAAAAGACATAAAACTACAAATATTAACTAATTATTTATGAACAGAAAAGATTTCCTCTCATTATCAACCAAAGCTGCTATGTTTTTTGGTTTATCAACTGCTATTTCGTGTAAAGAAGAAACAAACGAAAAAACCATTCCTCTATTAAATAAAACCGCAAAAGGAAGTGCTTTTGGTTTAGCTGCTCCTAAAATAGACAAAGTCAATGTTGGAATTATTGGCTGTGGAAACCGAGGACAAGTATTAGTGCAAATGTTTGATTGGTTGGTAAAAAATAATAACGCTGAAATTGTAGCTGTTTCTGATTTACGCAAAGAAAAAACAGACAAGCTAAACGAACATCTTCAAAAAACACATGGTAAAACAGCTGACGCTTATTATGGAAATCCTGAAGAATGGAAAAAGGTTGTTGAACGTGATGATATCGATTTATTAATAATTGCTACTCCTTGGGAATGGCATACACCAATGGCTTTATATGGAATGGAACAAGGCAAGCATGTAGCCTGCGAGGTTCCTGTAGCTTATACCTTAGAAGATTGTTGGAAGTTGATAGAAACCGCAGAACGTACCCAAAAACATTGTATGATGTTAGAAAACTGTTGTTTTAATAATGAAGAACTTTGGGTACTGAATATGGTCAACCAAGGTGTATTTGGTGATTTAACGCATGCTGAAGGCGCTTATATTCATGATTTACGTAAGCATTTATTAGATGAAAAATACTACGAAGACCAATGGAGAATAAAACACCACTTAAATAAAGATGGTAACTTTTATACTACACATGGATTAGGGCCAATAAGCCAGTATATGGATATTGGACGTGGTGATACCTACGACCATGTGGTATCTATGAGTTCTCGTGAAAAAAGTTTAAGCGACGCTGCCAAACATGCAGGAATAAATAAGTTTTCTAATATTAAATGTGGTGATATGAATACCACAATGATAAAAACTAAATTAGGCAAAACTATTATGCTGCAGTTTGATGTACATACAGGTAGACCTTACGATCGTTTAAATACTGTAGTAGGTACAAAAGCTGTACATGAAGGATACCCTTCTAAATTGTATATTAATGATGAAGAATTAGCTTGGTGGGGGCATGAATGGTTAAAGCCAGAAGAATACAAAGAATACAGAGAAAAATACAACCATCCACTTTGGGACAAACTAAAAACTCAAATTTCAGACAACTCTGTAGGTCACGGAGGAATGGACTTTGTGATGATTTACCGCTTAATTAAATGTTTAAATCAAGGATTACCATTAGATATTAATGTCTATGATAGTGTTTTATGGAGTGCTATTACACCTCTTTCTGAGTTATCTGTAGCACAGAACAGTAGCTCTATTAAAGTTCCAGATTTTACAGGTGGAACCTGGAAAAACAACAACAAATCAGAAATGTTAAGAGATATTTAATCTATAATCAAAAAACACTAACTTGTAACGAGTTAGTGTTTTTTTTTAATATTTATTTTTATCTGTTTTATAGAAAATTCACTTTAATCTTCTTCCACAACCCCAGTAGAATATATACTGTTACGAATGCAATTCCTGTTAACACCATAGCAATTGTATAATTTCCGTAAATCCAATTTCCAGTTGCAAACAAACTACTAAAGACTAAAATACAACCCGTAAAAGCAGCTAATAAACCATTACCTAAATTAACCGTTTCTTTCTGCTCATCTATTTCAATATTTTTCTCTTTTGCTTTTGCTAACACGTACATCCATCCAGCTTTTTTAGGTTGAATTCTCTTATAAAAATTAATCAGTACTTCATCATCTTCCGGTTTCGTTAACATAGTAACCGACACCCAAACAATAGTAGTACACAACACCACTAATGGAAATTGCCAATAGCTTTCAAACACTCCTTCTGTTCCAAATAAATATTCAGCATTAAAATAAAATATCAGTGAAAAAATCCCTGATGCTATCATTGCCGAAATCTCACTCCACGCATTGATACGCCACCAAAACCAACGCAATAAAAATATAAGTCCAGTACCTGCACCAAACATTAATATAAATTTAAAAATCTCTAACGCATTGGTAAATAGTAAAGCTAGTATTGCACTAAAAATCATTAAAACTACGGTTGCTAATTTCCCTACATTTACCAATGTTTTTTCACTAGCATCCAGATTTACATTTTGCTTGTAAAAATCATTTACTATATAAGAAGCTCCCCAATTTAAATGAGTAGAAATTGTACTCATGTATGCTGCTACTAACGATGTAAGCACAACACCTGCTAATCCACTAGGTAAGAATGTTAACATAGCTGGATATGCTAAATCATGCCCCAATTTGTCATCTGATACATTCGGAAAAGCTTCTTTTATACTCGCTAAATCAGGAAATACCACCAATGAAGCTAATGCTACAATAATCCACGGCCATGGACGCAAAGCATAATGTAAAATATTAAAGAAAAAAGTTGCTCCAATAGCGTGGTTTTCATCTTTAGAAGCTAGCATTCTTTGGGCTATATACCCTCCTCCACCTGGTTCTGCTCCAGGATACCAAGCACTCCACCATTGTACTGCTAAGGGAATAATAAAAATTGAAATCAATAATTCTTTGTTATTAAAATCTGGTAGTATTGATAATTTATCTACTACATTAGGATGCGTTAACAAATTTTCTAAACCATCTACTTCAGGATGGTTTACTGCTACAAATGCAGCTCCAATAGCTCCAATCATAGCAACAAAAAACAATAAAAAATCGGTGTACACCACCCCTTTAAATCCACCTATAGCACTAAAAATCACTGTAACTACCGAAGCAATTCCTATTGTTTGAATTGGAGTTAAACCTAACATTACCTCCCCTATTTTTATAGCGGCTAAGGTTACACCAGCCATTGCTAAAACATTAAAAAATATTCCAAGATATAGTGCACGAAATCCTCTTAAAAATTTAGCTGGTTTTCCTCCATATCTAAGTTCATAAAACTCTAAATCTGTCGTTGATTGACTCTTTCTCCATAATTTCGCATAAATAAAAACGGTTAACATTCCTGTTAGCAAAAAAGCCCACCAAACCCAGTTTCCAGAAACACCATTGGTTCTAACAATATCTGTTACCAAATTAGGAGTATCTGTCGAAAAAGTTGTGGCAACCATTGAAACTCCTAACAACCACCATGGCATATTTCTACCCGATAAAAAATACTCAGAAGTACTTTGCTTTGATTTTTTTGAAACCCAAATCCCTATTCCTAATGTAATACTGAAAAAAATAAAGATAAAAGTATAATCAATCGTAGTTAAGTTCATGAAATAAAATTTAATGTCGACCAAAATAATCAATCATATTAAATTATATTGGGCTTTTTAAATAAATATTATGACTTTAGTTATTCTTGCTGCTGGTATGGGAACTAGATATGGCGGATTAAAGCAATTGGACACTATTAGTAATAAAAATGAAGCTATTATAGATTTTTCTATATATGATGCTGTGAAATGTGGCTTTAAAAAAGTAGTTTTTGTAGTTCGGCAAGATTTTTTAGAAACCATAAAAGCCTTGTATTTACCTAAACTTCAAAACAAAATTAAGGTAGAGTTTGTTTGTCAAGAAGTAACCAATATTCCGGAAGAATTTAAAAATAATAACAGAGTAAAACCTTGGGGAACAGCTCACGCTCTTTTAACCGCTAAAGATGTAGTTAAGGAGAACTTCTGTGTAATCAACGCAGACGACTTTTATGGAGCTAATGCTTTTTTAAAAATGGCTGAGTTTTTAAAAAAAACTGATCCTTCTTCTAGTGAATATGCCATGGTCGGATTTAAAATTCAAAATACACTTTCTGAAAACGGAAGCGTTTCAAGAGGAGAATGTTATCTCGACTCAGATAATTATTTAAAAAGAGTTATTGAACGTACCAATATTAGTTTAGTCAACAACCATATCGTTTATTCTGAAAACAATCAAGAAAAGGAAATTCAAAAAAACAGTTTAGTTTCAATGAATTTTTGGGGATTTACTTCAACTATTTTTCAAGAAATGGATACACTGTTTTATCAATTTTTGAAGAAAAACTATCAAACGGAAAAAGAAGAATTTTTCCTACCTAGTGTAGTAAATCATTTACTAGAAATTCAAAAAGCAACCGTAAAAGTTTTAGAGACTAACTCAAGCTGGTTAGGAGTTACCTATAAGGAAGATAAATCGGCGGTGATTTCTAAAATAACTGAATTAAAAAAAGACGGTATATATCCTGAAAGTTTATGGAGTTAGAAAAAAAATTAACCGCTATTTTTCAGCAATTTCAAACAAAACATACCTTTAAACGTTTTGAAACGTTCAATTCTGGGCATATTAACGATACTTTCTTAATTATTACTCAAAAAGGAGTAAATTATGTACTGCAAAGAATAAACACAAATGTTTTTAAGAAAGCTACCGATGTTATTCGTAACAAAATAAAAATCACCCAACATTTATCAAAAAAAGGGATACAGACAATTCATTTTATTCCTTCCAAAGAAAATAGCTATTATCTGATAGATGATGATAACCATCTTTGGAACTTGTCTGAGTTTATTGAAAACTCTCAAACCTATTTAAAAGTCGAATCCAACGATATCGCGTATCAAGCTGGCTTAATTACTGCTGAGTTTTTAGCACAGACATCAGATTACGAAAACGATTTGGTAGAAACATTACCCAACTTTCATTCGATGTCTTTCCGTTTTCAAGAATTTCAAGCGGCTCTAGTTTCAGCTTCAAAAACAAGAAAAGAACAAGCCAAAAAATGGATTGATTTCGCGTTAGCCTACAAAAAAGAAATGATGGTACTTGACCGTGCTATCAATCAAAAAGAAATTCCGTTACGAGTAACTCATAATGATACTAAAATTTCAAATATTTTATTCGACACCAACGATAAAGCTATTTGTATGATTGATTTAGACACTGTAATGAAAGGATGTATACATTTTGATTATGGTGATGCTTTACGCACTATCTGCAACACTGCTGAGGAAGATGAAGCTACTCTTTCTAAGATAAAATTTAATACCGATTATTTCAAAAGTTATACGGAAGGTTTTCTAAAAAATTTAGCTAGCAATATTTCTAAACAAGAAGTAAACTACCTTCCAATAAGTATTCAAATTATGACATTTATTATGGGGCTACGTTTTTTAACTGATTACTTAAATAATGATGTTTATTATAAAACTAAACATCCTGAACATAATTTAGATAGAGCTATTAACCAATTTACCTTGGTAGAAAAAATTAGAGAACAAAAAGCTTTTATTGAAACCTTTATAAAAACCATTTATAACAAACCTTAAGTTTATTTTAACATCCACAAATTTTCATCTATAAATCAAGGACTTATATTTGAAGTTAAACATTTACAATTAATATGAAAAAAATTAGCTTACTATTATTTATTGGTATTTCCTTTTTTAGTTTTTCTCAAGAAAACATAGGATATCAAGAACCGCCTAAAGAAATTTTAAACCTTGCTGATGCTCCATCTACTCCTAGAATAAGGATGAGCGAAAATGCTGAAAACATTGTGTTTTTATATTCTAACAATTATAAGAGTATTGAAACCTTATCAGAAACAGAAATGCGTTTGGGAGGATTAAGAATTAATCCTAAAACCAATATCAACAGTAGACAAAGTTATTACAATGATATAAAAGTCAGAATTGGTAAAAAAGGAACTGAAAGTGCTGTTACTGGGCTACCAGCTAAAGGTCGTTATGCGAACTTTTCTTGGTCTCCAGATCAACAAAAAATGGCTTTCACGAATACAACTTCTACTGGTGTAGAATTATGGATTCTAGATATTAATGCTAAAAAAGCAAAAAAACTTACTTCAGCTACCCTTAATGCTAATATGGGAAGACCTTTTTCTTGGTTTAAAGATAGTAACTCTTTATTAGTTAAATTTATTTCTAAAGAAAGAAAAGAATTAATTGATACTAAAACTAGTATTCCTTCTGGGCCAACTGTTTCAGTTAATCAAAAAGGAAAAAAAGCGCAAAACAGAACTTATCAAGACCTTCTTAAAAACAAAACTGACGAACATAATTTTGAGCAGTTAGCTTTGTCTGAACTACAAAAAGTAGACCTTAACGGGAATAAAAGTACTTGGATGGAAGATAATATGTATAGAAGTGTTTCTTTTTCTCCTGATGGAAATTATGTTATGATTACCATTATTCAAAAGCCTTTTTCGTATTTAGTCCCTTATTTTAGATTCCCTGCCAAAACTAACATTTATGATACAAATGCCAATCTAATTACTACGGTTCTTGAAGTTCCTTTAATAGAAGATTTACCTAAAGGTTTTATGGCTGTAAGAAAAGGTAAAAGAAATTTAAGTTGGCGTAGAGATAAACCTTCAACTATTTTCTGGGCTGAAGCTTTAGATGAAGGAGACCCTGAAAACGAAGTACCTTACAGAGATGAAGTTTTTGAATTAGAAGCACCATTTAATGGTAAAGCAAAATCGTTAATTAAAACGGTTGGTCGTTTTAGTAATATAAATTGGGGTAATAACAACACTGCAATAGCAGAAGATTATTGGTGGAACACAAGAAATACAAAATCTTATTTCTTCAACCCTTCAAAAAACTCTATAAAACCTGTTACTATTTATGACAGAAATTATCAAGATAGATACAGTGATCCAGGTTCATTCGTTACGAAACGTAATGAGTATGGTCAATATACACTAGATATAATTGATAACAATGTTTTCTTAATTGGAGATGGTTATAGCAAAAAAGGAAAATTTCCTTTTGTTGATAAGTTAAACTTAAAAACATTAAAAACATCAAGATTATACCAATCTAAACTAACGGATAAAGTTGAAAGTATAGTAACTTCTTTAGATATGAAAAAAGGAGAAATTATAGTTGGTATAGAATCTAAAAGTGAATTCCCTAATTATTTTGTAAGAAATATTAAAAAGAAATCTACTCCTATCACCCCATTAACAACCTTTGAAAACCCTTTCAAAAGTCTTCAAAATATTTATAAAAAGGTTATTAAGTACAAACGTGAGGATGGATTAGAGTTATCTGGTACTTTATACCTACCAAGTAACTATGAAAAAGGAAAAAAGTATCCTATGATTATGTGGGCTTACCCAAGAGAGTTTAAAGATAAAAGTAGTGCTGGACAAAGTACATCTAGTTCAAATGAATTTACCTACCCTTGGTACGGATCACCTATCTATTGGGTAACTAGAGGTTATGTAGTCTTAGATGATGCTTCTTTTCCTATTGTAGGTGAAGGAAAAGAGGAGCCTAACGATACTTTTATAAAACAATTAGTAGGAAATGCGAAAGCAGCAATAGATGCTGTTGATGAATTAGGCTATATTGATCGTAATAAAGTTGCTGTTGGCGGGCATTCTTACGGTGCTTTTATGACTGCAAACCTATTATCACATTCTAACTTATTTGCAGCTGGTATTGCAAGAAGTGGAGCTTATAACAGAACTTTAACTCCTTTTGGTTTTCAAAGTGAAGAGCGTAATTATTGGGAAGCTCCAGAAGTATATTATAACATGTCTCCTTTTATGCATGCAGATAAAATGAAAACACCTCTTTTATTAATTCATGGAGAAGCAGATAACAACTCAGGGACTTATCCTTTACAAAGTGAGCGTTATTTTAACGCATTAAAAGGACTTGGAGCTCCTGTTAGACTTGTTATGCTTCCTAAAGAAAGTCATGGTTATAGAGCTAAAGAATCTATTATGCATATGCTTTGGGAACAAGATCAATGGTTAGAAAAACATGTTAAAAACAGAAAAATAAACTAACCCATAAAAATTAAGCTGAACGCCTTTACCTCAAAGTAAAGGCGTTTTTTATGTCATCTTGTCACTAATTTTTTAATTGGTATTTTTTTTGACTATTCAATCCACAGAAAATAATATCAAACAAAATATATACTTATGAGTAAAGGAAACATTAATGTATCGGTTGAAAATATATTTCCACTGATTAAAAAATTCTTGTATTCTGACCACGAAATCTTTTTACGTGAGTTAATTTCTAACGGAACTGACGCTACTACTAAATTAAAACACCTTATTTCTATTGGTGAAGCTAAAACAGAATTAGGCGACGCTAAAATTGAAATAAGCATTGATAAAGATGCCAAAACCTTAACTATCAAAGACCAAGGTCTTGGTATGACAATGGAAGAGGTTGAAAAATACATCAACCAAATTGCTTTTTCTGGAGCTGAAGAGTTCTTAGAAAAGTATAAAGACGATAAAAACGAAACAGGTGTTATTGGTCACTTTGGATTAGGTTTCTATTCAGCTTTTATGGTGGCTGATAAAGTAGAAATTTTCACTAAATCGTTCAAAGACGAACCTGCTGCTCACTGGACATGTGATGGTTCGCCAGAATATACTTTAGTGGAACACGACAAGTCTGACAGAGGTACTGAAATCGTATTACATATTGCTGAAGATTCTACTGAGTTTTTAGAAGAAGGTAAAATTAGCGGGCTGTTAACTAAATACAACCGTTTTAACCAAGTACCAATTAAATTTGGAACTAAAGAAGAAACTTTACCTTTACCAGAAGATGCTGCTGAAGATGCAAAACCAGAAACAATAACTGTTGATAATATTATCAACAACACAGATCCTGCTTGGACAAAAAAACCTGCGGATTTAGAAGATGAAGACTATAAAAACTTCTACCGTGAATTGTATCCAATGCAATTTGAAGAGTCTTTATTCCACATTCACTTAAATGTAGACTATCCATTCAACTTAACAGGAATTTTATATTTTCCTAAGTTAACGCAGAACTTGGATATGCAAAAGGATAAAATCCAATTGTACCAAAACCAAGTATTTGTAACGGATAACGTAGAAGGAATTGTTCCTGATTTCTTACAAATGTTAAAAGGGGTAATTGATTCTCCAGACATTCCTTTAAATGTTTCTCGTTCTTATTTGCAAGCTGACGGAGCCGTTAAAAAAATCTCTGGATACATTACTAAAAAAGTAGCAGACAAACTCTCTTCTTTATTCAAAAATAACCGTGAAGATTTTGAACAAAAATGGAACGATATCAAGGTTATTATTGAGTATGGAATGTTATCGGAAGAAAAATTCTTTGATAAAGCGAAGAAGTTTGCCTTATACCCTACTGTTGATAACAAGTTCTTTACGTTTGACGAATTAGTTGAAAAAACCAAAGATGCCCAAACTGACAAAGACGGAAATCATATCGTTTTATATGCTGCCCACAAAGATGCGCAACATAGTTATATTGAAGATGCAAAAGTAAAAGGATACGAAGTATTGTTGTTAGACTCTCCTATCGTTTCGCATTTAATGCAAAAGTTAGAAATGGAGTCTGGTGAAGCTAAAGTGCAGTTCAAACGTGTAGATGCTGACCATATTGACAATTTAATTAAGAAAGACGATACAGTAATTTCTAAACTTTCTGACGAAGAAAAAGAGAAATTAAAGCCAGTTATTGAAGGAGCTGTAAACAACACAAACTATACAGTACAGCTAGAGGCAATGGATTCTAATGCTTCTCCTTTCATAATTACTGTACCAGAATTCATGCGCCGTATGAAAGAAATGAGTGCTACTGGTGGTGGCGGAATGATGGGAATGGGTAACATGCCAGAAATGTACAACTTAGTAGTAAATACTAATCACGAGTTAGTATCGGAAATTTTAAATGCTGATGAAGACAAGCAGAAACAATTAGTTACACAAGCATTTGATTTAGCTAAGTTATCTCAAAACCTATTACATGGTGAAGAGTTAACCAACTTTATTAAACGTTCATATGAACTAATTAAATAATGGTAAACTTCCATAGATAAATTTAAAAAGCCTCTTTGTATGTACAGAGAGGTTTTTTGTTTTTAATTCTCTACAAAATACATTAGATTCGTTTCACTAAAAAAACAGCAATAAACTGAGATTATGACGCATATTATTTGTTTTGGAGATAGTATTACTAGAGGCGAAAATGACAGTGATAAAGGTGGTTGGGCAGATCGTTTAAAAGCTCACTGCATGAAACTTTTTCTAAAAACCAGAAAAGATGAGATTTGTGTTTTCAACATGGGTATTGGAGGAGAAACAACAGAAGGCTTAGTTAAAAGGTTTGCTAACGAATTCAATACAAGACTTTTGAAAGACGGGAACAATATTGTAACATTGGCATATGGTGCTAACGATATTGCTTTATTAAATGGTAAAAACGCAGTTTCCTTAGAAAAATTTCGCGACAATCTTAATTTATGTATAGAACATGCCTTAAAACACAATGCAACTGTCTATTTAATCAATATACTTCCAGTTATAGAAGACGATAATAATATTAAAAAGAGGTTACTAAAAGATATTTTAAGATATAATGACATTTTATTATCAATAGCTCAAAAGCAAGACATTCATTTTATTGATGTACATAGCAAATTTGACATTGTTAAAGAGAATTTACTTACCTATGATGGGGTTCATCCTAACGCAGAGGGACATGAAAAAGCTTTTAACCTAATTAAAGAGGCTATTTTTAGTAAATCACAATTAACAACCTAACCCTCTCTTTTTCTTTTTGATATATTTGTTCACATTCAAAAATATAATCATGAAGAAAATCCTTTTAACCATTGTAGCTACCGCTACTCTTCTTTCTTCTTGCAAACAAGAAAAAAAAGAAGCGGTTAACACTACTACTCCAGAAAATATGGAGTTTAATCAGTTACTAAAAGACTATAACGAAGGAAAATTACAATTAAACCCTGTAAATGCAACTTTTGCTGGTGACAATCGTTTTAACGATCAGTTTCCTAACACACTTTCAGACGAATATCAAGCGAAAAGCAATGAGTTTTTCAAAAACTACAAAACAAAACTTAGCAATTTTAATGATGCTGACTTAACCGAAAGTCAACAAATGAGTAAAGCTGTATTGGATTGGGACTGTGATATGGCATTGGCACAAGCTAGTTATAAAAATGACTTATTAATGCCTATTAACCAAATGTGGACAATTAACCTTACTATGGGGCAATTGGCTAGTGGTAGTAGTGCACAACCATTTAAAACAGTTGAAGATTACGACAATTGGTTAAGTAGATTAGACAAATACAATACGTGGTTACAATCAGCTAAAGAACGTATGCAACAAGGAGTCGAAGAAGGATATGTATTACCAAAATCATTAATCCAAAAAGTAATTCCTCAATTTGAAAGCCTAACTGTTGTTAAAAAATCATCTGAAGGAATCACAGATTTTTCTGAGCATTTGTTCTATTCTCCAATAAACGCTTTACCAGCTGATTTTTCTGATGCTGATAAAACTAGACTAACAGAAGCATATACCAATATTTTGAATGATAAATTAATTCCGTCATTCAAAGCCATGTATGAATTCTTGAAAAATGATTATTTAACTGCTGGTAGAGAAAGTAGTGGTATTTCTGATATTCCTAATGGAAAAGAATATTACCAACACGCTATCAAAAACTACACAACTACCAATATGACTGCTGATGAAATTCATGAATTAGGACTAAAAGAAGTTGCTCGAATTTTATCAGAAATGGAAAAAGTAAAAGAACAAGTTGGTTTTGAAGGAAGTTTAAAAGAATTCTTTGATTTTGTTCGTAATAACAAAGAGTTAATGCCATATACAGAGCCGCAACAAATTATTGATAATTTTAATGCGATTCACCAAAAAATGAAGCCACAATTAGAAAAGTTATTTGGTAACAAGCCAAAAACTCCATTTGTGGTAAAGCAAACTGAAAAATTCAGAGAGGCATCAGCAAGTGCTGAATACAACCCTGGTTCGTTAGACGGAACTCGTCCTGGAGTTTTCTATACACCAATTCCTGATGCTACTAAATACAATGTATTTTCTGATGAAGCTTTATTTTTGCATGAGGCTATTCCGGGGCACCATTATCAAATTTCATTAACGCAAGAAAATGAAGACTTACCAGATTTTAGAAAAACTTTATGGTACAGTGCTTATGGTGAAGGTTGGGCATTGTATACTGAAAATTTAGGAAAAGAATTAGGTTTATATACCGATCCTTATCAATACTTCGGAATGTTAGGTATGGAAATGCACCGAGCGATTCGTTTAGTAGTTGACACAGGAATACATGCTAAAGGTTGGAGTCGTGAAAAAGCGATTCAATATTCATTAGATAATGAAGCGGAAGGTGAAGCAAGTATTATCTCTGAAATTGAGCGTTATATGGCAAATCCTGGACAAGCATTATCATATAAAATCGGACAATTAAAAATCCGTGAATTACGTGCTAAGGCTAAAAAGGAATTAGGTGATAAATTCGACATTAAAGAATTTCACAATCAGGTTTTAGAAACAGGATGTATTCCTCTAGCGCTTTTAGAAAACAAAATCGACAAATGGATAGCTTCTCAAAAGTAACTTTGTAAATCTTCATAAAAAGTCCGTTCTAACTATTCAGAGCGGACTTTTTTAGTATTTTAGACCTGAATTTATTTATTATGAAATGAGCCATAAGGAATATTGACCCTTATCAAAATTTTTGTTGGCGAATTACATCGGACCAATAAAAAACGATAAAAATAAACAGATGAAAAAGCTATTATACTCCCTATTCATTACTTCCTTTACTTTTGCTCAAACAAATACCGAAATTCATTTATTTGATATCAATTCTGAAGATGGAAAATGGAAGGTGACCAATGGAAAAAACATTTCAAATAATGAAGGATATGATAGCCAACCTTATTTTTATGATGACAACACTATACTGTTTGCTTCCAATAGAGATGGACAAACCGATATTGTAAAATATTCTATTGATAACAGAACTAAGAGCTTTATTAATTATACGCCTAATGGAGGTGAATATTCTCCTCAACGAATTCCCAACTCAAAAGATGTTTCTGCTGTACGTTTAGATGATAATGGCTTACAACGTTTTTATCAGTATAACTTTAAAACAGGTAAAAGTAAAGAAGTAATTAAAGAATTAGTAGTAGCATACCCTATATGGTATAATAAAAACCTTATAATTTCTTCAGTAATTGTAAATGATACTCTTGAACTTTATATTAGTGACTTAAAAAAGAACACAAACATCTCTGTAGCTAAACAAACTGGACGTTCATTTCATAAAATTCCAAACTCTAACTTGGTCAGCTTTATGAAACAAAATAGTAAAAAATGGGAAGTTTGGTCATTAAACCCTATTTCTAAAAAAACTGAAAAAATCATTTCAACAGGAACAAGTCAAGATGTTTGTTGGCTTCCTGATGGTACGTTGTTAATTGCTTATCAAAACATGATTTTTCAATACAACCCTAGAACTAACAAAAAGGTATCTGTTTTTCACCAGTTTAAAAATGAAAACATCAATAATATTTCAAGAATTATGGCAAATCCTGAGGGAACAAAACTAGCAATCGTAGCAGAAGTATCACCTAGATCTTTAGCACAAGAACAATTAGAGGCTTATAATAAAAGAGATATAGACGCTTTTTTAAAACCTTACGCTAAGGATGTAAAAGTGTATAGCTACCCAAATAAATTAGAATATGAAGGTATTGAAGAAATGCGTAAACGATATGCTCCTAAGTTTGAAGCTACAAAAGATTTACACTGTAAAATTATTAGTAGAGTAGTTAAAGGAAATGTAGTGATAGATGAAGAAGAAGTTACAGCAAACGGAGCTACCTTTCATGCTGTTGCCATTTATGAAATAGTTAATGGAAAAATTAGTGTGGTTAGGTTTGTTCGGTAATAGTTTACATTTTTAATCTTTTAGTAAAGTGATTTTTTAAAAAATAGATTTGTACAAAAACCATTACAGTAAAAAAGAAACACGCACACAGCATTAGATTAGATACTGTAATGTTTTCAAATAAATTAGGTATTTGAATATTTGATAAGTAATCTATTCTCATCTTGGGTATTTTCAACCAATTCAATGAAGTTCCTTTTGACACAAACAACATACTAACAGCTAACACACTAGCTAAAACAACCCATACTTCTTTAGAAATTAATGGTGTAGCTTTATAAATAGAAGATTGCTCTTCTTTTAAAATAGTACCCATAATATTTGCAGTAAAATCAATAGATGGTGTTTCCTCTTCTATTTCGTTGATATACTTTTTTATAAAAGCGTCTAACTCCTTTATGTTTTTATTTTCTCCCATAATGATTAATCAATTCTGGTTCTACTTTTTTCTCTACTATACTCAGTAAACTCTTTCTCGCTCTATGTAATTTTACTTTAACATTAGCTTCAGAAAAGCCTGTAATCTCTACTATTTCCTTTAAACTTAGTTCTTCAAAATAAAACATCCACAATATAGAACGTTCTTCTTCTAACAAATTTAACAAACAATTATTTATTACTTGTGCTCTTTCCTTTTGTTCAATACCTTCTAAAATACTATCCGTAGATTTTATTCTATTAATAGTAACTTCATCAATTGCATCAGTATTATATCTTTCTTTATTCTTTTTCAAACTATCTAAACAAGTTCTATACGTTATTTTATATAACCAAGTAGAAAATTTTGATTCTCCTTTAAACTTGCTTAAATTCTTATAAGCTTTGATAAAAGTATCTTGCGATATTTCTTCAGCTTCCTCTCTTCTCTTTACCATTTTTAACGCTAACGAAAAAACCATTACTTTATACTTTTCTACTAAAAAAGCATAAGCATTAGCATCTCCTTCAAGAGTTTTATCTATGTAAGTTTGATCGTTAATAATAGTCATTTTATACTATGACCGTATCTTTTTAGAAAAGGTTACAAGTATTTATCAAAAAAAAGTGAAAATTTTCTGTAACCTTTTTTAAAGTACAACTGTCATACTTGCAAACACATTAAAAATAATCATTTTAAACTTAAAAATATGGAAGTAGCAATTGTATTTATGTTTTTGTTTGCAGTAATATTCGGAATCTTTTATTTATTCTATTCAACAAGAAATAAAGAACGTTTAGCTTTAATTGAAAAAGGTGTAGATGCCAAAATTTTTATGCAAGGCGAAAAAAAGCGTTCTACATTAACAGGAAGAGTTATTATCTTAAACTTGGCCTTATTAGCTATGGGAATAGGTGTCGGCGTTTTATTAGGTGCTATTTTAAGTTCTTTCTTTGGTTACAGTGGTCCTTGGGAAACACGCCCAACAGATGCTATTGATTCTGAAATTTTCTTTGTAGCTTCTATTTTTCTATGTGCTGGTGGTGCTTTGTTAATCGGATTTAATCAAACTAAAAAATTGGACAACGAATAAACCTAACTCTCCAAATAAATAAGTAAAAAGAGAATGAATGCAATTTCATTCTCTTTTTTGTTTTGTAATTTAGTAAGCTAAACTCTTTAACATGAAAAAACTAGCCATATTCTTTTTATTAATTTCTATAACATTATCAGCGCAAACAGATCCCAAAATATATGATATTATCAATGCTGTTTCTTCTGAAAGAATTAAGACAGATATCACAACATTAGCTAACTTCGGTACACGTCATACTTTAAGTGATACTGTTTCTAATACACGTGGAATTGGCGCTGCTCGTCGTTGGATAAAAGCTGAATTTGACAAAATTTCTTCTGATTGTAATAACTGCTTGGGGGTATTTTATCAAAAAGACTTGGTTAAAAAAGGAACCAACAGTAGAATTACCAAAGATGTTTGGGTGGTGAATGTAGTGGCTATTCAAAAAGGAACTAAATATCCAAACAATTACATTGTAATGAGTGGTGATATTGATTCAAGAATTTCCGATCCTAATAATTTCACTGATGATGCACCTGGTGCTAATGATAACGCTTCTGGAATGGCTGGAACTATTGAAGCAGCTCGAGTTTTAAGTAATTATACATTTGAAAACAGTATTATTTATGTAGGACTATCAGGTGAAGAACAAGGTTTATTTGGTGGAAAAGGTTTAGCTAATTATGCTAACGAAAATAATTGGAATATCATTGGAGTACTAAACAACGATATGATTGGAAATATTAAAGGGGTTGATGGTGTAATTGACAATCGTACGTTTAGAATCTTTTCTGAACCTGTACCTCCAACCGAAACTGAACAACAACGAAAAGCTCGTCGTTTTTATGGTGGTGAGGTGGACGGTATTTCACGTCAGTTAGCTCGCTATATCTATACAACAACCAGAACTTATATGCCTGAAATGAATCCGAAAATGATTTATCGTTTAGATAGATTTGGTCGAGGTGGGCATCACCGACCTTTTAACGATGCTGGTTTTGCGGGTATTAGAATTATGGAAGCTCACGAAAATTATACGCAACAACACCAAGATATTAGAACTGAAAATGGTATTGAATACGGAGATCGCTTACAATTTGTGAATTTTGAATATGCTAAAAAATTAACAGCTGTAAATGCTATCAACCTAGCGAATATTGCTGCTGCCCCACCCTCACCAAAAAATGTAGGAATTGGTGGTATTGTTGAAGCATCTGCTAAATTACAATGGGATAAAGTTGATGGTGCGAAAGGCTACAAAATTTATTGGAGAGATACTACTTCTCCAACTTGGGATAATTTTAAATATGTAGAAAACATTACTGAATTTACTTTAGACGGAATTGTTATTGATAATTATTTCTTTGGAGTAAGTACAGTAGGAAAAAACGGGCACGAAAGTATTGTTTCATTTCCTTCAAAAATTATACGTTAATTCATGGATAACAAACCTCATCTTTATTTTAAAACAGACACTGAATGGCGAGAATGGTTGTTAGAAAACCACAATGAAAGTGATGGTGTACACCTCATTCTTTATAAAATTGACCTTAATATACCTAGTATGCGTTGGGAAGAAGCGGTTAAAGTTGCGCTATGTTTTGGTTGGATTGATAGCACAGTAAAAAGCCTAGGTGATGGTAAACGACGACAATATTTTTCTCCTAGAAAACCTAAAAGTGTTTGGAGTGCTCTAAATAAAAAATACATTGAAGAATTAATAACGCAAGATTTAATGCATGCTTCTGGAATTTCTTCTATAAAAATTGCTAAAGAGAACGGATCTTGGTCTGCCTTAGATTCCGTAGAAAATTTAATTGTTCCAGAAGATTTACAAGTTGAATTTGATAAAAATACAGTAGCATTTGACAACTATCAAAATTTTGCACCTTCTTACCGTAAAGGCTATTTATATTGGTTAAGTCAAGCTAAAAGAGAAACTACAAGAACAAAGCGAATTTATGAAATCATACGTTTGTGTGCTATCAATAAAAAGTCTAGGTGATTTTTAGTATATTGTTGTACAATCAATTAACTATATGCAACTAGAATCCCTCGTCAAAAAATTTAAAGCTAAAGACGTTAAAGCTTTTGAAAAGCTGTACGATCTTTACAACGAAAGTGTGCAAGGTGTCGTTTTTAACATTGTTAGAGAACAATCCATTGCCGAAGAAGTAACCCAAGACGTTTTTATAAAAGCTTGGAATAATGCCGAATCTTATTCAGAAAAAAAAGGACGTTTTTTTACTTGGATTATCAATATTGCTCGAAACGCAGCTATAGATAAAGTGAGGTCTAAAAATTTTAAGAACAATGCTAAAAACCTTGATGCCGAATTTTTCGTAGATATATTAGAGAATCACGATAGTTTAGATATAAAAACCGATGCTATTGGTATTAAAAACTTTGTAAACAAATTAAAAGAAACTTGCATTAAAGTAATAGAACTACTGTACTTTAAAGGTTTTACACAAAAAGAAGTTTCTGAAAGTTTAGATATACCTCTTGGAACTGTAAAAACTAGGAATCGAAATTGTATTAACGAATTAAGAATTATGTTGAAATAATGGAAGCTGATAAACACATAGAATCTGGAATATTAGAACTCTACATAGCTGGTGCACTTTCTGAAAAAGAAAATGAGCAAGTATATAGCTTAATGATGAAGCATCCTGAAATTTTAGAGGAAATTAAAGAAATTGAAAAAACAATTTCAACCCTTACTGCTCATGTTGCTCCAAAAAATAGTGCAACATCTTTTAAAGATGTTTTAATTAAAATGTTACAAGAAAAGGAAGACGCTATAAAAATGCTTTCTTTAAAAATAACAAGAAAAAACTGGAGTACTTATACAGGATGGGCAGCGGTATTGGTTGTTGGTAGTTCTTTAGTTTTATCTTTAAATAAGAGTGCTAATTTACAAGGTAAAATAGACACTATAAATGAAGCTAAAGAACAATATGAAATTCAGTTAGATGAAACTAATGCTGATTTAGCTGAAAATAAAAAACTTTTAGCAGTAATAAGAAATAAAGACATAGTTACGGTTCCTTTACAAGGACAGAAAGTATACCCTGAAGCTTATGCAAAAGTATACTGGAACAAAAACTCTAAAAATATTTATTTAGATGTTCAAGGTTTACCTGATCCTCCAGAAGGAAAAGTTTATCAAGTATGGTCTTTAAAACTTGATCCGCTTTCTCCTACTAGTTTAGGCACCATAGATAACTTTACAGCGAACGATAGTAAAATATTCACTATTAATAACCCTAACGAATCCCAAGCGTTTGGAATAACATTAGAACCTGCTGGTGGTAGTAAAACACCAACCTTAGAACAATTATACACTTTAGGAGCAGTATAATATTATTTACCTTAAACTTTATAAATCAATATAGCCGCATAAAGCGGCTATATCTTTGTTGCCATTTAACCTTCAAAAATGACAACGTTACTAGAAGTCCCCCCGGACAACATTATTGTTAAAAAGTATATCGTATTGTAGCTTTTGCTGAAAAAGGCGTTCCTGGTGTAAAGTGAATTTCTTCTACTGGATTTGGCTCATTTTCTAATCTTGATTCCGTAGCAAACTGTGTTTCGTTCCAAGCTACATCAAAAATATTCTCTAGTGCAACTCCTAATGTTATATTATTTATTTTATAACTAAGATTTGCATCAGTAATAAAATACCCCTCAGCAACAATTGAATTATCTTCATTTGCAGGTCTATCACTTATATATCTGTAATGTATTCCTCCTGAAAAATTCTTATAATCATTTAAGGATATTCCTCCTGTCACCGTTACTTTAGGTGCTAAAGGAATATTATTTTCTCCTGAAGGATCATCAACACTTTCTGCTTTTGTAAAAGTTGCATCACTATCAAAATATAACCAATCTGTTAATTGATATCTAAGTCCTAAATCGATACCATAACGTTGAGCCTCTCCTGAAGGTTCTACTATCCCAGCATCTCCAACATAAACTAATTCATCTTCTGACAATAAATACCATAACGCTGTATTAAAAACTAACTTTTGTGTAGGTTTCCAAACAGTTCCTAAATCAATACCGTAAGCTCTTGGTAATGTTTTTTTATTAGGTTGGGTAGCCACTACCCTTGTATCGTTTGAATGAAACCCAATTCCTGATTTTAAAAACCATTGAATTTTAGTGCTTGGAGTGTAGGTTACATTAATTTTAGGGTTTACAACTACTTGTGACTTTGAAAATGTTTCATATTCATCTAATAAGTAATCGTTGTAATTGAATTTTAGATAATCCAATCGTACTGCTGGTGCTACCATAAATTTTCCAAGCTCAAACTCACTATTTACAAAAGCATAATAATTTGTTTGATTCACCTTACCCAACTGTAACTGCTCTAATACTTCTTTTCTTTGAAGTGTATGCGATAGCTCTAAATTATCAACAATATCAGCTCTTAAACCTGTTCCAAAAGTAAGTTCTACAGGAGTATTTGATAAATATGTTTTCTTTTTAAACTGTGTGTTAAATCCGAAAACATCCCTGTTTTCAGTTTGCTTTATTTGATCTCCGTTCACAGGATCTTCTAAGAAGAAAGTAAAGTTTGAAAATAAATTGAAATTATAATTTGAATAGAAAACATTTGAGGTTACACTAACATCATTCTTTAAAACTTTTGAGTGTTCTAAATTTATGTTTGTTCGTGATGTTGTTCCACCTTCAGTATCATCAATAGCGCCAAAACGAGTAATATTACCATTGTCTACTTCTCTTTGTGGTATTTGACCCGATGCATCCCATTTACTGGTAAAATGCGATGCTGATAATGCTAGACTACTATTATCTTTTAAAAAGGTTCTATACTTTGTAAACAAGTTGATTCTGCTAAAGTTCTGTGGAGATTCGACAAAACCATCTGTTTCTAAATATTCAATTGCTACGTACGCATTATCTGTGCTGTTTTTATCTAACAAATTAAACATTCCTAAAGTTCTAAAAGTGTTGAACTGTCCTAAACCTACTTCAACCTGACTATTTTCTAAAAATGTTTTTGTTTTAAACTCAACATATCCTGCCGTATTAAAATCTCCTTTATTAGCATAGTAAGGCCCTTTTCCGAAGTTAATTTTCTCAATGGTTTCAGGAATAATAAAATGTAAATCGCTATATCCTTGTCCGTGTGCATGAGAAACCATATTAACAGGAGTTCCATCTACCGATAATGCAATATCAGTTCCATGGTCAATATCAAAACCTCTTAAAAAAATTTGTTCTGCTTTTCCTCCTCCTGCATGTTGCCCTATAAAGAGTC
The DNA here is from genome assembly GCF_964510395.1 of Tenacibaculum aestuarii. NCBI lineage: Bacteria > Pseudomonadati > Bacteroidota > Flavobacteriia > Flavobacteriales > Flavobacteriaceae > Tenacibaculum > Tenacibaculum aestuarii. The sequence continues at coordinate 680,780 of NZ_CAZEFY010000003.1, forward strand.
CAGGTACTCGTTGTAAAATTTGCTGAGATGAGTTTACTGGTTTTTTATCTAAATCTACCTTAACAATAGTTTGTAACGGATCTCTCTTATTAGACAAAACCATTTCATCTAACAAGAAATCTTTCATTTCTAAAACTATTGTTTTCGAATCTTTTAAATCCTCTTTCTTTAATTCAATATTAATTTTTTTGTATCCTAAAATTCCAAACTCTACATTATCACCTTCTTTTGAATTATCTAAGGTAAACTCTCCTTTTAAGTTAGTATGTGTATGGGTATTACTAGTTGTATTGTACACATAAACATCCTCTAAAGGTTTATTGTTAGAATTGAATACTTTTCCTTTGAATTGCTGCGAGAATAACTGAGTGCTACATACGAATAGCGCTACTACAAGAAGTAAAACTTTTAATTTCAAACTATAAGGGGATTAAATATTTAAAATTTTTTCTGTCATTAGAGGGCCTAACTCAAAAGAACTTTCTAATAGTTCATTTTTTAAAGTTATGGCTTTATCATAAATTCCATTTGCCTTGTAAATTTCAGCTATATGGTACTGTATTTCTGGTTCAAAACTTTTATCTACAACATAGGTATTAACAACATCCAAAGCTTTTTCATACTCTCTGTTTTTATAATAATACCAAGCTAATAAATCGTATGACTGGGGGGTAGGTCTACTATCTATTTCTTTCTCTATATATGATAATGCATTTGTTGTATCGTTATACTCTTCTAAATACAACTTAGCTAAGTGCTGATGATACATTACACCATATAAGCTATTTTTTACAGACGCTAAATATACTTCAAGATAGCTGTCTCTTTTTGTTAAATTATTCTTAAACTCTTCTATTTCTGCCTTTAACAAATAATAATCGGGTGCTGAATGTTCTTTAGTGATTGCCTTCAAAATACGTAACGCTTCATCTGCATTTCTATCGTGAGAATAAGCTATCCATGCAATTCCCTTTTTTGCATAAGCATTACTATTATCTAGCTCTAATGCTTTCAGGTATAAATTATACGAGTCTTGTATTTGCCCATTATGCCCATAAAAATCAGCTAAATTAGTATAGCTCCAAACTTTTAAATCTTTGTCGTTTGCTTCTTCTGCTTTCTTCATTGCTTTTTCCATAAAACGAATTGCAGAAGACAAATATCCTTTATGATCATACCATTTAGAAACTCTTATTAAATAATCAAAATCAGAGTAATCTTCAATTTTTGCTAAGTATTCAGAAGCATTTTGAATATCTCCCAACTCTAAATAAACATCAAACAACATTTTCTGAGTAGCATTAAGGTTTTCTCCGTTTATTTCTGCTTTTTTTAATAGCTCTAACGATTCTTTAAATCGATGCTGAGAAATATAATTTCTTGCTAAAGATCTTATATGGGATGCTTTATTGTAGTTAGTTTTTTGATTGATTTCTAGCAACTTTTGCTCTGCTTCTATCAAATAAGAAATATCTCCTTTTTCTGAGAACAATAATGTGTTTGCCTTTGCTAGCTTACTTAAATACGGATACTGTGTTGGTTGATCTTTTAACTTTTCTTGCCAAAAGTTAAGTTCAGTGTGAGCTAAAGATGTTGATGCAGTTTCTATGTTTTGGATATACTTATTATAATCTCTTTTATCTGCTATTTGTGTTTTTTTTGAAGTTGAACAACCTACTATAACACTAGTTAAAATAGTATATATAATTATTTTAAAAGTTTTCATTGTCGAAGGTTTTAAGTTAGTTTTTTCTTAAAAATTGGTTGCTTATCAGCAACCAATTTTAATTATATAAAGTTGGAATACTTCTTTTACCATGGATTGGCTAAATAAGGAAAAGATGTTAAAAAGTTTTTATCATTAGCATCTACATGATCATCTGACAACGATGGATTTTCAGAAAAATCTTCTCCTCCAAAAATCAATAATAATTCAACTGTAATTACATCATCAGCTAAAGCTCTACCTGTTAATACATTTGTGCCGTCATAAAAAGTAGTTGTACCGTCTAACGAAACAGTTAATACATCGGTAGCCAAAACACTAGCAAAAGTTGCAGCATCTAACCCCAAAGCATTCGTATCTCCCATATTAGCATAAGCAGGACTTAATGCCTTTAAATTTGTTTCAAACATAGCAGCAAAGTTTGCTCCTTGCTCTGACGGAATTGTTACATTAAACGCATCTTTCATGTTACTATTAACAAAAACAGTATTTACTGCTGGTCTACCCATTTGGTCTTTTTGCATATAGCTTCCTGAAAAGTCTATTGAAGCCATTGGTGGCATATTATTATCGTCATCACTACAACTTGCTAAGGCTAAAATTGATAGGATTGAAATTGCTAAGATTTTTATATTGTTAAGTTTCATATCTTTTATTTTTAAAGTTGATTGTTTTTACTGCTTTGTTTTAGTTTCTACCCAAGTATTAATAGTTCCTGAGCCTCCAATCATAGATTTTGGAACCTCTACTACTACTGATAATACATTTGTACCTGCAAAAGTATCTGCACCAGGATCGTTAAAACCACCAGCATTTCCTGCTATAATTTCACCATATTGCGCAAAATCCATAAAGAAAGGATCGTCTCTAGGTCCTGCAAAAAATTGCATCCCTCCTTTACTACCAATAATAGCATTAGCTCCGTAAGGTGTAACAGAAACCCCATACTCTGATCCATCTTGTGGTAACGTACTTGTTAAACCTGTTGTTGATGGACTGTAAGGGCCAAAAAAATACATTTTCCCATCTCTTGGAATTGCTTGAATTACTAAATCTTCAACTTTGTCATCATTGTTATCGATGTTAAATTCAATCAATACATTTTCATCAAATTCTGCTGACGCGGTTGCCATAGGGCTTAACAAACCTTGAATGTTTGCTACAAATACAAGATTGTTTGTGTTTTCTCCCTGAAAGGCATAAAAATCAGTAATATCACTTGAGCCTCCTGTAACATCAGGAGCATCAATATGATCGGCTGCTAATAACATTAATCCTGCTAGTGCTAGAGCACTTGTTCCAATAATTAATTTTAGTTTTTTCATTGTTAAGAATTTTAATAGTTAATTACTCTTTCAACCTTACTTACGAGAAAAACACAATCACGGTTTTTTATTTTTTCATTTTTTTCAAAAAATAAAATTTCACACCTCCTAAAACAATCAATTTCTATTTTCTTCTTTTTAAAAAAAACTTCACTAAGCTCTTTTCTTTTATTAAAAAAGGATTGTTTATTTTTGAGTACTATGGCTACTATTTTAATTACAGGCGGAACCGGTTTAATAGGCAAAGAGTTAACTAAAAAATTAACCAACAGAGGACATGTTGTAAACATTCTTAGTAGGAATCCTAAAAAAAACAATGAGTTTCGTTGGAGTCTTAAAGAAAATTTTATTGATAAAGATGCTTTTACTAATGTGAGCCATATTATTCATTTAGCTGGGGCTGGAATTGCTGATAAACGCTGGACGAACGAACGAAAGCAAGAACTAATTGACAGTAGAGTAAAAACTGCCAGTTTACTTTTTAATAAAGTACAAGAATATAAAACACCTCTAAAAGCATTTATTTCAGCATCGGCTATTGGTTATTATGGAGCTATTACATCAAATGAAATTTTTACTGAAGAAGACGATCCTGAAAATGACTTTATTTCAAAAGTTTGTGTAAAATGGGAAAATGTAGCTCTTAAATTTGAACATTTAGATATTCCTGTAACTATCTTAAGAACAGGCATTGTGCTTACTAAAAGCGATGGTGCTTTGCAAAAAATGAATACTCCTTTATTTTTATCTTCACTTGGTAGTGGAAAACAATACATGCCTTGGATTCACATAGATGATTTATGTGCTTTGTATATAAAAGCTGTAGAAGACAAAAAGTTTACAGGAATTTTTAATGCTGTTGCACCAGAGCATCAAACCAATGAAATTTTTACTAAAACGTTGGCTACAACGTTAAAAAAAACTCTATTTCCCTTCAACATTCCCTCTTTTGTTTTAAAAACTGCGTTAGGTGAAATGGCTTATATTTTGTTAAATGGCAGTAGAGTTTCTGCTAAAAAAGTAAGTAAATCCTATTCGTTTAATTTTCCTGATTTACAATCAGCTTTAAACAATGTTTATAATGGAAAATAAGCTTAAAAATCCTGTTTGGCACTCACTATGTGAAACACATCAAAAGTTTGTAATTGATTATGATGAAGTAAAATTTTACGACCCAAAAATTTGTCCTTTTGGAGCTTTTACAAATAGTTCTAAAACTGCAGCGGCTCTTAATGAATATGCTAAACTAACTGATAAATTCTTTTTAGTTTCTGAAAATGAGACTCCAACCTTCAATAACAACTACATTAAGTTAGATAAAAAAATTGACGGTTGCCAAATGGTTCTTGATAATTTGGTTGAGCTAGAAATTTCAGAAGAAATTATTCAACTAACCGAAAATCATATCGATGAAATTTATAATTTGATTTGGTTAGTAATGCCTGGATATTACAAAAAACGAACTTTTGATATGGGAAAATACTTTGGTGTTTTTAAAGACAATCAACTTGTAGCTATTACTGGACAACGTATGCAAACAGATAATTTTGTCGAAGTTAGTGCCGTAGTTACTCACCCTAACTACACTAGAAGAGGATTAGCAAAACAGCTTACTCATTTTGTTACTCAAGAAATTATCAAAGATGGAAAACATCCTATGTTACATACCACCAAAGGAAATCCTGCCATTGGACTTTATGAAAAATTGGGATACCAACTTACCCGTGATATGAATTGGTGGTACTACCATTCAACTAAAATCTAACTAATAATTTATTTTACCACGGATGATTTCAACTCAATATCAGAAGTTTTCCATACATCATTAAATTTATTTTCTGTTTCTACTTGATTTGCTACATCACCTAATTTTGAGTAGGCTATACTTAGGCCTTTTAGCGCCCACCCATTTTTAGGTAGATTTTTTAAATCTTGAGTATATGTGTTTATCGCATCTTGGTATTTCCCTGCATCTAATTGTACGGCTCCTAAATGATGCCTAACAGAGAAAAACCAATCAGGTGGTTCATTATAATTTAAAGCATCTTCAATAGCTACAGCTTCTTTTAATAAAACAATACTTTGATCGTAGTTTTTTTCTTGTGAAAGTATTGCTGCTTTAAGCACTTTACTTGCTATTTGTAACAATTCGTAGACAGAATTAATCTCCCAAATAGTAATTGCTCGTAACTCTTCATTCGAAGCTATTCTTTCTAAAGCTTGAAGCTCGCTTTTGGCAGCTTTTATATTTCCTTTATCTACATAAGCCATTCCTTTAGCATAATGCAATATTGCTGTCGGGTAATCCAGTTCGGGAACCTCATTTTCTATCGTAAGTATATCATCCCATTTACCAAACTTCACATAAATATAAAAAGGTATCGTATAGTAATGCTGAATAGTACCCCAACCTGGTTCCTTCATTAGCTGTTTATTAGTGTTTCTTTGCAGAGCTTCAGCGGCATAAAACGCCCATTTACTGTTTCCTTCCAAAGTAGCAGTAGCTGACATGAAATGTTGGTTGTGAGGATAATATGCTAGGGGATATACACCTTGCGCATTACACGCTGTTACATAGGCACTATCTACCTTTATAGACTGTAAATTAGCTAAAGTACCTTTATTATAATCACCTGTTCTAATATATACATGAGAAGGCATATGTACCAAATGACCTGCGTTAGGCACAAGTCCTTTATCAAATAATTCAGCACTTGTCAATGCTCTATCAGGTGTATCTGACGCTTCTACAGCATGAATATAAAAATGATGAGCTCCGGGATGTTTAGGGTATTTTTCTATAACATCTTCTAAAGTGGAAATAATTTCTGGAGTCCATTCTTTGTCTTTCCCATTTTTATCTTGTAAATCCCAAGGATGTAAATTCATTAAAGATTCTGCATATAGCACTCCTATTTGGGAGTCATCAGGATATTTAACATATAGTGCTTTCATCGCATTCGCATATGCCTGATCTAATGAACTACGGTCTTCTAGGATTCTATCCGCATATCTTTTAGAAAGAGCTTCAATAAGATCTCTTTCCTTTTCAGTTGTATTATATTTTGACAGTTTTTTCGCCTCTTGAATAGCTTTATAAGCACGTTCGTAATTATCACTTTCCATACCCGCATTATAATTAGGTCCAAGTACATAAGCATAACCCCAGAAAGCCATAGCACAATTAGGATCTAGCTTAATTGCATAATAAAAAGAACGAGCGGCTTCAGCATGATTAAAACCATAGGCTAAGGTTAAACCTTGATTGAAATATCTTTGAACCAATGAATCATTCGTAGAAATGGGGTAATACAAATCTCCAAGACCTTCAAACAAAGGAGCCTTGTTGTCATTGTTATACCACTCTTTATCTGATGTTATTGGAACACATGCTTTTGTAGAGGTGATTACAACTTTTTCTTTCTTTTTACTTGAGTCTTTACATCCAAATGAAAAAATAAGGAATATAATTATTACAATAGAATATCTCATATCTCTATTTTTAATCTAAAAAGTAAAAGCTCAGAATTTCTTCTGAGCTTTTACCTATTATTTGGTTAGTTCTGGCACAGAGGTATAAATGTAATCTCCGTGTTTACCTGTAAAATATTTCCCCATTTTTTTACCAAACTCTTTCCTTTTATCTTCATCTGACCAATGTTCTTTAAAAAGTTCGGTACTTCTTTTTCCCATTTTATCTAAATCCCCCATTGATTCTATTACGAATGCTCTTACATATTCTGTTCTATCCGCTCCCCAAGCATGTCCATGTTGATAATAACCTTTTATATATTCATTTTTATTAATCACATTATCAAGATATTCTTTACTAAGAGCATCAAACTCTTTTCTAGAACCATCTTCAGGAAAAGCAAAATGACCTTTTACAACCAGCCATATCATCTCTTTATCTGATGGAGCCAACATTTTTGCTCCTGCAATAGGTACATAAATTTCATCTGAATGAGTATCTGCGTAATAGGCATTTCTCTCTTTAAAATAAGCTTTTCTTTCTGCTTCATCTGGCCATGCTTCTTTTGCTAATTCATCATTTCTTTGAGAAGCTTTATCAATATTATCCCAAGAAGAATAGGTGGTTACAAAAATTATCTCTGTGTTGTCTGGCGTAAAACGATGTAAAAACACAAAAGACCTAATTATAAACTCGTTCTTTTTAGCAACTTTATCTAAAAACTCTTTTTCTACAGCAATCCATTCTTTCCTATCAAAATTTTCATAGTCCATGTTCCAATGTCCAGTAGTTACAGTGATGTAAGCTGGACGTTGATTTTCGTTCTGAGCAAAAATAGTACTTGGAATTACCATTAACAGCAAGAGCCCAAATAGCAACATTACTTTAGATGTTTTCATAATTGTAGTAGTTTTAGTTATAAAAAAATTGCTAGAGGACTCACTTAAAAAAAGTAAACATACCTCTACGTATGAGAGGTTTAGTGAGAGATTAACAAAGTTACCAAATTATAAAACACTTACTTAAAGTATTTTAACTGTTTTTTAACAAAAAAAGCTCAGGAAAACCTGAGCTTTTATTTTATGTCTATTTAGATTACTTTACATTTTATCCTTTTGTAAACTTAGCTGTCATATTTGTTGTGGCATCTTGACCTTGTATATTCATTGTCATATTAATTTTTGATTCTGAAGGCATACCAGTACTTCTATCAATATCCATAGATCCAGTGATATCACCTTCTGCTGCTCCTGTTATTTTTCCTGAAATATCTATTAAAACATTTTTTTGTGAAATTGATTTTACTTTATAGATAAAACTAAAATTCAATGTGCCATCATTTTTAGTTTTTGTCCAAGTATCACCTACAGCAACTGCTTCTTTAGGATAAATTACACTACTCGATTGTTTTGTAAAATCTTCCGCTCCTTTAATATTACTAGGCTCAACCTTAGTTTCTAAAATATTTCCTAAATTATCACCTTTTGTTATAATTGTGGCAGATAACATTGGCTGCATTTTAGACTTCATCATTTTACCTATTTCATCTAGTTCTTCATCCTTTTTGGTTGAATCATATGATACGTTCACTCCTCCTTGTTTCATATCCATTACCATTTTGGTAATCTTAGCACTACTTTCATAAGTATCATCTGAAACTCCTGTTACATCATATTTCATTTGAATATGCATATTGTTTGTCATTACATCAACACCTATTACTTGAGCCATTTTCATGTCCATAGTGTACTTTTGACCTTTTTCATAATTTAAACGAAGTAGCACCTTTTCTTGCGCAAATGTTATTGTTGATATAAATAATAACAATACTATAATTTTTTTAGTCATTTTTTATCAAGTTTTAATTTTTTACGAATTTATATAATTAAAATTTCTCATTTCTCATTTTGATTCTATTTTTTTTTTAGCCACATTTGAAGAACTATAACTTAACCATGAAAACAATTCTTAACACAAACAACGAAGTTTCAATGCTTTATAAAAAAGAAAATCTTACCAATGATACACTAATTAAGCTATACAAACAAATGCTTTTACCAAGGCTCATAGAAGAGAAAATGTTAATCCTATTACGTCAAGGAAAAATATCAAAATGGTTTAGTGGTATTGGTCAAGAAGCAGTATCTGTAGGAGTTACTTCTGCGCTAACAAGTGACGAATATATCCTACCAATGCATAGAAATTTAGGTGTTTTCACCACTCGAGGAATTCCTTTATACCGATTATTTTCTCAATGGCAAGGAAAAGCTAACGGCTTTACCAAGGGAAGAGATCGTAGCTTTCACTTCGGAACTCAAGAATATAAACTTGTAGGAATGATTTCTCATTTAGGTCCTCAATTAGGGATTGCTGACGGAATCGCTCTTGCAAATAAACTTAGAGATGATAAAAAAGCCTGCGCTGTTTTTACAGGCGATGGTGGTACCAGCGAAGGTGATTTCCACGAAGCATTAAATGTAGCTTCGGTATGGAATTTACCTGTTTTATTTTGTGTAGAAAATAACGGATACGGGCTTTCCACCCCTACTTCAGAACAATATAATTGTGAACATATTTCCGATAGAGGTATTGGCTACGGAATGGAATCTCATATCATTGATGGAAATAATATTTTAGAAGTGTACACCAAAGTTTCTGAACTAGCTGAGAGCATTCGTGAAAATCCGAGACCTATTTTATTGGAGTTTAAAACCTTCAGAATGCGCGGACACGAAGAAGCTAGTGGAACTAAGTATGTACCTGAAGAATTGATGAACACATGGGCTTTAAAAGACCCTATTGAAAATTATAGAAATTTCCTTATTAAAGAAAAAATTCTTACTCCTGAAGAAAATGAAGAATTCACCAATGAGTTTAAAGATATCATCCAAGAACATCTCAATACTACTTTTGATGAACCAGTTATTACTTCCTCTATCGAAAACGAATTAAATGATGTATATAAAACTTCTTCTCCAGATATTATAGCTCCTAATTCGGTAACTGAAAATATTCGCCTAATTGACGCCATTTCACAAGGCTTAAAGCAATCTATGGAGCGTTACGACGATTTAGTCATTATGGGACAAGATGTAGCAGAATATGGCGGTGTATTTAAGATTACTGAAGGATTTGTAGAAGCTTTTGGGAAAGACAGAGTTCGCAATACGCCAATCTGTGAATCCGCAATTGTTTCTTTGGCTTACGGATTGGTGGTCAACGGAATGAAAGCTGTAATGGAAATGCAATTTGCCGATTTTGTTTCTACAGGCTTTAATCCTATTGTCAATCTATTAGCCAAGTCGCATTATCGTTGGAACCAAGAAGCTGATATTGTCATACGAATGCCTTGTGGCGCTGGTGTGGGTGCGGGGCCTTTTCATTCACAAACTAATGAAGCATGGTTTACAAAAACACCAGGGTTAAAAGTAGTATATCCTGCTTTTCCGTACGATGCAAAAGGATTATTAACCGCTGCTATTAACGATCCGAATCCTGTGTTATTCTTTGAACATAAAGGCTTATATAGAAGCACGTATCAAGATGTACCTACCGATTATTACACACTACCTTTAGGTAAAGCGGCTGTTTTAAAAGAAGGAAATGAGGTTACGATTATTAGTTTTGGCGCTGCGGTACATTGGACTTTAGAAACCTTAGAGCAAGTAACCGTATCAGCTGATGTAATTGATTTACGAAGCTTACAACCTTTAGATACCGAAACTATTTACAACTCGGTTAAAAAAACAGGAAAAGTAATTCTTTTACAAGAAGATTCTTTATTTGGAAGTGTTTCTAGTGATATTTCTTCTCTTATTATGGAAAATTGTTTTGAGTATTTAGATGCTCCTGTAAAAAGAGTGGCAAGTATTGAAACTCCTATTCCTTTCGCAGGAAATTTAGAAAAGGAATACTTACCCAAAGAACGTTTTAAAGAAGAATTACTACAGCTAATCGCTTATTAATACAAAAGCTCACTTTTCAGTGAGCTTTTTTAATATCTATATTTTTATTAAAAATCTTGATTTACACTCCAAGATTCTAAAATTTCTTTAAATGTTTTGATAAACATACCTCCTAAAGCTCCGTTCACTACTCTATGGTCGTATGAATGCGATACAATCATTTTATGACGAATTCCGATGAAATCTCCTTCTGGAGTTTCAACAACCGAAGGCATTTTTCTAATAGCTCCTAAAGCTAAAATTGCCACTTGTGGTTGGTTGATGATCGGAGTTCCCATAATTGAACCAAAACTTCCAACGTTTGTTACCGTGTAAGTTCCTCCTTGGATTTCGTCTGGTTTTAATTTATTAGCTCTTGATCTGTTTGCTAAATCATTTACCTGCTTAGTCATTCCCACTAAACTTAATTGATCTGCATTTTTAATCACAGGAACAATTAAATTTCCATCAGGTAAAGCAGCTGCCATTCCTAAGTTGATATTTCCTCTTTGGATGATTTTATCTCCATCAACAGAAATGTTGATTAATGGGTGTTTTTTGATTGTTTGCGCTACCGCTTGCATAAAGATTGGAGTAAAGGTTAACTTCTCTCCTTCTCTCTTAAAATAAGCGTCTTTTACTTTGTTTCTCCAGTTTACAATATTGGTAACATCTATTTCAATAAAAGACTGAACATGTGCCGATGTTTGTACTGAATCAACCATATGCTTCGCAATCAATTTACCCATACGACTCATTTCAATTACTTGATCTTGTCCTCCTAAGGTAATAGGTGTTGATACTACTTTTTCAGCTGGGGCTGCTTTTACTGGAGCTACAGCAGACTTTTCAGCTACTTTTGGTTGACTTCCTCTATTTTCTAAATATGATAAAATATCATTCTTAGTAACTCTTCCTTCTTTTCCTGTTCCTGAAATAGAGTCTAATTCTTCAACAGAAATTCCTTCTGTTTGTGCAATACTTTTTACTAATGGCGAGTAAAAACGATCGCTAGAAGAAGTATCAATTGATGTGGCAACAGTTTCTTTTGCTGCTTCAACTGTTTTTTCTACCGCTTCAACAGCTGCTGGTTGTGCTTCTTCTTTCTTCGGAGCTTCTGTAGCTGCTCCTTCTCCACCTTCTGTTTCGATAATAGCAATTGTTTGCCCTACCTGCACAACAGCATCTTTTTCAAATAAGATTTCAACTAAGGTTCCTTCAACTTCACTAGGTACTTCACTATCCACTTTATCAGTAGCTACTTCAACAACGGTATCATCTATATCAATAGTTTCTCCAACTTCTTTTACCCAAGAAGTAATCGTTGCTTCTGCAACACTTTCGCCCATTTTAGGCAACTTCAATTCGTATCTAGCCATAGTGTATATATTTTTAACGCTTGCGAAGTTACTAAAAAGCAATGATTTTTTCACGTTTTTATCCATTAATTATTTTTGCTTTTTTTCTCTTCTATTAAATTATTCACAATACAACACTTAAAAACCACACATCAATTACATTTATCTTCTTAAAAACAACATATTCTTACGAATTACCTAATCAATGCTCAAAGTTTTGTTTATCCATACAAAATTCTATTTTTGAAGTCTTTAACCTAAATCAAAATTATTGAGCACTTCTATTGCTAATCTTAATTTCTTATTCAATTGGAGACCCTATCAAGCGAAAGTGTTAGAGAATTTCTCTTCACATATAGATGATAATCACTTTCATATCGTGGCGCCTCCTGGTTCTGGAAAAACAATTTTAGGAATAGAAATCATTAAACGAATTAGTAAAAAAACCTTGGTTCTTGCACCTACGTTAACCATTAGAAATCAGTGGGAAGACCGATTGCAAAACTTTTTTACAACAGATTGCAATTTTACGCAAGTGTCATTCAACATAAAAGAACCGTCTGACATAACATTTACTACCTATCAAGCATTACATAGCTTTTATAAGTCTTTTGAGGATAAAGAAGCTTATTATAACTTCTTTAAAAAGCATGGAATTGAGGTTTTATTATTAGATGAAGCGCATCATTTAAAAAATGAATGGTGGAAATGTTTATATAATTTGAAAGAGCAACACATTCAAACAGTAGTTGCTTTAACAGCTACTCCACCCTATGATAGTGACAATTCTGAAATTCAAAAATATTTTAAACTGTGTGGAGAAATCGATGATGAAATTGTAGTTCCTGATTTAGTTAAAGAACATAATTTATGCCCACATCAAGATTTAGTATTTCTATCCAAACCAGAAAATCAGGAAATTAATTTTATTGCTGAATTTCGGTTAAAAATTGCTCTGTTTGTTACCGATATTTTAAAAAATACTGAGTTTATCTCTTTTTTAAAACAACATCGTTTTTATGCTAAAACTGAAGAAAACTTAGAAGAACTTTACAAGTTTTCTGACTTCTTTTCTTCTCTTTTAATTTTCTTACACGAATCAGGAGAAACTATTCCTATTGAGAAATTAGAAGTATTAGGTTTTGATAAAAAGGAAACAATTGAATTTCCTTCAATAACCCATGAATGGATTCAAATTTTATTTCAACACTTATTAGTGATTGACCGTAAAAACCTTGTTGAACATGAAACGTATCTTGAAATTTTAGAAAAAAGACTTCGAGAGTTGGCTGTTTTTAGCAAAAATAAAGTCAATCTAGTAGGAAATGAACTTTTATATAAATCACTGAGTAGTAGTCCGAGTAAACTGAAAAGCATTACTACCATTGTTCAACAAGAACAGCAAAACTTACAAGACGATTTACGTTGTGTTATTTTATCTGATTACATTAGGAAAGAATATCTGAATTGTCCTCAATCAGAAATTAAAGAAATCAAAAAACTAGGAGTTGTTCCTATTTTTCATCATGTGCGGGTTTCAACAAGAGACAAAACCAGTTTAGCTATTCTATCTGGTAGTTTGGTTGTTTTTCATAGTAGTCTTATTGCTAAATTAGGATTGATTGATAACATTCAAAACTACAACTACACGCCTATAAAATCTGATACTGAATTTGTAATTCTTACAAGTACTACTGCTTCTAAACTTACTATTGTCGAAGTTATTACAAAACTTTTTGAGATTGGTCATATCAAAATTTTAGTTGGTACCAAATCACTATTAGGAGAAGGTTGGGATGCACCTTCAATCAACAGTTTAATTTTAGCTTCCGTAGTTGGCTCGTTTGTTACTTCAAATCAAATGAGAGGTCGTGCAATTCGGATAGATAATCAAAACCCTCATAAAGTGGGTTTGATTTGGCATTTAGCATGTATAGATACCACAAGTGAATTTGGAGGACGAGATTTTGAAATTCTTGCTCGTCGTTTTAATGCCTTTTTAGGTATCAATAACAATAATAACACTGTTATTTCTAACGGAATTGATCGTTTACAGCTTCCAACTAATTTTATCGATGAAGATATTCAACAACAAAACAAAAAGACTTTAGCACTTTCTAAAAATAGGAATTTAATCGCTCAACGATGGGAAAATGCCGTTAATAATGGAAAAGGAGTTATTAAAGAACTTACCTTTTACAATGAAAAAAACAAACAATATCCTCAACTGAAAAAATTGTATTATCAAGATATTGTGAAATATACCGTTGGAGAAATTATTATTGGACTGTCCTTTTTTCTTCCTGAATTTATCATTAAAAACTTTAATATTTTATTACAAAAAGGAATTGTTTACTTCCTATTTGTGCTATCATCAGCTTTAGGATTAACTTTTGGCTACAAAATTTATAAGTCTGTTCAACTGTATTTATACTTTGGATTGGTTCATAAGAAAATAGATAAAATGGCATCTGCTATTTTAGAATCACTCAATAGATTAAATCACTTAACAACACCTCTCAACGAAATACAAATTAAGACTGAATTATTAGCTAAAGGAAATGTTTCTTGCACCATTCATGGCACCAATCGATACGAAAGTACTTTATTTATAAAAGCTTTGGATGAATTATTACAGCCTATCAACAATCCGAAATATTTATTAATAAAAACGAACTGGTTTCGTAAAAAACTAAAATTGAACAACTTCTTTTCGGTTCCAGAAATTTTTAGTGCTCGTAAAAAAGAAACCGAAATTTTTCAAACTTGTTGGAACAAACACCTTGGTAAGTCTAAATTAGTGTATACACGAACAATTAATGGAAGAAAGTTTCTGCTAAAAGCACGCCTTTTCCATATTCACAATGTGAATAATGAGCTTACTAAGAAAAATATTGTTTGGAAATAATCTTAGACTTACACCCAATTTTTAGGTTTTGCTAATACCTCTAATAATTTCGCTTCTTCCGAACCTTCTTCTGGGTGGTGATTGTATTTCCATTGTACCGTAGGTGGTAAACTCATTAAAATACTTTCAATACGTCCATTGGTTTTCAATCCAAATAATGTTCCTCTATCGTGTACCAAATTAAACTCGACATAACGACCTCTACGCACTTCTTGCCAATCTTTATGCTCTTGAGTATACTCTATATCTTTTCTTCTCTCTACAATAGGCACATACGAGTTTAAAAAGCTGTTTCCTACTTCAGTAACAAAATCGTATCGATCTTGCATTGAAAACTCTTCTGTTTCTTTTAAATAGTCAAAGAACAAACCTCCTAAACCACGGGCTTCATTTCGATGTGCATTCCAAAAATAGTTATCGCAAGTTTCTTTATACTTCGGATAAAAATCAGGATGGTGTTTATCACAGGCTTCTTTACAAACCGAATGAAAATGCACTGCATCTTCTTCAAATAAATAATACGGAGTTAAATCTTGTCCGCCTCCAAACCATTGGGTAACAATATTTCCTTCTCCGTCATACATTTCAAAATAACGCCAGTTGGCATGTACCGTAGGTACAAACGGATTTTTAGGGTGTATTACCAAACTCAACCCACAGGCAAAGAAATCTCCACTTTCTACTCCAAACTGCTTTCTTAACACCTCTGGTAATTCACCATATACTGCTGAAATATTTACACCTCCTTTTTCAAAAATGTCTCCATTTTCAATCACACGAGTTCTACCTCCACCACCTTCAGTACGATCCCATAAGTCTTCTTGAAACTTCGCTTTACCATCTACTTCTTCTAATTTTGAAGTGATCGTGTCTTGTAATTGTTGGATATAGGCGTAAAATTGTTCTTTCATGTGTTGATTCTATTGAAGTGCAAAAGTACTTATTCTGGTAATTTTTTAAGCTGTATTTTCTTAATAGTTTCAGTAGTAGCTGCAGTAACTGATAATGGTAATACAAGGATTACTCCGATTATAGGGATTAATAAAAAAAGTATGAATACTATTCCGTTTCCTATTGCTAATCCTTTATTCTCTTTTACAAAATTAATACTTTCTCGATACTTAAAATGACGTTCAAGCGTATAATCCATATTACCAAAACCTGCGTAATAGGCTTGCATTAAGAACAATAATACGGTTGAAATAATACCTATAACAGGGATGAATCCTAATAATAGGATAGGAATGGTTAACAACAATTCTCTTGTTAAATTTCTTAGGTTTATTCGTATCCCTCTAATTAATTGTTCTTGAAAAGAAGTTATTCTATGAGTATGATCTTCACCTCTAAGATGATCTTCTATTTTTTCTGAAACTGGACTCATAAAAGGTGCTGATAATGCCATTACGATATGTTTATACAATACCAATCCTATTACGACTATTATCAATCCACTTATAAAAGTGCTAATTACCTCAAAGGTTTGTTTACCAAATTCCCATTTCCAAAAATTAGCTACATAATGACCTATATTATCTGAAAAGGTATAAGCAATGAAACCTACAAACGTTGCTGTTAATAAGCTTATAAACATTGGTATGATAAAATATTTCCATAGCTTTAATTTAGATATTAGTCCAAATGCTCCGAAGTATGCTTGAATTCCTTTTACAATATTTTGTATCATTTCTTTTTTTGTGTGAAAATAAAAAACCTCTTTCGATTAGGAAAGAGGTTTAAAAAATATTGTTATTTAAACTACTTTAAAATTGGTGCTAAAAAGTCTTCGAAATTCTTAGTATTAATTTCGTTTACTTCATCCCAACCAACTTCTTTTGTTGGTGTAGCTGCTCCTCTTTTAACATTGATAAATTGCTTGTCTTTATCAATTAAGTAAGCTGTAGGATAATCTAGTTTATGAACAAAACCGCTAATATCTAAATGTCCTTTTTCAACCTTATCTATATCTCTTGCAGGTACTAGCTTAACTCTTTTATCTAGCTTTTCAGCCATTTTCTTAACTTTTGCCTCTTTGTCCCAAAAAATCATAATAAACTCTAACTTATTATGATATTTTTCAACCATAGCATTTAAAGCTGGTACATCTCCCCAACAAGGAGCTGACCAAGTAGCATTGGCTATAAGTACGATTGGCTTGTTAATTTTGTCTGTACTTACCGTTTTGCTATCTATTGTAGTAAAGTTGTAATTTAACAAATAAGAGCCTTTAATGCACTTATCAATCAAACCTTCGGTACTTTCTTCTACACAATTATTTACTGCAAAATTGTAATACGTTTTATTTTGAGCGAAACTAACAGTCGTTAAAAAACACGTCAAAACAAAAAATAAGTTCTTCATTTTTAATTATTTAAAGGGGGTTATCTATCGGCTTTATACTCTTTAACCGCATCAATAAATGCCTTGGCATTCTCTAGCGGGATGTTAGGTAAAATTCCGTGCCCCAAGTTAACAATATATTTGTCTTTACCAAACTCATTAATCATTTGGTGTACCATCTTTTTTATTTCAGCTGGTGGAGACAACAATCTTGAAGGGTCAAAGTTACCTTGTAGAGTAATATTCCCTCCTGTTAAATAACGTGTATTTCTTGCTGAACATGTCCAATCTACTCCTAAGGCTGATGCATTTGATTGTGCCATTTCATGTAAGGCAAACCAACATCCTTTACCAAAAGCGATAACTGGAGCATCATCTTTTAATGCTTCTATTATTTGATTGATGTACTGCCATGAAAATTCTTGATAGTCGGTTGGAGATAACATTCCTCCCCAAGAATCAAAAACTTGTACAGCATTTACACCTGCTTTTACTTTTTCTTTTAAATACGCAATAGTGGTATCGGTTATCTTCTGAAGCAATTCGTGTGCCAAAACTGGTTGCGTAAAACAAAATTCTTTTGCTTTATCAAAATTTTTAGATCCTTGCCCTTGTACAACGTAACATAAAATCGTCCAAGGTGAACCAGCAAAACCAATTAATGGAATCTCATCATTTAGTTTTTCTTTGGTTGCTTTAATAGCATCCATTACATAACCTAACTCTTCATGAATATCTGGAATAATTACGTTATCTAACCCTTTTCTATCTCTAACAGGATTTGGTAAATAAGGACCAAAATTTGGCTTCATTTCCACTTCAATATTCATTGCCTGTGGAATTACTAAAATGTCTGAAAACAAAATAGCTGCATCCATTCCATATCTACGGATAGGCTGCACTGTTATTTCAGAAGCTAATTCAGGAGTTTTACAACGTGTAAAGAAATCGTACTTTTCACGTAATTCCATAAATTCTGGTAAATATCTTCCTGCTTGACGCATCATCCATACTGGTGGACGATCGACAGTTTCTCCTTTTAACGCTCTTAAAAATAAATCGTTTTTTATCATATCTCTTCTACGCCATTACTAACAGACTGAAGTAATTTTACACTCACTTCATTTCTTTGTAATAACTATTTATTTGTTCTACATTTTTGATACAGCTTCCATCGACTTATCAATGGCATTTGTAATCTTTTGAATATCTTTTTCAGTTAACGCTGAAGACAAGAACCATGCTTCAAACTGACTTGGAGGTAAAAACACTCCGTTTTTAGTCATTTCCCAGAAGAAAGTAGCATACTTCTTTGTATCTGAAGTTTGTGCTTCTTCAAAATTAGTTACTTTCTTATTCGTGAAAAATGGATTAATCATCGAACCAAATCGATTAACTGTAATTTCTACTCCGTATTTTTTAGCTGACTCTAACAAGAATACCTCAATAATTTGAGCGATTTCGTTGAACTTTTCATACGGATTTTGTTTCTTCAATTCTGTTAAAGTAGAAATTCCTGCTGCCATGGCAATTGGATTTCCTGATAAAGTTCCTGCTTGATACATTCCTCCTAATGGGGCTACCATTTCCATAATTTCATTACGAGCACCATAAGCTCCTACTGGGAATCCTCCACCAATTACTTTTCCTAAACAAGTAATATCAGCTTCTACTCCTAGCAATTCTTGAGCTCCTCCAAACTTAGAACGGAAACCTGTCATAACCTCATCAATAATTAATAAAGCTCCTTTCGAGTTTACATACTCTTTTAACTCTTTTAAGAAATCGTTTTGAGGAGTTACTACCCCCATATTTCCTGCAATAGGTTCTAAAATAACTCCTGCAATATCATCGTGCGCTTCAAAATGTGCTTTTACACTTTCTAAGTCATTATAATTCGCTATCAACGTATTTTTTACAGCTCCTTCTGGCACCCCTTTACTTCCTGGTAAACTCAAGGTCGCTAAACCAGAACCTGCAGCTACTAATAAAGCATCTTGGTGCCCGTGATAACAACCAGCAAACTTGATAATTTTATCTTTTCCTGTATACGCTCTCGCTAAACGAATTCCACTTAATACCGCTTCTGTACCAGAATTTACAAAACGTACTTTGTCCATTCCAGGGAAAGCATCACAAACAATTTTTGCAAGTTTTATCTCACCTTTTGTTGACGCCCCAAAAGAGTATCCGTTTTTTAACGCTTTTTTTACAGCTTTTTCTACCTTTTTATGACGGTGACCTAAAATCATTGGACCGTATGATAATACTAAATCGATATACGAATTATCATCAACGTCGATAATTTTACTTCCTTTCGCTTTTTTTATGAATAAAGGATTACCTCCTACGGATGCAAATGCACGTACTGGTGAATTTACCGCTCCTACTAGGTTTACTAATCCTTTGTTATATAATTCTTGTGATTTTTTGAACATTTTATTTAGCTTTTGGCTATTGGCCTTTAGCTATTAGCAAATTGCCAACAGCAAATAACTAATAGCTATTTATTTAAAACTCTTGCTGCTTCTTTAGCAAAGTAGGTAATGATAATATCTGCTCCTGCTCTTTTCATAGACAATAAGCTTTCCATCATTACTTTTTCACCATCAATCCAGCCTTTTTCAGCAGCTGCTTTTATCATTGAGTATTCTCCACTTACATTATAGCAAGCAATAGGTCTATCAAAATTATTTTTTAAATCTCTGATGATATCTAGATACGACAAAGCTGGTTTTACCATTAAAATATCTGCTCCTTCTTCATCATCAAAAGTTGCTTCACGTAAACCTTCATCTCTATTAGAAGGATCCATTTGATAGGTTCTTCTGTCTCCAAATGATGGTGCTGAATCTACCGCTTCTCTGAAAGGCCCATAAAATCCTGAAGCGTATTTTACTGAATACCCCATGATTGGTAAGTTTGCAAAACCTGTATTATCTAATGCTTCACGCATCATTACTATAGCTCCATCCATCATTCCTGATGGTGCTACCATATCTGCTCCTGCTTTGGCATGCGATACTGTTTGCTTCGCTAAATTTACTAAAGTAGCATCGTTATCTACATCATTATCATGTATTACTCCGCAGTGGCCATGTGAGGTATATTCACAAAAACATACATCGGTAATTACATATAAACTCGGATAATTCTTTTTTATGAATCGGATAGCTTCTTGCATAATTCCGTTATCATTCCATGTTTCGGTACCTTCATCATCTTTTTTAGATGGAATTCCAAATAACAAAACTGCTGGAATTTTTAATGCTACAACCTCATCTAATTCCTTAGAAATGGTATCTAACGAATAACGGTTGATTCCTGGCATTGAAGGAATTTCAGTTTCGATACCTGTTCCTTCTTCAATAAATAATGGATATACAAAATCATCAACCGATAGTTTGTTTTCTCTAACTAAACGACGAATATTTTCTGTTTTTCTTAGTCTGCGTGTTCTAAACATAGTTTTAGTTTAAAAGTTTTAAAACTCTTTACTTATATCTATTTCTTTTATTATTTGAGACAAATAAACCTTGTCATAATGATGTGTGTAAGGGTCTTTCAACACATAACCTTCATCTGATAACTTTTTAGCTTTTAATATTTCTTGCTTGTATTTATGAATATTTTTAAGATACTTATAACACATAGCCATATAATATCTATTACTCGCTAAATCATTATTTTCTCCTTGTTTATTAAATTTTATTAAAGCTTGTTGATAATCTCCTTTTTCGAAATACAAAACTCCAAGGTGATAATAGTTATACAAGTCTGGTTCACCATCATTCTCTTTTAAATAATTCTCTATTATTTTTATTGCCTTATCTTTTTCATCAATTGCTTTATAACATATTGCTTTTGCTATCAGCAAATGATAATCTCCATTTTGACAATATCCTATATCATCTTTTATTAGCTTTTCGAATTCTTCTATATCTTTTATAGCGCCTTTATAATCTCTAAAAAATTGATATCTACACCATCCTCTATAACCTAAATGCATTTTAGGGTTTAACTCTACTGCCTTATCAATTAATGGTTTCCATGATAAAAAATCACCACTTTTTAAATATGCAATTGATTTAGCCCAATAAGCATTATCATAAGTAGAATCTATCTGTATAACCTCGTCTAATAACTCTTGATACTCTTTTGTGAATTGATAATATTTATATGCTTCTTTTTGTTTTTTACAGGCTTCGTATTTTTTTAAATTGCCTTCCAACTTATAAGCTTCACAGTTTTGAGCAAAAATTTTACTTGCAAAAAAAAATAGAAAATACGTTATGATTAATCTCATGGTAAAATTTCAATAAGGTTTCCTTTTTCAATTTTAAAAATCAAATATTGATAATAATCTATTTCAGCACCATTATTTTCTTTCACTTTCCAACCATCTAAACTTTGAGTTATCGTCAACAACTGATTAGTTATTCTATCATCAAAAGTAAATTGTTTATAGTTATCATTCATTTGTATAACTCTAAACCTTCCTGTCTCTCCTTTACAGTTAACAATAAAACGAATCCTTATCAGTCCGCTTTCATCTACCTTTATATGAGTATACTTTTTCTCAAATAAATCTTCTAATTCTTTTTTACCTCCTTCATACTCAAACCCTTTACCTGTATTAAAATATTGAAGTATTTTATCATCTCCATTACACGGGATAAAATTTGGATTGTCTAATTTGACATCGTAACTAATATCACCTATTTGGCGTGGATAAGTAACTTTTTCTGTACTCTGCTTTTTACAGCTTACAAGAAAAAGAAAACACATAAAATAAAATACCTCTTTCATCTTATGTTAAGATTTTACAAAGTGTAAGTTTACTAGCTCAATAACACTTTCTACTGTTGGCATCTTTGCTATTTGTACTTCTTTAAAATGCTTTTTAGCTTCATTCGCCGTACTTTCACCTATACAAAATGCAATTTTATCAGCAGCGTTTTCTTCCATATAACTTTCTACTGTTGATGGGCTATAGAATAATACTCCATTTACCTTCTCATCAACCTTAGTTGGACTGTACATGGTTTTATAAGCTTCTACTTCATTTACCGTAACTCCGTTTGCTTTTAAAAGCATAGGAAGGGTATCTAAACGTAAATCACTACAGAAATAAGTAACTTCTTGCCCTTTTAATTCTTTTGACAAGTATTCAGATAGTTTTTTAGCATTTCTTTCTGAATGTGTTACTTTACCTATACGTTGCTCGATTAACTTTTTGGTTCTTCGACCAACACAGTAAATATTTTTGAACTGTAATTCTTCTGAAGTAAAAGAATTTAATATTGATTCTACTCCGTTTTTACTGGTGATAATTACGTTCTCTATTCCATTTTTAATCACCTTAGGAGCAATTCTATTAAAACGGATTTTAATAAAATCACTATCCTCAACATGCATATGTGTTGGTAATAGTTTCTTTTGTGCTTCTGATAATTTTTTGGTTGAATAAACTGAAAATTGTTTTTCAATTCCTTCATCTTCAATCATAATTAGCTTTCCTCCTTTATCTATCACATAATTTGCACAATCTTTTGCTACATACTTATGCTTACCAACTTTTACTTTTTTACTAACTTCAATCTTCTTCTTACCATCTCTACTTAGTAAAATCCCTTTAAAGTTAATTTCTTCTTCCTTTTCATTTATAAAAGCCAAAGCTCCGATAGGTGCTGTACAACCTCCTTCTAAACGATTCAAGAACTCACGTTCTATACCCGTACAGATTTCGGTATCTTTATCGTTTAACTCGGCACATATCTCTTTAATTTCTTCGTTTTCATCTAAAGCAGTAATCATGATTGCACCTTGAGCTGGAGCTGGGATCATCCATGTTAAGTTCACTGCTCCTTTTGGTCGTAATCCTACACGTTCTAATCCTGCTGCAGCAAAAACAGCTCCGTTCCAATTATTATCTTCTAGCTTTTGTAAACGTGTATTAATGTTTCCTCGTAACCCTTCTACTTTATGTGTTGGATAACGGTTTAACCACTGAGCTTTTCTACGTAAACTACCCGTTGCAATTACTCCATTTGGTTGCGACATGAATTCCTCATTGTCTTTTAACAACAAAATATCGTTATAATTAGCACGTTTTAAAACTGCAGCTTGTATGATACCTTCTGGCAATATTGTAGGAACATCTTTCATTGAATGCACCGCAATATCAATATCATCATTTAACATAGCGATGTCTAAATTTCTAGTAAAAATCCCTGTGATTCCTAACTCATAAAGGGGTTTATCTAAAATTAAATCACCCGCTGATTTAACGGGTATTATTTTAGTTTCATGTCCTAATTCTTCTAAAAGTTTTTGAACTTTTGTTGCTTGCCACATAGCCAATTGGCTATCACGTGTACCTATTCTAATTATCTTCTGCATGGATTGCTTGTAAATTTGCACCAAACACTTTAGCCATTACTTCAATACTTGTATTTACCGAAGTTTCTTCGTCTTTTAAGTGTTTTACAAATTGTGTAGTTATTTTTTGAATAAATCTTGATGTTAATATTTCTGCTTGTTCTTCATCAAAATTTTTAATTTTCTTTTTATGGAATGCTATTTCGTCTTGTTGAATCGTTTGTAATGATTCTTTTAACGCTGTAATAGCTGGTGTAAATCTTCTGTGATTTAACCACTCTTGAAACTCTTGATTGTGAGTATCGATAATTGCTTCAGCAACTGGAACTTCTTGTTGGCGAATTGCTAAAGTTTCATCAGTAACTTTAGATAAATCATCAACATTTACAATAGTTACATTTTCTAACTCAGCTACTTCTTTAGAAACATTCGCAGGCATCGATAAATCTAAAATCAATAATTCTTTATCTGCAGGAATGTGTTCTTTCGTGATTGTTGGAAAACTAGCTCCTGTAGAGACAATTAACACATCTGTATTATTTACCTCAGCTGTTAAATCAGCGTACTTAGCATCTCTAATTAATGGATGTTCTTTTACAAACTCCGAAACTTTTTCCTCAGTTCTATTAATTAAACTTACCGATTTGTTTTGCGTGTATTCTGCTAAATTTTTACAGGTGTGTTTCCCCATTTTACCTAATCCGAAAACTAAAATATTTTTCGAATTGTAATCTGGTAAATTACTAATGATGTACTGTACCGCAGCATAAGATACTGAAGTGGTACCTGAACTTAATTTTGTTTCGTTCTTAACACGCTTGCTCGCTTGCATAACGTGATTTAACAAACGCTCAAAATACGCATTGGTAGTTCCTAACTTTTTTGCTTGTTTAAAAGCTTGACGTAACTGACCAACGATTTCATAGTCTCCTAAAATTTGACTATCTAAACCGGTCCCCATTCTGAATAAATGGTTAATAGCTTCGTTGTTTTTATATACGTTAGATACGCCTGCAAATTCTTCAACAGTTCCGTTTGAATATTTACACAACATACTAATTAGCTGAAAAGGATGTTCGGCAAAACCACAGATTTCTGTTCTGTTACAGGTTGACAATACAAAAATACCGTCTACACCGTTTTGCTTTGCTTCTTTTAAAAGTGCTTTCTGATTTTCTTTAGAAATGCTAAACTTCCCCCTAATTGCAGCATCAGCTTTTTTATAACTAACACCTATGTTGTATAAGTTGCCTTGTTGTTTGTTTTCTACTGTCATTGAGTCTTCTTCAAAAAAGTCGGTCAAAAATATAAATATTGAATAAAAAAAAGTATCGCTAAAAGAACTTTTAATGTCGCTATTTGCTTTTTCACCTAAAAACACACCAAAAACCTATTCAAAAGTGTATTTTTGCAGTAAATTAGGCTTGTAGAGATATATTATTTTAGAATCATTCTAAATAACAAGCTTTAAAAAAACATAGAATCTATGTCAAAAAATATCGCAGAAAGTACATTTAGAGAAGTTTCGCTAGAAAAGGGTTTTTTTGTACTAAAATTTCAAAACAACTCTGATGAAACTGAGTTTTACAAAAGAGATATAGACAACTCTTACATACAACTACACTACTGTGTTAAAGGTAATTGTAAGTTTCATTTTAACAACAACAGCTATACTTTTAACGTATTAGATAAGCATTCTATTTTCTTATACAACCCTCAGCAAAACCTTCCAATTAACTTAGAGATTTTACCAAAAACCTCACTAGTTTCTGTGTTGATTTCTATTGAAAAGTTCCACACTTTTTTTTCTAAAGAAGCGAGCTACATTCCTTTTTTAAGTGAAAACAACAAGAATAAAAAGTATTATGACAACGCTGAAATAAATCCAAATGTATTATTTGTGCTTCAGCAAATATTAACAGCTCAAAACCAAAGTTCTATGCGAGACCTTTATATTAAAGGAAAAACATACGAATTACTGAGTTTACATTTTGATAGTGGAGAAAATACTAACGAAGAATACTGTCCTTTCTTAGTTGATGACAGAGAAGTTTTAAAAATTAGAAAAGCAAAAGACATTATTATCTCTAGAATGAGTGAACCACCAAGTTTACAAGACCTAGCTAATGAAGTAGGATTAAACCTTAAAAAATTAAAAGAAGGTTTTAAACAAATTTATGGAGATACTGTATATAGTTTCTTATTTGATTACAAAATGGATCATGCCCGTAAACTTCTAGAAAGTAACCAATACAATGTAAATGAGGTTGGATTACATGTTGGTTACAGCACTTCTAGTCACTTTATTGCTGCTTTTAAAAAGAAATTTGGCACTACACCTAAACAATATGTAATGAGTTTGAGTCAGTAGGCAAAATATAAACTTTAGAAACTTTTAAACCTTCTAACTTTTCAACTAAAAACAAATGAAACAACTAACTCATTACGATATAGAAAACAACCAACAAAGTTTTCCTATAACTATTGTTTGCGACGCTATCCGAACTCCTGAAAACATAGGAATGTGTTTTCGAATTTCAGAAAGTTTTGGGGTATCTAAAATCTATTTACACGAAAGCTCTCCTTCTATAGAGAACAGAATTGTTAAGAAAACTGCTCGAAATACGGTTCAACAAATACCACATAATACATATGGGAATTTTGAACAACTTATCCATCAATTAAAAGAAGAAGGAAACACGATTATTGGAATTGAAATTACCGATGAAAGTATAGATATTAGCGATTACGATTTCAGTCCACATTCGAAAATTGTGTTACTTTTGGGTAGCGAAAGAAACGGTATAGAAAACGTTAATTTGGTAGACGCAACAGTTGCTATACCAATGTACGGTCGAAATTCTAGCATGAATGTAATTCATAGTTTAGCTATTGCTCTATACGAAACAACAAACCAATTAAATAAAAAGATTCTGAAATAAATTCAGCCAAAATATGAAAGGAGTTTTATTAGTAAACCTTGGATCACCAGAAAGTACAAACCCAAAAGATGTAAAAAAATACTTAGGGGAATTTTTAATGGATGAACGTGTTATTGACGTTCCTTATTGGTTAAGAACATTTATTGTTAAAGGTATTATTTTAAATACTCGTCCTAAAAAATCGGCAGAAGCCTATGAAAAAATTTGGTGGGAAGAAGGTTCTCCTTTAATTATACTATCAGAACGTTTACAAAATAAGGTACAAGCAAAAACAAAACTCCCTGTTGCTTTAGCCATGCGCTATGGAAATCCTTCAATTAAAAGTGGATTACAAGAACTACATGATAAGGGTGTTACAGAAGTACTATTAGTTCCGTTATACCCTCAGTTTGCCATGGCAACTACTGAAACTATTTTGATATTAGCTGAAGAATTAAGAAAAGAACTCTTTACTAACATGAAAATTACTGATGTACCTGCTTTTTACAACAAACCAGAATATATTAAAGCATTATCTAATAGTATAAAGGATTATTTATCTGATAAAGATTACGACCATATTTTATTCTCGTATCATGGAGTTCCAGAGCGTCACATTAGAAAATCTGACATCACTAAATCGCATTGTAACCCTGAAGCAGGAAATTTAAGTTGTTGTAATACTCCTTCAGAAGCTCATAAGTATTGCTACCGTCATCAATGTTATCAAACTACTAAAAATGTGATTTCTGAATTAGGTTTAGACGAAAATAAAGTATCAACTTCATTTCAATCTCGCTTAGGTGTAGACCCTTGGCTACAACCTTATACCGATAGAACTATTGTTAACAAAGCAGAAAAAGACGGCATTAAAAAATTAGCTATTGTAACTCCTGCTTTTGTTTCTGATTGTTTAGAAACCTTAGAAGAAATTGCAATGGAAGGTAAACACGAGTTTTTAGAAGCTGGTGGTGAAGAATTCCATACAGTTCCTTGTATTAACGACAACGACGAATGGGTGGATGTATTAGCAGGATGGATTAACGATTTCAATAAGGATTAATTATGGATTTTTATTACGTAAAAGCATTACACATTATATTTGTAGTAACTTGGTTTGCTGGTTTATTTTATATAGGTCGTCTGTTTATTTACCATGTAGAGGCAGAAAAAAAAGACGAACCAGCCAAGTCTATATTACAAACCCAATACAAGTTAATGTCTAAACGTTTATGGTACATTATTACTTGGCCTTCTTTATTTTTAGCAAGTTTTTTTGCTTTTTGGATGCTATATAAAAATCCTTATTATTTAAAAATGCCGTGGATGCATGTGAAATTAGCCTTTGTATTAGCGCTGTATTTTTACCACGGATTTTGCCACAAAATCTACAAAGAACTACAACGTGATGAGATTAAATACACACCTAATAAACTCCGCATATTTAATGAAATTCCAACTGTAATTTTATTCGCTGTTGTATTTTTAGTCGTTTTAAAAAGTGCCATTAACTGGATTTGGGGCGTTGTAGGAATTATCTTATTTGGAGTATTATTGATGGTTGGTATTCGTTATTATAAAAAAGTGAGAGCTAAGAAATCGTGGGATAAATACGAACAAGAATTGATTGATGAGGATAAAAAAAATGATAATTAGGAAAAAACGAAGTTTAAAACTTCGTTTTTTTTATCCCTTTATCGATTGTTCAAACGGTATCCTATTCACAATACTTCTCCCAAGTGTAACCTCATCTGCATATTCTAACTCATCTCCTACCGAAATTCCTCTAGCAATCGTAGAGGTTGTAATTCCGTATTGTTCTATTTGCTTGTAAATATAAAAGTTGGTTGTATCACCTTCCATCGTAGAACTTAAGGCAAAAATCAACTCTTTAATTTCGCCTTCTTTTACTTTTTCTACTAAGGATTCAATTTGTAAGTTTTGAGGACCAATTCCTTCAATAGGTGAAATTTTCCCTCCTAACACATGATACAAACCTCTGTATTGTGCTGTATTTTCAATCGCCATCACATCACGAATATCTTCTACCACACATACAATCTCTGCATTTCGCTTCGGATTACTACAAATATCACACAGCACCGTATCTGAAATATTATGACACTTCTTACATGATTTTACATCGTTACGTAGATGCGTTAATGCTTCTGTTAAATACTTCGTATTCTCTTTCGGTTGCTTCAATAAATGTAATACCAAACGAAGTGCTGTTCGTTTACCAATCCCTGGTAATCGACTTACTTCATTTACTGCATTTTCTAATAATTTCGACGAAAAATCCATACTGCGAATTTACAATTTTTCAATAAGGATTAAGTATCTTCGTAGCTTTAAAATTAAACATTCAATTCACAATGAATTCAGAAATAAGAAACCTAGAACCAAAAGCTATTTGGAAAAACTTTGCCGATTTAAATGCTGTTCCTCGTCCATCAAAAAAAGAAGAAAGAGTCATTCAATTCATGGTTGATTTTGGTAAAAAATTAAACCTTGAAACCATGGTTGACAAAGTAGGAAACGTGATTATTCGCAAACCTGCTTCAGCTGGAATGGAAGACCGTAAAACAGTAGTTATGCAAAGCCACTTAGATATGGTACACCAAAAAAATGCAGATACAGTTTTTGATTTTGATACTGAAGGAATTAAAATGTTTGTAGATGGTGATTGGGTTAAGGCTGATGGAACTACTTTAGGAGCTGACAACGGTTTAGGTGTTGCTGCTATTATGGGAGTTTTAGAATCTACTGATATTCCTCACCCTGCTATTGAAGCTTTATTCACAATTGATGAAGAAACTGGCATGACAGGTGCAATGGGACTTGAAGGTGGATTGTTAGAAGGTGAAATCTTATTAAACCTTGACACAGAAGAAGATGACGAAATAGGAATGGGATGTGCTGGTGGTGTAGATGTTACAGCTACAAGAAGTTATAGTGAAGAAGCTACTCCTGAAAACACAATCGCTTATGAAATTTCTGTTACTGGACTAAATGGTGGTCACTCTGGAATGGACATCATCAAAGGATTAGGGAACGCTAACAAAATTATGAACCGTTTATTATTTGATGGTTTTACAAACTTTGGATTACGTGTTGCTGAAATAAACGGAGGTAGTTTACGTAATGCTATTCCTCGTGAAAGCTTTTCATCAGTTGTGATTGACACTGTTTCCAAAGAACCTTTCTTATTTGAAATTCATGAGCTTATCAACAACATCAAAGCTGAGTTTTCAACACTAGAACCTAATCTAACTATTGAATTAAAAGAAGTTGACACTCCTGAAACTGTAATGGACTTAGGTGTTCAAGAAGGATTAATTAAAGCGGTTTACGCTGCTTTGAATGGCGTGTATCGTATGAATCCTGATATTGAAGGCTTAGTAGAAACATCAAACAACATTGCCCGTATTATTGTAAAAGACGGTGCTATTAAAATTGGATGTTTAACACGTTCTTCATCAGAAACTAATAAATGGGACTTAGCTAACTCATTACGTTCAGCTTTCGAATTAGCTGGTTTTGACGTAGAATTTTCTGGTTCGTATCCAGGATGGTTACCAAACGTAAATTCTGAAATTTTAAAAACTGTAACTAACTTATACGAAGAATTACACAACGAAAAACCTATTGTGGCTGCATGTCATGCTGGATTAGAGTGTGGTATTTTAGGTCAAAACTACCCAGAAATAGATATGGTTTCTTTCGGTCCAAATATTAAAGGTGCACACTCACCTGATGAGCGTGCGCAAATATCATCAACGCAAAAATTCTGGAAGTTTTTACTAGAGATTTTAAAGAACACTCCAGTAAAAAACTAAATTTTGCACATAAACTTTTAAACCACAACTTTTCTGTTGTGGTTTTTTGTTTACATTTATAAAATGAATTTTTTAGCGCATTTATATCTTTCCGATAATATCACCAATGTAATGATTGGTAACTTTATTGCCGATCATGTAAAAGGAAAAAACTTTTCTCACTATCATGAAGATATTCAAAAAGGCATTTTACTACACCGAGAAATAGACACCTATACAGATGCGCATGAAATTGTTAGAATAAGTAAACGACGTTTACATGAACGTTACCGACACTACGACGGAGTTATTATTGACATTTTCTACGATCATTTTTTATCTAAAAACTGGAAAAATTACTCACAAATTCCGTTAGACGTTTATGTAAATTCTGTCTATAATTTACTACAAAAAAATTTCAACATTCTTCCTCAAAGAACTCAAGAGATGCTTCCATACATGATTGAATACAACTGGTTATACAATTATCAGTTTGCTAAAGGCATTCAAGAAGTATTAAATGGAATGAACAGGCGCACCAATGGTAAATCTCACATGAACTTAGCCACGGAAGACCTACTAGAACACTATACTATTTTTGAAAACGATTTTACCACTTTTTTTGAAGATTTACGCACTTTTTCACACCAAAAACTAGAAGAATTAAGTTAAAACTCATGAAAAAAACATTATTACTTTTTACTGCATTTATAACATTATACAGTTGTAAAAAAGATAAAGTTACGGGTGTAATTACCGAAAAAGCAATGGTTGTTTCTGCTCGTAAAGAAGCTTCAAAAATTGGATCAGATATTTTACAAAAAGGAGGAAATGCTTTCGACGCCATGGTTGCTACCGAACTAGCATTGGCAGTCTCTTATCCATATGCAGGAAATATTGGAGGTGGCGGATTCATGGTCTACCGCAAAAATTCAGGAGAAATTGGCGCGTTAGATTACCGTGAGAAAGCACCACTTGCCGCTCATAAAAATATGTATTTAGACAGCTTAGGAAATGTAATTGAAAACAAAAGCACCTTGGGCGCTATGGCAGTTGGAATACCTGGTACAGTAGCTGGAGTTTTTGCTACCCATGAAAAATTCGGTTCATTACCTATTCAAGAAATTTTAAAACCAATTATAGCCTTAGCTAAAAGAGGCCTTATAGTTACTCAAAAACAAGAAGACCGTATAAAAAAATATCAACATTACTTTTTAGAAGTAAATAAAGATCCTATTCTTTTTGACAAACCTTGGAAAAAGGGAGACACCATCAAATACCCTGCTTTAGCAGCAACTTTGGAACGTATTGCAATAAATGGTCGTGATGAGTTTTACAAAGGAGAAACTGCTAAACGCTTAGTTGCTTTTATGCAAGACAATGGCGGAATTATAACTGAAGAAGATTTAGCTAAATACGAAGCCAAATGGAGAACTCCAGTCACTTTTACCTATGACGATTTACGAATCATTTCTATGTCACCACCCGCTAGCGGAGGTATTTGTTTAGCACAAATTATGAATGGAATTGAACCATTTGATTTAGATAAATACGGGCATAATTCAACAAAAGCGATGCAAGTAATCACCGAAGCAGAACGTAGAGCTTATGCAGATAGAAGTTTTTATTTAGGGGATCCTGATTTTGTAGAAATCCCTATTAAAACACTTATAAGTAAAGAGTACACAAAAAATCGAATGGCTGATTTTTCTTTTGACAAAGCAACTCCTTCAACCGATGTTTCACACGGAAGTATCACTATGTTTGAAAGCGACGAAACTACCCACTACTCTATTGTTGATCAATTTGGAAACGCTATTTCTGCCACCACAACCATTAACGGAGCTTATGGTTCCAAGTTGTACTGCTCTGATTTAGGATTCTTCCTAAACAATGAGATGGATGATTTTTCAAGCAAACCAGGTATACCAAACATGTTTGGTTTAGTTGGAGCTGAAGCTAATAAAATAGAACCTGAAAAACGTATGTTAAGCTCTATGACTCCTACCATTGTAGAGAAAAACGGAAACTTGTATATGGTTGTAGGAACCCCTGGAGGCTCAACCATCATCACATCTGTATTACAAACCATTTTAAATGTACATGAATTTGACATGGGAATGCAAGAAGCAGTTAATCAGCCTCGTTTTCATCATCAATGGTTACCTGATGTAATTAAAATGGAGCCCACAGGTTTTGACAAAAAAGTAAAAAATAAACTACGACAACTCGGATATGAATTAGACGAAACCAACTCTCCTATAATTGGTAAAGTAGACGCTATCTTAATGCTCCCAAATGGAAAATTAGAAGGCGGTGCTGATCCTAGAGGTGATGATACAGCTGTTGGTTTTTAATGATTTTAATTGAAACTCATAAAGTTCCTCTTTTAAAAACTCCTATTCGATTACAAGAATATGGAGCTGGTATTTTTGCTTCATTACCCACAAAATCTGGACTAAAAAAGGCTATTAAAAATAATTTGATATTTGTTAACGGAAAACCTTCAACTACCGCCTTATTTATTAGAGGTTATGAAATCATTGAATTATTTCAAGCCGAAAACAACACTAATAAAAAACACTTCAATTTTCCTTTAGAAATTCTTTTTGAAGATGATTATTTAGCTATTGTATACAAACCAGCAGGAATTTTAGTTAGTGGAAATTCTTTTGCTACGATTGATAATGCACTAACTCAAAATCTACAAAAAAGCAGCTTACCAACTGCTACTCGTCCCAGACCAGTACATCGATTAGATTATCCGACTAGTGGATTGTTACTCATCGGAAAAACAACCGAAAGTATCATTGCATTGAATAAACTTTTTGAGCAAAAAGAAATTCAAAAAACATATCACGCGATTTGTATTGGTAAAATGAAACGAAACGGAGAAATCGATTCACCTATTGACGGTAAAAATACTTTCACTAGTTATGAAACTCTTCAAACAGTCACTTCTCCAAGATTTGAGTTCTTGAATCTAGTTAAACTTCAACCTCAAACAGGGAGAAAACATCAACTACGCAAGCATCTTTTCGCTATTGGCAATCCTATTTTAGGTGACAAAGAATACTTTTTAGAAGATCTTATCTTGAATGGAAAAGGGTTATTTCTTCATGCTTCTACACTCGATTTTACACATCCTTTTTCCGAAGAAAAAATAACGATTACGAAAGAACTTCCAAAGAAATTCAAAAAAATATTCTCTCAGTAAAATCTCCTTTAAAAAATATATCTTTGCCGCATGCGAATAGATATTATCACAGTAGAACCCGACTTAATTAAAAGCCCTTTTGAAAACTCAATGATGAAAAGAGCTATTGAAAAAGGCTTAGCTGAAGTTCATTTTCACAATTTAAGAGAATACGGTTTTGGTAACTATCGTCAAGTGGACGACTACCAATTTGGTGGAGGTGCAGGCATGGTTTTAATGATTGAACCCATTGCGAAATGTATTGATAAGCTGCAATCGGAAAGAGTTTATGATGAAATTATTTACATGACTCCTGATGCTAAAACTTTAAATCAAGCTACTGCAAACACACTTTCTTTAAAAGAAAACATTATCATTTTAACGGGACATTATAAAGGTGTTGACCAACGTGTACGTGATAAATATGTTACCAAAGAAATATCTATTGGCGATTATGTATTAACAGGAGGCGAACTTGCTGCAGCAGTTTTATGTGATGCCGTAATTCGATTAATCCCTGGTGTTTTAGGTGATGAAACTTCTGCTTTGACGGATAGTTTTCAGGATAATTTGTTATCACCTCCCGTATACACAAGACCATCTGAATATGAAGGCATGAAAGTACCAGAAGTGTTACTATCAGGTAATTTTCCTAAAATTGAAGAATGGCGATCAGAACAAGCCTATAAACGCACCAAAGAAATACGCCCTGACTTGTTAGATTAACTAATAATCAGCTTTTTATTTATTTTTTTTATCGAAATAAAAATCTTAAATTTGCAGCCACTAAAATCAACCTCTGACGAAAAAATCGTGTATGTTGCTTTTACACAACCATAAATAATTATAGAAATGGATTTAGTAAAATTTGTTCAAGACGAATTTGTAACAAAAAACGAATTACCAGAATTCGCAGCTGGAGACACTATTACAGTGTACTACGAAATTAGAGAAGGAGATAAAGTTCGTACTCAGTTCTTTAGAGGAGTTGTTATCCAAAAAAGAGGTAGTGGAGCTTCTGAAACATTTACTATCAGAAAAATGTCTGGTACTGTTGGTGTTGAGCGTATCTTCCCAATCAACTTACCATCTATTCAAAAGATCGAAGTTAACAAAAGAGGTAAAGTACGTAGAGCTCGTATTTTCTACTTTAGAGGTCTTACTGGTAAGAAAGCAAGAATTAAAGAAAGAAGACACTAAGATTTTCTTTCATTTAAGAAGTAAAAGCACTGTGGTTTCACAGTGCTTTTTTTATGCACATTTTGTTAATAAACTCACCCTTTCAACCTGTTGATAACTAACTAGTTAAAACCAATGAAATTCCAAAAAATCTTCTTATATTTGAGAAAGAGTTTACAAATAAGTGACGTCAGAAAATAGTTAAACTATATTAATCACACAAAGTAAACCATTTAAAGTAACGTTCTTTATATATTTTGTTTTTAAGCTTAGAAAAGCTAAATACCATCGTAATTTTTGATTAATTGTAAGTTATTAGTAATTTATAATTTTCTAGTTATAAGTTTATAAGTATTATTGGTTTTAAATTTAGCGAATCCGTTTAAAAACATCGAAGTAGTAGTTTTATAAATAGATTTTTTATAAAATGAAGCTTCAAATTTGAAGTAGTAATGTAGTTTTTTCTACGGAAGAAACATAAACACTGTTTTATTTGATGATGTAGCAATACAAGTCAGTGCCCTTACTATTTCAGGAAAGCCATGTTAATTACAAGAAATTGTTTGATATGGCTTTTTTTTTAATAACAAAATCTCCATTTCCAATAATTATATTATCATTTTCACAATAAAACACCTTAATTAATAATAATTTATCAGCGAAAAACTCATTCGTAATTCTTAAATTTGCATCACTTCAAAATATAATTTAATTATTACATATAAATATGAATAAGACTGCTAAAATTATGTATACTAAAACGGATGAAGCTCCAGCATTAGCTACTCGTTCGTTTTTACCTATCGTAAAAGCTTTTACAAAATCATCTAACATAGAAATAGAAACCAAAGACATTTCTCTTGCGGGTCGTATTCTTGCTAATTTTTCAGACTACTTAACAAAAGAACAACAAGTAGAAGATGCCTTAGCCTTTTTAGGTGACTTAGCAACAAAACCAGAAGCTAACATTATTAAACTTCCTAATATTTCTGCTTCTGTTCCTCAGTTAAAAGCTGCTATTAAAGAATTACAAGCTTTAGGTTACTCATTACCTGATTACCCAGAAGAAGCTACCACCGATGAAGAAAAAGCAATTTTAGCACGTTATAATAAAGTAAAAGGTTCTGCAGTAAACCCTGTGTTACGTGAAGGTAACTCTGATCGTAGAGCTCCAAAAGCTGTAAAAAACTACGCGAAAAAGAATCCTCACTCAATGGGAGCTTGGAGTTCAGACTCTAAAACTCATGTTTCTACAATGACAGAAGGAGATTTTGCACACAGTGAAAAATCAGTTACTGTACCTAATGCAACTGATGTACAAATTGTACATACAGATGCTAACGGAAACAAAACTGTTTTAAAAGAAAAAGTTTCTTTACTAGCTGAAGAAGTTATCGATGCTTCAGTAATGAGTAAAAAAGCTTTATTAACTTTCTTAGAAGAGCAAGTTAAGGATGCTAAAGATAAAGGAGTACTATTCTCTTTACACATGAAAGCAACAATGATGAAGGTTTCTGACCCTATCATTTTTGGACATGCTGTTCGTGTTTTCTTTAAAGATTTATATGCTAAACACAGCCAAACTTTTAAAGAGATTGGAGTAGATGTTAATAACGGATTTGGAAACTTGTTAAGTAATCTTGAAGAATTATCAGCAGATAAAAAAGCAGAAATCTTAGCTGATATCGAAGCTATTTATGTTAACAACCCTGATTTAGCAATGGTAAATTCTGACAAAGGAATTACCAACTTACACGTTCCTTCAGATGTTATTATTGATGCTTCTATGCCTGCAATGATTCGTACTTCAGGACAAATGTGGAATAAAGAAGGAAAACAACAAGACACCAAAGCGGTGATTCCTGATAGTTCGTATGCTGGATTATATCAAGAAACCATCGATTTTTGTATTAAAAATGGTGCTTTTGATCCTACTACTATGGGAACCGTTCCTAATGTAGGTTTAATGGCTCAAAAAGCTGAAGAATATGGTTCTCATGATAAAACTTTTGAAATCACTACTGATGGAAAAGTTGAAGTTATTGATACAAACGGAACTACTTTATTAGAGCACACTGTTGAAGCTGGTGATATCTGGAGAATGTGTCAAACCAAAGATGCTCCTATCCAAGACTGGGTAAAGTTAGCCGTTACTCGTGCAAGAGCTACACAAACTCCTGCTGTTTTCTGGTTAGGAAAAGAAAGAGCACACGATGCAGAAATCATCAAAAAAGTAGAAAAATACTTACAAGATCACGATACTACTGGTTTAGAAATTAAAATCTTATCGCAAGTAGAAGCTACTAAATACACTTTAGAAAGAGTTAAAGAAGGAAAGGATACTATTTCTGTTACAGGAAACGTATTACGTGACTATTTAACTGACTTGTTCCCTATTTTAGAATTAGGAACTTCAGCTAAAATGTTATCTATCGTACCATTAATGAATGGTGGTGGATTATTTGAAACTGGTGCTGGTGGATCTGCTCCTAAACACGTTGAGCAATTAGTAGAAGAAAATCACTTACGTTGGGATTCTTTAGGTGAGTTTTTAGCGTTGGCGGTTTCTTTAGAACACTTAGGTGAAACGAATGACAACAATAAAGCAAAAGTTTTAGCAGAAACCTTAGACGATGCAACAAGCAAGCTGTTAGACAACAAAAAAGGTCCTTCAAGAAGAACTGGAGAGTTAGACAACAGAGGTTCTCACTTTTATCTAGCTATGTACTGGGCTCAAGCATTAGCTGCTCAAGACAATGATGCAGAATTAAAAGCTCAATTTGCTCCTATTGCTGAAAAAATGGCTACTGAAGAAACTGCAATTGTAAATGAATTAAATACTGTTCAAGGAAAAGCAGTAAACATTGGTGGTTACTACGAACCTAATGACAGTTTAGCTGACAATATTATGCGTCCTAGCACTACTTTTAATACAATTTTACAGAGTATTTAATTAGTGTATAAACTTATAAAATTAAAAAGCAGGTGATTTCTCACCTGCTTTTTTGTTTAAAATAAGGAAACTAAACAAATTGTTAAACAATAATTACCCCTGAATTATCATATAATTAATCTCTCGGAAACATTGCTTAATTCATCTAATTAGACACTAAAAAATTATAAACGTCACACCTTACCCTTATCCTTTTAAATTAGTAAATTTGAAGCATGAAGTTTACCAAAACGACCGAGCAAGATTCTAAGTACAACAACTTAGAGCAGATGAGTATTTCTGAATTATTGATAAACATTAATAATGAAGACAAAACAGTTCCTTTAGCTGTTGAAAAAGCCTTACCGCAAATAGAAAAACTAACCCAAAAAATCGTTCTAAAACTAAAAGAAGGTGGACGATTATTTTATATGGGAGCAGGAACCAGCGGTAGATTAGGAATTGTTGATGCAAGTGAATGCCCTCCTACTTTCGGAGTACCTCACGAATTAGTTGTTGGTTTGATTGCCGGAGGAGATTATGCTATTAGAAAAGCGGTAGAATTTGCTGAAGATTCTACCACACAAGGTTGGGATGATTTACAAAAACACAATATCTCTTCTAAAGATGTGGTAGTAGGTATTGCTGCTTCTGGTACCACTCCGTATGTAATATCAGCTCTAGAAAAATGTAATGAAAACAACATAATTACAGGCTGCATAACCTGTAATGAAGGAAGTCCGTTGGCACTTACAGCACAATTTCCTATTGAAGCTGTTGTTGGACCTGAATTTGTAACGGGTAGTTCTCGAATGAAAGCTGGGACAGCACAAAAACTGGTATTAAATATGCTTTCTACAGCTAGTATGATTCAGTTAGGAAGAGTTAAAGGAAATAAAATGGTAGACATGCAACTATCAAACAACAAACTAGTTGATAGAGGCGAAAAAATGTTAATGACTGAGTTACAGATTGACCAAAAAACTGCAGCAGATTTATTAAAAAAACACGGAAGTGTTCGAGAAGCTATTAAAAATTTCAACAATGAATAACACTTCTACTTTAGAAAAAGGCATTAAAAAACTCCTAATCTTTTTAGGATTACTTATTGCATCTCCACTGATATTAAGCATTGCTTTTAAAGCAATCCGTATATTTAAAGAAGCTCCAAAAGTTTTCTTTGCTTATGGTTTATTGGCTATTGGTATTTTGCTAACCCTTTTTACCGTATATTTCGGTTTTAAAACATTTAAAACCTTGCTAGATTACCTTTTTGAAAAAAAGTAACACCATACAAAAACTTACGAATTGGGAGCATTGGCCTTCTGCCATGTTTTACCTCCCTAACCTACCCTATGCTTTTTACTTAGCACTAAGAGCAAAACATTTAACTTTTTTCAGCGCTACGAATCCATGTATAAAAAGTTCAGGAAACGGAACAGAAAGTAAATACGAAACCATTTTATTGGTTCCTGAAAAACACCGCCCTAAATCAACTTTAGTTAAAGCTACTACTAAATTTGAGGACGTTCTTTTTGCTATCAATCAACAACAAATAACTTTTCCTTTAATTGCGAAACCAGATGTAGGTTTCAGAGGCTTGTTAGTTCAAAAAATAGCTTCTAAAGAAGAACTTAAAAAGTATCTTAAGAAGTATCCTATCGATATCATTATTCAGGAATTTTTAGATTACGAAAATGAATGTGGTGTTTTTTATCATAGAAACCCTAGTGAACACACGGGGCAAATTTCTTCATTAACACTAAAACATTTTTTATCAGTAACTGGAGATGGTACATCTAGTTTAAAAGAATTAATCCTTGCAGATGATAGAGCTAAACTATACCTAGATTTATTTGCTGAAATCCATAAAGAAAAACTAACTTCTATTCCGAAGAAAAACAAAATCATAAAACTTACAGCAGTAGGAAACCATTCTAAAGGAACACAATTTATTAATGGTAATCACCTTATCAGTAAAAAGTTAGTGAGCACTTTCGATCAACTAAGTAAAGCTATTCCTGGATGGTATTATGGAAGAGTCGATTTAAAATACAATACGTTTGAAGAACTAGAAAGCGGTACCGATTTTAAAATCTTAGAAATTAACGGAATCATTGCTGAACCTACGCATATTTATGATTCTGAAAACTACACCTATTTAAAAGCTTTAAAAGCAATCAGAATGCACTGGAAGTCTCTTTTTACCATTGCAACCACAAATCACACTGATTTTAACACGCCTTATAAAAACCCTTTTCATTTCTTAAATGAAATACTCGTTTTAAAAAAATACACAAAAAAAATCAAGCATCTTTCAAAATAAATAGAACTTTTTATTACTTTTGTTTCTGATACAGAACCCGTATTATAAGAATCCCCCCGAGTCTTAAAAACCAATTAACTAACTCATTGAATGGAAAGAAAACTACTCTTTTCTTTGATTCTTATTTTTCTGTTAACCCCTATTTTTGCTCAGGTGAAAATTGGGAACAATCCTTCTTCTATACATTTAAACTCTATTTTAGAATTAGAAAGTTCAGACAAGGTTTTAGTTATTAGTAGAATGACTGACACTCAAATGAATACCATTCAACCTTTACAAGG
This sequence comes from Tenacibaculum aestuarii, assembly GCF_964510395.1. NCBI lineage: Bacteria > Pseudomonadati > Bacteroidota > Flavobacteriia > Flavobacteriales > Flavobacteriaceae > Tenacibaculum > Tenacibaculum aestuarii. The sequence goes on from NZ_CAZEFY010000003.1 coordinate 720,887, forward strand.
TGCGTTAGTATTTAACACAGATCAGAATTGTGTATTTATGTATGATGGAGCTTCATGGGTAAGTTTATGCAATGGTTCTGGAAATACTAGAGAAGCGATTAAGGTTACTACTTCTGCTACTCCTCCATCTGATAATGGTATCGGTGATTTTTGGATAAATGACACACTAAATAACAAAACACATATTTGGGATGGAAGTAACTGGATTGCTATTGATAACAACCCAAGAAGAGGGAATGGAATTCCTGATACAGTCACTGCCCCTAACCCTACTTCGGGTGATGTGTATGTTGATAGTACTACAGGAATTATTTATGCCTACAATGGTACTGCTTGGGTAACATCTAACGGAACAGCTTCTGCCAATAACGGTCTTTTAGTGAACGCTAATAACACCTTTCAGTTAGGCGGCGTTTTAATACAACCTACGGTTATTGAAACCGATGCTACCAATACCTTAGCTATATCAGGTTTACAAAATGGAGGTGTTACTACAGATGACATCGTAACTGTTGATAGAACCACAGGCGTCCTTAAAAGAGCTCCTGCCAGTAACTTACTGAGAGAAGAGGTTACCAAAATTATAGCTGATACTAACGGACAAGTAACTTTTACAGGATTAACATTATATACCACTGATAAAATTAATGTATTTAGAAATGGAGTACGCATCGATTTTACATTAGTTAACCCCACCACCATAACCATAGAACCTGATGCAGCATGTTATGTAGGGGATGAAATACGAATCGTTCAATTATATTAAAATAACCAATAAAAAAAGTTTAATAACGCAATCAATTATCAAATTATGAAAACAATTACAAACAAGTTTAAAATCGCGCTAGCTGCCGTTGGTTTGTTAGCTGTTGGTACGGTAAGTGCACAGCAAACATCTGGTACTTATGCTGCGCAAGAAAAAGTAGGAAAATCATCTGAATTAAATGGTACGATTAGAGTTATTGATAACAAGGGTACCAAAAAGTACTTACAAGTTAAGAATGGTTTAACATTATTAACAGATCAAACACCAGACGGAGGTATAGTTTCTACTTGGCAATTAGGAGGTACTTTAACAGATGATACTACTATTACTATGGCAGATGCTGACTCAGATGGAACTAGTGACCAAACATTCACTATTGATGGTGACACTTTTACTTTACTAGGTACAGATGCTATAGATACTACTGATGGAGTAAATGGAATAGCTGCTGTAGCTGATGCTGGTGAACCAGATGGAATCGCTAATACAGGTTTCACAATTATAGTAAGAGACGAAGCTACTGGAATAGTAAAAAAAATGTTAGCTTCTGATTTATTAAAAGTTCAAGCTGGGCAAGAGGTGTTTACTGCCGCTGTTGCAGATGAAGATAATCCAACTGTAGCTGAGCTAACATTTACCATGGCTGCCTCACTACCTATTTTCGACAATGTATATGTATATAGAAATGGAGCAAAATTAGTTGCTGGAGTTGATTATACAATCTCAGGAAACACAGTTGTGCTAGATGTATCAGCACCTGCTCCAAATGACTGGACTTTATATACCGGAGATGTTATTGAAGTTCACTATGTTAATTAATAATATTAATGTCTAAAAACGTTAAACATATAACTTTACTTATACTAACTTTTGCATTGGTACTTTTTACTTTAAGTGCCAATGCACAAGAAGTTAGGGTTATTGATAATAAGGGAACTATACAAAAAATTAACAATAACGTTGTAAAAACTTCTGATGTACAAAGCACACCTGCTAGCTATATCGCAAATGTAGAAACAACTTACTCACCTATAGAAAACGATACTTTTATTTACAAACCTGCTACAGGAGAAAAAGTATATTATGTTTTTGATGGTACTGAGTGGAATATGATAGCTCCAACAAAAGCTGTTAGAGTGTTTTATCCACCATCTATTGTAGTTCCAGCGTCTACAACTGGCGCTCAAGCCCCTATTGATCTATATGACATGTATTCTAGTCAGTTTACAAGCCCTATAGCATCATCTGATGCTACAGCCACAATACCAATTTACCAAAGAAACGAACTTTATTATTTTGTTACAGAAGCAGATGCTACTGTATTTGATTTAAGCAGCATCACTATCTCTAGTACAGGAGTTCTTAATTATAGTGTTTCAAATATACCAACTGATGATAATGCCATTATCAACGTTGTGTTTGTAGTTAAATAACTCAAAAAAGACACCATATGAAGTGGTTACAAACAGTATTTTTTTTCTTTTTTGTAGGGATAATTAGCAATTCCTTCTCGCAATCATTAAATGATTATAGAACTGTTACAAATGCTACAGGAAATTGGACTACTGTTTCTAATTGGCAGGTTTACGATGGTACAAATTGGGTACCTGCCACCTACTACCCAGGGCAAGTAACTGGAACCAATGATGTTACAATAATTAACGGTGCTAAAATCACACTTAACACTACTATAGGGTCAACACAATTCATTAATTCTATAACTATTGGTGATGGAAATGGCCTTATTGAAGAATTAGTTGTTAGTGGTAGTCGAGGAATCAACACCACAGAACTTAATATGTTAAGTGATGGACTACTTCGATTTGCTTCAAATGGTAATGATGAAATTAATCTACCTGCAAATACTAGTATAACAATTGATCCTTCACCTGCTGCTACACTTGGTATTGAGCATGGACTATACAATCAAAATCATAAAGGACAAGATTGTAAAGATAATTCTGATAAAGTTATAATTGGAGGTATTATTTACTCTAGTTGTGCCGGAACTGGAAGTAGACCGTCTTTTGACGCTATAAACAACGGAGGAGGTAATTTATCTGTATCTCCTACATCTAACTCTCCTATTTGTTTAGGAGATATTGTAAATTTATCAGCAAACCCTAGCGGGGTGGAAGCTAACTCTGCCATTTATACTTGGACAGCAATCTCTCCATCTAATGCAACTTACACACTTTCTTCAACTATAGATACTGCTTCAGATACCCCTACAGAAACTGGAACCTATTTATATGAAGTAAAAGCTGAAAGCAATGATATTACAGATACTAAATCAGTAACCGTAATCGTTAATCCTTTACCTAATGCTCCAGTTAGCTCTGGTGATATAACAGAATGTGCTACAAACCCAATACAGACCTTAAATGCTAACGATGCTATTACATCTTCAGGTACTATTACTTGGTACGATGCTATGACTGATGGAAATGTTGTAAGTAATCCAACATTAGCTACTGAAGACACAATAACTTATTATGCAGAATATTCCGATGGTACTTGTACCAGTACAAGAACTCCAGTTAATCTAACCATAAACTCATTACCAATTGCCCCAACAGGCAATACTGAGCAAAAATTTTGTTCAGTAAACAACCCTACGATAGCTAATTTAATAGTTACAGGAGACAATATACAGTGGTACACCACTGCAACTGGAGGTACTCCTTTAGCAAATACAACTCCCTTAACTACTAACACCTATTACGCTAGTCAATCCGATACAAACTGTGAAAGTTCAAGTCGTTTAGCGGTAGCTGTAAGCGTTAATGGCTGTAGAGTAATCACAAACCGTCGTATAACCTACAGAGTTAAAAAATAATGAAGTATAAAAAGTACATATCGTTTATTTTTCTCTTGACTAATGTTATTGTTTTTGCTCAAAACGCATTTTTCAACACAGGAAACGTACAATTACACGATAGTGCTCAAGTAGGTTTTCATACCAATTTAGTAAACAATGGTACTCTAGATAATTATACTGGATTTGCTGGTTTTTATGCCGATACTGAAATTAGAACTATTTCAGGAACTAATAAAATTACTTTTTTTAATGTTGAAATTGATGCACTACAAAATCTAGAGTTATTCAATTCTCTTGGGGTACGCAATCAATTAGACTTTATTAACGGACAAGTAATTACACCTAGAAACAATACCAATATCACACTCGATTTTATCGATTATGATTTTTATGCAGGTGAAGATAATGAGCGACATGTAAACGGCTACACCTCTTTAAAACAAGGAAATAAAAACACCGCAGATTTTACCTTTCCTGTGGGAGATGGCACGATGTTACGTCCGATGACTATTCCGAATGCCAATAGATATTATACGTTTAAAGGAGCTTATTTTTATGAAGACCCTAATTTTCCAACAACTTTTACCGCTAATTTTTTAACTGATCAAAAACAAGCGATTATTGAAAATATTAGTCAAACAGAATTTTGGGACTTAGATGGTAGAAATGAAACCAGAATTACCTTAACATGGAATTCTCGTAGTGATATTTCTGCCTTAGCTAATAACATTTCTCAACTTATTGTCGTAGCTTGGAGTAAAACAGAAAATCAATGGGTTAACTTAGATGTGTTGAATGTTACAGGAAATCTATCAGAAGGTACAATTACCTCAGCTGCCTTTGTTCCTGATAACTATGAAGCAATTACCATTGGTTCTTTACTTGAAGATGAAATTAAAACAGACAATAACAATATTTTAATTTCTCCTAATGGTGATAATTTGAACGATTTCTTAGTTTTTGATGAAGTTGAAGAATACCCTCACAATAAATTAGTTATTTACAATCGTTGGGGAACTATTGTATACCAAACAGAAGATTACAAAAATAACTGGGATGGAACTTCTAATGGAAGAGCTACCATTAATAAAGAAGACAAACTTCCTGCTGCTACTTACTTCTATTATTTAGAATTAGGTGACAAACCTAATGCATATCAAAAGCTTAAAAAAGGTTGGGTTTATATTAACCGATAATACTTACTCAACTAATATTTTCTTTGGAGTTGTTGGATTATAACCAAAATCTGCATCAGGCAATTTTATTCCTAATTGATGTATGATAAACCCAATACTTGCAAAGTGATGTATTGCATGACTATGTGCTTGTATCAATGCGCTTCCTAAGGTATAATTTGCTGTTACTTTTCCTGTGCCCAAATCATCTGTAACAGAGATAATTTCATCAAAATCTTCTGATTGTAAACAATGTAATTGAGCAATTATTTCATTAAAATAAGCGATTCCATACGTTGTTTTTTCTTCTGCTAATTGGTTTCGTTCTCTATCAGAAAAATCTACACATTTTTTATCGAGTCCGTTAAAAACACAAGCAAAAACATCTAATATATGTCTCATATTCGCTCCTATGCTTGAATAGTACGGAGGTATTGATTTATCACTATATTGTTCATCTGTTATTGCTGTTAATAGTTTAATTCCTCGTTGTAAATTTTTCTCGATAGCTTCAACCATTCGTATATATAAGTTTTAAAGTAAGTCGTATAAATATAGAACTTTTTACTTGGAGATGTAAATTATTTTTTAACTCAAAATAACAACCTGAATTACAACAATATAACAAACCAACCATCCCTAAAGTTAAACTCAAAAAAGCATTCTTTTCATTTTTTGGCACGCTCTTTGAAAATTACTCTAACAAATGCGGAAGCCGAAAAGCATATAGAGTAAGCATAACCCTAAAATTAGCAATTATGAGAACAGGGATACTATTATTACTAGCAATGATGTCTTTAAGCACAGTAAAAGCAAACGACAACATTACAAAATCAACTAGCAAAATTGGGGTTACTATTCGCCACAACGACGCTGTTACCTTTGTTGAAAGAGGAATTCAATTTCATGTATTTTTAAATGGTGATTTCGATTTTAACACACATTACAACAGATATTCTGATTACGGAGTACGAATTAACAGAGATAGAAGCGGACGTGTTAGAAGTGTAGGTAATGTACATATTAATTATGATCGTAGAGGTAATGTTACCCGAATAGGTAGTGTATATATGAAGTACAAATTCGGAAATTTATTTAAAGTCGGTAACCTGCGTGTTCAATATGATAGATGGGGAAATCCTAGATACAGAGGATTTGTAAAACCAGGCAACCACCACCATTATGACGATGATCATTACTATTACGATGATGGATTTGGGGTGAATATTGATATAAACATTGGTGATATTTTTGATTATAACGATGTTTATTTTTACAGAAAAGATTTTACTAGAAACTATCGTCAGTTTAGAGAGGATAATGATTTTTACTACTACAGAGCCGTACCTAATGCTAAGATTGGTAAAAAGAGTAAAATAATTAAAAGACGTAAAAACAAAGACAATAAATATTACAAAAAAGGGAAGTCTGAGCAAAGAGGAAAATCTAGAAGAAACCATGATTAATAAAAAAATCCCTCATCAAAATTGATGAGGGATTTTTTTATTCTATTTAATTTCGTGTAATTACTTAGCTACATTCACAGCTCTAGTTTCACGAATTACAGTTACTTTTACTTGACCTGGATACGTCATATCATTTTGAATTTTTTGAGAAATGTTAAATGATAATTCAGCTGCTTTGGTATCATTTACTTTAGCACTTTCAACCATAACTCTTAACTCACGTCCTGCTTGAATAGCGTATGCTTTTTGTACTCCGTTAAATCCAAAAGCGATGTCTTCTAAATCTTTTAAACGTTGGATGTACGAATCTAACACTTGACGACGAGCTCCTGGTCTTGCACCAGAAATAGCATCACAAACCTGAACAATTGGAGATAGCATACTCTTCATTTCTATTTCATCATGGTGCGCTCCAATAGCATTACATACATCTGGTTTTTCACCATACTTTTCAGCCCATTGCATACCTAATAATGCGTGTGGTAATTCACTTTCTGTTTCTGGCACCTTACCTATATCATGTAATAAACCAGCTCGTTTCGCTGCTTTTGCATTTAAGCCCATTTCAGCCGCCATAATTCCACACAGATTTGCTACCTCACGAGAGTGTTGTAACAAGTTTTGACCGTAAGAAGAACGGTATTTCATACGTCCAACTGTTTTTATTAATTCTGGATGTAAACCGTGAATTCCTAAATCGATAACCGTACGTTTACCTACTTCAATAATCTCTTGAGTTATTTGTTTTTCAGTCTTTTTAACAACCTCTTCAATTCTCGCAGGGTGAATTCTACCATCAGTTACTAATTTATGCATTGATAAACGAGCAATTTCTCTACGAACAGGATCAAAACACGATAAAATAATTGCTTCTGGAGTATCATCTACAATAATCTCAACACCTGTAGCTGCTTCTAACGCACGAATATTACGTCCTTCACGACCAATAATTCTTCCTTTTACATCATCTGACTCTAAGTTAAATACCGATACACAGTTTTCTACTGCTTGCTCTACTCCTACTCGTTGAATTGTATTTAATACTACTTTACGAGCTTCTTGTTGTGCAGTCATTTTAGCTTCTTCAACCGTATCTTGAATAAAAGACATCGCATCAGCCTTTGCTTCATCTTTTAAGGAAGCCACTAATTCTGTTTTAGCTTCATCTGCCGATAAACCAGAAATTTGCTCAAGCATATCTACATGGCGCTTGTGCATTTTTTCAACTTCGGATTCTTTTTTCTCTAAGAATTCTATTTTGTAGTCAAAATCAGCTTCTTTCTTTTCTAATTGCTTGTTAAGTTTTTTGGTTTTATCTAACTCTGAAGATACTTGACTTTCTTTGTCTCTTATTCTCTTTTCTACATCAGAAACTTTTTTCTCTCTTGATAAGATTACTTTTTCATGTTCAGATTTTAACTCTATAAACTTTTCTTTAGCTTGTAAAATCTTATCTTTCTTTATCGCTTCGGCTTCAACTTTAGCTTCTTTTAAAATGCTATTTGCCTCTTTTTTTGTTTCTTGTATTAATTTATTCGCGTTAGATTTCTCTAACATCTTAGCAATAAAAAAACCTATTGCTATACCTATAATTCCTGCTAAAACAGGAAATAATATTCCCTCCATAATTGTGATTTGATTATATAAAAAAAGCCTACATTAATAGGGTTATCATAAACTCCAAAAAACAAGTTTAGGATTAACTGGCTGATCAAGGATCCGAGGTAAAATCGGCATGCTTTACTAACCATGACTCATCCTTTATAATTGAATAACGTTGAGTTTAACAAACGATGTACTAATGTAGGCAGTATGTTTAAATATTATATTTTAAAGAACGTATTATAAATGATTTTCTAGCAAGTTAGTCAATTCATTTATTTTTTCCAATACTTCGGTGTTTTCTTTAGTATTTTTTAACGATACTATTTCTGCTTTCGATGCAAATTGCAATGCGCACATTGCCAATACATCTTGTTTATCTGCTACCGCATAATTTTGTTCAAACTTAGCTATTAGCTCGTTAATATTCTTTGCCGCTTTTCGCATCCCTTCTTCTTCATTGGTGTCATTAACACTCAACGGATACGTTCTTCCTGCAATGACTACATTAACTTTTATTTTTGCCATGTAAAGAACCTTTTATGTGTTCAAAAGAGAAATACATTTATCTATCTCTCGAACTAAAGTATTTATTTTGAGTTTTGTTTCTCTTGTATTTTCGTTACTGCCTTCAATAGTTTTAGCAACTTTAAGCAAAGCATATTCTTTTTGCTGTTTTTCTAATTGCTTCTCTTTTTCTTGTAATAAAACCTGTAACTCCGCGTTATTCTGAAGTAATACTTGATTTTCTTCTTTTAAAAATTCATAGTTAGCAAGTAAGTTCTTCAACTTATCTTCCAGTAAATGAATTGCTTCTAAAGGGTTACTCATTTATTTGTAGAGAATAAAACTATATTCACAAAGTTATTAATATAACTTATAATTAGCAACACTTTTAGTGTTTTTTACCAAAACACTGTTTATTAACCCTTTAACAACTTAGTATTATTTTACTATTTTTGTTTGAAAACTATTGTACTTTGAAGCTTTATTTTTCACTTATTTTATTACTATTTATCACAACTGTTAATGCACAAACACAGTACCCTAAAAACTATTTTTCAAACCCTTTAAAAATTCCTGTGGTACTATCAGGTACTTTTGGTGAACTGCGCAGCAATCACTTTCATTCGGGTATTGACATTAAAACACAAGGTAAAGAAGGGATTCCTATTTATGCTCCTGCAGATGGTTATGTTTCTCGCATTAAAGTACAACAATATGGTTTTGGAAAAGCTTTGTACATTACACATCCTAACGGTTATACTACCGTATATGCACATTTAATGAGTTTTGAACCAAAAATTCAAAAGTATGTGAAAGATATTCAGTATAAGAAAGAAAATTATAGTACTGGAAATCTTTTTCTTTCTTCTGATAAATTTCCTGTTAAAAAAGGTCAGCTTGTAGGGTATACTGGTGATACTGGTAGCTCTGGAGGCCCGCATTTACATTATGAAATTAGAGACACTAAAACAGAAAACATTATTAATCCAATGCATTTTGGATTAACTGCACATGATGACACCCCTCCTACCATACAAAAACTGATGGCTTATCCATTAAGTGATGATGCTCGAATTAATAACTCTTCTATAGAATCTATTATTTCTTTTAAAAACAATAAAAATGGTAACTACGTTGCTGAAAAAATTACAGCGAGTGGTACCATTGGTTTTGGTATTAGTGTTTTTGATAGACTTAATGGGGCTTTAAATAAAAATGGAATTTATAGCTTAGAAATGAAAGTAAATGGTAAAAGAGTATACTACCACGATGTAGAAACCTTTTCATTTGCAGAAAGCAAATACATTAATTTACTAATTGATTACAAACACTACAAAAAATATAAAAATCGACTTCAAAAAACTCATAAAGTTACTGCTAATAGACTTAGTTTATATGAAGAACTTATAAATAATGGTAAAATTCATATTGAAGAAAATGCTAATTACAATATTGAAATTATAGCCAAAGATTTTGATAATAACACTTCTAAAATTATAATTCCTGTACAAGGAGTAAAAACTAATTTAGTTTTTAAAGAAAAAGACACAACCAATTACAAAATTACTGCTGCTGAGTTCAATAAATTTCATCAAAAAAATGTTACAGTAGCCTTTCCTAAAAACACATTTTATACTGATTGTTTTATCGACTTTAAGGTAGAAAACGGTACTGCTAAAATTCATGAACCTACCATTCCACTTGATAAACGATACACTCTTACTTTTGAAACTTCTTTTTTAACAGAAGATCAAAAACAACATGTATACATTGCTAATGTTACCAATCCTAAATATCCTAGATATACTTCTACCAAGAAGAAAATAGACAAGGTTTATACTACCACTAAGGTTTTAGGTAACTATGCTTTACGTTTTGACACTAAAAAACCGACTATTCAACTGTATAACTTTAGCGATAATCAGTGGATTTCTAAAAATAAGACCTTAAAAGTTAAAATTAAAGATGACGAAACGGGTATAAAAAACTACCGAGCTACTATTAATGGTCAGTGGATTTTAATGGAATTAAACCACAAAAAAGGAATTTTAACCTATGATTTTAGTGATAAAAAATTAGAGGGAAGCAAACATCTTTTTAAAATTGTAGTTTCTGATAATGTTGGAAATACTGAAACTGTATCTGCTACTTTCTTTAAAAAAGTAAACTAAACTCTTTAAAGCAACGCATAAAAAAAGTGTAGCGAAAGCTACACTTTTTTATTTTACTTTATTTTTTGTTTCCTTCGTTAATCAACTTTAAAAAGCTAGAGGAAGGAACGGTTGCTTTTAAAACCATTTGAGTTTTACTTGTATCATCTGAATGCTGTAAAGTTTTCGTGTACGAAACCGTACCTATCACGTTTCCGTATTGATCAATAATAGCAGCCCCACTCGATCCAGCAGCATAATCAGCTGAAATAGCCATTATATTTCTATACTTACTTGCATTTATCTCGCTAAATTTATCAGTAACCATACCGGAAGAAAACGCATAGAAATATTTCTTAGGATGGCTTACTATATATACTGAATCTCCAATTTCAGCATCTTTTGTCGCTACTGGTAACGCAGGAAGTTTTACTCCCTTAGTATCTATTTTTATCACTGCTAAATCGTTAGATTTATCTGCTATCAATACTTGTTTAACAGGAAAAGTTGTTCCATCTTTCAACATTACAACTAAAGCATCTCTCGAAGTCTTATTATATTTAGTAACATACCCGTTTACTACATGGTAATTCGTTACTATTACACCTTCTGAATTAATAATATACCCAGAAGCTGGATAGGTATGAATACGTTTACACTCAACTCCTTTTGCATTAACCTCTCCACATCTACCAGCAGAAGACACAATAACTGTAGCCTCTGATACACGATCATATATTTTTTTCGGGCTCAGTTTCTTCTTTTTCATTGGATTTAGGTTTAAAGCCAGAGGTTCATAACCGACAGGTTTAAAGAACGGAGCGAGCGAGTCTGCTGAAACCACATCTCCAGAGTCTATTAAATCAGCAGAGTTTCCTGCCAACTTTACTTTGTAATCTCTAATATTATTTTTAAAATTCTGACTGTTAACCGTAACCGTAGAAAAAACTAGTGATACTATAAAAAATATCTTTAAAAAGTGCTTCATAATTATTGGGAAATAATGTATCTATAAAATGTTGTGTTTAATAAGGACGCAAGGTACATTATTCATGCCAAAACCAAGGAAATCTCTCTTAAATTAAACTAATTGATTCTTTCTTGTTAAACTTTTTAAATTCAAAATATACTGATCTTATAGAAGTTTATAGACTTACGCTAATTTGTTTCTATTAATTAGTTATTTTCGTATAGTGAATACTGAATTTATTTTCTTTCTGAACAAAAATGAATTGGATTTTATTAATTATTGCGGGGCTTTTTGAAGTCGCATTTGCCACTTGCCTAGGAAAAGCAAAAGAGGCCACAGGAGCTGAAGCTACTTACTGGTATATCGGCTTTTTAGTTTGTTTATCGATAAGTATGTTACTTCTTATGAAAGCTACTCAAGAATTACCTATTGGAACGGCTTATGCTGTTTGGACAGGAATCGGTGCTGTAGGAACTGCACTAATAGGAATTTTAGTTTTTAAAGAACCTGCTACCTTTTGGCGCTTGTTCTTTATCACAACATTAATCGTTTCAATAGTAGGACTTAAATTTGTTTCGAATTAATATAGCATTATGAAAACAACACCAGAACACGACAAAAAAATAGCCAGAATAACCTTCTCTTCTGTATACCCTCATTATATTACAAAAGTTGAGAAAAAAGGCAGAACTAAAGAAGAACTACATCAAGTAATTGAGTGGTTAACTGGTTTTGATATTGAAAAAGTAAATGAGCTGATTGATAGAAAAGTTACTTTTAAAACTTTCTTTGAAGAAGCGACTCTCAACCCTAATTCTAATTTAATCACTGGTGTTATTTGTGGTTACAGAATTGAAGAAATCGAAACTCCGTTAACTAAACAAGTTCGTTATTTAGATAAACTAGTAGATGAATTAGCTAAAGGACGTAAAATGGAGAAAATTTTACGAGAATAATACCACTACTTTCCATAAAAAACTCCAAGCTTTCACTTGGAGTTTTTTTTATATATTTTTTTACTTCGTTTTTCTAAACATTAACCAGAAACCGATTAACACTAACGGAATACTCAATACTTGACCTGTATTTAACGAGTTGAACACCCAATCTTCACGTCCTTCTACTTGTGCTTCTTTTAAGAACTCGATAAAGAAACGTAACGACCATAAAACGACCATGAACAACCCAAATAAGAACCCTGTTTGATTCTTTTTATCTGTTTTCCAGTAGAAATACCACAATGCAAAAAACAAGACTAAGTAACTAAATGCTTCGTATAATTGTGTTGGATGACGTGGTACCGTTTCTCCTGCTAGCTTAAAAATTACTCCAAAGCTACTACCTGTTGGTTTTCCATAGATTTCTGAGTTAAAGAAGTTTCCAAAGCGGATAAAAAATCCTGCTAAGGCAACCATAATTCCTAACCTATCTAAAATAAACAACCATGGTTTGTTTAAATGTTTTTTAGCGTAGAAATACATTGCTATCGGAATAGCAATCGCTGCTCCGTGGCTTGCAAACCCTGTAAATCCTGTAAATTTCCATCCATCTAACAAACCAAATAAAGCAGAAGCTCCTTCTTGCTTTTTAATTGGTAAAATAATTTCTAGTAAGTGGTTTTGGTAATAATCCCAACTGTAAAAAAACACATCTCCTAAACGCATTCCTATCAACATAGAAACGAATACGTACATAAATAACGGATCTAATTTTTCTACAGAAATGTTATCATTGATGTAAATCTTTTTCATTAATCGAAGTCCTAATACAAATGCTGCCACAAACATTAAGCTGTACCAACGAATACCAAAACCTCCAATGTTTATTAATTCTGGGTTCCAATCCCACACTATGGATAAAAAATTCATCTATTATTATTTATTTTTAACATCGTCATTGCGAATGTAATAAAGCAATCTTAAAAAAGAGAGATTACTTAGTCATTCTTTCTATTAATGACGATTATTTTTTTCTTTTTTCTCTGGAACAGGATCATAACCACTACCTCCCCATGGATGGCAGCTAAAAATCCTTTTCAACGCTAACCACCCTCCATAAAACAAACCATGCTTTTGCAATGCTTCAATAGTATAGCTTGAACAGGTTGGCGAATACCTACACGTAGCGGGTGTAAACGGTGAAATTGCAGTTTGATAAAATCGCACCAATACTATAAATGGATATGTTAGGATTTTTTTCAATTAATTAACTGTAAATGTTGTTCCTTCTCTACCATCTTTTAACTGAATACCTAAAGCAAGTAGCTTATCACGAATTTCATCTGACAATGCCCAATCTTTGTTCTCGCGAGCTTCTTTACGCATGGTAATTAACATTTCTACCACACCGTCTAATTTATCAGAATTATTTCCTTCAGAAGTTTCATTTAACAATCCTAAAACATCATAAACAAATGCCTTGGTGGTTTCTTTTAACATTGTTAAATCTTCCTCAATTAAACTAGCATTTCCTTCTTTTATTTGATTGATAACCTTAACGGCTTCAAATAAATGAGAAATTAAAATAGGTGTGTTAAAATCATCATTCATAGCAGCATAACAATCCTCTTTCCATTGAGTAATATCAAATGTTGAAGTTGCGCCAGCAGTTATTTTATCTAAAGCATTTATAGCTTCCATTAATTTATTATATCCTTTTTCAGAAGCTAACAAGGCTTCTCCTGAAAAATCTAGGATACTACGATAATGCGCCTGCATAATAAAGAAACGTACCACACCTGCATTAAACGCCTTTGGTAAAATAGCGTTTGTTCCTGTTAAAATTTCATCAGGCAAAATATAGTTTCCTGTAGATTTTGCCATTTTCTGACCGTTTAACAGTAACATATTAGCGTGCATCCAATAATTAACTGGTTGTACTCCTGAGCAAGTATGTGATTGTGCAATTTCACATTCATGATGCGGGAATTTCAAATCCATTCCTCCACCGTGAATATCAAATTGTTCTCCTAAATATTTTGTGCTCATTACCGAACACTCTAAATGCCAACCAGGAAAACCATCACTCCAAGGAGAAGGCCAACGCATGATATGGCGCTCATCTGCCTTTTTCCAAAGTGCAAAGTCTTGTGGATTTTTCTTATCTGATTGTCCGTCTAAAGTTCTTGTATTATGAATAGCATTTTCAATAGAACGCCCTGAAAGGATTCCGTAGTTATTCTTCTCATTATACTTTAACACATCGAAATACACCGATCCGTTTACTTCGTAAGCAAAACCTTTTTCCATGATTTCTTTAATCATTTCTATTTGCTCTACAATGTGTCCTGTTGCAGTTGGCTCTATACTCGGTGGTAAAAAATTGTATTTTGCGGCTACTGTATGAAAATCTACCGTGTAGCGCTGAACCACTTCCATAGGTTCAATTTCTTCTAATCGCGCTTTTTTAGCAATTCTATCTTCACCTTCATCTGCATCATTTTCTAAGTGACCTGCATCGGTAATATTACGTACATAACGTACTTTATAGCCTAAGTGTAGTAAATAACGAAAAACCATATCAAACGACATAAAGGTTCTAATATTCCCTAAATGCACGTTGCTATAAACTGTTGGTCCACACACATACATTCCTACGCGCCCCTCAGTTACTGGTTTAAAAAGCTCTTTTGATTTGCTTAAAGAGTTATATATTTTAAGTTGATTTTCTTTGTATAATTCCATAGTAAAAGTGACTATTTACAAACGCTAAGATAGGCACTTTAAAAAGAATACAGAAATGGAATTTAGCAGTATTTTTGTTAAGAAAAAAGTAGTTTTATTTACATATATCTACTGTTTTTTCAGTTCTAGTTGACTGTATTTTCCATCTATTACAATCTTTTTATCTTTTGAAGTTAGTGTGAAATCTCCATTATACTCTACACTTCCATTTTTAGAATTTCGAATTTCATTAGAAACTTTAAAATCTAACTTATCCTTTAATTCTGAAAGGTTTACAGTGGCATCTGAATAATTTAAAAACACTTTAAAACTGTTTGGGTTTGGATGCACTTTTGCAATCGTTAAATTACCAAATTTATTAGTTACCTCTACGTCGTTATATACATTATTAACTACAACTCCTGATGAGTTTGAGTTAACCGTTGCGTTAGTAACCGACGCTAATTGAGCATCGGTTACATTATTTAAAAACAACGTACAAGCGTTTAATGAATTAATAGTTACTGGTGAAAATGATACGGTTAACTTACCTCCATCTAAGGCATCTGCTTTAAAAGTTCCGTAACTTACTTTTCCTGAAGCCTTAGTTTTAGGTAGCGTAACTTTGCAGTGACGTGTATTTAAATCAAACGTTGCTGATTTTGGTACTTTTACCATAATTTTTTTGGTAACTTTTACTTTTTTACCATTTACCATAAAGTTGTTACTATCTGATGAAAACGAGTAGCTAACGCGATTTTTATTCATTTCTCTTCTTGCTTTATGCATCTCTTCTCTCGCCTTGTGCATTTCTTCCCTAGCTTTCGCCATCTCTTTTCGAATCTCTTCTCTATTAATTTTTCGAACCTCAGCTCTCGCTTTCGCTACTTCTCTTCTTAGTTCTTCTTGATTAATTCTTTCTACTTTAATCTTTTTTAATTCTTCTTGAATTTCTTTTTTTCGTTCTTCTTGAAGCTT
Organism: Tenacibaculum aestuarii; assembly: GCF_964510395.1. Lineage (NCBI taxonomy): Bacteria > Pseudomonadati > Bacteroidota > Flavobacteriia > Flavobacteriales > Flavobacteriaceae > Tenacibaculum > Tenacibaculum aestuarii. The sequence continues at coordinate 736,984 of NZ_CAZEFY010000003.1, forward strand.
TTTAAACTCCTTATATTTAGCTGTTTTCTTGAATTCTTCCCATTCTTTTTTCGATTTAATTGTAATATCATTTACACCGTCTTTCCATTGAAAAAAGTAATTATCACCGTCTTTTGCATACTTATCAAAATCAAACTCTACCTCTTCTAAACCAGTAACAATTTCTTCAAAATTAATTTCTGGAATTTCAATTTCAGGAATCTCTGGCATCTCTGGCATTTCTGGAATTCTCACCTCTGGTAACTCAGGCATTTCAGGTACTACGACTACCTTATCATCACTATCAAATTGAAACACTCTTGGGTAATTATTATCCGACGAATTAAAAAAGACAATATTCTCACTTCCTACAGAACGAAAAGTACTTCGGTTGGCATTAATTTGCACTTTACTTTTGTTTCCTAAAGCTTCAAATTTCCAATTGTCTAAATATTTTTGAGCCTCCTTTTTATCGAGCCCTTCAATCTCTACGATTGCCTCTACCAAAACTTCGTTTTTGTTCCATGTGGTTACATCTATTTCAGCGTTAGACGCATTAATATTAACCACTACATCTTTATTGGTTTTAAAATTTTCACTAAACTTTTTATTGTACTGCTGTGCAGCTACAACTCCAGTTATAAACAGTGAAAAAACACTAATTTTAAATTGTTTGAATGTCATTTTGAGTTGGATTTTTAAATTCTTGTAATTGTTTTTGCATACGTTTTAACAGCTGTAAACGTAGTTGCAGATTTCCAATCAATGCATTGATAGTATCATCGTTAACTCCTTTTGTATTGAGCTCTTGAGTTAGCGATTTATATTCTTTGGTTAATTCACCTATCTTAGTTAAATAACCATCAAAAAGTTCTTTATTAGCACTTGTTAATTCTAATTGACTTAACTCGTAATTAATTGTATTTACATAATAATCTTCCACCGTTTTTAATTCTGGTGAAATAGAACCTAAACTAATTTGATTTCGATATTCTTCTGGAATCTCTTTTATAACTGGTTCTATATTATTTGTCGGGTAAAATTTAATCCCTATGCTCACCAATAACATAATTGATGCAGCTACAAATAACCATTGATATGATTTTCTTGTTGATGGTTTTTCGTGCAATTCATCTAGCAACTTTTGTTGAAAACGCTGTCTGTGATTTGTTGATAACTCCGTTGAGTTTTCAACCTCTTTTTTTAGTATTTCTCTAAGATCTCTAGACATGATGTACTGCTTTTAATTGCTCTTGTACTTGTTTTTTTCCTCGTAATAAATGTGTTCTCGAACTCACTTCCGAAATCCCTAATATTTGTGAAATTTCTCCGTGGTCATACCCTTCTAATAAGAACAGCGTCAACACTACCCTATACTTCTCTTTTAATTGTTGAATGCAGTTTACAATATCTTGATATGATATGGTCGACGCTACATTCCAATTCTCATGATCGTCATCTACCAATGTGGTAGTTTCTTCATTAATTGAAATCAATTCTAATTTTCTCTTTTTTAAATAATCAATACTTTGATTGATCACAATTCTTTTCAACCAAGCCCCAAACGTTACTTCTTCTTTATAGGCATCCATATTTTTAAACGCTTTTATAAACGCTTCCTGCATCACATCTTCCGCAGTAAATGAATCTTTTACATAGCGCAACGCCACTGTATACATAGCATCACAATACAGATCATACAATTGCATTTGTGCTTTTGCATCATTATTTTTACAGGCATCTATAACCGGTTGATGTATCTGTTTGGTTGATTTCATTCTTGATTTCTTACCCTAAAGACGAGTCTTTTTATACTCCGTTGCATTTTCCTGCATTTTTATTTCTAAATTTACATTATTATTCTGTTTTAGCTATACAATGACCGATAAAAACAAATCTGCACTTACTGAAAAAGATGGAGTTTCACAACCTGAAACCACTAGCAAATCATCCGCAGAAAAAATAAAACGTAGCAGAAGAAAAAGCACCTCTACAGAAGAATTTGTAACCCAAATATTGGCAGGAAACATTCCTTTTTTAAGTAGAGCGATTACCTTAGTAGAAAGTACCAATCCAAAACACCAAGAACAAGCAAATGAAATTTTAGAAGCTTGTTTGCCACATGCCAATAAATCGGCACGAATTGGAATTACGGGAGTTCCTGGAGTAGGAAAAAGTACGTTTATCGAATCTTTCGGAAAACATTTAACTTCACTAGGTAAAAAAGTCGCGGTATTAGCAGTAGATCCAAGTAGCTCGGTACATAAAGGAAGTATTTTAGGAGATAAAACTCGTATGGAAGAATTGGTTACTGATGAAAACGCATTTATCCGCCCCTCTTCTTCTGGGACTTCACTAGGTGGTGTTGCTCAAAAAACACGCGAAAGTATTATTTTGTGTGAAGCTGCAGGTTTTGATACCATTATTATTGAAACTGTAGGCGTTGGTCAATCAGAAACTGCGGTACATTCGATGACCGATTTCTTTTTATTGTTGAAGTTGGCAGGCGCTGGTGATGAATTACAAGGAATTAAGCGTGGGATTATTGAAATGGCAGATGCCATTGTGATTAACAAAGCAGACAGTGGTAATGAGAAAAATGCGAAGATTGCCAAAGTTGAGTTTAACAGAGCCTTACATTTATATCCGCCTAAAGATAGTGGTTGGCAACCCAAAGTATTGTTGGCAAGTGCACTTCAACATCAAGGAATTGACGCTATATATACGATGATTGATGAGTATATTGCTTTAGCTAAAAATTCAGGCTATTTTCAACAAAAAAGAAATGAACAGAATAACTATTGGTTGTTAGAAACTATTAATCAACAACTAAAAAGTAATTTTTACAACAACCCTAAAATTAAAGACTTGTTACAGCAAGAAGTTGCCAAACTGGAAAGTGGAAAAACCACACCGTTTACAGCTGCAAAACGATTGTTAAAAGGTTAAAATTCTCTTATGATTCCTATAGACTCTGAGTTTTCTATTTTATATATATTATATATAGCCCTGTTCCTTTTTTTAGTTAGTGGTTTGATATATTCTAAAAAAAAGAAAACATTTAATTCTAACTTAATCTTCTTCTCTATATACACTGGAATTTTGATTTATATTTTTAGTGATAAAGATAATTTTATAGAAGGAAAATCTCTTATTGTTATTTTTTTAGGAGGCTCATTTCTTGTGTTACATTTAATTATTTACTTTCTTGCGTGGGTCTATAAAAAGACCTTATCAAAAAACTAAACTATGGAAAACAATAATACACTTACTTGGAACGATTTTACAAAAGTTGAAATGCGCATTGGCACCATTATCTCTGCAGAAATTTTTGAAGAAGTAAAAAATCCTGCGTATAAAATGCAAGTAGATTTTGGCGACTATGGAATTAAAAAAACCTCTGCACAAATTACCAAACTATACCAACCACAAGAATTAATAGGAAAACAAGTGGTTGCAGTAGTGAACTTTCCTAAAAAACAAATTGCCAATATGATGAGTGAATGTTTGGTTTTGGGAGGATTAGGTGATGATAAAGAAGTGACACTCTTAACGGCTGAACGTGCGGTTAAAAATGGGACTAAAATTGCATAAAAGCTCTTACCAAAGTACTTTTACAATACTGTAAAACAGAACACTATAAGTTTTATTCTGACAAAAGCCACTCTTAAAAAGTGTAATTTTTTTCATATCTTCTCATGGTCTAACCACTTAATAATAAGCCTTAAACACAAAAACCATGAGGAACAAACTAAAAAAAGACTTAGGATTATTTGATGTTTTTGCCATAAGTACTGGAGCTATGTTTAGCTCTGGTTTCTTTTTACTACCAGGAATCGCCTCACATTACACAGGACCCTCTGTGTTTTTAGCCTATTTACTTGCAGGTGTATTAATACTACCTACCATGTTTAGTATTGCTGAAATATCAACAGCTTTACCACGATCAGGAGGTGCTTACTTTTTTTTAGACAGAAGTTTAGGTCCACTTATGGGAACCATTGGCGGACTGGGTACCTATTTTGCTTTAATGCTTAAAACAGCCTTTGCTATTATTGGTATTGGTGCTTATGCCGCTATATTTTGGGAAGTTCCTACCAAGGTAGTTGCTATCGTAGCCACTCTTTTTTTTATGGCATTAAACTTAGTGGGGGCTAAAAAAACCTCCGCCTTTCAAAAGGTGTTTGTCATATTTCTATTAGTCATTTTAGTTGGTTTTATTGCAGATGGTCTTTTTTCCATCTTCACCTCAGATACTATCACCGATGAATCTATTAACAAACAATTTACTCCTTTCTTTTCAAACGGATTTGGAGGGATGTTTACTACCATAGGTTTTGTTTTTGTTTCCTACCTAGGGCTCACTCAAATAGTAAGCGTTGCAGAAGAAATTAAAAACCCTGAAAGAAATATTCCTTTAGGAATGATACTTTCATTAGTCGTTACTGGATTAATTTATGGTTTAGGTGTTTTTATTATGGTAACTCTTATTGAACCTACTGCCTTTGCTAACGAATTGGCACCAGCTGCTACAGCCGCTGAACAACTTTTTAAATGGTTACCCGATAATGTAGGAGTGTTATTAATGTCGGTAGCAGCACTTGCCGCTTTTGCCTCTACAGGGAATGCAGGACTATTATCTGCATCACGATATCCGTTTGCCATGGGACGCGATAAACTGTTTCCTGCTATTCTAGCCAAAATTGGTAAAAAAGGAAGTCCTGTAGTCGCTATATTTTTAACCACAGCATTAATTATAGTATTCATTCTAGTACTATCAGAAGAAGGTATTGTAAAGCTTGCTAGTACCTTTCAACTGTTAATTTTTATCTTTATTAACTTCTCTGTTATTGTTTTTAGAAAAAGTAAAATAGAATCATACGATCCTGGGTATTTGTCTCCATTATACCCATTTATGCAAGTTATCGGAATTGTTATTTCATTCATCCTTATTATTTATTTAGGATGGATGCCCATACTTTTTACCTCTGGTATTATTGTTATAGGCTTACTTTGGTATCACTTCTATTCTAAAGGAAAAGTAAAACGAGAAGGCGCTATTTTTCATTGGTTTGCACTTTTAGGAAGACACCAATACGATGAATTGGAGAATGAATTAATGACCATTTTAAAAGAAAAAGGACTTCGTGAAGGGGATCCTTTTGATGAAACCGTAATTAAGTCGAAAATAAAAATAATTAAGGATACTACTAATTTTGACAAAGTCTTAAATATTGCTTCCGATTACTTTTGTAGGGAATTAGACCTCAACAAAGAAGGAGTACTCCACAAGTTTTTTCAGTCTATACCTGATGAATCTGTCATCACTTTACCTGGTATTTTGGTTTTTCATGCCAAGTTTAAGAGTGTTTCACATCCTTCCATGAAGATTGTGATTTCTAAAAAACCAATTGAAGGAACGCTTCCGTCTGAAGACTATGAGTTTAAAAAGCCCATACAAATTTGTGCTTTTCTAATTAACTCTGATGAAAACCCAAAACAGCAATTGCGTATGCTATCGAGACTTCTTGATATTTTAGAACGAGAGCAAATCGTAAAAACCTTGCTTAAAATGAACAGTCACAGAGAAATTAAAGAGTTTTTATTACAAAACGAGCGATTTGTAAGCATCAAACTACTCGAAGGAACTCCGCAAGACACCATGATAGGAAAACAGCTAAAGGAAATTCAGTTACCAAAAGATGTTTTAGTGGCTTTGGTTGAAAGAAACGACAAAACGTTTACGCCTAACGGTTCTACGGTTTTACTAACAGATGATGTGCTTACCATACTTGGAGAAACCAAATCTATCGCGAAACTGTATAAGGAATACATGAGTTATGAAATAGATAAACTGGATACGGAGGAGACTAGTTAATTTTTGGTTTGGTTTCTAGGATTTAAAATAGCTATATTCGCTACCTGACTATATCGGTTTATTAAAACGGAAGATATCTTAAACCCTTTTTAAATAATAAAAACAGCTGAGCTCAAAAAGTGAACTTAACAGAAAAAAATATAGATGATATCATCCAAAAAAGTAATTTTTCATCATTTATGAATAATTCAAAATGGGAAAAACTATTTGATAGTTTAGTTAAGGAATTTGATTCCGTATTTATCAAGTATAAACTTATTGGACGGGAAAAAGTTCTGGAAACTGAATTTAACTTTGTTGATTTCTATCCTTTTTTCATAGAACCTATTTTATATAAAGAAATTGAATGGGTTGAATTTCCTGAAAAAACACTAATGATTAATAATAAACGAATTTCAAAACAAACAATTTCTGAACATAGCCAAGACATTACTAAAATTAAAAATTTGATTAATAAAATTGGAGATTTTGATATAGAGAAATATAATGGATTTTTAAGATTATATGGGTATAAATAATGTTATACTATAATCCACAATTATAATTCCCTTGAATTCAACTATACCCAAATTTACTCAGAATCACTAATACAAATTCTTAAACAAAAACCATTCTTTTTAACCCAATAACTAAACAGTAAAAACTGCCCTCTACTCTCTTTCTAAAAAAATCTAATTAACGTATCTAATAGTCTTATTCTATTAGTCTATACTTCTTAAGTTATATCTTTGGTAAACCATGTCTCATGCTGAAAAAGATTAAACGACAAAATGGACTACCAAACATACGAACCACATACAAATTTAAAGTCAATTATTAGTTGTTATTGGACTTTGGAAGTCCCCATACATACCGAACCACAAAAACAACGAATTGTACCAGATGGTTGTATAGAAATGGCATTTATTCTTGGAGACGATATAAAACGATACACTTCCGAAAATGACTTTATACTTCAACCACGGGCAATGATATTGGGGCAAACAATTGAGCCATTTTATATTGAACCAACAGGTTATGTCAATACTTTTGCTATTAGATTTTATCCTTATGGGTTTGCTAATTTTATTTCTGAACCAATCAACAACTTGGCAAATAAAGAAACACCCCTAAACCTACTTTTTGACAAGGAAATCGCAGATGGTTTGCAACAAAAAATAATCAACGCTGAAAATACGATACAACGTATAGACATAATCGAAAAGCTTCTTTTACATACCTTTAACGACCAAAAAACGATTCATAAAATAGTAAAAAACACTGTGGATACCCTACTATCTACAAACGGAAGTGCTCCTATAAACTCAATCCTCGAAAATAACCTGTCTAAACGAAGACAGCTTGAAAGAAACTTCAAAAAACAAATTGGAGTAAGTCCCAAACAATTAGGAAAAATAATTCGGTTACAAACAGCTTTAAAATTGATGCTTAACCAAAAGTCTAAAAACCTAACCGATGTTGCCTATAAAAGCGACTATTTCGACCAAGCCCACTTCATTAAAGACTTTAGAGAATTTACAGGAATAAACCCCAAAGAGTTTCTTACTGACGAAAGCTTGAAGCTTTCTACTCTATTTTACAAATAAGCTAAGGTGTCGCATTTTTACAATTTCAACTAATTTTCTGCTCTTAGTTTTGCATCAATAATACTAAGCTGAAAATGAAAAATAACACACTTATTACCATTATTGCCCTACTTTTTTGCATTGTGTCTTGCAAAAACAAAGGCACTTCAGTCTCTAAAACAACACAATCTAAAGAATCAATCACTAAAAGCATAAAACAGATGAAAAGTTATGTCTCAATTTTTGAAATTCCTGCAACCAACATTACACGAGCCGTTAATTTTTACAAAGAAATTTTAGGAATAGAAATTGAAAGATTAGATTTTCCAGGAATGGAAATGGGTTTATTTCCCTACCAAGGTCAAATGGTTACAGGAGTAATTATAAAAGGCGAAGGTTATGAACCTTCTGCAAGTGGGGTTACCATTTATCTTAATGGTGGAGACAACCTACAAACTATTATTGATAAAGTAGAAGAACATGGTGGAAATATTGTGATACCTAAAACACCTCATGCTGACGAAAACGGGTACTTTGCTATTTTTCTCGACTCAGAAGGAAATAAAATTGGGCTTCATTCGCCAAATTAAAAAAACAAACTCCTAACAACAAAGGGAAGTAATAATGGTTTGGGTACTAACTCAAACCGTTATTTCTTTTTATTAAAGTGTCTTGAAAGTTGAACACCTAATTTGTAGTCTATGCTACAGCTCATCTACCAAACCAAAAGCAAAACTCCCTGTATAAAACCATTCTCTCAACCCTTTCTAAAAAAATCTAATTAACGTATCTTGCAGTCTTATTAAAAGACACCTATAATGCAAGACAAAAACTTACATACCTATATAAAAAATGTTGTAGAAAATATGCCAGCAGATTGGTTAAACCTAACCACGCACCGTCTGGATATTTATGTAGAAAAGCTAGCCAAAACTCAGTTTTTAGAGCAGTTTGAAGATTTGTATAAAAACAACGATGCTACTGCTTCAGCTTTAAGCGAGTTGCCAACTGCATACGATTATATTCGTTTAGGGCATCCGTTATCGTCTGTATTAGAGTGGACGATAGCCAAACTATACAACACTAAAGCAGCAAATGTAATTAGTTTTTCGTCACAAACAGTTCCTGTATTGGCTGTGTTAAGAGCGAATTTGTTTGCTAATAAAAACACGCAAATAGTGTACACCAATGAAATTCCTAGCTTTTTTGATGCAGAGGTAATTAAGAGCGTATACGGATATCAGTTTGAATTAAAAAAAGTAGATAGTGTTGAAGCTATTCCTGAGTTTGATGGTAGCACAGTATTGATTGTTGAACAAGAAGCTATTTGCAACTTTACCATTGTACCAAACGTTGATTTTTACATCAACACACACCCAGAATTAGGAAGCTTTTTATTAGTTAACGGTGAGCAAAACGATTCTTATATTTCAGACATTCAACATGTAAGAAGAAGAGAAACTATTGCCATAACTCCTGCTAATTCATTAAAAGCGTTAAAAAGTCTTATCGATGAGCCGTATGAGGTTACAGTAACTGACGTAGCACAAAACAAAGCGAAGGTTGAGAAACTCATCAATGAAATTACCAATACCAGCACAAAAGCGTTAGTAGCTTCAAGTGGACTTTCAATACAATACGCCATTTTAATGGGATTGATTGACGATGCTCTTGAAAACCATAAAGGAAAAGCTATTAAAATTGTTGTACCTCCAAACTGTTATGGTGGTACAAACGACCAAGCGAGACGTGTTGCTGCTTGTTTAAACAACGTAGACATTGTTGATTTACCTGTTGATGGTGACAACGACATGGTAGAAAGTATTGACACTGTGTTAACTAACATTGCAGCACAAGATGCGGTTCCGTATATCATTGCTGAAATTCCGACCAACCCAAGAGTAGAAGTACCTAATCTTACCGATTTAAGAGATGTTTTGAGTAAAAAACGTACAACTCCTACTGGTGAAACAGCGGTTGATCCTGTGTTTATTTTAGACCAAACTTTCTGTCCGAATGTTCACTTTTTAGGAGATACAGACATGTTAGCCAATATTAGAACTATTTCGTTTGCTAGTGGTTCTAAATTCCCTAGTGGTGGAAAATGTACTGCTGGGTACTGTGTTGGAAATAAAACAACCAATGCGTTAATAGAAAAAATAGAAAAGCACTTACATATTTGCGATAACGAAGCTACTCCGCTTCAATACGAAATATTAGCTACACAAATGCCTTCTATGACGCAACGAATTAGTGATGCTTACAAGAATACGCGTGAGTTTGTAAACTTTATTCATGAAGTTTTACCTGATGCTAAAATCAATTTTGTTTCAGAAGAACTAGCAGCACAAGGATTTACGCCATCTGTATTTTCGTTAGACCTTCCTACCAAAGGAAATACTGCAGAAGAAAAAGAAGCCTATAAAAGAGCCTTAAACTTAAAGCTTATCAATTTAATGATTACTGAAATTCCAAATGAAAGTAAGTATTGTGTAAGCTACGGACAGTTAAAAGGTTGTTACTGGACAATTCCTGCAACCTCAACACAAGGAACTACCAAAGAAGGGGATAAAGATTATATTGCTCGTGTAGCACTATCTCCTAATATGGATTTAGCGCTTCATAAAAAAGTTTTCTTAGACTTTGTAAATAGTATTTAAGAACTATAAACGTCATAGCGAGGAGTGATAACGACGTAGCTATCTCACTTTCTACAAAAAGATTACTTCGTTATCACTCGTAATGACGACAAAACAAAACGTCATTTCGAAGGAATCTACGACTGAGAAATCTTAACGATGGGAGTTACTTCCCTTGATGAGATTTCTCGTTATCACTCGAAATGACGTTTATTAACTACTTGTATCCTAACACCTAACTACAAAAACCTCCAACACACTATACGTGTTACCTTGTTTCCTTGGTGCATAGGAATTACTTTGAATTCTTTAACTCCTAACTTTTTTCCTGAGTTCTGTAAGCTTTCTACGTTTTCTTTTTTAGAAACCAAACTCGTAAACCATTTACTTACTTTCGGATATTTAGAACTCTCATATAAATAGGTATGCAAAAAAGCTTTCTCTCCGCCTATATACCATAACTCATTAGAGTTTCCTGCAAAGTTACGTACTGCATTATTCCCTAAGTTTCTCGATTTTCTTCGGTTGGCTCCTCTCGCCTCTTCTGCCGATTTATAAAATGGCGGATTACACATAGTTATCGTAAATGCATCACCTTCTTCTATAATTCCTTCTAAGATATGTTCTTCTTTAAACTGTTGCCTTAATTCAACCTTATCAGTAAAACCATTATCATCTATAATATCCTGAGCATAATCTAACGAATCTAAATCGATATCGGTTGCTACAAAATTCCAATCGTATACTGCAATTCCCAACAAAGGATAAATACAACTTGCCCCTGTACCAATATCTAACACCGTTACGTTTTCCTCACCTGCTACCAAATCAGCTAAGTGGTGAACATAGTCTACTCTTCCAGGTATGGGTGGACATAAGTTCTCATCAGAAAAATTCCAGTGTTTAATATCATAATGAGCTACTAATAATGCCTTATTAAACTCTTTTACAGCTATTGGGTCAGAAAAATCGATGGTCTCTTTCTCAAACTTTTCAATGATAAATTCAGAAAGTTTCGGATACTTTTCTACTAATAGCGTGAAGTCGTATCCTTGATTGTGTATGTTTTTAGGATGTAATCCTTTTTTTGCGCTCATTAAAGTGTAATAAGGGTAAACTCTAGTTGTAACGGATGTAAGTTTTCTTTTAGAATTGTAATGAAGTCTGCTCCATACTCTAAATAGAACTCTGAAAAATTACGTTGACGCTCTTCTAAACTTTGATTAGGTAATAATTCGTTTTGCAAAGCTACGATTCTTTCAACCATTTCTTTTTGACGTCGTTTTTCTGCTCGCAACCATCTTTTTTCAAGGTTTTCTAATCCTTTCACCTGTTTTATTTCTTGTGCATTTACAGCTCCTAAGAAAGAAACATCGGTTTTTTTAGCTAGCTCACGTAAATCATCAAATTGTTGTTGTAAAAACTGTTTTTGCTTGGTAAAATCTACCTTAGTATCGCCGTTAGCTAACACTTTTCTTGCTAGTAAGTCATCTTGTTTTAAAAAGAGTTCTTCTTCTGAAACGTTTAGTTTTTCTAACTTACCTAACTGCTTTTCTGAAAGTATTTGAGCTGAATTTCTCAATAATAAAATAGGAAACGGAACATTTACTTTATCAAAATATGCCTTTAACTCTAACCAATAAGCTAACTCTCCTCCTCCACCTATGTAACATAAGTTCGGTAAAATTACCTCTTGATATAGTGGACGCATAATTACGTTTGGCGAAAAGCATTCTGGCTGACTATGTAAATGGTCTAAGATTTCATCCTTTGTCCAAGAAATATCTGTATTGTTTACTTTGTAAATTCCGTTTTCAAGAACAATACGTTCGCGAATCCTATCGGTAATATAAAATAAGTTTATCTCACGCGGATTTACTTGTATTTTATATGATTGTTCTAGTTCTGTAATTGTTTTCGATACTTCTTTATAAGAGGTTTCGTGTAACAAATCGTGTTCTACATAAGGTGTTAGTGCTCTTTTTAATTCTCTTTCATCAGCATCTAAAATTACCAAACCATACTTTCCAAAAAGTTTATCGGCTATATATCTGGTTGCACCTGCTAATGTTTTGTGCTGTAAATATCCTTTTTCAAAAAGTTCTTTTATTTGAATAGCATTTTTTGAACTTCCTAAATGTTCAGCAAATACTTCAAAAACATCTTGTAACCCTTCGGTTGTAAAACGTCCTACAGGTCCTTTTTGATCAGAGTTCCACTGTACTTTTTTCCCTTTAAAGTTAAAGAAGTTAATTTCTTCAAAGTCGTGGTCTTCAGTTGCCATCCAATATACAGGTACAAAATTCTCATTAGGAAATTGCATTGATAAATGCTCGCACATGTTTATGGTTGATATAATTTTATACAGAAAATATAACGGACCCGTAAACAAATTCAACTGATGGCCTGTTGTTATTGTAAACGTATTCTCTTTTAGTAAACTTTCTATATTTTTTTGTGTCTCAAAAGATAAATCAACGTCTTTGTATTGTTTTCTCAATACTTCAACTAACCTTTTCCTTTGAGTGCTTGAAATAGGGGTTGCTTTCTTTTCTTCTAACTGTTTTTCAAAGTTTCGTAAACTCGGATAGTGATTATAAAAAGGTTGAATCTTTTCATCAGCCTTTAAATAGTCCTCCATTGTTTTAGAAAAGAATCCTGTATCTCTATAAGGTATATTAGTTACTTTCATTACTTGTTGGCTCTTTGAAATAATGTGTAAACATACGGACGTTCTCCTCCGTACGGATTTACAAATGTGTGATTAAAACTATTGACTAAAACAAAATCGTTTCCTAATTTTTCTTGTAACATTTCCGTATTGTAACGTTGTAATTGCAGTCCACAACATTTTTCTGCTCCGTCTAAAGCAAAAACAGCAATAATTACGAATCCGTTTACTTTTACAAGCTTCTTTAGCAGGTTAAAATAGGCATTTTGTTCTTCTTCTTTTAAAAAGAAATGTAGTACAGCTCTATCGTTCCAAACAGTTACTTCTTCTATCCCTTGAAGTTGTGTCGGATTAATAATATCATCAGCAATAAAACTAACTTTCGAAGCATTTTCTCCTAGCCGATTTTTTATATCATTTAGTGCTTTTTCCGATAAATCGTTAGCTATTAATTGGGAGTACCCTTTGTTGACTAATTCATCAATCAACATTGATGACCCAACACCTACATTTAAAATTTTGGCATCTTTAGCAACACCTGATTTCTCTATTAATTCAATGGTTTCTTTCGAATTTTCTTCGAACCAACCCAGTTTTTCAGTAGGATTTTTTTTATACGCAGTTTCCCAGTGTTCTTTTAATAAATTTTCTGGAAGTGTACATTCACTCTCTTTTGTAGTCATAGTTCAAAAATAGGAAATTTTACTTCTTTGTCGAAAAAGAAACTTCCTTCTAACAGATTTTTAACTACATTCTTTTTTAAACCATCAATTTGGCTATTTTTACAATTGGTAAAACACGAGTATGCAGTTTAAACAACCAGAAGTTTTATATTTCTTAGCTTTTTTGCTCATTCCTATTTTGGTGCATTTGTTCCAATTACAGCGATTTGTAAAAGTTCCGTTTACCAATGTAGCTTTTTTACAAAAGTTAGTGTTGCAAACTCGTAAAAGCTCTCGCATAAAAAAATGGTTGATTTTAGCTACACGATTATTATTACTTACTGCTTTAATTTTTGCGTTTGCCCAACCTTATTTTAGCAATCATAAAGCAGATGAAAAGCAAAACTTTTTTATTTTTTTAGATAATTCATTAAGTACCGCTGCTATTGGTGAAAAAGGAAACTTACTACAAATAGCTTCGCAAGAAATTATTGAAAACTTATCAGATAAAGCCAACTACTCGTTAGCTACTCAAGATAATTTTTATAAAAACAAAACAGCTTCTGAACTTAAAGACATTTTGTTAAAAGTTAGCAATACTGCTAAAAAAACGAACTTAAAAGATGTGTTGTTAAAAGCGGCAAATGAAAACACTTCAAACAATACCAAAAACATCCTTATTTCTGATTTTCAAAACATCAAAAAAGAAGATATTACTAATTTTCCTTCCAATACAACTTTGGTTAAAGTAAGTCCTGAACAAAAAAGCAATATTTCTATTGATAGTGTTTTTGTTAACGACAATGGTTCTTCAAACTTCAATATTCATATCACTGTTAGAAATCAAGGAGGTGCTAAAAAAGATATTCCGATTGCTCTTTATAATGCCGACAAACTCATTAACAAACAAACTTTTTCAATAGAAGAAAACAACACTACACAAATCACTTTTTCTATTGTAAAATCACCTATTTTCTTAGGAAAAATTGATCTTAATTTTAAAGACACCTATAGCTTTGACAACTCATTCTACTTTACCATCTACACCAACGAAAAAACTAATGTGTTAAGCGTAGGTGAATCGGCCGATTTTCTGAGTAGAATCTACACGAAAGAGGAATTTAACTTTACCGCTTCTTCGTTTCAAAATGTGAATTATAATGAAATTCCGAAGCAACATCTCGTAATTTTAAATGAATTAGAAAACATTCCGCAAACACTTATCAATAGCTTAGAATCTTATGTAGAAAATGGAGGAAATATTATTGTTATTCCGAATCAAAATTCAACCATTAATTCATACAATAACTTATTCAACAAATTGAATATTGGAAGTCTACTTTCACAAAAAAATGACAGTTTAAAAATTACAGATATTAATTACAATCACCCGCTTTTAAAAAATGTGTTTGAAAAAAAGGTTACTAATTTTCAATATCCCTTTGTAAAAACGTTGTTCAATACTACATTCAAAAACGCTTCCAATCTTATTTCTTTTGAAAACAAACAAGGTTTTATTCAACAAGTTCATTTACCAAAAGCTTCCTTGTATTGGGTAGCTGCTTCACTTCAAAAAGAAAATAGCAATTTTATCAATTCTCCATTAATAGTTCCCGTTTTTTACAACATCGGAAAACAGAGTTTACAACTTTCAGAATTATACTACACGATTGACAAACAAAATACAATCGACATTGATAAACACTTAGGAAAAGATGAAATTTTAACCATCACTTCCAACACTGGTTCCTTCATTCCCTTACAACAAACCTTTCAAAATAAAGTACGAATTACCACTAAAGAAGAACCTTTAGTTGCTGGTTTTTATCAAATTAAACAACAAAATAACCTGATAAAAAACTGCGCTTTTAACTATCCAAAAAGTGAAAGTTCATTAGATTTTTTAACTCTTTCAGGTATTGATAACACTACTATTTCTACTTCAGTTAAAGACACTTTAGAAAATATTAATAATGAAAATAAAATTCAATGGTTTTGGAAATGGTTTTTGGCACTAGCTATTGTATCTTTGCTGTTAGAAATTTTGATTTTAAAATTCTTTAAACCATGACAACGCTGCTTAAATCGGCAACAATTATAGATGCTTCTAGCCCTTACCACAAGCAAACCAAAGATATTTTAATTACTGACGGAATAATCACTACAATTGATGATGCTATCGAACCAAAAGAAGACTGTCAAGTTATAGAACTCGATAATCTACACGTTTCAACAGGATGGTTTGATACTAGTGTATCTTTTGGTGAACCTGGATATGAAGAACGCGAAACCTTACAACACGGTGTGCAAGTAGCTGCTAAAAGCGGATTTACCGATGTAGCCATCAACCCGAATACCTACCCTATAGTTGACAATAAATCGGCTGTTGAGTTTTTAATTAATAAAGTAAACGGAGCCGCTACCAGCATTCACCCAATCGGAGCTTTAACACAGCAAAGTAAAGGTATTGAAATGTCAGAAATGTACGACATGCAACAATCAGGCGCTATTGCTTTTGGAGATTATAATAAACCAGTTAGCAATGATAATTTGTTAAAAATTGCGTTACTGTACGCTCAAAATTTTGACGGATTAGTTTTAAGCTTTCCAAAAAATAATTTAATTGCTGGTGAAGGTGTTGCAAATGAAGGTAAGAACAGCACTCTTTTAGGGTTGAAGGGAATTCCTGCTTTGGCAGAAGAAATTCAAATTGCTCGTGATTTATTTTTGTTAGAATATACTGGAGGAAAATTGCATATACCTACAATTTCTACCGCTAAATCTGTTCAACTGATTAAAGACGCTAAAGAAAAAGGATTAAATGTAACGTGTAGCGTTGCAGTTCATAATTTATTTTTAACAGATGATGAATTGCATGGTTTTGACGCGAATAAAAAAGTAACCCCACCTCTACGTACCGAAGAAGACAGAATAGCCTTACTACAAGGAGTAAAAGACGGTAGTATTGATATTATTACTACCGACCATAATCCGATTGATGTAGAGCATAAAAAAGTAGAATATTCTACTGCAAAAGACGGAACTATTGGTTTAGAAAGTGCTTTCGGAGCATTAAATACCGTGTTAGATATTGAAACAATTGTAAACTGTTTATCTGACAATCCTAGGAAACGTTTCGGAGTTGATTCTGTTACTATTAAAGAGAATGAAAAAGCTACTTTATCTATATTTAATCCTAAAGGAGAATATACTTTTTCTGAAGAAAACATTATTTCTACCTCGAAAAACAGTATCTTTTTAGAGAAAAAATTAAAAGGTAAAGCCTACGGAGTTTTTTCTAAAAATCAACTAATTTTAAATTCATAAAATTATGAAAAACCTGACAGTGAACGAAGGAAAAACCGCTGCGATTATCAGTCATTTTACAGTAATAGGACTTATTGTTGCTTTTGTTTTAAACATGAACAATAAAAATGCCTTTGCCAGTTTTTATATCAGACAAATGCTAGGACTGAACATATTGTACATGGCAAATATCTGGATTGTATATAGATACTTAGGAAATACAATAGGTTGGGCTGTAGGAGTATTGTTGTTTGCTCTTTGGATAATTAGCCTTTTAGCTGTTTTAAAGGGAGAAAAAAAGCTAGTTCCTGTGGTAGGAGAACAATTTCAAAACTTGTTTAAAGGAATATAAGAACATGAGTTTACAATATATTGTAAGAGAACCTAAAACTTCAACTTCTAATCCGCCTCTATTAATTTTATTACACGGATACGGAAGTAATGAAGAAGATTTATTTTCATTTGCAGAAGAATTACCTGACGATTTATTAATAGTAAGCGCTAGAGCTCCACATGATATGGGCTACGGAGGTTATGCTTGGTATGCTATCAACTTCGATGCTATTAACGGAAAATTTTCAGATTTAGTTCAAGCTGATGAATCAATAGATAAAATTGCTATATTTATTGATGAAATCAAAGAAAAATATAATACCAATCCTGACAAAACCTTCTTATTAGGTTTTAGCCAAGGAGCCATTTTAAGTTACGCTCTAAGTTTTAAGTACCCTAATAAAGTGCAGCATGTAGTTGCTTTAAGTGGTTATATTAACGAGGAACTATTACCTTCTGAGATACATAATATAATGAATACCGATTATTATATTTCTCACGGAACGGTTGACCAAGTGCTTCCTGTAGATTGGGCTAGAAAAGCTCCTATTCTACTAGAAAACTTTAATTTAGAAAACGAATACTCTGAATATCCGGTCGGACATGGAGTTGCTCCTCAAAACTTTTATAGTTTCAAAAACTGGATTGAGAAAAGACTATAGTTTTAGCTGTTATAAAAACATAAGTTAACTGTTTTTTGCTATCTAGCTCAATTAATATTAATAGCTTATTTAACCAAGATATACTATATTATTGGAGTACTCCTTTTTTTATCTTGATTATCTTTCTTGAAATGTTTTTTAGTTATCAAGCAAGAGTCAAAAATTATGAGTTTAAAGATACAGCAACCAACCTCTATTTTGCCCTCATTAATTTTAGTTTAGATCTGTTAATGAAGGGAATTTCCTTCTTTGTTCTTAGTTATTTTTATCAAAAAAGAATTATTGATTGGGAAGGAAATCAATATTGGGCATATTGGGCTTTGGCTTTTTTAGGGCAAGATTTTCTATATTACCTTCAACACTATTTTGATCATAGTTCTCGCTTTTTTTGGGCAATACACGTAACCCACCACAATTCAGAATACTACAATATTTCTACAGGTTTTAGATCATCTGTTTTACAACCTTTATACAGGTATATTTTCTTTATTCCCTTGGCTTTTCTTGGTATTGAAGCACTTCATATCATATTTGCTTATGCTATGATTCAAAACTATGGAACTTTATGTCATACCAATTTTATTAATAATAAATTTTCTAAGTGGTGGGGAATTCTTTTCGTTACTCCTTCTCATCATAGAGTTCATCATGCTTCAAACACTAAATACCTAGACAAAAACATGGGTATGTTTTTAATTATTTGGGATAAAATGTTTGGCACTTTTCAAGCTGAAGAAAATGAGGAAGACTATGAGAAAATAAAATATGGACTTACAAAACCTTTAGAAGACAAAGGTCCTATTAATATTATCTTTCATGAATGGAAAGAAATTTACAACGATTTTTTCCATCGAAAAAAACATCTCCCTTTAAGTATTCGTTTAAAATATGTGTTTATGCCACCTGGTTGGAGTCATGACGGAAGTTCTAAAACAAGTAAAGAATTACAACGAGAACTAAAAAACACAACTCAAGAGGTGCGTTTAGAAAAAATAAAAGTCGAGTAAATTACTCGACTTTTATTTTGATATATTTTAAGCTATTAACTTAATATTTGATTGGCGTGTTCTTTAGTTTTTACTTTTGTAATAACATCTTCAATCACACCTTTTTCATCAATTACAAAAGTAGTACGGTGAATTCCATCATACTCTCTTCCCATAAATTTCTTAGGTCCCCAAACTCCAAATGCATTGATTACCTCTTTATCTTCATCTGCTAACAACGGAAAAGGCAATTCATTTTTATTGATAAAATTTTGTTGGCGTTTCGCTGAATCAGCGCTGACCCCTAATACATCATATCCTTTAGCTAAAAATGTTTGATAGTTATCACGTAAATCACATGCCTCTGCTGTGCAACCCGGTGTGCTTGCTTTAGGATAAAAGAACAAAACTAATTTCTTTCCTTTATAGTCAGAAAGCTTTACTACATTACCTTTTTCATCAACCGACTCAAAATTTGGTGCGTTATCTCCTGCTTTTAATGTTGTCATATTATTTCGTTTCAAAGTTACAATGTCAAAGTTACAAAGTTGATTTTGATTTTCCATAAACATACGTAGCTTCTTTGTACCTTTGAGTCATCAAACTATATAAAATGACCAAAGCAGAAAAAGTTCAATTTGTTATAGATACTTTAGAAGAATTATACCCTGAAACACCCATTCCTTTAGATCATAAAGATCCTTACACTTTATTAATTGCAGTACTGATGTCTGCTCAAAGTACTGATGCTCGTGTAAATACAATCACGCCTTTATTATTTGATAAAGCTGATAATCCTTATGATATGGTAAAACTTTCTGTAGATGAAATTCGAGATATTATTAAACCTGTTGGTTTATCTCCTATGAAATCAAAAGGGATTTATGGTTTATCTAAAATTTTGATTGAAAAACACAATGGTGAAGTTCCTATTGATATGGAAGCTTTGGAAGAATTACCTGCTGTGGGACACAAAACTGCTAGTGTTGTTATGGCGCAAGCTTTCGATATTCCTGCTTTTCCTGTAGACACTCACATTCACAGATTGATGTATCGTTGGAATTTATCAAACGGAAAAAGTGTAACACAAACCGAAAAGGATGCTAAGCGATTATTTCCAAAAGAATTATGGAATAAATTACACTTACAAATTATCTATTACGGACGTGAGTACTCTCCTGCTCGTGGTTGGAAATTAGAAAATGATATTATTACGAAAACGGTAGGTAGAAAGTCGGTAATGGACGATTATTATAAAAAATGAGCCTAAAAAAAGCCCCAACCTTGTTGAAGCTTTTTCCACTCTTAATTCAAATTCAATTCAATGAGATAGTTTGATTTCGTTTTAACTACTTTTAGCGATTTAGAAAAATTAATCAAATATTGAACTGTTTCTTGTTTTGGTTCCATAGTAAAGTCTGAAGACTTTTCTGAGTAAATTTGCATCATATAACCCCTTATTTATAACTTATAATCAATGAATTAACGATGCTTTTTTTCAAATATTGTTTAACTTGCTAAAATAATTTTATTTT
Source organism: Tenacibaculum aestuarii (assembly GCF_964510395.1). Taxonomy (NCBI): domain Bacteria; kingdom Pseudomonadati; phylum Bacteroidota; class Flavobacteriia; order Flavobacteriales; family Flavobacteriaceae; genus Tenacibaculum; species Tenacibaculum aestuarii. Next base: position 757,200 of record NZ_CAZEFY010000003.1, read on the forward strand.
TTTCTATTATTTTTCTCAAATTAATCAAAGCGTAACGCATTCTTCCTAATGCTGTATTAATGCTAACGCCCGTATTTTCTGATATTTCGTTAAAACTCATATCATTATATATACGCATCTTTAAAACCTCTTTTTGTTCTTCTGGTAATTCTTCAACTAGCTCTTTTACGTCGTTTAAAATTTGCTCTTTAATAATTTTACTTTCTGCATTTAACGCTCCGTCACTTAAAACCGAAAAAATATCAAACTCTTCTGTATTATTAAACGTTGGCATACGGTTGTTCTTTCTAAAATAATCTATAATTAAATTATGAGCAATACGCATAACCCAAGGTAAAAATTTACCTTCTTCGTTATAATTTCCTTTTTTTAGCGTTCTTATTACCTTGATAAAGGTGTCTTGAAAAATGTCTTCTGTAGTATCTCGATCTTGTATTTTGCTATAAATAAAGCTATACAATCTCTGTTGGTGTCGTTTAATCAATAATTCAATGGCCAGTTCGTTACCGTTAATGTAGTTTTTTACTAAAACACTATCGTCGATTATGTCTTTCATAATAATTACTTTTTTGAAGAATAACTTACTAGTTATCTTCTTGTTAAGGGATATTAAGTTATAAAGTAATTATTATGCTATAGGCCTTTATTTATTGATTAATAATGAATTACAAATATTGAATTTTTTATTAATAAAAGCAAAAAAAACTCACAAAAAAGAGAAAAACACTGTTGTAACCACGTTAAAATCACTTAAAAATTGGTATTTTTATCGTTTATTTTTTGAGCACATGAAGACTGACATTTCAACTGTAAACCCTAAAGAAAACATCATAATAAAAGGAGCTAAACTACACAATTTAAAGAACATTGATGTGGTTATACCTCGTAATAAACTAGTTGTTATTACTGGGCTTTCGGGATCTGGAAAGTCTTCTTTAGCATTTGATACTCTATATGCCGAAGGGCAACGTCGTTATGTTGAAAGTTTAAGTTCATATGCTCGTCAGTTTCTTGGAAAACTACATAAACCAAAAGTTGATTATATAAAAGGAATTGCTCCTGCTATTGCTATTGAGCAAAAAGTGAACTCTACCAATCCGAGGTCTACTGTTGGAACCTCAACAGAAATTTACGATTATATCAAATTATTGTATGCTCGTATCGGTAAAACCTTCTCTCCTATTTCTGGAGAAGAAGTAAAAAAACATACCGTTTCAGATGTCATCAATCATGTAAAAACATTTGAAGAACGTACCAAACTTTTATTACTTGCTCCTATTACAATAAACGAACAGAGAGACATTAAAACAGTTTTACAGGTATTAACACAACAAGGATATGCTCGTTTAAAGTACAAAGACACCGTTTATAGAATTGATGAATTTCCTGTGGATGATTTTAACGGTGATAATTTATTCTTAGTGGTTGATAGAATTGTGGTTAAAAACGAGGAAGATTTTTACAATCGTTTGGGAGATGCTGTTCAAACTGCTTTTTTTGAAGGAAAAGGAATTTGTTACATCGAAAACTTATCTGACGAAACTACTACAGAATTCAGTAATAAATTTGAATTAGACGGAATTTCTTTTTTTGAACCGAACACACATTTATTCAGTTTTAACAACCCGTACGGAGCTTGCCCTACCTGTGAAGGTTATGGAAATGTAATTGGTATTGATGAAGATTTAGTTATTCCTAATACAGGGTTTTCTATTTACGAGGATGCTATTTTCCCGTTTAAAACAGACAGCTATAAAAAATATAAAAACGACTTGATTCTTCATGCCGAAGAATTTGGAATTTCGATTCATAAACCTTGGTTTGAACTTTCTGAAGAGCATAAAAGTCTTATTTGGAATGGAACCAAAAAGTTCAAAGGAATCAATCATCTATTCAAAAAATTAGAAGAGAAAAGTTACAAGATTCAAAACCGTGTAATGCTTTCTCGCTATCGCGGAAAAACTAAATGCACCGAGTGTGAAGGAAAACGTTTGCGCAAAGAAGCAAATTATGTGCAAGTATATGGAAAGACAATTTCTGAATTAGTTACGCTTCCTCTAGACGAATTAGCGGTATTTTTCAATAGTATTCAGCTCAACAAATACGAAGAAAAAATAGGGAAACGCTTATTAACTGAAATCAACAATCGTTTACAGTTTCTAACCGATGTTGGTTTAAGCTACTTAACCTTAAACCGAACATCAAACACGCTATCTGGTGGAGAAAGTCAACGAATTAATTTAGCTACATCCTTAGGAAGTTCGCTAGTTGGTTCGATGTATATTTTAGACGAACCAAGTATTGGGTTACACCCAAAAGATACTGAAAGACTCATTGGTGTTTTAAAAAACCTACGCGATTTAGGAAATACCGTAATTGTAGTTGAACATGATGAAGACATCATGAAAGAAGCCGATTATATTATTGATATCGGTCCTGAAGCGGGAACTTATGGTGGAAATGTAGTAGCTGAAGGAACTTTTGATGAAATTCTAAAATCTGACTCATTAACAGGCAAATATCTTTCCGAAGAATTAAAAATTGAAGTTCCAACTAAACGAAGAAACTCTAAGAATTTTATTGAAGTTATTGGTGCTCGTGAAAACAATTTAAAAAATATTGATGTTGCTTTTCCCCTAAACAACTTAACGGTTATTACTGGGGTTTCAGGAAGTGGAAAAAGTACGTTGGTAAAGAAAATTTTATATCCTGCGATGCAAAAACAACTCATAGGGTATGGAGATAAATTAGGGCAACATACAGAAATTACAGGAAGTTTTGACACCTTAAAACATGTAGAATTTATTGATCAAAACCCTATTGGACGCTCTTCTCGCTCCAATCCTGTAACTTACATTAAAGCTTACGACGATATTCGAAAGCTATTATCAGATCAAAAACTTTCGAAAATTAGAAATTATCAACCTAAACATTTTTCTTTCAATGTTGAAGGCGGTCGTTGTGAGGTTTGTAAAGGAGAAGGTGAAGTGACTATTGAAATGCAATTCATGGCCGATGTACATTTAGAATGTGAAACTTGCGGAGGAAAACGCTTTAAAAAGGAAGTTTTAGAAGTTACTTTTGAAGGAAAAAACATCGATGATATTTTAAACATGACCATTGACGATGCTGTTGCTTTTTTCACACAACACAATCAAACAAAAGTTGCCAGAAAACTAAAACCTTTACAGGATGTTGGATTAGGTTATGTACAATTAGGACAATCATCTTCTACATTATCAGGTGGTGAAGCACAACGTATCAAATTAGCTTCTTTTTTAGTGAAAGGAAACACAAAAGACAAAGCCTTATTTATTTTTGATGAACCCACGACTGGACTGCATTTTCACGATATTAAAAAACTATTAGCATCGTTTAATGCTTTGATAGAAAGAGGGCATTCAATCATTGTTATTGAGCATAATATTGAATTAATTAAATGTGCTGATTACATAATCGACCTTGGTTTAGAAGGTGGAAAAAAAGGTGGAAATTTAATTTTTACAGGTACTCCTGAAGAACTTGCTGAAAATAAAGAGTCGTACACTTCTAAATACTTAAAAGAAAAACTAGTTTTTTAATTAGAAAAGCTATCTAACCTCTCAGTCAGATAGCTTTTCAAAACAAAAATTAACAAAATTTAATAAATAAAGAACTCTTAATTATTTTAATAAGCTATACACAAACTCAGGGTAACCTCTTTCTCCTGCTTCGTTTGTTAATGCTAAAAACTTTAGTTTATATAAATTACCATCGGTATCTTCTAACACATAAAAAACAGTTTCTTTAAGAGACGGTAAAGTTCCTGGTCCTCCACCTTTTCTCCAACTACTACCAATACCACGTTGGTCATTTTCAAAGCTGTCTAAATTTACATCTGTCAATGAAAAAGTGTTGTATGTATAATCTTCTGTTTCTGTGTCAATCATATACACTTTTACATTAGATTTTAAATTATTTACTACAAAATCTGAATAACCATATGCCCCGTAACCTGGAATTTCATTCGTAAAAACTGTAAAATTTAAATCCCATTCAGTTTTTTTAGGCTCAACATTTACAGTATTTTCAGTATTAAAACTAAAAAAAGTAAAATTAGAATCTTCTGTTTTAGTTATTACAACTTCATTATGTGTAGTTGCATCTAAATCTGCATATTGTAAAACATAAGTACTACCATCTTTTAAAATTCTAATTTTTTTCCAACCTCTAGAATCATCAGAAATATCTACTCCTCCTACAGCTAGAGTTTCTGTACCTATTTCGTATCCTAAATTTATTAAGTACACTTTATTATCTTCATCATTATCTGATACTTCTGCTATTGCAGTAGTATTTATATCTCCATTAGGAGCATCAATATACGTCGAGCTTTCAGGGTCAAAAGTACCCACAGCTACTTTAGGCTGTAAATCTTTAACCTCTTGATTTAAAGAGTTTACAGCATTTATATCTGTAGAAGATAACTGAGCTGCAGCCATATAAATAGCTCCATTTAAAGTAACCTTAAACTTATCTCCTGAGTAAAAGCCTAAATCCCATGAATCTCTTTTTACGTTTGTTGTAGTGTTTGTACTTAAATCTACATACACTTGATTAGGTTGGTTAGGCCCTCCTATTTCTGGTGCTACGGTTGCCCCTTCTATTACTACTTTTATAGGTTCTGAGGGTAAATTATTATCACTAGAACAACTTGCTAATAAGAAAGCTGTTACTAATAAAGAAAATGATAAAATCTTGTTTGTCATGATTATTAATTTTAAAAATTGATATTATATAATAGTTTTAAATAGTATGATCGTCCATACCCCAACAAAAGAGTATTATTATTTGCCGAGTGTGTTCCTCCATTGCTTACGTTATTGACATTTACATTCGTAACATCAAATAAGTTTCTAGCACCTAAAGTTGTTTCTAACTTGTTCTTAAAAAATGATTTTTTCATAGAAGCATCTAACCAGTTGTAGGATGCTATCGTAGATTTTGAGAAAATTGAATTCCCTTCATTATCTGTACCCGAAGCAACATAGTTTTGTTGTCTTCCGTTATGTTTTAATAAAACTGTGAATGCTGTTTGCCACTTTTCTATTTCATAAGTAGCACTTGTATTTAGCTGAAATGAGTATAAAAAATCATTTTCTGCATTCGCTTCATAATTAGCTATTCTAGATATTCCTTGTACAGTTGCCCCTAAATTAAATGCCCAATTATTAGCTTTTATAGTATTAGTTGATGAAATTCCCCATAGCTTATATGCATCAATATTTATGTATTGATATTGTAATGGTGAAGAGTTTATAATTGCTAAATCAATTTTATCATCAACATCTATATAGTCAATTTTTACGCTATTTAATAATGATATACTTGAACCATTAAACCAACTTTTTTTCTTTAAACTCAATGAAGCGGAATATCCATTTTCTGGGTTTAAATCTTCATTCCCTCTTACATCATGATTAGAATCTACAAAATAGTAGTATAATTCTTCAAAATTTGGGGTTCTGTACGAGGTTCCTACGTTACCTCTAAGTTCAATGCCATTTTTTAATAGATAACGAAGGCTTAATGAACCTAAAAGTTTTGAACGAAATAGAGAGTTATATTCAAATCGTAACCCCGGACGAACCATAAAAGAGTCTGAAAAGTTAATTTCAGAAGAACCATATAACGCATAATTATTTTGTGTTCGTTTTTTATCCTGTTGTGTAACACTGCCTGATGCTTGTGTATCAAAACCGCTTATGTAGCGTGTTTCGTATCCTAATTGAAAATTATGGCGATTGCTTTTTATGAAATTTGAAATAGTTCCTTTTGAAAAGAAGACTTCACTTGACTGATAAACTTCATCTATTTTATTAGTTGTATCTCCATTCAAAATATAATAATTGAACTCGTTTAAGTACCTATGTTGTGTTTGATATGAAGCTGAGAAAGAATATGAACTTCCCGATTTTAAATTACCATTTACGTTTAAGTTATTTACAAACCTATTAGTTTTAAAAACTCTATCTGTAGCAGACGGATTACTAGTTTGTGTGTCTGTATTTATATTAGCTCTTACACTTGGATTATAGTAATTTATAAGTTCATTAAAGTAATTAAATCGATAACTTAAATTAAATCGCGCATTTTTATAGTTTAAAAACCCGTTAGTATTAATCTGTTCTTTTGGCAACCAGCTATAACCTCTTAAACTATCGTTTTTATAATAATCTCTTCCTTTTCTATTATCATAAAAACCAGCAAAATTGTTTCTATTAAAACTAACTCTACCAAACCATTTATCAGAAAAGTTATGTGCTATATTTACACTTTGTATATGTCTTCCCTTATTAAAAAAAGCAAATTCATTGCTAACTGTTTCTTCTTGTAACGATGTTTTTATACTCCATTTACTTCGAGCAGATTTTTTTGTTATAATATTAATAACTCCAGATACTGAATTTGCTCCATACTCCACTCCCATAGCCCCTTCAACGATTTCAATTCGCTCAACATCATCTAAATTCACTTGAGTTAAATCAATATTATTTCCCAGTCCATTATCACTCACTAAAGGAATATTATCAATCAAAATATTGAAGTATTGAGAGTCTAAACCAAATAGCGAAATAGTAGATTTCCCTGACTGAGCATTTGGCACAACTGTTAAGTTTAATTTGAAGTTTAGCAAATCTGCTAAATTATTAGCTGCTTGTTTTTCTATTTGTTTTTTATCTATAACTGTTACGTTATATACTGACTTTTTTATTGATTGAGGATTGTATTGTCCTGTGATTACAACTTCTTCAAGCTTATTATAATAAACACTATCCTGCTTAATTTCTTCTTGAGAAAAAGACGATATAGTAACAAGCAACAACAAAAATCCAATAGTTTTATTTAGAAACATTCTTAATAATTTTTTGCAAATATATTTTTTATTTTTAATCAGTCTAAATAAAATTTATATTTTTGTCGAAAATAAATTCAAACAAAACTCACAATGAAAAAAATATTATTGAGTAGTATTATATTACTATTTACACTTACCATTAATGCTCAAAGCAAAAAGAAAAAAGATAGACAAGCCATAAAAAACATGTGCGGTTGCTATGAAGTAACTTTCAATTTTGCTGAAACTTTTAACAACAGTAAAGACTCTCTTTACAAGCCTTCTAAGACAAAAAAAGACGAAGGTTTAGAGTGGGCAGAATTAATAGTTGATGAGAATAATAAAATCTCTATTCAACACTTATTACAAGTTGGAAACCCTGCTAACCCACATATAGTTAAGCATTGGAGACAAGATTGGCTATACGAAAACACTGCCTTTTACATGTATAATGGTGATAATAACTGGTTATTTCAAACAAAACCTAAGTCAGAGGTTAAAAAACAGTGGACTCAAAAAGTATATCAAGTAGATGACAGCCCTAGATATGAAGGCTCAGGAACTTGGGTACATGTTGATGGAAAAAGTTACTGGGAAAACACTACAGACGCTCCTTTACCGAGAAGAGAATATACCAAAAGAAGTGACTACAATGTTACAGAAAGAGGTAATCGTCATGAAATTACAGAATATGGTTGGTTACATGACCAAGACAACAGAAAAATTATACGAGAAACTGGCAAAGAAGATATTGTTGTTGCTCACGAAAAAGGTTACAACACCTATGTTAAAGTACCAGATAGTAAATGCAAAGCAGCAAAAAATTGGTGGAAAGAAAATCAAAATAAATGGCAACTAGTAAGAAATAAATGGGATGAAGTGTACGGTAGAAATACCAATCTTTCTCTAGAAAATAAAGTAGACAACAAACCCCTTTATAAACATTTATTTTCAGAACAGACTTCACAAGAAAATGAAATTGATAAAACCATTGAATCTTTTATAAAAAAATAAGCTAAAATTTAAAACCTCTCAAATAAAAAAAGAAATGAGAATCATAGTATCTCTACTACTTATATGTAGTTGTATTCAATCAATATATAGCCAAACAACCATACAAGGAATTGTAAAATCAGAAAACGACGAAGCCATTCCATATGCAAGTGTTTTTATCAAAGGAACTAAAATCGGTACAGAAACTAATAATGAAGGAAATTTCATCTTAAAAGACGTACCTTTTTCAACTTACAAAATTATAGCCAGTGCGGTAGGTTTCTCTCAAGCATCTCAAAAAATTACTGTAACTGAAGGTAATATCAACAACGTTGTTTTTATTTTGAAACCTGACACGCAACTAGAAGAAGTTGAACTTTTCGGAGCAAGAAATAAAAGAGCTGAAAAACTAGAAACACTTACTCGTTTACCATTAGCTCCGAATGAGCAATTACAAAGTATTTCAGTATTATCAAACAAACTTATCAATCAACAAAATGCACTAAACTTAAGTGATGTTACTAAAAATGTTGCTGGTGTGTACACCTTTGCTACCTATGGTAATACTAAAGAGAGTATGTCTTTGAGAGGATTTAGAGGAATTCCTCTCTTAAAGAATGGTGTTCGTATTAACTCTGATTTTAGAGGAACTGGAATTATCACCGATATGGCAGGTGTTGATAACATTCAAGTACTGAAAGGTGTTTCGGCAATTAGTCAAGGTTTAGGGGGAGATTTAGGTTCTGTTGGTGGAGTTATTAATGTAGTTACTAAAACTCCAAAATTCTACAGTGGTGGTGAAGTAAGTTTAAGAACCGGTAGTTTTGGTAAATTTCGTCCTACTTTTGATGTATATGGATCTCTTGATGAAAACGAAACCGTAGCTTTTAGAATTGCTGGTTCTTATGATAGAGCTGATAGTTACAGAGCTGTTGTAAATTCAGAACGCATGTATATCAATCCTTCATTAGCATGGAAACCTAATGAAAGAACTACTTTAATTGTAGAAATGGATTATATGGATGATAGCCGTACTCCAGATCCTGGAACTATCAACTTAGGAACCTATGATGTAAACAACATTTTATTACTTTCAAATAATAAGTTTTTAGGATTTGACTCTGACAGAAGCTCAACTTTAAACGCAACCTATGCTATTCGTTTTGATAGAGAAATTAGTGATAAGCTTACCGTTAAAGCAGGTTTATTCTCATCTGATTTAGAAACTTATAATGAATCTGTTTCTTTAACACAAGGAGGAGGAAGATCTAATTTACCTCTTTTAGAAGCAACAGAGCGTTATCGTCAATATAGAGCTGGAGGAAGAAAAGATAATAACAGTGTATTACAATTAGACCTTGTTGGTAAAAATGTAGAAACTGGTTTTCTTAAACATACATTCCAAATTGGTGTAGATTATAGAACATCTGAATTTAGCAATGAGTCTTACACAACTACCTATGACAACGGAAATTATATTGACATTATTGACGTTAGAGAAACTATTGACAACAAACTTTCTTCTGGAGTTAGTGTAGCTTTAAATACTAATGGTGCTAGTGGTTCTAAAACAAAATCATATGGTTTTACCATTCAAGATAAAATTACCATTAACAACTGGGCAGATGTATTTTTAGGTTTACGTTATACCACACTTGAAAGAACCAAAGGTAACTTTTTAGGCAGTAGTTTAACAGGTGCTAAAAGAGATGATGCTTTTAATCCGTTAATTGGTTTTAACATAAAACCAACAGAAAATATCATTGTTTTTGGTTCATATGCTAGTAATTCAAACCCTAGAAGTTCTTTTTATACCGATATTAACGGAAATGAATTAGGAACTGAGCGTTGGGATCAAATTGAAACAGGAATTAAATCTTCTTGGTTAAACAATGCTTTACGTTTCAATATTACGTCTTTTTATACCAGCAGTAAAAACTTAAACTTAGAAGCTATTGATGAAAACGGTAACTCTCTTGGTTATTATATGAAAGGTGGAGAAGATGTTAGAAACGGTGTAGAGATTGAATTAATCGGTCGAGTATTACCTAACTTAGAAGTTATTGGAGGGTATTCTTATTTAGACGCAAGATATAAAGACCATGTATCTTACTACTATAACTCACGCCCTATGAACACTCCTAAACACACAGCTAATTTCTGGGCTCGCTATGCATTTACCAACTCGTTAGACGGATTATCAATTGGTGCAGGTGCTTATTACTTAGGAGAACGCCCTCATAACGTATGGTCTAGAAACTATACACATGCTGGTGTTGTTCCAGGTGTAAAACCTTTCGATTTAAAAGCATACACCACTGTTAACCTACAAGCATCTTATAAATTCAATGAGCAATTAAGTATTGATGTTTTTGGTAACAACATTTTTAATGAAGTAGGCTACAATGCATACCGTACTAGCTACATAAACAGAATAGAACCTGCTAGTTTTGGTTCAACCTTACGATATAGATTCTAAAAAATTAAAACATGAAAAAATTACAAATCACTCTTATACTAACACTACTCGTTAGTACAATACATGCACAAACAAAAAATGTATTTTTTGAAAGGTCCTTTTGGCAAAACAACCCTACGATTGAACTTGTTGAGCAAAAGATAAAAGAAGGTAATAATGCTACAGCATTGAACCTAAATGGATTTGATGCTGTTACCAATGCTATTTTAGGTGAAGCTCCTAATACTGTAATCAAGTATTTGCTTACCAAAAAAGGAAATGATGTTAACAAAATTACCCACGATAAAAGAACTTATATTTTCTGGGCTGCTTACAAAAACAATGTTGAAATAATGAAACATTTAATAGTAAACAATGCTTGTATGGATTTAAAAGATTCTCATCGATTTTCTCCATTAACTTTTGCTGCTAATGCAGGACAAACCAATAAAGAAATTTATGAGTTATGCATTAAAAACGGAATTGATATCAAAACAGATGTTGACGAACACGGTGCGAACGCTTTGTTATTAGTGCTACCTAGTTTGAAAAACTTGTCTTTTGTAGAATACCTTTCTACTAAAGGATTAAGCTTACAAAGTCTTGACCATGATGGAAACGGTGCCTTTAACTATGCTGCAAAAAAAGGGAATAAAACCATCTTAGAACTTCTTATCAAGAAAGGTATACCTCATAAAAACTTAAACAAAAAAGGAGGAAATGCAATGTTGCTAGCTACACAAGGTTCTAGAGCAGGCTATAATTCACTTGAGTTTTTCAAGTATTTAGAAAGTTTAGGAATCAATCCAAACATTACTAATGATAACGGAAAAACACCGCTTCATAATCTAGCTCGTGGAAACAAGGACCTAGCTACTTTTAACTATTTCCTTAATAAAGGAGTAGATCCTAATCAAGTTGATGAAAACGGAAACACTCCACTACTAATTGCTACTAGCAGAAACACTTTAGAGATTGTTCAGTTGTTATCAGAAAAAACAACCAACATTAATCACGCTAATGAAAAAGGTCATACAGCACTTACCTACTCAGTTGAATACAATTCAGAAGCTATTGTTGATTATTTAATCAAAAACAAAGCTGATATTCAAGTAAAGGATAATAAAGAGAATTCGTTGGCTTATTATTTAGTGAAAAGTTACCATCCGAAAAAATCAGAGGATTTCAACAAAAAAATGCAGCTTTTAGCGAATAACGGATTAAAATTAACACAACTTCAAGCAGACAAAAACAACTTGTTCCATATAGCTATTGAAAAAAATAGCGTTGACTTGTTACAAAAAATCAACACTTTAAAAATTGATGTAAATGCTAAAAACAGCGACGGATTAACTCCATTGCATTTAGCTGTGATGCAAGCTAACAATACAGATGTAATCAATTATTTATTAAGTATTGGCGCGGAAAAATCAATCACTACAGATTTTGATGAAACAGTTTATGATTTAGCTAAAGAAAACGAAGTTCTTAAGAACCAAAACATCAATATTAACTTTTTAAAATAAAACATCACATCGAGTGATTTTGAGAAAAACAATCAAAATTGTATCAAGAAGCAAAAAACAAATTAAGATGAAAAAAATAATTCCAGTTCTTTTAATAGCTATGCTTACCATGGCTTTTACATCAACAAATAGCGCTAGTTACAAATGTATGATTCAACTAAAAAATTATACGGGTGAAGGCGCTTACATCACTATTTCATTATTGAATCCGAAAGGAGAATATGATAAAACCTTATATGTAATAGGTGATGATGAAGAATGGTATTCTGACATTACCGAATGGTGGAAATTTCAAGGAAAAGTTCGCGCTGATATCGATGCTATAACTGGCGCTACAGTTAGCGGTGGTGGTAGAACTATTAGTGTACTAAACATAGATAACAACAAGATTGACAAAGGCTATAAAATCAGATTTGAATCGGCTGTAGAAGACCAAGAATACTACAAAGACGATGTAGAATTTGAATTAACAACCGAAAATCTTAAAAACAAATTTGAAGGAAAAGGTTTTATCCGTTACATACGTCTAATGCCTCAATAGTTTAAACAAACATCTAACAAAAATGACCACCTCAATTTGGAGATATAGCCACTTAACCTTGGCTATATCTTCTTCTATATTCGTACTTCTTGCTGCAGTTACAGGTATTATTTTAGCGTTTGAACCTATATCAAAACAGCTATCAGAATACAGCATTTCTAATACAGAAAATATCACCCTAGCTGAAACAATTTCTGAACTACAAAAACAGTATGATGAAGTTATTTCTATTACAGTTGATGAAAATGATTTTGTAACCGCTTCGGTAATTACTAAAGAAGGAAAAAGTGCTACTTTTTATGTAAATCCGTTTACTGGTGAAGAACTAGGAGAACCAGAAAAAAAACATCCTGTTTTTCAATTTGCAACGAGTTTACACAGGTCATTATTTTTAAAATCAACAGGACGTTTCATTGTTGGTTTCGTTTCTTTTTTACTGAGTTTAATAGCTATTACGGGACTTATATTGATTGTCAAACGACAAGGTGGTATAAAACATCTCTTTTCTAAGATTATAAAAGAAGATTTTGCTCAATATTACCATATCATTATCGGAAGATATACACTGATTCCTATTATTATCATCACCTTAACAGGTGTGTATTTATCTTTAGATAAGTTTTCTCTTTTACCTGCGGAAAAAATCAATCACTCTTTTGATATTTCATCTTCTACCTCGGATGAGAAATTAGCGATTGCTGAATTTTCCACTTTTAAAAACATCACTTTAAATACCGTAAAAAGTGTCGAATTCCCTTTTTCTGAAGACGAAGAAGATTTCTTTTTTATAAAACTAACCGACAGCGAATTGCTGGTTCATCAATATACCGGTGCAATTATTAGTAAAGAAAACCTTTCATTAACTAGCATACTCTTAAACTGGAGTTTATTATTACACACAGGAAATGGAACCATTATTTGGTCGATTGTATTGTTGCTTTCTTCAATCTCAATCCTGTTTTTTATCTATTCAGGGTTTGCTATGACTCTTAGTAGAACTAAAAAAAGCTCACTACCTAAAAACAACATTCGCAAAGACAAAGCAGAAATTATCATCTTAGTAGGATCTGAAACAAACAGCACTTTTCAGTTTGCTTCTGCATTGTACAATTCATTAGTTAAAACAAACAACTCTATTTTTATTGATGTTTTAAACAACTATACTTCTTACACGAATGCAAAACATTTAATTGTACTAACTTCAACTTACGGAGACGGAGAGGCACCTTCAAATGCGAACAAGTTTCTAAAATTAATTCAGCAAATAAATAGTCAGAATACGATTAACTATTCGGTGATTGGTTTTGGTTCTAGAGCATACCCTAAATTTTGTCAATTTGCTATTGATATTGATGCTGTATTACAACAACATCCAAAATTTAACTCAGTAGTACCTGTATATAAAATCAACAATCAATCATTTCAAGATTTTAAAACTTGGGGGCATCAATGGAGCAACAAAACAGGAATTGATTTAGAACTAGTTCAAATAATTAAAAAACCTAAAAAGCAACAAACTTTTACTACAGTTTCTAAAACCGATTTAAACAACGACAATTCTTTTTTAGTTCGCTTACAACCTACAAAAAAACTCCGCTTTAATTCAGGAGATTTACTCGCTATTACTCCTAAAGAAGACAATATTGAACGTTTATATTCTGTCGGAAAAATTGATAACGATATTCTATTAAGTATAAAAAAACATGAATTAGGAATTTGCTCTAACCTACTTTATCAATTAGAGGAAAGCGAACCAATTCAAGCAACTATTCAACCAAATAAAGATTTTCATTTTCCGAAAAAGAACAAAGAAGTTATTTTAATAGCTAATGGAACAGGAATTGCTCCTTTTTTAGGAATGCTTCAACAAAAAAATGGCATAAAAACACATTTGTTTTGGGGTGGTAGAACTCAAGAATCTTTGGAGATTTATACTCCTTTACTAAACAACATTGAACAAAACAACATTCATATTGCTTACTCTCAAGAACAAAATAAAGAGTACGTTCAAGACTTATTGGTAAAAGAAGAAAGTACAATTGCTTCTGTTTTACAAAACGGTGGAACAATTATGATTTGCGGTTCTATCAAAATGTTGAAAGGTGTTGAAACTTCTATAGAACAAATTGTTTCAAAAAAGCTGAACGCTTCTTTAAATCACTTTAAAAAGAACAATCAAATTAAAACGGATTGTTATTAATAGGAAATTGGCTGAAGACTGTATTCTTTAAGCTTTCAGCCAATTCCTTTTATCTAGTAAGATTTCTATAAACTAACCACTCACTACTGGCTAACGTCTACTGTCTAGTAACTGACGATAACGAATTCTAATTTATCTACTACGAATTCTAATTTACTCCCAATTCACCTATACATCTGTGGTAATTTTGATCATATAAAAACAACAATTATGTGGTCTAACAACAATTATTCATCAGTATTAAAAATGTATTTGGAAAAATACACAAGTTTAAAATTACAAATCAGTAATAATGGATTAATCGCTTCAGTTGAAAAGCAAGAAAACGGTCAATGGATTAGCGATAGAAACCTACCTAATATCTTAAATAAATTATCAACCGATTTTAATTTAGGTAGAGATGTAACCATCATCTTACAACAGTAAAACTATAATAACCTTAAAACAAAAAACTATGAAACAAAACATTTTAAAAGTAGGTACAGTAATGGGATTACTACTACTTATCGGAGTATTTACGAGCTGCAATGAAACAAAAAAAGAAAACAAAAACCAAAAACTGGGAAATATTGCTAAACTAGATGAAATTATCGAAAATTCTGTGGTAGAATACCGAAACCCTGTAGTTTTCATTACAGGAAATGACAAAGGTAACAGTCATTTTTACGACAGTGCGCGCGTATACTTTAAAGAAAAAAACTATGATGTTATCAACGGAAAATACTCTATTGAAGAAATCATTACTTGGATAAATAGTAATGCTAGTGAAAACCCTTATGGAGAAATTCATATTGTAAACAACAACAATCCGTTTAAAGCAATGAATTTAGAAACGGTTGTAAATGGAGAGAAAATAACTGCTAACAGCTTACAAAAAACAATTGATCAAGGTAGATTACCTTTACTAAAAAGTGATGCTATTACAGATGACACAAAAATTATCTTTCATACCAATGAGTTGGCATCAAACAGTGATTTAGTTAACACGCTAAAAAGTGCTTTCATTACTGAAAATAAAATACCACAAGTAGTTGCATCACCCTATTACAATGTTTTTGGTGGAGAGTTTTCTAACCACTATTTAGCGCAACCGTATTATGTGTTTTATCCAACAGCAAATTCTCCTGGAAAAGTAGATTTATCTAAAGAAATTGCTAAGAAGTATCCAGAAGAAAAAGAAATTGATTGGTACGATGCTTTAAATAACGAAAGAGAGCGCTATGTAGGAGAGCCATACACTGTTCAATACAGCATTCCTGTGAATTTAGAGTTAGATTATCACAATTCTGATAATGAAATTCCACACTTTGTAATGCAAGAAGAAATTATGGATTTTATTGCTGGAGAAGAAAACTTGATGAAAGAAGTACAAAAAACAAACATTCCTCTAGAAAAGTTTAGATGGACTTATATTGTTAAAAACAACCAATTAACAATCACAGGAAAAGCATCTGCTCTGTGTGTTTTAAAACCTTTAGTAAAACCTTACGGTGAATTAGAACATGTAAAACCAGATCCTAATAACAAACGCTTATATGCTATGAAATAACTTATAATTGTTGAACAAACGTCATTACGAATAAAGCAATTCCCTCCTGCCCTTCGTAATGACGTTTAATTTAAGTATGTTTGTTATGATGAAGTTTTTAAACCTTAATTCAACAAAAATTTGCTCTAAAAATAGCTTTGTATCAAGAACCAAAAATCTCTTGATACAAAATTTCGCTTACACAATTTTCATTTTCTTTTTTTGTGGGTTAATAAGTATTTCTGCTCAAAATCAACCCTTAAAAACCTACAATAAAAATGACGGACTTCCAAGTTTACATATTAAAGACGGAGTTCAAGATCGTACAGGTTACTTATGGTTAGCTTCGGATAAAGGCTTAATTCAATATAATGGAAACTCATTTATAACCTACACAACTCAAAACGGATTAATATCCAACAACATAAACGTTGTCAAAGCAAATAACAATACTCTTTTTATCGGAACTGATAAAGGTTTAAGTATCAAAAACCATAACGGTTTCAATAATTTTGAAGGAAACAACGTTAACTGTGTTTTAACTATTAACAATCATACTTTTTTAGGAACAGATAAAGGAATCGTTAGAGTCCGTGAAGATTATCTTTCTCCACTTCGCACTAATTTTCAAATAGATTTAAACAAAGTAAATGACATTAAGTTTGATGGAAAATTTTATTGGATAGCAACTAACAAATCTTTATGGAGACTAGATAAACTTATCAATCCAGAAGTTTTAGATAGAATTGATGTTAACAATTACACTTCTATCTTAATTGATAGTAAAACCATTGTTGCCACCACCTATAATAACGGTCTTAAATTCATAACAAATGATGAAATAGAGACACAAACCATCACTTCACAAAACATTAAGGGAATCAATAAAATCAACAATCAATTTTGGATTATTTCTGAAGATGAAGGTATTGAAGTACTAGATGCTAATTTCAATTTTGAAAGAACTATCAACAAATACAACACCCTTACTACCAATAAAATTTCTACAGCTTTTCAAGATTCCGACAAAAATACGTGGATTGGCACACAAGATAAAGGAATTTATTTTATTAAAAGTGATAGACCTACCCAGAAAAAACCTACTATATCTTTTGAAAATATAGAAGTAGTTTTTAAATCTATTGATAGTATCAATATAAATGGTTACGAAAAAACGTTACAGCTTCCTGCAGATAAAAATCATATTTCATTTTATTACAAAACAGTAGATATTGGCAATTCTAATAATTTAGAATATCGCTATACCTTAAATAATCAAGCAAGTCCTTGGAGTAAGAAAAGTTCTATCGATTTAGCTTATTTATCTCCAGGAAATTACACTTTTACCGCCCAATCAAAAATTGGAGAACTAGAAAGCGATCCTATTGAATTTAACTTTTTTATTGATACTCCCATCTATCAAAAAAAATGGTTTATCTGGTCTGTTATTGGTTTAGCGAGTTTATTATTAGGAAGTATTATTTGGTTGTATGTTCGCAGAATTCAAGCTAAAAATAAAGCTAAAGTAGCAAAACTACAATTAGAAAATCATTTATTATCACTTGAGCAAAAAGCATTGCAATTACAAATGAATCCGCATTTTATTTTCAATGTTTTAAACGGAATAAAAGCCTTAGGTAATTCAGGAAAATCAGTTGAATTAAATACTACAATTAGTAGGTTTGCTACTCTTTTACGTGGTGTTTTACACAATTCAAGACAAGAAGAAATATGTTTGGCAGAAGAAATTACCACGCTAAAAAATTATATTGAATTAGAGCAGCAAATGAATCCGAAACCTTTCGAATATTCAATAATAACAAACCTTACTCTTGATCCTGAAGAAATCCTAATTCCTCCTATGCTTATTCAACCTTTTGTTGAAAATAGTATCAAACATGGAATATCTTCCGTAGAGAACGGAAAAGTGGATATTCATTTCTCTGTGAAAAACGATTTTTTACATTGTGAAATAGTAGATAACGGTATTGGATTTCATCAATCAAAAAAAATAAAGACCACAAGTACACATCAATCGGTTGCATTAAAAGTTACGCAAGAACGAATTGAAAGTTTATCAAAAAAGAGTACTTTTCATATTGATGAAATAATCGAAAACAAACAGGTTAAAGGCACAAAAGTTGCTTTTAAAATTCCTTTAAAAACTGATTTTTAAAAAAGTTAGCTATGAAAAGAAGAAAATTTGTTAAAAAATCACTACTCAGTATTGTTGGAACAGGCTTGTTAACTGGTTTTTACAGTTGGAAAATAGAACCTAACTGGTTAGAGTTTGTTAGAAAAAAAATGCCAATTAAAAATCTACCTCAAAGTCTAGTAGGTAAAACACTTATGCAAATAAGTGATATTCATATAGGAAACAGATTTGATTACACTTACATTATAGATTCTTTTAAAAAAGCACAAAATTTAAATCCTGATTTTGTAGTTTATACAGGAGATTATGTTAGTTATGATAACAAAGAGCAGCTTGAACAATTAAAAGAAGTTTTAAGATTTTCTGTAAAAGGAAAAATTGCTACAATTGGTATCTTAGGGAATCATGACTATGGAAAAAACTGGAAAGAAACGAGCGTATCTAATAAAATATCCGATTTATTAAACCAATCCGGAATAACAGTTTTAAGGAATGAACAAAAAGAATATAGCGGTTTAAATTTTATTGGGCTTGACGATTATTGGGGAACAAATTTTAATCCAGAACCAATTATGAGTCAATATAACAACAATATAGCTAACCTTGTATTATGCCATAACCCTGACGTTTGTGATTTAGATATTTGGAACAATTACAAAGGGTGGATTCTTGCTGGTCATACACATGGAGGACAAGTAAAACCTCCTTTTTTACCTCCATTTATCATACCCGTAAAAAATAAAAAATATGCTTCGGGAGAAATAGATTTAGAAGACGGTAGAACCTTATATATAAATAGAGCATTAGGTCACTTATGGCAAGTGAGATTTAATGTTAGGCCAGAAATAACACTTTTTGAGTTGATTTAAAAATACACTATGAAAAAACTTACTGCAATTTTAGTAGACGATATGCCAACAGCTTTAGATATGCTGCAAAATGATTTGACACAATTTCATCCAGAAATTGAGGTTATTGGCACTGCTAAAAGCGTAGTAGAAGCCTCTAAAATATTACGAAAACAACAACCAGATATTCTGTTTTTAGATATTATGCTAGGTGACGGTACTGGGTTTGATGTCCTTGAAATTCACCCTAACCTTTCTTCAAAAATTATTTTTGTTACTGCTAGTGATGAGTATGCTATTAAAGCCTTTAAATTTGCGGCGATTGATTATGTATTAAAACCCTATTCAAATGAAGATTTGACAAATGCTATTAACAAAGCTAAAGATCAAATTAAACCCGACAAAGAGCAGTTAACTGTACTGCAACAATCCATCGCAAAACCAAATCAACGCCCTAAAAAAATCTCTTTAAACACCTCTGATAAGATTATGGTGGTAAATTTAGACGATATTATTCGTTGTCAGTCCGATAATAATTATACCGAATTTTTCATGAATGATGGGCAAAAAATACTGGTTGGTAAAACGCTTAAACACTTTGCTGACATGTTAAAAGAATTTGATTTTTTAAGAGTTCATCAAAGCCATCTTATTAACATTCAGTTTATTAAAGAATTCATCAAATCAGATGGTGGATATTTAGTTTTAAAAAATAAAACAACTATTCCTGTTTCCGTAAGAAAAAAGAACGAAGTTATACAGGTATTAGAAAAAATGTAACCACCGTTTTTTTCCTGATTTTCCTACTATTTTTAACACTTATGTTAAATTTTTATTAAAAATTTATTTAACTTAGTGCTTATAAATTAAAAATTATGGTTGCACTTAAACCAGAAAAAGGTAGGTTACTAATTGCAGATCCAGCAATATTAAATGATAGCTCTTTTAAGAGAACTATTATTTTACTTACTGAGCATACTAAAAAAAGTTCGGTAGGATTTATTTTAAATAGACCCTTAGATCATGTTCTTAGTGATTTAGTTCCTGAAATTGACTGTGATTTTACCGTTTATCAAGGTGGACCTGTAGAGCAAGACAACCTATACTTTATACACAAGGTTCCTCATTTACTTCCTAATAGCATTGAAGTTGCTAAAGGAATTTATTGGGGGGGGAATTTTGAACTTTTAAAAGAGTTACTTAATAAAAAACAACTCGAAGCTACAGACATTCGTTTCTTTTTAGGGTACTCTGGATGGAGTAGTAATCAATTAGATGAAGAACTTGTAATGAATTCTTGGTTTATTACTGAAAATGACTACGACAATATTTTAACCACCAACGATCAAAATTTTTGGAAAGACAAATTATTACAACGTGGTGGTAAATATAAAATTTGGGCAAATGCTCCTAGCGATATACAAATGAACTAACTTGTTACGATTGCTAATTGTAAACTGCTCTTTATTTTATTGGTTATTTCTGTAGAGAATTCTTTTTTTCGGTAATTGGTAACCGATTGAATTCCTATGATTGCATTTGTGATAAAAACTTCGTCTGCCTTTTGAATTTCGAAAGGAGAAATAGCCGTTTCTTCAATTGTATAGTCAGGATGCTTTTCAATAATATCTATTACTTTTTTTCTAACAATTCCTTTAATACAACCCTCTGTTAAAGCTGGTGTTTTCACAACGTTTCCTTTAACTATAAAAAGATTCCCATTAATCGCTTCTACAACTCCTTTTCTTTCATTCAATAAGATACAATTATCTAAATCATTTTCTTCGGCAAAAACAGCCGCTAATGTATTTAGCATTCTATTCGTTGTTTTTACTGTAGATAACAATCCTGAATAATTATAGAAGTCTTTAAAAACATCAACTTTATACACTTCTTTATCAGTATATCCTAACGAACTACCTTCAATGATATAATCAATTTCGTTCGTTATAGGTGTATACAAACCTCCATCTTTTCTAAAAACAGTCAATCGAATTCTATACATTGAAGCCTCTGATAATTCTTTTACCACTTTAGTAATTTCTTCTTGTAAAAATTCAAGAGTAAACTCCATTGGAATCTTCATACGAAGCATACGCATCGAAGCCATTAACCTAAAATAATGATCTTCTAAAAAAACTACTTTCCCATTTACTACTTTAATGGTTTCAAAAATAGCATCACCGTATTTAAACGCTCTATTTTGGGTTGAAAGTTGTACTTCGTTCTCTGCAATTAAAGCTCCGTTAAAATTTACCATTTCTTTAAAAAATTTAAATGCAAACTTACAATTTAGGGAAGTATTAGCCACAAAAAAACTCGACAATTTGCCGAGTTAATCTTTTTAAAAAGGAATCTTACCAAGATTAAGCTCCTATATTATGTTTTAATGCTTCTATTTGATTTTCCCAAAGCATTTTTGCTTCTTCAACATCATCTTCATCATCAGCAAAATCAGTAACAATAACCGCTACATCTTTTGTTAATGGATCCACTTGTATTTTAAATTCAAAATAACTGTCATCATCTTCACTTTCTGTCCACTTAAACTTAATACGTTCATCCGTTTTTTTGGTTAAAATTTTAGCTTCTTCTTCAGAATCATCCCAAAAAAAAGTAATGATTTTACCTCTTGAATTTACTTTATCTGCAAACCACTCTTCTAATCCAGCAGGTGTTGCAAAATATTGATATAACATGCTTGGCGAAGCATGTATAGGAAACTCTAACTCAAATTTTACTTTGCTCATCTATTTTTTTGTTTGATTGCCAATATAGATAATTATTTTTTAAAAAAAAATTTAATGTTTTATTGCCGTAATCCAAAAAGTAATTATATTTGCACCCGCAATCAGGCGAGGTAGCTCAGTTGGTTAGAGCGCAGGATTCATAACCCTGAGGTCACGGGTTCAAATCCCGTCTTCGCTACAAAACCCAAATCATTCGATTTGGGTTTTTATTTTTACTTCATTTTCAAACTCTTATAGATTGCTTCTTTAATTTTATCTTCTGTTATCCAACCGTTATAACCTTTATAATTTTCAGTTATTTTAGTGTTATTCTTTACCTCTTTTAAACTCGCTCCTTTTTCAACTTCTTTTAAAACTTGCGTTTTTAAATCTTCCAACATTTGTAAATACTCTTTTAATTCTTCTTTTGTAGTCACATTTCCATGTCCGGGAATTATTTTAGTACTAGCATCAGCAATTCTCATTATCGTTTTTATTCCTTTTATATAACCATCAATGCTTCCGCCTGAATCTATATCTATATAAGGAAACTTCCCTTGAAAATAAGCATCACTTACATGCAACACATTGCTATTAACAAAATACACTAAAACATCTCCATCCGTATGTGCATTGTGAATATGCGTGACCAGGACAGGCTCTTCATCCATATAGAACTGCATATCTTCTGAAAAAGTAATAACTGGCAATGCTTCTTTTGGCGATGCAGACCTTTTCTCTCCTCTAACAACTTGATCTACACTCATGCGTTTTCGCACATTTTCATGAGAAACAATGATAGCACCCTCTTTTTGAAAATTGGCATTTCCCCCTGTATGGTCACCATGCCAATGCGTATTTATTAAATAAGTTACTGGTTTATCCGTTATCGTTTTTATAGCAGCTTGTATTTTCTTACTTAAAGGTGCAAACTGATCATCAATCATAAAAACACCATTGTTTCCAATAAAGAGTCCTATATTTCCTCCTTGCCCCTTTAAAACATAAACACGATCTGTAAGCTTTTCTGTAGTTATTTTCACTTCTTTTTCTTGTGACAACAAGTTAAATGAATTAACAAAGAAGATTATTAGTACTAATTGTAATGCTTTCATATTCTTAAGGATTTATCTAAGCTATTATTAAAATAAAAATCTAGTTTACAAGATAATACATTTTAAAATGAGCTCCTACTTTTGGAACTTCAAATTCTTCTCCCGTAATTTTAAAACCTAAGTTTTCATAAAATCCTACAGCCTCTTTTCTTGCATTGCACCATAAAACAGTTATCCTTCTTTCTTCTAATATTTCTATTGCTTTATTAATTAACTTTTTCCCCGCTCCCATTCCTCTTACTTCAGGTAAAGTTGCCATTCCTCTTAACTGATATTGCTCCACATCAAAAGCTTCTAGGTTACTTTTCATAAACGTAGCAATACCTACTAGTTTTTTTTCATAAAAAGCTCCTAAATGAAAGGTACTTCCTTCTTCATCTCCTTCAAACTTATAAGGTAAATCGATATTATTTCTTAGTACCGACAATCGTATATCGTACGTTTCTTGAGCCAATATATTTTTTATTTTTATCATCTTAATTTCTTTTAACTCAAAAATACAGAATGAATATACATTTTAAAGCAATTGACAAAAAAGATATCCTCGATATTCTTCCTCTTTTACAAAAGTTGAACACCACCACTCCTCATGATATTTTAAAAACAAGAGTTTTAGAAATGATTGACTGTTATAACTATGAATGTGTAGGTGCTTTTGACCAAGATAAACTTATCGGAATTTCTGGTCTTTGGTATAGTGTTAGACATTATGTAGGAAAAAGTGTAGAACCAGACCATGTTGTTATTGATGAAACCTACAGAGGAAACAATATTGGTAAACAATTTTTTAACTGGATCTATAACTACACCAAGGAAAAAGGATATGAAGCTATTGAGTTAAACACTTATACAGGTAATAGGAAATCTCATAAATTTTACTACAATGAAGGCTTTGAAATATATGGATTTCATTTTGTTAAGGTTTTACGAGATGATAAGACTTTTTATTAGTTTTTTTTTAGAAACAATATTAGAAGCGGACTCTCTCCACTTTTTTCATGCTCAATTTCTATTATTTTCAAGAGATTTAATCTAACATGTATAGAGCAAAACAAAAAGTTCAAAAAACCAATCCAGCTATTATATTCATTTTATGAAAGTTAGAAAAAACCTTCGTTTTTTTATTCATTTTTTTCTAAAAAACCCTTGCAGATTCTAGAAACTGTATTATATTTGCAACCGCTTTACTGCGGGAGTAGCTCAGTTGGTAGAGCGTCAGCCTTCCAAGCTGAATGTCGCCGGTTCGAACCCGGTCTCCCGCTCAAATTTACATAGTGTAAGTAATTACATAAAAAAGCAAAAGCTTTACCGCGGGAGTAGCTCAGTTGGTAGAGCGTCAGCCTTCCAAGCTGAATGTCGCCGGTTCGAACCCGGTCTCCCGCTCAAAAAAAACCGAAACAAATGTTTCGGTTTTTTTATTCTTTATATTTTACGCTATCTATTAAGCTTTAATTTATCTCCAAAGAAGAACAATCCAACTATAATTAACGCCATTATTCCTACCATTATCGTGTGATTCGCTATAACACTTGGTCGTAACACCAAAGTAATTAAATATCCACCTATAGCACCTCCTAAATGCGCCGAATGACCAATATTACCTACTTGATTCTTCATTCCATAAATAGAATACAATAAATACCCAATACCAAACACGTACCCTGGAATTGGAATCGGAATTGGCAACATAATAAGCTCCATACTTGGATACAGCATTATTGAAGAAAAGATAACTCCTGAAACCGCCCCAGAAGCACCTACAGCACTATAATACGGCTCTGTTTTATGTTGATACAACGAATACATACTTCCCGCTAACAAACTAGCAAAGTAAATCAATACAAAATTAAGCGTTCCGAAACTAGAGTCCACTACTTTCCCGAACAGATACAAAGCATACATATTAAACCCTAAGTGCAACCAATCTACATGCAGAAAACCTGACGATATCATTCTTATCTTCTCCCCTCCCAACACTCTTTGCACCTGAAACTTGTATCGATCAAAAAAAACAGGATCACTAAATCCTTTAATCGACATCAACACATTTGCTATAATTAATCCTATAATAATTTGACTCATATCTCTAATATATACTCACAAACATAAACAAAAGTTTACAAAGTAAAGATTGATAATTTAATGCGATATTTGCCAAAAACATGACTTAATGAAATTTTTTATATTTATTCTTGTATATCCTTTGATATGGGTACTTTCAATACTCCCCATGAGAGTACTATACATAATCTCTGATATTTTTCGTATCCTTATTTTCAATCTTATTGGTTACCGTAAAAAAGTAGTTCTTCAAAACATTAAAATGGCTTTTCCTGATAAAAGCGACGATGAAATAAAAAAAATAGCAAGGAAATTTTACAAACACTTTGTCGACTTAATTTTTGAAAGTATTAAATCATTCACCATTAGTAAAAAAGAAATTGAAAAAAGATATATTTACAAAAACATTGACATTATAAATGATTTAGCTTCTAAAGGAAGGAGTATTATTTTAACAGGAGCTCATCAATCAAATTGGGAGCTCTCTTTCGGACTTCCTTTAAAAACCAACATTAGTTGTTACGGTGCTTACACTAAAATCCAAAACCCTTACTTTGAAAAAGCTATTAAATCTTCAAGAACTAAATTTGGATACGACGGAGTCCCTACTTACCTATTCAACAAAAAACTGGAAGAACGAGTAATAAACAACATACAAAGCTTATATATTTTATTAAGCGACCAATCACCTCAGGTACAAAAAACAAAATATTGGGCTACATTTCTAAATAACTGGGTACCTGTTCATACCGGAATGGAAATTTTAGCAAAAAAATACAATTTCGCTATCGTTAACATGAATGTAACCAAAATCAAAAGAGGCTATTATGAAGCCAACTTACAAACCATAACTGAAACTCCAAAAGAGTTTGAAAACTTTGAAATTACTGATAAGTACTTAAAAATTACTGAAGCCCATATTAAAACTCAACCAGAGTTTTATTTATGGACACATAAACGTTTTAAGCATAAAGACAAATACAAAGAATGGCTAAAAAACAAAAAAGCTTCTCAATAAACTGAGAAGCTTTTTTATTCAATACTAATTTTAAAAAGTAAATTTAAAACACAAAAAAACCTTCTCAAATTGAGAAGGTTTTGGGTGAAAGACCGGGTTCGAACCGGCGACCTCCGGAACCACAATCCGGCGCTCTAACCAGCTGAGCTACAATCACCATGTAACTTGCGGGTGCAAATATACAAGCTTTTTACATTGTGGCAAAACTTTTTTTTAAATTAATTTACTAAAACTTTCTATTGCCACGTAACGTTCTGATGTAAAGCCCTCTGCATAATCAACCCCTATTAACCTCCCAAAGTCTCTTGCTCTATACTCTATACTATCTGTAAAATTTTTACTTGTTATTGGTGTTTCTGGCTCATGACTTTTCGGATCATAAAACTGTGATGAGTACGCCATAACAGAAGCTATTTTCTTATCCATAAAACCAGTTACGTCAATTACAAAGTCTGGTTCTATATTTTTCCATTGAATATAATGGTACACTTGTTTTGGACGCCATTTTTCTTGCTGCTGCTGCTCTCCGTCCAATACTGTTTCTATCTTTAATAATCCGCTTAAAAAACAAGCATCCGATACTAACTGACTTCCTTTTGGATGATCAATATGACGGTCATCAATAGCATTACATAATACTATTTCCGGTTGATACTTTCGTATCATCTTAATGATTTCTAATTGATGCTCTTTATCATTTTTGAAAAAACCATCAGCAAAACCTAGGTTTTCACGTACTGAAACTCCAAGGATTTCAGCAGCATTCGCAGCTTCTTTATCACGTAATTCAGCGGAACCTCTTGTTCCTAATTCTCCTCGAGTTAAATCGACTATTCCTACTTTTTTTCCTAACGAAATTTCTTTGGCTATAGTAGCTGCACATCCTAATTCTACATCATCAGGATGCGCGCCAAAAGCTAATATATCTAGTTTCATTTATTTTATTGTTTTCTACAAATCATTCAATAATTATTTCCTTAAAAATAATTACAGCTAATTTACTAAATGAAGTTTACACTTGAACTGTTTTCCATTTTCCTTTTTTAAAGAGCCAAACGCCCACAATAGCAATTAAAACTTCTGCTAATGTTATAGCTGTAAACACTCCTACAGGACCAAAATTTAAAGTAATTGCCATTATATACGCAAACGGTAATTGAAATAACCAAAAACATACAAAGTTAACATAGGTTGGTGTTTTCGTATCTCCCGAACCATTAAACGATTGAATTACCACCATACCATATGCATACGCAATATATCCTGCTGCGATAATTTGTAAACATAAAGCTCCATTTTCTACCACCAAGGTATTCTCTGAGAACCATCCTAGAAAAGTTGGTGCAAAGAATATATAAACCAATGATACAGACCCCATAAAATATGCACAGTATTTACTGGTTATCCAAACTGATTTTTCTGCTCTTTCGGGTTGTTTTGCTCCCAAATTTTGACCAACTAAAGTAGCCGCTGCATTACTCATTCCCCAAGCAGGCATAAGTGTAAACATCATTATTCTAATAGCGATTGTGTAACCTGCTAGTACTTCACTACCAAACTCTGACATAATTCGCATCAAAAATACCCAACTAGAAGTTCCTATAATAAACTGCCCTATTCCTCCTAATGATACTTTTATTAAGTTTACCATTACAGCAACTCGTATTACTAAGTCTTTTACTGCTAATTTTATTTTACCTGCTCCAAAAAAAAGTACTAATAACTGTGCTATTACTGCAGTGCCCCTACCAATAGTTGTTGCTATGGCTGCCCCTTCTACTCCATAAGCTGGTATTGGTCCTAATCCGAAAATAAAAATAGGATCTAAAATAATATTTAATCCATTAGATAAAATCAAAGTCCACATGGCTATAGATGCATTTCCTGCTCCTCTAAAAATTGCATTGATTAAAAAGAGTAACATTACCGTTATGTTTCCTCCTAAAAGTACTTGAGTATATCTGTATCCTTCTTCTATTAAATCAGGTTCGCCCCCCATTAATTCGAGGATTTCTTTGGGGTACAAAATCCCCACAATACTAATCAGAATTGAAATAAAGATTCCTAAAAAAATTACTTGTACAGCTGTTTGATTTGCTCCTTCATTATCTTTTTCTCCTGTTCTTCGAGCAACTAAAGCTGTTGCTGCCATACTTAAACCAATAGCTACTGCATACACCAAGGTTAGTACCGATTCTGTTAATCCTACAGTAGCTACAGCATTTACGCTAACTCTAGAAACGTAAATAATATCTACCAAAGCAAAAATAGACTCCATTAGCATTTCTAAAATCATGGGAATTGCTAATAAAAAAACTGCTTTACGAATGCTTCCTTGCGTAAAATCTTGTTGTCTACCTAAAATGGCATCTTTAAAAAGAGAAAATATAGTTTGTTTTGAAGTTTGATTGTTTTCAGTCATTGTTAAATTTTTAAAATAAGAAATATCTCTTAAGAAATTCTTAAGAGGTAACTATTTGTTGCTCAATCAACCGTGCTATTTATGCGACTCATACAATCATAATGAAACAAATATGCGAAAATATTTTTAATTAAATTCAATATCTTCGTACTATGATTAAAGTTGTCATTATAGGAGGTGGTAATGTAGCTACACATTTAGCCAATGCTTTTAGTAAAGCTAATGATGTGTTATTGGTACAAGTTTATGCTCGAAATATAAAACAAATAGAGCATTTAAAAGATGTAACTTCTATAACAAATAGCATAGAGTTATTAAAAGAAGCTGACGTGTATATCATAGCTGTTTCTGATGATGCTATTTCTCATGTTTCAAGTAAAATTAAAAATAGCTTAGTTGTACATACTTCTGGTAGTGTAGCTATGCAGTCATTACAAAATGCTGGTCGTAAAGGTATTTTTTACTTATTACAGAGTTTTTCTAAAGATAAAGAAGTGAATTTTGATGAAATTCCATTTTGCTTAGAAGCTGAAAATGAGCAAGACTCGCTACTTTTAGAAACTTTAGCTAAAACTATTGGAAAAAAAATATATCATATCAATTCAGAGCAACGAAAAAGATTGCATGTTGCTGCTGTTTTTGTGAACAACTTTACCAACCATATGTATAAAATTGGAGCAGATATTTGCAATGAATATCAAGTTCCGTTTGAAATCTTATATCCTTTAATACAAGAAACTGCCGAAAAGATTACGAAACTAAATCCTGAAGCAGCACAAACTGGTCCTGCAAAGAGAAATGACCAAAAAACCATTCAAAACCATTTAGCGTTATTGAATACCGAACAACAAGAAATTTATAAACTTATTACAAAATCAATCCAACAGAATGGAAAAAAGCTATAAAGAATACTTACCTCAAATAGATACATTAATTTTTGATGTAGATGGTGTTTTAACAAACGGAATTGTTACTGTTTTTCCTGATGGACAGTTAGTTCGCCAAATGAACATCAAAGACGGATATGCTTTAAAAGCTGCCGTAAAAGCTGGTTTTAGAGTATGCATTATTTCTGGAGGTAAAAACGAAGGTGTACGTACTCGCTTAGAAGATTTAGGTATAACCGATATTTACTTAGGTGCTCATAATAAAATCCAACAATTCAACGAATTAATTGAAAAGTACAAGTTAAATCCAGAAAATGTGATGTATATGGGTGATGATATACCAGACTACCCTGTAATGAAACTTGTAGGAATGCCAGCTTGCCCAAATGATGCTGCTCGTGAAATTCAACAAATTTCTAAATACATTTCTGATAAAACAGGAGGTAATGGTTGTGCTCGCGACATTATTGAACAAGTTTTACGCGTACAAGGAAAATGGGATAGCAACTTTGACGCTCAATACGATTAATTGGAATATTTTTTGAAATAACATTTTACTAAAATTGATAACAATGATAAAAAAATTACTTTTTACTTTAGTACTTACTACCCTTAGTTTTTCTGTAAACGCACAAACTATTTTTGGTAAATGGGAAAACCGTGACGAAGAAACTAACAAAGTAGACTCTGTTATTGAAGTATATGAAAAAGACGGAAAAGCTTACGCTAAAATTGTTGAAATAACAGATAAAAACCGTCAAAAAGCTGTTTGCGATAAATGTAGCGGCAACAGAAAAAACAATCCTATTTTAGGAATGAATATTTTAACAGGATTATCTAAAGATGGTGACGAATGGAGTGGTGGAAAAATCTTGGATCCTAAAAATGGTAAGGAATACAAATGCTACATAAAACTAGACGGAAAAAACAAACTTAAAATTAGAGGTTATGTTGGTTTTTCTGCCTTTGGTAGAACAGCTTACTGGCATAGAAAGCAATAACAATATTCTCATTATAAAAAAGCTCTAGCAAATTTGCTAGAGCTTTTTTTATTATTACAACGTTTACTTCTAACCTATTTTTAAAGAAGTCATACTTAAAGACCCCGCTAATAACTTATCATTAAAAAGCTGAACCTCTTCATTTTTTTGTTGCAACCCTAAACTATAAATCAAAGGCAAATAATGATCAGGTGTTGGAATTGCAAGCTGAAAAGCTTTTGATTGTTTCGTATAATCTATTAAAGGTTGATAATTTCCTTCTAATAAATATTTATTAACCGTTGCTCTTGCTTCAATAGCCCAATCATATCCATAGTTATCCTTATCAAAATTCTTCCAGTCGACCAATCGTAAATTATGAACAATATTTCCACTTCCTATAATCAATACTCCTTTTTGCCTTAAAGAAGCTAGCTGTTTAGCCAATTCGAAATGATAATTAGCATCTTTGGTGTAATCAATACTTAATTGAATTACGGGTACATCAGCTTTTGGAAATAAATATTTTAATACGGTCCAAGTACCATGATCTAACCCCCAATACTCATCTAACTCAACAAAATTAGGATGTAACAATTGTTTGGTTTCTTTTGCCAATTCTGGATTTCCTTTTGCTGGATATTGCTGTTCAAATAACTCTTGAGGAAAACCACCAAAATCGTGAATGGTTTTAGGCATTTCCATCGCAGTTACTTTGGTTCCTTTAGTAAACCAATGTGCCGAAATACAGATAATAGCCTTAGGTTTAGGTAGTGTTTTTGAAATATTTTTAAAACCTAAAGTAAACTCGTTTTCTTCAATAGCATTCATAGGACTACCATGTCCCAAAAACAACACTGGCATTGTCTGAGAAACCGGTAAACTATCTGATAACTTTTTTAATCCACTCAATGACCCCATACTCAAATTTACTGATGCTAACCCTAGTAATTGTAAAAACGCTAATCGTTTCATAAGGGTATTCTTGTTTATTTATATAATTAAAACATATCCCAAACCTTAATTTAGGATATGCATACAATCTAAATTGGTTTTAAAAAACCAAATCAACTACTAAATCAAATTCATCGTAAATTGCTTTATCTTTTAAACCATCAAAAAAGCTTGTAGAACCGTATTTTACATCATATTTAGCTCTATCTACTTTTAACGCTGCTGTTGCTTTTTTTCCATATACTGAAATTTCAAAAGTTACAGGATTGGTTTTATTTTTAATAGTTAAATTAGCAGTTACTTCATATGAATTTTTTCCTTTTGCTTTTACCTTAGTAAATACTAAAGTTGAAGTTGGGTGGTTATTTATTCCAAAAAAATCATCCGATTTTAAATGCCCTTCTAACTTCTTTTGATAATCCCCTGATAAATCAGTCACTGCAATAGAAGTCATATCTATAGTAAACTCTCCTCCTACTAATTTATCTTCTTCAAAGTTTAATGTACCCGATTGTAAATTAACTGTTCCTTCATGAGAACCAGTTACTTTATACCCTTTCCATACTACTTTACTTTCTTTCGTATTTACTTTTTTTACTTCTTTAATAATGGTTGTGAATGATAATGTTGTTAATGCTATTAACATAAACACTAATGGATTTTTTAAATTTTTCATTGTTTCTGGTTTTTATTATTTATTGTAAAATTAAATCTGAGTATTGTTTTGAATTTATTTGTATGTCTTTGAATTCTAGATTGTCATTTGCCCCATAAAACACATGTGTTGGTAACATTTCCAATCCACAAAATTGAAACGAAACTGTTACTGATTTTAATAGGTCTTCTAAAGATACGAAACTATCATAGGTTTTTTCAGTACCTCCTGTTGATACAGATAGACGAAACTTTTTTCCTTTTAACTTATCTCCTTCAGGACCAAAAGCCCAACCATAGGTTAAAACTTCATCCATCCATTTTTTTAATAAAAAAGGCGTGTTGAACCAGTGCAACGGAAATTGAATAATAATACTATCATGACTTAATAGTAATTCTTGCTCTTTTGTTACATCGATATTTAAGTCTGGATACTCATTATATAATTGATGAATAGTTATTTTATCATCGTGTTGCTGTAGCTCATTTACCCAAGACTTATTAACTTTTGACTCCTCAATATTTGGGTGTGTTACAATTACTGAGTGTTTCATTATTTTATATTTACTTGTTTTAACACTACAAAAATATGTATATTTGCTATACAAAAGTAACTACTATACTTTTGTATACCAGTATACAAAAGTATACCAACCTAAATAAGAATGGAAACAAGTACTAAAATAGAAGAACTTAAAAGATGTTCTGTTCAATATGTATTAGCTTTAAGAGACACTCTAAATGTAATAAGTGGAAAGTGGAAACTATCTATTATTGGAAGTCTTTTATATAGGAAAATGCGTTTTAAAGAGCTACAACGTAATATTGGAAAAATTTCTCCAAGAATGTTATCAAAAGAATTAAAAGATTTAGAAGCTAACGGAATTATCAAACGTACCATTTATGACACGACTCCTGTTACTGTTGAATATGAATTAACAGAATCTGGAATGAGACTACATACTGCTTTAGACGTAATGGTTACTTGGGGAATTGAACATCGAGAAATGACATTGAAATAAGTAAAAAAGGAAAGAACAATTTAGTACACCTAATAACTTTAAAACAGTTTCAATTAATTTTGAGGTTGTTTTAAAAAAGTAAATATAAATCCTAAATAGCTAAAACTAGTCACAACTATTATGGAACCTACAAAAACAAAAAAGCCTTACTATTTCTAGCAAGGCTTTAAGTGATCGCGACAGGATTCGAACCTGTGAGTATACCTCTAGTACTTATAATACTTCTAGAAGTTATAAAATTTACCTCCTCCTTAATCTACCCCTCTTATCCCTTTTTAACCTTAATTTATACGTTTAAAATAAACTGTCTTAATATAATTTTCAATACCAGTTACAGTGAATTTAAAATTCATATCATTTCCATTAACCTCAACTATTTGTTTGTTATTTCCTGGTAGGGTTAATTCATTATTTGATTCATTGTAAAAGTAAGCTCCCTCAGATGTTCTAGCATCTACACAATTTGTTCCAGAGTACTTAGTAAGTATAACTTGTCCATTAGATTTTAATTCTAAAGTTTCTTTTAATTCACAAGTTGACAAGTTTACTTCTTCAATACTTCCATTGGAGTATTCTTTAGTTTCTTTTATCTTATTCCATTTCCCAATAATTCCTGATTGTAAATTATCATCACTTCCCCCACATGAGGATAGAATTAAGGTGGTCATTAAAAATAAAATTGCTTTTTTCATATAACTAATTTTTGATTGTTACTTTTTAAAATTTACTATCATAATAGAGTAAATATATTGTATTGGGTTTTGATTTTAATTTTGAATAAAATATCTAGTTCAAAGTATAAGTGGATATAATCAATTAGTTCATCATTAAATACTTTAATATTACCTTTTGTATAGTTGTAAATTTCATAACTCTTCTTTGTATCTACTAGTTCTAAATCAAACTCCCAATTTTCATACTCCATCCCAATTTTAAATGGTAGTTTATTAGTCATTACACAAAAACTTTATTTTTTCTTTGATTTATTGGGACAGCTATTTTGAAATCTATAGTGCAGTCTGTTTTGTTGTCTAGATGGACAGCTATATCCTTTTGAATGCAGAACAAATCTGAGTTACCTCCTAACACATCTTCAAATAAAAGCTCATCTTCACTACTAGCAAATGAATTTATAAATTCAATTAAGTAGTTAAGATTGTATTGGCTTGTGTTATATGTTATGGCTAATAGTTCATTTTCATAAAAGCTTAAATAAGTTTCAACTACTATTATGTTATTAGGTAAGTGTAATTCATTACACCTATTACTTTTATAGTATTCAACATTATTTGAATCAGTTGTTAAATGAATTAAATCAATATTAATTTCTTCTAGATAACTTTTTAATTTATAAGAGATATAATCTTCTAACATAGCTTTTTACTCTTTGTCATTTTTTATGAAATGTGCCCAGACATAATAAATTAATGCTATTATTAATACTATAAAAGCTAATCTAAGGTTAGATAAAACACTATAAGTTTCCCCTGTATCATAATCAACCCCCTCTAAGCTTCTTGGGTCTCCTCCAAATATTAAAGTTAATAATGGATAGAATGCAGTCAAGCAAAAGAATATTAGAGCACCACCTAGACATCCTCTACTTTCTTTTTTCTTTGGGTCTTCTTTCATTTTATAAAAAACTAGCTACAATACTTAAAAATACACCAACAACAATATATAAGTATGATTCCTTACCTAATTGATTTCTATTTTTTATTGATAAAGCTGGAGTTGTTAAAAAGGCTAGTGTTGGTGAAATTATAATTGGTATTACAAAATTAATTAACACAATAAAAAACCATGAAAAATTAAAAATTTTAAATGCTGGATATAACGCTATAATAAAAGCACCTATAAGAGATAAGTAAAAACCCTCGAAATTAAAAATTGGATTACTATTACTGTAAGGTAAAATTCCATTTTTAACTTCATAGTTTTCTTCTTTTCCATACATTTTCATTCTATTATATCTCCTCAAGGTATCTTTAAATAAACCAAAAGGATGATGTAATAAAATCAATGAAATAATAAATAGTGTGATTTTCATAATAATTACTTTTGATGTCATATATGACATTAACCTAAACAAATATAACCCTTTTCTTGACTTGTCAAATAAGACAAGTTATAATGAATCAAGATTTAAAACAGCTACAAATTTCAATTCAGAAAAAAATAGGTATTAACATTCAGAATATTAGAGAAGAAAAAGGTTTGTCACAAGTAGATTTGGCTAGTAAGATGCTTGGTAGGTTTGATACTACTAACATTTCTAGAATTGAATCTGGTAGAACAAACCCTACACTTTTCACCTTATATAGAATTAGTGAAGCTTTAGAAGTGTCTATGGAAGAAATTGTAAGAAGTTAGATTGATTTTTAGCGCATATACCACAGCATTTTAATCCTAACTTTTCTAAATCAACTATTTTAAAATCAATTTTATCGAAACTATAAGTCCATCTGAAAAAAGCTTTCAATAGTTTAATAACTTCTTGTTTGTATTTATAATGCTTTACTAAGATTTCTTTTACATACTCAATAGGACAGTTTTTAAAAAAATCTTTCCCAAACTCAATATTATTTTTTTCAAGTAGTCTAATTACTTCTTCTTTTAATTTATCAACTTTCCTATTATTCAAATAATCATGTTTGTACAGATAATTTATAACAGGTCCAATTGGTAAACATTCTTTTAATCTTTGATAATGATTAATTTTCTCATGAAAGACCTCCAAATCAAAAGAATAATCATTTTCTATATATGAAACTTTACCTTCAATAATGAACTGGAATTTATCATTAAACTTATTCCCTTTTAATCCATTATCCTTAGCAAAGGATCTAATATACTCTCTTAATATCTCCTTGTGTATTTTTTCTTTATTTACACTATTTCCTCTAATCCTGTTTATATATTTATTTTCTTTATCTAATTCTACAAACCAATCTCTAAAATCATCTTCTAATTCATTTTCCTTGACCTCTTCAGGGATAAAAACATCTATATAACTTCTGTTTAGAGCTTCACATTTAAAAGACAAATGATATTTAAAAGTCCCTCCTCTACTATAAACAAATTGCTTTGAATCTTCTTCAGGTTCTAAGAAATTATAACCTTGAAACTTTCCATCATTAATAAGTATTTCTTTGTAAACTAACAGTCTTTTTAAATCAAGCTGATTAAATAAAGAATACAACCCCGCATCATCAAAAATTTTATTTCTAAACTCACTTAATGATATGTAGTCAGACAAATCATCAATATCTATTTTCTTTACTAAATTATTAAATGTTCTATCAGTTATAAAAACTTTCATCTAAGCTATTTTAATTACTAAAATAGTAATTAAATTTTAGCTATTATATACATAACTATTCGTAAACCCCACTTTTAAGTTTACAAAGGTTTAGTAGTTAGCATTATTAAAAAATGATAAAGAGATTCTAACAAAAAAAGCTATTATTAATTATCTACCCTATTTTTAAAATACAATTACATCTATAATTATGAATAATTATACTGGCTCCCATGCTTACATTTTTACTAACATAATATAGTATTATTTATAATAATCCTTCTTCAATAAAACTAGAATACTCTTCTTTAGTAATTATTAAATGATCTAGTAGTATTATATCAAAATAACTGCATGCTTTTTTAACTTTATTAGTAATTTCAATATCAGCCTTACTTGCTTTTAAATTACCACTAGGGTGATTGTGACACATAATAATACTGTGCGCATTACATTTTAAAGCTACGCTTAGAATTAATTTAACATCTACTACAGTACTATTTGTACCTCCTTTAGATAATTCAAATATTCCAAGTACAATATTAGCTCTATTCAATAAAATCACTTTCATTTCTTCTTGTAGTTCAATCAAGTCTTTATTCCATTTCTCAAGAACTAGGTTATATGCATCAGAACTATTATTAACTTTAAACTTGATTCCTTTTCTAGTAGAATAAGAAACTTTTATTTCAGTAACTTCCATCTAAATATAAATTATAAATCTGTCCAGAATTCGTAATTAGCTATTATAGTAAATACAAAGTTTGGACAGATTAAGTTAAACTAATTCTTCTTCTAATTTATTAATGCCATTTTGTGAAAATACGTTATGGTCTGCTTTAAAAAGCTTATTAACATTAGGAGCTTCATCAGGAGTGTAAACCCATTTGTGAGTTAAAATTATTTCTTCTCCTGTTTCTTTAATAACATACTCATAAGGAGCAACCTCTTGTTTAACAATGCTTCCTTTCATTTGAGTTCCTATTAAAGCTTTACAAGTAACCTCATCAAAAGTAGAAGTTATCATTGCTTTTTTTGCTGTAGCGTAGAATTGACCTGTAGTTTTGCTTACTACCATTTCTATACCTCCTTGTAGTTCCAATAAATAGAATTTAGAACCATCTTCTTTGCTACACTCTCTGTAGCCTACAATTTGTACCATAATTTTATTTTTTTGAGTTGATAAATAAGTTGATTCTAGAAAATATAAGTTACTTTAAAAACAGCTATCACCTTGCTTTTATATATAGGGTTCAAAAAATATTTTCTACTGAGAAACACGCGGGGTGTTTTAAAATCAAGAATAAGTGGGGGTACTTAGGAAGAAGAGATTCATACATTTAGAAAAGTACTCTCAATTTTTTTTATAAAATTTTTATTTTTTTTATATTGAGGGTTAACATTTAAAGATATGCTACTCAAGTTAAATCATTAGTCATTTGAACTTAAAAAAAAATTTCATTTGCTCCCTCCAAAAAAAATAAATAAATTTACTGTTTGCGCTAAAGAAAATGAAATTCAAAGATTTAAAATTCCCTAATACATATAAATATAGTTCAGATTCAGACAATATTCCTTTAGAGTTTTATGAAGACACTTTTCCTATTAGTAAAACCATAGACTTGTTATTAGGTTATTTCAGCTCAAATGCAATAAAGGTTTTATCTAAAAGCTTTGCTGAATTCATCTATAATGGAGGAAAAATGAGATTAGTTACTAATCATTTTTATAGTAATTCTGACTATAATCATCTACTAAACAACACAAAAATTAATAATGAAGATAAAATCATCAATATTTTTGAAGATATAGTAGAACTTGAGAAAAATTTAAGTCAGGAGGGGCAACATTTTTTTGATTGTTTAAAATACTTACTCAATAATAAGAGACTCGAACTAATACCTGTAAAGTTTAACAAATTTGATCTTGCACATTGTAAAAAGATTATTTTATTTGATGGTAATGATTATATATCAACAGATGGCAGTATTAATTTTACTTTATCTGCTTTAATCAAAAATTCTGAAAGTTTACAGGTAGATGCACCTTGGGTTAGTGATGTAAGTAAAATTAGAATTGAAGAGGAAAAAAATAACTTCCAAAAAATCTATGAAAATAAACACCCTAACTATGAGCATATAGACAAGAGTGAAATTATTAGAGTAGTAAATCAATTAGGACAGAATAAGAACTTACAAGATTTACTAGATGATTCTTTACAGCTAGGTTTAGATTTATACAGTAATAAAGTAATTAAAATAAAAAAACTTAAAAAAGAGAGGTTTGAAGCCTTAATAGATAAAATAGAAAGAACTCCTAAATTCCCTTTTCCACAAGGTCCAAGAGATTATCAAAAAGATGCTTATATAGCTTGGAAAGAAAACAGTTATTCTGGTGTTTTTGCAATGGCAACAGGTACTGGAAAAACCATAACCTCACTAAACTGTTTATTGAACATATACACTAATGAAGGAAATTATAGAGCTATAATACTTGTTCCTTCAATAGCTCTTTTAAATCAATGGGAAGAGGAAGTAAAATCCTTTAATTTTAGAAACATCTTAAAAGTTGGAGGAGGAAACAATTGGGAAAGAGATTTTGCAAACTATTGTAGTAATTATTCTTGGGGGCTAAAAGAAGACCTAGTAATAATCTCTACTTATGGTAGTTTCACACTAGATAGATTCCAAAATTTATATAAAAAAATTCAATCCGAATTTCTACTTATAGCTGATGAAGCTCATAATATGGGAGCTAACAATATAAAGAGTAAATTGTCTAATCTTAATGTTAGCAGAAAAATTGGTTTATCAGCTACACCAAAAAGAATTTATGACCCAGAAGGAACTTTAGCAATAGATAACTTTTTCAATGATAGTCCTCCTTACACCTATAATTTCAGTATGGAAAAAGCAATGGAATTTGGCTTTCTTACTGGATATAAATACTACCCTTTAATTGTTGAGTTAACAGAAGAAGAGTTTGAAGAATATTCTTTAATTTCAAAACGCCTCTTAAAATATTTTGACTTTAAAAATGGTGTCTTTAGGGATGATCCAATGGTTGAAATTCTTTTGTTAAGAAGAAAAAACATAATTCACAAAGCTCATAACAAAATAGATTTATTTAGTACAGTTGTTCAAGAACTTAAGAAAACTAATAAAGACAAATATGTCTTTGCCTACATTCCAGAAGGATATACAAATAATGAAGAAGGTGAATCAACTAAAATATTAAATGAATATTTAAAAAGAGTACATAAAGATTTCCCTGAAACAAAAATGAACTCCTACACCTCTGAAGACCAAGACCTAAATGATATCTTAAAAGGTTTTGAAGAAGGAAAGATTGAAATACTTTTTGCAATGAAAATGCTAGATGAAGGAGTTGATGTACCAAGAGCAGAAGTAGGCATATTTGCTAGTAGCACTGGTAACCCAAGACAATTTATACAAAGAAGAGGTAGACTTTTAAGAAAACACAAAGACAAAGCTTATTCAACTATTTATGATATGGTAGTTATACCTAAATTAGAATCTTATTCAGATGATTTTTTTAATATAGAAAAGAGTCTTGTTCGCAATGAGTTGAATAGAGTTGCTTATTTTTCAAGCTTATCAATGAATTTTTATGATTCAAAAGATACATTATTAAGTGTTTGTAAAAAATATAATCTAGATTTAGATACCATAATTAACGATTTATAATATGAAAAGAAATGACATACTAAAAGAAATTCTATCAGACCCTGACTTGATGGAAAAATATGATATCAAGGAAAAAGACCTTAAAGAATTAACAACAAGTGCTCCTTATAATAAGAAAGTTATTGAAGTACTATCTGTTATTATTAATGAAAATGACAATCATTTAAATAGCTCAATGATTTATAAAAAGATTAAAAAAGTACATAACATAGGATAGTATGGCATCAATTATAAATAGTATTTCATTTAAAAACTTCTTCAATTATTATGGTGACTATGACACTACAAGATACGACTTTGAAGAAGGTGTCAATATTGTAGTAGCTGATAATGGAGCTGGTAAATCAAAATTTTTCAATGCTTTCTTATGGTTATTCTATGATACTGTACTTAATTCAGATGATAAAAAAACATATCCTGTAAAAGATTTTGCTGTTAAGATTATATCAGATAAGGCTAAAAATGAAACATCAATAGGTGACTCTGTTGAAACAGGTATTAAAATAGAGTATTCTACCAATAGACATAAATTTCAAATTATCAAATCATTTGTAGCAACTAGAATTGG
Organism: Tenacibaculum aestuarii; assembly: GCF_964510395.1. NCBI lineage: Bacteria > Pseudomonadati > Bacteroidota > Flavobacteriia > Flavobacteriales > Flavobacteriaceae > Tenacibaculum > Tenacibaculum aestuarii. Next base: position 797,744 of record NZ_CAZEFY010000003.1, read on the forward strand.
AGAAAAGCTATCTGATTTTGATAATTGGCAAATAACTCTAAATGATGTTGAAGTTGATAAAACTGACCATGTGTTACCAAAATATAAGCCTATCTATGATGCAGAAGAAAAGCATAGGGTAATTAATCAACTTATACTACCTACTTTAAGACAGTACTCTTTTTTCCAAGGTGAAGAGGTTGATAAAATGATAGATTTTACAAAGAAGTCTAGCATTGAAGATGCTGTAAGAACTCTTACTAACATTAGTAAATATGAAGATATTGCTAAAATTGTTCAGGACATTTCCAGTAAAGCCTATAATGATTTAAATAAACAAACTAAATCTACTAGTGATCATAATGACAGACTTGATAGTGCTATAGAGTTAAAAAAATCTCTTGAAACCCAGCTAGAGCAAGAGGTTGAAAAACTGAATATTCAGAAAGAACTTTATGAAACAGCAGAACAAGAAAAAAACAACCTAGAACAGAACTTTGCTAATGCTGAAAAAAGAAAAGAATTAGATGACAAAATTTCTGATAAGAGTAAAGTTTTAAAAAGAGTTAAAGAAGATTATGACAATTTCCTAGAGGGTATTAATAGTAGATTTTTTGATGGTAGTTTCTCTTGGATTTCTTTAGGATTTGAGCAATCTATAGTTGACTTCAAAGACAAAATAAAAAACTTTAGACAAAAAAGGTATGAGAAAAGAGCATTATTAAATGCTACTGAAAATCCAAATGATTACTTCACTATACTTCCATCAGATTCACCAGATGCAGTGACATTACAACAAATGATAGAAAGTGAACACTGTCATGTTTGTGATAGACCTGCTGAAAGAGGTTCTGATGCACATAATTATCTTTTGAAATTAAAGAATAGACCTAATGAAGCTGACTCAAAAAAGGAATTTGTTAAGAATGATTTAGAAGATTTTTTTGGTAACCTACAAATTAATGCATCTCCATTTCTAAACAAGTTTGAGGCAATACCTCAAAGTGTTTTAAGGACACGTGAAAAAGAACTAGAATTAAAAAAGAGGTTAGATAAACTCTATTCAGAATTAAAAGCTCTAAAAGCACGTAGAAAGGATATTCTGATTGCTGGGACAGAATCTGAAGGTGCAGACAATGCTTCAGATATTATCAACCAATACAAAGGTTCTATAAGAAGAATAGAACAAGCTTCTGGTAGGATTGAAAGATTACAAAATAATATTAGTGAGCTTAAAACAAAAATCACTAATACTGATAAAGAGATAACTAATTTAAGACCAAAAGATATTCCTGAAGGCTACACATTAAATTATGAAATAAGTCAAGATTTAGTTGAAGCAACTAATAAGGCTCAAGCTAGAGTATTTGACAAAATGGTAAGTCTGTTAGAGAGTCATGCTAATGAACACTTTGAAAGCCTCATTAAGTATAATGACATAAAAGGAGGTTTTTTAAGCTTTGAAAAGACACCTTCTGGTGGTATTTCATTAGACTATATAGATGAGTTAGGTAATGAAGTTTCTGGAGCTTCAGAAGGCTTCCAGAGAATGAAAAAGTTTGCAGTAGTTATGGCTATAATTTCAGCAAACACTTCTCAATACAATTACCCTCTATTAGCTGATGCACCATTATCTGCATTTGGAAAAGCCTTTAATAAAGGATTCTTTGAAGCTATACCAGATGTATTCCCACAGAGTATAATTCTTGTAAAGGATTTATATGATAAAGACCTAGATGGTAAGCTCACAGATTTGGGACAAAAGTTATTGGAAAGTAGCACTATAAAAACATTATATCTAAATGAGGTAGATGAGGAATTACCACAGATAGAAAGAACCACTAAAATTGAAAGAAGAAAATAATGAATAGTCAAGAATTTAGAAATAATTTACTTCTTAAAAGACCTAGATACGCAGTTAGTAGAATACCTGTGCTAGATGCCTTTTCTGAAAAAGGAAGCAAAAGTACAGATTATAGCAGATTTGGACCTTATTATGAAATTTATATTTATGCCATGATGCTAGGTATAAAGAAAAAACAAAGACTGCCATTACCTCCTAGAGACCTTACTAAAGACTTTATTGAAATGGGAAAATGGAAAAGAGACTCTTCTCTTATAGATTTTCTATTGATGGTGATTTTCACTCAAACAGATGATTTACAAATTGACTGGAATGAGCTTGAAGATATGGAACAAGAAGACCTAAATAAAGTAATTTCAAGAGTTGTAAACTTAATAGAAGAATATGCTAATGGTGGTTTAGCATATCTTGAAGAATTATGGGAAAATGGCAAACTTGATAACTCCCATTATATGTTTATAGATTTATACAATGGCTTGTAAAAGATTAAAAGATTTACAAGAGCATTGTTCTGATTTAGCTTTAATTATTAATCAAATTGGTTATCATGATTTAAATGACTGGCTTATGATCTCTTCTGGTGTTAATGAAATAGATATCTCTTGGAATAGATTTGATAAAACATCTCAAAGAGAGTGGTGTAGACCAGCATATGAAAGTGATTTATCAAAAGAAAGAATAACAAAAAACTATATCAAAGAATTAACAATATTCAATTATATATGGGGTGGACTAGAGGCTTTAAGTAGTAAAATATTCACTAGAACTCAGATTAAGAAATATGGTAAGGTAAATTGCATCAATAAATTTTTAAATTCTAGACCACGTAATCTACCACTCTATGGTATTAATTGTGAAAAAAACACATTTTTCAAATTATTATCTATAATCAAGTCTAGCAAACTCATTAAGTTAAGAAATAAAGACTACAACAATGAGCTTGAAATAATTTATGAAATAAGAAATCAATTAGCTCATGGCTCTTTATTATTTCCTGATGAGGACTTCTTTTTTTTAAAACAACTAAACCCAAAATACTTATTCACCTTCATTAACACTTGCTCTAGATTAGTTTTATTTTTCATTCAAGCTATTATTAGCTACCATAGTGAAGAAAGGTACGTGTATTCTTTTTTTGACAATCTATTTGAAAATATTAATTATGAAAACTATGGAGATGATATATTTAAATTGGATTATATAATGAGCAGAATCCATTTAAAGAAAATACCTTTAACAGATATGAGGATCACTTTATTTGATAAGCCTTATTTTGAATTGGACAATTAAACTTCTTTAATTGAAAAATTATAAATTTTGTTATATAACTTATATATTCTTTTCATTTCGTTATCAATATTATAACCTTTTATAGGTTTTCCCATCAATTTTAGAATAATTCCTTTCTTTAAACGTAATTCTTTACCTAACATCTTGTCATTCCAGAATACATATTTCCAATAATCATTAGATAAATTGAAATCAATTTTAACCAATTTCTTTTCAAAGTTAGCAATTTCACTATCATCAAATTTAGAATAAGCTATTGATATTAATTCCTGCCCTATTGGTCTTAAAAGCAAACTCCCTCCACTACTTGATTTTCTTGATATTAACTTATTATCAATTTTTACATCATTCCCACCATTAATATACTTTTCAATATTAGGAAAGGTTTTAAAAACACTATTCCAGAAACCAGATGAAACTTTATATAATTCATCTAACTCGTTATCAGAAGGTCTTTTAGTGTAAAAACTTTTAGTCTTCTTAAAAAGAATTTTATTTATCTTATTTATTGTAACTAAGGTTGTAAAACTTTTATAATCATTTTTAGGAATGGCACCAGTTTTTGAACTAGATATGGCATTATCTAATGACAATATAGGATGTTCAGTCACCAATCTTCTAGTTATAATTGCAGCTGCATCATCTTCATCTAATATTATTAATTCTGCTCCTTTTGGCTTCTCTGCATATTTATTTAAAACAGTAAATAATCTTCTGGTTTTTTCAAGTCTTTTTTGATTATGGATTACGAATGTTACAGGGATTTCTAATTCTCCTATTGTATTATCATCTTTGAAAGCTTTTCTTAATCCTTTTAATCTATGTTGCCCATCTAGAGCAAATATTTGTTCATTTCCAGACAGAGACAATACTCCAAATTTACTACTTAAAAAATCTATGGATTTCTCATCCAAAGTTTTACCTTCAATATCAAAGGTGTTAGAAATATCTATTTCAGTCCATTTGGGACTTCCTTTATGAATAGCCACTACCAAACTACTGAAAAACCTTTCATCAGTTCCTAGTATGTATTCTGACAAAGCTTTAATTCTATTTTCAGATATTTCTCTTTGTAAAACTTTATTAATATTATTAGTATATAGCTCTTCTGATTCAGCTACAGTAATTATCCTTTGGTTTGAAACTATATCTTTAACCTTCATTAAAGTCGAGTAATAATCCCAATACCCTAAATTTCCTAAAGTACATGCTAAATGAATCATAATTAATAAAGTTTTCTAGTCATTCTTGATTCTCCATGTAATTCTTCATTTAATGGAGGGACTATGTGATTGTAAATATTTGTTTCGATATCTTTTATATCCTTATCATCTCTCTTAGATAAATCAAAAAAATAGACATAAGTATTATCTGGCCATAGATTGGCTAACCTCATTCTATTTCTTGCAGCTTTTTTATTTCCAATATCTTTAACATAATGATACATTCTCTTATGAAAATTATGACCAGAAGCCCCCTCTATAACTCTACCAACATATAAAATGTGTCTCATATAAATATCAGGCGGAAATGAGTGAGTTGTCTCCAAAAAAAACATATAAATTCCTTTAGCTACCTTAAGATTACTAGACATATTAGACCTAATTTTATCATCAAACTTAATTTTAACTGGCTTAGGAAGATTATGATTTTTAATTAATTTCCACCAATCAGGAGAGTGATAATTTGCTAATAAGTATGGAGGTCCTCCAATAGTAGCTAATTTGACCTCATCAAGTGTAAGATAGCTCATAGATTAACTAAATTACAATTGTTGTTAGACTATCTTTAATTTTTTCTGTTAAAAAATCAAACCCATCAACATTACTATTGGAATTAATTTCTTCATTTAAAAGCTGTAAGCCATCATCAATATGGAGCTTTACATACTTAGCTAGATCCTTATCAGATATATGTAAGCTATAGTGCAAAGCCACCATACCTGTATAGTAATCTATATAATCTCCAAATAACACTTTACTTGAATACTCTTTACCACTAGAGTTTTGAATATCATTAACATCTAATTTTCTATCTAATGATAAAGAGTACGTTAAAGCAATTCTTGATATTATATTTTCTGTACCAAGATTTAGCTTCCTTGTTAGTTGAGCTACTATATCTCTATTTTCTTTACTAGTCCTAATGTGCGTAAACATCTTTCTCTTTTTTAAATTCTCTAAATAAATTATTCACACGGGTAGAAGTAATTTCCGAACTATTATTCCTATTCCGAATCAAGAAAGTCTTATTCAAATTAGGCTTTAAAAGTTCATATTCAACCTCTGAAAGCTCTTTTTCTAAAAGAGGGAATAGTACTACTTGTTCAGATATGAAAGGATAAAATTCTTTAATAATATTTTTTGAATGGTATTTATCAAACTTCTGTAAAGGACTATCAATAAAAACAGGAAATTTAATTCCAGATTCATCAACAAGTGCCTTCAACAAAGCTGTAGCATACAATTGTTGCTCACCCTTTGATAATGAATCTTTATCTATTACCTCACCATTAACATCTAATAAATCAATATCCATAACATCATCAACAATATTAACTTTTACATTAGATATAAAATCTACTTTATGCATTAACTTTTTAAGTCCTAATGAAACAGATTTCTGTAAAGAGTATTTTTTATCTTGTTTAACTCTTTTTATTAATTCATTAATTTTAATTAAAAGATTGCTTGTTACTTCATACTTTTTCTTATCTGTTTCAACTAAATTAAACTTCTTCTCATACTCTGATCTAACTTTCTTGTGTGAATTCAATTTAGTTTTTAGAGCTCCTAATTCCTCAGTTATTTTGTACTTATCTTCTTGTAAACTCTTAATTTTTGTATCAACATCAATTTTTTCTTTCCTAAATTGTTTAGCTAAATGATTATCCTTTCTTGCTTCTCCCTGTTTAATTTTTTTTATCACATTATTTAACAAGGTTTTATTTACATTCTCTTCTTTAACAATTACCTTAAACTGACTTAAAAAAGTAGTCTTAATATTATTATAGATAGCTTCAAACTCTCTAAAAGATTCTTCACTAAATTCTAAATACACCTTACCTACTTTAGAACCTTTTTTTTCTTTATTAAACCTTGATTTAATTGAAAAATTAATAGCTTCTTCTAATTTAATTTTTATTGAAGATTCAATATCAACCAATTCTTTACAAGCCAGTAATTTTTCAGAAAAAGAGTTTAATTCTTTTTCCAATATCTTTTCAGACAGAGCTCCATACAACTCATCATTTTCTAAAACTAATTGATTATATAATTTACTAAGATGTTTACCCGCTATTACAAGAGGTACAAGGTCTAAAAGTTTTTTTAATTTTTGTTTTATCTGTTTAGACTCTTCTTTTAATTCATCACGCTTTAATTTTAATTCTTTTAATTCTTCTAGTGTTATTGAATTTCCCTCTCTAATTAATTTTTCTTGCAGTGAGTCACTTTCAGAATTTAAAATAGAAACATGTTTATCAATTTCCTCTAGCTTATCTTGATTATGATTAATTATCTTAACCAACTGTTCTTCTTCTGATAATAACTTTTTTAACTCTGACTCCTCTAATTCTGATACTCCATTCCTCCTTAACTTTGTTAATAAAGACTCTAAGTTATTTTTTAATTCCTCATACTTTTTAATTCCTAGAACTTCAGAATAAGCTTTGCTCAAACTTCTTAATTCTGATTTAGACTTTGCTTCTGCAAGAGATACTATTTTTTCAGCATCAAAGAAGAAGAATTTAGCTATCTCTCTAGGTAAGATAAAATCATTTATAAACACCTCAAAACCTACATCTTTGGTTAATTCATTTTCATCTCCATCAATAAGTATTTGTAACTTTTCTTGTTTTGTATTTAGATTATAAGTTCTTTTTATACTGACAGTTCTACAAGGTATAGAAGGTATTAATAAATCTTCTAATTCAACTTCCACTGAAAAAAATGGTTCTTGTGATTCATTTTTAATCTCTCTATTAACTAATGATAATAAATAATTATCATAGCCTCCTATATTTTTCACATCTTTCTTATACTTATCTTCTACTTGAACCATAAGTTTTCCATAAAAGCACCATATTAAAGATGTTAAAAAAGTAGTTTTTCCAAAACCATTTTTACCCGCTATAATACTAATATTTTTATCTCCATTACTTCTGAGATTAAGCTCATTTTCTCCTTTATATATTCTAAAATTATTAAGCTTTATTCTACTAATTATCATAATTCATTTTCTTTTACAAAAGACTCTATTCTATTTTCTACATCATTATGTAATCCATACTTAGAAATCATTAGTGTCTTTGTTTCTTGTAAAGTTATCAGATTATCTATTAAGTGATAATAAGATGTATCTTCTTTACAAATATCTTTTAAAATTCTTCTTTCAGTATCATCTAATGATTTGATATTATTAGTGCTTATCTCTTTGTTATAAACCTTTTTATAAATATCTCCAACATTATAATCAAATTCGAGATCCCTATTCCAAGTAACCTGAATAGCAATTAACTCTTGATTTGTTATTAAAGCTACGTGAGGTCTATCTACTTGAATTTGTTTCTGAATTTCTAATAGTTCTCTTAACATTGTAGCTCTATAATGAGCTTCGTAATTACCTGATCTATGACCATCTTCACTAATTGCTGGCATCCCATTTCTTCTAGTTGTAGATCTATTTTTACTAATGTTCCTGTTCTCTACTAATCTATTTCTATAATCTAAAAGAGGTTGCATCCAATGTTGACCATTCCCTATTAATGCTGTCATAGATTTATCCTTTTTAACTACAGTACATGTCCAACAACCAAACCTACTTTGTCCACATGATGAATGAGCCTTATTTGTAACTACAGTAGGACACTCATAATCATCAGCACTTGCATCAGCATATATTTGAAATAATATTGAATTATCAAATCCCCAAGGAGAAGAAACAGTATTAATTATATACCATACTTCTTCTAACATTAATTCTTTTATTGGGGCATAGACATAAGTATTAGCATTAGTATTATGCTTTGAAAGTCTTTTTCCTTTAATCTCATGTTTTTTCATAGATCTTTCACGAGTAACACTTTCTTCATACCTAGTTCCTAACAAAACTATTGCTTCCCCTTTTTCATCTATTTGCTCTAACAAAAAGTTAGAAGTTGGTCTAATTTTAAGCTTATCAGTACACCACCTAAAAGTGTTGTTTGGGACAGGGTATCCTTTACCTATTACATTAATCCAAAAAGACTCCTCTAACTTAGGTACTGTTTTTTTTACTATTATAGGAATGCCTTGATCTCTAGCTCCTTCCTCAATTTTTACTAAAACATCATCTATGTAACTTGAAATTATTGGATTTTCAACCATTGTATCATTACAAACAACATAAACAGGTCTTCTCAGCTGATATGGAAAAGGCAAATCTCTTTTTATCCTTTGGAGAGCTATCCACACCAAGGTTAATAACACAGTAGAATCTTTACCTCCACTAAACCCTATAATCCAAGGTCTCTCAGTTTTATCTGCATAAGCATATTGATCTATTATTTCAGATATAATACCCTCAATTTTCTTGCTTTTAATTTTAATCATAGTTTAATATAAAATCTTTCAAAATTAACTTAAATTGGTTCAATATTCAACCTAAGCTCTACTTATGTATATAGTATTTATTAACATGTAAGTTTATCTAAAAAACTCGTCTAACCTAACATGACAAGTAAAAAATGGATAACAAGTAAAGAAGCTATCAAACTAGCTAAAATTAAAAGTTGTGATTTAATGCATCTAAGAATTACTGGAAAACTTGAATACAAGAAAGAGGGCAACTCTTTCTTTTACACTGAAAATGACTTACTAAACTTAAAATCAAACAACAAAAATTAAATTCACTTTTTCTTTAGCATATATAAATGGAAAAGAAGAACTTTTACTTTTTACAAAAAAGCCTTCATCATTTATAGTATAATGGTAAAAAGGTAATACTATATGATTTTCCTTATCATAATCTAGTAAATAAACATTTACCAAATCATTTTCAAGTTCAGCTTTTGAAACAAGTTGAAAAACTTTGTCTTCATTATCGTAATCAACTTCATCTCTATTTATTACAACTATACACCCTTCAGGAATATTAACTAACTCCACACCTAAACCTTCTTTACTTACAGTTTTCATGTTAATTATTTTTTTATCTAAAAATAAGACAAATAAACAAAATTATAAAAATGTGTCTTGAAATAAATCAAGACACAATAATCAACTCAAAAACCAAGAATAGTTAGAATCACCATTCAGGGTATTTTTAAGTCCATTTGTGAATTCAAATGCATTTACATTTCTATCACTAAAAGTGTCAATATAACTGCTCTTATTTGCTGATGTAAATAGGTTATATACATTCCATAGATTAATATTATCATCTTGACTTTTACAAAACCTCTCATCTTGATAGTAATCCTTAGCTATAGTAGAAACTTGCCCATCATTTAATAGTAATTGTGGAATCTGCATCTTTTGATTCTTTGGTAGAAAATTGTAAAGTCTTGCCTTCCCTACTAGTAAAGCAAACTGTCTTTCAGTAAGGCTGTAATCAGTTAAAGCTAACATTTCTTTTAAATGCTTTTCTGCATCATAATTTGCTATTAATTCTTGTACTTTAACTGATAACTCATTTACACTACCTACACGCATTTCTGATTGCATACCATCAGTATTAATACATAAGTTACAGCATATCATATTTTGAAAACCTATAAACACCTGAAATTTCTCAACAGATTTTTTACTATATAGGTTTTCCTTATTATAAGCACGTACTCCTCCAATTGTTAAAGCCAATTTATTTCCATTTATAGTTTCAGTAATACTAGGCACACGAATTATAAAAGCCATCCTTTCATAATATATAGTTTTCTCATGATCCAATAAATCTTTAGCAGATTTATGTATTGCACTTGGTGTTCTACCCTTAATCTGATGACTAATACGTACTTCTGGGGCATCTATATTATGGTGTGAAAATACTTTACCAACAGAATTCTGAACTACTTCAATAAACTCTTGATGAGCAATAGTTTTTTCATTGTCTTTACTAAAAACAGGTATAATACAATCCTTTTGTAAATGAGAAAGACTAACACTTTTTGTATTAGCCTCTATAAATGGTGATCTATCTAAAATATTTAAATCATTATACTCTATTATGGTAGTAGTTTTGTGACTTTCTATTTTTTCTTTATTAGGTATTAGTTGAAGTTCCATTTGTACTAAAATTTTGAAGATTACTTAATTTTTCTAACTGCTCTTTTTTACTTTTGAATTGAGGTTGTAATACTTGTTGATATTTTAGGTTATCATTGTATAATTCTGTTAATTCAGATATAGATAGTGAATTGTTAATTTTACTAATCATTTCTTGTAAAGTAAGATGCTTTACATTACACCACTTCAACAATCTTTCTCCTGTTTTAGCTGTAATGACAAACTCAGGTTTATTCATAAATAACCCTGTCCTGTCTTTACTTGCCCTAGCTAAATGTTCATCATTAACAAGTTCAAAATTAACTGTGAGTTCATATTCAAACCCCTCTCGTGTTATTTCTTTTGTTCCATGTTTTACTACTTTTGTTCTGCCATTATTTCCTAAGTCCAATGAGTAGTCAGTTTTTCTCCTTGTTGTTGTTATTATATGACAAGTAGATTGAAGAATCTTATCAATAAAAGATTGATGCCTTGGTGTTACATTAGCCCAATCTTGAAATCTACCACCTAATTGTTCATGTATTTGTAGGCATCCTCCTGTACCATTCCATTCATGACTAATAGAATCTATTATGATAACTTCCATAGATGCCTTTTCACAAAGCACTATTGCTTCCTTATACCTCTCAGGACTATATGGAGCTTGTAAATCCACTACATTAAAGTTCCCTAAATCTGAATATAAAGAAGCTGAAGAATTTTCAGTATCTATAACTGCTATTTTATTCCAATCATTAGTTATTCCATAAGCTAATAACAATGCTGAATGAGTTTTACCAAATCCACTTGCTCCAGAGATACCTATTCGAAGTTTTACATTTGCTCTTTTACTTTGTTTTAATTCCATAAAGTTTTATATTTAAAATTGTTAATGTTAATATGTCAGTTTTTTAATAAATAAGTTATTGGGTACACTTTTTGATTTGATAATCAAACACTTTGACCTAAGTGAAGGTTACCATCCGTGTTAAAGAAACACCTTCTTTACTATAAAGAAGCTCTACCCTTGAGGTAGAGGATATGGTAAAAACCAAAGAAGTGAGAAATTCATCTATATCTCACTTAAATCAGGTCAGCAACCCAAGTTTAGATGAATTACTTGTAAAAAATGGTTGCAATAGAAAAAGTTCATTGACATTATATGTTCCTAGAAAAGTAAAAATTGATGAGATACTTGAACAAAACCCTCCAGATTTTAAATATCATAGAGATTGTTTTGTATACATCTTACATTTAATTTTTTCTATTCCTTCAAAAAGAAAAAACTCTTTAGATAATTCAAATGAATATACTCTTATTAATGGTAAACTTTTACAAAAAAGAATACATGATTATAAAAAGTATATAACTTATCTAAGAGATTTTGGAATAATTGTTAGAAGCCCTAATTATATACCAGGGAAAAAGTCCTATGGATATAAATTCACCAATCAATATAATTCTGCTATTGTTTCTATTGAAATTACTAAATGGACACTTATCAAAAGTATCCAAAAAAATAACGGTCAAATAAATAATAGTAAAACTGAAGATTTAAAATTCTTAAGAAGTTGGTATGATGAAAATTTAAAAGTAGATTTTATTTCTGGAAAAAGGCATCTTAGACAAGAATATAAAAAAGATCTAAAAAAAGATTTAAAATCAACTCCGGGTCAAAGATACAATACTAGACTAGTACCTTTTTTAAAAATTCATGATAACAATTATAGTTTTCATGTAGATAATAAGGGATATAGACTTCATACAAATTTGACTCAATTAAAATCTAGCTTAAGAAAATATACTAAATATAATGGTAAAGACTTATATGCAGTTGATATTGTTAACTGCCAACCTTTACTATCTGTTTCTTTGCTAGAAAGAGGAGGCTTGATAAAAAACAAAATACATCAAAAGATTATAAATTCTAATATTACTGAAAGTGAATTATCAAATTTAGTTTCTGAAATAGAGAATGAACCTGATGTAATTGAGTTTAAAAAAATTGTTTCAAGTGGAAAGTTTTATGAATGCTTTGGTGCTACTTTAGTAGAAAAAAATCTTATTAAAAAATCATCTCAAAAAGAAATTAGAGACGAAGCAAAAGACATAACTTTTTTTACATTCTTTAGCCCTAATACTTCAATTGCATATAATGAAGCTATTGAAATTTTTAAAGTTAGCTTTCCTAATGTTTATAAAGTATTTAGCTTTATAAAAAAAGGAAGGAATAAACATAATTCTTTAGCTATTGCTTTACAGAGATTAGAGGCTGAATTAGTACTTCTCAAAGCTTGTAAAATTTTACATATCTTAAAGCCAAGAGCTCCAATTTTTACTATTCATGACTCTATAATTACTACAAAAGAAAATGTAGAGTTAGTGAAACTTATATTGTCAGTTGTTCTAGAAAAGCAAATTGGGATTTCTCCTAATTTGAAAGTAGAAAAATGGGCTTAATCTTATCTAAGGAGAGGCTAAAAACCTCTCCTTTTTTAAGTGTTATTTGGATGCTATTTTTTTATCTATTGCCTCTAACAACTCAACAAAATACCTATTTGCCCAGTTAATTAAATTTATCAAATATTTTGACTCTACAATATTAACTTTACTTCCATATAACTCTAAACCTTCAACTCTACAAAACTTTTTAGGATTGGATAATTGTGATTGGGTATGAGCAATTGCATTTCTTACATTAATTTGACTAGCTATCTTAGTATAAAACTTTTCTACATTCTCATTATCTATTTTTAACTCTTTAATAAAGTATCTATTTAATGCTTTAATAATCCCTTGTTGAGGCTCTTCCTTTACTTCTTCTCCCATCTGACTTTTTGCTAACCTAAATAACTTCAGTAATTGTGATTCATAGAAAGAGAAAAACACTAGACACACAGCATTTCTTTGAATATATTTAAGCTCATTAAATCCCATGTCTTCTTCTTGAAAGAACTGTCTATCATATTGACCTTTAAACTCCTCTTCAATAACAGCTAATTTTTCTTCTCTTCTATTCAGAAACTCTTTTCTCTTTTCCTTATAAGTTTCCTCTTGATATTTTACTAAGTCACTAATCGCATACAATCCTATTCTAATCTCTTGTTCAACGTAATAAAAATCACCACATTTATAAAAGTATATATTATTCAAATCAAATTTCCCCATGTTAACTTATTTATTAAGAGTTTTTAAATTTAATTATTCAAATAAAATCGACCTAGTTCATCCACTATTTTAACTTTTAAAACCTTAGCATAATGCTCTTGAGTAACTTGTAATCTAGAATGACCAAGTAGTTCAGAAACTACTTCCATAGAAACCCCATTACAGAGTAATACAGTAGTTGCAAAGGTTTTCCTAGCTACATGGTGAGTTAATCTCTTTTCTATCCCAACTATATCTGCAATTTCTTTTAAATAAGAGTTAATCTTTTGGTTAGAAATTTTAGGAAGTACACCTTTATACTTACCTAATATATCATTAGCTTTTGGAAGTAATGGAATTGAAATTTTAGAGTTTGTCTTTTGCCTATACATTTCTATCCAAATATTATCATCAAATCCTATAACAATGTGCTTAGAATTTAAATTTATCATCTCTTGATAAGCTAAGCCTGTATAACAGCAAAATATAAATAAGTCTTTTACTACCTCTAGTTTACTTTGTTTAAACTTAAAACTTTCTAAATTTCTCAGCTCTTCTGAAGTCAAATAAACCAAGTCAATTTTATACTTGGTTGGCTTGTATAATGAAAAAGGATTCTTGTCTAAATAATTCTCATCTATTCCAAATTGAACTATCTTTCTAACTCTTTGTAAGCCCCTATTTATTGTAGCTTGACTTAACTTAAGTTCTGTTTTAAAATAATACTCTAAATCCTTTATAAATTTTAAATCTAGTTTATTAAGCTTTATATCATTTCTTTTGTATTTAAACTTTATAAACTTTTCTACCTTTCTCTTATTCTCTATATACCTATTCCAAGAAATTTCTTTGAAATCAATCCCTATAAGTTTTTTGGTTTGTTCATTATGAATATCATACAACTCTAACAAGGTCTTTTCTACTCTAGTATTCTCTCCTTTATATTGACTGTATATATCATCAACATTAAAATCATTTTGTTGAAGTTGAAGTAATAAAAAAGCCTCATTAATCTTCTGACCAATAAGGCTCAATTGTGTGTTTACAATTTTAGAATTTCCTGCTTTATCTAAAAGCTTTTGTTTTTTACTACTCCATAGTTTTAAATCTACAAACAAACCAATTGCAAATTCTTTTCTTTTCTTTTTAAAAGTTATTCTACATTTCAAAGGACACAATCCTTTCTTATTTATTTTACTCCCATTACATATAAACAGGATATTTATTTTATTGACACTCATAATATATATACTCTATTATGTTAGTAAAAAATGGGACACCCAGAATATAAAAGTGGGGCACCTAAAAGGACACCTAGAAATACTTTTATTATAGGTAATTTATTTAAGAGAAGTGATAAGGATAAAATATAAAAACAGCTCTGCAAGCACCATAAAACCTACAAAAACAAAAAAGCCTTACTAAAATTAGTAAGGCTTATTGTGATCGCGACAGGATTCGAACCTGTGACCGTCTGCTTAGAAGGCAGATGCTCTATCCAGCTGAGCTACGCGACCATTATCAGTCGGGGTGGCAGGATTCGAACCTGCGACCTCCTGCTCCCAAAGCAGGCGCGATGACCGGGCTACGCTACACCCCGATTGGGTCATCTACAATTTTTGCGGAGAGACCGGGATTCGAACCCGGGCATCGAAAAACGATGACAGCTTAGCAGGCTGCTGCATTACCACTCTGCCACCTCTCCTTCCTTAATTCTGTGCCGAAGCGTGAATTAAAAATTGCGAGTGCAAATGTATAACTATAAATACGTTTCTACAAACTTTTTCTCGAAAAAAATTCGCTATTCTGGATACTCAACACGTAAGTGATAGATATTCATTAACTTATTCTTTATTATTTTTTTTATTTTTTCTATTTCTCTAAACGTAATATCCGAATTTATGAACTGATTATCGTTTTTTTGCTTGTCAACTATCCTATCTATTAACTGATCTATAGATTGTGCTGTTGGATTTTTTAAGCTCTTAGAAGCCGCCTCAGCTGCATCACACATCATTAAAATAGCTGTTTCTTTAGAAAAAGGAATCGGTCCTTGATATTGAAACTTCTTAATATCAACTTCAGGGTTGTTCTCTAACTCCATTTTATAAAAGTAATACGTAACACTTGTTCCATGGTGCGTTCGAATAAAATCAATGATTCTATCTGGTAACTTGTTCTTTTTAGCTATTTCTATTCCGTTAATTACATGATCTAAAATAATACGAGCGCTATCCACAGGTAACAAATCGTTATGTGGATTCACTCCTGTAGATTGATTTTCGGTAAAGTACATCGGATTCACCATCTTTCCTATATCGTGGTATAAAGCTCCTGTACGCACTAACATAGAGTTTGCTCCTATCTCATTCGCTGCTGCCTCTGCTAAGTTTGCTACTTGCATAGAATGTTGAAAAGTTCCTGGAGCTTTTTCATTTAAATCTCTCAATAACTTAGAATTTGTATTAGACAACTCTAATAATGTGACATCAGAAACCAATCCGAAAAGTTTTTCATAAAAATAGATAAAGAATACGGCTAAAAAAGACAGCAATCCATTAGCTGCAAACAACCCGAAATACTCCCAATTTATTTTATCTGCATTTCCTTCTTTCAGAATAGAAAACGCAAAATAAGTTAGCATATAGATCAACGTAATTTGCCCTATAGACATAAATAAGCTTGCACGTTTATACAGTTCTGAAACCGTTAAGATAGTTACAATTCCCGCAATAATGTGTAAGTAAATAAACTCAAAACTATTAGGCACTATAAACCCAAGTAGCAACACTGTAAGCACATGTGTAAACATTCCTAAACGCGCATCAAAAAAGGCTTTTAAAACAATTGGTAAGATACTCAGTGGAACAACATACAAATAATCCGAATTGTACTTTACTACCATGGTTTGCACCAAAATCATCAAAAAGACATTGAAGAAGATAAACGTTACTTTGTTGTTATCATTAAAAATTTCAAGTCTGTATTTTTCTAAAAAAAGTAATAACATCAAAAGCGCAAATGCCACCAAAATGGTATAGCCGAAAACAATCCAGTTGTAATTAGACTTTGTCCAAATCAGAGAGCTAGAAGCTACTTCGTACGATTTTAAAACATTGAATTTTCTTCCTTCAACAATATCTCCTTTTAAAATAATTAATTCTCCTTTTGATACTTTTCCTTTTGCATAAGATACACTTTTCAAAAGCTCGTTTAATTCTTTCTCGCTAAACTTATAATCATACGTTACGTTCGGTTTTAAATTACTTGACAAATAGTTTATAAGTATTCTTTGTTTGTAATAAGGAAACGCTTCTGTATTTACCCGTAAAAACTTTAATATTTCTTTCGATTGTATCAATTTTGAGAACGGAACATCATCTATCGAATTTCCTTTTCTTAAAACTACGATATCATTTATACTAGCTTTATCATTACTTGCATCATCTAAAAAACCATAGGTATAAATCTTATCGATAATCCTTTCTCCTTCTTTAACTAAATCTCTTATAGTGTAAGTTGATAGTGAATCTAATGAGTTTATATCTTTTGAAAAAGAATTTAGTACATCATTTTTTACAGAAGTATCAACTTCGAAATATTTTTTTGAATTTGATTCAATTTCCTTTTTCTCAGTTGTAATTTCTTCAGGAGTTTTTTGAATAGCAAAATCAAAAGGAGCATATAAATTATCATACTGCCAAGGTTTACCTTGTGGAAAATCGTACTTAAACTGCCCTCCTTTCGGAAACAAATACACGATAGCTATTACTGTTATTAAAAATAATAGCACTTTGTAAATTATCGTATTGTTTTTATATAACCTATTGATTAAATCGTTCATTTTAGATGTTTATAAAATGTAAATATAACCTTTCTCTATTATTTGAGTACTTACTATAAAATGGTTATTTTCGCAAAGCAAATCTTAATACAACATATTCAATACAATAAACCTACCCCTTAAAAGGTTTATCAAAAAGAATACAATTAACAATATAACAAATGAAAGAAGTAGTAATAGTATCAGTAGCTAGAACTCCAATTGGTAGTTTTTTAGGATCCTTATCAACTATACCAGCGCCGAAGTTAGGTGCGGTAGCTATTAAAGGAGCTTTAGGTAAAATTAACTTAAAGCCAGAAATGGTTGAAGAAGTTTTTATGGGAAATGTAGTTTCGGCAGGTTTAGGTCAAGCACCAGCTCGTCAAGCTGCTATTTTTGCTGGAATTCCTGATACTGTACCTTGTACTACTGTAAACAAAGTTTGTTCTTCAGGAATGAAATCTATCATGTTAGCTGCGCAAACCATCGCTTTAGGTGATGCTGAAATCGTAGTAGCTGGCGGTATGGAAAACATGAGTATGATTCCTCATTACCAACACGCTAGAACAGGTTCTAAATTCGGACCTATTAAGATGGAAGATGGAATGCAAAAAGACGGATTAGTTGATGCTTACGAGCAAGTAGCAATGGGAGTTTGTGCTGATGAATGTGCTGTTGAGTATGAGTTTTCTAGAGAAGACCAAGATGCTTTTGCTGTTGAATCATACAACCGTTCAGCTAAAGCTTGGAGCGAAGGAAAATTTGCAGACGAAATCGTTCCTGTAGAAATACCTCAACGTCGTGGAGAGCCTATCATTTTTTCTGAAGATGAAGAATACAAAAACGTAAAAATGGATAAAATCCCTGCTTTACGTCCTGCATTTACTAAAGAAGGAACAGTTACTGCTGCAAATGCATCAACTATTAATGATGGTGGAGCTGCCTTAGTATTAATGTCTGCTGATAAAGCTGCTGAATTAGGGTTAACTCCTTTGGCAAAAATTAAAGGATATGCTGATGCTGCTCACGAACCAAAATGGTTTACTACTGCTCCTGCAAAAGCACTACCTAAAGCTTTAGCTAAAGCTGGAGTTGCTATTGAAGATGTTGATTATTTCGAATTAAATGAAGCATTCTCTGTAGTAGGGTTAGCTAACATGAAAATCTTAGGATTATCAGCTGATCAAGTAAATGTAAATGGTGGTGCTGTTTCGTTAGGACACCCTTTAGGAGTTTCAGGAGCTAGAATTATCATTGCTTTAACTTCAATTTTAAAACAAAACAATGCTAAAATTGGTGCCGCTGGTATTTGTAACGGTGGTGGTGGTGCTAGCGCAATGGTAATTGAAAGAATTTAATTTTTAAAGCCCTCATTCGTAAATGCCCTTTGGAATTTGTAATTTAAGTATTGTTCCTCTTCGATTAGAACCTTCTGATGCTTCAGAAATGGTTAGTCAGGTTCTTTTTGGAGAACACTTTGAAGTTATAGAAAAGTCAAAAAAATGGAGTAAAATCCGTTTAGATTTTGATAGCTACGAAGGATATATCGATAACAAGCAATACGAAGAAATTTCAGAAGAAACACATATGCTTTTATCAAAAGAAAAAAAGCAGTATGCCGGTGAATTAATTGATTTTATTACTGATAACAATAGTAATCTAACAACAATTCCTATGGGAGCTCGTCTTCCATTATTCAAAGAAAATAAAATCAACATTAACAACACTTCTTTTTTTTACGACGGTAAAGTTTGTGGTAATAAACTAGAAAAATCTACCATTGTAGAAACCGCTTTTTTGTTTTTAAATGTACCATACTTATGGGGAGGTAAATCTCCATTTGGAATCGACTGTTCTGGATTTACACAAACAGTTTATAAACTATGCGGATATAACCTTCTTAGAGATGCTAAACAACAAGCTACTCAAGGTGAAGTGTTAAGTTTTATAGAAGAGAGTGAACCAGGTGATTTAGCTTTTTTTGATAATGAAGAGGGTGTTATCACCCATGTTGGAATTATCATGAACGATTACAACATTATTCACTCCCACGGAAAAGTTCGTATTGACAAATTAGATCATAGTGGTATTTATAATGTTGACACACACCAACACACACATAAATTAAGAGTTATTAAACGTTTAGTTGACTAAAAACAAACATTTAACTTTATATCAAAAAAAAGCGGAACTAAATTTAGTTCCGCTTTTTTTTCTGCAATTATCTTATTGCATAGACTTGTATAACTCTCTGTACTCAGAAGCTTTGTCAGTCATCTCTAAAACTTCGTATAAGTTCATTAACGTTTTAACAGTATCAACACTTCTGTTCAAACTATCTGCTTTTTCTAAAAATGGTAAAGCTTCCTTATAAACTTCTTTTTGTTTAGCTGCTAACTCGTCATACTTTTTAAAGTTAGATAAGTTCTTGTTCATTTCTTCTACAATCGCTTTTTCTTGATCTAAAACTACTACAGCTAAGTTCATATAAGCATCTGCATGATCAGGCTTTAACTCGATTGTTTTTTCGTAGTACTTCTTAGCATCTTCCATTCTACCTTGATTGAAGTTTACTACTCCTAAGTTATAGTATAATGTAGGGTTTTCAGGATCTAAAGCTACTGCTTCGCTCATCAATTCTCCAAATTTATCCATCTTATTCATTTCTACATATAACTGCGCCTCATTTAAAATTAAGTTAAGATCTTTTGGATTAGACGCTCGAGCATCTTTAAAAGCTGCAATTGCCTCTTCTGTTTTTCCTTGTTCTTTTAAAATTAAAGCCACGTTTTTAACAATGGTTGCTGTTTTAGCCTCTGTAGATTTGGTATCAGGTTTTACATGTCCTCCTGATTTTACCATCAAATCTCTTCGGGCTTTATCACTACCAAAACTCTCTACTTTACCTGTAGCTTTATTTGTAGCAACAAACTCTTTTTCTATTCCTGTATAACCTACTTTTTGTAACTCCCTATAATATTCAATTGCTTTATTATAATCTTTAGCTTGTGTAGCTGAAACTGCCGCATTATAAGCAAAAGAAGTATCTGCAGGGCTTAAAAGATAGGTTAAGTAAAAATTCTCAGCTGCGTTTTTGTAATCTTTCTTATTGTTATAAAAATCAACAGCTTTGTTTGATACTTCTTGAATCATTTGATTTAAGATAGGACGAGCTTCATCTCCATATTTACTTTCGTTCATTGCGAATAGCGCGTTTAAAGACTCTGCTGCTCCTTTATAATCTTTTTGTGCTGCTAACGCTTTACCTTTTAAAAAGTAAAACTTAGACTTATACTTATCTTCACCATTCATCATTAAAGACCCTTCAATAGTTTTAAGAGTACTTAATGCCGTAGTAAAATCTTGTTTTTTAATAGCTTTTTCAGCTTCTTTTAATTCTGATTTTTGAGCCACTGCCCCTAACGACATCAATCCTAAAGAAAGGGCTATAAATTGATTTTTCATTTTTAGTTATGATTTATTTATTGTTGTTCTTGATTTTCGTTTGATTCATTTTCAATTTCCATGCCATTTTCTTCTTCATCTTTTTCATGCATCACTTTTGCTACTGCTGCAATATCATCATTATCTTTAATGTTAATCAACTTAACTCCTTGAGTTGCACGTCCCATAACACGTAAATCTTCTACTGCCATACGGATGGTTAACCCAGATTTGTTAATAATCATTAAATCATTAGAATCATCTACATTCTTAATAGCTACTAAATTACCTGTTTTATCAGAGATATTCAATGTTTTCACACCTTTACCTCCACGGTTGGTAATACGATAATCTTCTAATTTAGAACGTTTTCCATATCCTTTTTCTGAAACCACTAAGATATCACTTTCAGCATCATCTACAGCAACCATACCAATTACCTCATCGTTATCATGTGCTAAGGTAATACCACGAACTCCAGAAGCTGTTCTACCCATCGGACGTGTTTTCTCTTCTTCAAAACGAATTGCTTTTCCTGATTGTAACGCTAACATTACTTGGCTATCTCCTGTAGTTAACTTCGCTTCTAACAACTCATCTCCTTCCTTGATAGTAATAGCATTGATACCATTAGCTCTTGGGCGAGAATATTGCTCTAAAGGAGTTTTTTTAACCTGACCACGTTTTGTAGCCATAATAACGTAATGATTGTTGATGTAATCTTCATCTTTTAAATCACCAGTTACTAAGAATGCTTTTACTTTATCATCTTGTTCAATATTGATCAAGTTCTGAATCGCTCTTCCTTTTGTACTCTTACCTCCTTCTGGCACTTCGTATACACGCATCCAGAATACTTTTCCTTTTTGAGTGAAGAACAACATATACTGGTGGTTTGTGCCAACAAATAAGTGCTCTAAGAAATCCTCGTTACGAGTCGTTGCTCCTTTTTGTCCACGCCCTCCTCTATTCTGTACTTTATACTCGTCTAAATTTGTACGTTTTACGTAACCAGCATGTGAAATAGTAACTACTACTTTAGAGTTAGGAATCATATCTTCGATTCTCATATCTCCTCCTGCATATTCAATTACCGAACGACGATCATCTCCATACTTTTCTTTAATATGTAGTAATTCATCTTTAATAATTTGGTAACGTCTAGGTTCATTAGCAAGAATATCTTTTAAATCTGCAATAGTTTTAATGATTTCATCATACTCAGAACGTAATTTATCTTGCTCCAGTCCTGTTAACTGACGTAAACGCATTTCAACAATGGCACGTGCTTGAATTTCTGTCAATTCAAAACGTTCCATTAATTTTTCACGTGCTTCATCTGCATTAGAAGAACCTCTAATAATTGCAATTACTTCATCAATATTATCAGAAGCAATAATCAACCCTTCTAAAATATGCGCACGAGCTTCTGCTTTCTTTAATTCAAACTCTGTTCTACGTACAATTACTTCGTGTCTATGTTCTACAAAATAATGTATTAATTGCTTCAGATTTAATTGCTCTGGACGACCTTTTACTAGGGCAATATTGTTTACACTAAACGAAGTTTGTAACTGTGTATATTTAAATAACTTATTTAAAACAATGTTAGGAATTGCATCACGCTTTAATACGTACACAACACGCATCCCTTTACGGTCAGATTCATCACGAATACTCGCAATACCTTCTAATTTCTTTTCATTAACCAAGTCAGCAGTTTTCTTAATCATCTCTGCTTTATTTACTTGGTAAGGAATCTCTGTCACTACGATACACTCACGACCTTTCACTTCTTCAATTGTAGCTTTAGCTCGCATTATAATACGACCACGCCCTGTATGAAAAGCATCTCTTACACCATCATATCCGTAAATGATACCACCTGTAGGAAAATCAGGAGCTTTGATGTGCTGCATTAACTCATCAATTTCGATATCACGATTGTCTATGTAAGCAACAGTACCATTAATAACCTCTGTCAAGTTGTGTGGCGCCATATTAGTTGCCATACCTACTGCAATACCCGAAGCACCATTTACTAATAAGTTAGGAATACGTGTTGGTAAAACCGTTGGTTCTTGTAAAGTATCATCGAAGTTTAACTTGTGGTCTACCGTATCTTTTTCAATATCAGATAACATTTCTTCTGATATTTTTTGCATACGCACCTCTGTATAACGCATTGCTGCTGGACTATCACCATCAACCGAACCAAAGTTCCCTTGTCCATCAACCATCATATAACGCACACTCCAGTCTTGTGCCATACGCACCATAGAGTCGTATACCGAAGTATCTCCATGTGGATGATACTTACCTAACACTTCTCCTACAACTCTTGCAGATTTCTTATATGCTCCTGTAGCTTTTATTCCTAATTCATGCATTCCAAACAACACTCTTCTGTGTACTGGTTTTAAACCATCTCTTACATCTGGTAATGCTCTAGATACTATCACCGACATTGAATAATCGATGTATGCCGACTTCATTTGCTCTTCAATGTTGATAGGGATCAACTTTTCGCCATCTGCCATATATTTTCTTTTAAAATATTAGTATTTATTTTCGTTAAAAAAGTGAATTTTACACTCGATAAAACTCACTTTTAAAATGCAATTTTATTTGTCGCATTTTCTAAAACATTGCAAGATACTACAACCCTCAGTTTTACACAAAAAATATCCCTATTCTTTTAAGATACTTATTAACAATTTAAAGGGGTTTTAAACATTAAAAACGCTTATTTTAATCGTCATAATGTCAGTTAAAAACTATTGGCACCTTTTTTGTAATTTTTAAGAAAAAAACTTACTAACTTTACAGAGACAGAAAATAAATTTATGGACGATAATTTTTCACCACAAGTAAGAGATGTAATTACTTTCAGTAAAGAAGAGGCATTACGACTAGGTCATGACTTTATTGGAACAGAGCATCTATTGTTAGGTTTGATTAGGAAAGGTGACGGGAAAGCCATCGAAATATTAACTACTTTCGATGTAGACTTAGATTTAGTTCGCAATAAATTAGAGAAGTTAAACCCTACAACCCCATCTTTAGCAAACTCACAAAGAAAGAGTTTACACCTTACAAGACAAGCAGAGAAAGCTATAAAAACAACGTTTTTAGAAGCTAAATTATATCAAAGCAATGCTATTGACACGGCTCATTTATTGTTATGTATTTTACGTAACGAGAACGACCCTACAACAAAACTACTTCAAAAGTATGATGTAGATTACGAGCAAGCAAAAAGCTTATACAAAGAGTTACATGTTGATGACGACACGTACATCTCTCCTATAAGTGAAACGCCTTCTGAAGATGATTTTGCTGACGATAAAACAAATCCTTATGGGCAACAACCTCAAAAAGGCAAGCAAGTAAAGAAATCTAAAACACCTGTTTTAGACAATTTCGGGCGTGATTTAACAGCTTTAGCCATTGCAGGTAAGTTAGACCCTGTAGTAGGTCGTTTAAAAGAAATAGAGCGCGTTTCTCAAATTTTAAGTAGAAGAAAAAAGAACAACCCAATGCTAATTGGTGAACCAGGAGTTGGTAAATCTGCCATTGCAGAAGGATTAGCGTTGCGTATTGTTGACAGAAAAGTGTCTCGAATTTTATTCGACAAGCGAATCGTTTCTTTAGATTTGGCTAGCTTAGTCGCGGGTACAAAGTACCGTGGTCAGTTCGAAGAGCGTATGAAAGCGTTGATGAATGAGCTTGAAAAGAACGACGATATCATTCTTTTTATTGATGAAATCCACACGATTGTTGGTGCTGGTGGAGCAACAGGTTCGTTAGATGCATCTAACATGTTGAAACCTGCTTTAGCACGAGGAGAAATTCAATGTATTGGTGCCACTACTCTAGATGAATACAGAACAAATATTGAAAAAGACGGTGCATTAGAGCGTCGTTTTCAAAAGGTAATTGTTGATCCTACTACCGTAGAAGAAACCATTCAAATTTTACACAACATCAAAGGAAAATACGAAGCACATCATCATGTTACCTTTACTGATGAAGCTATTGAAGCTTGTGTAAAATTAACGAACCGTTATATGACCGATCGTTTTTTACCAGACAAGGCAATTGACGCGTTGGATGAAGCTGGATCGAGAATTCATATTACAAACATCGTAGTACCTCAACAAATTTTAGAACTAGAATCTAAACTTGAAGAGATTCGTGATCGTAAAACCAAAGCGGTTAGCGGGCAAAAATACGAGGAAGCTGCTAAGCTTCGTGATGATGAAAAAAATATTGAAACTGCCTTAGAATCTGCGCAACATCAATGGGAAGAAGATTCTAAACTACACCGTGAAACGGTTACTGAAGACAATGTTGCTGAAGTAGTATCGATGATGACAGGAATTCCTGTAAATCGTGTTGCCGAAGCTGAAAGTAGTCGATTGGCAGAGTTACCTCAATTAATTAAAGGTAAGGTAATTGGTCAAGAAGAAGCGGTTACTAAAGTGGTAAAAGCCATTCAAAGAAACCGTGTAGGATTAAAAGACCCAAACAAACCAATTGGTTCGTTTATTTTCTTAGGTTCTACTGGTGTTGGTAAAACGCAATTAGCAAAGGTATTGGCTCGTGAGTTATTTGACTCTGAAGATTCTCTTATCAGAATTGATATGAGTGAATACATGGAAAAATTTGCGATTTCTCGTTTAATTGGTGCGCCTCCAGGATATGTTGGTTACGAAGAAGGTGGACAATTAACCGAAAAAGTGCGTCGTAAGCCTTACTCGGTAATCTTATTAGATGAGATTGAAAAAGCACATCCTGATGTATTTAACATGTTATTACAAGTGTTAGATGACGGACATATTACCGATAGTTTAGGTCGTAAAATCGATTTTAGAAATACGGTGATTATCATGACTTCTAACATCGGTGTTCGTAAGTTGAAAGACTTTGGTGGTGGTGTTGGTTTTGGTACTACCTCTAAAAAAGAACAAGAAGACGCCAATGCACGTAGCGTGATTGAAAACGCTTTAAAGAAGTCGTTTGCACCTGAATTCTTAAACCGTATTGATGATGTTATCATCTTCAACTCATTAGAGCGTGAAGACATTCATAAGATTATTGATATTGAATTAGACAAGTTATTAAAACGTATTGACGATTTAGGCTACAAGCTTACCTTAAGTGAAAAAGCTAAAGACTATATCGCTGACAAAGGTTTTGACAAACAATATGGAGCACGTCCTTTAAAAAGAGCGATTCAAAAATATATTGAAGATGCTTTAGCTGAAGAGATTGTAAACTCCAAACTAAACGAAGGCGACACCATTTTTATGGATTTAGATGAGAAAGATCAAAAACTACTCATCAAAATAGAAAAAGGTGAAAAACCTAAAGAGTCTAGAACAGAAATAGACGAAGACAATTAAAAAATAAAAATCCCGAGCACTAAAGTACTTGGGATTTTTTTATTCCCTTGATTTTCCCTCATTCATAAAATAGTTTGATTGATCCCTAATAATTGAGCTTAACTAAATTATTAACTATAATTACTAAACTATGAACTCTACTACTGAAAATCAAATTACACCCTCAAGAATTATGGAAGTAGGTATGGGATTTTGGGCTTCCAAAACATTACTTACCGCTGTTAAAATGGGGTTGTTTACACATTTAGCCAATGGTGAACTATCAGGAAAAGAAATTCAAGACAAACTCAAGCTTCACGACAGATCCTTATTCGACTTTCTTGACACCTTGGTTGCCTTAGGTTTTTTAAATCGTGATGGATTAAAAGAAAATGCAACTTATAGTAATTCTGAAGACTCCAACGTATTTTTAGACAAAAACAAACCCAGTTATATCGGTGGTATTTTAGAAATGTCTAACAACCGATTGTATCCTTTTTGGAATAATTTAGAGGAAGCTTTACTAACCGGAAAACCACAGAATGAAACTAAAAATGGTGGTAAACCGCTCTTTGAAGCGATTTATGCCGATGAAAACAGGCTCCGAGAATTTATACATGGAATGTCTGGTGTTCAGATAGGAAATTTTATGAAGTTAGCTCGTGATATTGATTTTTCTAAATACGACACGCTTTGTGATATTGGTGGCTCTGGTGCAACGCTATCTATACTTATCGCAAAAAACAACCCACATATAAAATGTATTTCTTTCGATCTTCCTGCTGTAGAACCTATAGCTAAGGAAAATGTAACCCATTTTGGTTTAAACGACCAAATAGAAACTCGCTCAGGTGATTTCTTTACTGATGAATTACCCAAAGCAGATGTTATTACTATGGGAAACATTTTACACGATTGGGGAACAAAAGATAAATTGATGCTTATAAAAAAAGCCTACAACGCACTACCTGAAGGAGGATCACTTATTATTATTGAAAACATTATTGATGACGAACGAAACAAAAATGCTTTTGGCTTAATGATGTCGCTAAATATGGCAATTGAAACCGATGAAGGCTACGATTTTACGCTCTCAGATTTTAAGCAGTGGGCACAAGAGACTGGTTTTAACAACACCAGAATGATGCATTTAACAGGACCTGCAAGCGCCATTATTGCCGTTAAATAATTTTAAAACTAAAAAATCTCATACTAGAACAAACCAAAACAGCATAAAAACACTGAGAATAAAAAACCTAAGTAACCGCTTAGGTTTTTTTAGTATATTGAACTCTCAAAATTGAAAAAGAATAAAATTGCTAAAAATTCCGCATATCCTACCGTTAAGAGAATATAACAGTAATTTTATTACGTATATAAACTAGTTAGCATTCATTAAAAACAAATCGCATGAAAAAAATAATTTTAGTTCTTTTAATCGGAACAATCTCAAACTTTTCCTTTGGTCAAAAGGATATGAGCGAATACAATTTATATGTTCAAAAAGCAGATTCTTTGTATGACGCAAAAGATTACAAAAACTCGGCAATCGAGTATCAAAAAGCCTTTGATTCAAATAATGGTAAAGCCTTTCCAAATGACAGGTATAATGCTGCTTGTTCATTTGCATTAGCAGAAGAAACTGAAAAAGCATTTTATCATTTACTATATTCAGCAACTCACCCTCGAATAAAATATAAGAACTATGGTCATATAACAACTGACCCTGATTTAAATTCACTTCACGAGAATGTTTTATGGGAAAAGCTAATTTCTGAAATTAAGGCAAACAAAGATGAATATGAGAAAGATTTAGATAAGCCTTTAGTCGCAATTCTTGACACAATTTATCAATCTGACCAGGGATATAGAAGGCAAATCGGAGATATCGAAGAAAAGTATGGACGAGAATCTGTTGAGATGAAAGCACATTGGAAGTTAATCAATGAAACCGATTCAATGAACCTCATAAAAATCAAAAAAATATTGGACGAACGTGGTTGGTTAGGTCCAAAAGTTATAGGTAATCAGGGAAACAGCACATTATTTTTGGTTATTCAACATTCTGATTTAGAAACCCAACTCAAATATTTACCAATGATGCGTGAAGCAGTTAAGGTTGGGAATGCAAGTGCAAGTAGTTTGGCACTATTAGAAGATAGAGTTGCTCTACGACAAGGGAAAAGACAAATTTACGGTAGTCAAATAGGAAGAGACCAAGAAACAGGTGAATATTATGTGTCGCCTCTTATTGAGCCTGAAAATGTTAATGAAAGGCGAAAAGAAGTCGGTCTTGGCACAATTGAAGAATATATCAAAAATTGGGATATGACTTGGGATTTGGACAAACACAAGGAAAGAATCAAAAAGATTGAATCTGAAAATAAAGAATAACGAAATGCTAACAATGTATATGAAATCATAGCCGCCTATCGGCAGGCTACGCTTCATATACTAAACGTTAAAAACAAAAAAACTCCAACTATAAATTACAGTTGGAGTTTTTTTTATGATTTATTGTTTTTTAAAACAACTCTTCTACTTCAATAGTTAAGTTAGTAATAAAGCTTTCTGCATTTTTAATATCGTTATGCAATACTCTATCGTCATTTACTACAGGTACATCTTGTCTAAACATCCCTACAAAAGAAGCTAAGAACTCTGAAGTGTTATGTTGTCTAAAAGACAATCCTTGTGAAGCATTCATTAACTCAATAGCTAAAACCGAGCACACATTATCAATTACTTTTTTAGCTTTTACCGCTGCGTTTGCTCCCATACTTACGTGATCTTCTTGTCCGTTACTCGACACAATAGAATCAATACTCGATGGTGTACAGAACTGCTTATTAGCACTTACAATACTTGCCGCTGTATATTGTGGAATCATAAATCCACTATTCAATCCTGGGTTAGAAACCAAGAACGCTGGTAATCCGCGTAAACCAGAAATTAACTGATAGGTTCTTCTTTCAGAAATATTTCCTAATTCAGCAATCGCAATCGCTAAATAATCTAAGGCTAACGCTAACGGTTGTCCGTGGAAATTTCCGCCAGAAACCACGATATCTTCATCTACAAACACATTTGGATTATCAGTTACCGAATTAATTTCTGTTACAAATGTTTTCTTTACAAACTCTAAGGTATCTTTCGTTGCTCCGTGAACTTGTGGCATACATCTAAACGAATACGGATCTTGCACGTGCTCTTTAGGTTGCGCGATCAACTCACTTCCTGCTAACAATTCAGAAATACGTTTTGCTGTAGCTAACTGTCCGTTATGTGGACGCACTAAATGAATCAACTCATTAAAAGGCTCTATTCTTCCGTCAAAAGCTTCTAACGAGACTGCTCCAATAACATCTGATAAGTACGATAATTTATACCCTTTTAATAAATTATGTACTCCGTAAGCGCTCATAAACTGAGTTCCGTTTAACAAGGCTAATCCTTCTTTAGATTGTAGATTGATTTTTTCCCATCCAAACTTTGCTAACAACGCTTCTCCTGAAATTCGCTCTCCATCAACATATACTTCTCCTAAACCAATTAACGGTAACGATAAGTGTGCTAACGGAGCTAAATCTCCAGAAGCACCTAATGATCCTTGGGTATAAACTACTGGAAGAATATCGTTGTTATAAAAATCGATCAAACGATCAACTGTTGCTAATTGCACACCTGAATGCCCATAGCTTAACGATTGAATTTTTAACAACAACATTAATTTTACAATCTCTTGTGGCACTTCATCACCTGTTCCACAAGCATGACTCATTACTAAGTTTTCTTGTAATTGTTGTAAATTCTCTCCGCTAATCTTCACATTACACAACGAACCAAATCCTGTATTAATTCCATAAATAGGATCGCTATGTGTTTTCATTTTCTCATCAAGATACGTACGACATTTTTGTATCTTTTGTCTTGATTCTTCTGATAGTGAAAGCTTTTTATTTAGTAATACAATACTATGAATATCTTCTAAACCTATTGGTTGTGAACTTATTATATGTGTAGTATCCATTTTAATATTTTTGAGGTGTACAAAGAACCTAAAAAAAGATAAATTTTCAAGATCTTTTCTTATAAAAAAGTAACGCTACTTAAATAATATGTTAATTTCTTTGATAAAAACGTTAAAAAAACTAACTTCGGCGCCTTAAACACCATATTTATTAAACGAGAAACAATGAAAAAACTAGTACTTTTAGCCCTCATAGGAGTTACAATAATTTCATGTAAAAAAGAGGAACAGCCTGTAAAAGACTATCTGATTTTAACTGGTAAAGTTGAAAATTATAAAAAGAGAGATGTTACCTTATCTGGCTTTAAATTTGAGAAAAAAATAAAGTTTGATAAACAAACTGGTTCTTTTGTTGATACGCTTAAAATTGATAGAGACGGTTACTACACTTTATTCTTCAATAAAACACCTATTAACTTATACCTTACAAAAACAGAAGATGCAGGTTTAGTTTTTGACTATAAAAATGCAGACATTGTTAACTTTGAAGGTTCACATGCGAACATTAATAGTTACCTTTTAGAAAAAAGAAAAACTTGGTTTGAGGTACTTGAAAATGCGAACAAATACTTTGTTTTAGACGAAGAAAAATTCTTAGAAAAAACTGATGAGTATAAAGACGCAGTTACTGAACTTTCTATTTCTAAACAATTACCTGCCGATTTCTTAAAGCAAGAAGTTAAAAACATTGATTATGAATGTTTAAGAAACTTATACAACTATACGGATTACCATATTACATTAACAGGTGATAAAGATTTTAAAGTTTCTGAAAACTTCCCTAATCCTTTAGAAAACTTTAACTATAGTAATGGTAACGATTACGTACACTCTTACTTCTACAGAACTATGTTAGAAGACGAGCTTAATAAAATAGCTAAAGAAAAGAACAAGGAAGGTGAAGATTTATATTTAACTTATTTAGAAACTGTTCAAACAGAAGTAACTGATACAGTCGCTAAAAATGATTTATTATACAAAAGTGCTCAAAACAGTATTACATATACTAGTGATTTAAAAGAGTTTTATAGAAAGTTCATGGCTTACTCTACTAATGAAGCTCATAAAAAAGAAATTACCAAAGACTACGACCTTTTAAAGACTACAGCAAAAGGACAACCTGCACCTAAATTTAAGGATTACGTTAATTATAACGGAGGAACAACCTCAATGGATGACTTATTAGGTAAAGGTAAATATTTATACATTGATGTTTGGGCTACTTGGTGTGCTTTTTGTAAAAGAGAAATTCCTTTATTAAAAAGATTAGAGCAAGAATACCACGGTAAAAACATTGAGTTTGTTAGTATTAATGTTGACGATAAAGGAAATGACGAGAAATGGAAAGAAACAATCCAAGATAGAGAAATGACTGGTATTCAATTAATGGCTGGAGATAGTCATTTAAAATTAGACTGGGCTCAAAACTTCTTAATTAAAGGGTTGCCTAGATTTATCTTAGTTGATCCTAACGGAAATATTGTAAGCCCTAATGCTCCTGCTCCATCTGAAGGAGAAAAATTAATCAACATGTTTGATGAATTAGGAATATAAACAACCTATACACATAAAAAAAGCCGCTAAATTTAGCGGCTTTTTTTATATAACTTATTTTCTAAAATCGATTGTCTCCATCTAAAAGATTACCTAAACCTCCTAAAACACTTCCTTCTCCTCTATCTCCTTTTCCTGTTTGAGGTGCCATCGCCAATACTCTTCCTGCTAACCTACTAAACGGTAACGATTGAATATATACGGTACCAGGACCTTTAAGAGTAGCAAAAAATAATCCTTCTCCACCAAATATGGTATTTTTTATTCCGCCTACAAACTCAATATCATAATCAACACTTTGAGTAAAACCTACGATACAACCTGTATCTACTTTTAATACTTCACCTGGTTGTAATACTTTCTTTGCCATCGTACCCCCAGCATGCACAAAACCGATACCATCTCCTTCCATTTTTTGCATAATAAATCCTTCTCCTCCAAACAACCCTCTGCCTAAACGTTTTGAAAACTCAATTCCTATCGATACGCCTTTAGCTGCACATAAAAAAGCATCTTTCTGACAGATAAACTTTCCACCAAATTCAGTTAAATCGATTGGAATAATCTTTCCTGGATATGGAGAAGCAAAAGAAACTTGTTTTTTTCCTTGACCTTCGTTCGTAAACACCGTCATAAACAAACTTTCTCCTGTTAAAATTCGTTTTCCAGCAGAAAAAATCTTTCCCAACAAACCTTTCTCCTGATTTGAACCATCTCCAAAAATGGTATTCATTCCTACACCAGAATCCATCATCATAAAGCTACCACTTTCGGCAACTACTCCTTCTTGCGGATCTAATTCTATTTCTACATACTGCATTTCTTCTCCAAAAATGCGATAATCTATTTCGTGTGCATTCATATTTTTTAGTTTTTATATATAAGAAGAACTTTTTATTGTTTTGTTACAAACAATTCCTTTTCTCCTACTATTTTAAGTATATTTAAAGCTTTAAAAGTTATTTCTTTTCTTTCTTTATTAAAAAACTTCATGTTAAAATTCTTTTTAGGAATAATATTGGTCGCAAAAAAGTAAGCGTTCTTTTTAACCAAAATATATCCAACAAACCAGCCATTGTTTTCTTCTCCCCTAATTGACCATCCTGTTTTACCTCTTAACACATAGAGGTTATTTTCAGAAATTACCATCATCTTTTTCATAATACTGTCAGTTTGTTTAGAAATTGGTAATTCTGAATTATAAAGTCGTTTTAAAAAATCAATTTGCTCAAATTGATTAATTTTAGAGTTTCCTTGTAGCCAAAAACTGTCTAAATTCCCTTCATTTACATCCATTAAACCGAAATTTAACTTTGTTAAGTTAGTTTTCATCCTTTCTAACCCAATATTTCTGGCAATTTCTTGATAACATGGTACACAAGAAAAATGAAAAGCTTGTTGTAACGTTAAATCTTTCTCCCAAATTTTTAAATATCTGGGTTCTCCACCCCATTTAAAAACGACATTCTCATTTTTTAGAACTCCCGTTTCTAAACCAATAATAGAGTTGGGTATTTTAAATGTTGATGCTGGTAAATTTTCTTTGTTACACCAATCAAAATCATTTGAGTAAAAAGTGTCATTGTTTAAATCATAAATAAGAATAGCTCCCTCTAGTTTGGCTTTATAAATAATTTCTTGAAAATCATCTTTAACCACATACTTCGTTTCAGCTTTAATACTTTTGGATTTTTCTTCATTTTTACAAGAAAAAAATAACACAGCAATTATTAAAAAAAAGCTAAACCTCATCGTTAGTTACTCTTTAACTTTCAAACTCCATTCATACTCAAATTTCGATACCGAAATTCCTTCCTTATTAAAACCTTCAGCAGTAACAATTACTGTTTGCCCTTCACCTGTTTCAATCGCCTTTTGAATCGTTTCTCTTATTAATTGCCCTTGATCGCATTCAAAACGGATTTTTCCTGTTGCCTTTTTTGTAAAAGTCCCATTCATGTTGGTTACTAACATCGAAATTTTTCTGTTTGACGCTGCAATCTCTTTCATTACTAAAACTCCTGTGGCTAATTCAGACGCCATTCCTTGCACTGCCCAAAACATTGATTTAAACGGATTTTGATTTACCCATTTGTAGGTAACTTTTACCTCAGCAGTATCATCAGTAAGTGATTTTAAACGTACTCCAGTAAAAAAAGCTGAGGGTAATTTAAAAAATAAAAAAGCATTAACTTTTCTAGGTGTAAACTTCATTTTTTCAGTATTTACAAGCAATTATAATCGCAAAATAAAAATGTACACTCTTTAAAATAGAAATGTACATTTTTTTGCCAATTTTACTATTGCTATTTACCACCAAAAATACACAATTTAAACCTTTTTAAAACGTAGTATCAGTTGTAAACCTTTTATGTAACATTATATCGGTATACCCTGTATTATGGCTTGTACTATTGTAATGATATACAACCTTTGCTTTGTTAAACGGATTTATTCCTCCTGTATTCGTTTCAATCCATTCACATAACTCTACAATACTTGATTTATTTGACGTAAAATAAAAGTAGTTGGTATTCATTAATACCTTTAACACATCCAAGTAGTCTGAAAGCCTCCAGTAGTTTTTGTAAGTAGAACAATCCGTTGATAAGTATGGCGGATCAACCAAGAACACAACATTCGGAATATCTTTATACATATCAAACAACTCTTTATAGTCGTAACGCACAAACTCAACATCTTTTAAGTAGCAAGTAGCATCATAGTCACTTTTGCGTATTCTATTATAAAAGCGTTGCTTTTTAAGTTCCTCTAAGCTCTGCACATAGTTCATACTAAATAATAAGTTAGCCGATAACGAGATATAATCTACATAACCTTGCTTATCAGCTTGGGTTATGATATCTAGTATTTGATATCTGATATTATCAGGTATAGCCTTCTTATTAGGTACATTTTCAACCAAAGGACGTAATTCTTCAAGTAGTTTATTTGTTCTTGAAATAGCTTTTAAACGCTGTTTAAAGTTGTCATAATCGTTATAAATTACTTTTGCTTTTGGGTTTTCTTTCTTTACCGTATGGCTTAACAAGCCACTACCACCGAATAAATCCACGTAAATTGCATCCGTAGGATACGTCTTTAAAGCCTGTTTAAACTGTTTAATAAAATTCCGTTTTTGACCTTGAAACGGCAAAGGTGATGTAACATAATTTTTACTCATTTTCTATTCTGCTTTTTGATTAATGTTTTACTTTTGTAGCTCTCACGGTAATATTTTAATAACTAGCAAAGCCCAATCAGAAGACTTATGTCCTCCAACTGGGCTTTGATGCTAAAATTAAATTACCGTGAGAAGTTTTTTAATTGTTGGGGGACTCTTTTACTCCCCTCTTACATAAGCAAACAGCTTACGTCTTTTTAGATAACTCATATCGTTTTCATTCTTATACGCTTCACGTTCAAAACAAATACTGAGATACGCTGTTTTCCAGTTTCTAAACTTATAGTAGTAATACAAGTACTCTATACCATACCACAAGTAAAAAAAGACAAGCAAAAGCTCTATTTGCTGCCTTAAATGAATCTTTTCGTGATTGATTATCTTGGGCGTCATACAAGTCTTATCCCGAAAAAATATAAAAGGGTATATCGTAATAGCTGTATATCCTTTTGGTACTATCCAACTACTCAACAATTTCATTGGTTGGATTTAAAATACCTTGGCAAGTAGTATGAATAACATCGTAAAGTGCTGCGTCTTCAGGTTGGTAGCTTTGGTTTTTTACATCAAAATTACCATTTCTAACACTTCCTGTTATTAATACATTTCCTGTATAATTAGCATCTCCACTTACACCTCTAATTACCGAAAAACCAATTAATGTTGGTTGCTCGTTCTCTTGATAATTATAACTATATAATATCGTGTTACCATTAACTACTTGTTGTGCTGTTTCTTGCACTTGTTTTCTAATAATTGTTACTGTACTCATATTAAATTTATTTAATAATATTTATATTCTTTTTGTGTAATTGTTCCATTAAAATCTCTAGACATGACAATTTTATCTGCACTTATTAGTGCTTTTAAGGTTACAGGAACAAATTGTGTATCTGTTCCTGTTCCTATATCTTGGTAATAAGTTCTTGAAACTATCAACCCATCTGTACTCAACCATATACTATTCCCCGCTAAAAGACCTCCATTAACAAGCTCTACAGCTCCAAGTCCATTTTGGGTAATACTAACACCTCCAATAGATCCTTTTGTAGAAAAAATACTCCCATCATCCAACACCCTAAAAGGTGCGTTGTTTTTTCCTGCGTAATCTGAACCTGCAAAGAAACGCACACTATTAGCACCTGCATCTGTTACACCTGTAACACCTGCATTAGCATTATTAAGTGCTCCTACCTGCATAGTACCTGTACTTATTACATTACCGTCTATGTCTGTTTGTAAAAAATTGGTTTTATTGGCGGTAGTTTGGGCTGTATTTAAAGCGTTTAAAGCGTCTGCTGCTGCATTTTGCGCTTCTTGTATAGCATTATCTATACTTTCTTGTACATCTTCAGTAGCAGGTGTCCAGTCGGTTGGTTTATTTCCTCTTTCTAGTTTTAAATCAAAAATACTAACTTCTACAGCTGAATTATTACCTCTGTTTGGTTGTATATATATAGAATCAGTTAGTAAAGGGTTAGAAGGCGTTTTAAAATAGTATTCAACATGATGTTCTAACTCATCATCATCAACAAAAACAGAAGAAGTTGAATTATATTGAGATGATATTTCAACTCCATCAACAACTAATTTTTGTTTATTTGAATAAGTAGGCGCTGTATGCCCTCCAAAAGTATTTAGAATACCTGATTTCTTTTTATATCTATAAGACAACACATAATCTTGTAATGGTTTTAATGCTAGATTTTTTATATAGATACCACCATTAAAATCATCTTCTAAAACTTGTAGTTCAATTACACCACTTGTTATAAATAATGATTTATCTACAATAACTGTAGCCGTAGTAAAAACATTTGAAACTGTAATTAAATTACTACTACCAACCTCAATACTATCAGTATATGCTTTTGCTTCATCTAACTTAGTTTGGGCATCAGAAATTGCTCTAGCTTCTTCAGCACTTACAATTCCATCAGCATAGGCTTCTACTTCTGTTTTAGCTAAATTTACTTTTGCCTCTGCCTCAGCAATAGCTGCTTGTTCTGCGGCATCTGCTTTACCATCTGCATAAGCTTTAATAGTGGTTTCTTTTAAATTATCTTGTGCATCAGCATAATCTTTGGCTGCTTGTAACTTGTTTTGTGCATCAGCAATTGCTCTAGCTTCTTCAACACTTACAATTCCATCAGCATAGGCTTCTACTTCTGTTTTAGCTAAATTTACTTTTGCCTCCGCCTCAGCAATAGCTGCTTGTTCTGCTTCGTCTGCTTTACCATCTGCATAAACTTTAATAGTGGTTTCTTTTAAATTATCTTGTGCATCAGCATAATCTTTGGCTGCTTGTAACTTGTTTTGTGCATCAGCAATTGCTCTATCTTCTTCAGCACTTACAATTCCATCGGCATAGGCTTCTACTTCAATTTTAGCTAAATTTACTTTTGCCTCTGCCTCAGCAATAGCTGCTGCTTCTGCTGCTAAACTTGTATCTACAATCTCTTTTGTTATATCCTCTGGAGCAGGTGACCAACCAGTTACTTTGTTTCCATTTTCTAGTTTTAGATCAAAAATACTAACTTCTACAGCTGGGTTTGCTCCTTTATTAGGCTGTACCCATATTGAGTCATTAGTTGAAAAATCAGCAGGTGTAATAAAATAATACTCAACACTATGTTCTAACTCATCATCAGCCACAAAAAGGGAATCTAAAGAAGCGTATGCTTCACTTACTAAAACACCATCAACAACTAATTTGACTTTATTGGCATAACCTAAAGATGTATGACCATAAATAGTTGTTAAAATTCCACTCTCTTTTTTGTATTTATATGATAAAACATAGGGCTTTAATGGTTCTAGTGAAATTTTATCTATACGTATACCTGCTGTTGTACTTTCTTCTGGAACAAATAATTTTACCTCTCCTGTTTTCATATAAAAACCAGTGTCAACTATTGCTCCTCTATCTCCTTTAACATTATCAATACTTAATAAATTCCTACCGCCAATCTCTAGACTATCAGAAACCTGTTGAAAAGCAGGTGAATTACTTTCAAAAGTTACATTGGCTTTAATGTTAATATTATCCTGTAACAACTCTATATAGTTGTTACCGTTTGGTGAGGCTATCCGACCTGTACTTATTTCACTTGGGCTAACCTGTGTAAATCCATAGGTTGTTTTTATGCGTCGAACATTGTCTATTACAGACGATAAATATCCTGCTTCAAAATAATACCAATCGGGGTCATTATCAACCATTATTTGCTCTGTAGAAATATATACCGAAGCATTCGAGCCTATTTTTTGTGCTTTTATATAAATGTAATGAAAGGCAGTTCCTATGCCTGTAACCGTGTTTTGTGGTATGTTCCACTCTCTTGGTGTATCTTCAAGCGTTAGGTGTACCAATGTACCTGTGGTATTACTTACCGTAGTATTATCTTCTGAAACAGTAAACGAAACATCAGGTAAATTAAACTGCTGCATTCTACTACCAACACTTAACATTTTTGTTTCAATACTTAACGGTTTTATTCTATCAGCATCAAAATAGCCTTCTCCATCAAAAACGTTGTCATGAAATTCTTTAGCAAAGAGATAGCTTCTACGAGCCATATCTGCATTATATGTCAATGTTTTTAGTAAAGCGGTGTTTTTCTTCTCCTCTTCAATATACTCTCTAATAATTGTAGATAAGACTGCTCGTTCTGCAATATCAAAACTTACATTATATTGGTTTTGTAAGTCTTTTGTTAGTGAAACCACACGCAAATCATCATCTAAACTAAAATCAACGTCTTTAAAGTTAATTGTGTTACCCAACACAATATTTGCGTTAATTTCTTCAAAGTAAAAAGGGTCAGGAGCTACCGAGTACTTATTGCGTTGTTCGCTATTTTCATCTAAGTATGCCTGTGCTTCGTTCTGTAATAAAATTTCTGCATTGGTAATATAGCTTTGTGGCATTGCTATATCAGTAATTACATAAGTATCACCAACAGAAGGGCGTAACAACTCACTAGGCACAGTCAAGTCTTTTTCGTCTTTATTCGGTATTAGCTCAAAGGTTTTCGTTGCTGTGTTGTAACCATGCTTTTTAATCTCAAAAGTATAACCTGCTAACTGTCCTGAATTAAAAGTTATTTTCGCAGGAATGTCATTAATTAAAATTACGGTACCGTTAGCATCAGTTTCGTTTAAATCAAAGTCAATATTGGCATCAGTAAACTGCAAAGGACTTTCTGAATTTACGCTAGTAACAGTTCCTATACGTTTCGGATAAATATCCTCAAAGGTTTGCACATGCTCTATAACTCCATACTTAGCAACGTTCTTTTCTAAATACGCTACGGGCATTTGAAGTCTCTTAGTATAGTTTCTATAATCAGCAGGAATATTGTTTTCTGAACCTACCGCATACAAACGTGTTACAATGTTGCTGTTATCATACGGAGTTCTAGAAATAGACAACAAACCTTTGTTTTTTCCATATTCAAGTGATAAACCACTAATAGCTTTTCGTTCTGTTAAATGAATGGTTTTATCTCCATCAATCCAGTATTCAGCATCAAACTCTTCTGCTATTTTAGAAATGGCTGTTAAGCAATTATGTCCGTTAAAATCTACTTGCTTACCATCTAAATCATCTATCACACCCAACGACCAACCACTTTGAACACGGTTAGCATTTTGCACTACCAAATTAAGCATTTGATTTGCTGTTCCTGTAATTGAAAACTCTGAAAGAGTTAAGTTGTTATCTGCATCAGGAAAGAAGAGCTGCACCTTAGAAAGCTCATACTTTATACCTGCAAATTGCAACTGATAACGATACTCTTTAGTACTACGCTTTTCTACAATAGGCTCGTTTAGCAAGTAATACGTATTACCATACACTACAACAGTATCGTTTGTTTTAAAAACAACATTATTAGCTAAAGTAAAGGTCATAGATACTAATTCTTCGCCCATTATTTTAGTGGTGATACTTCCTTCTGGTCTTACCGTAGCTATTACAGCTGCTCCTCTTTTAATTTCGTATTGCATTATTGTACTTGTAGTATTAAGGTAAATTGCACAAACACT
The DNA here is from genome assembly GCF_964510395.1 of Tenacibaculum aestuarii. NCBI lineage: Bacteria > Pseudomonadati > Bacteroidota > Flavobacteriia > Flavobacteriales > Flavobacteriaceae > Tenacibaculum > Tenacibaculum aestuarii. Next base: position 837,736 of record NZ_CAZEFY010000003.1, read on the forward strand.
TTATCAACATCCTTTAAACGTTTTGACTTCTTACGCCAGTTACTAGTTTTTAAATAAAAAACCGTGTAGGTTTTACCATGGTCCGCTACAAACAAGTTTTGCCAATCGGGTTTTGATAACTCTAAAAAAAGTGCTTCGTAGTTCGTCCAAAAATCCACATCAGTATCCGCCATCATAGCACACTTTAGGTTTATTTCTTTGTCCTTAAACCTTGGTAACGACAAATCGTATTCTTTTCCGTTATGTTCTCTCCAATCGTTTTCTAGTGTTTTTTTACGCTCAGGAAAAGCCAATAAATCTGCTGTTCCTGTTTGTATAACCAAACCGAAATCTGTGTATAAATTGCGTGTATTTAAAGTATCGTTAAATGCCATGTGCTCGTGCGCTTGTATTATCTCCGTCTTTTATTTCTTTTAAAGTCGTATCAATTGATTTTAACTTCTCAGTATTGTCTGCCGTTCTTCGGGTATTCTTTTCTATATCAATTTGAATACCTGCTTGTCTACTCAAAACTTCCAATTGTGCTGCATGGTTTACTTTTAAAATAGTATTGGTTTCTAATTGTGTTAGGCGTAAACCTCCAAATTGTCCTGCTAACAAATCAGCCTGTTCAGCAGTAATTCCTTTTACAGCACCTTTTAAAGAATTAGCTTCATTAATAGTATCTCCAATACCAATACCTGTCGAGTTAATCAAATTCAAGTACTCCTGTGCCTCTTCAGCAATTCGCATATACATTTCTTGAAACTGTTGCTTTTCATCTTCGGTTAAAACACCATCACCTAAAAAATCATAAAGCAAATCTTGTAATTTCTGCATTTCAGGTTCTATCACCTTGGCACTCATACCTGCTAAAATAGCATCACGTAAAAAGCGTTCAATATCTTCAGCAAAATCTGCAAAGCTCTTTTTACCACTTGCTATTCCTTGCTTGATGCTTTCTGCAAGTGCCTGCGCAGTTGTTCCTGTAACAGCGTCTTTTAATTGCTTTTCTAACTGGCGTTGTGCTTCTTCAATACTACCATATTCATCACGTAACTTTTTGAGTTGTTCATACGCTAGTTTAGCATCTCCAGTTAAAGGTTTATCACGGTTCAACTTTTCAAGCTTCTCAAATATTTCATCTGTGAGTTCAAGCTCCCCTGGTTCAAAAACTTTTATTTTGGCTTTAAAAGAAAAGAACCCTGTTCCAAACTTAATTTGCTTTGTTACTAACTCTCCAATTCCTAATAGTTCTCCTATAGTTTTTTTAACATCAACTACTTTGGTTTTTCTACCTATTCCTAAAAAACCACCATACTTTTTTGTTCTTTTACCTATAATTGTTTGAGCATTTAAAAGACGTTTAAATACCTCTTGTTGGTCTTCTATTACACTTTCATGTTTCTTTTTATTAGCTTCAATTTCTTCTTTAATATTATCAACTCTCGACTTGTATAAATCATTTAGTTTTATCTCATCTGATAATCGTTGACGCAATGCCGAATTATATGCTAATTGACTTTCAAAAATTTCTTGATGCCACTTCTTTATCTCCTCACGTGCTTTACGTTCACTCTCTCGTGCCTTAGCTCCTAAAGAAAACAAACCACCAACCACATTTATCAATCCTGTGATACCTCCTAAAATATCACCTGAAGCAAACGAAGCAAATGCACCTACTGCATCAGATGTTACATTTGTTAAATCGCCTAATGTATCAATTGTATCTGCTAAACTTTCATCATAATCTTTTAAAGCAGTTGCTAAACTTTTTAAAGCTCCTCCTATTTCAGCAAGCCCATTAGCTAACTGGTTTAACTTTGCTTCTGATAATTGCTTTAGTTTACCGTTAACCTCTTCTAAAGCCGCCAACTCATCTCCTATATTAGCAATTCCTTTGGCTTGTAATTGCACAATACGTTTAAGAACACGCTCCTTTTCTTGTAACAAGGCTTTTTCTTGTACTCCTAAAGTTGTTGCTGCTTTAATTGCTTTGGCTCTTTCCAACTCTCCACGAACATAAGCTTCTTGTTCCTTAGATAGTAGACCTTTTGTTTTTTGTAAATAATCTTCTATTGAATCTATACGAACTGCTAATTCTCTTCTAGTAATATCTATTAGATTAACACTTAGGTTCTCAAAAATTGTGGCTTTCTCATAAGCTTCTGCATTAGCAGCATCAACAGCTAACTGTTTTTGGTAATTGAGTTCTTTTATCTTAGCTTCTCGAAGTTGCTGATCACTTATGAGGTTGATCTCTTTTTTTTGAGCTGCAAAATCACGCTCTATTTGAACTAAGAGTTCTTTATGAGTTATTGCTGAATTATACGCATCAATAAATCGTTGTTCAGCAACACTATTTTGTTCTACTTCAAACTCTTTAATTTTTTGCTCTAATAACAACAAGCGTTCTGTTTCTGCACCTGTTATTTCTGTAGGTTCTTTACTAGATAATTTATCTTGAAGCTTTTGGTATTCTGCTTGCAAACGTTCTCCATAAGTTTGAAAACCTTTTAATAAAGCTCCATAACGTTTAGTAGCCTCTTCAGTACTAACTTTTGTTTTTAGTACTTCATAGGCTGCAAATAAGTCTTGTTCTTGTGCTAATTGCTCCGCTAATTTTCTAGTATCTTGCCTGTATAACAATGATTTTTCAGCTCTTCCTTGTAAAGCATCTAAACCTGTTAAACTTATAAGTTGCGCTTTGTTTTTTGGGTCAGCGTTAAAGGCTTCAACTAACTTTCTAATTTTACCAAACTTATCTCTTAACGCTTGTAACTCTTCTTCGTCTTTAGTTAACGATTTACGACTGTATTCTTGATCTAAAGCAAGTAGCTTTTCAAGTAAACGTTTACGCTCATCCAATTCTTTAGCACTTGCTCCTGAACCTTTATAGCCATCAACCTGAAATAGCTGATTTATCTCTTCTAGTGTTATTTTATGTTTCTTCTCTAAACGAGTTAATAAATTTTGCTTTTCCTTTAACAGCTCGTTTTCATCTTGTAAACCAAAGCGAGTTCTATTGTTATACTTTTCATATTCTCTAAGTAAATTTAACTCTCGTTTACGGTTAGCCAAACGTTCTTTATATGCCTGCTCGTTTTTACCTCCTTGAGCGGATGCTTGCGCAAAATAATTAACCTCACTTTCAAGAGCTTGCTTTACCAATTTAACCTGCTCCTCATACGACTTGTTTTCAAGGTCAATTTGATTTAAACGTCTTTCACTACTTCTGTCTTTATTTATCTTCTGAACTAGTTTTAACAACTGGTCTTCAGTATAGATTTGATCTTTAGATAACTTTAGTTGCTTTTCTGCTAACTTGTTAAATTGTGCCTCAATTTCTTTTTGTTGACTTTGTAATGCAATACGAGTTACATAAAGACTATTTACCTCTCGCAACTTATCTGAAAGCTCTTGATTGGTAACTTTTTCTTTGTTAAGGTTCTTCAGGAAAAAAGGGTACTTTTCGTTTAGCTGTTCAATAAGTTTTAAACGTTGACTCTGTGTAGTGTTAGCTTTGGTTATTCTTGCCACCAAAACGTTTAACTCGGCATACTCTTTAGTAATTTGTTTTACTAACTTCTTCTTTTGCTCTTGTAATTTCTTTTCTGCTTCAGTTAACTTCTTAACCGCTTTTTCGCCTTTTAATATCTTATTAAACCAAATTGCAATGTCTTTTCCGTAAACAGTTAATAACGTTATTCCTACTGACATTAAAGTATTCCAACTTAAAAAACTTGATGCTACTTGCTTCCATACTGGAACTGATTTTTGCCCAGATGTTGTAAGTTCTTTATTTCTTGTGATTAAACGGTATATTTCATCAGCTAATATTGGGAAGTTATTAGACATAGCCATAAAACCAGTTTGAAAAGAATAAGTAAAAGCAGGTAGCTCTCTTGTAAGCTGATTAATTGAATTACCTAAGCCATCCCATTTGCGTTTTGTTTGTTGTACTCTTTTACCTTGATTTTCTACTGATGTTGTAGTATTCTCTAATCCTTGTGCCGCTCCTTTGGTAAGTAACGCATCAATCTTTTTTTGTAGCTCTCCTAATTTATGGTTGTACACACCTAATTGTGTTGGATCGGTGGCTTTATCCATCATTTCCTTAACGCCACGTAAAGAGTTTATATACGTTTTTAAAGCAGTTACTTCACGCTCTGTAAGTTTTATACTTTCAACCGATACACCATTAGCTCGTAACTTCTCTGCTACATAAGCTTTAAAACGAGATTCTGTGTTACTTACGCTTGCATCTAAACCTTTTAAAGCTCCTTCAATCTTTGCTGCATCTTGCAAAGCTTCAGGAGAATTTAAAGCGATTTCTATTTCTATTGGATCAAAGTCTGCCATGGTTTATTATTGAACGCCAAAAAAGGCTTTAAGTTCATCGTCGTTTTTAAACTCGTTTTTACGTTTTTTCTTAATTAGTTTTGGTGCGTCTGCCAGTAGTAAATTCAGCTCTAAAAATGTGCTGTTTAATATTTCATCTTTAGTCCATCCGCCAGTTTTCTCTGCGATGTAACCTATAAATCCAAAAAGGCTATGAAAGCTTTCGCTTGTTAACTCCTCTTTTCCTCTTGACTCAGATTCATCGGCTTCGTTATCCTCGTTGTTTGTGTAAATCTGATAGTATTGATAAAATCCTCATACCCGCCATACAACAGTATTAACTGGTACAGGTAAAACAATTCTTTAACTTCAATGTTTCTCAATAAATACCTTGACAACAAACCAACACGCCATTGCTTTCTAGGACTATTTAACACAGCTAAAGCCACAATTTTACTAAGTGTTGTACCGTGTTCATTTACTACACTTATAGCGTTATTTAACTGCATATCCTTTTCAAGTTCAATATCAATACTCAAACTTTCTTCAGCAATACGAATAAGCGTATATAAGGTAGGTGCTTGAACTACCAATGCTATTGTTTTTTTGCCAAACCAACGTAAAAAAAGAGGTGCCTTAATAGTCACCTTAACACCTCTTTTTAATAATATATCAGCTGCTCGCTTTTCTGTTTTATTATCCATTATCCAAAGATTACCGCAGGTTTGTCAGCTGCTGGAGATAAAGGTTTAATAGTTACATCAAGTAAGGCTAAACCGTTTTTAACTAGCTTAGCATTAAACTTTGCTGTAATTCTAGCTTTAGGAAACTTAAACGAATTACCACTATTCAACACTAATTGAATAGCTTTTACAATTTCTGTTTGACTTACTGGTTCTGACCATTCATCGTTTAAAACTGTACCTCCTTTTAACTCAACTAAAGTGGTTGGTGAATAGTCATAAGTTGAAAACTTAATTGACTTACTTCCTTTTTCAATAAACGTATGAATCGGGTCGTCTTGTTGGTCGGAATGTTCATCGGTAATGGTTGGGTCTTCCTCAACAAACTCACATGAATTTTTGTATGTCTTACAAAGCTCACTCATATTAGCTTCTAAAGGGAAACTTCCGTCTGCAACTGGATCACCAACTTTTACCATTTGCAATCCGTATGTTTTAATTTCTGCCATGTTTAAATGGGTTTTAAAGGTTATTTAATTACTCTTCTTCTTCGCTTGAAGTGTCAGAAGTAGTATCCTTGTTATCGGTTTCAGCAGCTTCTACTTTTGTAGCTGTTACTGTTTCAGTTTGCACAGGTAACGCTGCTAATTCAGCTTTTTTTGCATCGATTTTTGCTTGTAAGGTGTCAGCTTTCATGTTGTGCGCTGGCTTCTTATCAAACAATTTCGTGTACTCCTCAACTAATGCCTCACGATTAGTATCCGTTGACGCTGTTTTAGTCTCAGTAGTTTCAGGTTCAAAATTGCGCTCGAAAGTGTACACTTTCTTGTCTTTCAACGTTTGCGCATGTGATTGTGCATGGTGCTTGTTTTCTTCTGAAAAACCTTGACCATCTGCTGTTAAATGCAACACCTCTAATTTGTGAATTGCAAATAACTCGTTTGCTTTGGTTTGTAGGGCTTGTTTGCTCATACGATTGTTGTTATTTTTTTATACTTTTTTATGATGTACCTAATTGCTATGAGTAATAACACAATTACTCCTCCTAACCACCAAGGAGGACGCCAAGGCATCTTTTGTTCTACAACTTCAACTGCTAACTTTTCATCTTTTTGTATATCAGTATCGGTTTGTTCTTTGGTATAAGTACGCTTGTTTACTTTAGTAGTTACTTGATAGGCAGCACTGGTATCTGTTAAGTGCAAATTCAATTTTGTGCCTGAACTTCCAAAAACCAATTTTATAGGTTTGTTACTCAATTTTGGTATTGGTACAATACCTGTTAGTGTATCGTTAACAACTTCAATAAGCTGTTCTTTTTTAGCGGTAAGCTGTATTGTACTCTTGTCTTCACTTTTAACTTTTACAGTGTTTTTAGTACCTCTACAAGAAAATAACAAAACAGTTAATAGTAAATATCCTATATACTTCATAGTTGTTTTAATTGAAAATGCATTCCGTCTTTTCTAGTCCATGTTCCACCCCAATCAAAGCCTGCATCTGTAAAACACTTTACCAATGCTAAACTCATTAAAGGTTGTTTACCTAAGCCATTCCAAGCTGCATTAATATCTATGGCTATTGCCCAACTGTGCAACGACCAACTTTTTAAACCTCGCTTCTTACGAATATTAAAGCAACCATCCCACGTTTTTAACTCCTTTTGTAAACCTCTTTTTATGATGTTTTCAAAGGCTTGCTGTAAAGGCTTAACCAAGTCTTTATTACAATAAATCTTGTTTGGTATTACAGGTAACTCTTTGTTTATCCAATCAGGAACATCCCATAGCACCATGTGTTTGTACTCCATTTGTACATTAGGCTCTCCATATTTTTGAATGCATTGTTTACTTGTTACCATCGTGATCTTCTAATTCTTCAATTCGCTTGTAAGCTCTTGTTAGTTTCGAGTTTAAAAGCTTTACTTTACGTTCTAAGGCTTCTAACTTTTCGGTAGTACTTTGCTCAGATTTTTTACACAGTATTAACTCTTTTTGAGTTTCATCAGCCAAACTCTTCCAACTTTGTGCTGTCTCTCGCCACTCTTTAGCCATGTTAACAAGGTTCTCTATCTCGGTGGCGTCGTTCGTTTTTTCTACAGAATTGGCTTCTGCTTTGTGCTTTCGGATATACAGTAGCCACTGCAAAAAAGCAGTGACTGCTGCACTTCCAAAAATTAAGAGGACGTTGTCTAACATGAGAGGTTAGGGTGTTTATCCGTTAGCCTGCATTAACACACCAACTCCTTCGTAACCTTTACGTCTAGCTCGCCCACCCATTCTTACTAAGAATGAATACACATCACCATACCAAGTTGGGTCACCTTCATTACTGAAAGCTTCTGTTGTACCAATAGCTTTTTCAAGCATGTTTTTATTCCAGAATAAGCATCCTTCGGTATCATCTACTGCTGCTACAGAACCAAAAGCCTTAAAGCTTTTATCCGCACCTAAATGATACACAGTTGAACGCACCATAATATTCCAACCTTGTACTTTGTACATAATTCCTGCTCTACGTTCAGCTTCACTAGTTGCTGCCATATAAGCTGCTGTTATAGCACTTTCAGCAGGAAACATTTGCACAGCTGCTTCAGGAGTTAACAAAGCGTACATATTTCCTTCACTCCATGCTTTTGCATAAATCATGAAGTTTCGCATACGTTGTAAATCGTTTAATCGGTAGTTCTTTCTAACTCCAGTAGCTCCATCTAGGATTGGTGCACTTGTCTCAGCACTATCAGTTAAAAGTATATTGTTAGTAGGCAAAGCTGCATTATCACCTACAGGAGACACTACAAAGTTTGTTAACATACCTTCAGCTACTTCATCTGAAAGGTTTGCAATATCTTGATCTAAAACAGATCGCCTTTTGTCATAAGACAATTCAACTGTTTCTGCATGCTTGATATGTACAGGATCAGTAGTGTACTCATCAATTTGATAAAGCACTTGTCCATCTGTACGCTGCTTTACTTGAGCAGGTAAAGTTTGACGGTTTTTCACTACAGTACTTGGTGCACCTGCTTGAGGTATGTGTACAATTTTACCAGCTAAAATATTACTGTCTGAAACATTAGCTACGTGATTTAAAAAAGAGTTATCATCTCTTAATTTTTCATGAATGGCTTTTTGCCAAATTTCTACTTCTAAACCCATTGTTTATTCGTTTTTTGATTAATTAGTTACTTACTACCTTTATGAAGGCTCTTTTCCAAATTCACGTTTAAAACGCTCATTGTAGTATTCAGTATGATTTAGTTTTAAATCAGCTAACATTTCGTTTTTATCTAACTCTTCCCAAGTCATCTTATCAAAAGCAGCTAACGTAGCTTCTTCGTCTTCTAAATTGTCTTTAATAGTCTTACGTTTTGGCAATGCTAATAAGAAAGTCAATGCATTTTCTAGCTTATTTTCAGCTAACTCTAACAATGCAGTTTCTCCTTTTGCATCTAAACGACCGTCTTTTTTAGCAAGAGCTAGTTCAGCATCAAAATCAGCTTGTAACTTGGTTGTTTTTTCTTTTTCCAAGCCTTCAAACTTTGTTTTGTAGCTATCTCTTTCTTTAAGTGCATCAGACAATTTAACTTCAATGCCTTTTATTGCGCCAACAATCGCCTCTCCTGAAGCATCGTCAGATAATTGTAAGTGTTTCGTTACTTCTTTCATATTTTCAGTTCTAAATGGTTTTTGTGATTTTTGAGCCGATAAGCATAATTCTTGAATGGCTTCGTCAGATAATACTTCCCCTGAATTATCATATAAAACAACTGCATTGGCATTGCTTGGAACAGCAACAATAGAAACCTCTGTTAACTCACACTTAGTTAACATCAACTTTCCATTAATCATTTTTAAGTCTTTCGGATTAAAGCGAATACCCATAGAGCAACCTTTAATCACACCTCCTTCTACTTTTCTAACTACTTCTAAACCTTCAGGGTCTTTTGTATCAAAGTTTGGAATACCTGATAAGATTACACCAGTTTCTTTTAACTCTGTCCAAACCCCTAAGACATCTTTTGTTTTATTAGAATGATCTGCTAAACAGATTGGGTTTTTTAAAAAACGTTGTGTTCCAATACCTGAAGTTTGTACGTAAAAACCGTAAGAGTTTTTCTGTGCTTCATCATTAATTGTAAAGGTTTTCTTTTTGCTCATTTCGTTTCGATTAACAAGGCAAAAGTGCAACAAGAATCTACGTTTAAAAAATGCAAAAACTATGATACCGAGATATTTACAGTATCATACCCCAACCTAAAGGGTATCATAAAAACACAAATTTTATAAGGTGTTTTCTTTGGCGACTTTTGTTTTGTAAACACATAGAAATGGCGAGATTAAGTAGTAAAGAAAAAAAGAAAGCACAGGAGCTGTTAGAGCTGTATTATGTTGATAGAGGTATAACTAACATTGATGAATTGGTCTTGAAAGTTGGTAAAACTGAAAAGACAATTCGTAAATGGATTGTAGAACTTAAGCTAGATAAATTCAAAAAGAATATTGTTTTAACAAGAAGCGAACAATTACGGTTAATGCTTGAAGAGTTAGAGCAAATAAACACCTCTATACATGAGAAACCTGACGGTGCTCGTTTTGCTGACTTTAAGCTTGCCCAAGTGCGAAGGCAACTTATAAAAGACATTAAAGACCTAGAAACTAAAGCTTTGGTATCAGAGCATGTAAACTCTTTAACTGTATTTATTGATTTTGTAAAAAAGGAGAATACAGATGATGCTTTAAAAATTGGAAACTATGCCAACGTATTTATTAAAAAATTATTGAATTAATGATTAGTAAATTAAAACATAGTAGAGACGATAAAGTTGCGTTAGATTTTTGGGAAAACTACTACGACAACCTTCAAAGTACAGATGATGTTGATTTATTTGAAAGTGAAGAAGATATTGAAGCTAGAAAAAAAGAGCTTGAAGCTGACTTTGAAAAATGGAAACAATACTATTTTGATAAGTATTGTACTGCTGAAACTCCTGATTTTCACAAAGCATCTTCTAACAGAGTTTTAAACAACCCTGAATGGTATGAAGTAAGGGCATGGTCTCGTGAACTTTCTAAAACTGGGCTTACCATGATGGAAATGACTTATTTGCATCTTACTGGAAAGAAGAAATTTACATTTATGATATCTGCTACTAAAGAAGCAGCTATTCGCTTATTAAGACCTTACAAGCTAAGCTTTGAAAGAAACAGAAGACTTATTCATGATTACGGAAAACAAGTAACACTGGGTAATTGGACTGAAGAATCATTTGTAACTCAAAGTGGTGGTATGTTTATAGCTCTTGGAGCTGGTCAATCTCCTCGTGGTGCTAGAAATGAAGAGATAAGACCTGATAGTGCAATCCTAGATGATTTTGACACTGATGAAGATTGCCGCAACCCTGACAGAGTTGATAAAAAGTGGGAATGGTTTGAACAAGCAGTATATGGTGCTCGTTCTATATCCAATCCTTTCCTAGTAATTTTTAACGGTAACATCATTGCAGATTATTGCTGCATAAAAAAAGCAATAGCTATTGCCGATAAGCATACTATCATAAATATTCGTGATAAAAAAGGTAAATCAACTTGGTCTAAAAATACAGAGGCACATATTGACAGAGTACTTTCAAAAATATCATCTGCTAGTGCGCAAAAAGAGTACTTCAACAATCCTGTAGTATTAGGTAAAGTTTTTAAAAAGCTACACTACGGCAAAATGCAACCATTGCAGCGTTACAAGTACTTAATTGGCTACACTGACCCTTCTTATAAAAAGAACGCAGATTATAAAGCTACAGCTCTTATTGGTAAGTACAAAGATGAATACCATGTACTATGGGTACGTTGTAGGCAAACTACTACACGTGCCATGATTGATTGGCAGTTTGAACTCTTAGATTTTGTAAATGATAAAACAGCAGTCTATTTACTCATAGAGTGGCCATGGATTGATGATACCATTAAACGAGAAATTAAAGCAGCTAACAAAAGGCATAACCAAACCTTAAAACTAAAAGCAGACGAACGAACAAAACCCGACAAGTTTTACCGTATAGAAAGTAACCTAGAGCCTTTAAATAGTAATGGCAAACTCATCTTTAACGAAAAACTAGAAGGTACTGACGACATGAAAGCAATGGAGTTTCAATTCTTAGGCTTGTCAGCAAAAAGTAGAATTAACGATGATGGTCCAGATGCTGTAGAAGGAGGTGTGTTTTGTGTAAATCACAAAAACAAACAAAACACAGCACCACCTCAAACCTACGCTAAACCAACCAACTCAAAACGATATTAACTATGGCATACTTAACAAAAGAAGAATTAAAAACACACGCTAAACAAAGCGAAATAACAGCAATTATTGAAGGTGACGAAACTATTGCTTTAGCATGTATAGATATCGCTATTGAATTTGCTACAAGTAAATTATTAAAACAATATGATACCGACCTTATATTTTCTAAAACAGGAACTGATCGTAACCCTTTACTACTTAAAATAGTTAAAGACATTGCTATTTGGGAACTTATAGGTTTAGGAAACCCAAGTATTGATTATGATGATAAGAAATTCAGGTACCAACAAGCTGTTGATTGGTTAGAGGCTGTTTATGGCGGTATGAAAACCACTTTAGATAAAATTCAGGTAACTGAAGAAGAAGAGGTAAAAACAACCTCATTCACATATCACTCAAACCCTAAACGTCAAAATCACTATTAATTATGGCTAAAAAGAAGAAAACAACAACACAAAACAAAGCAATAAACCTAAGTCAGGTATTAGTAGTTCAACCGCCTAAAGCAAGTAGTGTAGCAGTTGAAAAATGGCGTAGTGCTATGAATGCAGCCTATCGTGGTCGTAGAGCTACCTATTACGATTTGATTGAAGAGTTATTGAGTGATTTAATCTTGTCTGATGCTATTGGTAAACGAATACGTGCTATTACTAACTCCGAAATTCTATTTCAAAAAGATAAAAAGGAGGTTGAACCAATGATGGAGTTTATTGATACTCCTGAATTTGAAGAAGTAATAACTGAATTCATGTTTACCAAGTTTTATGGTAAAACTGTAATTGAGTTAAACTGGGTTGATGGTAAGTTTAAACCTTTTATAATACCAAGGCAACATTTAGATACACACAGAAAAGTAATTCTTAAAAATCGTTTCGACACAGAGACTGGTTGGAGTTATGAAAATGATGATTGGATCATAAACCTTGGTAAAGACAACGATCTTGGTTTGTTTAACAAAACTGCTCCGTTTGTAATTTTTAAACGGAATGGTGGTTCTGACTTTGCTCAGTTCTGTGAAATCTTTGGTATTCCGCAAATGGTAGGTTTGTATGATCCTGATGATGATAACGGACGTGAGGAGATGGAAACTGCATTTAAAAACCGTGGTTCTGGTGGCTCTATGACAATGAGTAAAAATGCAGACGTAAAGGTTATAGGACAAGGTGCAACTGGAAATGTTGATGTACATGAACGCTTTTTAAAATGGTGTGATGAGCAAATTATTATTGGTGTAAACAGTCAAACAATGACTACTAAAGACGGTAGTAGTTTAGCTCAAGCAAAAGTTCATGGAGAAACCGAAGACGATTTAAACCAAGCAGACAGACGCTACATTCAACGTATTTTAAACACTGAGTTGTTACCTAGGTTAGAAAAACGAGGTTATCCTGTTACTGGTGGTAAGTTTGTATTTGCTGAAAAAGGCGAAAAACTTACTAAAGAAAAGCAATTAGATATTGCCCTAAAAGTTGATAAAATTACAGAAAGCGGTGTGCATGAAGATTACTTCTTTGAGAACTTCAACCTACCAAAAGGCAAAGGAAAGACTACTGAAGAAGAACCTCCTATCAATTCTAAAAAAAAGAAAAAAGACCAGGAGGATGAAGAAGAGGAAACACAAAAAAGAGTAACCACTAAAAAGCTAGCTTTTTATGATAAGTTCTTAGATTTTTTCGCAAACGCTCCTCGATAGAACTTACGCTATACGAGGAGCTGAATTGGTCAGCTTTAGAACAAGAGTATAAAAACTGTTGTAGTGTTAACTTAAATGATACTCCTCCTGATTGGGCGGATGAGTTAGTAAGCGATTGGTTAAATGCTCTTAAAGACGTTTACAAAAACAAAAAGCTACCTGAAAACAAACTTGTAGATGTTATTGTAGAAAAACAAGGTAAAGCATTTAACAATGCTATTGACGAGGTATTTGATGCAGTTGATTTTGATTCTCCTGATTATGGAGTACGAGAAAAGCTAAAGCAAAATGTTTGGCGTTTTTCAGCAGCTAAAAACTACAACGATCTTACTCGTTTAAATAACTCTTTACTGCATGAAGACGGTAGCTTACGCAACTGGAATGAGTTTAAAAGAGAAGCACTGAAAGTCGTAGGAGATTCAACACGTTATTTAAAAACTGAATACAATACAATTGTTGCCAGTGCGCAAATGGCTCGTTTATGGGATGAAATTCAGCGAGACAAACATATATTTCCGTATGTGCAGTTTATCGTTGTTAAAGACAATCATACAAGCGAAATATGTTCACCTTTACACAATGTAATTGTTTCGGTAGATGATCCTATGTTGTTGGTATATTTTCCGCCTAATCATTTTAATTGTCGTACAACAATTAAAAAGCTTCGAAGAGGTAAACCAACTAAAGACTGGATTCGTCCTGATATTCCTGAAGCATTTAAAAACAATCCTGCAATTACAGGCAAAGTCTTTAGTGAAGACAATTCATATATCGAAAACACGCCTAACGATGTATTGGCAGCAGCAGGAACTTTATACGCTAACAACCTAAAAGAAGCTTTTAAGGATGCAAGTCCTAAATTTCGTAAACAATTAGAGTTATACAAGTTAAAATATCCGTTGTATCAAAAAACAGATAATTCACTTGTAGAGGTTAGTTTATGGCACGATGCTACTGAGCCAAGAAACCTAGTTGTTGCTAAACACATAGCTAATAAGTTTAATGCTAACATAAAACTAAGACCACATACTGACGGTAAGTATTTAAACGAACCAAACCCTGAGTATGTATTTGATGGTTTAATTGCAGACAGAAAGTCTCCAGTAGGTTTAAACTTAAAAAACCTGTTACGTAAGGCACACAACAAACAAAACTGTGAAGTACTGATTTTAGACTTAGAGAACAACAATAACAGTATTGATGTAATGCTAAATGAGATTAGTAAAAAACTAAAGAACCCAACAAATTATCCGAAGATTAAAAGAGTGATTTTAATTTCTAAGGACATGACGGACTTTAGAGATTTTAGGAGATAAAAAAAACAGCAACGTAAAAGCTGCTGTTTTTATATGTGAGTTTGTATTCTTGGAATTACCCGCGAAACTTATCACATTACAAATATACAAAATTTAAAGCACTTTTAAACAGCTTTTAAAATGGCAAGAAGTATTGCAGAACTATTTAATAAAAAAGTACAACAGCGGTTAGCACAAACCCTTAGAGAGCTTCCTGCTATACTTGGAGAGGAAGCTGTTAACTTCTCTTTACAAAGTTTTGATCAAGAAGCTTGGAGTGGATATAGCCAAGAAGTATGGAAGAAACGAAAAAACCCAACCAAATGGGGCAAAAAAGATGAAGTAGGAAGAGCTTTACTGGTTAAAACAGGAAGAGGTAAACGAAGTATACGTGTGAGCAGAGTGCTTAAAGACAAGGTTTTTATAGTGGCAGGTGGTGCTGAAGCTCCATACATGAGAGCGCATAACTTTGGTTTTAGAGGTAAAGTAATCCAAAACGTACAACCTTTTTCTAGAAAAATGAGTACAGGTAAAACTCAAAAGGTAAAAGGCTTTACAAGAACCATTAACCAAAACATTCCTAAGCGTATGTTTATTGGCGGACAAAAGCAATCTCCCTATTTAAAAGCTCGCTTAAAAAGAGCTACAGTACACGAATTAAGAACTATTTTTAAATAACAACTATGGAATTATTATACGAGCAACTTATACAACTTTTAAGCAATGTACCTGAACTAAAGTGGATAGATTTAGACGTAGGACAATTACAAGAAGATCACCCTCCTGTACTTTATCCTTGTGCTTTAATTGAAATTAGCGCAGACAAAGCTGAAGATATAGAAAACCATACCCAACAAGTATCAGGTAGGTTTAAAATTACGTTAGCTTTTAAAGCTTATGGTGAAACGAATAGTACAACTGACTTACCAACAAGAAGTAATGCACTTGAATATTTTAGAATAGCAACTAAATGCTACAAGGAATTACAAGGGTTTACTAACGACAATTTTTATCCGTTTAGTAGAACTAGTGAACGACCTGAAAATATTAAGAAAGAACTAAAAGTAGTTGCTCAGTATTATGATACCTCTTGGCATGATTATACTGCCAGTTAAGATAGGGAAAAGACTTTTTTAATTGAGCAATAGATACGTTTTTACGTTCTAGGTTATTAATAATAGTAGAGTTATCTGCCAACACATCGGTAATAGTTGCCTCTTTTATATCAAACTCTTCATGTAAATGATCTAAACATACTGAGAACTTTAAACCTATTAAACTAGAGTAGAAATAAAATCGGGCTGCCAATTTTAAATTGCGGTGCTGTATGCATTGTTGACTTCTTCCTTTGCTCATCTATACAAAAATAACAAAACCACGCAATTTTACAAGGCGTGGTTTCATTTTATTGTCTTTTTGGTGTTATTACCAGTCTTCTACCTCTTTTGTATAGGTTTTTGAAATGGCTTCTATTAAAGTATTAAAAAACAATTCTAAATCTGCTTTTGCCTTTTTAGACTTTAACTTACCTTTTCTGTAAATACCTAAGTTATCTCCAGTTAAACTTCCTTTATCCCAGTTTAAATGAAGTACTTGATGCTTATGAGTAAATGTAGTAAGCTTAAAAGTTGGCGCATCAAATCGTACTTTACCATCTTTAAACTTAATTGTTAGGCTATAATCTATATCAAAAACATGGAAAGAGTTTCGTCTGATCTTGTTTAGCTCTCTTCCTGAAATTGTAATCATTTCACCTTCTACTACACTCATTACTTCCTTGGCAGACTTATAGTTCTCAGTAATAAAAAGCTTTGTTTCGTTAAAAAGGTTTAAAGCATTTTTATTAGGCACTTCAACAACTATATAATCTTTTTCATCGTTCTTAAAACCATCTGTAGTTAATTCAAATTGCTGCCCAAAACAAACTGTTGAAATTAATAATAGTAAAAGTGTTAATTTTTTCATGTGTGTAATTTTTATCAAATATACTATTTTTCAATTTCTTTAAATTCAATACATTCTATATAATCAACGTACTTATCTAATAAACTAACACCAGTAAAAATCCAATATAAAAATGATGGCACCATCAACAAAATGAAACCAATCATAGTTATTAAAAAAAAGACTATCTTAATAAGCCTAATGCCAATATTTAATATTTTTGATCTCTTCAAACTTGTTAACTTATTGTTGTTTCAACAAATTTAAACTGTATTATTGGCAAAGTCTTACGGAAAACCATAACAAAAGAATGAATGTAACACTCTTAGAAGAGCTTTGTAAAAAGGAAGGTAGAAAAGTATTTGAGAAGTTTAAAAACTCGGTAGAAAACAACCCTTTTGGTAAGGTTAATAAAGGTATTATTACCGATAGTTTAAAGTTTGAAATTAACCAAGAGTTTGGAAGAAGTGTTTTAAGCAAATGGATTAAAACAAACAATCTGAACTCGAAAGCTCAGATTGATGCTGTTAATCAAATTATTAAACGTTATAAGGAAACAATTGTAAAAACTTCACTATTTTGGGTGAAAAACAAATACGGTATCATAATTAATTTAAATGAACGAAAAAACTTAAGGTATTAAATGTTTAAATTTCCCATAACAATTAAGACGTTCAAGATTAAACAGATTTATCAAATAAATTTTTGAATAAGCCTTTAGTTCATTAGTTTGGTACTCGTTTTGTAACTCAAGTACTTTTTCTTTTTCTAGCTCTTCAACTTTATTTCTAAAAAAAATCATATCAGATTTTTCAGCAATTTTCTCCATTTCTAAACTAATTCTATTCTGTTCAAAAAAAGCTTCTGCTCGTATTTTTGCAATGTTTTGTTTCTGTTCTAATGTCATACTTTTATTTTTTTAAGCTAAAGTAATTAAATTATATCAATTATTATAGTAATGACATTAGCATCAATTATCTACTTTATTATCAAACAATCTTCTTCTGAAAAAGGTTCTGAACGAGTACCATCCTCAGACCAAACTACATTTGTAACTTGGGCTAAAGTAGCAGGTTGAACAGTGAAATCTGTATCAGCATCTGACACTAACACCTCCATATTGTCAGGTAAATCTTTAATAATTTCTTTTAATGTTGCTATATTCATAATATTTAGTTTTGTGTAACAGAAATGCTACTTATAAATTCTCTATTTTTGTGTATGTTAAAATCAGTTTTAAACTTTTTAAAAGAGCTTGGAATTTTAATTGCAGCCATTATTGCAGCTGAAGCTCTTACTTTTCTATTCCTGTGGGCTAATTCTTAACCTACTGTTTTATAATTCTTCTTTTTGAGGTTGTATAAGTAACATAATGATTAACTTCAAAATGAAATTCTTCGCCACATGATTCACATTCAATCATTCCACTATCTTCATACTCCCAACTATCAGTAAATTCATGATTGCAATGAGGACATTTAATTTCACTATTATTCAGGTAGTCTAAAAATTTTAAATCTGGTGTTTCCATTATCTACTGTTTTATTAAAATAACCATGTGAAAAATTTTACAACCAGTTTAGAAGCGATCAAACCTCCAATTATTGCAAATGGTAAACCAATCATTCCATCACGGAAACCTTTATTGTACGCCTTCTGTTTTTTACTCATAATTTCTACAGTTTTAAAATGCCCCGAAGGGCATTCGGTTAGTCTAAGATTATCCAATCAGACTCTAAAACATCACTTGGACTGGC
This sequence comes from Tenacibaculum aestuarii, assembly GCF_964510395.1. NCBI lineage: Bacteria > Pseudomonadati > Bacteroidota > Flavobacteriia > Flavobacteriales > Flavobacteriaceae > Tenacibaculum > Tenacibaculum aestuarii. The sequence continues at coordinate 855,725 of NZ_CAZEFY010000003.1, forward strand.
AACCCAACCATAAATTTTGTTATTTGGGTAAACCATAGCTAATTGATTTTGATAACTAATAGAATCAAAGCTTGATTGATGAACAGCCTCTAACCAGTTTTTATCTTCATGCCTTCTTGTAAATTCATCTTTTACCGATTGCGGTAAACTTGTCATTTTAGACACTATCTCCATACTAACACTACTAGGCACTTGCATAAAAATGAACATTCCTTTACCATTCCATCCTTTACGTGCAACACGTTTTCCTAATTTTAAAGCGTCAATTGCTTTACCAAATGATACTAATTGATTGGCAGTACCTACCGTTTCGTTTGCTTCTTGCATTTTATATTGGTTTTTAAATTAGATAGGCGGGAAAGATTCGAACTTTCAGTCTGGACTTCCTTCTTAGGTTTCTAAGCCCCTCGTTGCGGGATATAAGCATCAACCGACCAGAACCGCCTTATTCGTTTAATTACTGTTAAATTGATTACCAACTAAAGTTTTTTGCATCTAAATAGACTTGACAATGACGCCTTAACGGATTGTGTCCGTTTCCATTTTGAGCCAAAATATCTTTGTGTGTTGCTCTAATAAATCCACGCCATTGAAAATCATTACTCATAGTTCCTCTATGCTCATCCTTTTGTGTGAATTTATACCATTCTTGCGGTTGTATCCCCCATGTTTTATCTCCTTTTCTAAACTCTGTTAATGGCGCATTTGAAATCCATAAATACATTGGTTTGTCAAGTTTAACTGCATCAAAATCTTGCTTATTATTTATACGTGGAATATTATCAAAATGCCAATTTGGAATACATGGAAACTGATTAGGCATAAGCATATGTACTTTTACATCCCAAAAAAAATCATTTACATTTTCAGGGAAGCTTTCTTTGATTAACGATAAATCAGGCATCAGCTCTACTAATTGATTAAATGTAGCTCTATGCACTCCACAGTGTTGTTTTGACCAATCTATATTTTTCATATTTCTTTATTTACTCTATTTTTATATATTTGATTTATGATTTTTCATGATAAACATCTTGAACTAGATTGTACTGTTGTTAATAAGTTTACTGACAACAATACTGATATGATTGTGTATAAATTTTATGATGTTAATAAATGGATTTATAAATGCATTTCGGTTAACGATTTTAATCTAAAATTCGAAATGAATATCTTTCAAAAAAAATCTTAACTACAGTTTGATTGATTTAATTTCTCTTATAAAGTCAAGACACTTAGGACAAGTAATTCCTCCTTTTTTTACACTTTTGGTTTCATACTCACAGCCACTAGCTCCAAATCCAAAATACTCTCCATCACATAGTGTAGCACTATCACCACAAGTAGTTTTTACATAATGCCAATGTTGAAGATATTTGTCTCTAGGTTCTCCATTATCATCACATAATATTTTTACTAAATAGTTCATAACCTACTATTTTATAAAAATGTATGTTGCATAAATGAGGTATAAAATTGCGACCCAATGCATAATACCCAAAACGATTATTACACGGTCTTTTGTTTGAAATAACAAACACTCTTTAATGTAAGTTTTTAACATAGTTCTTGTTTTTAGTTATTTGAAATAGTTTTATATAATCTGTTTTTAAAAAGCCTTTAAAAGCTATTTAAAACGACTTTCTATTTGATTTCTTCGACTTGCCAATTTGTCTACATTAGCTGTAGATTTAAAATGATCATTTAGCCTTTCTTGAAGTTGATTATTAAGTGCTGTTTTTGAGCTTTCGGACAATTCTCTGTTAATTGCTATTGCTAATTTTTGACGATCGTCTGAATACTTTTTAACTTGTCGTAATATGCGTGCAGGGGTTATTTTAAATACATCGCCTTCTTTAATCTCTTTACAAATTACCACCAAGTCTTCAAGTTTTAAACTGCGATATTCGTATTTAGATAACAGTTCCGCAGCTATTACTTCAGCTTTTTCTTGGCTAAGTGGGCTATCAAAATACATTGATACTGCTTTAAACAAATTGGTAATACAAGTAATTACCTTGTCTTCATTTTCCTTAGACAACAAGCCCAAGCTAGGGGTAGTGGATAAGAAAGCTTTACGCATCGTTAAATTATTATAGTACTTAACAACAAGCCTGTTGTTATATTGAGACGCTGCTGTTAGTTCCAGTAGTGCTGGAACCGTTGTTTTTGATAATTTCTCTGATGATGACATTTAATCTTGAATTAATATATTTTAAATCGGTATTGTCTTGGTGAAACTCTTTTAAAGTTTCCCACTTAGAAAGGATCAATTGCCAATTTTGAAGTGCTATTGGCTCATTACCTCCGTTAATTTGCTTTAGGTAGGCAATGATTTGTTTCAGAGCTTTACCATCTGCTCCAGTAAACTTTGGAGGTACTCCTGTAGCACGTTCGTAAAACTGATACCACGTTTCTAAAAAATGAGTATAAAGCGTCTTTTCTTTTACTTCTGCGGTATAAGTTATTTTACCTTCAAAGCTTTGCTTAAAAGCTTCTAAATCGGTTTCTTTTGGCGGTATAATGCGACCAATCTCTTTAATTGTTTTGTTATTGATTTGTCCTGATAAATGCTCTAAGCGTTTAAACTTACCATTGCGATAGGTAAGTTTAAGCTTAGCGGTTGTTTCTGTTATTTCTACGGTGTAATGTCGGGTCATATTCGGGTGTAAAAACGAATTATTACGTATTCGGGTTTTCGGCAATATTTAGTTTATTAAATATCTTACTACAGTACTTTATTTGATGTTTACAATCGTCAATACCATAATGAGGTACTCCTTCAAACTTTTGTTCATCTTTTATTTCAGGAGCAAAAGCAACTAGTGTTCTTACGTCTCTTTCGTTGTAGTGTTTCCATGGTAACTCATAATCAAACAAATCAAAAGCAGCCTCTAAAATCCCTAAATCAAACCTTGCTGAATTACCCCAAACCTTTACATCGTTTGATGTGTAGTTGTAAACAAACTGATGAAGCCTAATTAATGTGTTTTTAAGTTTACGCTGATCGCTCAAGTTCACAATTTTTTGTTGAGCTTCCTTACTTTGATTTAACCACCAAAAAAATGTTTGTTCGTCTATTTTTAAACCTTGTTTAACTGAATCTTCAACACATATATTCTGATGAAAAACATCACCTATTCTTCCTGTTTTTAAATCAAATGAAACTGCTGATATACTTAGTATAACACAACTAGGCTTTGTTCCTAAAGTTTCAATATCAATCATTAAATTATCCATTATCTATTGCACTTATATAGTTATTAACTGCTTTTTGCAACCTTGTATCTTCTACTGGTGGGTTGCTTACCCATTGGTTGTTGCCATCCTTATAAATGTGATGTCCTTTTACAACAAATTCTGTAGGTGATTTTGGTATAAATGTGTAGCTCATATTTGTTTACTTAAATGTTCCTTTAACTATGTTGGTAAATACTCGTAGTATCTTTTCCCAGTCTTCCTTTTCAAATTGCTTTAGTGGTTTATTAACTGGGCTTTTTGGCGACTTTAAAAAATTACTCAAACGTTGGGTGTCGGGTACTTCTCCATGCGGTTGGTTTGGTACTGTCCATTGTGCTTGGTATAATAAGCTCCATAATAGTTTGCGTTCGCTACGGTACTTCTCATTTCTCCTATTAAACAAGCCCCAATTATCACGAGTGTAGTTGTTGTTATACAAATTGTTCAACAACTCGTTTGCTTCGGTTACTGTTAACTCTTTAGTGCTTGTTATATCACGACCTAAGAACTGAGAAACAAAACACAACCGCTCTTCACGGTCAGGATACTGCTTTGTTAAGTTGGCTTGTATCTTTTTTAACTGTTGTGGTTCTAAGGTTGCTGTCATCGTAATACTATGGTTCTTGGGTTTAATCGTATTGTTTTTTTTCCTTGAGCTATTTCGTCTTTCTCTTTTGCTTTTGCTGCTGCAAGTGCTTTGTTTGCTTCTTTTTTTTGCTCAGGTGTATTAAAGGATAAGTTCTCTCCTTTAAATTTCTCTACTGCTTTTTTTGAGGAGTTTTTTTTATTTTTCATAATTCTATGATTTAGCTCCCGCCGAAGACTCGAACCTCGGCGTGTGCCTCTCGGGATACTTCTAGGAAAGGTTATATTGTAAATCGGAAGTCTAGTTTTTTTGGTACTCCGTCTTCTTTAATGTATTTCCAACCGCTTACATACATACTATTAACTGTGCGTATTTGTGCTGCTATGATGATATCTAAACCTTCTGAAAAACGTTCATCGTTAAACTCATCACGTAAACTGTTTAAATCAATAATTGAGGACGGATTTAAGAAACCCGTTTTTTGATTTACTTTAAGTTTCTTGTCTACTATCTTTCCAAGCTTTTGAGCTTTATCACTATCTGAAGACAATGACTTCATATAGTCTTTTATTTTCTCAATTCCTGCACTTTCAGTTCCATCAAATTTTATAACAACGTTATGACCAATGGTTATACTTGCAGAACCATCTTTGAGCGTAGTTGTATGGCTATCTTGTTCTTTTACACCAAAAGCTTCCTGTTTCAATTCTTTAACCGTATTAAAGTCGTTCATTACACTATTAACAAGCTTCTCTGTAAGTGTTTTATGAAATACTAAATTGTCAATGTTTCCGATAACGAACTCTTCAGCTAATTCTTTATAGGTAGTTTTGGTTTCTTTTATTTTTTGCTTTGCAGCTTTTTCTTCAGCTGCAAATTGTTCTTGTAACTTTCTTTTTTCTTCAGGTGATAATTGTGTTATATCTATATTCATCGTTGTTAAATTTTAATTGTTTTTAATCCTAAATCGTCCATGTCACAAAGCTTGTTTACATAGTAATCTCGCTTTTGTGTTTGCTGCCTGTACAGGTAATGTGTTTCAGGGTGATGCTGTAGCCAACTGTTAAGGTTATCTACTTTACTTTCTAGAGCGGGTTTAGTTATTATCATTAGTTAAGGTTATAGCTTTGGTTAATAATTTTTGTTGCTTTACATTCTTGTATTAAAGGCTTTGGATAATGTTCGTACACTTTAGTTACAATTTCTACATAGAGCTTTCTTTTTGACTTTGCATCAAGTTGCTCATAGGGTTCTACTACTTTTTTAAACTCATAAATAAGTTTCAAGTATTCAGCGTTAAACCAGTTAGCAATTTGTTTAGATGTTATCATCTTTTGTAATGTTAACCTGTCTTTTGCATACAAGCCTGCCCAGTTCAAAAAGATATTCCAAACCATAAGGTCGTACTCTTGTTTACTTGCTTCTAAAATTGTGTGTACTGGTTTCATTAGTTTTCTTTTTTAGTTGAATTTGCTCCGTGTAATTTTTCATAGCCTTCTTTCCAAATAATAAATCTTCCTCCATTCGGTCCGATTGTTCTACCTTTACATGTAGCCAAATAGCCACTTATAAAAATTTTCATTTTTGCATCATACATTATTCGTTTTTGCAACTCTGTACTAGGGTTTTTACCTTCTGCATGTCCTATTATTATGATTAACTTTTTAGTTGCCCATTTTTTCTTAAATAGGTAATACTCTTCCCACGTTTTAAAGTAATATGGTGCAGAGTCCATAACAACAGTGTGTGCACTTCCTCTTTTTTCTAAGTATTCATCTAGTTCTTGAAGCGTATAGCTTTGAGCATGAAAATTATTTTTAACATCTTGCATTTTTAACAACTCTACTCTATCTACAAAATCACTATCATCGGTTTCCTCTTCTTGGGTTGCATAAAGTGTTTTGTCGTATTGTGCTAGCTTTTTTGCTGTCATCATAGCTTTTGTGCTTTTCCCGCTACCTGATCCTCCCCACATAAACCAAATACCTCTGTTTTGCGGTCTTTTATAAGCTTTATACCAATCGCTATCATCTTCAAATGGAATTCTTACAATATTTTGATTAAGAATGTTTGCAACTGTAAGAACTCGCTTTAACTTTGGTTGTTCAGTTTTAGGCTGCATAATCAGGTAAGTTTAAAACTTGTTTAACCAATCCTAGTGTTAATGGTTGTCCTAGTCTGTCAGCTTCTAACATTGAAGGAACTAGCACATCGTGCAACTCTCCATAATTAGCACAGTTATCTTGCAACCATCTTACTAACTTCTTATCCTTTACATCTTTTAAAAACAAAGAGAAGGTTCTGTCAATAGTTGGTAATCGACGAATACCAAACTTAATTCTACGGTATAATTGAGGTATTCCTTTAGCATCTCTTCTACGTAGTTTATCAATCTCTTTAATTAACTGCTCTGTTCCAATTAATACTATTGAACAGTATTTATCTAAGTGATCGTAAAATTCTTTTATTGAGCATAAAGCCGAGGTTTTCATATACTCACTCTCATCAAAAATTAACTGAGGCTTTCTACCTTTATGCCATAAGGCTTTAAGCGTTAAAGAAATATCACGTATTTGTTGTGACTTCTGTGTGCGTTTTGGTACTCTTAGTGCTTCTGCTACTTTCCAAAGCAAATCTTTTAAAGTATCTGTGTGTCCTACTTTCACAGAGAATACATCAGCAGGATTTTTACGTTTGTACAAATCAATTGTTTTAGATTTACCTGATCCTGTTACTCCTATGATTACACGTGTAAAAGCTTCGTCTTTTGCCTCCTCTAAAATCGCTAACATTTGTGTTAATTGGTCAGTTGGTTGAGTTGCCCATAACTTTTTTTCAATTTCATACTCAACTAACTCTGCTAATGATTTAAAGTGTTTTTCAGGAATATCTCCTACTTTATCATTACCTGCGTTGTAAGTAAAAACACCTTTTAAAATATTGCTTAAATGTTCCTTTGGTACGTTTGACCTTCTTGATACAATAGCTTGATTAATGTCATGTAGATCAATGTAATTTTGTACTGCTGAAGCTATCGCTTGCTTTACTGTGTTTTTCATAGTTGGTTTACTTTAAAAATAGTTTTGCATTTTCAATAGCATCATCTAGGTTTTGAACGATGTCTGCTATTAAACTGGTGTTTACTTCAAAGGCTACTCCTTTATCAGAGTCTTGCCATTTTTCTGAACGGTTTACAAACTTGCTATCTCTTTCGTTTGCCTTTTTTACTAATTGTTCTCTTGTCTTTTCTAGTTTTGTTAAAATTGCTTCCATTTAATGGGGTTTATTCGTCTAAATATTTATTTACATCTACTTTACTCTTGTAGTACTCTTGCTGTGAAGTTTGGAAACTCTGTTCCTCTTTTTTTGCTTCTTTTAATTCTTGTTTCTTTTCAATTTTACGAGCCGACTTAACTGCATCGCTTTCTCTTCTTTTGTGTATTTTATGGTTTCCGTTACTATCAGTTAAAAGGTGTTTAGCAACCGTATCGTTTAACTCAGGATGCTTACCAAAGAAAGCCTCAACTATTTCAGCATTATCTTGACGCTCTTCTGATATATGCTTGATAAGTTTTCTGTTATAGCTTTGAATTCTGTTACCAGTTTCATCGTCTGCCTCAGTTCTATCAGCTAAAGCCATGTGTTCAAATGGTGCAGGTTCTAGCATGTAGCGTAATGTTCCGTCTGAGGACACTGCCATTGCCTCTTCTAAGTTTTCAGGGTTATAGTGTACCGTCCAATCTTCTAGTGCATGTTTTCTAAAGTTGATATCAAAACACTCATAGAATTGATATGATCCGTTGATAGTTACACGTAACCCCTCACCTCTTAACTTGTTACTGTTAGTCTTACTACCAAAGGTTAATAAGTAACTTTCATAACTCATTAATTGTCTGTACTCGTTCTTAGTTTTCAACCATCCTTTTACATACTCTTCTCTTTTAACAGACCTTTCCATTTCAATAATGCTCCTAATTTGTTGACGACATCCCTCTTCATCAGGGAAGTTCTTTTTTATTAAGTTCATTACTTCGGCGTTTGGTTGATTCTTTGAGCCACTATCTACGTTGTGTCCACTCCAGTTATCAAACAACTTACATCGTTTAGTGTTTAGGTATTTAAAATATGGCTCTACAACTTTTGCCTTTGCATTACCAACACTTGCAGGTGTGAAGTTTGGAGTACAAGCTTCATACAATGGTGTTAAGGTTTTAATAGCGTAATTATCTGATTGTAATTGGTAAGGTTTAAAGAAGTTTCCAAACAATTCTTTAGTATGATTAATAGCATTTTGCATTGCAGCTTTAATCAATTCAGGTGTTTCATTATAACCTATTGAATATCCAACAGGATATTTATTAAAAGGATCTAATACAACAACCATAGTAAGCCTGTTATGGTAGGTAATTACATTATTGTCATTCCTTTTTTGATACAATAACTCAACTGTCCAACCATCTAAAGTCCAATACAACATTGATGCTGTAGGCGCTATCCTACGACGTTGCATTGTTAAGCTATTTTTTAAAGCCTTTTTACCATTTCTACCTGCAAACGTTTCAAGATTACGCTCCTTTTTAAAGTTTAAAACAGTAGTTGGTGTTATCTCCTCCCAATCCATTTCAACCTTACCAACAATCATGTTGTATAAGTCAGCAATCATCTTATTATCTAAATTGGTATGTTTATTAACCAATTCATCAAGTATGGCTCTTTGCTCTTTATCTTTTACTTTTTGTGCGTTTTTAAGTTTTAACTTACCTGATACCAAAGAGATGTACCCCTCTTTTTGGTAACGTGTAACCTTGTGTCTTAAACTACCTGATGTTGTAGGTAAATTGTGCTTTACATCTTGAAAAGCATTTACATCTTTACTTAAACTATCCCAAATGTTAATTTTTACACCTCCTAAAGCTTTTGCATAGGCTTTACGGTTATTTTTCAACTTGATAACTGTATTCAAAACAGAAGCGTTATAAACGTATCTTTCAATAGTGTCAGGTGTTAACTTTTTATCGTTATCAGCACCATAACGATGTGCTATGTAAAAATCAAAAGCATCTTTGTCTGTTACATAATGTTGCGAAAACCAACTTTTTGTTGCTTCAGGTTTAGGAGCTCCAAATTTTACCGATAACCTATCTCTCCACTCTTGGCTTAATGAGTTAAACTCCACTAAAGCCTCATAACCTAGTGAACCTCTTCGCAATTGTTTTTCAGAACACGTATTACTATCCATACGCTTCTTTAAAGCTCTATAAGAAATAAGACGTAAACCGTCTAAATGCGATTTAGATACATCAGAAACTAAGTATTTTAGCTTTACTCCTAGTTTACTTTTATGATATTCGTATGGGGTTTCTACAGACATAGTAATTTTGTTTTAGGAATTATCTTCCTTTTTTTGTTCAGAATTGAAGTCCTCTATCAGCTTTTCTCTTGACTCAACAATTTGTTTCATAGCCATAACAGCTTCATAGTTTCCCCTACGAAATCTACTTCTTGCCGTTTCTTGATTCTCACTAATCATCTCACCTAGAGTAATATAATCTCCCTTTCTTATTTTGCATTTTATTTGACCTTTTACAAGGTCAATTTCATTTTGATTCATATATTTGATGTGTTTCTTTTGACCGTTTGACAGGACAAATTTAAGGAAGAATATTCCTTTTAAACAAATTAATTTAGGAATATTTTTCCTAAACAACTAAATTACTATGGTTATATCACTGAAATTAAAAGAGTTACGAAAAGAAAAAAATTTAAGTCAAAAGGAATTATCTTCCTTGATAAAGATTGATAGTAGTCAATATGGGAAGATCGAAAGAGGCGTTTTAAAACCTACTTTAGAGCAATTAATAGAAATATCTTCCATTTTTGGAGTATCAATTGATTATTTATTGCTCGGAAAAGAACAAAACAAGCCAAAAGAAACAAACATAGAATCTAAAGTACCACAAGTAATTACTGTTGATAGTAATGACAACGACAATGTGGTGATGGTGCCTGCTAAAGCTCAAGCTGGATATCTTAATGGCTACGGAGATCAAAAATTTATAAGTAAACTACCAACATACAGACTGCCAAACGTTTCAAATGGTGTTTTTAGAATGTTTCAAGTTAAAGGACACTCTATGATACCTACTCTACATCAAAACTCTTATGTGGTTGGTCAATTTGTTGAAAATTGGATCACTGACATTAAAGACAATCGTATTTATGTTATAATTAGCGAAGAAGATGGTGTGGTTGTTAAACGCTGTTTAAACCGTATTGAAAAATACGGAAATCTATTTGCTAAGTCCGATAATAGAAAAGAATACCCTAGTTACAACATAGAAAAAGAAAATATAAAAGAAGTTTGGGAAGTTAAAGGTGCTTTTCTTTATAATCTACCTGATCCTGCTGACTTATATGACAAAGTTTATGACTTAGAAGCTGAGTTACTTCATATAAAAAACATTATAACTACCACTAAAAAGTACACTTCAGAACCTGAATCTCCTTTAAAAGTAGCTGAACCAACAAAAAAATATAAAAAATAACACCTAAAAAACTGAATAACAGAACACTAACAAAACAAACCCTTGTTTTATAGGGTGCATTTTACATGTAATTTAACAAATTAACCCACAAATTGACACTTTATAGGGTTAATTATCTTTATACATTAAACTAATTTTTGTTCACCCATTAGTTCATCCATTAGTACATCCAGTACTTTTTTTTATAAAATTAGAAAAGTACACTAACCTTACTTAAAATCCTCTTTAAACATTATATAAAACAAGTTTAAAACCCCTTGAAACAGTAGAAAAATAAGGTTAAATAAAACAAAATTATACTTAGTACACCCATTATAGTAGTTTCAACAATAAAAAAAAGTAGTTAAGTGGTAGTTAATAGTACTTAATGTACATTTCTTTAAAAAACAAAAAAACGCCTTAAATTTCTTTAAAGCGTTGCTATCATTGACGTTGAGCGTGTTTTTATAAAATCGTTTTTATGTATTTTTCTTTTTTAAGGGTATACAATGTACGGCTTTTTATTTAATTATTTCTCTTTAAGTAAATGTTAAATTTCGTTAATTTTTAGTACTATGTATTGCATAATACCTTTTAAAAGACATATATTTGCATTGTAAAGTATTATATAATTCATTTTATTATGCAACACAATAATCAAAATACCAATGCCTTTTTAATACATATATCTGCATTTGCAGGATATTTATTCCCTCTAGGAGGAAGTATCATTACTCCTTTAATCTTATGGCAAACTTTAAAAGAGAGAAGTGCATTTTTAGATGATCACGGTAAAGAAGCCGTAAACTTTAATATTAGTTTCGGGTTATACATTTTTATAGTTAGTGCTTCATTTTTACCGTTCTTATTTAGAAACATATTCCATGGATTTAATGGAATTGACATTGACTTTGGAGGACATCATGGTTATGGAGGATTATTTGGTTTTCTAGGCATAACCTCTTTAGCGTTGCTTATATCAATTATAAAAATAGCATTGATAATTATCGCTGCTATGAAGGCAAATAAAGGTGAACTATATCACTACCCTTTTACAATAAAATTTATAAAATAACCATAAACCGCATTACATGAAGATAGAAAACACAAAAGCACAAATGCGTAAGGGTGTTTTAGAATACTGCATCTTATCAATCTTACAAAAAGGAGATGCTTATACCTCTGAGATACTCTCTAACCTTAAAAGTGCAGAAATGATTGTGGTTGAAGGAACCATATATCCGTTGCTTACCCGCTTAAAAAACGCAGGATTATTAAGTTACAGATGGGAAGAATCAACCTCTGGACCTCCAAGAAAATATTACGTACTCACCGAAAATGGCGGAATGTTTTTAAAAGAATTAGACAAAACATGGCATAATTTAGTAAACGCAGTAAACCAAGTAACAAGTACAAAATCAACTAAAGATGAATAAGACAATAAATATAAACCTGGGCGGATTTTTCTTCCACATAGATGAAACTGCCTATCAGAAATTAAAACGATACTTAGACGCTATCGCTCGTTCGTTAAGTGATGATCCGCAAGGAAAAAACGAAATCATTGCCGATATCGAAGCACGTATTAGTGAATTATTATCAGAAAGAATTACAGACACTCGTCAAGTAGTAAATGAAAGCGATATTGAAGAAATCATCGCTATCATGGGGCAACCTGAAGATTATGCTGAAGCTGAAGAAGCGTATAACGAAAACACTTCTTACAACTATAAAAGAAACACCGCTAGCAAAAAAATGTTTAGAGATGGTGATGATAAGTTTTTAGGAGGAGTTTGTTCTGGACTTGGACATTATTTTAATATAGATGTTGTTTGGATTCGTTTGGCTTTTCTTATTCTAACCTTAGCTGGTTTCGGTTTTGGAATCATCGGATATATTATTTTATGGGTCATTCTACCTGAAGCTAAAACGACCTCTGAGAAATTACAAATGGAAGGTGAAGCCGTAAACATTGATAATATTGAAAAAAAAATTCGTAACGAATTTGAAAACTTATCATCAAAGGTAAAGGAAGGCGCCCATGATTTAACTGATAAAATTTCGAATGCTGATTACCAAAAACTACGTAACCAAACGAAATCAGGATTACAAGATTTTTTAGACACAATGGGTAAAATCTTACTAACACTATTCAAAGTGTTCGGTAAATTCATGGGCGTTTTACTAATTTTCATTGCAGGTATTACTATCATTTCATTATTGTTAGGTTTGTTCTCTGTAGGAAGCTTAGAAATTTTAAATTTCGATGGAGACATGGTTCAATACCCACCATTTTTCTACGACTCAGTAATGCCTAAATGGTTATTAATGACCTTCCTGTTTTTCTTAATCGGTATTCCTTTTGTAGTCTTATTTATTTTAGGGTTACGAATTTTATCTCCGAATATTAAAAAATTAAGTACTGCTACTATTTTAACCTTATTCGGTTTATGGTTAATCTCATTATTAGCAATAGGCTTTACAGGAATAGAGTTTGCTACATCTCATGCTTATGATGGTACACACGTTACTAAACATAGCATTACCTACAATCAACAAGAACCTTTAAAGATTCGAGTTGTTAACGATGATAACATTCATTATCTACATAATTTACGAAATCGTGATAACGCTATGTTGGTAAATGTTGACGATAAAGAACTAAAGTATTCTAACAATATTAATATTGATGTTCGTAAAAGTGAAACTGATAGCGCATATATTGAAATTAAAAAAACATCTGAAGGAAAAAAACGAAATGATGCAAACAATAATGCAGAAGCTATAAAATATGCTTATAAAAGCGATAACAATACTATTGTTTTTGACGCCTTCTTTTTAAGTGCTTTTAAAAATATTTGGAAAGATGAAGAGATAAATGTAGTAATATACATTCCTGAAGGAACAACTATTTATTTTGAAGGATCGTCTCGTAATTTCTTAGATGGTGTAAAAAACACGCAGAATATATATGATCGAGATATGGCTAATCATCATTTTAAAATGACTTCTAAAGGCTTTGAATGTATGGATTGTGATGAAGAGGATATCAACAATAATGAAGAGTCTGAAGATTGGAATTCTGACAATAATGATGAAGTAAGTTTCCTTTTTGACAGTACTATAAATGATATAAAAGCTGAATTTATCATTTCTAAAAAAACTACTGAAGATGAGCTTAACAAATTAATTAATTGGTTTGAAGATCGTAAAAACATAAATATAAACGTTATCAGCTCTGAATTCAATAAGAACAAAACAATTGATAAACTTGTTTTAGAAGTAGACTGTAACGATGGACATGCAGGAACTATTACAATCGCTAATAACACGCTAGATAACATCTCTAAAGGTTTCCGTAGATTGTATGATGAAGACGGAGAATTAGCTTTTAAAACTTGGTAATCTCATAAACTGAAAAACTATGAATGATTTATTCGACTTCTTTTTTAAAGGTAACTTCTTTATGAAAATAGTTACACTACTCTATACCTTATTACTATCATGGGTAATGAACGGACAAGTACAAGAAATTCCAGATTACAAACCTGTTGATATTAAGTTACACAACGAAATTGTAAAAATGGATAGCATATACTTTAACGCTTACAATACTTGTGACATGAAAACACAAGCAGATATTTTAAGTGAGGATATTGAGTTTTTTCATGATATGGGAGGTTTATCTACTTCTAAAAGTGAAATTATAGCTGCTACAAAAAAGAATATTTGCAACAAGGTTAAACGCACATTAATTGAGGGAAGTATAGAGGTATATCCCATAAATCAATATGGTGCAGTGCAAATTGGATATCATAAGTTTTTCAACAATCAAGAACCAGATGCTAAATCGGTTCCAAGTAAGTTTATTGCTATTTGGAAAAGAGAGAATAATAAATGGCAAATGACAAGAATTATCAGTCTTCATTAAAATATAGTTGACACTAACAACATTAGTTCATTGGTTAGCTAACTCCGATGACACTAATACTTGGTTTTATTAGTTAAGCCAAAGCTATACAGCTTTGGCTTTTTTATTTTTTTGTTTGATACCACAATTGAAAAAAGTAACTTCGTTACTCAAAAAACATCAATTATGATAGCAGAAATCATTACAACCATACTTTTTCTATTTGCTGTTATAGACCCACTAGGAACCGTTCCTGTATATTTAGAAGCTACAAAACAATTAGACGAACATCATAAAAGAAAAGTTGCTATTCGTGCTTCTTTTATGGCTTTTTTAATTCTTTTATTTTTTATCGTCGTTGGACAAATTATTTTGGAAGGAATGAAGGTTACTCTAGATGCATTTCAAATTTCTGGAGGAGTTATTCTATTTCTTTTTGCGCTTACCATGATTTTTGGTGAAGGAAAACCAGAATCTGAAAAACATCTAATTACCGATTATAAACATGTTACTATTTTCCCTGTTGCTATTCCATCTATAGCTTCTCCAGGTGCTATTATGGCTGTGGTATTACTAACCGATAATCATTTATACACTATTCAGCAACAAACTCTTACTACTTTATTAGTTTTTCTAGTAGTAATGCTTACTATGATAATTCTCTTATTAGCAGGACGTATTCAAAAAAGAATTGGCAACTACGGAATTACAGTTATTAGTAAAGTTATGGGACTTATATTAGCGTCTTACGCTGTACAGAGTATACTTACTGGATTAAAAGATTTTTTTCTAACTGCTAACTAAATTTTTATATTTTTTTGAGAAAAACTACACGAAACAAATTGCTAAGCCTTTTTCATTTATTACTACTTTATATGATTAGATTGTATTTTGTTTCCTAAGGAAAAAGACTAAAAAACTAAACAATAACTAAAAAGAAACTGCTATGAATTACAAAATACTAAAACTACTATTTGACCCAAGAGAAACAATTAATAAGGAAGAATTTTTATTGGGTATAATAATTTTATTCTTATTAGCTTGTAGTACCATTAGTGATTTAATTATAAATACTAGTGTAATATCAATCATAAGTTCTAAAGGTGCGCATTTACTAGCAACACATCAAGTTGTAAAACCATTCATTATACCTAGTTTACCTATTGGTTTTATTTTATTTTATAGCGCTGTAACTATAGCTATTAAAAGAGTAAAAGATTTACAGAACAAGCTATGGATTGGAATTCTAACTGGAATATCTATCTTTTTGTTTTTTGATACTGTTTTTTTTAAAACAACTACTAATATGAGTTTATTTTCTGATTTAGTAGGGATCGAAATTGACAATAACATAAAAAAACTACAAACTCTAAGTTTAGCTTTTTTCTTTATTTTAGGAATAGGATCAATATCCTACCTTTCAACACTTAAAGGAGCTAAACCTTATATAAAAGATATTTCTAAAAAAAGAAGCCTAACCATTAATCAATTTATTACACAACTAGGAATTCTTTTAATCGCTGTTTTTATTTTTTCTATTTTATTTATTATTTCTTTTGGCATTTATAATAGCAACTCTTTTGGATTTAGAAACCATAACATACTCTGGCAATTAGTCATATTGGGCTTTGTTGCTCTTTTTATTATAATATGGTATTTAAAACTAGTTTATATGAGATTAAAAAACACAACGCTACCCTTTCTCTATTACTTTTTAAGTTTTATCTTATATACTCTTGGTATTTTAGCTGTCTTAACTATTGCTTCAAACACTGATAATTTGAATTACATTAATTTTTCTTTAAGTATTTTTTCTGTCATTAATATGATTTTTTCTTTAGCAACCCTATCTTTATTTTTGTTAGATAAAGATTCTAAACCGTTAGTTTTTGGAATTGAAAAACAGAATTAATGGAACAGTTTACAGAGATTTCAAAATTCTTCAAAACAGAATTCCCGTTGAATCAACATGGGCTTGATGAACTATTTTCTTTATTTAAGGTTGAAAAACATGCTAAAGGAAGTATTTTACTTCAAGAAAATTCTAAAGAAAAACAATTGCGTTTTTTGAATAACGGAATTGTAAGAGAGTATTACGCAAATCAGGAAAAAGAAATCAATATCAACTTTTACACAAAGCCTCAGTTTATTTCCGATTTACTAACTTTCAATCAAAATACCTTAACAAAGAAAAACCAAGAAAGTTTAACTACTGTAGAAATCTTAAGTATTGAAAGACAACCTTTTTTTGACTTACTTGAAAAGTATCAATGTGGTAAAACCTTTGTCGAAGCTTCTTTTCAAAAACTTTTAAAACAAAAAGAAAAACTAGAATTTAATCGTATTACAAAATCTCCTGAGGAATTGTACAATGAGCTGTTTATTTACAAACCCGAATGGATACAGTATATACCCCAATACCATTTAGCATCGTACTTAAACGTAACTCCAGAAACACTAAGTAGAATTAAAAAGCGTATTTCTTGATTTGAATCAATGAAAAAAGACATGGTATAAAGGACATTTGTAAACAACTAAAACGTTACAAAATGTTACAAATACATCAAATAAGAAATGCCACCATAATTATTGAAACTGATAAAAATGTAATCCTTGTGGATCCCATGTTGGGTAATCAAGGAATCATGCCTCCTTTTACACTCTTTAGACATAAAGCTAGAAAAAACCCAACTGTTCCACTTCCTAATAATACATATTCCCTTCTAAAAAAAGTAACCCACTGTTTAATAACACATCAACATCCAGATCATATTGACAATGCTGCTGTTAAATTTTTAATTAAAAATAATATACCTGTCACCTGTAGTATAAAGGATGAAAAAGCATTTAAAAAAAGAGGATTAAATATTGTTCAAAGTTTAAAATACTGGGAAAAACAATCTTTTTTAGGAGGAGAAATTGAAGGAATACCTGCTAAACATGGCTACGGGTTTGTTGCTAAACTTATGGGAAATGTACTCGGTTTCTATATTAAATTACCAAATCAAAAATCTATTTATCTTAGTTCAGATACTATATATACTGATGCTGTACATAAAGTATTAGAAGAATATAAACCTGAAATTAGTGTGCTAGCTAGTGGCGCTGCTCAATTTGATGTATTTAAAAACCTTATTATGAATGTAGATGATATCATCAAATTTGTTAGAAATTCATCTGGTTTGGTTATAGCAAATCACATGGAATCTATAAACCACTGCCCTTTAACTCGAAAAAAATTAAAAGAAATATTAATTCAAAACGATCTAGAAAAAAAAGTTGCCATTCCAGAAGACGGAGAACTTATAACTATTAGTAAATAAAACAGAGTTCATTCTTCTAAATTTAATTTCAACAATATAAAAAACCCTGTGAAAATAATTTTCACAGGGTTTAATACATAGAATTAACACTAATGATTAATCATCTAATAATTCTGCTGTTTGTTTAAGCTTTTCCTTTAATTGATCTGCTAAATCTTTGTTTCCATCTAGGTCTTCTGGACTAATTTCAATAGTACCATCTTCATTATCATCAATAACTAAAGATAAATCTACTTGACTTAACATAGCATTCAAATCAAAATTAATAGTAACATCTGTTAAACTCTCAGAAACTACAATATCAGTCACTGCATTTTCAAAATCTACTTCAATTTCTTCTTCAAAATCGTGCCAAAAAATAAAAGGAACAGCATTTATAGTACCTTCAATAACAACCGTTTTGTTAAACATATCACTAGTTGCGTCTGTATTTTTATCAAATTCAAACTCAATTTCTTCGTAACTAGCCTTTGGTAACTCTAAAGAAGTGATGTTTGTTGTTCCAGTTAACAAATCTAACTCAAACGGTCCTCTTAATTCAATTTCATCATCAGAATCTATAAAATTATCATTCGTAGTTTCGTAGTAGCTATCATCAAACTCTAATTCAATTTCTGAGATATTTAGTTTAAATTCAGAAATAGTAACTTCAGCATTATTTACAGTTCTTGCAGCAGTTTTACTTTGACTAAATGTATTAGTTGAAGACGCTTTAATTCTTAAATTTTCACTAGTTCCTTCGTCGCTAGTACAAGAAGCTCCTAATAACATTAATGAGGTTGCACTTAATAGTAATACTGTTCTTTGTAATGTTTTCATGATTTTATTTATTTTGTTTATATCCTTAAGACAACCCTATCTTTAAATTACCTACCCTCTAAAGTTTATTTTTTTAAAACAAAAACCTTTACCCTTGATATTAAACATATTACAACCCAAATTTTAACAAAAAAATATAATTACAATACAAAACTTATAGTTATCAATAACATAATTGAAACGAAAAAAACGCTGAATTGTTTAGCTAAGGATTATAATTGGAACAAAGTCAAATTGACTTTTAAAAACACTTTTTTTGTGAAAATTGTCTTTTGGATTAAAAAAACTGCTTTCAAGGAATTAAATTAACCTAAAAAAAACATCTATAAAACAAAATTTACTTTTATAAACACTAAAAAAGATTAAATTCATTTAATTTGCGGCAAATTTTAATAAACTATGTCCTCAAAAAATAAACTAAAATATACAACTGAAGAATTTGTCTCTCCAGAATACATTCGTAACCGCTTTTCTAAAATTATGTCTGATATGTATAAAAAAGAGGTACCTCTTTATGGTGAACTTCTTGATTTGGTTCATGGCATAAATGAAAATGTTCTTTCAGAGTCTAAAGAAATTGAAGAGCAGTTAGCACATACTGGTGAATTAACTCGATTAAATATGGAACGTCACGGAGCAATTCGTTTAGGTAAACCCTACGAACTATTTACGATGAGACGTCTGTTTAAAGTAATGGGAATGTATTCTGTTGGTTATTATGATTTAGCCCCAGCTGGTGTTCCTGTTCATTCTACAGCGTTTAGAGCTATTGAAAGCACCGCTCTTAATCAAGCTCCATTCAGAGTTTTTACCTCTTTATTACGTATAGATTTAATTGATAACGCTCAGCTTCGTAACAATGTTGAAACTATTTTAGAAAAACGTCAAATTTTTACAGAAAAAGTTTTACAACTTATTGATAAATCTGAAAAAGAAGGAGGGTTAAATAAAGAAGATGCCGAAACCTTTGTTCTAGAAGCATTAGAAACTTTTCGTTGGCATGATACTGCTACCGTAGATTATGAAATGTACGAAGCCTTACTACATCAACACAGATTAATTGCTGATGTAGTTGCTTTCAAAGGACCTCACATCAACCACCTAACTCCTAGAACTTTAGATATAGATAAGGTGCAAGTAAGCATGGAGGCTCGTAATATTCCACCAAAAGATAATATAGAAGGACCTCCTGCTAGAAAATGCCCTATTTTACTACGTCAAACAAGTTTTAAAGCATTGACTGAAAAAGTAACTTTTAAAAACAATGTTGAAAAAGAAGAAATAGGCGAACACAAAGCTCGTTTTGGTGAGATTGAACAACGTGGTGCAGCATTAACTCAAAAAGGTCTTGACTTGTATCACGAGTTGTTAAATAAAACACGTAAAGCTATTGGTGGATCACCAACTGCCGAAAATGCCTCAGAATACAATAAATTATTAGCAGAAAATTTTAAAGTTTTCCCTGATAACTATGAAGAATTACATTCTGAAGAATTGGCTTATTTCCATTATTTCACTACTGATAAAGCAGCAACTTTACCTAAAGATAAAGTATATACTAAAATAGATGTAAACCAATTATTAGAGGATGGTTATTTAAGCATTGAGCCTATGGTTTACGAAGATTTCTTACCTGTAAGTGCAGCAGGAATTTTTGCTTCAAACTTAGGAACAGATGATGCTAAACGTGAATACCAAGGTACTTCTAATCAAAATTTATTTGAAAAAGATTTAGGTGAACCTGTTTATACGTTAACAAAATGGTATGAAGATATGCAAGATGAAAGCATACAAAACTGCTTGGCAGAAATAAATGCTTAATCATAAAATCAAATATTAAAAAAATTGTGTAGCTGTAAATGTAAATTTATGGCTACGCTTTTTTTCATTAAAGAGATTCTTTATCTTGTAGCTTACATTGAGTTTATTCTAACTAAACAATATTATTCTTTTGGAAAATCAATTTGATTATATAGACAAACAAATACTATCAAAACTTCGTTTAGATGCTCGTAAAGCCTATTCGCAAATTGCAGATGAATTAAAGGTTTCTAACTCACTAATTCATCAACGTATTAAAAAACTAACAGCAGAAGGTGTAATTAAAAATGCAGAGTTTGTTTTAGAAGAAAAAAGCTTAGGCTACAAAACTAAATCGTACACAGGTATTCGTTTACGTGAAGCTCGTTTTGCGAAAGATGTAATGCGTGAATTAGAAAAAATTCCTGAGATAACAGAATGTAATTTTGTATCAGGAAATTACGCTATTTTCATCTTAATTTACGCAAAAGACAATCAACACTTACAAAAAATACTTTACGACAAAGTACATTTGATAAACGGAGTAGCGGGTACCGATACTTTTATATGTTTTGACACCTGTTTTAAAAGAAACATTCCCATAGAGTAAACCTCAATTAAACACTTTTACAAAATTTAATTATAGATATTTGTAACGATAAAGTAATACTTTACCCAATCAATACAATAGCCTTTTAGGTGATTTAGATAATGACACAAACAACACAACTACAAGCCCTAGAAAAATCGTTAACAGGAGAATTGTTTTTTGACGATTTACATAAAAACATTTACGCTACCGATGCATCGGTATATCGTAAAATACCTTTAGCTGTGGCGTATCCTAAGGATATAAAAGATATTCAGCAATTAATTGATTTTGCTATTAAAAATAATATCACCTTAATTCCTCGTACAGCAGGAACTTCCTTAGCGGGGCAATGTGTAGGAGACGGAATTGTAGTTGACGTATCTAAACACTTTACAAATATTTTAGCTTTTGATGAAATCAACAAAACGATTACAGTAGAGCCTGGAATTATTCGTGACGATTTAAACCGATTTTTAAAACCTTTCGGCTTGTTCTTTGGTCCGAATACCTCAACCTCTAACCGCTGTATGATTGGAGGAATGGTTGGTAATAATTCTTCAGGAAGCACCTCTATTCGTTACGGTGTTACTCGCGACAAAGTAATCGCTATCAAAGGATTGTTGAGTGATGGTAGCGAAGTAACTTTTTCTGAAGTTACTTCAGCAGAATTCAATCAGAAGAAAATAGAAAACACCCTAGAAGGAAATATCTATCGAGCAATTTACACTGAACTTATTTCAGAAGCGGCTCAACAAGAAATTAAAAATGAATTTCCAAAGGAAAGCATTCATAGAAGAAATACAGGATATGCTGTTGATGAGTTTTTAACCTCTGATTTATTCGGAGGAACAGAACCTACTATCAATCCTGCTAAATTCTTATCAGGTAGTGAAGGTACTTTAGTATTTTCTACTGCAATTACTATTCAATTAGACGACTTACCTCCAGCGAAAAGTATTATGGTATGTCCGCATTTTAATAGTATTAATGAAAGTTTAAAAGCTACGGTAATTGCCATGAATCACAAATTATATGCTTGTGAGTTGATGGATAAAGTAATTTTAGACTGTACCAAAAACAATAGGGAACAAACTAAAAACCGTTTCTTTTTACAAGGAGATCCAGAAGCGGTGTTGATGTTAGAAGTTTCTGCTGATACTATTGAAGAAGCTGAAGTATTGGCTAATAATTTAATTGAAGATTTAAAAGCAAATAACTTCGGATATCATTATCCGAAAGTATACGGAAACGATATTGCCAAAGTACATGAGTTGCGTAAGGCAGGCTTAGGTTTATTAGGTAATATTGTAGGTGATATGAAAGCGGTGGCGTGTATTGAAGATACAGCTGTAGCGCTTGAAGATTTACCAGAATATATTGAGGAGTTTACGCAAATTATGGATAAATATCAGCAAGATGCGGTGTATTATGCGCATGCTGGAGCTGGTGAATTGCACTTACGTCCTATTTTAAATTTAAAGAAACAGGAAGATGTTGTACTGTTCAGAAAAATAACTACTGAAACTGCAGAATTGGTTAAGAAATACCAAGGTTCTTTTAGTGGTGAACATGGTGATGGAATTGTACGTGCAGAGTTTATTCCATTGATGATTGGTAATAAAAACTACCAGTTATTGCGAAGAATTAAAAAAGCGTTCGACCCTAATAACGTGTTCAACAAAGGAAAAATCACCGATGCTTTTCCTATGGATCAAAGCTTACGTTATGAGATAGATAGAACTGAACCTAACATTGAAACTATACAAGATTTTTCAGATAGTGAAGGTATATTAAAATTAGCTGAAAAATGTAACGGTTCAGGTGATTGCCGTAAATCTCCCGAAGCTGGTGGAACCTTATGCCCTAGTTACCGAGCAACACGAAACGAAAAAGAAACTACTCGTGCTAGAGCTAATACACTACGTGAAGTTTTAACTAATAACACCGCTCAAAACAAATTCGATTCTAAAGAATTAAAAGAAGTTCTTGATCTATGCTTGAGCTGTAAGGCTTGCGCAAGTGAATGCCCAAGTAATGTAGATATTGCTTCGATGAAAGCGGAATTTTTATATCAATATCAAGAAACTAACGGTTATTCTTTCCGTAGTAAATTATTTGCTAACAATGCAAAATACAACAAGCTTGGAAGCAAATTTCCTGCATTAACAAACTTCTTTACCAATACTACGTTAGCTAAAAAAGTAATGGGAGTTGCGACACAACGTTCGGTTCCTAAATTGGCTAAACAGCCTTTAAGTACTTGGTTAAAAAACCATAATGTCACTTCGAGCGCAGTCGAGAAGTCTCAAAAAACAATTTACTTATTTAACGATGAGTTTACGAACTACTACGATGCTGAAATAGGTAAAGATGCTGTAGTTGTATTAGAAAAACTAGGATATGAAGTAAAAACAACCAATCACGAAGAAAGTGGACGTAGTTATATTTCCAAAGGATTTTTAAAAGAAGCAAAAGACATTGCAAACAAAAATGTGGCTACTTTTAAAAATTTAATTTCTGAAGATACACCTCTTATTGGAATTGAACCTTCAGCTATTTTAACCTTTAGAGATGAGTACTTACGAATCGCAAGTGATAAGGTAGCAGCGAAAAAACTTTCTGAGAACTGTTTTACTCTTGAAGAATTTTTAGCTTCAGAACATTCAAAAGGAAATATTGACACGAATGCTTTTACAAATGAAACTAAAACATTGAAAATTCACGGACACTGTCATCAAAAAGCCTTATCAAGTACCCATGCATCCTTTTCAATTTTAAACATTCCTGAAAATTATAAAGTGACTATTATGAATACGGGTTGTTGCGGAATGGCTGGTTCTTTCGGATACGAAAAAGAGCATTATAAAGTAAGTATGCAAGTGGGTGAAGACACACTATTTCCTAAAGTTAGAAACTGTTCAAACGATACAGAGATAGTGGCTGCAGGTACTAGTTGTCGTCATCAAATTTATGATGGAACCAAACGCATTGCAAAACATCCTATAACAATTTTAAGAGAAGCTTTGCTATAAATTGTTGATTTTCATTCGATTATTTCGTACTTTTAAGACTACTAAATCTTAAAAAGTATATTATGGCGAGCAATAGAATTATATTCAGCAATGCTTTGCTAATTTTTGCAGGCATTGCTGGTTACTTTTTAGTTATGAAAATTTTTGGGTTAGAAGATGTTGCTGAACTACGTTTTTTAAACTTTGCTTTTGTTCTGTATGGCATTAACAGAGCTATTAAAACAAACATTATTAGAAATCATGAGTCAGTATACTTCAGCAATTTTTTATTGGGAATAGGAACTTCTATTGTTGCTGTAGCATTAACTATTGTAAGTTTAATTATTTATGTAGACTTTATTGACCCAAGCTTTATGAATGTTCTTGAAAAATCTTCTTTTTGGGGGCAAAAGTTAAGTTTACCTCTAGTTGTATTTGCACTGGCTATTGAAGGAATTGCCTCTTCGGTAATTTGTTCTTTTATCTTAATGCAATACTATAAAAACTATAAAGTCCCAAATAATAGCATGATTATTTAATCGCGGGTCGATAGCCAAGGGGTTAATTCCCTAAGTCAAATCTTGCCTCTAAAAACTGAAAATAGTTTTCTTTAAATATCTTGTGAGGTTATCCCAAAGTAGCTGATTAGTTTTTTGGTAAAAACACCTCAGCCATCATACAGCGTGCGCTTCCGCCTCCACAGGTTTCAATAGTTTGTAATGAACTATGCAATATTTTTGTGTGTTTTTCTAAGTTTTTCAACTGCTGATTTGTCAACGATTCGTATGCGGAGGTACTCATTACTAAATAGCGCTCATTATTATTCCCTCTAACTTGCAGCATATTCCCCGCAAACTGAGTTACCTGTTCTTCAGAAATAGCAATCACCTCTTTTTTATCTGACTTTAAATGCTTTAAAAGATTTTTCTTTTCTTTTTTATCATCTATAGAATCTAAACACACTACAGCAAAAGTTTCTGCAACACACATCATGACATTGGTATGATAAATTGCTTCTCTTTGTCCTTCAACTGTTTGGTTCGCTTCAAAAATTACAGGAGTAAATTCAAAATCTTCACAAAATTCAATAAATAATTCTTCATCCGCTCGGGGAGACAACGCACAATAAGCCTTTCTATTTTGTCTGTCTAAAATCATGCTTCCTGTACCTTCTAAAAAAATTTCTTCTTCTTCAGCCTCAGAATAGTCAATTACATTTTCTATTGAGAAGCCTTTTTCTTCCAAAATCTCTAATACATCTTCTCTTCGCTCTAAACGACGATTTTCTGCAAACATTGGATAAATAGCAACATCTCCATTTTCATGAAAGGAAATCCAGTTATTAGGAAACAACGCGTCAGGAGTATCAGGTTCTTTGGTATCTTCTATCACTACGACTTCAACACCAACAGCTCTTAATTTTTCTACAAAAGCGTCAAACTCTTCTTGAGCTTTAGCATTAATAGAAGCAGGTAACATACCCGACAACTCTTGTTGATAATAATTATTTACTGCTGTTTGTTCGTTCATCCTAAAACTAGCAGGACGAACCATTAAAATTGTATTCGTTGTTTGTTGCATACTGCGAAGGTAAAGTAAAATCAGATATCTTTTGCAGCCTATTTATTTAACTCTGTTTTAACTAATCTAAATCAAGAAATTATGGTTTCAATAGTTACTTTTAAAACAAAAATTACTGATGCTAAAAAAAACAATCATACTATTCTTATTTCCTTTTGTTATTTATTCTCAAACAAAAATTACACAAACTCAAAAGTATAAACAAGTAGGTTTAGTTTGGGGCTTACTAAAGTATCATCACCCAGACATTAGTAAGGGGGAATATAATTGGGACTTAGAATTGATATCTTTTTTAAATTCTATAGAAGATATTGAAGAACAAGAAAAACTAAACCCAAAATTAGATTCTTTCATTTCTAAATATGACAAATCGACTACAAAATATAAGATCATCCCATTAAAAATTGATTCTGAAAAAATTTTTAGAAAAAATTTTAATTATGATTGGATAAATGAATTTGGGTTTACACCTGAAATAAAAAACAAGCTAACTAAACTAAAGAACAATGGTAACATTGGAGATTATTATGCTTCTTCTAGTAAGTTAAACAAGATGATTTCATTCAATAATGAAAAAGGGCTCCCTAATTTTAATGCTCAATTAAAAAACCATAGACTATTAGAATTATATAGTTATTGGAACATTATTCAATATTGGAATGTAAATAAATATTTAACAGATATTAATTGGGTAGATACCTTAGACGAATTAATTAAAAACTTTGTAAATGCTAATACTATTGAAGAATACGAAATTTCTAAACTCAACATGTTTGCCTTATTAAATGATTCTCATTCATATAAAACATCTACCTACTTTTACGAATCGCTTTTTAAATATTCACCCCCATTTGGAATAAAAATAATTAATGATTCATTACTTGTAACATCAATATATAACAAAACATTAGCAGAAAACAACAATATTGACTTAGGTGAAATAATAGTAAAAGTTAATAATCAGAACATACCCGATTATATTAAGACTAATTTTTCTAAACTTATATCTGTCTCAAATGAAACTTATTTAAAGCACCGATTAAATAGACTTATATTAAGAAACAGTTCAGATTCCTTAAAAATTCATAGTCTAGATAAAAACGGTAATTTAAAAGAAAAAAAAATAAAATTATTCAATTCGTTTAAAGTAGATGGATATAAAACCCTAATTAAAACCAAAAAAGCGGATTGGAAAAAGGTTTCTTCTAAAATAACTTACATAAACTTAGCTAATATTAACTCTAAAGAATTTTCTAAAGTTTTGAAAGAAAATGAAAACGATGATGGCATTATTTTAGATTTAAGAAATTATCCAAGAAATCTTAAACTCAAAGATTTTTCTAAGTATTTGTTCCCTGAAAAAAAAGAATTTATTAAAATATTAATTCCTTTAGACAAAGCTCCTTCTTTAGGAGAATATCCTGCTTCAGCTCCTTTAAAATTTATTTCAAACCCATTTGAAATTGGGAAAAACAACTCTAATTACTTTAAAGGTAAAATTATACTTCTTGTAAATAGACAAACAGGTAGTATGGCCGAATATTTTGGTATGGCAATACAACAATCTCCAAATTGTATTACTATTGGCGAACAAACCATGGGTGCTGTAATGAATATTACATCTGCTATTTTACCAGACAAACAAGAGTTTTATTTTACTGGTATTGGTGCTTTTTACCCAAATGGTGATATGGTTCAAAGAAAGGGGTTGCATATAGACTATTATATAAAAGAAAACATCAAAGACTATGATTCAAAACCTTATATAGATAAAGCAGTAACAATCATCAAAGAAAATAAACTTCAAAAAAACTAACAAGCGAAAAAGTATATTATAGTTTTTGTTTTTACGCTGTATCTAATTAAATGTTATTTCCTCTTATTTAAAAGTAATTTATTGCATAATAACTGCTAGTAAAAACTTTGATAAAACTGTTTAAAAATGACTAGAAAAACAATTAAAAAATCGGCTGCTATTTTAGCCATGACTTCGTTAGTATTTTTCTCTTGTAAAAACCAAGGCAATAGTACTACTGAAAACAAAGTTGAACAACAACCCAAACAAGAATTTGTTGATGAGCACAATGCTAAAAACTCTTTAGATTGGGCCGGAATCTATGAAGGTACACTACCTTGTGCTAGCTGTCCTGGAATTAACACTACACTTAAATTAAACGCTGATTTAACGTTTGAATTGACTGAAGTATACTTAGATGAAGAACAAAACAATTTTGTTGAAAAAGGAAGTTTTACATGGGACAAAAAAGGAACAAACATTACTTTAAATATTCCTGATAGAAATCCTCAATACAAATGTATCGAAGGTTCTTTAATTTCATTAGATACTGAAGGAAAAGTAATTGAAGGAGAACTTTCTAAATTTTATATTCTTTCAAAAAAAGAGTAAGAATATTACTTTTTATACTACAACATCAGCCTAATAATTTGTTAGCCTGATGTTGTGTTTATCCTAGTCCTCCATTTAGATTGATAAAAGTAACGGTGTCAAATTGTTGCTCTAAAAAATCAATTGCTCGTTGGCTACGTACTCCTGATTTACAATAAACAACCACAGGCTTTTCAGTGATTATTTCATCATATCGTTGCGCAAGCTCTCCTAGCGGAATATGTTGCCCTCCTATATGATGTTGTTCCCGTTCCCAATTTTCACGAACATCCAATAAATTATAAGCTGACGGATTATTTTGTAATTCCTCTAAAGTTATCTCATTAGCAGCAGTTTTAATTCCGCAGAAAAATTCATAGTCACTATCTAATTCAATAACCTCAGCTTTGTCTGTCTTTTCAAACTTCAATATCATTTGACGCATGCTTAAGGTATCGTACATCAATAATTTATTGGCTAACACCTCTCCTATTCCGCAAATAATCTTAATAGCTTCATTTGCTTGTAAACTTCCTATAATTCCAGGTAATACACCTATTACACCAATTTCTGAGCAATTAGGTGACTCCTCTGGTTTTGGAGGAGTTGGATATAAACATCGGTACGTAGCACTTCCTTGATAATTAAACACACTTACCTGTCCTTCAAACTTAAAAATAGCACCGTACACCAACGGTTTTTGAGTGAGTACCGCTGCATCGTTAGTTAAATAACGAGTAGCAAAATTATCGCTACCATCTACAACTACATCATATTTCTCAAATAAAGAAATAGCATTCTGGTTAGTCAATTTTTCTTTATACACATGAAATTGAACAAAAGGGTTCAATTTAGATAAACGATTTGCTGCTGTTTCTGCTTTAGACTTTCCTATATCATCTATCGTATATAAAACTTGACGCTGTAAATTACTTTGATCTACTATATCATCATCAATAATTCCAATCGTCCCAACACCTGCTGCCGTTATATATTGTAGTACAGGACAACCCAATCCACCAGCACCGATTACCAATACTTTGGCCTGTTTTAGTTTTAGTTGCCCTTCTTCTCCTATTTTATCTAGAATAAGATGGCGATTATATTGCTTTTGTTCTTCTTTTGTCAAGTTCATACTTCTAATTTAACCAAACTGCTCCCAATCTTTCCAAACTACTTCTAATCCCTGACCTTTTAGCATCTGAACAATTTCTTCGGTGCTTCTTTCGTCTGAAATTTCAAATTGCTCTAACGATTGTGATTCAACACTATATCCTCCAGGGTTTGTCTTAGATTCTGCACTGATTGAGGTAGCTCCTAAATTAACAATATTATTTCTAAAAACTTCACTTTCTCGGGTAGACATTGAAAGCTCTACGTCTTCATCTAACATCCTAAATGCACAGATTAATTGTACCAAATCGGCATCAGTCATTTCTACTTTGGGTTCCAATCCTCCTGAATGAGGTCTTAAACGTGGAAATGAAATAGAATACTTCGTTTTCCAGTAGGTTTTCTGTAAATATTTTAAGTGCAATGCGGTAAAAAAACTATCAGCACGCCAATCTTCCAACCCGAATAAAGCGCCCAAACCTATTTTATGAATTCCTGCTTTCCCTAATCTATCTGGAGTTTCCAAACGATATTCAAAATTTGATTTTTTCCCTTTTGGATGATGCTTTTTATACTCTTGTTGATGATACGTTTCTTGATATACCAATACCGCGTATAATCCGCTTTCAATTAACAATTCATATTCATCTTGATCTAAAGGTTGCACTTCAATAGTAATATTTGAAAATTGAGAACGTATGAGTTGAATTGCATTTTTAATATAATCAACTCCAACTGTTTTATTAGCTTCTCCTGTTACTAACAAAATGTGATCGTAACCTTTTTCCTTTAAGAAAGCGACTTCTTTCAATATCTCTACATCGGTTAAGGTTCTCCTCGGAATTTTGTTTGTAAAACTGAATCCGCAATACGTACATATGTTCTGACACTCGTTACTCAAATACATCGGAGCATACATTTGAATGGTATTTCCAAATCGCTTTTTAGTGAGCATACGACTTCTCTGTGCCATTTGCTCTAAAAATGGTTTTGCTGCAGGAGATATCAACGCTTTAAAATCTTCTAAATCGGGTTTATCCTTTGATAAAGCACTTTCTACATCAATGGATGTTTTATCGAATATGCTTTGTAAAGTTTCATCCCAATTGTATTGGTTGAATATAGTTTTAAATGTTTTACTCATCTTTTAATTTTTATTCGTCATTGCGAACGAAGTGAAGCAATCTTTAACTTTTTAGGTTCTCAACAAACAGATTACTTCGTCCTTTTCTCCTCGTAATGACGTTATATTAGTTTAAAAAACTCGTTAACGGACTACTTGCCTCTGCTTGTTTTCTTACAGGAGCTAGTTTTGCTTCATATGCCATTCTTCCTGCTTCCACTGCCATCTTAAAGGCTTGTGCCATGGCTACTGGGTTTTGTGATACTGCTATCGCTGTGTTTACCAAAACAGCATCCGCTCCTAACTCCATAGCATATGCCGCATGGGAAGGTGCTCCAATACCAGCATCTACCACTACTGGAATAGTAGATTGTTCAATAATGATTTCTAAAAACTCTAACGTTTTCAATCCTTTGTTACTTCCAATAGGAGCTCCTAAAGGCATTACACATTGTGTTCCTACTTCTTCTAATCGCTTACATAAAACCGGATCTGCATGAATATAAGGCATCACTACAAATCCTTTTTTTACTAACTCTTCTGCTGCTTTTAAGGTTTCTATAGGATCAGGCAATAAATATCTTGGATCTGGATGTATTTCTAATTTTACCCAATTTGTTTCTAATGCTTCTCTAGACAATTCTGCTGCAAAAACAGCTTCTTTTGCTGTACGAACTCCCGAAGTGTTCGGTAATAAATTGATTCTTGAGTGACTTAAGTGTGATAAAATATCATCTTCTTCGTTTTGAACATCTACTCTTTTTAAAGCAACTGTTATCAGTTCACTTTCTGAAGCTAACAAAGCTTCTTTCATTAATTGTGAGGAGCTGAATTTTCCTGTCCCTGTAAATAATCGTGAGGTAAATGTTTTATCGGCTATTGTTAAGTTGGTATTCATTGTTACTGATTTATTGCGCTCCTATTTTGTACACTTGTTCGTTGGTACTTGGTGCTTTTAAAATTTTGTGTAATGCAGGAATCGAGTTAAAATTCTGAGTAATCGCTCCTGAAACAGCGATACCATATACTCCTGTGCTTATAATTTCTGATACGTCTTCTATAGTAATTCCTCCAATGGCTATTATTGGAGTGGTTGTTTTCAACTCTTCTAATAGCACTTGATAGCCAACAACTCCTAAAACTGGACTTAAATTCTTTTTAGTTTCAGTAAACTGAAAAGGGCCTAAACCGATATAATCTACTCCCTTTTCTAAGAGTTTTTTACAATCTTCCAAAGTATTTGCTGTTCCTCCTACGATATATAAATCACCTAAATATGCTTTTGCTTTTAACGGACACGTATCTGTTTTACCTAAATGAACTCCATCTGCTTTGACTTCTTTCGCTGCTTTATAATAATCGTTTATAATTAAACGAGTTTGAAAATGACTCGTAATTTCTCTTGCCTTTTGAGCTGTTTCTAAAATAGTTTTCGGATCCAGATTCTTTAATCGAAGTTGCACCCATTCTGCTCCAGAAGCACAGGCTCTTTGAACATTTTCTAAATGCTCTTCTGGCGTTTTTCCTTGTGTTATATAGTGTAATTTACTTATCATTTATAGTTGTGCTCTCCTAAGAGCGTTTCATTAGAGTTTAAAAATTGTTCTGTATACCATTTCGCATTTATACATGCATCTTCTAAAGGAAGTTGTTTTGCTATATTTGAAGCTAAAGCTGAAGACAACACACAACCGCTTCCATGCTTTTCAAAAACAGCTATAGCTTTCGGTGGAATATTGAGCTGTACTATCTTACTGTGATATACTTCATCCCATCCTTTTTTAGCTTCTCTATGTCCACCTTTTAAATAGACATTAGTCTTCTCTGAAATAAATTCGATGGTTTCTTCAATCGATTTATTAGAAAACAAAGCTTTGATTTCATCATAATTTGGAGTGATAAAATCACAGTGTTGCAATACTTCTTCAAACACCTTTAAATTCTCTTCGGAATGAAAATCAAATCCAGCGCTGGCTTTTAAAATAGGATCCAAAACTATTTTTATGGATGAATTGTATTTTTTTAGCGTTTGAATAACCTCCAATAATACATTCCAAGATTGGATGATTCCTATTTTTGCTACTGATATTTCAAAGCGTTCAAATAAAATTTCTATTTGATTGATGATGGTTTCTTTATCAACCCAAACACAGTCTTTAAAATCGATATCATTTTGAACTGTAACTGCTGTACATACAGATAATCCATACAACCCATGTGCTTCAAAAGTTTTGATATCCGAAGTCAATCCTGCTCCACTTGATGGATCAAATCCTGCAATTGTTAGTATGTAGTTTTTTTGCTTCATTATTTTACTATACTTTCTTTTGACAAAAAGATTACTTCGTCGTGCACTCCTCGTAATGACGTTTGATATTTTTAAAGCTTTCTACTGGATTTTCTGTATTCCAAACGCCACCTAAAACACCTATTCCTTGAAAACCTAATGCTACCGTTTTTTGAATGGTTTCGGTATTAATTCCTCCCATACCAACAATGGTTTTATCAATGTGATTTACATCAAAACCTCTCCCTTCATATCCTTTTTTTGAAATAGAAGAGAAAACAGGACTCAATAAATGGTAATCAAATTCGATGTCGCAATTCGCTGAGGCTGAAGGTTCATGAAAAGAACTGCTCATTGTTTTTCCTATCATGTTTAAACCAATAAAATATTCACTTCCATTCTCTAAAACATCGATTCTTTTTTGCTCTTGAAAATGAATTCCTTTCAGGTTAAATTCGTTGATAAGCTCATGAAAATAATGAGTAACTATTCTATTATGATACTTTTCATCTATCTGACTCAAATAAGCCACATGCTCTTCATAATTCTTATCAGGTTTTCTGAAATGATAATAGTCCAACCCTTCTTTAAATAATTGTTGAAGGATTTCTATCTCATTGGGAATATCTTTTTCTGGAGCTATTAGAACAATCATATAATCAGTTTTAAATTATGAATTACGAATTTAGAAATTATCAACTCGTAATTCATAATTCTAAGTTTAGTATTTACAGATATACTTCTGATCCTTTATCTTTAAATTCTTTTGATTTTTCTTCCATTCCTTTCGCAAAAACTTCATCTCCTTCTACTTTGTTTTCAGCTGCAAAATCACGTACTTCTTGAGATATTTTCATAGAGCAGAATTTTGGCCCACACATAGAGCAAAAATGTGCAATTTTAGCTCCTTCTGCAGGTAAAGTCTCGTCATGATACTCTCTTGCTAGTTCTGGATCCAACCCTAAGTTAAATTGATCTTCCCAACGGAACTCAAAACGTGCTTTACTTAAAGCATCATCTCTGTGTTGTGCACCTGGATGTCCTTTTGCTAAATCAGCAGCATGGGCTGCTAATTTATAGGTAACCACCCCTGTACGAACATCTTCTTTATTGGGTAACCCTAAATGTTCTTTTGGAGTTACATAACACAACATTGCACAACCATACCAACCAATCATCGCTGCTCCGATTCCTGAAGTAATATGATCATATCCTGGGGCAATATCCGTAGTTAAAGGTCCTAAAGTATAAAACGGAGCTTCATCACAAGCTTCTATCTGTTTATCCATATTTGCTTTAATCATGTGCATTGGTACATGACCAGGGCCTTCAATGAAACACTGTACTTCATGTTTACGTGCTATTTTGGTTAATTCCCCCAAAGTTTCTAATTCAGCAAATTGAGCTTCATCATTCGCATCAGCAATACAACCTGGACGTAAACCATCTCCTAACGAAAAAGCAACATCATAAGCCTTCATAATTTCACAAATCTCTTCGAAATGAGTATATAAAAAGCTCTCTTTATGATGTGCTAAACACCATTTTGCCATAATAGAACCTCCTCTAGATACAATCCCTGTAATACGTTTTGCTGTCATAGGTACATAACGTAAACGAACTCCTGCGTGAATCGTAAAGTAATCTACACCTTGCTCAGCTTGTTCAATTAAAGTATCTCTAAAAATTTCCCATGTTAAGTCTTCAGCAATCCCATTTACTTTCTCTAAAGCTTGATAAATAGGTACGGTTCCTACAGGTACAGGTGAATTACGAATAATCCACTCACGAG
Source organism: Tenacibaculum aestuarii (assembly GCF_964510395.1). NCBI lineage: Bacteria > Pseudomonadati > Bacteroidota > Flavobacteriia > Flavobacteriales > Flavobacteriaceae > Tenacibaculum > Tenacibaculum aestuarii. The sequence goes on from NZ_CAZEFY010000003.1 coordinate 889,812, forward strand.
TTTCATGGATGTTTTTACCTGTAGATAAATCCATAATATTATCTGCTCCCCAACGACATGCCCAAACTGCTTTTTCTACTTCTTCTTCTATTGATGAGGTGGTAGCTGAATTTCCAATATTTGCATTAATTTTCACCAAGAAATTACGACCTAAAATCATAGGCTCAGCTTCTGGATGATTGATATTTGAAGGAATAACTGCACGTCCTCTTGCTACTTCTTCTCGAACAAATTCTGGTGTTATTTTTGCTGGAATACTCGCTCCAAAATCTTGTCCTGGATGTTGTTTAGACAAACGTGTCATTTCATCTATTCGCTGGTTTTCACGAATAGCAATGTATTCCATCTCTGGGGTAATAATTCCTTTTTTTGCATAGTGTAACTGTGTTACATTTTGCCCTTTTTTAGCTCTCTTAGGTTTATGTTTTAAGTTAAATCGTAAATGATCTAAACTCTTATCATTTAAACGTTCGTTACAATAATCCGAAGTAAATTCATTTAACTCTTCTACATCTCCTCTCTCTAAAATCCATTGTTCTCGAATACGTTCTAACCCATTATGAATATTAATTTCTTTGGTCGGATCTGTATAAGGACCTGAAGTATCATATACCGTTACAGGTTCATTAGGAGTTCTTTTTTTTGTCATCGAATCCACAGTATCACTCAATTCGATTTCTCGCATTGCTACTTTTATCTCCGGATGAATTTTTCCTTGAACATATATTTTTTTTGAATTCGGAAATGGTTGTCTTGTTACACCATCTTGTTTTGGAGCTGTATCTTTTTTCTTCATTTTAAGGTTGTTTGTTTATACTTTGAATTTTGTTTGCTGAAAATATTATCCTCCTTGTGTAGATTTAATGATTAAAACTTCATCATTGTTCTGGAGTAATTTTGAGGACCAATCTGTTTTTTTTACCACACTGTTGTTAACAGCAATAGCAATTCCATTGGTTTGAATTTGTAGTTTATCTACTAATTCTTGCAATGCTAATGGGCTTAAAAACTCTTGTTTATTATTGTTTACTTTTATCGTTATCATACTAACATATATTTAAAGTAAACTGTAGAAGAAGTTTAGCATCGTTCTATAAAACGATTCTAAAACATGATTTTACAACTTTTCCCTACGCTGGTGTTAACCATATCAGGTTCAAAGGATCTTTCTCAAACTAGCGAACTAGCTACTCCTAAAGTTTACTCGATAATCGAGAGATTTAAGCATCAATGCTTTCTCTCGAAATAAATTACTTTTATAAATTCTTTATTTGTACATTTTTACATACAGAATCTATACTCGCAAATGTAATCGTTTATTTTTCTTCTTCAAGAGAAAAGTTGTCTATTTTTTTAAAAAAACTTACAATGTCATATTCATGATAAATATCATAACTGATGGTTTTTAATCAACTTACTTTAGCACGTTAATAAAGTAACGTAATCTAAAAAAACACTACTTCATGCTCACAAAAGCACACTCATTCCACATACCTGTTATGGGTATTGGTTTTACAATAGATTCCCCCTTAAAAGTTGCCCAATATGGTATCGATTCTGTCATCTCTCTTGTTGATGATATTCTTATTGAAAAATTAAGAAAGATGTATAGTGATAAATTTGAAATACCTTATCAAGAAATCACAAATAAAGTGGATGATTTTAGGGCAAAACGTATTACTGCATATCTTAACTTGATAAATACTGCTGTAGATAAAAAATATGAAGAACTTAAAGAATCTGCACTAGACAAAGGAAAAGCCTTTAAAACTTATTTAGAGATGTTACCTTCTGGTTCTACACTAAAAAAAGAGTTTAAAAAATTAACTGAAAGCAATATAACCTTATCTGAAATTAAATCTTGGTTAGATACACATTTGGTAAAAGGGGCTATTGATGTAAATATTATGACCAAGGTTGATAAAGATAATTACATTAAAGGAGAACAATTACCTGTAGAATATAACGATGCACATGCTGCCTTAAGAGGTTTTGCTAAAAGTAATTTAAGTACTTCTGTCGTCCTTTCAGCAGGGATGAATCCTCGTTTATATGCTTATATGAGTACATTTGATGATTTTTATCCTACAGCAAACGGAACTTTTAAAAAGAAAATTATTTTAAAAGTAAGCGATTATAGATCGGCATTAATACAAGGTAAGTTTCTAGCTAAAAAAGGGTTGTGGGTTTCTGAATATCGCATTGAATCAGGTTTAAATTGTGGTGGACATGCTTTTGCTACCGATGGGTATTTGCTTGGTCCTGTTTTAGCGGAATTTAAAGCACAGAGAGAAAGTTTAAAAACGACTATTGAAACTGTTTTAAAACAAGAACTTAAAAATCAAAACAGAGTTGTTCCAACACAACCATTAGATATAAAAATTACTGCACAAGGCGGTGTTGGTACTCATGAAGAACACAACTTTTTAATCAAAGAATATCAGTTAGATGCTGTTGGTTGGGGTTCTCCATTCTTGTTAGTACCAGAAGCCACAACGGTAGATAATCAAACCTTAAATAAATTGGCGCAGGCCAAAGAAGATGATTTGTATTTAAGCAATATCTCACCATTAGGAGTGCCCTTTCACAATTTAAAAAACAACACAAAAGACATAGAAAAAGAAACCTTAATCAACAAAGGAAGACCAGGAAGTTCTTGTCCTAAAAAATTTGTTGCATTAAACAAAGAGTTTAAGGAAACTGGTATTTGTACCGCATCACGTGAATACCAATATTTAAAAATTAAGGAATTAGACTCACAGAATTTAGCAGATGATGATTATAAAAATCGTTATAACAGCATTGTAGAAAAATCATGTACTTGTGTAGGTTTAGGCACCTCTGCTTTGCTAGCTTATAATTTAGATACAAAAGTAGAAGGAAAAGGAGTTTCTATATGTCCAGGACCTAATATGGCATATTATTCTAAAGTAACTAGTTTAAAAACAATGGTTGATCATATTTATGGTCGTGATAATGTGATTACTGAAACCAAAAGACCTCATGTTTTTATAAAAGAGTTATTTATTTACGTTGATTACCTAAAGAAAAAAGTTGAGGTCAACAGAAAAGAAATCACCTTAAAAGAAAAAAAACACTTACTCACTTTTATAACAAATATGCAAACTGGTATTGCTTATTATAAAGCATTATTTACGCAACTTAAACATAGTTTTGAAAAAAATAAACAAGAGATATTACAAATACTTAATAATGAAGAAAGTTCTTTAAAAAGACTTGAAACAGAACTTGAAACAGAACTTGAAACAGAACTTGAAACAGAACTTGAAACAGAACTTGAACTTCTAACCGTAAAAAGTTAAAGTACTTTTAGCATATAAAAAAAGCGAACTTCTAGAAGTTCGCTTTTTTAAAATATCTTTTAAAACTACAGACTTTTAACCTTCTTAGTTACTTCTTCAAGAACTTCAAAAGCAGTTTCTGCCATTTTGTTTCCTTTGAAATCTAGTAACGGATTTACTTCAACAAACTCTACACAAGCTACTTTTTCACTTGCTAATAATCCGTTGATTATATCAATAATTTCATGTTGATCAAATCCTTTTGGCACTGGAGTACCTGTTCCGTAAGAAATCATATCGCAATCCATTGCATCTACATCAAACGATACATAAATTACATCACAATTTGATAACTTTTCTAAAGCTTCATTTACACAAACATCCAATCCACGATAACGAACTTCAGCAACCATATAGTTTTTAATACCATATTTCTCCATTTGCTTATCCTCTGGTTCTTCAGTATCTCGAACACCAAAGAAAATAATATCTTCTGGTAATACTTTCTGCCCTGGAACTCCGATGTTTTTCATACGTTCCCACAACTCAGAAGTTTCTCTACTTACATCGTTAATTTGACAATCTAAATTATCGTCTGATATAGCTGCCGATAAAGGCATTCCGTGAATGTTTCCTGAAGGAGAAGTATAAGGTGAATGTAAATCTCCGTGAGCATCAATCCAAACTACACCTACTCTTTGTGTTGGATAAGCTGCCTTCACTCCACTAATTGTTCCTAATGCTGAAGAATGATCTCCTGACAATACAATTGGAAATTTCCCTTCCTGTAAATTAACTTTTACATGGTTACTTAAACGCTTACACTGATTAAAAACACTGTCTATTCGCTTAGCAAATGAATTGTTTACTTTATTATAAATTGATTCATTTTCGGTAATAACATCTTCAAAGTCATGTGAATCAAAGTAATTACTTTTTTTATTTATCGCTGCTATTTCAATAGCATCAACTCCCATATCAGAACCACGAGTTCCTGCTCCAATATCTGATCTATTTTTGATAATTTTAATTTCTTTCATCATCAATTATATTAAATAAAAAAAATGTCATTTAAATTACTAAATGACACTTTTTTTCATGTTTTATCTTTTATCTATCTCTACGAACTCCCTTAAATTCTCTCCAACGTATACTTGACGTGGACGACCGATTGGTTCTTTACGTAAACGCATTTCTCTCCATTGAGCAATCCATCCTGGTAAACGTCCTAAAGCAAACATTACAGTAAACATTTCTACTGGAATACCCATTGCACGGTAAATAATACCTGAATAGAAATCTACGTTAGGATATAATTTTCTATCTACAAAGTATTGATCTTCTAAAGCTTCTCTTTCTAAACCTTTAGCTACATCTAAAATTGGATCTTCAACTCCTAAATCTCCTAATACTTCATCGGCTGCCTTCTTAATAATCTTTGCTCTTGGATCAAAGTTTTTATATACACGGTGTCCGAATCCCATTAAACGGAATGGATCTTCTTTATCTTTTGCTTTACCCATGTACTTTTTAGTATCTCCACCATCTTCTTTGATAGCTTCTAACATTTCAAGTACTGCTTGGTTCGCTCCACCATGTAAAGGTCCCCATAAAGCAGAAATACCTGCTGATAATGATGCGAATAAACCTGCATGAGAAGAACCTACGATACGTACTGTTGAAGTTGAACAGTTTTGCTCGTGATCTGCATGTAAGATTAATAACTTATCTAAAGCATTAATCATAATAGGGTTTAACTCATACTCATCATTTGGCTTTTGGAACATCATTGTTAAGATATTCTCAACATATCCTAACTTGCGAGAACCATAGTGTAATGGTAATCCTTGTTTTTTACGTAACGTCCAAGCTACTAAAACAGGGAATTTACCCATAATTTTAACGATCGCCTTATACATATCTTCTTCTGAATCAACATTTACAGAAGAAGGATTAAAAGCTGTTAGTGCAGATGTTAACGATGATAACACTCCCATTGGGTGAGCATTTTTAGGAAAAGCATCGATAATTTTCTTAATATCATCATCTACAATAGCTTCATCTAATATATCTGCATAAAACTTATCTAACTGCTCTTTTGTTGGTAACTCACCAAAAATTAACAAGTAAGCTACTTCTAAGAAATCTGCTTTTTCAGCTAATTCTTCAATAGAATATCCTCTATATCTTAAAATTCCTTGTTCACCATCTAAAAATGTTATAGCACTTTGGCATGAACCTGTATTTTTATAACCTGGATCAATGGTAATAACACCATCCGTGGCTCCTCTTAAGGCTTTAATATCAATTGCAGTTTCATTCTCTGTTCCCTTTACTAAAGGAAACTCATACGTTTTTTCGCCAATTTGTAATTTTGCTATATCTGACATTTTAAATTTCTTAAATTTTAATGATTGAAGTGAGTTGCGAATATACCATTTTTTGAATTATTTTGAAAGAGTGAGTAGATAGATTTTTGATATAAAAACATAACTTTTTTTTATTAAAAAATACTCAAAAAAATACCCCTCATTAGAAACTCTAACAAGGGGTAAATAAATATTATAAAAAAACATTTATTTTACTTTAAACGCTTTTTCTTTCGGATAATAAGCTACATCTGCTAATTGTTCTTCAATACGTAATAACTGGTTGTATTTTGCCATACGATCTGAACGTGAAGCTGAACCCGTTTTAATTTGTCCACAATTTAACGCTACCGCTAAATCTGCAATAGTATTGTCTTCAGTTTCTCCTGAACGGTGGCTCATTACAGAAGTATATCCTGCATTGTGCGCCATATTTACTGCTGCAATCGTTTCAGTTAACGTACCAATTTGGTTTACTTTAATTAAGATTGAATTCGCAATACCGTTTTCAATTCCTCTTGATAAACGCTCAACATTCGTTACAAACAAATCGTCTCCTACTAATTGAACTTTATCACCAACTTTATCTGTTAGCATTTTCCATCCATCCCAGTCGTTTTCATCCATTCCATCTTCAATAGAAATAATAGGATATTTTTCACATAATTCTGCTAAATAAGCAGCTTGCTCTTCTGATGTTCTTACAGCTCCTTTATCTCCTTCGAACTTGGTGTAGTCATATTTTCCATCTACATAAAACTCAGCTGAAGCACAATCTAATGCAATCATTACTTCTTCTCCGAATTTATATCCAGCATTTTTAGTTGCTAAAGCGATTGTTTCAATAGCGTCTTCAGTCCCGTCTAAAGTAGGTGCAAATCCACCTTCATCACCTACAGCTGTAGATAAATTACGATCGTGTAATACCTTTTTTAAATGATGGAAAATTTCTGAACCAACCTGCATTGCTTCTGTAAAATTTTGAGCTTTTACAGGCATAACCATAAATTCTTGGAATGCGATAGGTGCATCTGAGTGAGAGCCTCCATTAATGATGTTCATCATAGGAACTGGCAACGTATTTGCCGATACACCACCTATATAACGGTACAATGGTAAAGCTAATTCATTTGCTGCTGCTTTAGCTACTGCTAATGAAACACCTAAAATAGCGTTCGCTCCTAATACTGATTTGTTTGGAGTTCCGTCTAAATCAATCATCATTTGATCGATCATGTTTTGTTCAAAAACTGATACTCCTAATAACTCTTGAGCAATAACAGTGTTTACATTTTCAACAGCTTTTAACACACCTTTACCCATGTAATCATTTCCTCCATCACGTAATTCAACAGCTTCGTGTTCTCCTGTAGAAGCTCCTGATGGTACTGCTGCTCTACCTACGACTCCATTTTCAGTAGTCACATCTACTTCTACGGTAGGGTTACCTCTTGAATCAAAAATTTGACGTGCGTGAATGTTGATTATCATACTCATAGTTGTTTATTTTTAAGATACATTCCCGTAAGTTTATAACCCACGGGAATGTTGTATATTTTTATTTAGATTTTATTATGCCTTTACTTTTTTGATGTTTTCAATAAACTGATCAAATAGGTATTCTGCATCATGAGGTCCAGGACTTGCTTCTGGATGATACTGTACAGAAAATACGTTTTTTGATTTCATTCTGATACCTGCAACCGTATTATCATTTAAATGTACATGTGTAATTTCTACATCTGGATGCGTTTCTGTTTCTTCTCTATTGATAGCAAACCCATGGTTTTGAGAAGTGATTTCGCCTTTTCCTGTCAGTAAATTCTTAACTGGGTGGTTAATTCCTCGGTGACCGTTATGCATTTTATAAGTAGAGATTCCATTGGCCAATGCAATTACCTGATGTCCTAAACAAATTCCAAATAATGGTAAATCTTTTTCGATAATTTGTTTTGCTGTCTTTTGAGCTTCTTCTAAAGGCTCTGGATCTCCAGGTCCGTTTGAAATAAAATACCCATCTGGTTTGAAATCGCTCATTTGCTCAAAACTTGCATTATAAGGGTACACTTTAATATAAGCGCCTCTTTTTGCTAAGTTTCTTAAAATGTTTTTCTTGATTCCAATATCTAAAGCTGATATTTTAATCGGTGCGTTTTCATCTCCTACAAAATAAGGCTCTTTTGTAGATACTTTAGAAGCTAACTCTAATCCTTCCATATTCGGAGTTTCAGCTAACTGCTTCTTTAATTCTTCAATATTATCTACTTCTGTAGAAATAATAGCATTCATTGCTCCGTTATCTCTAATATATGATACTAATGCACGAGTATCTACATCTGAAATAGCTACTAAATTGTGTTTTTTAAACCAATCTAATAAATTCCCATCAGAATCTACACGAGAATGTGTAAAACTGAAATTACGACAAATTAATCCTGAAATTTTAATTCCTTCTGATTCTACTTCATCATCGTTAACTCCATAGTTACCAATGTGTGCATTGGTAGTTACCATAAGTTGCCCATAATAAGAAGGATCAGTAAAAATTTCTTGGTACCCTGTCATACCTGTGTTAAAACAAATCTCTCCTGTAGCGGTTCCCTCTATCCCAATAGATTTTCCATAGAAAATAGTTCCGTCTGCTAATAAGACTAATGCTTTTTTACGTGTTTGATATTTCATTTAGTGGTGTTGTGTAATTTGGTTGCAAAAATATATAAAAAAAGGACAAACATTAAATGTTTGTCCTTTTTATAAATCATCATTATAAAGAGCTGTAATAATTTAAGAGTTTTATAAAATCATTTTCTTCTTTAACATTTAGTTTATTTTCTTTTATAAACTTTTTAACTTTTTCTTTTTTGTCTTTAAGTTTATTTAAAATTTTAGATTTTTTTAATTCTATTGCCTCTAAACCTCTACCATTAAACTCTATATAGTATGTCTCTTCTTTTATATATTGATTATTACCCATTTTCTTTTGAGTCATAGGGTTTAGTCTAGCATATTTAATAGATACTGAATACAACTTATAAAAACCTACTTTGTCATTTATACTCAGCTCCTCAAGAAAAAACTCTCCTTCTTTATCACTTAACCTTATCCTCTTAACAACTTTGTTACCTATAGTAGCCTTTTTTACAGATTCTGGATCAAAAGCATAAACTGAATTTTTACTTTTATCTTCAAATTTAGCCTCTAATCTATTCAATTCTAAATTAAGGTTTAACCCATCTAACTTATACCCTTTACCATCATTTGAATAAATCACACCTCTATTATTCCAATCATCAAACAAATAAACAGAACCAGTTAACTCTTCATTTTTAGTTTGCTTTACCCATTTGCCAGAGTTTCCTGCTCTGATGCTCAAAAAATTATTAGAACTACCAAGGCCATTAGATCCTTGTCCTACATTAAACGCCCTTCCTGAATTACCTCTTTGACCTAACGCGTTTAAACAAAATGCTACTAGGATTAGTAGCGTCATTATCTTTTTCATATTTTAAAAATTAATAATTAATAGCTATAAATATACAAAAAGTTTACTCCTATCATTTTTTTTATTAAAATAATTTAAAGTTTAAAAAAAAGGACAAACATTAAATGTTTGTCCTTTTTCGTTTAATTTATAAAAACTTTCATTTTTATTCTTCTTCTTGTGAAGTTTGAGTTTCAACAGCAGCTGCTTCAGTTTTCTTCGCTCCACCACGACGGCTACGACGAGTACTCTTTTTAGCTTTGTCTCCTTTTGGATTGTATAACTCGTTGTAATCAACTAATTCAACCATAGCCATAGGAGCATTATCTCCTTGACGGTTTCCTAATTTGATGATACGTACATATCCTCCTGGTCTATCCGCTACTTTTACAGAAATTTCTTTGAATAATTCTGTAACAGCCTCTTTGTTACGTAAGTAACTAAATACTACACGACGGTTGTGAGTTGTATCGTCTTTAGATTTTGTAATTAAAGGCTCAACAAACTTACGTAAAGCTTTCGCTTTTGCTTCTGTAGTATTGATACGCTTGTGCTCGATTAAAGAACAAGCCATGTTAGATAACATCGCCTTTCTGTGCGCTGTCTTTCTACCTAAATGATTAAATTTCTTTCCGTGTCTCATGACATTTGGTTTTAGCTCTCATCTTGCTACTACCCTAGTTTAGGGGAGCAAAATATGAAAGGTTAATCTTTATCTAATTTGTATTTACTTAAATCCATTCCGAAATTTAAACCTTTGTTAGCCACTAACTCATCTAATTCAGTTAATGATTTTTTACCAAAGTTTCTGAACTTCATTAAATCGCTTTTGTTAAATGATACTAAGTCTCCTAAAGTATCAACTTCTGCAGCTTTTAAACAGTTTAAAGCACGAACTGATAAATCCATATCAACTAATTTCGTCTTTAATAACTGACGCATGTGTAATGATTCCTCATCATATGTTTCAGTTTGTGCAATTTCATCAGCCTCTAAAGTGATACGCTCATCTGAGAATAACATAAAGTGGTGGATTAAAATCTTAGCTGCTTCGGTTAAGGCATCTTTAGGATTGATAGAACCGTCAGTATCGATATCGAAAACTAATTTTTCGTAATCGGTCTTTTGCTCTACACGGAAATTTTCGATTGCATATTTTACATTCTTAATTGGAGTGTAAATAGAATCTGTGAAAATTGTTCCTAAAGGTGCACCAGCTCTTTTGTTTTCTTCTGCTGGTACGAAACCTCTACCTTTTTCAATGGTAATTTCAGCATTTAACGTTACTGATTTATCCATGTTACAAAGTACTAACTCTGGGTTTAATACTTGGAAACCTGAGATAAATTTTTGTAAATCACCAGCTGTTAATTGCTCTTGTCCTGATATTGCGATAGAAACTGTTTCTCTATCAGATTCTTCAATCTGCTTCTTAAAACGAACTTGTTTTAAGTTTAAGATGATTTCAGTTACGTCTTCTACAACACCTTGGATAGTTGAAAATTCGTGATCTACTCCATCAATACGTAATGATGTAATAGCGAATCCTTCTAATGAAGATAATAATACTCTTCTTAAAGCATTACCAACTGTTAATCCAAAACCTGGTTCAAGAGGTCTAAATTCGAATCTTCCTGAAAAATCAGTAGATTCAATCATGATTACTTTATCAGGTTTTTGAAAATTTAAAATTGCCATATTAATTTGTTTTCTTCGTTTTAATTGTTAATCAGTTGCGCGGTTTATAAGTTTGAAGAAGTTCGAATAAACCCTTTGGCTGAATACCAATATAATTAATTTATTACTTAGAGTATAATTCTACGATTAATTGCTCTTTAATGTTCTCTGGAATTTGTAATCTTTCTGGAGCTTTTACAAAAGTTCCTGATTTCAAATCAGCATTCCAAGTTAACCACTCGTAAACTGCGCTGTTAGCTGCTAATGCATTTTCAATAGCTTCTAATGATTTAGATTTCTCTCTTACTGCAACAACATCTCCTGCTTGTAATCTATAAGAAGGAATGTTTACGATTTCACCGTTTACTGTAATGTGACGGTGAGATACTAATTGACGAGCTGCTCTACGTGAAGTAGCGATACCTAAACGGTAAACAACGTTATCTAAACGAGACTCACATAATTGTAATAACACCTCACCAGTAATTCCTCCTGATGCTTGTGCATTCTTAAATATGTTACGGAATTGACGCTCTAAAATACCATACGTATATTTAGCTTTTTGCTTTTCCATTAACTGGATAGCATATTCCGATTTTTTACCTCTACGTTTAGCAACACCGTGTTGTCCTGGAGGGTAATTTCTTTTTTCGAAGTTTTTATCATCTCCGAAAATTGCCTCGCCAAACTTACGAGCAATCTTAGTTTTTGGTCCTGTATATCTTGCCATTTCTAATTAATTTAGTAGGGATTATGAATTAAGGCGTACTCCTTCGATAATCTTTTAATCCTACTGTTGTTAAAATACTTAATTTTTGTGTACAAAGGTACACTAAATTAAAGTATAAGTTGAATTACTTCAACTTATACTCTTCTTCTTTTAGGTGGACGACATCCGTTGTGTGGAATTGGAGTAACATCGATGATTTCAGTTACTTCGATACCAGCATTGTGAATAGATCTGATAGCAGATTCTCTACCGTTACCTGGTCCTTTAACATACACTTTTACTTTACGTAAACCAGCTTCTTTTGCAACTTCTGCGCAATCTTCTGCTGCTAATTGAGCTGCGTAAGGAGTGTTCTTTTTAGAACCTCTGAAGCCCATTTTACCTGCAGATGACCAAGAAATTACATCACCCTTTTTGTTTGTTAAAGAAATAATAATATTGTTAAATGATGCAGTTACGTGAGCTTCACCAACTGATTCAATTATAACTTTACGTTTTTTTGTTACTTTAGACTTTGCCATAATTCTTTACTATTAGTAAAAAATAATCAATGATTATTTTTTCTTGTTAGCTACAGTTTTTCTCTTACCTTTTCTTGTACGAGAGTTATTCTTCGTTCTTTGTCCTCTTAATGGTAAACCAAGTCTGTGACGAATACCTCTTTGACATCCGATGTCCATTAAACGCTTAATGTTTAATTGAACTTCAGAACGTAACTCACCTTCAATAGTGTAAGTTCCTACTTGCTCACGAATTGCTGCAATTTGATCATCAGTCCAATCTTGAACTTTGATACTTTCGTCTATGTTAGCAGCTGCTAAAATCTCTTTAGCTCTGCTTCTTCCTACACCAAAGATATATGTTAAAGCGATAACACCTCTTTTATTCTTTGGAATATCTATACCTGCGATTCTTGCCATATAATTTAGTTTTTAGCTGTTAGCTTTTAGTTGTTAGAATCCTAAACATTTCTATTTCAAGCAGATTCATCTAACTACTAATTACTAATGACTAGTGTCTTATTAATTATCCTTGTCTTTGTTTAAATCTAGGATTCTTTTTGTTAATTACGTATAAACGGCCTTTTCTGCGTACAATTTTGCAGTCAGCACTTCTTTTCTTTAATGATGCTCTTACTTTCATCAGTGTGTGTTTTTAATATCTGTAAGTAATTCTTGCCTTTGATAAATCATACGGACTCATTTCTAATTTTACCTTGTCTCCTGGTAATAATTTGATATAGTGCATACGCATTTTTCCTGAAATGTGTGCCGTAACAATATGTCCGTTTTCTAATTCTACACGGAACATAGCGTTTGATAAAGCTTCTGTAATAGTTCCGTCTTGTTGAATTGCTGATTGTTTAGCCATATTATTATTTTAATGATTTTCTGTTACTGTTACCAGTTTTCATTAAACCGTCATAACGACTATTTAATAAATACGAGTTTATTTGCTGAATGGTGTCTATTGCAACTCCTACCATAATGATTAATGAAGTTCCACCGTAAAACATTGCCCAGTTTTGAGTAACTCCAAACTTTACAATGATTGCTGGTAAAATAGATAAAGCTGCTAAGAAGATTGATCCTGGTAATGTAATTTTTGACAATACTGAATCTAAAAAGTTAGCTGTTTCTTCACCTGGTTTATAACCTGGAACAAAACCATTACTTCTCTTTAAGTCTTCTGCCATTTTATTCGTTGGAATAGTAATAGCAGTATAAAAATAACTAAAGACAATAATTAATAAAGCAAATATAACGTTATACCATAAACCGTTAATATCAGTTAAACTGTTTAATGCTGGGTATTTTTGCCCTAATGCAATTGGTAAAAACATAATTGCTTGAGCAAAGATAATTGGCATTACACCAGCTGCATTCAATTTTAATGGAATGTACTGTCTTGCGCCATCAACATCTTTAATGTTTGTAACTGCTGTACGACGTGCATATTGAACTGCTACTTTACGTACTGCTGTAACTAATAATACGGTTAACAAGATTACCACAAACCAAACTATTAATTCGATTAAAATCATCATAATTCCTCCTGCTCCTGCAGTTTGTTTAGCAACTAATTCTTGAATGAATGCTGCTGGGAAGTTTGCAATAATACCTACAGTAATTAATAATGATATACCATTACCAACTCCTTTATCAGTAATACGCTCTCCTAACCACATTGCAAAAATTGTTCCTGCACTTAAAAGAATAATAGATGATACCCAAAATGTTGCTCCTGTTACTAAAAATGCTTCAGCTGGTAATCCCATTTGATTTTGGATAACTCCAATATAAGTAGGTGCTTGAAACAAGGTTATAGCAATTGTAAGCCATCTTGTAATTTGCGTAATCTTCTTACGTCCACTTTCTCCATCTTTTTGTAGCTTTTGTAAATAAGGTACCGCGATACCCATTAACTGTACTACAATAGAAGCAGAAATATAAGGCATTATACCAAGTGCCATTACTGACGCTCTAGCAAATGCCCCACCTGTAAATGCGTTTAATAAACCTAAAAGTCCATCAGAAGTACTGTCTTTTAATGCTGTTAATTGAGTTGGATCAATTCCTGGTAATGGAACAGCTGCCATAAAACGGTAAACAGCAATTAAACCTAAGGTTAAAAGTAATTTTTCTTTTAACTCTTCTATCTTCCAAATGTCTTTTAAAGTATTTATAAAATTCATCATTTACAATTATTATAAAGTTACTGCTTCACCTCCTGCTGCTTCAATAGCTGCTTTTGCTGATGCTGTATACTTATGTACAGTTATATTTAATTTAGCTTTTAACTCTCCACCACCTAATATTTTTACTAAGTCGTTTTTACGAGCTAATCTGTTTTCAACTAAAACATCTAAATTAACTGTATCTGTTATCTTTCCGTTATCTACTAATGATTGTAACTTGTCTAAATTCACACCAACATACTCTTTACGGTTAATGTTAGTGAATCCAAATTTAGGCACACGTCTTTGAAGTGGCATTTGTCCTCCTTCAAATCCTACTTTACGAGAATAACCAGAACGAGATTTAGCTCCTTTGTGTCCTCTTCCTGCAGTAGTAGCTTTACCAGAACCTTCTCCACGTCCTACACGCTTCCCTTTGTTCTTAGTTGCTCCAGCTGCTGGTTTTAAGTTGTGTAAACTCATCTTTTATTGTCTTATTTAATTTCCTCTACAGAAACTAAGTGTGAAACTTTATTTACCATACCCAAAATTGTAGCTGTTGCATCATGCTCTACAGTTTGGTTCATTTTACGTAAACCTAACGCCTCTAACGTTCTTTTTTGATTTTTAAGGCGACCGATTTGACTTTTTACTTGTGTAACTCTAATTTTACTCATCGTCTTAAATTTTAACCGTTAAAAACTTTCTCTAAAGAAATTCCTCTTTGCTTAGCAATAGTTGCTGCGCTACGTAATTGTAATAAAGCGTCAAAAGTAGCTTTTACTACGTTGTGAGGGTTTGATGATCCTTGAGATTTTGATAATACGTCTTTTACTCCAACAGATTCTAATACCAAACGTACAGCACCCCCGGCGATAACCCCAGTACCGTGTGAAGCTGGCTTGATGAATACTTTAGCTCCACCAAATTTACCTTTTTGCTCGTGTGGTAATGTTCCGTCTAAAATAGGAATACGCACTAAGTTTTTCTTTGCATCTTCTACTGCTTTTGCAATTGCAGAAGAAACATCTTTAGATTTCCCTAATCCGTGACCTACAACACCGTTACCATCACCAACTACTACGATTGCAGAGAAACCAAATGCTCTACCTCCTTTAGTTACTTTAGTAACACGTTGTACTCCTACTAATTTATCTACAAGCTCTAATCCGCTTGGTTTTACTCTTTCTACGTTTTTATATCCTAACATAATATAATTTCTTAAAATTTTAAACCAGCTTCTCTAGCAGCGTCTGCTAATACTTTAACTCTACCGTGGTATAAATACCCGTTACGATCGAAAGCAACAGTATCAACACCAGCTTTTACAGCTTTTTCAGCGATAGCTTTACCTACTGCTGTTGCTGCATCTGCCTTAGAACTAGATGTAATTTCTTTATCTCTTGAAGATGCAGATGCTAATGTTACACCAGCAACGTCATCAATTAACTGAGCATAGATTTCTTTGTTACTTCTAAAAACTGATAATCTTGGTTTTTCAGCGGTACCAGTAACAATCTTTCTAATTCTATGCTTAATTCGTTGTCTTCTTTCAAGCTTTGATAATGCCATAATAATTTCTCTTAATTTATTATGCAGATTTACCTGCTTTTCTTCTTAATACTTCTCCTACAAACTTAATTCCTTTTCCTTTGTAAGGCTCTGGCTTACGGAAAGAACGAATTTTTGCTGCAACTTGACCAACTAATTGCTTGTCATGTGAAGTTAATTTTACGATTGGATTCTTACCTTTTTCAGATACTGTTTCAACCTTAACTTCTGGAGCTAAATCTAAAATAATGTTATGAGAGAAACCTAAGGCTAAATCTAATTTTTGTCCTTGGTTAGATGCTCTATATCCAACACCTACTAACTCTAACTCTTTAGTAAATCCTTTGCTTACACCTTCAACCATATTATTGATTAAAGCACGGTATAAACCATGTGCAGCTCTATGATCTTTACTATCTGATGGTCTTTCTAAAGTGATTGTACCATCTTCTACTTTCACAGTAATATCAGAAGATAACTCTTGAGTTAACTCTCCTAATTTACCTTTTACTGTTACCACGTTTCCGTCTACTTTTACTTCAACACCTTGTGGCAATGCGATTGGATTTTTTCCTATTCTACTCATCTTACAAAATGTTTTTTAGTAAACGTAACATAACACCTCTCCACCAACGTTCTCTTGTCTTGCTTTTTTGTTTGTCATTACACCTTTAGATGTAGAAACAATAGCAATACCTAAACCGTTTAATACTCTTGGCATTTCTTTAGCGCCAACGTACTTACGTAAACCTGGTGTTGAAATTCTTTGAATCTTTCTGATTACTGATTCTTTCGTATCACGATCGTATTTTAAAGCTATCTTGATAGTTCCTTGAACCTTATCGTCATTGAACTGATAACTTAAAATGTAACCTTGATCGAACAAAATTTTCGTCATTTCCTTCTTCAATTTAGAAGCAGGAACTTCAACTACTCTGTGGTTAGCTGCAATAGCATTTCTCACACGAGTAAGAAAATCCGCGATTGGATCTGTATACATAGTTAATTAAATTGCGGTTTTGGTTTTTAGCTCCCTTACTTTACTAGGTAAACTACTGATACTAAACCTGAAACCAGTTAATATTTATTTAGTTCGTTTTTTGGGTAAAATCTCATAGGTATTATACTTGCTACAAGTATTTACTTACAAGGCACAATTTACCCTATAAAAACAGTGTGCAAATATACATAAACTTTTTAAAAATCAAACCATTTTAATAATTATCATTTTGAGTACTAATTTATTGTGGTATTTTCAGCCTTTAAAAACTAAATTCCATCCTTTAAAATAGTGTGATAATTCTATAAAAAGCTACCTTTTTAAACACAAAAAAGTGCATAACGTTTTATCGTTATACACCTTTTGCTTGTATAGTAAAGAGCTGTTACCAGCTTGCTTTTTTTACTCCTGGAATTAATCCTTGGTTAGCCATTTCACGGAAAGTAACACGTGAAATTCCGAACTGACGCATATATCCTTTAGGACGTCCAGTTAGCTTACAACGGTTGTGCATTCTAATTGGTGATGCGTTTTTTGGTAACTTTTGTAATGCTTCGTAGTCTCCAGCTTCTTTTAAAGCTTTTCTCTTTTCAGCATACTTAGCAACCATTTTAGCTCTTTTGCGCTCACGCGCTTTCATTGATTCTTTAGCCATCTTATTAATTCTTTTTAAATGGTAATCCTAATTCTCCTAATAATGATTTAGCTTCTTTATCAGTGTTAGCAGATGTTACAAAAGTAATATCCATACCACTAATTTTTTTCACTTGATCAATATTAATCTCTGGATAGATGATTTGTTCAGTAATACCTAAGTTGTAATTACCTCTACCATCAAAACCGTTTGCTTTGATTCCGTTAAAGTCTCTTACACGTGGTAAAGAAGCTGTAACTAATCTATCTAAAAACTCGTACATTTTGTCACCTCTTAACGTAACTTTTGCACCAATTGGCATTCCTTTACGTAATTTGAAGTTTGCAACGTCTTTCTTAGAGATTGTAGAAACTGCTTTTTGACCTGTAATTGTAGTTAACTCATCAATAGCATATTCTATTAATTTCTTATCTGCTATAGCTGCACCAACACCTTTACTTACAACGATTTTTTGTAATTTAGGTACTTGCATTACATTGCTATAACCAAATTCATCAGTAAGAGCTTTGATAACTCTGCTCTTGTACTCTTCTTTTAATCTTGGTACGTAACTCATGGTTATATTGCTTTATCTGATTTTTTTGACACTCTTACTTTCTTATCTCCTTCTACTTTATAACCTACTCTTACTGCTTCACCGTTTTCAACTAAAGCAACGTTTGATATATGTAATGGAGCTTCCTTTTTTACAATTCCTCCTTGTGGATTTGCAGCACTAGGCTTAGTGTGTTTAGACACCATGTTTACACCTTCTACTACAACTCTATCCTTATCTTTGATGATTTGTAAAACTTTACCTTCAGATCCTTTGTGATCTCCTGCTATAACTTTAACAGTATCTCCTGATTTAATTTTAAATTTTTTCATTTTAAAATCTGATTTTATAACACCTCAGGTGCTAATGATACTATTTTCATAAATTGTTTCTCACGTAATTCACGAGCCACAGGACCGAATACACGTGTTCCTCTCATTTCCTCTGAAGGATTTAAAAGTACACAAGCATTGTCATCAAATCTGATATATGATCCGTCTTTACGTCTAACTTCCTTCTTAGTACGAACAACAACTGCACGAGATACTTGACCTTTCTTTACAGTTCCGTTTGGAGTTGCAGATTTTACCGTAACAACGATTTTATCTCCAACGCTAGCGTAACGCTTTTTTGTTCCTCCTAAAACTCTAATCACTAAAACTTCTTTTGCTCCAGTGTTATCTGCGACTTTTAATCTTGATTCTGTCTGTAACATATTATTTAGCTCTTTCTAGGATTTCTACTAATCTCCAACGTTTAGATTTACTCATAGGACGTGTTTCCATAATCCTTACAGTATCACCTTCGTTGCAATCGTTATTCTCGTCATGTGCAACGTACTTCTTAGTCTTTAATACGAACTTTCCGTACATTGGGTGCTTTACTCTTTTTACCTCGCTAACTACGATAGATTTCTCCATTTTGTTGCTAGATACTACACCGATTCTCTCTTTTCTAAGATTTCTTTTTTCCATCTTTAAAACTGACTAGAATTATTGTAATTCTCTTTTAGTTAACTCTGTAGCAATTCTTGCCACAGTTTTTCTTAAGCTACGTAACTCTAATGGGTTTTCCAATGGAGTTATGGCGTGGGCCATCTTAAGATCAGTATAATTTTTCTTCAACGCTCCAAGCTTTTCTTGTAAGTCAGCTGTTGATAATTCTTTAATTTCTGATTGTTTCATGATCTAAATAGAATTAAGCGTTATAATCAAAATCTCTTGCTATTACAAACTTCGTTTTTACAGGAAGTTTTTGAGCTGCTAAACGTAAAGCTTCTTTTGCTACTTCCATTGGTACTCCACCAACTTCAAACAAAATTCTACCTGGTTTAATAACAGCAACAAAATGATCAGGTGCACCTTTTCCTTTACCCATACGTACCTCTAATGGTTTCTTAGTGATAGGTTTATCTGGGAAAATTTTAATCCAAAGTTGCCCCTCTCTTTTCATATAACGAGTTGCCGCAATACGAGCTGCCTCAATTTGACGAGAGGTAAGTAAGTTCTGGTCTAATGATTTGATACCAAACATTCCGTTAGAAAGTTGAGTACCTCTACCAGAGTTACCTTTCATATTTCCTTTCGCCTTCTGTACCTTACGGTATTTTACTCTTTTTGGCTGTAACATTTTTAATTTCTTTTAAAAATTATTTTCTTCTGCGAGGTTGACGTTTTGCATTACCACCACCTTTGTTAGAGTTACCTTTTTGTTTAGATAATCCTACTAATGGAGATAATTCACGTTTTCCATAAACCTCACCTTTCATAATCCATACTTTCACACCGATTCTTCCGTATGTAGTATGTGCTTCAACAAGTGCATAATCGATGTCTGCTCTGAAGGTAGAAAGAGGAATTCTTCCTTCTTTGTAATGCTCAGAACGTGCCATTTCAGCTCCGTTTAAACGACCTGATAATTGCACTTTAATTCCTTCTGCATTCATTCTCATTGCAGCAGCAATCGCCATCTTAGTAGCTCGCTTGTAAGAAATTCTGTTTTCGATTTGACGTGCGATACTAGCTGCAACTAGGTTTGCATCTAATTCTGGACGCTTAATTTCGAAAATGTTAATTTGAACTTCTTTTCCTGTAATCTTCTTAAGCTCTTCTTTTAACTTGTCTACCTCTTGACCTCCTTTACCAATAATGATACCTGGACGTGCAGTAGTGATAGTAACGGTTACAAGTTTTAAAGTACGCTCAATAATAATACGAGAAACACTTGCTTTTGATAAACGAGCATTGATATACTTTCTGATCTTATCATCTTCAGCAATCTTATCTCCGTAGTCATTTCCACCATACCAGTTAGATTCCCATCCTCTGATAATTCCTAAACGATTTCCTATTGGATTTGTCTTTTGTCCCATTTCTACTTTGATTAATTACTGTTATTTTTAGTTCCTAACTCTAAAGTTACGTGATTAGAACGCTTACGAATTCTGTGTGCACGACCTTGTGGAGCTGGTCTTAACCTTTTTAACATACCTGCGCTATCAACACAAATTGATTTTACATATAATCCTGCATCTTCGATGCTAGCATCTTCGTTTTTAGCTTGCCAGTTAGCGATAGCTGATAACAATAACTTTTCTAAGTTACGTGATGCTTCTTTTGGACTGAATTTTAAGATTTGTAAAGCTTTTTCAACTTCAACCCCTCTTACTAAATCTGCTACCAAGCGCATTTTTCTTGGTGATGTAGGACAATTAGTTAATTTAGCAAAAGCTCTAGACTTTCTAGCTTCTTTTAACTGTGTTGCCATGTTATGTTTACGACTTCCCATAATTTCCTACTATTTTTTACCTTTATTTTTTGCACCAGCGTGCCCTCTAAAAGAACGTGTTGGTGAAAATTCGCCTAATTTATGACCTACCATGTTTTCAGTAACGTAAACTGGTACAAACTGACGTCCGTTGTGAACTGCAATTGTTTGCCCTACGAAATCTGGAGTAATCATACTTGCTCTAGACCAAGTTTTGATAACTGATTTACTTCCTGCTTCTACGTTAGCTAACACTTTTTTCTCTAACTTATAGTGAACGTAAGGTCCTTTTTTTAATGATCTTGCCATGGTTTATTATTTCTTTCTACGTTCTATAATATACTTGTTACTAGCTTTGGTCTTAGATCTAGTCTTGAATCCTTTAGCTGGGATACCGTTTCTAGATCTTGGATGTCCTCCAGAAGAACGTCCTTCACCACCACCCATTGGGTGATCAACTGGGTTCATACGAACAGCATTCGTTCTTGGTCTTCTACCTAACCATCTACTTCTACCTGCTTTACCAGATACTAATAATTGGTGGTCAGAGTTAGACACAACTCCGATAGTTGCCATACAAGTTAATAAGATTAATCTTGTTTCTCCTGAAGGTAACTTTACTGTTGCATACTTACCATCTCTTGCCATTAATTGAGCAAATGAACCAGCTGAACGAGCCATAACAGCTCCTTGTCCTGGGTGTAACTCAATACAAGAAATTGTAGTACCTAATGGAATATCGCTTAAGAACATAGCGTTACCAACTTCTGGCGTAGCTTCTTTTCCTGATACGATTGTTTGACCTACTTTTAAACCGTTTTGTGCAATTACATAACGTTTTTCACCATCAGCATAACTAACTAATGCAATAAATGCAGTACGGTTTGGATCGTACTCGATAGTTTTTACTGTTGCAGGAACACCTTGCTTATCTCTTTTAAAATCGATAATACGGTATTTTTGTTTATGACCTCCACCGATATTACGTGTAGTCATTCTACCCTGGTTGTTTCGACCTCCAGATCGTTTTTTCGGAGCTAATAAAGATTTCTCCGGCTTATCAGTAGTAATGGTGTCGAACCCATTTACAACTCTAAAACGCTGACCTGGTGTTATTGGTTTTAATTTTCTAACTGACATTCTGTCTTTTCTTAAAGATTGTTATAAAAATCAATAGTTTCTCCTTCAGCTAACTGAACGATTGCTTTCTTGTATCCACTTGTTAATCCAGTAACTAAACCTTTTTTAGTGTATTTAGTTTTTCTTAATGCTGGATAGTTCATAGTTTTTACAGACTCGATCGCTACACCATAAGCAGCCTCAACAGCTCCTTTGATTTCTAACTTGTTAGCCTTTTTGTTTACAACAAATGTATAACGGTTGTTTAACTCGCTATCATTTGTAGCTTTTTCTGTAATAATAGGTTTAATTAAAATACTCATTTTCTTCCCTATTTACTTAAATTAGACTCAATTCCTTCTAGAGAGCTCTCAGCGATTACCACTTTATTAGCATTTAAAACGCTATACGTGTTAATTCCTGAAGCATCTACTACTTTAGAACCTTTTAAGTTACGAGATGATAAGTAAACATTTTTACTTTCTTCACCTAATACAAATAAAGACTTTTTAGCGTCTAATTCTAAAGCTTTTAATACATTGATAAACTCTTTAGTTTTTGGAGCTTCAAAATTGAAGTCTTCAATTACAACTAAATTGTTTTCTTTTGCTTGAATACTTAAAGCGGACTTACGTGCTAAACGCTTTAAGTTTTTATTCAATTTAAAAGAATAATTTCTTGGTCTTGGACCAAAAATACGTCCACCACCTCTGAAAACTGGAGATTTGATACTACCCGCACGAGCTGTACCAGTTCCCTTTTGTTTTTTAATCTTTCTTGTACTACCAGCAATCTCAGCTCTTTCTTTCGATTTATGAGTACCTTGTCTTTGATTAGCCAAATACTGCTTTACATCTAAATAAATTGCATGATCATTTGGCTCAATTCCGAATACCTCGTTAGAAAGTTCAACTTTTCTACCAGTATCTTTTCCTGTAATATCTAATACTGCTACTTTCATTATTTCTCGATAGTTACATAAGAGTTTTTGTGACCAGGAATAGCTCCTTTTACTACGATAAGATTCTTATCTGCAACCACTTTTAAAACTCTTAAATTTTGAACTTTTACTTTGTCTCCACCCATACGTCCTGCCATACGCATTCCTTTGAATACTCTTGCAGGGTATGATGCTGCACCAATTGAACCAGGAGCTCTTAAACGGTTATGTTGACCGTGAGTTGCTTGTCCAACTCCGCCAAAACCATGACGTTTAACAACACCTTGAAATCCTTTACCTTTAGAAATCCCTGACACATCAACGAATTCTCCTTCAGCAAATAATTCAACAGTAATTGAGTCACCTAATTTGTACTCACCATCAAACTCTTGGAATTCAACAACTTTTTTCTTAGCAGATGTACCAGCTTTTTTAAAGTGACCATCTAAAGCTTTATTAGAGCTTTTTGCTTTTTTGTCATCGAAACCAAGTTGTAAAGCGTTATAGCCGTCAACCTCTTCGGTTCTGACTTGGGTAACAACGCAAGGACCTGCTTCGATTACAGTACAAGGAATATTCTTCCCGTTCTCGTCGAATAAGCTGGTCATTCCAATTTTTCTTCCTATTAACCCAGACATATTTGTTAATTTTCAGACGAATAGATATCTTTTATCCAGCGCGTCTATTAATAAATGATTATTTGAAACGAATGTTTCTGTTTTTTCCTTTGAATTTTTCAAAAAAAAAGAGCGAAAAACATCTTCACTCTGAATTTGTTTTTACCATTTTTCCTTCGCGAAACCCTCAGGACATGTCATTTCTGTATACTTTACAGAAATATTTACACGCCGAAACCTAAATTTCGGTGTGCAAAAGTATAAAAAACTTTCGGCTTAACAAAATTAAACCGAAAGTTATTGATTTACTTATACTTTGATCTCAACTTCAACTCCACTTGGTAACTCAAGTTTCATTAAAGCATCAATAGTTTTTGATGATGAACTATAGATGTCTAATAATCTTTTGTAAGCAGATAATTGAAATTGCTCTCTAGATTTTTTGTTTACGTGTGGTGAACGTAATACTGTAAAAATCTTTTTATTTGTTGGTAAAGGAATTGGTCCGTTTACTACAGCTCCAGTACTCTTTACTGTCTTTACGATTTTTTCAGCAGACTTGTCTACTAAATTATAATCGTAAGATTTTAACTTTATTCTAATTTTTTGACTCATCTTAATTAACCTTTAGCGTTAGCGATTACTTCTTCTGCAATGTTACTAGGAGTTTCTGCATAGTGAGAGAATTCCATAGTAGAAGTTGCTCTACCTGAAGATAATGTTCTTAATGAAGTAACATATCCAAACATTTCTGATAATGGAACGATAGCTTTTACTACTTTAGATCCAGCACGGTCGCTCATATCATTAACTTGTCCACGTCTTCTATTTAAATCTCCAACGATGTCACCCATATTTTCTTCTGGAGTTAACACCTCTAACTTCATCATTGGCTCCATGATTACAGCTCTTGCAGCTTTTGCAGCAGCTTTATAACCCATTTTAGCAGCTAATTCGAATGATAATTGATCAGAATCTACAGGGTGGAATGAACCGTCAACTAATGTAACTTTCAGTGCATCCATTTCGTATCCTGCCAATGGACCATTCTTCATTGCTTCTTTGAATCCTTTTTCTACTGAAGGAACAAACTCTTTAGGAACGTTACCACCTTTAATGATAGATTCGAACTCTAAACCTTGCTTACCTTCTTCAGCTGGCTCTATTTTGAATACGATATCAGCAAACTTACCACGTCCACCAGATTGTTTCTTATAAACCTCTCTGTGTTCTGCAGATGCAGTAATAGCTTCTTTGTACTCTACTTGTGGTTGTCCTTGATTTACTTCAACCTTAAACTCACGTTTTAAACGGTCTACAATAATATCTAAGTGTAACTCACCCATTCCTGAAATTACAGTTTGACCTGAAGCCTCATCTGTTTTTACAGTAAATGTTGGATCTTCTTCAGCTAATTTTGCTAAAGCCATACCTAACTTATCTACGTCAGCCTTAGTTTTTGGCTCAACAGCGATACCAATTACAGGATCTGGGAAATCCATAGATTCTAAAACGATTGGATGTTTTTCGTCAGATAACGTATCCCCTGTTTTAATATCTTTAAACCCTACAGCAGCTCCAATGTCTCCAGCTTCAATAAAATCGATTGCATTTTGCTTGTTAGAGTGCATTTGGTAAATACGAGAAATACGCTCTTTTTTACCTGAACGGTTATTTAACACGTAAGAACCTGCATCTAAGTGACCAGAATAGGCACGGAAGAATGCTAAACGCCCTACGAAAGGATCGGTAGCAATTTTAAATGCTAAAGCTGAGAATGGTGCTTTTGCATCTGGCTTACGAGTTTCTTCTTCTCCTGTATCAGGGTTAGTACCGATGATATTTTCTCTATCTACTGGAGAAGGTAAATAACGACATACAGCATCTAATAAGAACTGAACACCTTTATTTTTAAATGAAGAACCACATACCATTGGAATGATAGACATATCCATCACAGCAGCTCTTAATGCAGCATGCACTTCTTCTTCTGTAATTGAATCTTCATCCTCCATGTACTTCTCTAATAAGTTTTCGTCATAAGCAGCAACCTCTTCGATTAACTTACCACGTAACTCACGAGCTTCTTCTTTTAAATCTTCTGGAATATCTACAACATCAAAAGTTGATCCGTAGTTATCATCATGCCATACAATAGCACGGTTTTTAACTAAATCAACAATCCCTTTAAAGTCTGCTTCATCACCAATATTTAAAACGATTGGCACTGCGTTAGACTTTAACATGTCTTTTACTTGCTGACAAACTGCTAAAAAGTTTGCTCCTTGACGGTCCATTTTGTTAACGAAACCGATACGAGGCACTTTATAGTTATCAGCTAAACGCCAGTTAGTTTCAGATTGTGGCTCTACTCCGTCTACTGCAGAGAATAAGAACACTAATCCATCTAATACACGTAACGAACGGTTTACCTCTACGGTAAAGTCAACGTGACCTGGAGTATCAATAATATTAAAATGGTATCCTTTAGCATCAGCGGTAGGCTTTCCATTTTCTGTTGGGAATTGCCATGTACAAGTTGTAGCTGCAGATGTAATTGTAATACCTCTTTCAGCTTCTTGCTCCATCCAGTCCATTGTAGAAGCACCATCGTGAACTTCTCCAATTTTGTGAGACACTCCTGTATAGAAAAGGATACGCTCAGTTGTTGTTGTTTTACCAGCATCAATATGAGCAGCAATACCGATATTTCTTGTATATTTTAAATCTCTTGCCATTTCTTATTAAAATCTAAAGTGTGAGAATGCTTTGTTAGCTTCAGCCATCTTGTGAGTATCAACTCTTTTCTTAACAGCTGCACCTTCTTCTTTAGCAGCAGCTAAAATCTCAGCAGCTAAACGTTGTGCCATTGTTTTTTCATTACGCTTACGCGCATAAGAAATCATCCATTTAATCGCCATAGAAACCTTACGGTCTGGACGAATTTGCATTGGAATTTGGAATGTAGCTCCACCTACACGGCGAGAACGTACTTCTACGTGAGGCATCACGTTAGACAAACCATCTTTCCACACTTCTAAAGCTGACTTTTCTTCGTCAGTTTTCTTTTCATTTACGATATCCATTGCATCGTAAAACACTTTGAACGCTACAGATTTTTTACCGTCCCACATTAAGTTATTCACAAAACGTGTAACTAATTGATCGTTAAATCTTGGATCCGGTAACAAAACTCTTTTTTTAGCTCTTCTTTTCCTCATGTCTTTACATTAAAAAAGTTACTAATTATTTTTTACTTTTTGTCTTTTGGGCGTTTTGCACCGTACTTAGATCTACGTTGGGTTCTACCCTCAACTCCTGCAGTATCTAATGCTCCACGTACCACGTGATATTTAACACCTGGTAAATCTTTTACCCTTCCACCTCTAACTAATACTATCGAGTGCTCTTGCAAGTTATGTCCCTCACCTGGAATATACGCGTTGATCTCGTTACCATTTGTTAAACGCACCCTTGCAACCTTACGCATCGCTGAGTTAGGTTTCTTAGGTGTAGTGGTATACACACGCGTACAAACTCCACGTCTTTGTGGACATGCTTGTAAAGCAGCCGATTTACTCTTCTTAGTTATTTTGGCTCTTCCTTTACGAACTAATTGTTGAATAGTTGGCATACTAAATTATTACTTGTTTTTAATTTGTACTTAAATTACTCTAATTTTAAGAGAGTGCAAATGTACGACTATTTTCTAATTATTCAAATATCAAGAAGTTATTTTTCACACAACTTATAATCAACCTGTTTTATAAGTAAGTATTAAACTAATATAAACCAAGTATCCTATACTTATTTATTTAACTCATTTTTACACCATATTGGAATTTACCATACAAAAAACCTAACAAATATTCCACTACACCTCTTCTTCACCAACATCCCTAATTGTTTTCTATCACCAAAAAAAACATTCTATTAACAAACCTTTGATTTTTTTAAGTTTTTTTTTGTTAAAAAGTTGTTCTTTTAAGATTAATTTAAGATTTTAGCGCCTAATTAATTCAAATAATTACACAATGAAAACAAAGTTTAATGGAATTTTAACGCTACTTCTAGCGTTTATTGTGCAGATATCCTTTGCACAAGACAGAACAATTTCAGGTACTGTTTCTGACGAATCAGGCCCATTACCTGGTGTTACAGTATTAAAAAAGGGTACTACTCAAGGTACCGAGACGGATTTCGATGGGAAATTCTCAATTCAAGCCAAAACTGGAGATGTCTTAGTATTCAGTTTCGTTGGAATGAAAACTACAGAAAGAATTATTGGGACGTCTAATACTATTAATGTATCTATGGTTAGTGACAATGTCCTTGATGAAGTTGTTGTTACTGCATTAGGTATAAAAAGAGAAGAGAAAGCTTTGGGGTATTCTACTCAAAGTGTAGATTCTAAAAACTTAACAACTGTAAGGGATGCAAATATTGTTAACTCTTTAAGTGGTAAGATCGCTGGTGTAAATGTAACTAGTTCTTCTGGTGCTGTTGGTGCTGAAAGTAGAATTGTTATTAGAGGTATTTCTACCATCAGTGGTAGTGCTCAACCTTTAGTTGTAGTTGATGGTATTGTTATGGACAACTCAGCTTATGGTAATTCTGGTTCCGGTGGTGGTAACAGTACCCCTAATGGTTTAGCAGATTTAAACCAAGATGATATAGAATCTATAAACGTATTAAAGGGTGGTGCTGCAACTTCACTGTATGGTATGAGAGGAGCTAATGGAGTTCTTGTAGTAACTACGAAATCTGGAAATAAAAAGTCTGATAAGTTAGGAATTGAAATAGCTTCAAGCATTTCATTTGATAACGCTTACATTTTACCTGATTACCAAAATTCTTATGGTCAAGGATTTTCTTCAACAAACTTTGAATATGTTGATGGTGTTTCAGGTGATGGTGGTATTGATGAAAGTTGGGGGCCAAGACTTGATGCTGGTTTAGAATTTATCCAGTGGAACTCTTTTGATGGTAATCCAACTCCTTGGGTTTCAAAACCTGATAACGTAAAAGATTTTTATGAAACTGGAGTTACAACAAACAATAATGTTTCTTTTACAAAAGGAGGAGAAGATTACAATGCTAGACTTTCTCTTGGTTTAACTGATCAAACAGGTATTTTATACAATACAGATTTAACAAAATATAATATTAGTGGTCGATTTGATTTTAAATTATCTGACAAATGGAACGTTGGTTTTAGTGCTAACTATATTAAAACAGAAAGTGATAACTTACCTTCTGTAGGATATGGAGACTCAAACAACCAATTAGGTCAGTTAGTATGGGCTGCAAGAAACGTTGATTTCCAAGCTTTAAAAGACTGGAAAAACTTACCGTTAGGATTTGCTTCTGGAGCAGATGTGGCTACTCCTATTAACTGGAACCTAGCATATAACAACAACCCTTACTGGGCTTTAGATACAAACACAAATACCTTTGATAGAAATAGATTATTAGGAAATATTTCTTTGGGATATACTATCAATGATAATTTCAACGTAACAGCTCAAACTGGTCTTGACTATTTTTCTTCATTAGATACTAGAAGACGTGCTTTTGGTACTTATGAGTTCGTTAGAGGTTATTATAGTGAAGTACAACGTACTAGATATGAAGTTAACACTCAGGCGATGTTAAATTTCAATTCTAAAATTGGAGAAGACTTTAATATTGGAGCTAGTGTAGGAGGTAACTTAATGAAAAACAACTATCATACATTAGCTATGACAGCTCCTGAATTACAAATCCCTGACTTATACAATATTTCGAACACAAAAGATGGAGTTAACCCTCTTTTAACTCAACGTCAAATTAACCGTGAAATAAACAGTTTATTTGGTTTTGTTAACCTTTCTTATAAAGATTTCTTATTCCTTGATATTACAGGTAGAAATGACTGGGCTTCTGTATTACCATCTAATAACAATAGCTTCTTTTACCCAAGTGTTACAGGTACAGCTATAGTTAGTGATATTTTTGACATTAAAGGTAAAACTATTTCTTACTTAAAAGTAAGAGGAGGTTGGTCTAAAGTTGGTAGTGCTGGTCCTTTAGCTCCTTATTCTATTGAGCCAAAATATGCTTACGGTGAAAAATGGGGAACAACTCCTGCTGCTGTTTATCCTGGTACATTATGGAACCCAAATATTAAAAACCAAGATACAGAGGAATATGAAGTTGGTTTTGAAGCTAGGTTATTTAAAAGTAGGTTAACTGTTGACTTTACTTATTATGACAGATTAACAACTGATGTTATTATGTTAAAAGATATCGACCCTGCAAGTGGTAATACTGGTTACTGGGATAACGTTGCTGACATTTCAAACAAAGGTGTTGAATTAGCTTTAACTGCTGATATTGTTAGAAGTGAAGACTTTAATTTAGGTATGAATATTAACTTTGCTAAAAACGATAACGAAGCAATGAATATTGATAGTGATCCTACTACTAACGAAGGTCAAGTTGTAATGGGTGGATTATGGAACGTAGACGTTGTTGCTAGAGAAGGTTTACCAATCGGAGCATTAGTAGGACCTGGTTTCTTAAGAGATGATAGTGGTCAAATTATATATGTTAATGGTCTTCCTCAAAGAGATCCTACTTCAAAAGTTTTAGGTAATGTTCAACCAGATTGGACAGGAGGTTTAGGTCTTAATATGTCATATAAAAACCTAACTTTAACTACATTATTTGATGTTAAAATGGGTGGTGATGTTTATTCTCAAACAAACTCTTGGGGTAAATATGCAGGTATTTTAGAAGAAACTGTTCAAGGTCGTGAAACAGGTATTGTAGGACAAGGAGTAATGTCTGATGGAAACGGAGGATATGTTCCTAACAATGTTGTTACCTCAGCTCAAAGCTTTTTTAAGACAGCTTACTCTCAAAACATTGGTGAATCATCTGTTTATGATGCTTCTTTCGTAAAATGGAGAGAATTAGCATTATTCTATAACTTACCTAACAAGTTTTTAGACAATACAGGTGTGGATCAAATTTCTGTTGGATTTACTGTTAGAAATTTAGCAATTTTATATAGAAAAACTCCACATATTGATCCTGAGACAGCATTTAGTAGTGACACAGGTCAACAAGGTTTAGAGTATGCTCAAATACCTTCTACTAGAAGTTTCGGATTTAACCTTAATGTTAAATTTTAAAAAAGATAAAAAATGAAATTAAATAAATATATATTAGCAATACTAGTTATAGCTCAGTTATTAGTTACAACTAGCTGTACTGATGATTTTGCTGAAATCAATAGAGACCCTAATAATCCATTAGAGGTTCCTGCAAACCTATTATTAGCTAGTGTAATATACAACACTGGTAATCGTGTACAAACCCCATTTTTAGCTGGTGAAGCAGGTTCTTGCTGGGTTCAACATTTAGCGAAACCAGTATACAACACTAATGAATTATATATTCCAAGACAAAATTCAATTGAAGCTCATTGGACAGGATTATACTCAAATGTGTTAAAAGACGCTGATGTTATGCAAAAATTAGCTGCTCTAGAAGGTAACTCTGATTTACAAGGTGTTGCTTTAATTATGAAAGCAAATGCATACCATATCTTAACAGACTCTTTTGGTAATATTCCGATGTCTGAAGCTCTTAAAGGTGATGAAGGGAATATTACACCTATATATGATGATAGTGAAACAGAAGTTTACCCAAGAATAATAGAGATGTTAGATGAAGCTATCACTTTATTAGACGGTTCGGGTGAGATAGATGCTAATCAAGATTTATTATATGGTGGAGATACTGATTTATGGAAAAAATTTGCGGGTTCTCTTAAATTTAGAGTTTTAATGAGAGCTTCTACTTCTGGTACTTCTTCTTTAGGTAATATTCCTGATCAATTACAAAGTTTAGTAAACTCTGGAAATTTATTTACTAGTAATTTAGAAGACGCTAAATTAGTATACTTATCTAGTGAACCTAATGCTAACCCTTATTTTGAAGCATTAGTTAACGGAGGTAGATCTACAGAGTGGTGTCTTAACGAGCAGTTAGTTAATCATATGTTAAACACTAATGATACTAGATTACCTGTTTATGCACAAGAAGTTGGTGGTAATGGTTCTGGAAACGGATATGTAGGGAAACCAGCGGGTATTCAAGATATCGGTAGTTCTATTTACGGAGATTCTAATAATGTATCTTTAATAGGTGAAAAATACTTAGAAGCTGAACAACCTGCTTACCTTATGAGTTATGCTCAACTTAAGTTATTAATGGCTGAAGCTGCTGAAAGAGGATATATTGGTTCTCCTTCTGATGCTGCGACTTATTTTGAAGAAGGAGTAGAAGCTTCTTGTCTAGCTAATGGAGTACTTCCTTTCAATATTAACTATGTTAGTGGTGCAAATGGTTTAAAACTAATTGCTGAACAATCTTGGGTTGCTTTATACATGCAAGGGTTTGAAGCTTTTGCTGAGTGGAACAGAACAAAAATTCCTAATTTACCTTTAGCTATAGATGCTGTTGAATCTTCAATTCCATCTAGATTAAACTACCCAATTTCTCAACAATCTGTTAACAATGTTAATTATACAGATGCTGTATCGAGTCAAGGAGCTGATTTATTAACTACACCTTTATGGTGGCAATAATCTGGTTAGAGTAACTTAAAACAAATAAAAATGAAAAAATTCAAATATATATTAATAACTGTAGTAGGATTACTAACTATGGTTTCCTGTGATCTCAATTCAGATGCTGATGCATATACTGTTGCTGAGATTAAGACTGAAGCAGGGTTTATTGTTGATTTAACACAATCTCAAGGTGGTGTTTTTGGTATTCCTGAAGATGGAGTTCCTTTAGAAGATGCAATTATAAATTTCACAGACACAAATTTAGATATTGTTATAGATTTAGTTTCTGGCTCTCTAGATAATGTAGAAAAAGTTGAACTTGTTAAGTACTTTAACAATGATTATGAAACTTCACCTACAACTAACGAAGTGTCGGTTGCTGAATCAACTACTTTACCTTTTACTGTTAGTTTTAATGATATTTCTGATTATCTTGATGGTTTTTCTGTTCTTGAAGATGAATTAAGAATTGGAGATGTATTTAACTTCAGAATTAAAGTTTACCAAAAAGGTGGTAATATATTATACTTTAATACTAGTATGGGTAAGTTTCCTGTAACGATAAACTGTTTTGCTGATTTATCAGGTACTTATGCAGTTACTAATGATGCTTGTAACCCTAATTTCACAACTACTATTGAAGCAAACGCTGATGGTAGCTGGCACATTGAAAGAGGTGATGGAGGTTTCTTGAGTCTATGTACTGGGAATTCTGGATTATTAAATGCTGCTGATATTTTAGTGGTTTGTGGAGAAGTACAACCTACAGGTAATTTAGATTTTGGTTCTGCTGGTGGAACTTATGATATCGGTGATATAAGTGGAGGTACTTGGAATCAAGATACAGGAGTACTTATAATGTATCATACTCAAAGTTTATGGTCAACTAGACCTTCTTCTTGGACATCAACTTACGTTAGACAATAATTATTTTTTATAAATAAATAAAACCACCTCTAACGAGGTGGTTTTTTTATACCATAAAATGAACTACATTTGCAGCATGGAACAAAACACAAACATTTTTGGTATTAGAGCCATTATTGAAGCCATAGAGAGTGGCGCTTCAATTAACAAAGTATATCTTCAAAAAGGCTTACGAGGAGACTTATTTTTTCAGTTAGACAAACTATTGAAAAAAAATAAAATATCAACTAGTGTTGTTCCTACGGAAAAGCTAGATCGCTTATCTAAACATAACAATCATCAAGGAGCAGTAGCTAAAATTTCTCCTATTGAATTTCAAGATTTAGATAGTTTGATAGAAGACGTTTTAGATTCTGAAAACACTCCCCTATTCTTATTGTTAGATCAAGTATCTGATGTACGAAATTTCGGAGCTATTATCAGAACTGCTGAATGTACAGGAGTTAACGGAATTATCATTCAAAAAAGTGGTAGTGCTCCTGTAAATGCTGAAACTATAAAAACTTCTGCGGGTGCTGCATTCAAAGTACCTATTTGTAAAGTAGATCACATTAAAGATGCTATTTTTCAATTAAAAGCTGCAGACATTAAATTAGTTGCTGCAACCGAAAAAACGGAGGATTCTGTTTTTGACATCAACTTTAATCAACCTATAGCCATTGTTATGGGATCTGAACATAAAGGTGTTAGTACTTCAGTTTTAAAACTAGTTGATTATAAAGCAAAATTACCACTACTAGGTGAAATTGGATCACTAAATGTATCGGTTGCCTGTGGTGCATTTTTATATGAATCTGTACGACAACGTTTATAAAAATATAATCCTGCTAAATGCAGGATTTTTTTATTTTCACTCTTGTTTGTTTTCCTTATAAATATACTTGTAGTTAATTTCTTTTAACTCTGTTTCTTCTTCAGGGACAGGTGGTACATAATTTCCA
Organism: Tenacibaculum aestuarii; assembly: GCF_964510395.1. Classification (NCBI taxonomy): domain Bacteria; kingdom Pseudomonadati; phylum Bacteroidota; class Flavobacteriia; order Flavobacteriales; family Flavobacteriaceae; genus Tenacibaculum; species Tenacibaculum aestuarii. The sequence continues at coordinate 923,723 of NZ_CAZEFY010000003.1, forward strand.
TCTTCGTCAAACATTGTATCAAACTCTGTTTGAGAAAATTCAAACTTTTCTTTTACAATTCCTCTTTTTCTGTATAACAAGGCAAAAACAAATCCAGTTATTAATCCTGACAAATGCCCTTCCCAAGACATTCCTTCTTTAATGGGTAAAACATACCAAACCATACTTCCGTATAAAAAAATCGTGATAAACGAAACCGCTACTAATCGATAATTCTTTTTTATAATTCCGCTAAACAATACAAAACTGAACAATAAGTATACAATTCCACTTGCACCGATGTGATATGATTGTCGAGCAATTATCCAAGTTAACAATCCAGTAATTATTCCTCCATAAATCAAAACTTTCACCGCTACTTCCTTATAAAAATAAAAAAGACACGCAGAAAGCACAAATAACGGAACAGAATTATTAAAAAGATGCTTTGTGTCGCTATGAATAAAAGGAGAGTTAAAAACCCCTTTTAAACCACTAAAATTTCTTGGATACACTCCAAATTTGTTAAAATTCCATCCAAATGTAATTTCTAACCAATACACAAACCATATTGCAAAAACAAACAGGAGGGGAATGGTAAATACCGTTGGGCAAAATTTTAGCTGTTGTTCTGTTTTCATAATGCTGAAAATAACAAAAATAAATCCAAAGTAGCATTTCTGAATTTCTGTCATAAATCTTTGTTATTTTTACAAAATGAATCAACCTTTGGCAGAAAGAATACGTCCGCAAAGTTTAAGCGATTATATTAGTCAACAACATTTGGTGGGCGAAAATGGTATTTTAACCAATCATATCAAGCAGGGAATTATTCCTTCATTAATTTTATGGGGACCTCCAGGAATTGGAAAAACTACCTTGGCAAATATCATCGCCAACGAATCTGGACGTCCATTTTACACCTTAAGTGCAATTAGCTCGGGAGTGAAAGATGTTCGTGAGGTAATTGAAAAAGCGAAAAAAAGTGGCGGATTGTTTACTCAGAAAAATCCTATTCTATTTATTGATGAAATTCATCGTTTTAGTAAGTCACAACAAGATTCTTTATTAGGTGCTGTTGAAAAAGGCTGGGTAACTTTGGTAGGTGCAACTACAGAAAACCCAAGTTTTGAAGTGATTCCTGCCCTACTTTCTCGTTGTCAAGTTTATATTTTGAATTCTTTTGATAAAGAGGATTTAATTGCGCTGTTACACAGAGCAATGGAAAAAGACGAAATTATTTCTCAGAAAAAAATCAATTTAAAAGAAACCGATGCTTTGTTACAAGTATCTGGTGGTGATGCTAGAAAACTCTTAAATATTTTTGAGTTGTTGGTTGCTGCGGAGGATGAAATTGACATCACTAATAAATTAGTTTTAGAAAAGATTCAAAAAAACACTGTTCGATACGATAAAACTGGTGAGCAACATTACGATATCATTTCTGCTTTTATCAAATCAATTAGAGGAAGCGATCCCAATGCCACTGTTTATTGGTTAGCTCGAATGATTGAAGGTGGAGAGGATGTAAAATTTATTGCACGAAGAATGCTTATTTCTGCTTCGGAAGATATTGGTAATGCAAATCCAACAGCTTTGATTTTGGCGAATAACACCTTTCAAGCAGTCTCTGTAATTGGCTATCCAGAATCTAGGATTATTTTAAGTCAGTGTGCTGTATACTTGGCAAATTCTGCAAAAAGTAACGCATCGTATATGGCGATTGGTGAAGCTCAAAATTTGGTTAGAACAACTGGCGATTTGTCTGTTCCATTACATTTACGAAATGCTCCTACTAAATTAATGAAGGATTTAGACTACGGAAAAGACTATCAATACTCGCACAATTACGCAGGTAATTTTGTGAATCAAGAGTTTTTACCTGATGAGATTAAAAACACCAAACTATACGAACCAGGAAATAATGCTCGTGAAAATCAATTTAGAGAATTGTTAAAACAACGTTGGAAGGATAAATACAACTATTAAAACTATGAATTTAATAAAGATAAAACCTGTTTATTTGTACTTATTATCTGGAATAATACTCCCTTCTTCTATAGTCTTTAAAGAAGAAAGGAGCTATTTATATTATACTTGTTTAGTTATTGGTTTTAGCCTTTTTCTCTTAGCAATAATTAAATATCTAAGAGAAAAATAATTAAAACTTCACTTGGTATTCTTCAATTACTTTACCATCATTTGTATAGTATTCAGCAAACCAAGAATTTCCATTTTTGTATAAGATTCCGTTTTTATCTTTTATCACAAAAACATCTTTTACATTGGTTTTTAATACTTGAAAAACAACCTCAGGTTTCATATTAACTAATTGAAAACCGTTAGGTATTGGCTGTGCAAATAATTGTTCTTTAGCATTGGCTGGTTTTTCAACAACCTCAGCTACTTTACTTTCTACTACCGTTGGTACCACAGCTACGGCTGGTACTTCTTTGGTTTTAGTTACAGCACCTCCTTGTAAAGGAACATATTTATATTTTAAAGCTTCAATAGATTTAAAAGCGTTACGAATAGCTTCATGATATGCTTTTTTATATTGTTTCTCTTTACTTTTTCCTTCTTTTGAAGTAAATACTATGTTGTTATAACAATCTCTGAATTCAATAACACTTATGGTAGTAAACATACCTGATTCATCTTTTACAGTTCCTATTAATGCTAAACATCTATTATTAGCTACTTCGTCAGGTAAATTTTCATCATCTAAAAAAGCGGTAAATCCGTACTTATTGAATAAAAATTTAGTTAATGAACTTGTTTGGTATTTATCTTTCTCTTTAACAAAATCAAATTTGCTTGGTACGATTATATATTTATAATTATTGATAGATTTCTGCGCAAAACTTGCTGTTGATATAAACAATGCTATTAAAAGTATTCTTTTCATTTTAGGTCTTATTAGGTATGATATCTTTAATCTTGATAAACTTATAAATAATTTTTTAATTCTATTAATGAAGCTACGCGTTGTACTCCATTATTTTTAGCTTCTTCGGAAAAATGGATTGCCATCATCCCCGAGTTTAGAGCTCCCATAACATCTGCTTCGTAGCTATCCCCTATCATAATCGATTCGTGGGCTACCGCTTCAGCTTTACTTAAAGCGAATTCAAAAACTTTAGGATTCGGTTTTTTCACTCCAACACATTCCGAAGTAATTACTTGCTTAAAGTATTTATCAATCCCAGATTTTTGAAGTTTTAAATTCTGTACTTCTTCAAAACCATTAGTTATAATATGTAAATGGTATTTATTTTCTAAATATTCTAAAACTTCTACAGCATCCGAAAATAGATAATTATAACTAGGTAGATAACGAATGTAATCTTCAGAAATCACATCAATCATATCATCAGAAACCTTATAATTTAAAACATCAAAAGTTTCTTTTAATCTATGATATCTTAAATCTGATTTTTCAACTTTATCTTCTCTATACAATCGCCAATATTTTAAGTTTATCGGTATGTACACTTCTAAAAAATTATCAATAGGAATTGTAATGTTTTGCTCTTCGAAAATTTTCTGAAAAGTCAGTTTTGAATTTCTATCAAAATCCCAAAGTGTGTGGTCTAAATCAAAAAATAAATGCTTTATTTCCATATTTTATTAAGCTTCTTTAACTATTTTAAGCATTGAATTATACAATCTACTCCAACCTCTCCATCTCAAATAATTACTCAAACTTTCGTTATGGAACACTGTAATAAAAGTACCATTAACTGCTTTTACTTCGTTTTTTAAATCTCTAATTTTTCCTAACGATTGCTTGGGTGTAAACTTCTTATAATCGTTAAGTGTTGCATCCATAAGTGCAAATGGAAAGATTTTTAACGGTGTTTGAATTTCAAAATCTAAATCGTAAAAATAAAAGGGAGTACATGTACTTGCTCTAAAACCTACATAACTTGCATACCCCATTGAATAATCTTCTTCTATTTCTAAATCAATCAATTGTTGATAAGTTTCAGGCAACGAAACTCGTAAATAATGTTGTTTTGATCGTTTAATAGGAATATTAGTAATAGCCTCTAAACGCTCTTTTTCTTTCTTTAACAAAGAAACATCGTTCATGGTGTAATATGACGGATGCAACCCTACTCGAGCATAATCTACCATATCTTTTATCAACAACTTGAATTTTCTTTTTGAAGTAGAAACATTAGTATCAAATGTTGTGTAATCTCCTATTAAAAAGAAAAAAATGGTTCTTACATTATACGTTTTCTTTAATTCTATAATCTTTTCAAAAGTATCAAACGGGTCTTTTTTTAGATTGAAAAGCACTGCAAACCTATCCCAAATTGTAAAAATTTTAAACTGTGATGCATCTTTTAAGAAACCTCCTATAGTTCTTATAAAACTCTTGTGTTTGTATGCATAAGCATTATCAATATCTATTGTTGAAATATATTGATAACTTCTTTCTTCGTTTTCAAAATCGGGAAACTTATGTTTTAACACTTCTAAAAACTTATACGCCCAAATATCAACCAATGGTTTTTCTAAAAATCCGTTTTCATAAGCTACGCTTTGAGTTGCTGAAAAACGTCCGTGTTTATCTTTAATATGCGGTAAATATTCTTCGTACCTAGAAATTAAATAAAAACTTGCGGCAAAAATATCAAACGGAATTTCTGAAGCTTCAATTGTAGAAAAAAAGCACGGTACTCCTTCCCATTCTTGTATATTGATTTCAACATCTTTTATCCCTTGTTGAAATAACAACTCATTACTCTGAACAAAAAATTCTTTCCCTAAAGGTACGTTGGTATATGAAAACTTTGGTCCGTTAAAGGCTACAAACTCTTCAACTTTACCTGTAAAATCTATTTCAACCTGTAAAATACGTGTAAAAATTTGTTTAAAAATATAACGAACTCGAGGAGTAACTTTATGGGTGTAAATCAGTATCATACTCATTAAATATTAGTTGTAAAACCTACAACTATAAGATGCTTTCATCAGCAAAGCTAAAATACGCTTTTTCAGTAATAATTAGATGGTCTAACAGTTTAATATCTAGAGTATCTCCTGCTTTCTTTATCTTCTGAGTTAGCTCTATATCACTTCTACTAGGTTCTAACTTTCCTGAAGGATGGTTATGGCATACTATAATTCCGACAGATGATAATTCAAGCCCTCTTTTATATAACAAACGTACATCAACCAAAGTAGCGGTAAATCCGCCTTTACTTAGTTGGTGTTTTGCCAAAACTTTGTTTGAATTATTTAAATACAACACCCAAAACTCTTCATGTAGCAAGTCTCCTATTAGTGGTTGCATAATTTTAGCCACATCTTTAGAACTACTTATTTTTGGCGTTACAACTTTTTCTTCAAACTGCCTTCTTTTTCCAAACTCTAAAGCTGTAACTATTGATATTGCTTTTGCTTCCCCTATTCCTTTAAACTTCATTAATTCTTCTACAGATAGCTTTGCTAGCGAACTTAAATCATTGTTTACTGACAATAAAATTCTTTTAGCCAAACCTACAGCACTCTCTTCTCTATTACCTGATCCTATTAAAATAGCTATTAACTCTGCATCTGACAAAGCTACTTTTCCTTTTAATAATAGTTTTTCTCTTGGTCTATCATCTAATGCCCATGATTTAATTGAAATCTTTTTCATTTTTTTCTTAAGTAGATTTATAAAGATAACATTTTTTGCACAACCAAAAGAAGCACAGTATCTTTGCAGTCAGTCTTTTTTTAAATTTAACTATGAAGATTATAATAGCCGGGGCTGGAGACGTCGGTTTTCATTTGGCTAAACTCCTTTCTTACGAAGCGCAAGACACCTATGTAATAGATTTTGACGGTGAAAAGTTAGAATACCTAAACAATCACTTAGATGTGATTACAAAAAAAGGTGATGCTACCTCAATTAAACTATTAAAAGAAATAGGTATTAGTTCGGCTGACCTTTTATTGGCAGTTACTGAGAGTCCTAATACAAATTTCACAATTTCTGTAATAGGAAAAGCATTAGGAGTAAAAAAGACCATTGCTAGAATTAGTAACCCTGAGTTTTTAAATAATCCTTGTATTAATTTTAAAGATTATGGTGTAGATTTTATGATTTCTCCTGAAGAATTAGCTGCAGAAGAAATTAAATCGCTTTTACATCAGTCTTCCTTTAACGATACCGTTGCTTTTGAAAATGGTGTTTTCAATATTATGGGAACTACTCTAGGCTATAAATCACCGATTCTTGATCTTACTGTAAAAGAGACAAAAGAAAAATATTGTTTAGTAGATTTTATTACCATAGCTATAAAACGTGAAGGAACATCGCAAACAATTATTCCAAGAGGAGATACCGAATATAAAATAAACGATCAGGTTTATTTTTCCGTTCCAAAATACAGTATTGATAAGCTTTACCCTATTATTGGTAAAGACCATATTGATATTACCAACGTAATGATTTTAGGAGGAAGTCGAGTTGGACGAAAAACAGCTAGAAAACTTTGCAAAGACAACTTTAAAGTTAAACTTATTGAAAAAGACAAAGACAAAGCTTTACAATTAGCCGAAGATCTTCGAAACACACTAGTTATTTACGGAGATGGTAGAGATTTAGAGTTGTTAGAAGAAGAAAGCATTAGAGAAATGGATGCCTTTGTAGCTGTAACTGGTGATTCTGAAACAAACATTATGTCTTGTCTTGTAGCAAAATCTAAAGGAGTTAAAAAAACGGTTGCCTTGGTTGAGAACATGGACTACATAAACATTTCTCAAACCATAGGAATTGATACTTTAATCAATAAAAAACTAATTGCTGCTAGTAATATTTTCCGCCATATTCGAAAAGGAGAAATTGTTGCTTTAGCTAATTTACATAATGTTGATGCTGAAGTTTTTGAGTTTGAAGTAAAGCCTAATGCAAAAGTTACCAAAAAAATAATCCGTGAGTTACGCTTCCCTAGAGAGGCTATTATTGGAGGTGTAATTAGAAATGGTGAACCTTTAATGTCTTTTGGAGATTTTCAATTACAAAGCGGAGATAAGGCCATTGTTTTTTGTTTACCTGAAGCAATAACAATTGTAGAAGACTTATTTAACTAATGGGAAATCTTAATCTAAAATTAGTTTATCGCTTTTTAGGAGTTACAGCTATCTTAAATGGATTATTTATGTGGCTTGCTGTTCCTGTTAGTATATATTATAATGAAACTGCTAAACTAGGAATTTTAAATGCAGGAATCATTACAATTACCCTTGGTGCTTTACTATATTTTTTTAATAAACCTGACAATAATAATATCCATAAAAAAGAAGGATACCTTATTGTAACTCTTGGATGGTTAACATTGTCTTTTACAGGAATGTTACCCTATTTACTTACTGAAAGTATCCCTAGCGTCACGAATGCTTTTTTTGAAACCATCTCTGGATATTCAACAACAGGTTCTTCTATTTTAACAGATATTGAATCAATGCCAAAAGGGATTTTATTTTGGCGTAGTGCTACTCATTGGATTGGGGGTATGGGAATCATTGTTCTTACCATTGCCATTTTACCTTTATTAGGTATTGGGGGTATGCAACTTTTTATGGCTGAAGCTCCAGGGCCTTCAGCAGATAAACTCCACCCAAGAATTACCGATACTGCTAAACGTTTGTGGTTAATTTACGTTTTATTGACTGCTGTTGAATTCTTATTATTAAAAGTAGCGGGAATGACTTGGTTTGATGCCATAAACCATGCAATGGCTACAGTAAGTACTGGTGGGTTTTCAACCAAAAACGCAAGCGTAGCACATTGGAATGATACTCCTCTAATTCAATACATCATAATCTTTTTTATGTTTATAGCGGGTACCAACTTTGTACTTACCTATTTTGCATTAAAAGGAAAAGTAAGAAAAGTTATACAAAGTGAAGAATTTAAATACTATTCTTTCGGAATTATAGGGATATCTGCTATTGTAGCGCTTATGATTATCTTTTTTCAAGATCCGAATTTACAAACAACCATAGCACATCCAAAAGTATGGGGAGATGCAGAAAGTGCTATTCGCCATTCATTGTTCTCTGTAATTTCAGTCGTAACCACAACTGGTTTTGTAACTGCCGATTTTACTATGTGGAGCTTTTTTGTTACTGCTATATTTTTCTCTCTATTTTTCTTAGGTGGTTCTGCTGGGTCTACCTCTGGAGGTGTAAAAGTTGTTCGGCATATCATTATGCTTAAAAACAGTTTTTTAGAATTTAAAAAATCACTACACCCTAACGCCATAATACCTGTGCGTTATGACGGAAAAGCTGTAAGCCAAACTATTGTATTTAACATTCTTTCATTTTTTGTTTTGTACATGTTAATATTCATTATTGGTACTGTTGTTCTTGCCCTTTTAGGTTTAGATATAAAATCTGCCTTAGGAGCCTGCGCTTCTTCTTTAGGTAATATCGGTCCTGCTATAGGAAGTGTAAGTCCTGTTGATAGCTTTAGTCACCTCTCTGTGGGCGCTAAATGGTTTTGCTCTTTTTTAATGCTTATAGGTCGTTTAGAATTATTTACCGTTTTAATTTTATTAACACCTTTTTTCTGGAGAAAAAACTAACCGAGATAACACACAGTAACTAGTAAATATTATTTCTACTTTAAACGTATATGCCTTAAAAATATACGTTCACATACCAATCAAACACGCTTAAACAATAGAATTAAAGTTTAGTTCAGTTTGTATTTAAATTTGGTTTTAGAAAACAAATATTCAACATTTAGCAATTTCACAAACTTGCAACCAAAACTATAATTAACAAATAATTAGATAGTTACGTAAAGCATATTGTTTTTTTTACTAAATTGTTGTTCTAAACATTAACTACTAAACTTTTATTACTTATGGATCCATTTATAGGAGAAATTGTTATGTTCGGAGGAAATTTCGCTCCAAGAGGTTGGGCATTTTGCGATGGCCAATTATTATCAATTGCACAAAACACTGCTTTATTTTCAATTTTAGGAACCACTTATGGTGGAGACGGAAGAACAACTTTTGCTTTACCTGATTTAAGGGGTAGAGCCCCAATAGGTCCTAGACAAGGACCTGGTTTATCTGATTACAGATTAGGTCAAAGAGGTGGTGTAGAAACGGTTACCTTAAACATTACTCAAATGCCAAGTCATAATCATGCAACTCAAAATAACACAGCTGCTGACCAACATATTCAATTAAGTACTGATGATGCTGTAAATGAAACACCTGCTCCAGGAGATGTTCCTGCTATAGGAAATTTTGCTGATGGGGTAACTACCCAAAAAGTAAAAAACTTTGGTCCTGCAACAAATACAGTAAATGGACAAACCATTAGTGCTAACGCTGGTTTAAACATACTTAATACAGGTGGAAATCTACCACATACTAACGTACAGCCTTATTTAGCTGTTAATTATATTATTGCTTTGGTAGGTATTTTTCCTTCTAGAAATTAAACGTCTACAAGTACTCTTATTCATGATAAGAGTATTTTTTTATCTATTTATCTTATTGAATCAATCTGGAAATTATGAAAAAAACTACTTATGTTTTCTATATAAAAAGGCTATCTCCTGCTTTTTTTATTATGCTTTGTCTAATGTCAGTTCCTTGTTTTTCACAAACTCTTTCAGGCGCTTCAGTCGAGTTTGTAGAATTAGGTCAAACAAAAACTGTTAATGGTTCTGATCAATCACTTGATGCAACTCCAGCACAAGCAACATATGATGTAGAATTTAAAGTTTCAGGAGAAAATTATTATGTCGATGTAGATGGTGATAAAATAATTATTGGAGCTAGAAATGGTACTGTAATATCTGCTGTAAGCTCAATAACTTTTAACTTTTCTGGGGGAACTTTTAGCAGTATAACAGGAGCTTCATTTAATTCTGGAGCTTCTACAGGAACAAATACTAGTGGTGTCTCAGCATCTTTTACGGCTACCAGTGTTACTATATCTGGCATACAAAATAAAGACTTTGCCCAAGGTTATGGACTTGGAAATATGGGAACAGTTGTTTTTGATATTACTACCGCTGGCGTAGCAAACACAGCCCCGGTAATAGACGGAGCAACTTCAGGTCAAAATGTAAATGATAATAGTACAATTTCTCCTTTTTCTAGTATTACAACCACAGATGCTGATGGAGATAACTTATCAGCAACTATTACTTTAGATAATAATGCAAAAGGATTATTAACAGGTACGGGACTTTCTGGTGCTGGTCCTTATACTATAGCTAGTACTACACCTACTGATTTACAAACAAAACTAAGAGCTTTATCTTTTAATCCAACAGACAATAGAACAGCAACAACAGAAACCACCACTTTTACAGTAGTTATTAATGATGGTACTGCTAATGATACAGACAACACAACAACTGTGATTTCAAATGCAGTTGCACCTTCTGTTTCTAGTGTGAATGTACCTGCCAATGCTACTTATATAACAGGACAAAATTTAGATTTCACTGTGAATTTTGATGAAAATGTAACTGTAAATACTGCAGGTGGGATACCGCAAATAGCTATTACTATAGGCGCTACTACACGCCAAGCAACCTATATTAGCGGTAGCGGAACAAGTGCTTTAGTTTTTAGACATACTGTTCTTACAGGAGATCTTGATACTAACGGTATTGCTGTTGGTTCGTTAGCTGCAAATGGGAGCACTTTAAAAGATGCAGGAGGTAAAGATGCTATCCTAACTTTAAACAGTGTGGGATCTACATCAGCGGTTTTAGTAGATGCTGCTGCTCCAGCTGTAACAAGTGTTAGTGTTCCCGCAAACGGTAATTACCTTACAAGTCAAAACTTAGATTTTACTGTAAATTTTGATGAAAGTGTAACTGTTAACACTACAGGTGGAACTCCACAAATAGCTATTACTATTGGAGCAAATACGCGTCAAGCAGTTTACCTAAGCGGAAGCGGAACAAGTGCTTTAGTTTTTAGATACACAATACAATCGGGAGATTCAGATACTGACGGTATAGCTGTTGGTACATTAGCAGCAAATGGAGGAACGTTAAAAGATGCTGTTTCTAACGATGCTGTTTTAACATTAAACAGTATTGGTAATACCACCAATGTTCTTGTTGGTATAGAAACTGTTACTTGGACTGGAGCAACTGATAACGATTGGAATACAGCATCAAACTGGAATCCTAGTGTAGTTCCTCCAACCAATGCTAATGTTATTATCCCATCTAGCTTAACAAACTACCCAACAGCTTCATCAGCTGTTACTTTTAATTCTTTAACAATTAACAATGGAGCTTCTTTCATACCACAAAGTATTGTTACTGGTACTGTTACTTATAAAAGAAGCTTACCAACTACAAACTGGTACTTAGTATCACCTCCTGTTGCTGGTGAAACTTTAGAGGATATTATTGCTAACCATACCTTGGCTTCTGGAACTGGTGGTAATTTAGGATTAGCTCCTTATAGCAATATTACTGGGCCTGCATGGTTATATGTCCAAAGTGGTAATACAGGAACAATAACTAATGGAACAGGTGTTTCTATTAAGTTAGCTACTCCCGGAGAGGTTTCAATCAGTGGAACAGCTAATACCTCTAATATTGCTAAAGCTATTTCTACAGGTAGTAGAACTAATTACAACCTTGTAGGGAACCCGTATACATCATATATTAATTCTGCTAGTTTTACAGCTGCAAACTCATCTATACTTACTAGTGAGACCATTTGGTTATGGAATGGTACGCAATACACTACCCGAAACGCAGCTAACCCAATTGAAATTGCTCCTGGTCAAGCTTTCTTCGTGGAAGCTGCAGCAAGCAACAATGTTATCTTTGCTTTTTCAAACCAAAGTCATCAAAATTCAGATACATTCATGAAGCAGGAACCTATTCCTTCAATTGAGCTATCTGTTAATAATAACGAAATCAAGAGATCTACGCAAGTCTTTTATATATCAGGGAAAACTACAGGATATGATAGAAGTTATGACTCGAAAATGTTTGGAGAAGATACTTCTGGCTTAGCTGTATTTACTGAGCTACTCACAAATAATCAAGGAAAACAATTAGCTATTCAAACATTACCCAATAATGATTATGAAAAGATGATTATTCCTATTGGTTTAAGAGCTAATGCTGGTGAAGAAATAACTTTTTCTGTGAATTTTGAAAACTTACCAGATAACCTTAAAGTATATTTAGAAGATAGAAACAATAACACTTTCACTAATTTGTCTGAAAAAAACTATACTACTACGCTTAGTAAAAATTCTAATAGTACAGGACAGTTCTATCTACACACAAGTGCTAAAAACTTAAGTCCAAACCTACCTAATGAAACAAAAGGTATAGAATTATTTAAACCTAAAAACAGTCAAGTCATTATAGTTAAAGGGCTTCAAAATCAAAAAGCTACTTTAAAAATGTTCTCTTTATCAGGTAAACAAGTTTTTAATACCACTTTTAACTCAAATGGTTATACTGAAATTTCAGCACCAAAACTAGCTTCAGGTGTTTACCTTGTTGAGTTAGTTTCAGATTCTATAAAAACGAATGCTAAAATTATTTTAGACTAAAAAATTAAGAATTATGAAAAAACAAACTAAACATAACAACAAAGACATAACTAGAAAAGAAGCTTTAAAGAAGATAGGAAGCTACAGTAAATATGCCGCTTTAACAGCTTTAGGAACCTATATGATTTTAAATCCGCAAAAAGCACAGGCAGCAAGTCCTGAAGATCCTGGTCAAGATTTCTAATTTTATTTAAATACCTATACTAAAAGACCTCGATAGATTTATCGAGGCTTTTACTTTAAAAAGTTATGAAGAATAATACAATTAGACAAAACATTGAAGATAAAAGCATTATCTGGTTCCAAGACAACAATGAATATCTTGTTGTAGAACCTTTGGTTGCCGAAACACTATCTCTTTTAAACAAAAAAATCAGCAAAAAAGAAATTGTTTCTCAAATAACTAAGCAAGTTAACATACCTTCTCAACAAGCAATTGACCTTGTTGCAGATATTGAGACTTTACTTGTTTCTTCAGAAGAAAAAAACAATAAAAAGTTACCGCCAGTAACCAAACCTAAAACTTTTGAAGTTGTAAAATACTACAGTATAAACAATTTATACTTTAAAGTAAGCTACGCTTCTGATGCGGAAGCTTTCTTAATACATCCAAAATTTACTCATTTAGAAATTAAAAACACTACTAGTATCGACCACCAGTTTGAAGTATACAGTAACGATAATGCTATTTCTTTTTCGGTAGATGATATTCTTATCGATACTTGGAATTTAAATGAAGTTCATTTTTTTCAAGGAAAGTTTTCAATGGAGTTAGTGCAGAAAATACATCAAAAAAATGAAGATGAATGGATAGGTACTTTTCACGCATCTGCTGTTAGCGATGGTGATAATGTTATTCTATTTTTAGGAGATTCTGGCAACGGAAAAAGTACTTCATTAGCATTATTACAAGCTAATGGATTTACTTGTTTAGCCGATGATTTTGTACCTGTTGACAACTCTTTAAATGTACATAGTTTTCCTTCTGCTATATCTATTAAAAAAAACAGTTTAGAAACACTACTTCCAATTTATCCTGAATTAAAAACATCTGCTGAGTATCATTTTAAAAAACTTAATAAAATTGTTCGGTACTTACCTACCAACAACAAAAATTACTCTTTAAAACTTCCTTGTAAAGCCTTAGTTTTTATCAAGTATCAAAAAAATAGTGATTTAATAATTAATAAAATTTCAAACATTACAGCTTTTGAACAATTAGTACCTGATTCGTGGTTATCTCCCCTCCCTGAAAATGCTAAACTTTTTTTAAATTGGTTTGAAAAGTTACCCTTCTATCAGCTAACTTACTCTGATAATGAGAAAATGATTTCAACTGTAAAAAAAATCTTTGCTGATGACTTATAAAGAAGCTTTATTATTTATTGGGAAGTGTCTAACTATTACTCACGAAAAAACGAATAGAGATTTAGTTGAAGAAAAAATTAAATCAGGATTGATTGATTGGGATACTGTAGTTAAAGTAAGTACAACTCACTATGTGTTTCCTGCATTGTATTGCAATTTAAAACGAGCTGATTTTTTACACTACTTACCTACTGATTTAGTCGAGTACATGCAACACATTACTGACTTAAACAGAGAGCGAAATCAGCAAATTATAAAAGAAGCTATAGAAATCAACGAGCTTTTACTCTCAAACAACATCACTCCCTTTTTTTTAAAAGGAACAGGAAATTTACTTGAAGGACTTTATGAAGATATTGCTGAAAGAATGGTGGGCGATATTGATTTTTTAGTTGATAAAAATCATGTTGAAGCTACTTTTAATACCCTAAAAAAATACGGCTATACTGATAGAGTTTCTGAGCTTTTTGATGATCACAGGCATATACCTAGAATTACACATCCTGAAAAAATTGGGGCTATTGAAATTCATAAAGACATGTTACGAAAAGAAAAGGCTACATTTTTCAACTACAAAACTGTTAAAGACTCTTTATTAACAACTAATAACATTACTGTTTTATCAATTGAAAATCAAATCAAGCTAACCGTATTTTCTAAATTGATTAATGATAATGCTTACTTTCTTAAAGGCATCAGCTTAAGAGGAGCTTATGATGTTTTTCTTCTAGGGAACAAACTAAAACCTGAAACTATAATTACAGACACAAACCTATCTAAAGAATTAAATGCTGGTTTAGATTTATACAGTTTTATTTTATCTAAACCACAGAACCTACAATACACTTCAGACAACAAAAGTCAGCAATACATTAAAGATTGTTTACAAAGCTTAACTCCAAGTAGCTCTAATAAAACCAAGAAAAAGATGTTAAGCCTCTACTTAAAATTATTATCTAGACTTCAAATTTTATTCAAAGCCCTATTTAATAAATCTTATTTTTTATTTGTTTACTCTAAAATAACTGATGTTAATTGGCTAAAAAGAAAGCTTGGTTTTAAACCAAGCCCTTAACCTCATCAAAATCTAACCCTCCATAATTACCTGAACTCATCAGTAATAAAGCTGTATTCTCTAAGTTTTGACTGAATAAAAACTCTTTAAATTCTTGCGGATTAGTATATATAATCAAATCATCTCGCTCAAAAGCATTCGCTATTTGTGCTTCAGAAACTTCTTCTAGCTGTTTAATTTTTACTGCATGAGGAGAATAAAACACCACTGCTCTATCTGCCTTATCTAAAGCTCCTTTATATTCTGATAAAAACTCAGCATTTAAACTTGAATAGGTGTGTAATTCTAAACATGCTAACAAAGTTCTATCTGAATATTGATTCTTAACCGCAGCTGTAGTTGCTGCTACTTTAGATGGTGAATGTGCAAAATCCTTAAACACTACTGATGAAGAGTTTTCAGCAATCTTTTCTAATCGTTTGCTTGCTCCTTTAAAACTAGCAATGGCTTCATAAAATTCATCTTCATCTATTCCCATGTGCTGACAAATCCACTTGGCTCCTGCTAAGTTTTGTAAGTTATGATCTCCAAAAATTTCTAACGGTAAATCTCCTTCAGAAGTTTCTAAATAAGTTGTTCCGTTATCGATAAAATAATCAGGAGTATCGTATGGATACTTCTTTATCGGATGAGTAGAACTTTCTACCACTTCTTTTAAAACATCATCTTCCTCATTATATACCATGATTCCTCCATTCGTTAAAGAATCAGTAAAAACCTTAAATTGTTCTACATAGTTTTCAAATGTTGGAAATACATTAATGTGATCCCACGCAATTCCACTTAACAAAGCAATATTCGGTTTGTATAAATGAAACTTCGGACGTATATCTATCGGCGAACTTAAATATTCATCACCTTCTAACACAATAAATTCATTTTCCTCTGTCAAATGCACCATCGTATCAAAGCCTTCTAATTGTGCACCTACCATATAATCTACTTCTCTTTCATGATAATTCAACACATGTAAAATCATAGAAGTTATAGTAGTCTTTCCATGTGAACCACCTATAACTACACGAGTTTTATCTTTAGATTGCTCATATAAAAATTCTGGATACGAATAAATTTTCACTCCCAGTTCCTGCGCTTTTAATAACTCAGGATTGTCTTTTTTTGCATGCATTCCTAAAATTATAGCATCTAAATCGTTAGTGATTTTTTCTGGATACCAACCAAACTCTTCTGGCAACAACCCTTTATCAGCTAAACGAGTTTTTGATGGATCGTGAATCGTATCATCACTTCCTGTTATTTGGTATCCTTTTTGTTGTAAAGCAATGGCTAAATTATGCATTGCACTACCCCCTATGGCTATAAAATGAATTCTCATGTAGTAAATTATCTGTAATGTATAAAAACCCAAAAATACAAAACCAAGTAAGAATTTTAAGTATCTTTAAATTTAAACTCATTGAAAAGTTGCACACACTCACTCAAATACTATTATTACAAAGTTTAACTTGTAATAAATCGTCATTTTTTGGTGTTTTGTATCTATAAATGAAAAATCGTGTTATGAAAAAATTGACTTCTATTTTGCTACTAATTTTATTTTCAACCACAGTAAACGCTCAAGAAAACTACAAAGATTTATGGGAAAAAGTAAATCAATTTGAGTTGGATAATCTGCCTAAATCAGCTTTAAAAGTTGTTGAAAGTATTTATGAAAAGGCAGAAAAAAGTAACAACTCACCTCAAATTATAAAATCGCTATTCTATAAAAGTAAATATTCATTGACTTTAGAGGAAGACGCGCAATTGAAAATCATCAATCAATTCAAACAACAAATTGATAAAAGTAGCTTTCCTTCTAAAAATGTGCTCGAAAATATTTTAGCCAACTTGTATTGGCAATACTTCAATCAAAATAAATGGAAGTTTTACAATCGAACACAAACGGAGCAAAAAGTTGATGGAAACGATTTTAGAACATGGGATTTAGACACGCTTTTTACTGAAATTCATTGTCATTATCAAAATTCTTTAGAGAATGAAGCACTGCTTCAAAAAGTAGACATATATGAGTTTGGAGAAATTATCCATGCTGTTAAAGATTCTAAAAAATTTCGTCCTACCCTATTCGATTTTTTAGCGCATAATGCCTTAGAGTTTTATAAAACTACAGAAACCAGCATAACAAAACCTGTCTATCAATTTAAAATTGATGAAACAAAATATATTAGTGATGTTAAAACATTTTCAAACCTAAAATTCACTACAAAAGATGATTCATCACTACAATTCAATGCTTTAAAAATTTATCAAAGCCTACTTTCTTTTCATTTAAAAAACAATAATCTAGATGCTTTGGTTGATGCCGATATACAACGACTTCATTTTGTAAATCAGCATGCTACTTTTAACAACAAACAAGAGTTGTTGCTACAAACCTTAAAAACATCAGCAAACAACTATAAAAACAACGAAGTAAGTGGTTTATATCAATATGAAATTGCTAGGATTTACACTCTACAAGCCAATTCATTTCAAGCTAATAAAAACGAAGATGTTCGTTTTAAAAATCGAGAAGCTTTAGCTATTTGTAATAAAGTAATTGAACAATTTCCTGAAAGTATTGCTGCTAAAAATTGTAAAACTTTACTGCAACAAATCAAATTAGAATCATTAACTCTTCTTTCAGAAAAATTTGTTCCTATAAACAAGCCTTCAAGAATATTAGTTACTTACAACAACATTGATAAACTGCATTTTAGTGCTTATAAAATTACTCCTAAGCAGTTAGAAGAACTTCAAAAAATTTATAAAGACGAAGAGAAAATCAACTTTATAAAAAAACTACAAAAAACTGCTTCCTGGAATAGTGCTTTACGAAACGAAAAAGACTATTTACAACATACGACTGAAGTTGTTGTTCCAAAATTAACTCAGGGGAATTATTTAATCGTAGCGCATAAAAATGCTACTTTTAACACTGCTGACCTATACGCTACCGCCAACTTACAAGTAACCAATCTAGTATTGATTGAAAACAACAATAACGGTATCAGAACCTACCAAGTGGTAGATAGAAATACTGGAAAACCTATTAAAAATGCTGAATTATTATTACAAAACAAGCAACGTAGACACGGAAAATCAATTCATAAAAAATTAACAACCGATAAAAATGGTTTTGCTAGTTATAAAAGTAACGACAACTTTAGCAATGTATATATTACGGTAACTACAAAAGATGATTCTGCTATTTTTGGGAATTATTACTTATACAAATACCACGAAACATCTGATGTTAATGATGATGATTCTATAAATATTAAATCTTTTATTTTTACAGACAGAAGTATTTATAGACCTGGTCAAACTGTATATTTTAAAGGCATTTCCATTAAATTTTCTAAAAACAATTCTAATCTCATATCTAACAAAGATGTAAACATAAAAGTTGTTGATGCTTCAAGAAATAATATTACAGACTTAAAATTAAAAACTAATGAATTTGGGTCATTTTCTGGAACATTTATTATTCCCAACAATGGATTAACTGGTGAATGTTCTATTAGAACCAGCATAGAAAATCAACTAAACTTTTTCCCTTTTCAAGTTGAAGAATACAAACGTCCTAAGTTTAAAACTGAGTTTAAACCTATCACTAAAACTTATAAGGTAAACGACAGCATTACAGTAAACGGATTCGCCAAAGCATTTTCTGGAGCAAACATTACCGATGCTAAAGTAGTATATCGAGTGCATCGTAAAGTGCAATATCCTAATTGGTGGTATTGGCGTAGACCTCAATTTACTTCAGAAGCACAAGAAATTACGCATGGAGAATTGACAACTGATGCCCAAGGATACTTTTCAATCACTTTTAAAGCACTTCCAGACGAAAGTGTAAACAAAGAAAATCTTCCTGTTTTTGAATATGAAGTAACTGCTGATGTTACCGATATTAATGGCGAAACTCGTTCTGCCACTTCTATCGTAAAAGTTGGATATCATTCCTTGCTTACTTCAATAGTAGCTCCTTCAACAATAGACAAATCAGATAAAGAAACTACCCTTAAAATCTCAAGTAAAAATTTGAATGGAGAATTTGTTCCTGCGGAAGGAAACCTTAAAATATACAAACTACAAGCGCCTAAAAGTCCGTTACGTAGCAGACCTTGGAGCACTCCTGATTATCAAGATATTTCAGAAGCTGATTTTAGAAAGTTGTTTCCACACGATGCTTATACCAAAGAAGAAGAAAATCCTGCAACTTGGAAACAAGGAAAATTGGTTTTTGAACAAGCTTTTGACACGCAAAAATCAAAAGAAATTATCTTAAAAAATTATTCAAAATGGACTTCTGGAAAGTATGTTATCATATTAAACTCTAAAGATAAATTTGGACAAATTGTTACCGATAAAACTCGTTTTACATTTACAAATAGAGCTGAGAAAAGTGTAACTGATAATCAATTATTTGTTTACAATACTGATAAAACGAGTTACAAACTAGGTGATAATGTAGAATTACAAATTGGTTCTGCTTCAAAAGATGTAACTGTGGTTATTCAAATAGAAAAGAATCATCAAATTGTAAAAACAAAACTTATTCATTTAAATAATGATTTAAAAACAATCAAAATTCCAGTTACAAAAGAAGATATTGATGGGTTTGCTATCAAATACTACTTTGTGAATTATAACAGTTTTGTAAGCGGAACGATTCCTATTTCTGTACCTAACAAACAAGAAACAATTACCATTGAAACCAATACATTTAGAGATAAACTACAACCTGGAGCTGAAGAAACTTGGAGTTTCACCATTAAAAATGATAAAAACAACAAAGTAGCTGCAGAAGTATTGGCGAGCATGTACGATGCTTCATTAGATGAATTCAAAGCACATAATTGGCAATTCAATCCAATTACAACTTCAACCTATTATTCTTACGGCAGCAATGCAAATGCTTACCAAAGTTTTGGCAATGAACATTTCAGGATTTTTAATATAAATTACCCTAACAGGTATTATTCAACGCAACAATACGATCGCTTAAATTGGTTTGGATTTAGCTTCGGAAGAAACAGAAATGTTTTTTTAAGAGGCGCTGTAAATACTACCAGAAAATTAGAAGTTGTTGAAGTTGAAGAAGAAGTTGAAGAAACAATTATCGAATCAACGGAAGCTGACTTACAAGAAGTTGTAGTTACAGGATTAGGAAAACAAGAAAAAGAAGAAAAAAAAGTTTCGTTAGAAGGAGTTCAAATTCGTAAAAACCTTCAAGAAACAGCATTTTTCTATCCACATTTAACTACTGATAAAAATGGAAATGTAACCTTTAGCTTTACCACTCCTGAATCGTTAACAAGATGGAAATTACAATTACTTGCTCATACTAAAGAATTACAATCCGCTACAAAAACATTGACTACTGTTACCCAAAAAGAGTTAATGGTGATACCTAATGCACCAAGATTTTTGAGAGAAGGTGATCAAATTACTTTCAGTACTAAAATTGCTAATATCTCTGATAAAAACTTAAAAGGTATAGCTCAACTTGTACTAACCGACGCAATTACTGGAAAGGAAATTGATTTGCTAGCTAATTCATTAAAAAATCAACCTTTTAATGTTGATTCAAATGGAAACACACATGTTTCTTGGAACCTGTCTATTCCTGATACTTATCAAGCTATTCAATATAAAGTAATTGCAAAAGCAGGAGATTTTTCTGATGGAGAACAAAATGTATTACCTGTATTATCTAACCGAATGTTGGTTACCGAAACACTACCTATTTGGGTTCGCTTAAATGAAACGAAAACATTTACATTAGATAAATTAAAAAATAATGCTTCTAGCTCTTTAAAAAATCACAAACTTACTTTAGAAGTTACTTCTAACCCTGCGTGGTATGCTGTACAAGCGTTACCCTATTTAATGGAGTATCCATATGAATGTAGCGAACAAACCTTTGCTCGTTATTATGCAAACACTTTGGCAAGTCATATTGCAAATTCAAATCCGAGAATTCAAGAAGTATTCAATGCGTGGAAATCTTCTGATGCTTTGCTGAGCAACTTAGAAAAAAATCAAGAATTAAAATCCTTGATCATTCAAGAAACTCCTTGGTTACGAGATGCACAATCAGAAACAGAACAAAAGAAACGCATTGCCTTGTTGTTTGATTTAAATAAAATGAAAAACGAACAACAAAAAGCAATCAACAAATTAGCAGAAATGCAACTAAGCAATGGGGGATTCCCTTGGTTTAAGGGTAGCGATTATCCGAATGCTTTTATTACCAATCATATTGCTACCGGTTTCGGACATTTACAAAAATTGGGAGTAGTCGATTTTGACAATTCAACTACAGCTATGGTTCAAAAATCAGTTCACTTTTTAGATCTAGAAATTAAAGAAGTTTATAAAAAGTTATTAGAAAGTGCTGAACGTATTAAAGCTGAAAAAGGGCAAAAGAAATACGAAGAGTACTTAGAAAAAAACCACCTGAGTTATTTTATCATTCAGTATTTATACATGCGTTCTTTTTATAAAGACATTAATATGAGTGACAAAACCAAAGTTGCTGTTGAATACTATAAAAATCAAACAGAAAACTATTGGAAAGAATTCAATTTATACGGAAAAGGACAAATCGCCTTGCTTCAATTTAGAAGTGGAAATACTTCCGTAGCTAATAAAATTATAGCTTCTTTAAAAGAAAACAGCATTACTTCAGAAGAATTAGGGATGTATTGGAAAGAAAACAAACCTAGTTGGTATTGGTATCAAGCACCTATTGAAACACAAGCTTTATTAATCGAAGCTTTTTCAGAAATTGAAAACAACACAGAAACCATTGATAACCTAAAAATCTGGTTATTAAAAAACAAGCAAACCAATCGTTGGCAAACTACCAAAGCAACTACTGAAGCTGTATATGCATTATTATTACAAGGTAGTGATTGGATTTCAGTAACTGAAATGGTAGATATAACTATTGGAAATAAAATTATCAATCCGACGCAGTTGGAGGACACTAAAATTGAAGCTGGAACTGGCTATTTTAAAACCTCTTGGAATGGTTCTGAAATTACTCCTGAAATGAGTAAAGTAAACATCACAAAAAAAGGAAAAGGTATTGCTTGGGGTGGCTTATATTGGCAATATTTTGAAGATTTAGATAAGATTACCTCTGTTAAAAATCCGTTAAATTTGAATAAGAAACTGTTCAAAAAAATCAACACTGACACAGGAAAAAAACTACAAGAAATCACCAAAGAAACCCAGCTAAAAATTGGAGACTTAATCACCGTTAGAATAGAACTTCGTTCAGATAGAGACATGGAATTCGTTCATATGAAAGATATGCGAGCTAGTGGTGTTGAGCCAATTAACGTATTATCACAATACAAATGGCTAGATGGTTTGGGCTATTATGAAAGTACAAAAGATGCTGCAACAAATTTCTTTTTTGATCGTTTACCTAAAGGAATCTATGTATTTGAGTATGACGTACGTGTAAATAATTCAGGAAACTTTAGCAATGGAATTACCACAATCCAAAGTATGTATGCCCCTGAATTCACTAGTCATTCAAAAGGAAAAAGATTACTAATTAAATAAAATAACTATCTTAGCAACACATAACATTAAATTAAAAATTATGAAAAAATTATTTTTATTCATTGGTTTTTTAACCCTTTCGTTTTTTACAGCAAATGCCCAAGAAATTTCTGATAATGCTATTGGTATTCGTTTGGGAGATAACGATGGTTTTGGAGCTGAAATCTCTTACCAACGTAGATTAAGCGATAACAATCGTTTAGAACTTGACTTAGGTTTAAGAAATGGTAGTGGTTATGATGGATTCAAAGCCACAGCTTTATACCAATGGGTATGGCAGTTAGAGAACCGTTTTAACTGGTTCGCTGGTGCTGGTGGTGGTTTAGGACACTGGAGCGCGAAGAATATTGATGTATCTGAAACATACGTTTTTGTTTCTGGTGTAATTGGAATCGAATATAATTTTGATATTCCATTAATGATTTCTTTAGATTACAGACCTGATATAGGATTCGGTGATTATTATAAAGACTTTAACTCTGACTTCGGTATAGGTATCCGTTACCAATTCTAAAAAACGCTAGACTACAATAAAAAAAGCCTCCAAGATATCTTGGAGGCTTTTTTTATTGTAAAACTTCTAAAATTAAATATCAAATGTTTTTATAAAGTAATTTTTACTTTAAATAAAGAACACTTAAACATTATAAAAACCTCAACCAATTAACATATAATCAACCTTAAGTATAAGTTTTAATAATTTTTTACTAACAAAATTGAAATCTGGTTGCTAGTTATCATAAATAATTTCGCCGTGGATAATTCACTAAAGATTTCAAAATGAAAAAATTAATTTTAATTACTATTTGCTTTGTAAGTATTTTAGGATACTCACAAAACAAATCTGGTTTAAAAGGGAGAGTTTTAGACGAAACCAATCAACCTTTACCTGGAGCTACGATTAGCATTCCTTCTTTACAAGTTGGATTTTCTACCGACTTTAATGGAAACTACGAACTTTTAAATTTACCAATAGGAAGCTATGAAGTTCAAATATCATTCTTAGGTTACCAAACCTTAACAGAAACCATTACGCTTACAAACAACATTCAATCTAAAAACTTTTCTCTAACACCTAAAATAGATAGATTGGATGAAGTTGTTATTAAAGGAAGTATTGGTAAAGGACAAGCCAAAGCCTTAAATCAACAAAAAAACAAGGAAAATATAACCAACATTATTTCTGCCGATCAAGTAGGAAAGTTTCCTGATGCTAATATTGGAGATGCCTTAAAACGTGTTCCTGGTATTTCTATGCAAAACGACCAAGGTGAAGCTAGAGACATTGTTATCCGTGGGTTAGCCCCTCAATTAAACTCGGTAACCTTAAACGGTGATAGAATTCCGTCTGCTGAAGGAGATAATCGTAGAGTTCAAATGGACTTAATTCCTTCTGATATGATTCAAACTATTGAGGTTAACAAAGCAGTAACTCCTGATATGGAAGGAGACGCTATTGGTGGTTCCGTTAATTTAGTTACACGCTCTGCTCCTACTACTTTTAGGGCTTTCGTTGCTGGTTCTTACGGACAAAATCCTGTAAGAAATACGCCTAACTATAACGTTTCTGCATTAGTTGCCAACAGAACTTTTAAAGACAAACTAGGGTATGTTATCAATGCTTCTTATAACTCTAACGATTATGGTTCAGATAATGTTGAGTTTGAATGGGAAAAAGAAAATAACAAAACATACATTGGTGAACACGATATTAGACGTTACGATGTAAAAAGAAATAGAATGAGTGTTTCCGCCAACTTAGACTGGACACCTGACAATAACAATACGCTTTTCTTTAAGTCAATGTACAATCAGAGAAACGACTATGAAAACCGTTATAGAGTGCGTTTTAGAAAAATAGATGAACCAGATGCTACAGGATTATCAAAAGCTGAAGTGCGTCGTCAAACTAAAGGAGGTATCAACAATGATACGAATGACAACACACGTTTAGAGCGTCAGAGCACTTATAATATATCTGTAGGTGGAGAACATATTATTTTTGGGAACATTAAGTTGAACTGGAAAACAGGAACTGCTAAAGCAAAAGAAGAGCGTCCAGACGAACGTTATATTAGTTTTGAAAATGATGACATTGAAGTTATGCAAGACTTCTCTCGAACAAACTTCCCAGTATTACGTCCAACAAACAATAACTTTAACGATCCTTCAACTTTTGAATATAAAGAAGTAACGCAACAACAAGGATTTACACAAGAGCGTAAAATCAGTTCTAATTTTGATGTTTTAGTTCCAATTAATGCTACAGGAGCTTATAAAAACTCTTTAAAATTTGGATTTAAGCACAAATACAAAGAAAAAGTAAGAGACAATAATTTTTATGAATATGATTTAGAAGATCAATTTCCAACCATGAATACCACTACTACTAAAGACTATACTATTAATGGTTATTTAGCAGGCGATGATTATAAATCAGGGCTTTTTGTTTCAAAAGAATTTTTAGGAAGTTTAAACTTAAAAGGAGGTGAACTTGTACTAGATGAATTTGTTCCTGAAAACTACAATGCAAACGAAAATATTTATGCTTTTTATGGAATGTTGCAACAAAACATCAATAATAACTTTTCTTTTATTGCCGGTGTAAGAGTTGAAAAAACAACAACTGACTACAATGGTTTTGCTATTGATGTTGAAACTGCTGAAGATTTAAGCGACGTAACTAAAACATCTGGAACTAGAAACTACACAAACTGGTTACCAAACTTACAAGCAAAATACAATATTGATAAAAACACCATTGTTAGAGCTGCTTGGACAAACACAATTGCGAGACCTAATTATTACGATTTAGTACCTTATAGAAACATTAATAGTGATGATATTGAAGCTGAGTATGGAAACCCTAATTTAGATCCTACTGAAGCGATGAACTTTGATTTAATGTTTGAACACTACTTTAGTAATGTAGGTATTATATCAGCAGGAGTTTTTTACAAAGATTTAGATAAATTTATTTACAATTCAGTTACTGAAGAACCAATTACCATTGGGGGTGTTACAGAAACCTATGATGTTACACGACCTTTCAACGGAGGTACTGCCGAAATTTATGGTTTTGAAGTTGCTTTACAACGTAAGTTAAACTTCTTACCTGGTTTCTTAAGAAACTTAACAGTGTATGGTAACTATACCTATACAGACTCTAAAACAGATGGAATTGCTGATAGAGAAGATGGATTACCTTTGGCTGGTGCTGTTAAAAACATGTTTAACGGATCGTTGGCCTATGAAAGTTCTAAACTATCCATTAGAGCCTCTTTAAACTTTGCTGATGATTACATTTTTGAATACGGAGACGATGCTTTTACGGATGTATTTTATGACGAACAATTGTTTGTAGACCTAAATGCTTCTTACCGTATTACTAAAAACTTACAAATCTTTGCTGAAGCAAAAAACTTAACCAATCAAGAATTACGCTTTTACCAAGGAGCAAAGCATCAAACAATGCAAGCTGAGTTTTATAACTATAACTGGAATGCTGGTTTAAAATACAATTTTTAAGAATGAATAAAGTATACAGAATAATACTTACTTGCCTTATTTTAAGCGCTTGTAAAGTTGAAAAAATAATACATCAAAACCCGCAAGCTAAACCAGTAGTAGCTTTAGTTGCTGATGCTGAAACAGATCCTGTTACTTCTTTTGACGACGCTGCTGATGATCCGTGTGTATGGATAAACCCTGTTGATGTAACAAAATCAACCATAATTGGTACAAACAAAAAAGAAGGTTTAGAAGTTTATAATTTAGAAGGAGAACGTTTGTATTCTTATAAAATAGGACGTGTAAATAATGTTGATATTCGTGATGGATTCTTATTAAACGGAAAAAAAGTTTCGGTAGTTACCGCCAGTAATAGGACCTACAATACTATTTCTATACTAATTGTAAAATCAACAGGTGAACTAGAAGATGTTGCTGCTAGAAAAATAACTTCTAACTTAAAAGAAGTATACGGTTTAGGAATGTATAAAAGTCCTAAAACTAACAAGTTTTATGTTTTTATGGTTGGTAAAAAAGGCGGTGTTGAGCAATGGGAATTGTTTGAAAACAACACTCTAATTGATGCCAAGTTAGTCCGTGAATTTTCATTAGGAAGTCAAGGAGAAGGTATTGTTGCCGATGATGTACATGCCAAAGTATATATTGGAGAAGAGAACAAAGCTTTGTGGAAATACGATGCTGAACCCAATGCTGAAAACAACCGTGTAAAGGTTATCAGCACCAACGACTTGAATATGAAAGATGATTTTGAAGGGGTTACCTTATACGATGCTGGAAACGGAAAAGGGTATATTATTTTATCGTCACAAGGAAATAACAGTTATGCTGTTTTCGATAGAGTTAGCAATCAATACCTAGGAAGCTTTTCATTAAAAGATGGTGCTATTGACGGTACCTACGATACGGACGGAATTGATGTAACCTCTGTTAATTTTGGCGCGAAATATCCTAAAGGATTCTTTATTGCACAAGATGGTGCTAATACCCAAGGTAAGGACAGCTTACATCAAAATTTTAAAATCATTGATTGGCTAAAAATTTCTAAAAATCTAAATTTAGATTAGTATACATAGTGTGTTTGTTGTGTAATTTGAAAAGCCTTTTGGTAAAACCAAGAGGCTTTTTTAACTACCTTATTTCGGTGGATAATTATTAATCACTTTACCAATTACTTTTTGAAAATGTAGTTTCTTTTGTTCCGGAGTAGCTTTTTCTCTTATTTCACTAGTAGCAATTCCTTGCCATATTAACTGGTTGTATTTACTTTCAACAAAATCAATGGTTAATTGCTGATTAATTTTTCTACTTTCGATAGGGATACCTCCTGATATTCCAAAACCAACATTCCTTCCTCCACTTCCTAAGCCAACACCTATCGTATTTCTATTAACTGATTCTCGTTCTTCAGATAAAATATTGATATACATATCTGGGTTTTCAGTCAATTGCATTCCTTTAGCTTTTAGGGCAGCCGTTATTTCATAAGTAACCCTTTTTATATCCAACTCATTTAAACCTTTACCAGCATCTTCAAAAAAATTGAAGGTCTTATACTGACTGAAATTTGTTTGGCTATCGTAGTCATATACTACTTTAGAAGAGGAACAGCCAATAATAACTAACAGAAAAAAATATTTGTAATACTTCATATATAAATTCTTTACAGTGTACTAAATCAAAAACTATACCTCATAAAAATACAAAAAGCCTCGTTTACACGAGACTTTTTTCTAAGGTTAGTTAGTTGATTTTTATTGAACTGCTTTTAGAGCATCAATATTTCCATATCCAAACTCTGAATGTTTATTCGGATAAAAATCAGCGGATTCTTTCATTTTTTGTAAAACTTGTTCTCTTGACCAAGAAGGATTTTTAGCCCATACCAATGCAGCAATACCTGCTGTGGTAGCTGTTGCTACAGATGAACCTCCTACATAATTTGCTTGACCATCATAATAACTCAATACAGGAATTTTATTATCAGTTCCGTTAGTTCGTTGCATTTGTACCGTAAAATCAATTTGTGATCCGGTATGACATACATCACACTTGCTATACTGTCCTTCTTTAACACCTGTTACCGCAACAGTTTCAGACATACTTGCTGGAAAAATTACTCCATACCAAGTAGTAAACGAAGTAGACGTTCCTCCTGCTGCTAAAATCATCTTTCCTTTGCTATGTGCATACTTTACTGCATCTGATACATTACCAATACTAAACGGAGAACCTAATGACATAGAAATAACTTTTACATCACTCCTATTTGCCAATGCTGTTAATGCTTCAACAACACCTCTTTTTTCATGGTAATCGTCAATTACTACATTTTCAACAGCTCTATACGTTACTAAGTTTGCATTATAAGCAACACCTACAGGTAAATTATCATTATTTCTTGGAGCTGTAGCTACTGCTGCCATTTTTGTTCCATGACCACACTTGTCATTTACTCCGTCATAATTATTAGACCATGCCCACCAAGAATCTACAAAGGTTCCATATTTCTGAACTGTTCTTCCCGATGAATATCCATCGTTAAAATATTGATTCATCCATTTTTGCTCTGGTGATAAACCAGAATCAACCACCGCTACAGTTACACCTGATCCTGTACTGTAATTCCAAGCTTGTGAAATATTGTGTGCATCGAAAGACCATGGTAATCTAGCACCTGGTGATACTGTACGATAATCACTTGTATTTAAAGTTGCAGTACCATAGCCACATCCTGAAGAACCTGATGAATCTGATTTAGCTTGAGCAGTTGACTCTAAAAAACTATACCCTCCTGGTTCTATATAACGAACTCTACTGTCTTTTAATAAGACATTTATTGTTTCCTTGTTGGTAACTTTAATGTCTAATACATTAATATTTTCGTTTACATATAGTTCCGTTTCTCCTTTTGCTGAAGTAGGTTCAAAGCTTCTTACTAAGGCTAGTAACTCATTTTTAATATTAGCGCTTTCTTCACTCTTCGCGTAGTTATTTTTTGAAGTACCGTAGCCTATAGTTAAGATATTCTCTCCATGATTCACTGCACTCCATATTGTATGTGCGTCTTGTGACATCCATTTAAAATCTCCTGTTTTTTGTAAAGATTCCTTAATTTTTGAATTGATTTCTTTTTTGGTAAGTAAATCTTGATCTTGTTTTATATCTAATGTTTCATCATTATTAGAACATGAGATAATAGTTAAAACAACCGTTAGGCTTAAAAGTGTTTTTTTCATTTTTGAAGGGATTTAAATTAAAACTTTTCGAATATAGTAAAATTTTAATATAATTTTAACACTTTAACTAATTTAACTAACGAAAAATTAACATTTTATTAAAAAAATATCTAATCCCAATAAAAAAGGAGCTCATGGCTCCTTCTTTACTTTAAGTTTTCAATATGTTTACTCCATATTTACTCTAGTAGGTGTATCTTTTCCTTCAATAATACTTTGAGTTCCTCTAGCAACTGCTTTAACAGTTTCTGTTAACACAGTCATATTTAAGGTTTCAGCCTCATCTGTTACTTTATGATAATCAGCATCAATATCAATTGGAGTGGTTGAAAATGTATGAGACGGCACCCCTAAACGTGCTAAAGAAGCATTATCTGATCGTAAGAACAATTGAAATTTAGGGTATGGATCTGGAAATAGCTTATATCCTGACCCTTCTAAATTCTTTTGAATTATTTTTCCAAAATCCGATTTATCAAAACCAGTTAACCATGCAGTTTTTGGTCCTGTTTTAGGTTGTTTTCCTATTAACTCTAAATTAATTCCAGCTACAAACTTACTCGCATCAATTCCTTTTCCAAAATACTCAGAACCTACCAACCCCATTTCTTCAGCAGTAAAACATACAAACAAAATACTACGCTCATTGTTTCCTTTTTTAGCATAATATTCAGCTAATGATAATACACCGGTAACACCAGAAGCATCATCATTCGCACCATTAAAAATTCTATCCCCTTCTCCGTCTTTCTTTACCCCTAAATGATCGTGATGTGCAGATACAATAACAAACTCATCTTTTTTAGACTTTCCTTCTAACAAGCCTATAATATTGCTCATTATAATACCCTTGTATTCAAAATTTTGACGATATGTAGTTAATGTATCAAAAGTTTTTAAACCAATTCTTTTGTATTCATTTTCTATATACTGAGTTGCTTTTTCCATTCCCTCAGTTCCTGGTTTTCTACCTTCCATTTCATCTGAAGCAAGTGTATATAAGTGTTTTCTTACTAAAATAGAATCAATTAACTCTTCTTTATTTTCTTTTTTCTGAGTTACCTCAACAGTATTCATAGCAACCTCGCTACTAGTATTTTTAGTTTGCTTACACGACAGTAAAATTGATACACTTACAAGTGCTAATGGATATAAAACTTTTTTCATTCTTTATTTATTTAAAAGCCTAAATATAGCCAATTTAATTTCTTAATTTTGTTGAAAATTTTTAAGGATGGCTTTAACTGATATTCCAAACATAAAACATACTGATTCAAACAACTTTTTCTTACTTGCTGGTCCTTGTGCCATCGAAGGAGAAGATATGGCAATGCGTATTGCTGAAAGGGCGATTACCATTACTGATAAATTAGAAATTCCTTATGTATTTAAAGGAAGTTTTAAAAAAGCGAATCGTAGTAGAATAGATAGTTTTACAGGAATTGGTGATGAAAAAGCCTTAAAAATTTTACGTAAGGTTTCTGAAACTTTTAATATTCCTACCGTAACGGACATTCATGAAGTTTCTGATGCTGAAAAGGCAGCCCAATATGTAGATGTATTACAAATTCCTGCTTTCTTAGTTCGTCAAACCGATTTAGTAGTTGCTGCTGCAAAAACTGGTAAAGTTGTGAATTTGAAAAAAGGACAATTTATGAGTCCTGAAGCTATGCAACATGCTGTAAAAAAAGTTCATGATGCGGGAAACCAAAAAGCATGGATAACTGATAGAGGTACTATGTTTGGGTACCAAGATATGATTGTTGATTTCCGTGGAATTCCTACTATGCGTGAATACGCTCCTACGGTATTGGATGTTACACACTCATTACAACAACCTAACCAATCAAGTGGTGTTACTGGTGGGCGTCCTGATATGATTGAAACTATTGCTCGCGCTGGTGTTGTTAATAATGTTGATGGATTATTTATCGAAACTCATTTTGACCCTGCTAATGCAAAAAGTGATGGAGCCAACATGTTACACCTTGACTATTTAGAAGGTTTATTAACCAATTTGGTTACCATTAGAAAAACTATTAATAATTTATAGGCACAGTTTTTGTTTCATATAATTGTTTTTAGCTCATATATGAAACGACTTCTTTTTTTATTCTTTCTAGTTACTACTATCGTAAGTTCACAAGACTTTTCTTTAATTGAAGAGAAAGTTAATAGTTACCCTAAATTTAATGAAGTAGAACGTCTAGCTCAGCAGATCGCAAACGATTTTAAAACTGAAGAACAGCAAGTACAGGCTGCGTTTTATTGGCTTGCTCATAATATTAGATATGATTTAGAAGGATATTACAACCCGAAGCAAAAAAGAATTTCCTTTAGGTACAGGAATGAGCAAGAAAAATTAGAAAAGCTACAGGCTATAAAAGACGATATTGTTAACGAAACTTTATTGACTCGAAAAGCCATTTGTGAGGGCTATGCGCAAACTTTTGCTAAAACATGCTCTATACTTCAAATTGAGAATGAAGTTATAAAAGGATATATCAGAAATTCCTCAAACGATATAGCTAATCCTAAAACCAACTCAAATCATGCTTGGAATGCTGTTAAATTGAATGGTAAATGGATTTATATTGATGCTACTTGGGCAGCTGGAGTTGTAAATAATAACAGATGGCAACCCTTATTTAATGCATACTACTTCAACTTTCCAAAAGAAAAATATTTTAAAACACATTTTCCTGAAAAAAAACTTTGGCAGTTAAGAGTTGGTAGAATGGTTAAAAAAGACTTTTACAATCAGCCAATTTACGATGCTTCTTTTTTACAATCTGACCTAGAGTTAATTTCACCTTTAAAAGGGATATTAAATAAAAACGCTACTATTAAACTAAAAATCAGAAACCTACATCCCAATCAATCAATTTTCTTAGGATATAGTGGATATCGATATGCTGTAAAACCTGATAAAATATCTACTAAAAATAATATTACTACAGTTACAACAACTCCACTTGAAAATAGCAAACAGTTATTTTTAATTATAGATAAAGAGATTATGCTTGAGTTTTTGATTCAGTAATTATTTCTTCCAAAAACCTTTATGATTGTGTTTTGCTACCTCTTTTATAACTTGTAGTAGTATCTCTTCATTAATTTCTTCAACTGAAGTATAACGAAGTGATTTTACCACCGTTCTCCCTTCTGAAACTAAAAAAGCATCAAAATCTTGTAAAATACCTTTTGCCCAAAAACCAACATCTACAAATCCTTTTTTATGGGATGCATTCATATAGCACAACTGTTTCCCGTTGATATAATATACAGGTATTTTCCACTTATACTTTAGTTCTAAATCCTGAAAATTACTTTCTATTAATACTTGTAAGTGCAGTAAAATAGACTTGAACGGCTCGGGTTGTTTGAGTATATATTCTTCGGCTGGTTTCATTCTTTCAAAAGTACATTAAAATTTTATTTGTTTGTTTCACAAAATTAAACTTACTTTGTTTTTCAAAGTTCTTTAAAAATGAATTCAGAAAATTACTTAAAAGACATATCAGAAATTAAAAACTTAATGAATAAATCATCTCGATTTATTTCATTGAGTGGTTTATCTGGTGTTTTAGCAGGAATGTATGCCTTAATTGGAGCTGCTTATGCATATTGGTTGGTTGCTAATAGTTCTGATGGTTATTTGATGCTAAATGGTAAAGTTTTTCAACTAATAATTTTTGATTTATTATTGATAGGTTTTTTAAGTATCTCCACAGCTATACTTCTAACGACAAAGAAGGCAAAGAGAAATGGAGAAAGAATTTGGGATGCAACAACTAAACGACTTTTAATAAACTTCCTTATCCCTTTAGTTGCTGGGGCTATTTACATTATTATAATTTTAAATCATCAAAAATATGGGCAAACTGGAGCCTTGATGCTTATTTTTTATGGATTGGCATTGATAAACGCTTCAAAATATACTGTCGGTGACATTAAATATTTAGGATATACTGAAGTCGTTTTAGGGCTTATAGCTG
Organism: Tenacibaculum aestuarii; assembly: GCF_964510395.1. Taxonomy (NCBI): domain Bacteria; kingdom Pseudomonadati; phylum Bacteroidota; class Flavobacteriia; order Flavobacteriales; family Flavobacteriaceae; genus Tenacibaculum; species Tenacibaculum aestuarii. Next base: position 957,076 of record NZ_CAZEFY010000003.1, read on the forward strand.
CCTCATTACCTGGTTACGGATTTTGGTTTTGGGTACTAGGTTTTGGTGTAATGCATATCATATACGGAACACTCATGTATTTTAAACACGATAGAAAATAGTTACTATTTTCGCACTCTTAAGTTTTCTTTTTTGAAAAACATTATTCTAAATATAAACAAAGCTTTTGACCATAGAATTAGACTGGGAATTATGTCTGTTCTTATGGTTAATGAATATGCTGAATTTACTACCCTAAAAGAATTATTAGGTGCTACAGATGGTAATTTGGCAAGCCATACCAAAGCCTTAGAGAAAGTTGAATTTATTAGGATAGAAAAACAATTTATTGGAAGAAAACCCAACACTAGATATTATGCTACTGAGCTTGGTAAACTGGAGTTTAAAAAACATATTGATGCTTTAGAAAAACTGATTAAAAATAAATAACAATAATTTTTTTACTATTAAACTTTGAAATTCAAAGTTCTTTTAAAACAACAAACTATGGAAATATCAAACAAACAAAACGGAAGATTCGGAAAGTGGGTAAAAACATCAATCACAGCCAGAATGTTAATGATTGGTTTTTTAATTCTCATCCTTTTAATTCCTTTATCTTTTATTAAAAGCTTAATTGTTGAGCGAATTAATCGACAGCAAGAAGTTGTACAAGAAATCAATCAAAAATGGGGTAAAGAGGTTTTATTATATGGTCCTATTTTAAAAGTTCCTTACAAAACCTATAAAGAGAAGTTTGTTAGAAATCAAAAAACAAAAGAAACTCAAACTGAAATCGAAGAAAAAATCAAGTATGCTTACTTTTTTCCGAAGAAACTAAATATCAAATCATCCATTAATCCTGAAGAAAAAAAGCGTGGTATTTATAAAACTGCTGTGTACAATAGTAAAATAGACATTGATGGGAGTTTTACAACACCTGATTTTAGTGAAAAAGATATTAATGAAAAAGATATTATTTGGAACAAAGCTCGCTTAATTATTAAAACTTCTAATTTAAAGGGAGTAAACAATTTAGTTGAAATAAAACTGAATAAAAACAACTACGCTTTTACTTCTAAATATGAGGATAATAATAGTAATGAAAAAGCATACTACAACTATTTAAACCTTCATAAATTAGAAAGTAAATTTTTAAATGAAGAAGACCTTCCCAAAAAATCAGACACGAACTTTAGTCTATCACTAAGCATCAATGGTAGTAAACAAATTCGTTTTATTCCTATTGGAAAAGAAACAGCTGTTCATATAAATTCTGACTGGAAAACAGCTAATTTTATTGGAGAATACCTTCCTTTTAATTCCGACAAAATCTCTGATAATGGTTTTGATGCCAAATGGAAAATATTAGATATTAATAGACCTTTTTCTCAGCAATCTTTTACTGGAATTCCTAACTTAAAAGAATATGCTTTTGGTGTAAACTTTATGATTCCTGTAGATGAGTATCAAAAAAGTGAACGATCTGCTAAATATGGCTTTTTGGTTATTGGACTTACCTTCTTAATTTTCTTTCTAATTCAAACAATGAGTAAAATTTCCATTCATCCCTTTCAATATTTAATGATTGGTGTTGCCTTAACCATGTTTTATACTTTACTCATTTCTATTTCTGAACATAGTAGCTTTTTAAAAGCCTATTTAATAGCATCAATAGCTGTGGTATTGCTAATTTCTTTGTATTCGAAATCAATTTTAAAGGGTGTTAAATTTCCATTGTTTATTGGAGCTTCCCTTACCACATTATATGCCTTTATTTTTGTAATTATTCAGCTTGAAAATTATGCGCTTTTAGTGGGCAGTGTTGGACTATTTATTATTCTTGCTTCAGTGATGTATGCTTCAAGAAAAATAGATTGGCAAAACGGTTAATTAGCAGTAATAAATAAGCAAACTATCATATTATGTATGTGGTAGTTTGCTTAAAAATATGAATATGAAATTCTATCAAAAACACTTCCTTACCTTTATCTTTCTTCTTTTGCTAGAAATTATAATAGCTCAAACTTCAGGATTTATAAGACATACTTTTGGTGACTTTTTAGTAGTTATCTTACTTTTTTATTTAGTAAAAGCGTTCTTTAACTTCTCTAACAAAACTATTGGGATTATAGTACTTATTTTTGCTTATGCAGTAGAATTTTTACAGTTAACTCCTCTTTTAGAATTTCTTGGTTTGGAAAATAACCGATTAGCAGTAATCATATTTGGTGCTACTTTTAGTTTTGTTGATTTGGTAGCTTATACCTTAGGAATTATCACCGTTTTACTTTTAGAAAAATTTTTAACTCGTAAATTATCTTCTAATCTTTCGTAAAATATCTTCTAGTCCGTTTAACTTCAATTCGTAAACTAGCTCTAACATTGTGCCTAGTTTTCCTTGTGGAAATCCTTTGTTTTTATACCAAACAATATAATATTCAGGAATTTCAATTAAATACGTTCCTTTATACTTACCAAAAGGCATTTTCATGTTTGCTGTGTCGATTAAAAACTGTTTGTCTGGTATCATCTTAAATAAAAATCCCGCCGAAGCGGGAGTTAATGAGTGTTATTCTTTTCCGTCAACGTAATCTTGTAAATATGCATAACGTTCGGTTAATTTACCAGTATTTGTTGTCATTTTTGCACGAGCTAAAATTCCGTCTTTATCATCGTTGTAAAAAGCAGGAATTACATGCTCTAAAAACATCTCTCCAAAACCTTCACTTGCATCTTTTGGCAACTCGCAAGGTAAATTATCAACTGCCATTACCGTGATCGCTTTTTCATCTTTAAAGTCAATTTCTGATTCTGTTTCTGGGTTATAACCATAAATAGGATCTGCAATTGTTGATGCACGAAGTGTTGTAGCTACTGGTCCATCAATATCACATGAAATATCTGCTACATACTTTATTCTGAACTCAGGGTGTTTTGCATCTTCACGTGTAAATAAATACGGTGCTCCATCTCCATAAAAATGTCCCGCTATAAAGAAATCGGTTTGTTTCGCATAAGCCATAAAATTACTTTCGTATCCTGTTGGATCTTTATAAAATTCAAACTTATCTCCTACTTTACCATCTTTTCGTTTTGCGTACTCCATAACATCTGCTATGCAATACACAGGCTCTGTAAATTCTGACGTTAAATACAATGCATCACTTACTTGCTTAATTTGTAAATGATCTAAAATTTCTTGGGCTCCTTTTGCTACTTTTCCAGTTCCAGTCAATAAAATTTTAATGCTAGGTAAGCTAATTTTATCCAACTCTGCCTTTACAGCATCTAAATCTGCTAAGGTTTCTACTTTCGGTAAAGTAAACAACTCTTCTCTTATTCCTAATGCTCTAAAACCATTATAAGCACCTACCAAACCTGCATAACGACCAAAGCCAATTAAACGTGCTCCGTTTTCTTTAATAATTGTTTCATGGTCAAACATTTCTATATTTCTCTCAAGCATTGCTTTTAACAACTTACGATTGTATGGCTGTTTTTTAATGGTATGGCTAAAGAAAAAATATTTTTTATTGGGAATTAAACTGTCTACAGGTACTTCTTTCACCCCTAGTAATACATCACAATCAGAAATATCATTTGTTACCTCAAAACCTGCTTTTTTATAAGCTTCATCAGAAAAAACTCGGATATCAGAACTTTCTACCACTATTTCTGCTTGAGGAAACTGTTGCTTAAACTCTTGCAATTTTTCTGGAGAAAACACGACTCTTCTATCAGGTGGATTTTTACGTTCTTTTATAATTCCGAATTTCATAATTGATCTTGTATTAAAATTAAACAATTTTACATATAATGTTATAGTTTATAACAATTGCAGCGAAAATACTTGTTTTAAAATGATTGTACAAGTAGTATTTTTTTATATTTGCATTCTCTTGTTTCGGCAATATTGTTTTATAGTACTGCCAAACGAAATTGCATAGAATTACAAAGATTATCTGGTATATTTTTTGCAGGGATACTTATAGCATCTTTGACATATTGGGGACGACTGGTTTTGACAGCAAGACTAGTGAAAATGTAAGCATACCGAGGAGTGAAATGACAACTCGTTAAACTTATTTCAAACATTTAAACGGCGAAGATAACTACGCTTTAGCTGCTTAATCTGAATTAATAGTAAGATAGAGCCTCGGCGCACAAGGTGCGCAAGCTGAATGTCCACGAAAAGCCTTGGTTTACGGCGTTTCACTTTTGGGCATCGTAAAAGTAAACATAGAAAACTTAGGGCTTCGATAGGTTTTCGAAACTAAAGAAGATAAGTTAAGATTGGGCAGTTTTTGGTCAGGTCTTAATCGAAAATTAAACAAAAACTAAGTATGTAGAAAGCCTTTGAGCTACTTGTTTGGACCCGAGTTCGATTCTCGGCGTCTCCACTATTAACCCTTATAAACCCAGTATTTGTAAGGGTTTTTTATTTAAAATTCATAAAACTCACTTCTAGCTATCAATACTGTTAAAATTATTCTAAAACAACTTAGATATTCCTTCATTTTTTAACGTTTCCCCTTCTTATCCTAAATGAATTATTGAGTATTTTTACAAGCTGATTGTTTAATTAGTGAAGCTCTGAAATAGATACCTTAATCTTATTAAGTTTTTAAAAGATGATATTCTAACTAAAACAAAATCAACCTAATTTTTTATTATTTAAATTATATTATGAAAAAAACAAGCCTTTTTTTAATTGCTTTTTTAATCTTACTACCAGCTTCATTGTTTGCCAATGAGGGTATGTGGTTTTTAATGCATATTAAACGTTTAAACGAACGTGATATGCAAAAAATGGGACTTCAGTTAACTGCCGAAGAAATTTACAGCATTAACAACCAAAGCCTTAAAGATGCTATCGTTCAATTTAACGGTGGTTGTACTGCTAGTATTATTTCAGATAACGGATTAGTACTAACAAACCACCACTGTGGTTATGATGCCATTGCTGAATTATCTTCAGAAGAACAAAATCACCTTAAAAATGGATATTGGGCTAAAACATTAAAAGACGAGCTTAAACCAGAAAGTCTTTTTGTAAGATTCTTTGTAAGAATGGATGACGTTTCAGAACGTATCTTATCTAAAGTAAACGATTCTATGACAGAAAAAGAACGTGAAGCTACTATTAACAAAGAAATTGCAAAAATAGAACAAGAAAACAATGAAGGTGGTAAATACACTGTTTCTGTACGTTCTTTTTTCCAAGGAAATGAATATTACTATTTTGTATACGAAGATTATAAAGATGTTCGATTAGTCGGTACACCTTCCGATAAAGTTGGTAAATACGGTGGAGATACTGATAACTGGGAATGGCCACGTCACACAGGAGATTTTTCTTTATTTAGAGTATATGCTGATGCAGAAGGAAATCCTGCAGAGTACTCTGAAAATAACGTACCACTAAAAGCAAAGTACCACTTACCTGTTAACATTAAAGGGGTAAAAGAGAATGATTTTGCTATGATTTTAGGATATCCTGGTAGAACAAACCGTTGGATGCCTGCAGAAGGAATCGAGCAAAACGTAAACTACGCTTATCCTGCTTGGGTAGAAGGTTCTAAACTTAGTATGGATGTAATGAAGAAATACATGGATGAAGATGCATCTATCAACTTAATGTATGCTTCTCAATATGCTAGAATTGCCAACTACTGGAAAAACAGACAAGGTATGATTGACGCTTTAACAGCTCATAAAACTGCCGAAACTAAACGTAAAGTTGAAAAGAAATTTGACAAATGGGCTAACAAAAAGTCTAATAAAACTACTTACGGAGATGTTGTTACTAACATCAACAATTATTACAGCTTAACCAACAACAAAGCAAAGCACGACAACTACTTAATGTTATTATTACGTTCTAGTAAATTTGCTGTTTTACCATATCAAATTGGTAAAGGATTTGAGTCTTATATTAATGCTAACGAAGCTGCTCGTAAGAACTTAATGCCTAGATTGAATGCTTTTATAGGAAGTAGTTACACAAACTATCACTTACCTTTAGAGAAAGAAATTTTAGCAGAACAACTAAAGTTATATTCAGCTAAAGCAAATTACGAATTACCTGAGGTTGTTGCTAAAATTGCAAAGGATGGTGATATTAATGATTACATCAATTCTATTTTCGAATTAAGTATTTTTACGTCTAAAGAACGTGCAACAGCTTTCTTAAAATACCCTAATAAAGAATTATTAGCTAACGATCCGTTATATATTTTATCATCTCAATTACTAGGTAAATATAGAGAACAACCTGAAAACTTAGTACAACCATTAAACGATTACCAAAAATCATTCAGATTATTAGTAGATGGTTTACGTAAGTCTGGTTTAAGTAATATTAAATATCCAGATGCGAACTCTACTTTACGTTTAACTTACGGAAAAGTAAGAGCTCTACCTAAAGATCCTAGAAACGATGCTAGTATTAACAACTACACAACGTTAAAAGGAATGGTAAAAAAATACAAGCCAAATGATAGCGAGTTTGATTTATCTAAAGATATGTTAGACATCTATGAGAAGAAAGATTACGGAAGATATGCCAACAGTAAAGGTGAATTACCTGTTAACTTTTTATCTGATAACGATATTACAGGAGGGAATTCTGGCTCACCAGTTTTAAACGGAAAAGGTGAATTAATCGGTTTAGCATTTGATGGTAACATTGAAGCTATGGCTGGTGATGTTATTTTTGATTCTAATTTACAACGTACCATTAATGTAGATATTAGATACGTACTTTGGTTAATTGATAAGTATGCAGGTGCTAAACGTATCGTAGACGAATTAAGTATTATAGAATAATCTAAATTATTAGTAAACAATAAAAAAACGCAACCAAATTGGTTGCGTTTTTTATTTTCTATATAATTTTCAGAACTATTCTTCTTTAAACAATTGCTCTTTATAAGCTGCTTTTTGAATTTGTGCTCTTCTAGTAACTGATGGCTTTACATATTGTTTTCTTTCTCTCAACTCTTGTAAAACTTTTACATTTCTAAACTTACGCTTGTAACGCTTTAAGGCTCTATCGATATTTTCACCTTCTTTTACAACTATTCTTAACATACTATAAGGTTTTATTATTATACATTATACATCATACAAATCACCTCATAGTACCACATACAATGCAGTCTATGATTTTATATGATATTATTTTTAGATTAAAAATTCTATTGAAAATGCTTTGTAAAGCAACTGAAGACTATGGAATCTGATAATAACAGAAAATAGTATAAAGACTTGTAGATTTTCTCCTTAAAAGGATAGAACATTAATATGATGCAAAGGTAGGGTTTCTTTATCGGCTCTACAAGGATTGTGAGTAGTAATTCTTTTTTGATAAAAAAAGGCGTTACCATATGGTAACGCCTTTTTGTTAAATTGTTTCTCCTAGTTCTTTTAACTTAGAAGTATTTTCTGCGAGCATTAACTCGTCTATAATTTTTTGAATATCTCCGTTTACAATATTTGATAAATCGTATAATGTCAATCCAATTCTGTGATCGGTTACACGTCCTTGAGGGTAATTATACGTTCTAATTTTTGCAGAACGGTCTCCTGAAGTTACCATCGAACCACGTTTTGCTGCATCTGCTTCCTGCTTCTTCGCCAACTCCATATCGTACAAACGAGAACGTAATACCTTAAACGCTTTCTCTTTGTTTTTATGCTGCGATTTTTGATCTTGACATTGTGCCACTAATCCTGTAGGAATGTGTGTTAAACGTACTGCTGAATAGGTAGTGTTTACCGATTGACCTCCTGGTCCTGATGAACAGAAGAAATCGATACGTACATCTTTTGGGTTAATTTCTACATCAAACTCTTCTGCTTCTGGGAATACCATACAAGTTGCTGCCGATGTATGTACACGTCCTTGAGTTTCCGTTTGTGGTACACGTTGTACACGGTGTACACCTGCTTCAAACTTTAAAGTTCCATACACATCTTCTCCAGTAACCTCAAACTGAATTTCTTTAAACCCACCGTTCGTACCTTCAGAAAAATCTACTGTAGAAACTTTCCACCCTTTACTTTCACAGTACTTGGTGTACATTCTAAACAAATCACCTGCAAAAATACTCGCTTCATCTCCACCAGTACCTGCACGTAATTCTACTACTGCATTTTTAGAATCTTCAGGATCTTTCGGAATTAGTAAAAACTTAATCTCTTCTTCCAATTCTGGAATTCGAGTTTTTGCTTCATCCATTTCCATTTTAGCCATTTCTACCATTTCAGCATCCGATCCGTCAGCAATAATTTCTTTGGCTTCTTCTATATTATTTAATAAAGTTTCGTACTCGTTTGCTTTTTTTACAACCTTTCCTAAATCTTTATATTCCTTATTTAATTGCACATAACGTTTTTGATCAGAGATAACATCTGGCTGGATGATTAAATCTGACACCTCATCATAACGTTGCTTAACTATCTGTAATTTATCTAGCATAGTATCTTTTCTTGGGGTGCGAATTTACGATTTTTTATCGAATTTTATTCATTATCTTTAATCCTTTAAGTCTTTTATGATGCGAATTTTACTACTATTTATTACTGGATTTCTACTTTTTTCTTGTCAGAATACTGAAGAAATCAAAAAACCTACCTGGTTATTCGGAAAATGGAATCGTATAAATAATCAAACTGATAAGCTTACATATGAGTTTTGGGGTGAGGATTTTTCTGGAATTGGCTTCACCTTAAAAGAGAAAGATACTGTTTTTAAAGAGGTATTACATATCATCACCAAGAACGATTCTTTGTTTTTACAAGTTACAGGCGTGAATGAAAACCCGACACTATTTGCTTTTACACAACAAACCGACAATTCTTTTACTGCGGAAAATCAACGAAACGAATTCCCTAAAACGATACAATACTGGAAAGATAAAAATCAACTAAAAGCTAAAGTTTTTAACGATGAATTTTCGATTGATTTTGTATTTAAAAAGTTAAATAATTAAGTAAAATAAGGAGAGAGATTTTATATTCACTCTTTTTTACAACTCTTGACACTTCTTTTACGTTTTTTTGACACTTTTCTTCAAATACTGATATAATTTTATCTGACATTTAAAATTAATCAGATGAAAAACACCTTTATCACACTAACTTTTTTGTTTCTTATTTATTCAACAAATCTCTATAGTCAAAAACCAGAGGAAGTAAATCTACTTAAGCTTGATAATACTTGGACAAAAGAAGTTTTTCCTTTCCCTATTAGTTTTGCTCAAAATATCAACTATGATGGAATGGCTGAAGTTAGATTTCCACCTAAAGGATGGAGTGACCCTAAACATCAAAATTTTTGGTCGTATACCTATGTATGGAATATTAATCATACTGAAGAAATTACAGCAAAAGAATTAGCTAATAATTTAGAAAAATATTTTGATGGGCTAAATAGAGTAGATGGTAAAAATAAATATAAAAAAGCTACAGCAACAATTTTAAAAATAGACAAAAAAGCTACAACATCTTTCTTTAAGGGAAGAATAAGAACATTTGATCGGTTTGCTACAAATAAAAAAATTTCTTTGAATGTTTTAATTGAAAGTACCTACTGTAAAGAAAACAAAAAAACAGTACTAGTATTTAAATTTTCACCTAAAAAGTTTACTCATAAAACTTGGAAAATGCTAAAAAGAATTGAGCTTGTAAATAACTATTGTAATTAACAATAATAAAAAAATCCTCAAATTTATCTGAGGATTTTACTTTTTACCTTGTTGTATTAATATTCAAAAGTTCCGTATTCACTTTTGATGGTTAATTGCTTTTTATCCGAAGCTTCTACTCTACCAACAACCTGTGCATTTACATTGAATGATTTTGAAATCGCTATGATATCTTCAGCAACTTCTGGAGATACATATAACTCCATTCTGTGTCCACAGTTAAATACTTGATACATTTCTTTCCAATCTGTTTTTGATTGCTCTTGTATCAATTTGAATAATGGTGGAATTGGGAACATATTATCTTTTACAATGTGTAAATTATCTACAAAATGTAAAATCTTGGTTTGCGCTCCACCAGAACAGTGAATCATTCCATGTACCTCTTTCGAAGAGAATTTTGATAAAATTTCTTTAATAATTGGCGCATAGGTTCTTGTTGGTGACAACACTAACTTACCAGCATCAATTGGCGAATCTGCTACCTTATCTGTTAATTTTGTATTTCCTGAATACACCAAATCAGAAGGCACTGAAGCATCAAAACTTTCTGGATATTTTTCTGCTAAATAGTTGTGAAATACATCGTGACGTGCAGAAGTTAATCCGTTACTTCCCATACCCCCATTGTATTCTTTCTCGTAAGTAGCTTGTCCGAAAGACTCTAAACCAACAATTACGTCTCCTTCTTTGATATTTGCATTATCAATTACATCCGAACGCTTCATACGAGCAGTTACTGTAGAATCTACAATAATGGTACGTACTAAGTCTCCTACATCAGCAGTTTCTCCACCTGTTGAATGAATCGTAACTCCGAATTCCTTCAACTCATTAATTAACTCTTCTGTTCCGTTAATGATTGCCGACAAAACTTCTCCTGGAATATTACTTTTATTACGTCCGATAGTAGAAGATAACATAATATTATCTGTAGCACCTACACATAATAAATCATCAATATTCATGATTAAAGCATCTTGAGCAATACCTTTCCATACAGAAATATCTCCTGTCTCTTTCCAGTACATGTATGCTAAAGATGATTTTGTTCCTGCACCATCAGCATGCATGATTAAACAGTAATCATCATCATTTGTTAAGTAATCTGGAACTATTTTACAAAAAGCTTTTGGAAACAATCCTTTATCAATATTCTTAATAGCGTTGTGTACATCTTCTTTAGATGCCGATACTCCGCGTTGTGCGTAGCGTTTAGATACTTCGTTACTCATGTGTTGTGTTGTTGTTGCCGCGAAATTACTTTAAAAACAGGAAACTATCAAAGTAAATATTGTTTTTTACTTCGTCTTTCATATAATACGGTATCTCTCCACACTCCATCTAACTGTGCTATTTTTTCTCGGTATCCTATCTTTCGAAAACCGTATTTAAGATGTAAATTAACACTTGCTTCGTTTTCAGGAAATAGACTTGAATACAAAGTCCAAATACCATTTTCTTCTGAAGATTTTATAACAGCTTCCATCAATAAACTTCCTATTCCTTTCCCTACCACTCCTTGTTTCACATATACACTTACTTCTGCTACTCCTCTGTATTCAAACCTTGTTGATACTGGGGCTATAGCACACCAACCTACTACTTCATTTACTTCCACAGCAATAAACCGAGAGTGTTGATAGTGTGACGCATTCCATTCTTCCCTACTAGGAACTTGAGTTCTAAAAGTAGCATTTTTAGTCTGGATTCCTTCCTTAAATATGACTGCTACTTCTTGCCAATGGCTTTGAGTGAGTTTTTCTATACTTATCATTATTACATACTTGACAGTCGTTTTTTAAAGCAAATACTTGACGACACCTCTTTATAGGGCTCATAGTTAGGTGTAATAATATACCCATTTCTTTGATACAGGTTTACCGCAGGCTCCATGGTTTTACTTGTTTCTAAAATAATTATATCAAACTGTTCCTGTCTTGCCCATTCTTCTAGCTCATTTAAAATACGTGTTGCTATATGTTTTCCTCTGCATGTTGGTTTAACGTACATTCGTTTTACCTCTACTGTTTTATCCTCAACTATTTTAAATGCTCCACAGCCTACAGGAACTGCATCTATATAACATACAATTACATGTTGTAATGTATCAACCGTATTAAGCTGTTTAAAAAATTCATCTTGATTACCATTAATTCCAGAGAGATATTTATCTAACTCTTGTACTAAAGCGATAAAATCCACATCTCTGGAATTGGTTCTCTTTAAGTTTACTAAGTTATTCATTACCTCGTAAACAGTAATTCTCTATACTTTGTTAAAGGCCAAAGATTATCATCTACCATTAATTCTAATTTATCGCAATGGTATCGAATTTCATCAAAATACGGTTTTACCTTATTGCAATACGCATCTGCATTTTTTTGTCCTTCTAGCTTATTCGCTTTTTTACGCTCTTCAATCATTTGTTCTACTTTAGAATTGATTTCAGCTATATGAAGCGATATTTTTTGAATTAAATCGATTTGCTCGTTAGCATACTTTTCAAAGTTGTTTCCAAAAATCTCTTTCAACCCTCTAACATTTTCTATCAATGTATTTTGATATTGAATCGCTGTAGGTATAATGTGATTTCTTGCAATATCACCCAATACTCTACTTTCTATTTGAATCTTTTTTGAATATTCTTCTAATTCAATTTCATGTCGAGCTTCTACTTCAACCTTATTCATCACTCCCATTTCTTCAAAAAGTGAAACTGCTTTTTTAGAAATTTTTGCTTTTAAAGCTTCTGGAGTAGTTTTATTATTCGACAACCCTCGTTTTTTTGCTTCCTTTTCCCAAGCTTCTCCATAACCATCTCCTTCAAATCGAATATTCTTAGATGCTTTAATGTACTCTCTTAACACATTAAATACAGCTTCATCTTTTTTAAGCTTCTTTGTATCAATTAACTTATCAACTTCTTCTTTAAACTCAATAAGCTGTCTTGCTATGATGGTATTTAATACGGTCATAGGTCCAGCACAATTCGCCCATGATCCTACTGCACGTAATTCAAATTTATTTCCTGTAAAAGCAAAAGGTGAAGTTCTGTTTCTATCCGTATTATCTAACAAAATCTCAGGGATTTTACCTACAATATTTAGTTTTAAGTCTGTTTTCTCCTCTGGTGATAATTTCCCTTTTGTTACATTTTCTAACTCATCTAACACCTCTGATAATTGCGTTCCGATAAAAACTGAAATAATCGCAGGCGGTGCTTCATTAGCTCCTAAACGATGATCATTACTAGCACTCGCAATTGATGCTCTGATTAACTCTTCGTAATCATGAACAGCTTTAATCGTATTCACAAAAAAGGTTAAGAACTGTAAATTTTTCATCGGAGTTTTACCTGGACTCAATAAGTTAACCCCTGTATTGGTAGATAAACTCCAGTTGTTATGTTTTCCTGAACCATTGATTCCTGCAAATGGCTTTTCATGAAATAGTACTTTGAATTTATGGCGTTGCGATACTTTTTCCATCACATCCATTAATAATGAATTGTGATCTACGGCTAAGTTTGCTTCTTCAAAAATTGGTGCTAATTCGAACTGATTTGGTGCCACCTCATTATGACGCGTTTTAACTGGAACACCTAACAACATACACTCATGCTCTAAATCGCGCATAAAATTCAACACACGTGTTGGTATTGACCCAAAATAATGATCATCTAACTGTTGTCCTTTAGCTGGAGCATGCCCTAACAATGCTCTTCCTGTCATCATAATATCAGGACGCGCTGCTGCTAAAGCCGTATCAATTAAAAAGTATTCTTGTTCCCAACCTAAGGTTGCGTTTACTTTTGTTACATTCTTATCAAAATACTTACATACTGCTGTAGCCGCAGTATCTACCGCTTGTAACGCTCTTAATAATGGTGCTTTGTTATCTAAAGCTTCTCCTGTATATGCAACAAAAACTGTAGGAATACATAAAGTTGTACCATAAATAAATGCTGGTGAAGTAGGATCCCAAGCAGTGTATCCACGTGCTTCAAATGTATTTCGGATTCCTCCATTAGGAAAACTAGAAGCATCTGGCTCTTGCTGTACTAACTGACCTCCATCAAACTTTTCCATGGCACCACCATCTATAGTTTCAAAAAAGGCATCGTGCTTTTCTGCTGTTGATCCTGTTAAAGGTTGAAACCAATGTGTATAATGCGTTGCTCCTTTAGACAAGGCCCAATCTTTCATACTTACCGCAATTTGATCAGCAGTTGTTCTATCTATCTTCGTTCCAAACTCAATTGCATCCATAACACTTTGGTATGCTTCTTTTGTCATATGTTGACGCATTGCTTGTTCGTTAAATACGTTTTTACCAAACAATTCCGAACGGCGTTCTTTTTCTTCTACAACGATAGGTTTTCTATGTAAAACCTCTTGTAATGCACTGAATCTTAAAACTGACATATATAATAAGGTATAAAAGTTAAACATTTCAAAAGTACATAATTTTTCTTTTCAAAACACACACCCCTAAAAAAGTAGGGGTTAAATTAACTTAAAGTTAATTTTAAATAAAAATACCCCATAAAATTTTGACAGAAAACAAAAAATACTCACTTTTGCACCGATTTTAATTCCATAACAACACAAAAACAAAAATCATGAGTAAATCAAAATTAGAATACATTTGGTTAGATGGTCATGAACCAACTCAAAACATGCGTAGTAAAACTAAAGTTGAAGAAAACTTTAGCGGTAAATTAGAAGACTGTTCTATGTGGTCTTTTGACGGAAGTTCTACTGAGCAAGCATCTGGAGGAGCCTCTGACTGTTTATTAAAACCAGTTGCTATCTACCCTGATCCAGCAAGAGAAAATGGATACTTAGTAATGTCTGAAGTTTTAAATGCTGACGGTACTCCACATGCATCTAATGCTCGTGCTGCTATTGACGATGATAATAATGATTTTTGGTTCGGATTTGAACAAGAGTATTTCTTAATGGACACTAAAACTGATTTACCTTTAGGTTTCCCTCGTGGTGGATTCCCTGGACCTCAAGGAAAATATTACTGTTCTGTAGGTGGTCGTTACACTTGGGGAAGAGATTTTGTTGAAGAGCATGCTGATTTATGTATTAAAGCTGGATTAAACTTCGAAGGAATTAATCAAGAGGTTGCTCCAGGACAATGGGAATTCCAATTATTCGCTAAAGGAGCTAAAAAAGCTGGTGATGAAATTTGGGTAGCTCGTTATTTATTAGATCGTTTAACTGAAAAGTACGGTTACTACATTGAATACCACCCTAAACCAATTAAAGGAGACTGGAACGGTTCTGGTATGCACGCTAACTTCTCTAACACTACTTTAAGAACTTGTGGTTCTAAAGAAACTTATGAAGCTATTTGTGAAGCATTCAGACCTGTTGCTGAAAAGCATATTGATGTTTATGGAGCTTATAATGATGAGCGTTTAACAGGATTACATGAAACTGCTCACGTATCTGATTTCAGTTATGGAGTTTCTGATAGAGGTGCTTCAATCCGTATTCCTATTATCACAGTTGAAAAAGGATGGAAAGGTTGGTTAGAAGACCGTCGTCCTGCTTCAAACGCTGATCCATACAAAGTAGCTGGAAGAATTATCAAGACTGTAAAAAGTGCTAAGATATAATTAACATACACCAACAACACAACTAACTAAAAAAAGCCGCTTAAAAGCGGCTTTTTTTTTATGTCTTTATTCTGCTTTATGAAATTGTTAGATACACAAAAGTAATATAAGAAGCTAACAATAAAACTCCATCTCTCCATCCTAAACGTAATCCTTTAGGAATAAACACTAAAGGTAATATTGCAAACGAAACACCCAACATCCAATAAATATCATTATTAATTAAACTATAAGCATCTGGCTTAACTTCTACTGGAGTAATCATTGCAGTGATTCCTAATACAGCTAAGATATTAAACACATTAGATCCTACAAGGTTTCCTAATGAGATGGCTTTTTCTTTCTTTAATACTGCAATAATTGATGCCGCTAATTCGGGAACACTTGTTCCTACTGAAACAACTGTAACTCCAATAATCGCATCACTTACCCCAAAATGTTGCGCCATAGTTATCGAACCATTAATCAATAATTCTGAACCTCCCCATAAACCTACACCTCCAATAGCTAAAAACAATGCTATTTTATACAATGGTAAATCCTCATCATCTTCTGGCATTTCATCAACAACAGCTTGTTTTTGAAAACGTAATAAATAGATTAAAAACACTACCAACATTCCAAATAAGATAGCTCCTTCATAAAACTGAATGGTTTTATCATTCACTATAAAAAAATACAGCATTACAGAAGCAATCATCATTACTGGCCAATCAGTCTTATAAAAACTTTTTTCTACATCAATTGAAGATAGTATTACTGTTATACCTAATACCAAACCTAAGTTTGCAATATTAGACCCAATAACATTTCCTACTGCTAGCCCTGTGGCTCCGTCTAAAGCAGATTTTATACTTACAATTAATTCTGGTGCCGATGTTGCAAACGACACTACTGTCATACCTATTACTATTTTTGGTATATGTAGTTTAAGTGACAAACCTACCGCCGCTTTTAACAGCCAATTCCCTCCTAAAACTAACAACGTTAAACCAATAATAATGTATAGAATGCTCATAAAATATTTTTTGGCGAAGATAAGGTTTTTACCAAGCAAATATGAAAACAAATTCAAGCTCCTGAACCAATAAAACCGTAATTAATTTACTTCTTTAACCTCTTACGTTTTGCACTATAAACTTTAAAACCTGTTATTAATAACACCAAAGGCACTAAACCAGAAACAAACACTAAAAACCTACCCAATATTCCTGCTATTTCTCCTATATGTATTGGATAAAATTGTGCCGCTATTCGATTATTATTGGAATCGAAATCAAAACTTGATAGTGTTCGTAATTTACCATGTTGATTTAACTCCATTTCTTTTGTCTTTCTAAATCCTGCTTTGATAAATCGATCTTTTATGTACCTTAGTTTATATACTCCTAAGCTATCTTTCGGATAATAAATAGCTCTTAAAGCATATTTTCCGTCAGTTTGTAGAACTGCTTCTTCTAATGAAAATATCTTTTCTTGTTTTGCTTTTCCGTCCAAGACTACTTTATCTGAACTATTAAAAATAGATAAAGCTGATTTATAGGTTTTATGATACGTGAAGTAACCTCCTGTAAATGCTATTACCAATAAAGGCAACAAAAAATAAATTCCGAATACTTTATGTAAATTGAAGTGAAATCGTTTCTTTTTTACCTTCCATTTCATCGTAAATCCTTTTGACAGGTTATTTTTATATGTTTTCCACCACATATAAAACCCAGTTGTTAACAAGAAAAAACAGAACAATAAAGCACTTGTACCAATAATATACTTACCAAATGTAGGTATTCCTAATGTACGATGTAGTTTCAAAAGTGTTTCAAAAAACGTTATAGACGCCGATTTTTCACCTAAAAAAACTCTAGTTTTCGGGTGATAATACAATGTTTTCCCATCTTTATAATTTATTGAAATTGTTTGCTGCTCTCTATAAGGCAAAAAAACCTTACTTACTCCTCCTTCATTTTTTACAGCTAAAAAATACGCAGAGTTTAAAATTGTTTTTTCTTTTATTTTAGAAAAATCTTCAACCTTTAATAATTTCGGATTCAGTAATGAATTTATTTCTGGCTGCCAAACATACAATGCCCCTGTTAAGCCTGAAAATGATGCAACAACCCCACAGCTAAGACCTAGCCATAAGTGTATTTTCCAAATTATTTTATGTATCTGCTGCAATTGATATCTTTTATTTTTAAAACCCAGAGTCTAAAATAAAACAGACACTGAGTTTATAATTTTGCAAATGTAAGATGTTATCAACTCTCTTAGAAGTTATACAACACACTTAATTTAGCGTTCGTTCCTTCACCTGTACCCGTAAAAGTTCTTAAAGGTGCTGCCCATTGTGATCTTGCTGGTAAATAATATTCATTTAACAGATTGTTTACTGCTAATGAAACTGATATATTTTCTTGCAACTTATAGTTCATAGACCAATTAAGTAAAGTGTATCCTTCTACTGGAAATTGTGTATGTCTAAACGTGTAATTATCGTTAGCATCTAAATACGGATTAAAACGACTTCTATCTCCTAAATTAGTCATACGTAAAGAAGTACTAATTTTGTTTGTCGGTAACCATGTTACATAAGCCGTTAGTTTAGGTGCCGAAATAACATCTCCTCCTAAATAGGTTAAGTTATTTTCATCACCCACATTGTGAGTAACACCTTCAACATAAGAATACGATGTTCCTACTTGTAATTTATTATCAAAAGCAGTATAATCTATTGCTATTTCTCCTCCATAAATATTTTGCGGTTTTTTAGAAGGTACAAAAGAATTAATATTTTCATCAAAAGTAACTCCTGTTCCTAAATTAGAAACACTGTAATATCCCACAGCTTCTAATCTGAAGTTATTGAACTTTGATAAAAATCCGAACTCATAGTTTTTAGTTACTGCTGGTTCTAATTGAATATCTTCAATATTATCTGCAGTTGCAGAGCGTAAAACAGAACCTAAATCGGCAATAGAGAAACCTTGAGAGTAACTTACATAAGGAATAAACTCTTGATGCTTAATATACCTAACACCAGCATTGAAAGCTAAATTATCAAACCCTATTTCTCCTCCTGTTACTGCTACTGAAGGATTAAAATTACCACCTCCTAAAGGTGAATATGGTAAGGTATTATAATCATCTATTGTAAGATTCATATCGTCATATCTTAACCCTGCTTTTAAAACCCATTCGTCATTAAATTTCACTGTAGACTGTATGTATTGTGCCCAACTAAACATATCGATATTTGGCACCCATAACCTACCATCTAACAACCCTTGATTGGTTTTATCTTTTAATAAATCTAAACCATAGGTTAACGAAACTTCTATTGATTCATTTGGAGTAAGTGTAGTGTTAAAATTTGGTCTTAAACCATATTTTTCTGCATTAATAACAGACTGACCTCCATTTTCAAATTTATCTGAATAAAAGAAAATGTTTTTTGTTTTTTGATAGTACACATCAGCTGTAAAATCTGTTGTTCCATCAAAAATATTATTTAAATCATATTTCAAGTTACCATTATACAGTTTAGATCCGGTAGGCTCTTCTCCTTCAATAGACCCTTCAATACCATAACCAGGTGTTAAAGTATAATCTCCATTCTCATTGTATACTTCAAAAGACCCTGGAACAGGTATAAATGGCGTATCTTGTAATGAATTGTATAAATTTCCTCCAATACTTATTTTTTGTCTATCAGATATTTCATACTCAAATTTAGCTAAAGCAGTATAAATTCTAGTATTATCTAACCCGTAAGTTGGAAGTATAACTTTACCATCTGCATCGTACTTGTTGCCTGTTTCCTCATAACTACCACTCACATAGTAGTTGAACTTATCTATTTTTCCTCGTAGTGATTGATAAGCACCAAACCCAAGAGCATCTTTCGTTTTTGCTAAGTTAGAAGTTCCCCAAATATTAGTTGTTCCTTCAATTTTCTCACTACTATTTGGCTTTTTAGTAATGTAATTTATAAAACCTCCATTTCCTCCATTTCCAAAAATAGATGTTGCTCCTTTTATAACCTCAACTCTGCTAATATCGTTAGGACTTACCGATTTTATTCCTAATTGACCGTTACGTAACGGAGTAGATTGCGGAACACCATCAATCATCACCAACAAAGAACGACCACGTAATGTTTGACCCCAGTTAGAAAAAGTTCCTGTAGATACAGCTAAACCTGGAACTGTAAATTCTAATATTTCATTAATATTGGTTGTTGAGTTTGACAAATCTACTAACTGCTTTTGATTTACTACAGTTATTGATGCTGGTATCTCTGAAAGATATTCTGAACGTCTACTTGCAGAAACAACTACTTCTTTTAAACTTTCTTCATTCTCTTTTAATACTTGTACGATTTCAACTGTACTATTTTGAGCAAATGTTATTTCTTTTGTTACAGTTTGAAATCCCACCATGCTAAATGTTACCTTCCAAACTCCTTCATTAATACCTGTTAACAATAAATTACCGTTAGAATCGGAAGTTGTTCCTTTTTGAAGATCTGATATAAATACATTCGCTCCATAAATTGGCTGACCTTGCTCATCTTTTATCTGTCCTTTTAAACTAGATTGCGCAAACAGCCCAGAGGTTAATAACAACGTAGTTATCAATACGTAAATTCTCATTATTTTTTATTTAGATTTAATTTAAATTGCAAATATATCTTCTCTAAATTTATTAGCAAACATTAATTAAAAAAACTTCCTTCTTAACTAAAACAAAAAAATCAAACCTCTAAAAATGAGGCAAAAAAAGACCTAATTCCCTTTGCTTTTTAAAAAGCCGAAAAAAACAGCCTTTAAAACATTACAAATTAAAACAATAAGTATAATTTTTAATTACAATTAAAAACAAAAATAAAGAATCAATAATTACACATTAAAACTATACTAACTTTTTTAACTTCAATTGTATATTCTAATTAATTAAATCTTATCTGAAAATTTGGTAAGCATCTTCTCCTTGCTATATATTCATAAAACAATTCCGGAATTGATAAAGAATTATCAACTAAAAAACATTAAAACTTAAATGATTACAATCGCATTAAAACTAATTCTCTTAACAATTAAAATTGCTGAATTACTATTAGACTTGATTTTTTAATCTTTCTTATTATTTACAAAACGATGTCATTTTGAGCGAAGTAAAGTGAGCTTCGCTCATCATAACTCATTATTTTTCGTTATTTTTGATATAGAATCCACAACTAATGAAAAAAAGCATTTTTAAGTTATTAGCTAAGCTAAACAAAGCGCTATTACCCTCTTTTACTAAAAAAGAGTTGGATGTTACCAAAGCTTCAAAATTTCAGTTGGCAATTATTGGATGGCGAGCTTATGTTACTATAAATTCTTTGGACTAAAACTTATATATTATGAACAAGCATGTAAAAGTTTTTTCGGGAACTCAAATCTTTGTTGGCCGATTAAGTCAACTACTTGATGAAATTAATGTTCCATATTTAATTAAAGATAATAAAGAATCTGGGAGATTGGCTGGTTTCGGTACTTTAGGTAATTCAGTTGATGTATTTATCTATGAATCAGACCTTGAAAAATCTCAGAGCACTATTGATAGTTTTAAAGAAGAAATAGCAGAAGACAAATAAATTAAAAAAGGTGAAAAAAAATATTTTTTTACTTTACAATTTAAAAAACATTCTTATATTTGCACCCGCAAAACGGCCTCGTAGCATAACTGAATAGTGCACTTGATTACGGCTCAAGAGGTTGCAGGTTTGAATCCTGCCGAGGTCACAAAAACCCTGTTAGTTTTCTAACAGGGTTTTATTTTTAATAGCTTGAAGTTATATTTAACCTAGTACATCTTCCAATACTTCTATATCAAAATTATAAGACCTCACTAATTTGATAATTCTAGCAACGTTAATTTTTTCGTTAGCAATTTCTATTCGAAGAATATTATCGCAATCCTCCAGATCAAAATTAATTAGGCAACCTGGAAACTTCTTTTGAAGTTCTCTTAAAAGATGTTTTTCATCTTCAATTAATGCTACTGACGTTTTAAAAACTTCTACCATTAAATAACAGCATTAAAATTAACTGTATTGCTCGTTATAATTAATCATCCAATGGACACCAAACTTATCTACAAAACTTCCATAATAATCTCCCCAAAACTGATCTTCCATAGGCATTTCAATTTTTCCATCTACAGATAAACCATTAAACAGACGATCTGCTTCTTCTCGACTTTCAGGGTGCAATGAAATATAATTATTATTTCCTTTGTTTAGCTTATGCCCCATAGAAGGAACTGTATCTGACGCCATTAAAATAGTGTCTTTTGATAATGGTAACGAAATATGCATTGTACGTTTTCTCTCATTTTCTGGTAATTTTTCTACATCTGGAGCATCACTCATTTTCATATTTGCAATGAATTCACCGCCAAATACTGATTTGTAAAAATTGAATGCTTGTTCTGCATCTCCGTCAAAATTTAAATAAGGATTTACTTTCATTTTTCTTGTTTTTAAGGTTATTTTTATTCTAAATTTTTCTTTTCTGTTAATTCTTTTATTTTACTCATTGCCTTGGGCCATGTATTTAAAAAGAAGTCTTTATACCCTTCAACTACATCCATTTTAACTGTTAATTGCGTTTTATTGTTCTTAACAGACTCTAACATATATGCTTCTGTAGCTCCTGCCCACTCTTTTGCTTCCTTGCTTTCAAGGCTTTCTATATTATTTTCAATAATTCCTAAATGCTCAAATAGCATATATTCATTTGTAATCTTTTTTTTGATTCTACTTACCATTCCTCTACCATCAGTTGTAAGAAATAACACCTTACTACCTTCTTTCCAATCTGTTTTTGCATAAGACCCTTCTGAGAAAATTGCTGTCCACTGAGGATACGTTTTATCATCCCAAAGAACCTTCCACACCTTTTCGGGGTTAGCATTTATAATTATTGTAAACTCTTGTTGTTCTTTCATAACTAATATTACCTTTTATTCAAATTACAAAATAGGTTGAATAAGTGCCCATCTAAATCTTCAAACACACAAATATAATAACCGTTATCGTCGTAAAATTTTTTCTTATCTTTTCTAGGGTCAAAACGAATATCTCCTCCTGCTTTAATTATTTTACTTATTAATACATTAATTTCTTCTTTGCTTTTTGCCGAAAGTGTAAACATTATTTCATTACCGTTATTAAGGCTTGTTATCTCTCCTTCAAAACTTTCTTTTAACTTTTCCTTTTTAAAAAAGTGGATTACAAACTCATCATCTCCAAATAAAAAACTTACTATTTCGTTCGTAGGAGTTCCATTAAGTTTAAAACCTAATCCTTGATAGAACTTTTGTGTACGTTCTACATCTTCTACTCCTAAGTTAGCCCATATTTTCATTATTTTATAATTTTAGACTTCTAATAATTTGTTTTATTTGGTAAATATGACGCTTTGTATGCACTGTATTAAACCCTATCCACTCAAGTCGCGTAAACGCCCCTAATTCAGGAATTTTAAAGTCTAAACAGAGTTTTGACAGATCTGCTTTCCTTGAGAAATCGTTCACCCATTGTATTTTACTTTTTAACTCGATCAATAAGTTTTCTTTATCAATAAATTCTTCAGTAGGTATAATTTCTTTAGGTGAACTCATCTTTACATCAAGGTTTAAAAAAAGCTTCTGTACTTCTTGTAACTTTTCATTTGGACTACGCTTAGTTTCTTTCACTTTTCCTTTCAAAACTTCAGATAATGCATACGATTTATTAAGGTGCTCTCCTATTTGCGCTGCTGTCCAACCGCCTTCTTTTGTCTTTTTATTCAGTTCTTCTTCTGTTAACAATGATAGCAACCTCAACAGTTCCTTGGTTGTGATATAATATTCATTTAAAACTTCTTCTTCCATACCTTAATTATTTGATAACCAAATATAAAAGGTCTTTTTCATACTTCAAAGGTACGTTCCCGACAATACCAAGGGTTGATTGCGACAATTGCTTATCTTATATTTGAAATGGTTTAATCTCTTGAAAAACAACTCATGAAACATATTTCTATTCTTGTACCTGAAGGTGATTCTAGTTTGAGTAATTTAGAAGCTACTTATAAGATGTTTACCATGGCTAATGACGCTTTATTAAAAGCTGGCAAACAACCAATGTTTACAACACATCTTGT
This sequence comes from Tenacibaculum aestuarii, assembly GCF_964510395.1. Lineage (NCBI taxonomy): Bacteria > Pseudomonadati > Bacteroidota > Flavobacteriia > Flavobacteriales > Flavobacteriaceae > Tenacibaculum > Tenacibaculum aestuarii. Next base: position 980,595 of record NZ_CAZEFY010000003.1, read on the forward strand.
TGGCACACATAAAAAGGCAAGGTTAAGTAACGGACTATTTAGTATTATTCCTAACACAACAATTGCTGATGTACAAAAAACAGATTTGATTATCATTCCTGCTGTTCATGGAAATTATGCTCAATCAATTTCTAAAAACAGAGCTTTTATTCCTTGGATAAAAAAGCTACATGCTAACGGTGCCGAAGTAGCAAGTCTTTGTATAGGTGCCTTTATATTAGCTAGCACAGGCTTGCTTAACGGTCAAGACTGTGCCACTCATTGGCTGGCTACTGATGAATTTAGAAAAATGTTTCCTGATGTTAATCTTGTAGATGATAGAATTATTACTGATGAAAATGGCTTATATACAAGTGGCGGCGCTTATTCTTCTTTAAATTTAAACCTTTATTTGATAGAAAAGTTTGCTGGTCGTGAAATGGCTGTGCTTTCTTCTAAAATTTTTGAAATAGATATTAGTCGTAATAGCCAATCTCCTTTCATTATTTTTAAAGGACAAAAATCTCATAACGATGTCGACATTTTAAAAGTTCAAGAATATATTGAACAAAATTATCAGCAGAAAATAACTGTTGATGAGCTTTCTGAAAAAATAGCTGTAAGTCGTAGAACTTTTGAAAGACGCTTTAAAAAAGCAACTTCCAATACCGTTATAGAATATGTACAACGCGTTAAAATAGAAGCTGCTAAAAAAGAATTTGAGAGAGGAAATAAAACTGTTAATGAAATTATGTATGAAGTTGGTTATAATGACCCTAAAGGCTTTAGAGAAGTTTTTAAAAAGGTTACCAATATGACTCCTTCTGAATACGCTAACAAATATCGTAAGGCGGTTTATATCTAATTTCAACGATTCTGTTTTTCTGTTTTTTACAATACTTAACGTTTCTTAAACTGGCTTAAGTTTTAACTTTACAGGGAATAATACCTTTGGTTTATAAAATTAAAAATTATGAAACAAAGACTAAACATTCAAGAATTAGAGCCTAATGCTTATAATGCAATCTTAGAAATTTACAAATACCTTGAAACAACAACTCTTTCAAAAAAGAGTAAAAATCTTATAAAAATAAGAGCCTCACAAATTAACACATGTGCTTATTGTATAGAAATGCATACTATGGAGGCTTTAAAAAATGGAGAAGGGCAAAACAGAATTTTTGCGTTGAGTGCTTGGAGAGAATCACCTTTATTTTCTGAAGAAGAAAAAGCTTTATTAGCTGCTACTGATGAAATAACACAAGTAAGTAACAACGGATTAACAGAAGGAACCTTCCAAAAGCTTAAAAGTTACTTTAGCGATAATGAAATAGCACAAATTATTATACAAATAGGAGAAATTAATATTTGGAATCGTATTGCCGTGTCTACACAAATGTTTCAAGCTACCTCTAAGGTTTCGTAATATGTAATAATATTAATTTATCTAGTTTTCATCTAAGTTTCTATAAAGCTACCTAAATTTGGGTGGCTTTATTATCTTTCATTATATCCTTTACCTTCAATCATTTTGGGTATCGATTTTTCTATTCTCGATAAACGTGTTTTTGATTGTTTAGCTTGAGAAAAATACAGTAAATAACTTCTTTGTCTTCCTGGTGTTAATGCTTCAAAAGCTGTTTTTATAGCTGAGTTTTCTTCTAGAATTTCTTTAAACTCACTTACCATTTCAAACTCTGAAGTTTTCTTAGTTTTCACTTTTAAACCTGCTTTTTCAACTTCTATCGCTTCGAAAATATATCTTTTGATTTTTGGCATCAAATCTATAACCTCTTCAGGTTTTACAAACCTAACTTGACGAGCTGATTGTACATTTTCTGTTTGTTGAATTAAAACCTCGTCTGTATCTTTTAATAATGCACCTTTATGAAAAAGTAATGCACAATAATCTTTAAAACCATGAATTAACACTACGTTTTTTCCTTGAAATGTATAACAAGGATGCTTCCATTTAAAATCTTCCTCAAGACCACAGTCCAAACAAATTTGTCGTAACAGCTTTGTTTCTTCTTTCCATTTTTTAATGTTTTCTGTGTATTTATCAACTTTTTCCATTGCAACTTTATTTGTGTTCACTTTTAATATACTACTTCAACAAAAGTTTTTCTTAAATTATTATTTTTTTTGAGAGTATAATTTAAACAAAAAAAAGTGTAACGATTTTAAAATTTCGTTACACTTTTTTTTAGAATTAGTGATTAGACGTTTCGTCTGCTTTTACTTCACCTTTTAAGCTCATTTCCATTCCGTGATCATATTGACAACATCCTGGTAAGTTTCCGTAAGCTTCTTCATTTCCTGCTACTTTATCAGTATCATAACCTGAAGCTGCAATAGCATTGTGAATAGCATCTACATTTGTTTTAGAACCATCAAACGATACATTAACTTGCTTTCTTAACTTATCCCATTCTGCCGATGCTACTCCATCTACACCATTTACAGCTTTTTCGATAGTGCTTTTGCACATTCCGCAGTTACCTCTTACTCCAAAAGTTGTTGTAGTCATCGCTACTTCTTGAGCTGTTGTTTGCTCTGTTTGAACGTCTTTTGTTTCGGTTTCTTTTTTAGCTTCGTTTTTACAACTTACTAAACCAATTGTAGCTAACATGGCTACTCCTAAGATTACTTTTCTCATTTTGAATTGATATTTAATTATTATTTATTGTTTCTTTTACCTCACCACATTTCAGCATCATATCGCCAAAATACGGATTTAATACTTGTTTTTCTTTACTTAACCAATAGGCTCCTTTATCACTATCTGCCATAGGACAATATTGCTTATAGGTCACCTCATTAATTCCGAAAGACTGAACTGCCTTAATAAAATGATCTGACACTGTTTTAAAAAACTTTCTCTGCACATCTACATCTATTGTTTTAGCCATATCTGCACTTCCTTCTTTTAATACAGGAATCAATTGCATCCATTGTTTATGTGCTGCTTCGTTGGTTAGCAACTTCATATCTATTAGCTCAATACTTTTATTTAACTCAGCAGCACTTTCTTTTGCTTTATTCGCATCGGTCTTCACCAAAGCATCTTTTAATTTTATATAATCTTCATACGCTTTTTGCAATTGCTCTTTAAAGGCTTTAGGAGTACTAAAAGATTCTATAATCTCTTTGGTATGATTCATCATTGATTTCTTTCCTTGTAATTGAGCAGAGGCATCTATTGTAAACACACCATTCGTTACAATTTCTTCTCCTGGATTCAATCCTTTTTCTACTTGATAATTCTCTCCTACTCTTCCACCTAATATGACTTCGCGCATTTCAAAAACAGGCTTATCTGCTTCTGGCTTCACATATACAACTGAACGTTTTCCTGTCCATAAAACTGATGTAGCTGGAATACTTAATTGCTGCTCAGAATGTTTTTCTGTAGCCTGTACCTTCCCCGTAACAAACATTGCTGGTTTAAACTTTCCTTTATTGTTATTTAACACAGCACGCATAGTTATAGTTCTAGTTTCTGGGTTCATAACAGGATCTATAAATGAAACTTTAGCATTGAAAACTTCATTTGGATAGGCATTCGTTGTAATCGATATATTTTGACCTACTTTAAAATTACTAATTTGATTTTCATAGACGTCAAAATTCGCCCATACGGTACTCAAATTAGCTAGCTTTAACAATGCTTGCCCCTGACTTACATAATCACCTTGTTCAACTAGCTTTTCAGATACCGTACCTGTTACCGTTGCATACACAGGAAAGTTTTCCTTTACAACTCCTGTTTTCTCTATCTGATTAATTTGATTTTCTGACAGCTTCCATAATTTCAACTTATTTCTAACTGCTTTGTACAATTCTGGTTGATTTTCTTTTAAAGAAGCTGCTGTTAGTAACTCTTGTTGTGCTTTTACTAATTCTGGAGAATAGATTGTTGCAAGTAACTGTCCTTTATTTATTTTCTCTCCAGTAAAATTCACATTCAAACGCTCAATTCTTCCTGCAAAATAACTCACTTGTACTGCATTCGACTTTTCGTTTTCTGCTATTTTTCCTGATAATATAATTGTATTATCAATACTCATAGCATTACCTATTACAGTAGTTTGAACATTTGCTAAGGCTAATGCATTTTTAGTCAACTTAAACTGATTTGCCGCTAATCCTTCTGCTCCAGCTTCCGCAGGAATTAAATCCATTCCACAAATAGGACAATCTCCTGGTTCAGGTTGCATAATTTGTGGATGCATAGAACACGTCCACATTTTATTTCCTTCAGCAGTTTCACTTGCATGATTATGATTTCCTCCTTCAGAAGAACCTCCAAAGAGCAACCATCCTAAGGTTACCCCTACAATTAAAATTACTATATAAACTATATATTTTTTCATCTGTTTATTTTATTAAATAATTAATAATGGTACTTTGAGTATAATAAGTTACTTCTGATGTAATCATGTTTGTTTGAAACTTTAATTGTAACTCCTGAATATCTAACACATCATTAAAGTCGATTGTACCTGTCTCGTAACTTTTTACTAAAATTTGTTCAGCATTTTTTGCTTGCTCTAAATTTTTAAGTTGTGTTTTATGACTTATCATCGCTGCATTTCTATCTGATACAGCTCTATACAATACAGTTTCTAACGTATTGTATCGTTGTTGTTTTTGGAAAAGAATTTCTTCTTGCTGTAACTTATTTTGTTTTGTTACAGATGTATTCTTCTTATTGAAAATAGGTATTGATAATGATATCATTGGCATCACAATATCTTTCCCATTCTCAGCCATATCCATATCTGTACGTTCAGCCACATTTACATAATCAAGACCGAAACCAATCATAGGTTGTTTTTCTTTTTGATTTAATAATTCTGATTTTTCTACAGAAGTATACATTTTATCAAACTTTACCAACTCAGGGTGCAACTGTAAATTACTCGGCTGTATTTTAGCAGCCTCTGCCGGAATCGGTAAGCTATCTACAACGCTAATAGAAGTCATAATATCTTGATTTAATAATTTATTAAATGCTTTTTCTATCCCTGAAAAAGTTTCTACTAACACTTCTTTTTGTTGATTCAACTCATTCTGTCTTATCTGTAATCTTAACACATCTACCGCTGATGCCTTACCCACTCCTACAGAAGTCAACGCTAGCTTTTCATACGTTTTAAGCAATTCTATATTTTCATCCAATACGTTTTGCTTTGCTTTAAGTTCATAGAGTTTATAATACAATTGCGCTACCGAGGTCATTAACTTACGTTTTACAACCATCATGTCTTGATAGCTAGCATCAGCTAATGATGACACATAATTTTCTCTTGCTGATATAGTTCCAAAAAAAGGAATCATTTGTTTTACAGAGAGTTTAAATTTCTGCGGACCTGTACGCGTTTCTGGTTCACTCACAAAATATCCTGCTCCAAACTCAGTATTAGGCAAAGTATTTACTTCTTCCTTTTTTTCTGAAATACGCCTGTATTGTGCATCAAACTGCTGTACTTCTGGGCTATTTTCTAAAGCTATATTTATGTACTCTTGTAAATCTTGTCCTTGAACCGTAAAAACAAATAAACTAGAAAATAGAAACAGGACTATTTTATTTTTTATCTTAAAACTCATCTCTTTTCATTTTACGTTTTAATAAAAATTCTTCACGCCAGCTGTATAGTACAGGCACTATAAAATATGAAGTTACATCTATAATCATTCCTCCAAAAGCTGGTATTGCCATCGGAATCATAATATCACTACCTCTTCCTGTTGAAGTTAACACTGGCAACAAAGCTAAAATGGTTGTTGCTGTTGTCATTAAACATGCTCTAATACGTTTGTTTCCTCCGTGTAATGCAGATGCGCGAATAGCTTCAATTGTTTGAGGTTTATCTTTATCAAATGTTTGTTTTAAGTACGTTGCCATTACCACACCATCATCAGTTGCGATTCCGAACAATGCAATGAACCCTACCCAGACAGCGACACTCAAATTAATTGGATGCATTTGAAACAATTCTCGTAAATTCTCTCCAAAAACACTGAAGTTTAAGAACCAGTCTTGTCCATATAACCACATCATGATAAATCCTCCTGCAAAAGCTACTGTAATTCCTGTAAATACCATTAATGAAGTAGCTACTGAACGGAACTGGAAATACAGTATTAAAAAGATGATCATCAATGCTAATGGTACTACTACTGACAATGTTTTTTCCGCTCTTAATTGATTTTCATAAGTTCCTGTAAACTGATAGGATATTCCCTTCGGAACAACTAGTTCTCCTAAATCTATTTTTTGCTGAATGGCTTTTTGAGCATCTTCCACGACGTTTACTTCAGCAAAACCATCTAACTTATCAAACAACACATACCCGATTAAAAAAGTATCCTCACTTTTAATCATTTGTGGTCCTTGTTCATAACGAATCGTCGCCAATTCACTTAACGGAATTGGAGCGCCTTTAGCTACTGGCACATAAATATTTTCTAAATCGGTCGGGTTAGAACGTAGCTCTCTAGGATAACGAACACGAATACCATAACGCTCTCTTCCTTCTACTGTTTGTGACAACTGCATGCCTCCTACAGCTACTTTCAACACATCTTGTACGGTTTGAATCGTAATTCCGTAGCGCGCTAATTTTTCTCTATCAATATCAATTAACAAATAAGGTTTACCTACAATTCTATCCGCAAAAACTGCCTCTTTTTTAACTCCCTCAATCTCTTTTAAAACTCCTTCAAGTTCTACTCCAAAAGCTTCAATTTGTTTTAAATCTTGTCCTTTCACTTTAATTCCCATAGGAGCACGCATTCCTGTTTGTAACATTACCAATCGAGTTTCGATAGGTTGTAACTTAGGTGCAGATGTTACTCCAGGTAACTTAGTTACTTTTACTATTTCGTTCCAAATATCATTAGGAGACTTAATATTTGGTCTCCAATTACGATAAAACTCTCCGTCTTCATCTTCTATTAATTCATTTGAAGAAACTTCATAGAAAGTAACTTCTGAAGTCTTATCTGTCATATTTGGATTTGCAACCGCTTTGCCATTTTTCAACATAAATAACCCTTCTTCATTCATTCGATAACGTTGACGTTCTCCATCAGAATTTAACGCATATTCTGGCTTGTAGTTAATCACATTCTCATACATTGATAAAGGAGCTGGATCTAATGCTGAATCTGTTCTTCCTGCTTTACCCACAACCGTTCCTATTTCTGGAATATTAGCAACTGCCATGTCTAGTTGTTGCAATACTCGCTTGTTTTCTTCTACCCCTGAATGTGGCATAGAGGTCGGCATCAATAAAAATGACCCTTCATTTAACGAAGGCATAAATTCTTTTCCTGTATTCTTAAAAATAAGAAATCCACAGGTTAATACCGTTAATGGAATCATTGAAAACAACAACTTGTTATTCAACGCCCATTGTAATATCTGGTTGTAATATTTCTGAAGTAAACTAAAAAAACCTAGTAAACCGAAACAAATAAGCGCTACAAATAAAAGGTTAGTAACGATACTTTTGTCTACTCCTAAAGGTCTCCAATATTCTGCCAATAAACCAACAATTACTAATGCTGATATGATAATATTAATCGTATTTACTGAAAGTGTAAAATTATAGTTGGAAAACGAAAAATGAGTTATTGCTTTGCCTGAGTAATTACTCCAAAGTCCTACAGCTCCATAAGCCACTAATGCAATACCTAACCAATAACCGTAAAAAACAGCAGTGATACCTAACACTAATAAAAGACCATTCAAAACATACTTAAAGTTTTTTGTTAGGTCTTTTTTTCTGAATAGGACAGCTGCAAATGGAGGTATTAAAAACAATGCGACTATAATAGCAGCAATTAATGCAAAGGTTTTTGTAAACGCCAATGGACGGAATAATTTACCTTCTGCACCAATCATCGTAAATACTGGTAAAAAACTGATGATAGTTGTCATTACCGCAGTTACAATTGCTCCTGAAACTTCAGCTGTTGCATTGTAAACTAATGTATTTATCGGTAATTTATTCTCATCTCTCTCTAAGTGACTGATAATATTTTCGGAGAGTATGACTCCAACATCTACCATGGTACCAATAGCAATAGCAATACCTGATAAGGCTACAATATTTGCATCTACTCCGAAAGCTTTCATTGCAATAAAAACCATTAATACTGCCACTGGCAATAATCCAGATATTAATACAGAAGCTCGTAAATTGAATACCATTATCACAATTACCAGAATTGTAATTAATATCTCCAACGTAAGTGCCTCATTCAACGTATCTAACGTTTCATGAATCAACTCTGTACGATCATAAAACGGAACAATAGTTAATTGAGAAGTTCTACCATCTTTTAACTCTTTACTTGGTAAACCTGCACTTAACTCTTTAATTTTAGCTTTAACATTAGTAATTACTTCTAAAGGATTCGCTCCGTAACGAGACACAACAACCCCTCCAACTACTTCTGCCCCTTCTTTATCTAAAATTCCTCTACGAGGCGCAGCTCCTAGTTTTACATTAGCAACATCTTTTACCCTAATAGATGTATAATCCTCTGCTTTTACAACTGCATTTTCAATATCAGCAATTGATTTTATGTAACCTAAACCACGAACTAAATATTCTGCTTGATTTATTTCTATCGTTTGTGCTCCAATATCTTGATTACTCTGTTTAACGGCAGCTACAACTTGCTGTAAACTGATGTTGTACTGACGCATCAACTCTGGATTTACGTCAATTTGATATTCCTGTACATAACCTCCAATAGAACTTACTTCAGAAACACCATTTGCAGATGAAAGAGCATATTTTACATAATAATCTTGTACACTACGTAACTCATTCAAATCCCAACCGCCAGTAACATTTCCATCTTCATCACGTCCTTCAAGCGTATACCAAAAAATTTGACCTAAACCTGTTGCATCTGGTCCTAATGAAGGACTTACGCCTTCTGGTAATAAATTACTTGGTAGAGAGTTTAGTTTTTCAAGAATTCGAGAACGACTCCAATAAAAATCTACTCCTTCATCAAAAATTACATAGATGCTTGAAAGTCCAAACATAGAGGAACTACGTATGGTTTTTACTCCTGAGATTCCTAATAAAGATGTTGTTAATGGATAGGTTATTTGGTCTTCTATATCTTGTGGTGATTGTCCATCCCGCTTTGTGAAAACAATTTGCTGATTTTCTCCAATATCTGGTATTGCATCAACCGCGACAGGGTCATTTGGCAAAAAACCTGTATCTAAATTAAATGGTGCATTTACAGTTCCCCATCCTACAAATAAAACGAGTAATATAACTGCTACCAGTTTGTTTTCTATTAAAAATTTGATGCTTTTATTTAGCATAAAAAAATGATTTTAAACAATTAAACATTGATGTTAAAAAAACATCGAATAAGACAAATCATCCTATTGAAATTCTCAAAAGGACGAATAGTTATTATTTAAAAATCATATTAAATATACTTCATCAAGTACCTGAATATCCTTGATGACCAGTGGAGGTGTATAATCTTTAAAAGGAATTACTTTATCGTGAATTCCTTCAAACAAATTAATATAACTATAATAAAATGAAGCTATAAAAACTTGTTGGTCAAAAGATAATTGATCAAAAGATGTATGTTTTAAAGTATCTTGTCCTTCAACTACAGAAGCTACATCTTGACAACAATTTTTCTTTATTACTGAGCATTCTTCAGATCTTGATTCTTGCTTCATATCCATTCCGCAAGATTCAGCCTTTACAAAATAGCTTGTACCCACTAACATATCACCACAAAAGTGACTGTTAACTGTAAATGACATCGTAGATAATAATACTACAAAAGTCATTAAAATAGATGCTATTTTATGAAATGCTTTTTTCATTTTACTCCACAAAAGTACAAAAAATTAATTTTCAAAAACTTAAACAATCCTTAAAACCATTTTTTATATTTAAAATACCCTAACATTACTACTACTGTAAACAGAATAACACCCCACATTACAAAGTATCCACTACGATAAGTTAGTTCAGGAATATATTCAAAGTTTGTACCATAAATACCCGCTATAAAAGTAATAGGAATGAATACTACCGAAAATATCGTCAGTATTTTCATAATATCATTCAAACGATTGTTTACGTTTGTTGAGTATACAGTAAGTTGTTCGCTTAGCATGTTTTTGTAATTTTCAACCAAATCATAACTTCGTTGAATTAAATCTTGTAAATCATTAAAAAAAGGCTGTTCTTTTTTTGAGATTAGATCCGTTTTAAAATCTTTAAAATTACTTATTGCTTCACGAGCTGGTCGTATTGCTTTTCTAAAATAATTAAGTTCTATTTTGTTTTTATTAATCTCTGCTAGAATATCTTTATTAGGCTCTAGTAAAATTTTATCTTCTAAATCCTCTACTTTTTCACCAAAAGTTTCCATTAAAAAATTGTAATTGTCTACTATCAAATCCAATAAACAATATTTTAAATAAGTAATATTATAATTACGAACTCTTCCTTTTTTATTGCGTAATCTTTCTCTTATTGGTTCAAAAATATCTCCTTGCTTTTCCTGAAATGTAATCAATATATTTTTTGTTAAGTACATGGAAATTTGCTCTGCTTCTAGTCGATGGATTTTTTCATCTAAAAACATCATTTTAATGCTCGTAAAAATGTAATCTTCTCCAATATCTACCTTTGGTCTTTGTCCTGTATTTGCAATATCTTCAAGAACAAGTGTATGAATAGTAAAAAGTTTTCCTACTTCTCCAAGCAATTTAACATCATGCAGCCCATCAATATTAATCCATATTTTTTCATACTTATTTAAATAATCTGAAAGTTCACTTACAGTTTGTAATTCTACTTCGGCTATTGTATTTGTATCATAACCTATTAATCGTATTCGTGTATTTTCTTCCTTTTGATTTCCAACAAAAATTGGGTTCCCAGGAATTACGTGCTTTGTGTGTTTTTGTTTGGTTATAAATCGCGTCATCCTCCTTTTTTAAGCAAGCTTAAATAGCTTATATAATTTAGCAAGAATAATAAGTTCTGATTTATTTTTACCTGCTGTAGAGTTAGAAATTTCGTGTGCAGCCACCAATAAATTGTGAATTACATCTTTAGGAAACTCTTCTTGATGTGTTAAATAGTAGTTTTTGAAATTCTCATAGGCTTCCTCTGAACTTAACTTATCTTTTACAAGGCTTCTTAAAGTTTCATAAACCTGTTCGCTACCAGAGTTATCGGAATTAGACCAGTTCTTTTCAACTCGTTTAACAATACTCTTTTTTTCTTCTACGGTCATGTTTTTATCTGTCATTGAAACAGCATAAAACAAATTGGCTAAACCTTCGTGAAATTCTTCTGTAAAATTCATAATTAAACTATTTCTGGTAATATTAGTATCGGTATTTTACTGTGAAATGCCGATTTTTTAATTACGTTTTCTTCTAATAAACGATTAAAAAAATTGTATTTATGATTTAACAACACTAACAATTCGCTTTGGGTTTCATCTATATGTTTTTCTATAGTTTGAGTTTCTGAACCTTCCCAATCTATCTTTTTATAAGTAACGTTTAAATCTTGCAATAACTCTCGTAGTTTTACTTTATTTCTTTGCTGATTTTCTGTTAAAAAAGTTTCCTCAGATAAATTTACAACTTCTAATCCACTCTTTTTCAAAAGACTTAAGTTAATTAAAAACTGTAATTCTTTTTTTGCATACAATCTTTTATAATTTGTTGAAAAAACTATTTGATCTATTGATTTGTATTTATAGTTCATTGGAACTACGATTAATGGGCAATTATCAATAGCATTAATCATTTTCATGGTATTAGTTCCTATGAAGGTTTCTTCTAAACTTTTTGCTCCTTTCGTTCCTGTTACAACTACATCAATATTCTTTTCTTCTATTGTTTTAGTTACTGCTTTAGTTAATGAATTTGATGTAACTAAGCTTTGGTAAGTGAATGAACTTTCTTCTCTATTTAGAACCTCTAGTAAATACTTTAATTCATCTTCTATTTCATTATCCATTTCGTTAAACCATTTGTCGTTTTTTTCATCACTTAATAGCTCAGAAGGTTGACTTACATAAACATCTAACAAATAAACAGTTGCTTCAACTCCTTTAAATAATTGCTTTGTATAATTTAATGCATTAATAGCGGCTTCGGAAAAGTTATACGGAATCAAAATGTTTTTCATAACGGAATAGAATTATGATTACCTATCAAATATAATTTTTTATTTCGATATTATATTTACTAAACCAGAAGTATATTTGTATTTAAAAAACTTAATCATGAAAAATCGCTTTTTAGAATTGTCTTTCTACAATCCTTTTATACAGTTCTTGCTTTTAGTAGCAACGCTATTTTTTTTGATTCATATTACTAAAAAACTTACTAGATCATATATCGTAAAAAACGCTATTGAACCTCATAGGAGAAAACTCATATTAAACCTAAGCTATTTTTTATATTACACATTAGCTCTCTTTATTTCATTAATTATTTTTGGTATTAATTTTAAAGAAGTAATTGTTTTTGCTTCTTCAATACTTGCTGTACTTGGAGTTGGTTTCTTTGCTCAGTGGTCTATTTTATCAAACCTAACAGCTAGTATTATCTTATTTTTTTACCACCCAATGCGTATTGGCGACACCATAAAAATTATTGATAAAGACTTCGATTTACAAGGTGTGGTAAAAAATATTACAGGCTTTTACGTTCTTTTATATATGCCAGAAGAAAAAAGAGAAATAACTGTACCTAATACAATTATTTTATACAAAGGAATAGAGCTAATTAAGAAACAAAACAACAGCTAATTCACTGTAAATTAATTTTTTAAAAAAAATAAAAAAAAGTTTATTGTATTAAAAAATAGTTTACATTTACGACATCTTATTATATAAGTCGAATGTTACGTTTTACTTATTTCGGTAATAACTTTTACGGGAAGATTAAGAGTTATTTAGTGTTTTGGAAACACAACGAAAAAATTAAGGATTCTTCCATTCCTCAATACTCTCTACCACTGAATTTTTATAAACAGTGCGGTGATTGCTTAGCTTTAAGAGTCTAACTATTCATATTATTTTAGTCTAACAATCTTGTTATAAAACAACAATGATACTTGTTATACAATATATTTAAAAAAGTTTTGGCGCGTGCCTTAACTGCTTTTTGAATTATCTTTCTGTACTCAAAAAACAGATACAACTAAAAATAATAATGAATACTAAATATAAAGACTTAATAGAACAAACGTTTGATTTTCCTCAAGAGGAATTTCACACAGAAAACAACAATTTATTTTTTCACGACATTGATTTAATGCAATTAGTGAAGCAATACGGTGCGCCTTTGAAGTTCACGTATTTACCAAAAATATCTGAAAACATAAATAAAGCTAAGAACTGGTTTCATAATGCTATTGAAAAGCATAATTACAAAGGAAACTACAATTACAGCTATTGTACTAAAAGTTCTCACTTTAAATATGTGTTAGATGAAGCTTTAAAAAACGATATTCACATCGAAACATCATCTGCTTTTGATATTGACATTGTAAAGTCATTAAAAAAAGAAGGAAAATTAAGTGATGATGCTTTTGTATTGTGTAATGGTTTTAAACGCGATCAATACATTGCTAATATCGTTAGTCTAATTGATGGAGGACACACAAACTGTATTCCGATCATAGATAACTATGAAGAGCTAAATTTAATTTTAGAAGAAACTAAAAGTAAATTTAAGGTAGGTATTCGCATAGCTTCGGAAGAAGAGCCTAAGTTTGAATTTTACACTAGCCGTTTAGGAATTGGATACAAAAACATCGTATCTTTTTACGAGCGTGAAATCGCTAACAATCCTCAAGTTGAATTAAAGATGTTGCACTTCTTTATCAATACAGGAATTAGAGACAATGCTTACTATTGGAACGAATTAATGAAATGTTTAAGTGTATATATCAAACTAAAAAAAGTTTGTCCAACCTTAGATAGTTTAAATATCGGCGGAGGTTTTCCTATTAAAAACTCATTAGCTTTTGACTTTGATTATGAGTATATGGTAGATGAAATCATCAACCAAATTAATGAAGCATGTAAACAAGCTGATGTAGACGTTCCAAACATTTTTACAGAATTTGGAAGCTTTACTGTAGGAGAAGCTGGAGGTGCTATTTACGAAGTTTTATATCAAAAAAGACAAAACGATCGTGAAAAATGGAATATGATTAACTCATCTTTCATTACCACTTTACCAGACTCCTGGGCTATTAACAAGCGTTTTATCATGCTTCCCGTTAACAAATGGAACCACAGATACGAACGTGTATTATTAGGTGGATTAACTTGTGATAGCGATGATTATTACAACTCAGAGCAACACGTAAATGCAATATATTTACCTGTGTACGAAAAAGAATCTCCACTATATGTAGGATTTTTTAACACAGGTGCTTATCAAGAAACCATCGGTGGTTTTGGCGGATTACAACACTGTTTAATTCCAACACCAAAACACGTGTTAATTGATAAAAACGAAAACGGTGATTTCACCACTAAACTATTTAAAGAACAACAAAAAAGCGAAGAACTATTATCAATCCTAGGGTACTAGTTTAATATTAATAAAAATGGAAAAAAGAAATTACGCAGGTATTCCTGATCAATACGCAAAGTTAGAAACTGCAAAAGTAGTATTAATCCCTGTTCCATATGATGGAACTAGCACTTGGCAAAAAGGAGCAGACAAAGGGCCAGAAGCATTTTTAAATGCATCTGAAAACATGGAATTGTATGATATTGAAACCGATAGCGAAGTTTACAAAGAAGGTGTTTATTTAGCTCCTGCTGTTACTGAAAACGCTTCTCCAGAAGCTATGGTTGATGCAGTACACGAAACAACTAAAAAGTATATCAACAAAAATAAGTTTGTTACTCTTTTTGGTGGTGAGCATTCAATTTCTATCGGAACAATTCGTGCGTTTAACGAGTGTTTTAACAACTTAACTGTACTACACATTGATGCACATGCCGATTTACGTAAAGAATACGAAGGAACAAAGTGTAACCACGCTTGTGCTGTTTATGAAGCAAGTCAAACTACCAACTTAGTACAAGTAGGAATTCGTAGTATGGATATTACAGAAAAGTCATCAATGAATATGGAAAAAGTATTCTTTGCTCATGACATGGCTGTAAACGAATATTGGATGGATGATGTGATTGATCAATTAACAGGAAATGTTTTTATTACGTTCGATTTAGATGCGATTGATCCTTCTTTATTACCAAGTACAGGAACACCAGAACCAGGAGGATTATTCTATTACGAAACACTAGAGTTCTTAAAGAAAGTATTTACTGAAAGAAACGTAGTAGGTTTTGATATCGTAGAATTATGCCCTAACGAAAACGAAAAGTCTTCAGACTTTTTAGCAGCAAAATTATATTATAAAATGTTGAGTTATAAATTCACTTCTAACATGGAAGATGAAGAAGATTATAGCGATGATGATAGCTCACCATTTAATAAATTATCAAAGTTTAAAAGTAACGACGACGATTATTAAAATGCGCTTAGAAACAATTGCGTATCATTTAGAAAAGCGGATTTTACTCAGTACAGTCCGTAAACAATTTAAATCGTTCAACTTAGTAAAAAGAGAGCATTCCTTTTTGCTATATAAGACTGAAAACAACTCGTATATTTATGTAAAAGACTACGGAAGTGTTGTTTTCATTAATTGTGAAGACGTTATAATAAATGAAGTTGTTAATTTTTTAGCAGGAAAAGAAACAGCAACGCTCAGTCAATTACCATCAGAAAAATATAGCATTTCTTTTTCTGATACGATTGAAGTTGATTTTGGAAGTATCCAAATTAAAGAATTAAACGATGATGTTGCACATACCATCATGCTCAATTTAGCACAATCGGTAGCATTGATGAACTATGTAAACAAAACATCTGATTTACACGATAAAACATTAGTGTACTCGAAGCAATTAGAAAGAACAGGAAATTTTAAACTTTCTAAAGTTCAAATGAGAAAATTTATTGGTAAAACCTTAAATTTAAAAAATAACATTGCCGAGAACCTGTTTGTTTTTGACTCACCAGATGTAGCGTGGAATAATAAAGATTTGTCTGATTTAGATTACAAATTAAAAGACGAATTAGATATTATAAAACGTCATCAAGGAATAGAAAATAGTTTAAACGTAATTAAAGAAAATTTAGATTTATTCAACGATATACTACAACACAGATATAGCAGTATGCTAGAATGGATTATCATTATTTTAATCCTTTTTGAAGTGGTGCAAGTAATTATTGAAAAACTAATTTAAAAACACAAGAGTTTATGAAATCATCCCTTCTAACATAGCAGAAGCAATTTCATAAACTCACAAAAAATAATAAAATGGACAAACCTATAACCAATTTTATAGAAAAATACTTCTTACACTTTAACGCTGCTGCATTAGTAGATGCCGCTAAAGGGTACGAAGCACAATTAGAGCAAGGATCTAAAATGTTAGTATCTCTAGCAGGAGCTATGAGTACTGCAGAATTAGGAAAGATTTTTGCAGAAATGATTCGTCAAGGTAAAGTTGATATCATTTCTTGTACAGGTGCAAACCTTGAAGAAGATATCATGAATTTAGTAGCTCACTCTCACTACAAAAGAGTACCTAACTATCGTGATTTAACTCCGCAAGACGAATGGGATTTATTATTAAAAGGATTAAACCGTGTTACCGACACTTGTATTCCTGAAGAAGAAGCTTTCCGTCGCTTACAAAAGCATATTTTCAAAATTTGGAAAGATGCAGAAGAAGCTGGTGAGCGTTATTTTCCACACGAATACATGTACAAATTATTATTATCTGGAGTTTTAGAAGAGTATTACGAAATCGATTTAAAAGACTCTTGGATGTACGCTGCTGCAGAGAAAAACTTACCAATCGTAGTTCCAGGATGGGAAGATAGTACAATGGGTAACATTTTTGCTTCGTATGTGGTAAAAGGAGAATTAAAAGCATCAACTATGAAGTCTGGAATTGAATACATGACTTTCTTAGCTGATTGGTACACTGACAACTCAGAAAAAGGAATCGGATTCTTCCAAATTGGTGGTGGAATTGCAGGTGATTTCCCTATTTGTGTAGTACCAATGTTATACCAAGATTTAGAAAGAGAAGACACTCCTTTCTGGAGCTATTTCTGTCAAATTTCTGACTCAACAACCAGTTATGGTTCATACTCTGGTGCTGTTCCTAACGAGAAAATTACTTGGGGTAAACTAGACATTGACACTCCAAAATATATTATAGAAAGTGATGCAACGATTGTTGCTCCGTTAATTTTTGCGTACCTTTTAAATATGTAAAGCATGAAGCGAGTTATTGTAGACTATTCAAAGTTAACTACCGATATCTTGGATTTATTGGTAGAAAAGTATCCTGATGGATATGATCATTCAGACATTATTTCCTTTAAAAATAGCAAAGGAGAAACTGTAAAAGCTGTAGAAGTACGTACTGATGACACCTTATTTTTGGTGAAAATTAGTTCTCAATTACAGCAAACTATGGAAGATTATGATTCGGATGATGATGATGACGATGATAGAGATGATGAGTTTGATGAAATTGAAGTATCTGATAATTTCGACAATGATTAATTAACCAGTTATGAACCCAACATTTCACATGTCACTTCCTTGTTTAAGTATTGAGGAAACGATAAAATTTTACACTGACGAATTAGGTTTTAGTGTTGGGAGAGCAACAAATGAATGGGTAGATATTAATCTTTTTAATAATCAACTAACTTTTGTATTAGTTGATCAATTTAAATTTGATTATCCTAACTACCAGTTTGAAAACCATGCGTTACCTACTTTTCATTTTGGTGTAATTGTAAGTAGTGATGTATGGGAAGAAATGTACGACAGAGTTAATTATTGGTTATCAGATCACAGCGTAAAAAAAACATTTTTAAAAGATAAACACGGAGAACATGTATCCTTCTTTATAAAAGACCCAAACGGATATACTTTAGAACTTAAAACCTTTATAGAAGACGACGAAATGTTTATGATGTAAACGCTAATAGTAATGGCATATTACAACTCACAACAAACAGTTACCTTAGTCGGCGTGTATCAAGGATATACAAATGGCTATTACGTTTTTGAATTGGAAAATGGTGATATTATCGATTTTGAACAAATTAATAAAAAGAATCTTGAGCATTTTGATTTAAAATCATCAGCCTTTAAAAACAAAAAGTTTGAAATAACTTATAAAGAAATTTTCGATGATGTAGATGATGAAGATTTAGTTATTTTTAAATTACACGATCTACAATTACTTTAAAAACAAATCCCATTCTTTTCAGAATGGGATTTTTAGTTTCTTATAAAATTTTTAGTATCGATTTATACTGATCAAGATCTATTTTACCACTAAATATCTTAGTCGTTTTCATAATGATTTCTTCAGCAGTTTCTTGTGAAAAACCTAACTGAATAGCATACTTTAACACTAATTTTAACTCAGCCTCATCTATTTCGTGATCTGAATAAATTATTTTAAACAAATCTAGTAATCGCTCAAGTCTATCATCCGTTTTTGTTTGCGGTACTACTGGATATTTTTTTGAGTTTTCTACTATATCCTCATATTCTGCTTCTGTAATATCTAATTTCCTTGCAAAACGGTTTATTAAAGCTTCCTCACTTTCATTTAAATCACCATCAATCATAGCAATATTAACTATAGCACTAAAATGCGCTACATTGTTCCTGTGTTTGCTTGACTCGTATAAATCTACTATACCCATAAATTATTCTATTAGTTTTATTGTTTGTAATACAGGAACTTCAGTTTCATCGTCACTATCTGTAATTTGATAATCGTAGGTGATCTCAAACTCCTGATCTATAAATTTGTTATCATTTAAATTATAAACACTTAATATCTTTTCTGAGACTTTTTCAAAAGTAATTGCTTCTTCATAATCATCTTCATTCAAAAAAGAAAAGGTATACCCATTTTCATCGTACCCGTTAAAAGTTGCCACTACCTTTTTTGGTTCTGTTAAGTGCTCTTTGTTTATTGTTAATGCTAAGTTTACACCTATGAATAATATAAAAACTGCTTTTAATATTGCTTGTTTCATTTTCTTTATAAATTATAATTAATACTTTTTAAATTAACTTGGTTATTAACCACAACAAGCCCAAGTTGCTTTTAGCATAAAACCTCTATGGTTATGCTCGTGGATATAAAGAAAATGATGTTACATAGGCTTCTATTTTAGCTTACTAAAGATACGTTATTTTTCATTGATTTAGTAGACCTCTCTTAACTTTTTAGAAAAAATAACGTTTAATTAAAAAAGACCTAGAACTAGTGTTCAAGGCCTTTTTCGTCTAACCAAACTTAGTATAAAAACTAACTACTACTATTTTTAAAGTCTTTTACTTTTTCTATTCTTGTGCTTACATTATATATGACACTCTTTTTCTTATCTCGTCACATAAAGCGCATAAAAAAACTCAAAAAAAGTTTTTTTGAGTTTTTATACTATACATTTAATACAAATATTTTCTTAACACTATTCTATGTTCAGGAATAGATTTATCGTAATTATCAACCAACAACTCAAGTATTTCTGGTGGCTTTTGCCCTATTTCTTTTTTTGAGTTGAATTTAGACACGTATAAATTATAAGTTAACTCAGTATCTTTAGTTTGTTTTTCAAAAATTAAAAAATGCTGCTCATTTAATTCTGAAAAACAAATATCATTTTCTTGAAATGTTCCAGAATTATCTATAAAAAAATCTGAAAATTCGTAATACCTAAAAACATTCTCCATTCTTACACAATCTCTGCTGATAAGCCTAATTCTAATAGTTTAGAACATCTTGGTTCTAAATCTTTATATTCACCTGTTTTAACAGCACATTTACCTTTGTAATGCACTAAAATAGTACACTGCTCTGCTTGTTCTAATGTATGATCACATACGGTAACCAAACTATCAATTACAAAATCAAAAGTATTTACATCATCATTGTACAAAACAATTTCATGCTCTGTTGTTCCTTGCAATAAGACATCAAGCTCTTCTTGAATTTTTTCTATCGTACTCATTGGTTTTATTTTTGATACTGCAAAGCTACCCAATTATTTCTTTTTATGGTATTTTTTAATGTTAAACCACACTTAGAAACCTCATTATCAATCACTGGAATATCTTCACTATAAAATCCGCTTAATAATAAAACTCCTTCTTCATTTAAACAATCAGTATACGTTTTCATGTCATTTAATAAAATATTACGATTAATATTTGCAATAATTACATCGTAATTTCTACCTTCTAACAACGATGCTTCTCCTTCATAAACTGAGATATGTTTACAATTATTTCTTTCTACATTCTCTAACGAATTTTCGTAGCACCAAGGATCTATATCAATAGCATCAATAGGTTGTGCTCCTTTCATTTCAGCAAAAATTGCTAAAATTCCTGTTCCACAGCCCATGTCTAACACTTTTTTACCTTCAACATCTAAATTAATCAAATGTTGTACCATCATGTGTGTAGTTTCATGATGCCCTGTGCCAAAACTCATTTTTGGCTCAATAACAATATCGTATGGCAAATTCGGGTTTTCATGAAATGGCGCTCTAATACTTACCAAATCATCTACCTGAATAGGATTGAAATTCTTTTCCCATTCTTCATTCCAATTGGTTTGTTCTATTTCTTTGAAATCATATTGAATTGAAAACTCTTCAGAATTTAAAACAAATACGTTATCTAAAACCTCTGAATTCCATTCTTCTTTTTGAATATACGCTATAACACCATTGTCGTTTTCAACAAAACTCTCAAATCCAAGTTCTCCTAATTCAGCTATTAAAATTTCGGTAGCTGGTTCTTTTGGCGTTACTTCAAAAGTATATTCTATATAAATATTATCCATTAAATTGATTTAATTATTAAAACAAAATCTTCAGCTTTCAAAGCAGCTCCACCAATTAGACCGCCATCTACATCTGGTTTTGAGAAAATCTCTTCTGCATTTGATGGTTTTACACTACCACCATATAAAATTGAAATAGCATCAGCTGTTTTATTTCCGTATTCTTTTACAAAAAGCTCTCTTACAAAAGCATGTATTTCCTGCGCTTGCTCTGGGGTAGCAGTTTCTCCTGTACCAATAGCCCAAACAGGTTCGTACGCTAAAATAATATTCTTAAAAGCTTCTTCTTTTAAGTGAAACAAAGCCTTTTTTACTTGGCTTTCAACCACTGTAAAATGATTTCCTGATTTTCTATCTTCTAACAATTCACCGAAACAAAAAATTACTTCTAATCCGTTTGCTAAAGCTGCATCTACTTTTTCTGCCAATAACTCGTCGGTTTCACCAAAATATTCTCTGCGTTCAGAATGTCCAAGAATTACAATATTTACACCAATATTTGTTAACATATCTGCAGATACCTCACCTGTAAAAGCACCGCTTTTTGCTTGATGCATATTTTGAGCAGCAACTTCGATAGACGATTTTTTTGTCTTTTTAGCTGCATAGTGCAGGTTTACAAAACTAGGAGCTATAACCACTCTCTTGTCTTCTCTCAAACCATCTTTTAATTCTTTCTTAAGCTCCTTGATTAACACTTTAGCTTCATCAAGGTTTTTATTCATCTTCCAGTTACCTGCAACTATTTTTTGTCTCACGTTTATTCTTTTTTTCTGGTTATTGATTTTCTGTTTGCAAAATTACATTATTTCTAGGCTTTAACGAATTAATTTATCCGACACCTTCGATGACTTAAATACCTTAATATTTCTATCTTCATCAATTACTAAAAATCTTGGAATTGTTTTTAATTTTAAAAATTTCCCAAGCTCTCCTTTTCCTTTCTCTTGAATATAGTAATGCTGCCCTTTAACAGGAATATTTTCTAAACCTCTCTTCCAATCATGGTATGAATGGTCTACGGATAAAAAAACATACTCAAATTCTGGATTTTGCTTCTGAAATAAAAGTACATCTTTAAAGCTACGTTGACTGTAAGGACAATAAGTAGCAAAGATTTGTATAAAGAGTTTCTTTCCTTGATTTTGATCTAAAATTTCTTGAAATGAAATTGACTCTCGTTCTAAGGTCAATAATTCTTCTTTTAAGGCTTCGGTGGTAAAATCTTTTGGCTGAAAAACAGCACAACTTGATAAAAAAGTTATACTAATTAATAAATAAAATATTCTCATTTTATTGCAATCTTATTCTTGGATCTAACCAGCTATATAAAATATCTACTAAAATATTTATGATAATAAATAACGTAGCTACTACTAAAACAGCTCCCATAATTACAGGTAAGTCTAGCGTGTTTAGCGAGTTTACTATTTCTTTTCCTAATCCGTTCCAGTTAAAAATATACTCTACAAAAACCGCACCTGCCAACATAGAAGCAAACCAACCTGAAATCGCTGTAATTACCGGATTTAACGAATTTTTCAACGCATGCTTTTTAATTACTTGATACATGGTTAATCCTTTCGCTTTTGCGGTTCGTATGTAATCTTGACTTAAGGTTTCTAACAATGAATTTCGCATCAACTGAATTACTACTGCTAACGGACGAATACCTAATACTATTGCGGGCAATATTAAATTCTTCCACTGAATATGCATTCCTTCACCAAAATCATCTACCTCATACAAACTTCCCGTCATTTCTAAATGGGTGTATTTATGTAATACAAAACCAAACAACCAAGCAAATAAAATTGCCGAAAAAAATGAGGGAACACTCATTCCTAAAGTACTTATGATTGCTATGAGTCTATCAAAAAAAGTATCTTTAAATAAGGCGGAAAAGATTCCTAAAACAATCCCTAAAAACAGTGCGATAGTTATGGCTACCACCGCTAAAATTGCTGTATTCGGTAAAGTTTCTTTAATCACTTCGGAAACATTTTTTCCATTTTTTTGAAATGATTGACGTAAATAGGGTGTTTTTATAACCACCTCTGTATTTCCAACAGAAAACAACGATGTAGCATTGTATTTACCCTCTGATAAGAAAGTATAATTATCAGCATTTTTACTGTGAAACGACAACGGAGATACATCATTCAAATAATACAAATACTGCGTAAATACAGGTTTATTGAATCCGTATTTTTTTCGAATATTTTGTAGTTGTTCTGTATCTTCTCGCTGATCCAACATCATACGAGCAGGATCGCCAGGTAAGATGTTAAACAGTAAAAAAATTACCGTAACCACCCCGAACAGTGTTAAGAATCCGTAAAAAATTTTGTTAACTATATATTGAAACATATATAACAAAGATAACAGAAACTGCTAAATTTATGTACTTTTGCCTAACTTTTACTACAACACATGACAACACAACAACTTGTATCTGAAATTAAAAAAAAGAAATCGTTTTTATGTATTGGACTGGATGTTGATTTAGACAAAATTCCAGCTCATTTACTTCAAGAAGAGGATCCAATTTTTGCTTTTAATAAAGCTATTATTGATGCTACTCACCATCTTTGTGTAGCTTACAAACCTAATACTGCTTTTTATGAAGCTTACGGAATTAAAGGCTGGAAATCTCTTGAGAAAACCATTAACTACATCAACGAAAAACATCCTGAAATCTTCACCATTGCTGATGCTAAACGTGGTGATATTGGCAATACTTCAACTATGTATGCCAAAGCTTTTTTTGAAGACTTAGCTTTTGACTCAGTAACGGTTGCTCCATATATGGGAAAAGATTCTGTTGAACCTTTTTTAGCTTTTGAAGATAAACACACCATTATGTTAGCATTAACTTCTAACCAAGGTGCTTTTGATTTTCAGACAAAAACAGTTGATGGAAAAGAGTTATACAAACAGGTTATTGAAACTTCTAAATCTTGGAAAAATTCACAGAACTTAATGTATGTAGTTGGTGCTACTAAAGCTGAATATTTAGCGGATATTAGAAAAATTATTCCTGATAGCTTTTTATT
The DNA here is from genome assembly GCF_964510395.1 of Tenacibaculum aestuarii. NCBI lineage: Bacteria > Pseudomonadati > Bacteroidota > Flavobacteriia > Flavobacteriales > Flavobacteriaceae > Tenacibaculum > Tenacibaculum aestuarii. The sequence continues at coordinate 1,004,669 of NZ_CAZEFY010000003.1, forward strand.
AGTTCCTGGGGTAGGTGCCCAAGGTGGAAGCTTAGAAGAGGTTTGTAAATACGGAATGACTGACGACACTGTAGGCTTATTAATTAATTCTTCTCGTGGAATTATTTATGCTTCTAACGGAAATGATTTTGCTGAAGTTGCTGCTACAAAAGCAACAGAACTACAACAGCAAATGGAAAATATTCTAAAATAAAAACAAAGCCAAGGTTAATGACTCCTTGGCTTTGTTATTCAATCAAATAATTACTTATATATTATATTGGGTTTTGGTCAATATTTGGATTTGCATTAATCTCTTCAATAGGAATTAGCCAAACCCATCTAATATCACCTGCTGGAACTTGTAACACATTCCCTGCTAAAGCAGCACTATGGTTAGCCCCGGTTCTATCTAAAGGTAAGTTAAGCCTTTTTAAATCTAAAAATCTAAATCCTTCTCCCCACAATTCTACTCTTCTATGAATCATGATTTCATCTATTAATGCTTGTCCTGTATTTGTTGAAAGCGTGTAACTTGGATCTCTCGTTATTACTAAATCATATAATGCTTGAGCAGCTGCCCCATCTTGATTATCTCTTGCTAAAGCCTCTGCTTCTATTAAATACATTTCTGCAGCTCTCATATGCGGTACATCCACTCTACTGTCTGAAGCACTAACCGCTAAAAACTTTTGACTTGTATATGGATATCTTGCATGATTTGACAATAATGAATAACCAGAAGGTAGATCATTATGTTGCCCTGTAGGGTCCCATAATGTTTTTCTTACATCTGTATCTGAAATTTCATCATATAATAATGAGTTAATAGATCTCGGATTACCTCTAATTGCAGAAGAACTAAAATTTCTAGACATGTACCCTCCGAAAGAACCAAAACTATCGTTTTGATCTTCAGCAATTATACTAGCCCACATAAATTCTGAATTTGATGCTGCATTAATAGTGAATCCATTTTTATAAGTATCAAAATTCATTAAGGTATAGCCTGCTCTTGCTAAAGACGCCATATTTGCGGCTTCAGGCCATCTTCCTTGAGTTAATAAAACTCTTGCCTTTATTCCTTGTGCAACTCCTTGACCTAAATTAGATTTTCTTTCTCCTCCGTAGTTAGTTCCGTTTAGTAAACTAATAGCTTCATTTAAATCATTATTAATCTCTGTATAAACCTCTTCTACAGTATTTCTAGGTAATTTTTCTTCTAAGGCACTTTTCTTATAAGGAACCCCTAATTGAGAGTTTCCTCCTCCTTGCTTATATCTTTCTGCATATACCTGAACAAGCTGATAATGTGCCCAAGCTCTATAAGTTAATGCTTGACCTTTTATTTTAGCTTTATCTTCATTAGACCCTACAGCATTATCTATACCGTTAATTAAAACATTAGCATTTGCTATAATAATATAATAAGTCCTCCAAGGAAATTCACTATAAAAATCAGTATCACTTCTACCTGCAGTCCACTTATAAACCCTATTAAACCATTGTTCTCTATGTACCACTTGGTCTTCCCCCATACAATCTAAATGAATATAATGACCTCCTATACCCGCATTACCTTGTGTATCATTCCATCTCTGATATAAAGATCTATGAATTCCATTTAAAACAGCATAACCATTAGTTGTATTTTTTACAGCTTCTGAAGCAGCAACTTGATCAGTTGGAACTGTATCTAAAAAGTCTGTTTCACACGATTGTATTGTAAATGCAAAGACTCCTAATATTAATAAATATATCGTTTTTTTCATTTTTTAAAGTTTTAAGTTTAATCCAAGAGTAATAATTCTAGACGGTGTATAAATATTACTAGTATTACCATTAAACTGTTGTTGAACATTCAATCCTTTACGTGCATTAATAGAAAATAAATTTTCTGCACTCATATACATTCTTAATCCTGTTAAACCAATACGCTCAATCATTTCAGGTTTAAAATTATAAGAAAGGTTCACTTGTCTTAAATTTAAAAATGAAGCATCGGTTAACCATCTGTCTGATGTACCACTCCATTGACTAGATAATGCGGCATCCATTCTTGGCACATCAGTTACATCACCTGGTTGTTGCCACCTATTTAAAATATCAACACTTTTTGCTGTTCCATAACCACCAGATTCCATTATACCTGCATAATTAGAATCTAATGATTCTCCTCCTATTTGATATGTAAAAAGCGTAGTTAAACCAAACCCTTTATACTCAATACTATTTGATATTGAACCTGTTAAATCTGGAATAGCTGAACCTGCATAATGAAATCTTGCGTTATTAGAAAAAGGCGTTACAGCTACACCGTTTATTGTTCTTACACCCGTTGCTGTTGGGTCTTCTGCCACGAACAATCCAGACCCATCCTCTGGATCTACCCCATACCAATCTCTAATCCAATAATCGAAAAGACCTTTACCTACTTTTATTTTTTTGGTTCCATTAATAATTTCTTCTTGAGGTAATTCTGTAAACTCATTTTTAAGTGTTGCGGCATTTATATTTAACGTCCAATTAAAATTTTCTTTTTTAATAATATCATATGATAAACTTACCTCTACTCCTCTGTTAAATAAAGTTCCTATATTCTCTCTTTTACTATCAGCTCCATCTGAAAAAGCTACAGGTACATCAAAAATTAAGTTCTGAGATTCTTTATTGTAATATTCTACTGATCCTCTAAGTCTTCTAGTAAATAACTCGAACTCTAAAGCTATATCAAAATTAGCACTTGTTTCCCAAAGTAAATCTGGTGCTCCTAAACTTGACCGAACAATTCCTGGTTCACTTAGGTTGTTATTATCTAACTGAAATAAAGCTAGGTGTGGATAATACCCTATACCTCTATTGTTACCTAGCTCTCCATACGATGCTCTAAACTTTAATAAGTCTACCCAATCTACATTAGTCATAAATTTTTCTCTATCAATACTCCATGACCCTCCTAACGACCAAAATGTACCCCATCTTGTGTCTTTAGAAAACCTTGAAGATCCATCTCTTCTTATAGAAGAACTTAAATAGTATTTATTTTTAAAGTTATAGTTAATTCTTCCAAAATAACTCTCATCATTATTTTCATCTCTTTGAGAAACTAAATCTGTAGTATTCACATAGTTAATCAATTCATAATTTCCTTCTGCAATTTGTTTTCTTCTAGTTCCACTAAAATCATCAATTGTTAAACTTTGACTCTCATGACCTGCCAATACTTCTACATTATGATCTCCAAATGATTTTGAATAATTTAAAAGTTGATTAAATCCAATTGTTGAAGTTCTAACATATTGTTTAAACCCTAACCCATCAGGAGCCCCATCACCAACTGTTTTGTTCCAAAAAAAAGTATTGTATCTATTTTGTTCTTCATAACTAAGGTTTGTTGTAAAATTAAGTCCCTCAGCTAAACGAAAATCTGCAAATGTTTTCAAGTTCAAAGCTGTTATCTCATCAAAATCAATATCTAACTGTCTTTCTACAACAACATGTCTTCCTGTACTAGCTCCACTTGGTCTATTATCATCTAAATCATATACCTTATTCCCATTTTCATCTAAAATAAATTCACCCGTGATAGGGTCATGAGCAAAAACAGGATATATAGGTCCCATTCCTCGGGTAAACCTAAAAGGATTTCTAAAACTACTAGTTCCACCTATATTAGATTGATTTCCTTCAGATAAAGCTCCTGAAATATTTGCTCCTAATTTTAACCAATCTTTTGCTTGATAGTTTACATTTATTCTAGATGTTATTCTCTGATAATCTGAGTTAATTAAATAACCCTCTTCCTTTAAATACCCTAATGATGCATAAAAATCAGCTTTCTCTGATCTTCCTTGGTAACTTAAGTCTACATTTCTTCTTATTCCTGTTCTAGTTATTGCTCCTTCCCAATCAAAATCATTGTATAATAAACTTGCGTTAGGGTTTAACATACCATCAACACCTACTATGTTATTATTAGGAACATTAAACGGATTGTAGCCTAAAACACTGTAAATATTGTTTGTAGCAGATTGATTAGCTGCTGAAAGATCAGCAGGAGAATCAACACCTGGTATAGCCATCGTATTTCTCAAAGCTTCCCACATAACAGGGTAATACTGCTGTGCATTTATTCTTTCATATTCAGGAATAGCCCTTGCAACAACTCCTGTAGACATGTTTAAGTTTATTTCTCCTACTTGACTTTTACCTTTTTTGGTAGTTACTAAAACAACTCCATTTGTCGCTTTATTACCATATAAAGCTGTTGATGAAGCATCCTTTAATATAGAAATAGTCTCAATATCATTTGTGTTAATATTACTTAAATCTCCATTAATAGGTATACCGTCAACAACATATAAAGGTGCATTAGAAGCTGAAAAAGACCCAAACCCTCTAATTCGAATACTTTGACCTGATCCTGGTTGACCACTAGCAGCTGTAGCAACTACACCTGGTGTAGCTCCTTCAATAGCTGCTGATAAGTTTGCTGTGGGTCTTGATTCTAAAGACTCGGCATCAATCTTAGCCACAGAACCCGTTAACGCTTCTTTAGAACTAGTCCCATATGCTACAACTACTACTTCATCTAGCAAGCTACTGTCCTCTTCCATTTTAACATTAATAGCTGTTGAAGACCCTACTCTTTTTTCTATAGTTTTAAGTCCTACAAAACTAAAAACCAATACAGCCCCTTGATTTACTTTGATAGCATATTTACCATCAAAGTCTGTTTCAACGCCTTTATTCGTTCCTTTAATAATTACACTAACCCCTGGCAATGCTCCAGTCTGGTCTGTAACAGTTCCTGTGACTGTTTTTTCTTGTGCTAATATTGACATACTTATAAGCAAGAACATTAGCGTTAGGTAGTTTTTTAATTTCATAAATTAAATTATTTGAATTATAAAAATTTACTTTTTATAAAAGTAAAAAATTAACTATTATTTTACATTACATATTGTTTTTTAACATAAAAAATATAATAATAAAACAATAAAGCATTAATTGTATTAAAAAAAAACAACCATATGCTTTTTTAAACAAAAAAAGTCAAGGTTAATGACTCCTTGACTTTGTATAACTAATTCAAATAATTACATCAATGAAAACAAAATTTGATGTAAGCTGATGCAAAAATATTAAGCTTAATACTTCATACTTACAACTTTGATTTGAATGACCTGTTTTTTGATTTAAGAAAACTATATTTTAAAAATAAAGAAGGCTGAGAATTAATTCTCAGCCTTCTTTTCTGTTTAAGGGAAGATCTATTTTACTTATTATTGAAGTAATGGGTTAGAATCAACCGCTCTAGTTGGATAAGGTAAAACATAAGAAGTCTTTCCTTCTAATTTTAAATCTTGCCATCTTGTCCATTCAAAAGACATTTCCAAACGTCTTTCTTCAGCTAATGTTAACGAAGACTTTCTTGCTGTTTGTAATTCTGTTAATCTTCCAGTATTACCTGCTTCTGCAGAAATTAAATACATTTCAGCAATTCTTGACACTAATAAATCTGAATCATCTTCTCTTTTATATTTTTTTGAGTAAATATAACCTCCATTTTCATCTTTACCTTCAAAATCGAATAAGATTTCACGAGTATCTTCTCCTTTTACTAATGTAGTTAAATCATCTGCTGCTGCAAAACAGTTCCAATCTTTTGCCATAGGACTCATAATCCAACCCCAAGAACCAACACCTTCTGCTTTATTACCTTTAAACATAAAGATTACTTCTGGATCTCTCTCTAAAGGGTTTGCTGCTAAAGAGAACTTACCTGATGTAATTAACTCTTCCGCTTCTAATCCTGCAGCTGTAATATTACCTTGCACTCTGTAAACTCTTGCTAAAAGAGCTGTTGCCGCTTCTTTTGTAGGAGTTTTTTGACTTTCTAACAAACTAAGTCCATTAAAACTTACACAGTTTTCTTTTGCATATTTTAGATCTTCCACTATAAAGTTTAACACATCCTCTGCAGAAGATGGTGCTATAGGTGTTCTATCATAACTTTCATCTACTAAAGGAACTCTTTCAAACATATCATAAAGTCTTAAGTAACTTAAAGCTCTATTATAACGTGCTGCTCCTTTTTGAGCATTACTTGCTGAAGGCACTTTTAATATAGTATTCGCTCTATCAATACCTGCATAATAATCAGCATAAAAATAACTTAATAAGATATCACTTGCAGGAACTTTATTTTCATAAAAATTCTGTACTTGAAACCACTGAAATTTAACAGGCTTATAGTTATCACCCATAATTTCAGTATTCATTATCGCAAAATAACCATACACATTAGGATGTCTCATTTTTTTATATAATCCTGTCAATAATTTATCTACATCTTCTGTAGCTAAATTAGAATTAGCATCAAGGGATGCCTCAGAAGGTATGTCTAACTGATCACTACAAGATGTAGTTAACATTGCAAACAACCCTATGAAAAGTATTTTTGAAATTTTTTTAATCATCTTCATTTTTTAAAATTTAACATTTAAACCTACTAAGAACGATTTTACGTTAGGAATACCCCCTAAATCAACACCTGCTCCAACTTTACTTCCATCTGTTCTATCTTGACTGCTCTGAGCTGCTTGGTCTACATAACTTACTTCTGGATCTGCTCCTGAATACTTAGTAAATGTAAATGGATTTCTTACCTGAGCATAAAGTCTTAAACTCTTTATAAACTTAACATCAGAATCTTTTAAGAAATCGAAGTTGTACCCTAAAGTAATATCTGAAATTCTTAAATAATCAGCATCTTCTAAGTACCTTGTAGATCTTTGAGTATTCCATGCAGAAATTTCAGAAGATAAGTGTGGTCTTGGATTAGAAGCATTTGTATTTGTAGGCGTCCAATAATCTAACATTTCTGTTAACATGTTTTCAGAATAAGATGGTGCTCCAACTGCTCCTCCATTTAATCCATCTTCCTTGAAAAGTGCATATACTTTTTTACCTATAGAGTATTGACCACTGATTGCTAAATCGAATCCTTTGAATTCAACAGAAGTATTAAAACCTCCATAGATTGGAGCAATACCTCCTTCAAATACTTTTTTATCAGCATCAGTAATTTGTCCATCGCCATTATGATCTACATAAATCATATCTCCAGCTGCCACTGTTTGACCATCTGTACCATCAGCTTTCTTGTATGTATAAGCTTCTGAAGCTACCCCTGCTGATTCTAAGATAAAGAACGAACCTAAAGGGCTACCTTCTTTAACAATAGATGCAAACCCTGTTGTATACTGCCCTGATTCAGCTCCTACTTTTAATACCTTATTGTCGTTATATGAAAAGTTAGCTCCAAAGTTCCACTTGAAATCATCTTTTTCTATAATTCTAGCATTAACATTAGCTTCAAAACCTTTATTAGAAATATTACCTACGTTAGCTAACATCGATACAAATCCACTTTCTTGTGGTACATTAATTCTACTTAAAAGATCTTGTGTTTCTTTTTCATAATAATCTAAATTAATGTCAATTCTGTTAAATAATGTAAGATCTAAACCTAAGTTTAAAGCTTCACCTTTTTCCCATTTTAAGTCAGGGTTAAAAATATTAGTTGCTGCCAAACCTGGTGCTTGATCATAATTCTCTCCTGAACCAATTAAACTTTGTCCTGAAGCATAAGAAATACCTGTTTGGTTACCGGTATACCCAAAAGAAGCTCTTGCTTTTAATTCAGTAATAGCTGGTACATTGAAGAACTTTTCGTTAGAAATTGTCCAACCTAAAGATGCTGCAGGGAAACTACCCCATCTGTTTTCTTTTCTAAATTTTGAAGATCCATCGTATCTTGTTGATACCATAAAGTGATACTTAGAATCCCAAGACAATTGTAATCTTGTAAAATACGACTCTAATGCCATAGCCTTATAAAAACTATCTCCTTGATTAATTTCTCCTGCAGAAATCAACCAATTTAAATCACTTGACGGGAAGTTTTCACCAGCTACATAAGCACTTTCATAATCCCATTGTTGGAAAGAGTGACCTCCTAATAAAGTTAACTTTAATTTATCATTAGCAAACTTATCTGTATAAGTTACAGTATTTTCAATTAAGTAATCTCTATTGTTTTCTGTACTATACAAACCATATCCTGTAGGTACTCCATCTCCATTTAATCCTCTTCTTGTGTTAGGAGCGTCATACCTGTTATATCTATTACTTCTAATATTACCACTAAAAGCAGAGTGCCATACAACACTTTCTATTGGCGTCACATCTAAAAACAATGTTCCTCCTAAGTTTTGCCATTTATCAGTTACTTGTCTTTCAAAAGCAAACAATGGATTAACAAAGTTATGAACAGCAATCTTACCGTCTGCATCGTAAGGACTAACATCTGGTCTTGCTCCTAATGCTCTTGAATATGGCTGATATGTACTATTATCGTCTGCAAAAGGAGTAGCCTCTGAATATGAGAAATAAGAATTAACTCCATACTTTATGTAGTCATTCATTTTTTGCTCTAAATTTAATTTTACACGTCCAATTTTGTACGTATCTTCTTTTATGATACCTTCTTGATCGTATAAAGAAGCTGATAAATACGCTCTAGTATTTTCTCCTCCGCCAGATATACTAAACTGATGTCTTTTAACAGTTGCATTTTCTCTTAACACTAACTTTAACCAGTCTGTATTGTAAGAACTATTAGGTAATGGAGTTAAAACTGTAGGATCTTTTGGTGCGTCTAAAGCTCCAGAAGCAATATCTTGCTCATAGTTTACTCTTGCTGCATCTAATACTTGCTTATATCCTTGAGCATCTAATAAATTTGGTCTTTTAATAATATTTTGAAAACCATAAGAAGTGTTGAAAGACACAGAAATATCTTGTTGATACCCTCCTCTATTCGTTTGAATTAAAATAACACCATTTGATGCTCTTGAACCATAAATTGCAGTAGAAGCAGCATCCTTTAAAATACTAATACTTTTAATATCTTCAGGAGAAATTCCAGACATATCTTCTTGAGGAACACCATCAATAATGTATAATGCATTGTTTGATGCACTCAAAGAACCGTTACCTCTAATACTAATTTGAGTAGCATCACCTGCTCTACCTCCAGTACTTACAATTTGTAATCCTGAAGTTTTACCTTGTAAAGCCTGTGTTACGTTAGCTACTGGCTTATCTTGCAATTGTTCTACTCCAATTGTTGCTACAGATCCTGTTAAATCTTTTTTAGAACTAGTTCCATATCCAACAATAACAATCTCTTCTAATAAATTAGAATCTTCTTGCATTAAAACATTAAGTTCAGAACCTAATCCAACAGTTTTTTCTGTTGCTTGCATTCCAACAAAAGTAAACACTAAAACATCTCCTTGTTTAGCGTTTATAGAATACTTACCATCAAAGTCTGTCTCTGTACCTATGGTTGTACCCTTTAAAATTACATTTACACCTGGTAAAGGACCTGAACTATCAGATACTACACCGGTGATTTTCTTCTCCTGTGCATTAATGTTTAGCAAAAAGCTAAAAAAGAATAACACACAGATCACATTTTTTAAATGTAGATTCATAAATTATTAAATTTTTATTAATTAACATTTGTAAAACTAAAGGCTATAAGTTTCTGTTAGCACTTGTTTGAAGTAAACAACTATTTATTTGATGTGAAAAAACATTTTCAAGAAGTAAGTCAAAAAACCAACTCCTTTACCATCTGTTAATTAATGTTAATTTTTTTAAAAACCCCTTTATTTCACTGCACTTCTTAAATTTTCTTCATTATTTTTGCATCTTAAATCAACATAATTATTAATAACTATGGCATCCTTCAACCATTTTTAATAATTACTAAATCTACTTTTAACATACATCTCTAGTTTTAATAAAATTTTAACTACAATTAAATAGACTTCAAGTTAGGGAGCTTTCTTATTTGGTTGTTATAGTTATTAAGAAAACAAAGTATAAATGAAGATATCAATTCTAATCGTTGATGAAGAAAAAGCTGCTCGATCGAGATTTAAAAAATTAGTAAGCGAATATAGTTTTATAGAAATTGTAGGCGAGTGTTCTGATGGTATGAGTGCTATAGAAAAGATTAACACCTTGTCGCCTGATGTAGTTTATCTTGATACAAAAATCAATAATATGACTGGTTTTGATATTATTGAAAAAATAGCTCTACCCTTAAAACCTATATTCATTTTTACAGCTTCATCAAACGAACATGCTGTAAAAGCTTTCGATTATTTTGCTTTTGACTATCTTTTAAAACCATTAGAAGAAGATCGTTTTTACGCTTCTATTAAAAAAGTAATTAATTACAAGAAAATTGTAGAACTATCTAACTTTAATAATAATCTCGACAATATAATAGGACTTGTAAAAGATAGAACCCCTATGGAAATGCCCGTAAAAGGGACCAAGATCAATATTAAATCAGGAAACAAAATAATCTTCTTAGAGCGAAACGCTATTAAGTATATTTCAGCGTCTGGATATTATGTAGAAATTTTTACTACCGATAATAAAAAATACTTATTAAGAGAGTCTTTATCTAGTATAATCAAAAGATTAAACTCAAGTCTTTTTGTTAGAATTCATAGATCTACCATAATCAACTCTAATTTTATTGACGAAATTATCACTTCAAACTACGGTGAAACCGACGTAAAAATCAACGATAATAAAACCTTTAGAGTTAGCAAAAGCTACAAAAAAGATTTTCAAGAGTTAATGGGAGTTAAATAGTATTTTCCTTTCATTACTTTTGTGTAATGAATAACCCAAAAAAATATACTCGAATTATTTCTTTAGTCCCAAGTCAAACAGAGCTTTTGGTTGATTTAGGACTGGAGGAACATATCGTTGGTATTACAAAGTTTTGTATCCATCCTAATCATCTAACGAAAACTAAAACTATTGTTGGCGGTACAAAAAACATAAAGGTTAAAAGAATAAAAGAACTTCAACCTGATATTATTTTATGTAACAAAGAAGAAAACACCAAAGAAATAGTTGAAACTTGTCAGCAAATAGCTTATACTCACGTTTCTGATATCTTTACACTTACCGATACTATTGATATTATTTCTTTATACGGAAGCTTTTTTGACAAGCGAAAAGAAGCTGATAAAATGATTCATGAATTAAAGTCAAAAATAATCAACTTTAAAGGTTTTATTCAAAATAAACAAAGTAGGAAAGTAGCTTATTTTATTTGGAAAAATCCTTGGATGGTTGCTGCAAATAATACTTTTATAAATCATTTGCTAGAATTAAATAAGTTTGAAAATATTTATGCCAATGAAGTAAGGTACCCTGAAGTTAACTTAAAAGATATCCATAAGAAAAACCCAGAACTGATTTTACTATCTTCCGAACCTTTCCCTTTTAAAGAAAAGCACATAATTGAAATAAAAGAGCACACAAACTATAGCACTCCTTTTTTAGTGGATGGTGAGTACTTTTCTTGGTACGGTAGTAGACTGTTAAAAGCTTTTGATTATTTTGAGGAGTTACACAACAGGATTTGACATATCTTCATCTAAATATTTTATTCTATTTAGCTTTTCCAATATCTTCATTGCTTTGAATGCTGAGCGATCACTTTTACACTCATCTTCATATTTATAATCATTAGCTGTCTCAACCAATCTACGATATCTTTCTTCAAGATGTTTTCTATATCTTCGTAATTGATTAATTCTTGACATTTCTAAATTGGGTTAACACGGATTATAAATATACATATTTATTTGATTTACAACCACATAAAACAACAATTAAATGTAAAATGGGGAAAACACCCGTAATTGTCACCTACCAACAACAAAAAAACTCTTGAAAAATCAAGAGTTTTTTTGTTGTTGACAGTATGTACACTACCTGTTATCTTGTAACGCAAAAACCTGTCGTAATAATGCTGTATCACGTAATCCTATTTTATTACGTATGCCTTTTTCTTCAACTGCAATCATTGTAAAAACCCCATCCAATGCTTCAGTTGTTACGTAGTCTGTTAAATCTGGATTTACTTTTTTAACAAATGGAATACTATTGTATTTTAAAATTAAATTTGACCAAATTTTATCCGCTCCTACTTTAGCAAACGAGTTTTTAATTACAGGATTAAACTCAGCATATAATGCAGAAGTTGTTTTTCCTTCTAAATAAGAAGTTGCAGCATTATCAGCCCCTAATAAAATATTCTTTGCATCGTTAAATGTAATTTCTTTAACAGCATTTACAAAAATTGGAGTCGCTGTTTTTACAGCATCTTCAGCAGTTCTGTTAATTGCTTTTAAACCTTCATCAGCTAAATTACCTAAGCCAATACTACGTAATCCTTTATCAACCGCTTGTAATTCTTCTGGCAGCAAGATTTTTACCAAGTCATTCTTATAAAAACCATCAGTAGCTGTTAATTTACTTACCTGATGTTGAATACCATTATCTAAAGCTTGACGTAAACCGTTACCTATCTGCTCTTGTGTTAACACTCCTCCTTGTGGTAATTGATTTACTACTTTTTGTAACTCTGCACATCCCATAAAAGTTAGTGCAATAAAGAATACTGTAATTTTTTTCATGTTTACTTGTTTGATTTTATCTATTAGAAACAATAAACTAATTATTGTCACATTTATTTGAAGCTATCGGTATTTTTATCATATCCATACGGACAGTGTTTACAACCGCTCTTACAACAATACCCGCGTCGTAAATGGTACGCTTCTTTAAAAACTCTATACCCTTGTTCGTTTGTATAATACTCGTCAGGAGTAGGTTTTAATATCTCTTTTCTCATACTACAAATATCATAAAAAAATACGTTAAACAGGTTTTATATTCCTGCTTAACGTATTTATATATACCCTAAAATAAAATTTTACTTCTTAGCATTTGGAGGATATTCCGCCATTATCTCTGCTACAAACTCTTTAATACGAGCTTCCTTGCGTTCAACACTACTTGTACTTAAAGCTCCCGTTCCTATTCCTTGCCATACTAACTCTTTTTTATCAGCATCTAACAAATCAATAAACAACGTTCCTTCTGTGTATTGAGAAACAGTTACAGGACTTGGTCCATAATACCAAGGATAGTAAAATCCTCCATAATAATTATCGTTTACATTGATACGCTCACGAGATTTTGTAAATAAACTTACCAATACATCAGGTGACGCAGATTTGGTCATTCCTTTTGCCATCAACTCTGCTTCAATAGAACGCATAATACGTTTTTTATCTAAATCAGAAATTGGAGCTTTGTCTATTCCTGTTTTATAAAACGCAAATGTTTTGTACTGATTAAAATCAGTTTGTGTATCATAATCAGTTGTTACTCTTACTGAGCTACATGAAGTTACCAATAATGCGATAATTGGTAATACTAGTAATTTTATTTTTTTCATTTTCTTCGGATTTACATATTCTCTAACAATGCATCATCCACTATGTTAGGAAGCGTAACTTTTAGTTTCTTTTCAACCTCCATTGCTCGTTTAATAGCAAAAACAGCTTCTTCATTTCTTGCCCAACTACGTCTTGCAATTCCGTTATTTACATCCCAGAAAAGCATTGATTTTAAGCGTCTTGATGCATCTTTAGAACCATCAAGAAGCATGCCAAATCCACCATTGATTACTTCTCCCCAGCCTACTCCACCTCCATTGTGGATAGAAACCCAAGTAGCTCCTCTAAAACTATCTCCAATTACATTATGAATTGCCATATCTGCGGTAAAGCGCGAACCATCATAAATATTAGAAGTTTCACGGTAAGGTGAATCAGTTCCAGAAACATCGTGGTGATCACGACCTAAGACTACTGGACCTATCTTTCCTTTCTTAATTGCCTTATTAAACGCTTCAGCTATTTTCATACGTCCTTCAGCATCCGCATATAAAATACGTGCTTGTGAACCTACAACTAACTTATTTTCTTGTGCTCCTTTAATCCACTGAATATTATCGGCCATTTGCTGTTGGATTTCTTCAGGAGATTTTTTCATGATTTTCTCCAACACCTTACAAGCAACCGCATCCGTTTTAGCTAAATCTTCTGGATTTCCTGAAGTACATACCCAACGGAAAGGACCAAAACCATAATCAAAACACATAGGCCCCATAATATCCTGTACATAACTAGGATACTTAAACTCTCTTCCTAAAGTTGGATTTGGATTCATTACATCCGCACCTGCTCTACTCGCTTCTAACAAAAAGGCATTTCCATAATCGAAGAAATAAGTTCCTTTTTCTGTATGCTTATTAATCGCTTTTGCGTGACGACGCAACGTTTCTTGCACCTTTTCTTTAAACAACTCCGGATTATTAGCCATCATTTCATTTGATTCTTCAAACGACATATCTACTGGATAATATCCTCCTGCCCATGGATTATGTAATGATGTTTGATCAGAACCTAAGTCAATATACACATCTTCTTCAGCAAACTTCTCCCAAACATCAACTACATTTCCTAAATATGCTAAAGAAACTACTTCTTCGTTTTCTTTTGCTTTACGAACACGTGCTACTAATTCATCTAAATCAGTGATTTTTTCATCAATCCAACCTTGATCTAAACGAACCTGCGTAATTTTTGGGTTCACCTCAGCACAAACTGTAATACAGCCTGCAATGTTACCTGCCTTTGGTTGTGCTCCACTCATCCCTCCTAAACCAGCAGTAACAAATAAGTTTCCTTTTGGTGATTTCCCTATCTTTCTAAACCCGTTTAACACAGTAATCGTTGTTCCATGTACAATTCCTTGTGGACCGATGTACATATAACTTCCCGCTGTCATTTGACCATATTGAGTAACTCCTAAGGCATTGAATTTTTCCCAATCATCCGGTTTTGAATAATTCGGAATCATCATACCATTAGTTACCACAACTCTTGGTGCATCTTTATGTGATGGAAATAATCCCATTGGGTGTCCTGAATACATAACCAAGGTTTGTTTATCCGTCATTTCTGATAAGTACTTCATCGTTAATAAGTATTGTGCCCAATTAGAAAACACCGCACCGTTACCTCCGTAGGTAATTAATTCATGTGGGTGTTGCGCTACTGCATAATCCAAATTATTTTGAATCATTACCATAATAGCTTTTGCCTGCTCAGATTTCCCTGGATATTCATCAATAGGACGAGCGTACATTTTATAATCAGGACGGAAACGATACATATAAATTCGTCCGTACTTTTCTAATTCCTCAGCAAACTCAGGTAATAATGCTGAGTGATGTTCTTTATCGAAATAACGCAATGCATTACGTAAAGCCAATTTCTTCTCTTCGTCAGTTAAAATTTCTTTACGTTTTGGCGCGTGATTTATGGTAGTATCATACTCTTGCTTTGGAGGTAATGTTGTTGGAATCCCTTGTTTTATTTGTTCTTTAAAAGTCATTTTATACGTTTTTTAGTTTTCAATAAAAAACTGAAAACTTGTTAATTATAAGTTGTTGATAAGCGTAAAAAATGAAAAAACTATGGATAACGGATATCTGCTCTGTGGTACTGAGCTTCAATCCTCTTTTTATATTTTAAAGTTAAAAAATCCATCTTCTTTGAAGTTTGCACAAATATAAGTCTATACTGTTAAAAACCGTACTTTTAAAAAGTATAAATTTTATCCTTATTTTATTTCTTCTTACATTCCTAACAATAAATTGTACCTTTGGTAAGTTTATTGCATAAACAGGTTTATGATATTTATTTCAAAACATATAATTCCAAAAGGTTTTGCTGGAATGACATTATACCCTTTTATCTTTTTAAAAAGAGAAGATTTAAAAGGAAATCCTGTTTTAATAAACCATGAAAAAATTCATTTAAAGCAACAGTTAGAATTATTAATTGTTTTCTTCTACCTATTTTATTTTCTAGAATGGTTTATCAAACTGCTAATTTATCGTAATACTTCAAAAGCATACAGCAATTTAAGTTTTGAACGAGAAGCCTATCAAAATGAAGATAATTTAGATTATATCTCTACTCGAAAAAAGTGGGCTTTCCTTTCTTATTTATAATTGTTAAAACATCCGTCTATTTTTTAAGATTTCCGTAAATTGCGTACCCGAAAATTAAGACAATTTACGAATGGAACAAATAACTCCCTATAAACCTAAACACAAAGTACGAATTGTAACTGCGGCTTCTTTATTTGATGGACACGACGCTGCCATTAATATTATGCGCCGAATTATTCAATCTACTGGGGTTGAAGTAATTCACTTAGGACATGATAGAAGCGTTGAAGAAGTAGTAAACTGTGCTATTCAAGAAGACGCAAATGCAATTGCTATGACTTCGTACCAAGGTGGACATAACGAGTACTTTAAGTACATGTACGATTTATTGCAAGAAAAAGGAGCTGGACATATTAAAATATTTGGTGGTGGTGGTGGAGTAATTCTACCTGAGGAAATCAAAGAATTGATGGACTATGGAATTACTCGTATTTACTCTCCTGATGATGGTCGTGAATTGGGATTACAAGGAATGATTAACGATTTAGTTCAACAATCAGACTTTGCCATAGGAGACAAATTAAACGGTGAAGTAGATAAGTTAGCAGAAAAAGAAATAGGAAGTATTGCTCGCGTAATTTCTTCTGCTGAGAACTTTCCAGAAGTTGCTAAAGAAGCTTTAGAGACCATTCACAAAAAAAATAAAAATTCTAAAACCCCAGTTTTAGGAATCACTGGTACGGGTGGTGCTGGTAAATCGAGTTTAGTGGACGAATTAGTTCGTCGCTTCTTAATTGATTTTCCTGGGAAAACTATCGGATTAATTTCTGTGGATCCATCAAAAAGAAAAACGGGTGGAGCCTTATTAGGTGACCGTATTCGTATGAATGCTATCAATAACGAACGTGTGTATATGCGTTCATTAGCTACACGTCAGTCAAACTTAGCTTTATCTAAGTATGTAAATGAAGCGGTAGAAGTTTTAAAAGCAGCGGAGTTTGACCTAATTATTTTAGAAACTTCGGGAATCGGGCAATCAGATACGGAGATTATTGAACATTCTGATACTTCGTTGTATGTAATGACTCCTGAATTTGGTGCAGCTACTCAGTTAGAAAAAATCGACATGCTTGATTTTGCTGATTTAGTAGCCATCAACAAATTTGATAAAAGAGGAGCTTTAGATGCCTTACGCGATGTAAAAAAGCAATACATGCGTAACAACAACTTATGGGATGTTCACATGGATGACATGCCTGTTTTTGGAACGATTGCATCTCAATTCAACGATCCAGGAATGAATTCGTTGTACAAAGCGATTATGGATAAGTTGGTTGAAAAAACTGGAGCTGATTTACAATCTACTTTTGAAATTACAAAAGAGATGTCTGAAAAGATATTTGTAATTCCACCTAGTAGAACACGTTATTTATCTGAAATTTCAGAAAACAACCGCGCTTACGACAAAAAAGTTGATGAGCAAGAAAAAGTAGCTCAGAAACTTTACGGAATCTATCAAACAATCTTATCTGTCATTCCAAACGAAGTAACGGAATCTTTCCTTACAAAAAGTGGGATTGATCAAGATGAAATCCTGAAACAAGTTCAAAAAGACGAACAACCTTTCGTAAAATTATTATTTGCTCAATTTGATAAAATCAAACTTAATCTTGACCCTTATAACTGGGAAGTTATTTTAAACTGGCAAGAGAAAGTAAAAAAATACAAAGATCCTATATACTCGTTCAAAGTACGTGATAAGGAAATTAAAATAGAAACTCATACAGAGTCGCTTTCGCATACACAAATTCCGAAAGTAGCCTTACCAAAATACCAAGCTTGGGGTGATTTATTACGTTGGAATTTACAAGAGAATGTTCCAGGAGAATTTCCATATGCTTCAGGATTATATCCTTTTAAACGTACGGGAGAAGATCCAACACGTATGTTTGCTGGTGAAGGTGGGCCTGAACGTACCAACCGTCGTTTCCACTATGTAAGTTTAGGTATGCCTGCAAAGCGTTTATCTACTGCATTTGACTCGGTTACTTTATATGGTAATGATCCAGGACACAGACCTGATATTTACGGTAAAATTGGTAACGCAGGAGTATCTATTTGTTGTTTAGACGATGCTAAAAAATTATATTCCGGTTTCGACTTAAGTCATGCAATGACATCGGTTTCTATGACCATCAACGGTCCTGCTCCGATGTTATTAGGATTCTTTATGAATGCTGCAATTGATCAAAATTGTGAAAAGTACATCAAAGAACACAAGTTAGAAAAAAAGGTTGAAGCAAAACTTAAAGAGTTATACGACGATAAAGGAATCGACAGACCAAAATACAATGGAGATTTACCTGAAGGTAATGACGGATTAGGTTTGTTATTATTAGGTGTTACAGGTGATCAAATCTTACCTGCAGATGTATACGCTGAAATTAAAGCAAATACCTTAGCTCAAGTACGTGGTACAGTTCAAGCAGATATATTAAAAGAGGATCAAGCACAGAACACTTGTATTTTCTCTACGGAATTTGCTTTGCGTTTAATGGGAGATGTTCAAGAATATTTTATTGAGAAAAATGTTCGTAATTTCTATTCGGTATCTATTTCTGGATATCATATTGCAGAAGCTGGCGCAAACCCTATTACACAGTTAGCCTTAACCTTAGCAAATGGATTTACCTACGTAGAATACTATTTATCAAGAGGAATGGATATCAATAAGTTTGGACCAAACTTATCGTTCTTCTTCTCAAATGGTATTGACCCTGAATATGCCGTGATTGGTCGTGTAGCTCGTAAAATTTGGGCAAAAGCTTTAAAATATAAGTACGGAGCGAATCCAAGAGCTCAAATGTTAAAATATCATATTCAAACTTCTGGACGTTCATTACACGCACAAGAAATTGACTTTAATGATATTCGTACAACGCTGCAGGCGTTATATGCTATTTATGACAACTGTAACTCGTTACATACGAATGCCTATGATGAAGCAATTACTACACCTACGGAAGAATCTGTACGTCGTGCGATGGCAATTCAGTTAATCATCAATAAAGAATTAGGATTAGCTAAAAACGAAAATCCAATTCAAGGTTCTTTTATCATCGAAGAATTGACCGATTTAGTAGAGGAAGCTGTATTAACTGAGTTCGATAGAATTACAGAACGTGGTGGTGTTTTAGGAGCGATGGAAACCATGTATCAACGTTCTAAAATTCAAGAAGAGAGTTTATACTATGAAACCTTAAAACACACAGGTGAATTCCCAATTATTGGCGTAAACACCTTCTTAAGTTCTAAAGGTTCTCCAACAGTTACTCCGCAAGAAGTGATTCGAGCTACTGAGGAAGAAAAACAGTTCCAAATAAAAACGAAAGAGAACTTAAATAAAGCTCATGAAGATAAAATAGAGCAACTTTTATCTGAAATGCAATCGGCTGCCATTAACAATCAAAATCTTTTTGAAAAGTTAATGGACGCTACCAAAGTTTGTTCGTTGGGTCAAATTACTGCTTCATTGTTTGAAGTTGGTGGTCAATACAGACGAAACATGTAAGCAAACAATGTTTGCAGATAAGTATAATAAACCTCTTAGAAATTTCTAAGAGGTTTATTTCTTTGTTCTAGTTCGTTTTCGGAGTTTAAAAATCCGATCATCATAATAGGCTTTCAATTCATCAACAAACGACATCGGGCTTTTATAGGTTGTTAAAACTTTGTAGGTATAACTGTCTAACAAATCTATTAGTTGTTGTTCTAAACGCTCAATCTCATTTTTTAAATATGTAGCATTACTCGTTGTTTTCTTAACTAATGAAATGTCTTTGTTAAAATTCATTGTGGTATTACCTCCAAAGATATGTGCATGAAAAGCCTCTAACTCTTCCAAGCTTCCGTTTTGATATATTTCAATCAATTTTATTGTTGTTTCTAATGCTTTTTGTTGCTCATTTTCTTGCATCGAAAATTTATCAGGATGCACATACAACATTGCTTCTTTATATAATCTCTTCTTCTCTTTTTGATTTATTTTTTCTGCTACTTCTTTTTTTGAAATGGGTACAATACCTGTAGGTTCTTTGTAATTTTTACCTTTTCGCTTTTGTGCTAACCTTTTCTCTTTTTTAGCTTTCTTTTGCTCCTTATATAAAACCGTTAATTCTCTTTCTTCTATTAACAAATCGGCAATTTCACTTCGTAACGATTGCTCAAAAGGAAATAACTTAGTCTCAATTGCTTCAATCTTAACTTTTAACGCTTCAATCTTCTCTTGTAAGTTTGAAATAGCGTCCGCATTAGCATCAATAGAAAAATGGTTCTCTTTCATAATGCACTATCTTTTCCTTTGTAAAATAGTTAAACCTACTCGTATTTTTTCATACGGAACTTTTTCTCCTAAAAATTCAAAATAAGGTTTTAAGGCCGTTTCGTTTTTTAGTACTTTTTTAGCATTAGCCACTAGCGCTAAAACATCAGCCTCAATGAATTCATCTAAACTCACATCTTTTCCCTCTAAATATAGTTTGGATAAATGAGAAAAAATGGTGGCAGGTTTTAATCCGCGACTTTCTGCGATTTCATCAACGGTTAATCCTTCTTTATACAACTTAAAGGTTTCTAAAGTAGTATCCTTTTTAGTTTTCTTTTTTTCGTTTAAAAAAGTTTTAATCTCTTCCATAAACTCAGCTCCATACACCTCTAATTTTCGTTGTCCTACTCCACTTATTGCCAAAAACTCTTCGTCAGATTGTGGCCTTTCTCTTTCTATTTCTTTAAGTGTAGCATCATTAAACACCAAATAGGCAGCTATATCTTCTTCTTGAGCAATTCGATAACGAAGTTTTCGTAAACGCTCAAACAAGGTATCTTTAATAGCTTTCTTTCTTTTCTCTTTTACTGATTCTTTTACCTCCTTTTGAAACTCTACAGGAGTGGTTAACTGTACTTTTTCCCCATCAAAAAGTACTTTAGTTGAAAAATCAGTAAGTTGTAAACTGTTGTTTAAATGAAAAGCTATTTGACAATACCCTTGATTCGTTAACTGAATTAAATAATGTTGCCAATCTCTCCAAGAAACGTCATTACCTACCCCATAGGTTTTCAGCTTATCATAATTTTTATCTAAGACTGCTGTATTTTTAGCTCCTCTCAACACATCAATCACCGTTCCCATTGCTTCTTTTCCTTCTAGTCGGTAAATAGCTGATAGTCCTTTTTGCGCGATAACAGTTCCATCAAAAAATTGCGGTGGATTCTTACACACATCACAATTTCCGCAGTTTTCTTCAATTAATTCTCCAAAATAACTCAATAATATTTTTCTTCGGCAAACCGTAGCTTCAGCAAATTGCTTCATACGCTCTAGTTTTGCCTCTTGCACCTCCTTATTCCCTGTATTTTCAATAAACTGACGCAACTGAATAACATCTGCATAACTATGAAACAGTAAGGCTTTTGCAGGTAATCCATCACGACCAGAACGTCCTATCTCTTGATAATAGCCTTCAATATTTTTAGGCATATTATAATGAATTACCCAACGAACATTCGACTTGTCAATTCCCATTCCAAAAGCAATAGTAGCACAAATGACTTCACAATCATCTTTAATAAAAGCCTCTTGTGTTTTGGATCTTTCCTCAAAAGATAACCCTGCATGATATGCTCGAGCTTCAATATTGTTTTGCTGTAACTTATTAGCTAATTGCTCGGTAGCTTTTCTACTTAAACAATAAATAATTCCTGCTTCATTAGGTTTCTCATTAATAAACTTAATGATTTGTTGTACTCTATCATTTGCAGGACGAACTTCTAACGCTATATTCTCTCTGTTAAAAGAACTAATAAACTGCGTCGCATTAGGTACCGCTAATTGCTCTAAAATATCTTGTTGCGTTGCTTTATCTGCTGTAGCTGTTAATGCAACAATAGGAACTTCAGGTAATGATTTTTTTAAAAATGCTAACTGTTTATAAGAAGGACGAAAATCGTGACCCCACGCAGAAATACAGTGAGCTTCATCAATCGCAATACAACTAATATATGTTTGATTCAATATATTTTGAAGCAAAGACAAACTCTCAGGAGCCACATACAACAGTTTGATTCTTTTATTGATGACAGCCTCAAAAACCGCTTCTTGTTCTTCGGTTGATTGACTACTATTATAAAAGGTAGCTGGAATTCCGTTAGCTTTCAAACTATCCACTTGATCTTTCATCAAGGCTATTAATGGAGAAATCACTAAGGTAATTCCTTCAAAAAACAGTGCTGGTAATTGATAACAAATAGATTTTCCTCCACCTGTTGGCATAATAACCAAGGTATCCTTTTTTGCTATTATATTTTCAATGATAGCTTTCTGTTCTAGACGGAAACTATCATATCCAAAGTTTACTTTTAATTTCTCTAACAACTCTTGTTCTGTAATCTGCATCATTTTGCAAAAATAGGAATAAAAAAAGCGCAGAGTTCTCTTACTCTACGCTTCATTACTTTTATATTTTAGTATCCTTACTTAATATCCTGTAATAATACCTCAACTGCTTTCTTTAATTGAGCATCTTCGCCTCTATCTTTCCATCCTGGTGCATTTTTTACTAAATAATCAGGAGTTGCTGGTGCTTCATTTTCCATATTCTCTCCTGTTTTCTTTACAAACCACGCTCTAAAAGGCATACGAACCATTCCGTTAGCTAGTCGCTTACTTCCTGTAGATACAACAGCGCCAAATGTTGGCTGACCAACTAATTTTCCTAATCCTAAGCTTTTGAATGCATGTGAGAAAATTTCAGCATTAGAATAACTGTTTTCGTTACATAATGCTACCACTGGCTTAGTGTTAACCGATAAAATAGCACGTTCATTAAACGGATAGTGATCAGCAAATTTCTTATGATTCTTTAAGCTATTTACCGCTCCTCTTGGAATTGTATATGCATGCTGATCTACATTTAACACCGCCATCAATCTATCAGTAGTCCACCCACCACCATTGTAACGCACATCGATTACAATTCCTTTTTTACCATAACCACTAGCTTTTAATTCACGTTCAAAACGCTCAAAACTTGGCATGTTCATTCCTTGAATATGAATATATCCTAATTGACCGTTAGAGTATTCATCTACTAACTTCTTTCTTGAATTTACCCATTCTTCATATTGTAAATTTCTAAGAGATCTTTCTGGACGCAATACAACTTCTTTCCCTCCATCTAAACTTAATAATATCTCTTTTGATTGCGTGTTTTTTAATAAGCTGTAAAAATTAGTATTCTTTTCAATCTCTTTACCATTAACAGCAGTAATAACATCACCGACTTTCAATTTACTATTAGATTTATCAGCTACTGAATTTGGTAATACGTATAAAATTTTTACTCCTTTTTGGGTGTTTTCTACCTCTAGTCCTAATACTCCTACTCTATCACTTTCGTTTCTTGGAGCACTTCCTCTATACCCCATGTGACTTGCGTTTAACTGCCCTAAAAGTAAGTTAAACATATAGGTATAATCTTCATGGGTAGTTGCTGATAACACCCAAGGCTTGTACTTTTTCACTAAAGCATTCCAATTGTATCCATGGAATTCAGGATCGTAAAAACCAGCTGTTAAAGCACGTATTCCTTCTTCAAAAACTTGTTGATTTAACTTTTCAATATCTACTGTATAAGTTGCGCTATGAGGAAGATTGGTGATTTTATCTGATTTAGTATCTAACTGAGCTAATTTTCCTCTTGAAGTAAAGTAAACTTTCCCTTTATTATCTGAGAAATTACCTGCATCAGCTACTCCTTTTACTAGTTGAGGCTTGCTTCCATCCCATTTTACCTTATATGTGCTTCTCTTTTGTGTTGCAGGATCAGTAGCTGAGAAATAAATAAACTCACTATCTGCACTAAACACCGGGCTATACTCATTATCTTGTAAAGAAGTAACTTGAACTAAACGATCATAAATTTTATCTTCATCTATTTTTACTTCTACTTTTTTCTTGGCTTTTTTATCCTTTTTATCTTTTGACTCTTCTTCTTTTTTCTCAGGATAATATGCTCCTTCTTCACGATCTAACTTTGTTTTTTCCCAGTCAGATTTTTCCAACCAAACCATCCATACATCATAGTTGATTCCGCTTCTGTTTGATAAGAACGCTAATTTTTTACCATCTGCACTCCAAATAGGATTACGATCACTTCTTGGATGCATTGATACATTCATTTTTATTGCTGGATTTGCTACTGACTGAATAAAAATTTCACTATCAAAATTCAAATCTTCTTGAGAATATGCTATGTATTTACTATCTGGACTCCACGAAACTCCTTCAGTTTCTGCCCAAGAATTAGAGTACTCTTTTGCATTCGTAATTTTTCCTTTTTTAATATCTCCAATCATTAAAACACCCCTTCCTACTTGGTAAGCAATCTTCTTTCCATCAGGAGAAACTAATGAATATTCAACATCTTCTTTACTGTTCGTTAGTTTTGCTACTTTAGTTTTTAAACTACGGTGTAATCCGACTAAAGTATCTGTTGATACAGCGCTAAACAACTCAAAATGTCCGTCTCTATCCGAAGAAAATACTACTGTTTTGTTATTTAACCACTGTGGATTGATATCTCTATACGGATGCTTACTTACATTGTTAGAGTATTTTTTTTCTTTGTTGTTTTCTTTTACGAAAATTTCTCCATTAATCTCTAAAGCGATACTTTTCCCATCAGGAGAAATAGCATAATTACTTATTTCATTAGAAACTGTTTTTGTTTCTTCTTCAGCAAAACGATTATCTGAAATAATTTTTAAATCAATTTTTTCAGCTTTTCCATTCTCTAATTTGTAAGCATCAACTCCACTTAAGTATACAATAGTTCCGTTATTACTTACTGAGAAAGTACGAACACCGTCTTTAGTTTGTTTTGTTAATTGAGTTGCTGTTCCGTTTGCTGTTCCGTTTGCAGAAATTGCTTGTTTGTAAATATTATAACGCCCACTCTCAGCTCCTATATAATATAGATTCCCAGCAGCATCCCAAGCAGGTGAATGATCATTTTTATTACTTGTAGTTATTTGATCGTATTGGTTTGTCTCCGTGTTGTAAATCCAAATATCACGTTGAGCTGAACCTGTATAATCTTCACGAGAAATACGACATGCTCCTTTAGTAAAAGCGATTAATTTCCCGTTAGGAGATACTGTCGCCATTTCTCCATAGGCTGTTAACAAACGACGAGGCGTTTCTCCTTTTTCATTTACCACATACATTTGTTTATCCCACTCCGGACCTCTTAACACACGCCCTGTAGTAAAAACAACATCTCCTTCTTTTGTCCAATCCGTTGGTGTGTTGGCTGTTGGATAATATGTTAATTGCTTTGGAACGCCTCCATTTACAGAAGTTATAAACACATTATCATTTCCTTTTCTATTAGAAGAAAACGCAATTTCGGTTCCTTTTTCATTCCATACAGGATCGCTTTCATACCCCTTATGAATTGTTAATCTCTTTGTTTGTTTGTTAGTAAAATTGTACAGCCAAATATCACCATAATAACTAAACGCCATTTGAGAAGCATCTGGGCTAATCGCTGGCTTACGTATTAATGTAGTTTGAGCTGACAAGAAATTACTTGCTAAAAGTGCAAGTCCTAAAAATACTTTTTTTGTCATGTTGTTTGTTTTAAAAAGACCAAATTACTTGTTTAGGACTATAACTACATAAAAATTAGCAATTTCTTAACAAGTTTTAATAGTTGATATAAAATTTACAACTCCATTAATTCCTTTTCTATCTAACTCTTTAATGAATGCGGATCCAATTATAGCTCCATTCATATAATTACAAGCTGTTGTAAAAGTTTTATTATCTGAAATACCAAAACCAACAATCAATTTACTCTGCAAATTCATTGCTTGAATTCTTTTAAAATAAGCTATTTGTTCTTCGGAAACTTCTCCTTTCGCACCTGTGATAGAAGCTGAAGCAACTACATAAATAAATGCTTTGGTTAAGTTATCAATTTTACGAATACGTTCTTCAGAAGTATGTGGTGTAATTAGAAACACATTTGTGAGTCCATAGTTATCAAATAACTGTTGGTAATGATTTTCATACTCCACCATTGGTAAATCTGGAATAATTACTGTATCAATTCCACAATCTTTTACTTTTTGGCAAAACTTATCTTCTCCGTATTTTATAATCTGATTTACATATCCCATTAATACCAAAGGAGTTTTGTTGGTGTTTTTTATAGAAGATAATTGTTCAAAAACCACATCGAGATTCATACCATTTCTCAGTGCTACATCACTACTATGTTGAATGGTTGGTCCATCAGCTAGCGGATCAGAATACGGTAAACCTACTTCAATAAAATCTACTCCATTATTACTTAATTCGGCAATGATTTTTGTAGTATCTTCTAATTTTGGAAAACCTGCTGTAAAGAATATTGATAGTAAATTATTTTCCTTTTGATTGAATATATGTTGAATTGAATTCATTATTTTCTGTGTTGTTTAAATCTAAAATTATGTGAGGTTTTTCACTTCGTTCGAAATGACAGGTTAGTCTAAATATTTTATATACGTTTCTAAATCTTTATCTCCTCTACCTGATAAATTCACTACAACTACTTGATCTTTTTGTAAATTCATTTTTGGTAATACTGCCAAGGCATGTGCACTTTCTAACGCAGGAATAATTCCTTCTATTTTTGTCAATTCATACGCTGCTTCTAAAGCTTCTTTATCAGTAGCATTCATAAATTTTGCTCGTTTCGTTTCATGCAAATAGGCATGCAAAGGCCCCACTCCTGGATAATCCAATCCTGCGGAAATTGAATAAGGTTCTACGATTTGCCCATATTCATCTTGCATTAATATTGTTTTACTTCCATGGATTACCCCTACTTCTCCTAATTGAGAAGTTGCCGCGCTTTCACCTGAATCAACTCCTAATCCCGCTGCTTCAACCGCAATCAATTCAACCTCCTCTTCATCTAAATAATGATAAAAGGCACCTGCCGCATTACTTCCTCCTCCTACACAGGCTATAATGGTATCAGGATTTTCTTTACCTGTTTGTTCTTTCAACTGCACTTTCATTTCTTCTGAAATAACCGCTTGTAAACGTGCTACCATATCTGGATATGGATGTGGCCCTACCACAGAACCAATTAAGTAATAGGTATCTGGATGCTGAATCCAATAACGAATTGCTTCATTCGTAGCATCCTTTAGTGTTTTACTGCCACTAGTAGCAGGCACTACTTTTGCTCCTAACATTTTCATACGAGCTACATTTGGTGCTTGACGTTTAATATCGGTTTCTCCCATAAAAACAACACACTCTAAATCCATTAAAGCACAAACCGTTGCTGTGGCCACACCATGCTGTCCTGCACCTGTTTCAGCAATAATTTTGGTTTTTCCTAAATGTTTTGCTATCAAAATCTGACCAATTGTATTGTTTACCTTATGCGCTCCCGTATGATTTAAATCCTCTCGCTTTAAATAAATAGTAGCTCCGTATTTCTCTGACAATCTCTTTGCTAAATACAATGGACTTGGACGCCCTACATAATGCTTCAACAAATCTTTGTATTCCTTTTGAAAAGATTCGGATTCTATTATTTCTATATAATTATCTTCTAATTCTTTTACATTAGGATACAATAATTCAGGAATAAATGCTCCTCCAAATTGTCCGTAATACCCATTATTGTCTGGTTGAAATTTCATATAATTAGCTTTTAGCTGTTAGCTTTTGGCAATGAGCCTTAAACTGTTTTATTTTTTCTACTGATTTTACTCCTGGCTTGGTTTCAAACTTGCTATTCACATCAATTGCATAGCAGTATTGTGATTCTTTTCTTTTAAGAAAAGATTGTAATTCTCCGACTTCTTCTAAGCCTATTCCTCCACTTAAGAAGTACCCTTTTGTTGAATTATAATCTTTTAAAACTTGCCAATTAAATGTTATCCCATTTCCTCCTCGCTCTTTCCCCTTGGTATCAAACAAAAAGTAATCAACTACTTCTTCGTACGGCTTTAAAAGCTCAAAATTGAATTCTCCTTTAATTCCAAATACTTTGATGATTTCTACTTTTGGTAGATGTTGTTTTAACTCTTTAATATATGCTACAGGTTCATCTCCATGTAACTGAACTGCTTCTAACTGATATTCTTCAACTAATGAAACTACTATTTCTACATATTCATTTACAAAAACGCCTACTTTTTTGATTCCTCTGGGCAGCTTCGGAATGATTCCCTCGAAATTTCTTGGTGATTTATCATAGAAAATAAACCCTAAATAATCGGGTTTCAATTCAGCTACTTGCTGAATATTTTCTATAAATTTCATTCCACAAACTTTTAGTTTCATATTATCTAATTTGATCAATGAATTCTTGGCATGCTTGTCCTGGGTTTTCAGTTTTCATAAAGTTTTCACCTATTAGAAAGCCATGAAAACCATGTTCTTTTAACCCTGTTATAATTCTTGGATCTGAAATTCCACTTTCTGAAACTTTTACAACCGTATCTGGAATTTGACTTGCCAAGTTTATTGAGTGTTCTAAATCAACTTCAAACGTTTTTAAGTTTCTATTGTTAATTCCTATAATTTTATTGTCCAAATCTCCAATTTTATCTAAATCTTCTTGGGTATGGATTTCATACAAAACCTCCAATCCTAAATCAGTTGCTAGCTGACCGTAATTCTTTAACTGCTCTGTTGTTAAGCAAGCAACGATTAACAATACAACGTCTGCACCAATTGCTTTTGCTTCTACTATTTGAAATCCGTCAATAATAAAATCTTTTCTTAAAATGGGTTTTTGCTGATTAATTACTCGTGCTTCCATCAAATCTGCCATCGCACCTCCAAAAAAAGAAGTATCAGTTAAAACAGATTGTGCTGCTACATTGGCGTCTAAATATCCATTAGTTACTTCAGTAATCGTTGCTTTGTCATTGATAATTCCTTTAGAAGGTGATTGGCGCTTGAACTCTGCTATAATTCCTGTTGAATAAGGCTCCAACAATGATTTTTTCAAAGAAATTGGTTGTCTTTTAAAATTCGGACTTTCAACCAATTTTTTAACAGCAACTTCAGCTTTTATTTTTGCTACTTCCTGTTTTTTAAAGGCTATTATTTTATCTAGTATTGTCATTTTATTTTCTTCTTTTATTGAGAGGTTCCTTCACTTCAACTACGCTCAGTGTCCGTTCGGAGTGACGGTTTTTTATTTTAATTTACTAATTTTTCTAACGATTGTTTTGCTTTTAATCCTAATAACGAATCTTTCGCTTCTTCAAAAGCGGTTTCAAAACTCTTATTTTTATTGAAAGTTTTTAGGGCAAATGCCGCGTTGGTTAATACTACATTATTTTGCGCTTCTGTTCCTTTTCCTTTGATTATGTTCACAAATATGTCCGCAGCTTCTTTAACGGTATTCCCTCCAAAAATAGCTGATGGAGCGATTTGTTTTTGTCCTAAATCTGACGGAGAAACTTGTTGCTCTGCCTCTTTTGTGAATAACTTAAAATCTCCTGTTAACGATATTTCGTCGTACCCATCTAATGCATGTACCACAGCATAATTTACGTTAGATTGTTGCAACATATAATTGTACACTCTAGCCACCTCTAAATTAAACACCCCAACCAACTGATTTTGTGGTTGACTAGGATTTACCAGCGGCCCCAACATATTAAAAAATGTTTTTACCCCTAATTCTCTACGAATGGGAGCTACTACCTTCATCGCTGGGTGAAATAACGGAGCGTGTAAAAAACAAATGTTTGCTTCGTCTAACTGTCTCTTCAATGTAGTTTCGTCGTTCGTAAAATTATATCCTAAAAACTCTAACATATTAGAGGATCCTGAAGCAGAAGAAACTCCATAATTCCCATGTTTTGCTACTTTATTACCTGTTCCCGCAACAATAAATGAAGTTAACGTTGAAATATTAAAGGTGTTTTTTCCATCACCTCCTGTTCCACACAAGTCTATGGTATTAAAATCAGATAAATCTACTTTAATCGCTAACTCCAACAAAGCTTCTCTAAACCCTGACAATTCATCTACTGAAACTGGTCGCATTAAAAACACGGTAATAAATGCAGCTATTTGTGAAGCATTGTATTTTTCTTGTGCGATGTTTATCAATACTTCTTTCGATTGCTCTTTGGTCAATCGTTTTTGTTCAAATAGAGTGTTTAGTATTTTTTTCATTTCTTTTATGTTTTCTACAGAATAAGTTGACTCTCCTTTAACAGATTTCTCACTTCGCTCGAAATGACATTAATTATTTATACTTTCTATAAAATTCTGAAGCATCTTTTTTCCATCTGGTGTTAGAATGCTTTCTGGATGAAACTGTACCGCTTCAATGGCAAACTCTTTATGACGTAATGCCATAATTCCTCCATCTTCATCAATTGCTGTTACTTCTAGTTCCTCTGGAAAATTAATATGAGAAGCTATCCAAGAATGATAACGAGCTGCTTCAAATGCTTCTGGAATATCTTTAAAGGTAACTGTATCACTCTTGGTTACTTTCATTTCTGTAGCAACTCCGTGAAAAACCTCACTTAAATTTTCTAACTCTCCTCCAAAAACTTCAGTAATTGCTTGCAAACCCAAACACACTCCAAAAATTGGAATTTTACCTGCATACGTTTTAATGGTTTCTTTTAAAATACCTGCTTCATCAGGAATTCCTGGTCCTGGTGATAGAATAATAGCATCATAATTTTTAATTTCTTCTACAGAAATTTCATCATTACGATATACATCAGGTAACTTTCCTGTGATATCTTCTACATAATGTACCAGATTGTAGGTAAATGAGTCGTAATTATCTAATATTAATATCTTCATATTTATAGTATTGAGTATTGAGGTTTGAGTATTGATAAAACATGTATATCCCACATCTAAATACTAACATCTCAATTCTAATTTTATATTTCTTCTGCTAACACTAATGCTTTTTTTAATGCTGCTAATTTGTTATTTACTTCTTGTAGTTCGTTTTCTTCTTTTGAATTAATTACAATTCCTGCTCCTGCTTGATAAAACAAGGTATTGTTTTTACTCACGAAAGAACGAATCGCAATAGCTTGATTTACATTTCCGTTTAAACCAATAAAACCAACACATCCGCCATAAAACCCTCGAGTTTGATTTTCATAGGTATCAATCAATTCCATAGCTTTGTATTTTGGAGCTCCACTTAATGTTCCTGCAGGAAAGGTATCTCCTACAATTTCTATAGGGTTTCCTGTAATTTTACCTGTTACTGTTGATACCAAGTGAATTACATGACTAAAATACTGCACTTCTTTATAGGTTTCAACTGTTACGTTAGTAGCGTGTTTACTTAAATCATTTCTTGCTAAATCAACCAACATTACATGTTCTGCATTCTCTTTCGGATCATTAGCTAATTCTTTAGCTAATTTTCTATCTTTCTCATCGTCTCCTGTTCTTCGAAAAGTTCCTGCTATTGGATTGATTACTGCTTGACCTGCGTCAATTTTAATTTGTGCTTCTGGTGAAGATCCCATTAATTTAAAACTTCCATAATCAAAATAGAATAAATAAGGTGACGGATTGATGGAACGCAAAGCTCTATACACATTAAATTCATCTCCTTTAAACTGTTGTTGAAATTGACGCGATAGTACCAATTGAAAAACATCTCCTCTCTTGCAGTGTTCTTTTGCTTTTAATACATTCTGCTTAAATTCTTCATCTGTAATGTTAGAAGTTTCTTCTCCTTGAAAAGTAAAATCATATTGAGCAAACGATTGAGAATTCACTAAATTTTCTACTTCAGACAATCTAGATTCTTCACCTTCAGGAATATTCTCTATTAAAATCATTTCATTTTTAAAATGATTGATAGCCACAATAAATCGGAAAAAACTGTATTGTAATAATGGGATGTTGGAAGGTGCTTTTTTTGAGTTAAACTTTATGGTTTCAAAATATTTAACTGCATCAAATGTGGTATATCCATACAACCCATTGAATGATTTGATTTCATCTGAACAATTTACTTCAATCAAGTTACTGTAAGCATCAAACTTTTCATAAAAATCTCCTTGAATCGATTCTCTTTTCTTTTCTTCTTTTTTATAAAACAATAACAGTTCGTCATTTTCTGCCTTAATCGTAACCAAAGGTTCTATACATAAAAATGAATAACTGTTTTCTTTACTGTGATAATCAGAACTTTCTAACAGCAAACTATTTGCATACTTATCTCTTGTTCTTAAGTACAAACTTACTGGCGTAACCATATCCGCCAATTGTTTTTTAGAAACTGTTGTAAACTTAAGCCCCCTTTTTATTCCCCTTAAGGGGGAAAATGATTCGTTTATATTTTTATCTTTTTGATTATTCATTGTTTGTTTTTTTTTACTTCTCCTTCCCTTTGGGAAGGTTGGGTTGGGCTAAAAAAAAAGGCTTATCATGAGATAAGCCTTTTCGTTGTATTATAGATATAACAAGATGGTCTCACTAACGTAAGTTATGAGTTTTCCACCACCAGTTATTTAATTGTTGATTCATCATTATGATGCAAATGTATAAAGTGATTTTGAATTGACAAATTTTTTTAGATTAAAAAAATTAGCCCGTAACAAAAAGAAAATTAGTTAATTGAAAAATCTTCTTTAGAAAAGACTATATCTATAGGTGAATTTCCTACTCCTTTTACCTTTTTAAAAACAGAAGCATCTTCGTTATAAATTACTAACATACTTTTATCTGTATCAAAAAAATCTTCTGCTCCTAAAACATATATTTTTCCTGTTGTAGGATGCTCTCTTACGATGGTTATAAGCATCACTCCATCCATTATCGGATTTACAAACTCTGTTGCTTCTTTGCTCTCTGTATTAAAACGATGAATTGAACCTGTATTCACCTCAACCCAATAAATAGTATTACTAGAAGAACTCATTGTAAGCATGCTTGTTTTATACAAATTTACCCCATCTAGAGTAATTGTTTCTGCTACTGAATAATCGTTTGCAAGACTTACAAATTGTGCTTTTTCACCTACTCTCTTCTCAGTTCCAACCCAAATTTGGTTGTTTTTATCTTTTAAAATTCCTGAAATAACATCTTCAAATGTTACTGCTGTTTTTAATGATTTATCTTTAAGGTTTAATACTTTCAACTCTTTATCGTCAGCAATTAACATATTTTCACCATCTACTAAAAGTCCCGACTTAGAAAACAATACTTTATCTGAAATTCCTTCTATTTTATCTTTTATTCCTTCATTTATATTGAAAAATGACAAGCTGTATGTTTTGCTTCTTCCACTTCCAGCAGTTGAAATCATTAACCCTTCAGTTTCAGAAAACATTGTTAAATACGAAGGATCAGTAACCGCAGAAGTTGTTACTACTTTTTCTACAGCTAAATTTTGCAAATCAAATTTTGTAACAAAATCAGGACCTGATTGTGATACTGTAAATAGTTTGTTTTCATATTCTGAAAAAGAAATTGTGTTTTTATTTAACGATTCATACACATTAGATGTAAAAACCTGATTTTCATCTAAATACCCAATTACTGTTCCTTCACCTTCATAACCTACAATAAAAGAATTATCATAAATTGGAGTTGGTTCATGTTTTATTGAATCACTTGAACAAGAAAAAAATGTCATAAATAGACATAACAATGCAATACTGTAAATACGTATCATCTTTATAATTAATTTAAAATTTCAGAAAATAAAAACACTTCCAAACATTAAACTCTTTAAATGCTTGTGTGTATTATTGTTCATCCTCTTAATCCCGAAAGGACAACAACAAATAAAATTTTGGCAGGTCTCCTGACTAACATCTTATTACTACCTTCCCGTAAAAAAAACAGTGGTGTAAGAAATAATAAGTATCTATTTAGAATAGACGTAGCTTACAGTTGCGGGTACAGTTTAGGATTTTCACCTAATTCCCTTTTAATTTTCTTTTCTTCAAAGAAAAACCGCGGCAAATATATTTTAGTCCAAGTAAAGAATCATAAACTTTAACAATAATAATCTGTATCTCTCCTAATTCTTCAACCTAACTTTATACACATCAACCTTTTGCTAAAAAAAATCAAGCAACAATAACTTTTATCTTAAAAAATAATTACAAATAATCATCTTTTTTTAATTTTAAGTTTAAAATTAAAACTGAAAATAAAAATATCATTTACACAAAACAACATGATTAGTTTATTTGCATTGCAATAATTAATTAAAAACAGAAATTATGTGTGGAATTGTATGTGCGTTTGATTTAAAACAACCTTCAGATATATTAAGACCTCAAATTTTAGAAATGGCTAAGAAAGTTCGTCATAGAGGTCCGGATTGGAGTGGAATTTACAGCGATGAAAAAGTAATAATGGCGCATGAGCGATTAGCAATCGTTGATCCAGCTTCTGGTCAACAACCATTATTTAGTTATGATCGTAGATTTGTGTTAGCTGCCAATGGAGAGATATACAACCACAAAGAAATTAGAAAACAACTTAAAGAACAACACGAGTTTTTAACACAATCTGACTGTGAGGTTATCTTAGCTTTATACAAAGAAAAAGGTGTGGAGTTTTTAGATGACCTAAACGGAATCTTCGGCTTCGCTGTATATGACTCAATGACTGATGAATATTTAATAGCTCGTGATCATATGGGAATTATCCCTTTATACATGGGGTGGGATAAACATGGAACCTTTTATGTTGCTTCTGAATTAAAAGCTTTAGAAGGAGTTTGCAACAAGATTGAAGTATTTCCTCCTGGGCACTATTACACTCGTGAAGATGGATTACAAAGATGGTATTCTCGTGACTGGATGGAATATGAAGCTGTTAGAGATAACCAAACTTCTATTGATGAAGTACGTGATGCTTTAGAAGCTGCTGTTCATCGTCAATTAATGAGTGATGTACCTTACGGAGTTTTATTATCTGGAGGATTAGATTCTTCTATTACCTCTGCAATTGCTAAAAAATATGCGGCGAAGCGTGTAGAATCTGACGACAAAGATGCCGCGTGGTATCCACAACTACATTCGTTTTCTGTTGGGTTAGATGGATCTCCTGATTTAGCTGCAGCAAAAAAAGTTTCAGAACATTTAGGTACTATTCACCATGAAATTACCTTTACCATTCAAGAAGGATTGGATGCTATAAAAGATGTAATTTACAACCTAGAAACCTACGATATTACAACAGTTCGTGCTTCTACTCCTATGTATTTAATGGCACGTGTTATTAAATCAATGGGTATAAAAATGGTCTTATCAGGTGAAGGTGCTGACGAACTTTTTGGAGGATATTTATACTTCCACAAAGCTCCAGATGCTGAAGAATTTCACAAAGAAACAGTACGTAAATTAGATAAACTATATCAATATGATTGTTTACGTGCTAACAAAAGTTTAATGGCTTGGGGAATTGAGGGACGTGTTCCATTCTTAGATAAAGAATTTATGGATGTGGCTATGCGTATTAACCCTGAAGATAAAATGATTAACGGTGAACGTATGGAAAAATGGGTATTACGTAAGGCTTTTGAAAGTTATTTACCAAAAGAAGTTGCTTGGAGACAAAAAGAACAATTCTCTGACGGAGTTGGTTATAACTGGATTGACACTTTAAAAGAAGTTGTTGAGGCTGCTGTTACCGATGAAATGATGGAAAATGCTGCACATCGTTTCCCTACTCAAACACCAAGAGCAAAAGAAGAATATTTCTATCGTACCATTTTTGAAGAACATTTTCCTAGTGAAGCTGCTGCATTAACTGTGCCTTCTGTGCCTTCAATTGCGTGTAGTACACCAACTGCATTAGCTTGGGATAAAAGTTTTCAAAACCAAAACGAACCTTCTGGTAGAGCCATCAAAGCTGTACATGAAGATGCTTACTAAGAAAAATCTTAGTTCAGATTTTAGTTGTGTAAAACCTCGCCAATTGGTGAGGTTTTTTTATTCAAAATCTAAAATACTATCTGCTTTTATTAAACTGATCAGAGCATTAATTTTCTGCATCATTTTATTATAGAACTTATTTTGCTCTTTTTCTCCAGAGGTATTTAAAAGTTTCGAATGCTTAATTTGATTCTCCATGTAGTTTTTAGCTTCTAAACATGTTTCGCTATCTGCTGTTTTAAAATATGAAAGCATAGAATTTGGGACAAATAGAAGCTGTTGCTCTTGGTTAAACACCAGTACATTATTATTCATCAATAAAAGTTCATTATAGTAAAGTTCAAATCCTTTATTTTCTAAAACCTTTTCAGAAATACTATTCAACAACACCTTTAACTCTCTACAAAGACTCATTGCTTCAATCGCAGAGATTTGCCCTGCTTCATAATAAAAGTAAATCTGTTTTAGCGTACTATTGATAGTTGTTGTATCCCAAATTTCAGACACATTCAAAAAGCTGTAAAAATCTCCAAGCCGCTTTCCTGACTGTATAGTAGATAATTTAGGGTAGAATCTATCAAAACGAACATTTCTAAATTCTACACACAGCAACTTCATCCAAACATACATTTTAAATCTACTTAATAACGAATCATCAATTAAATAAAACAGCGGGATGTCTTTTGCTGAATAGTAGATTTTAAAACTCTTATCTTTTGCTGTTTCAACTAATAAGTTATAAGAGGTATCAAAATATTCTCGCAAACTATCTTCATCCTTTATTTGAAGTGTCTTTTCTACTGATACATAATTTTTCACTACTTCTCCATACAATGTATCTAATGAAAAGTTAAAATGTTTAGCTAACAAAACTGCCTCATCTAAAGAAATCTTGCTTTTTAAACTCGTCCTTCTGTGCGCAGCATCATAACTAATCTGTAAAACAACAGCCAATGTATCGTTAAGTGATTTGCCTCTTAACTCTTTTTTTATTCGCTCTAATAAAACCTTCTGAAACATTTTTAAAAATAATCATTTTGTGATAATCACAAAAATATTTTTATAAAACCGCTAATCAAACAATTAAAACTTGATTAATCACAATAATTTTACCATAAACAAAATCAATAAATTATGAAAAATATTTGCTTACTATTACTAGTTTGTTGCTTAACTACACAAGCGCAAAGCAGAAAATTTAGAGCCCCTATTTGGACAACTCATTCTAAAAACACAGATATTGCTGGTGTATCAATCGGCACTTTTCCAAAATCAATTTTTACAGACTCTACACTAACCAGAACATTCGGGGTACGATTAGAGATTCCCGGTCTTGGTATACTTCTGCCACTTATACCTAAATCTCCTTTATCAACCAGTTTAACAGAATTTGAAAATAAACTTGATTCAGAACCTTCAGAAATTGTATATGGAATAAATCTATCATCTGGATCAACAGCAGAAACTCAAGTTAATGGTATTTCAGGTGCTTTCATTGGTCAGTATTTCATAAAAATGAACGGGATAGCAATTGCAGGAATAGGAAATATAATTGAAAAACAAAACGGAATGGCATTAAGTATTTTAGGAAATGACAGCTACGTTATGAATGGTCTCAGCGGGAGCTTCATTGGAAATCATACACAAACTTTAAACGGAGCTCAAATTGGAGGATTTAACGTTTCAGAATTCACCAATGGAATCCAAATTGGAATCCAAAATAACAACAACAAAAAACAAAACTTAACTAATGGAGCCCAAATAGGAGTTTTGAACTACACAGAAGACCTTCAAGGTGTTCAAATTGGATTAATTAACAACACAAAATCATTAAAAGGTATTCAAATTGGTTTATGGAATAAAAATGAAAAGCGTGCTCTTCCTATCATAAACTGGAACTTTTAAATTATAAAATCATGTTAAATTTTACAAATCAGGTTGCTATTGAATCAATTTTAATAGCAAAAAGAACAATTTTAATACACCTTTCTAAGTCTAGTGTTTAATTTTGTTACACCCTAAATTAACTATTACTCACACTCCCCATTTTTATTATTTAACCATAAAACTTAGTACCATGAAAAAATTAGTATTTGGTTTACTTTTCCTAGGTCTAACCAACCTGGCTCACTCCCAAAATGATATACAAAAAAACATTATTTTGGAACCTGTTACCATTAAACCTTTAAATTTAAGCTACCTTAAGGAAGTTCAACGTGAAGACACTCCTGAATTTGCTGTAAACCTACAAAACGAAGCCGCTAGGTATGATATTACTGAAGACCCAATTTTTGGCAAAGAATTTGAAGCTTATGAGGTTATTTTTAAGTCAAAAAATGATGAGACATCTGGTTTAATTACTGCCACTTATGACTCTAAAGGTAAAATCATGAGTTCTATAGAACGTTACAAAAACATTTTACTTCCAAAAACTGTTAGAACAGCTATTAACAACAAGTATCCTGGATGGGTTATATACAAAGACGTATATCTTGTTACCTACAGAGACAATAGCAAATCTAAACAAGTATTTAAAGTACAGATAAGAAAAGATGGAGAAAAGAAAAACCTAAAACTTGATTATGACGGAAACATTCACTAAAACCGATTGCTAACTAAAATTTACATCAACATTAAAAAAGCATTTTACAATATTGTAAAATGCTTTTTTAACATTTACCCATAAAGCACCCCGTTTTTTACCTGTTTAACATCTAGTTAACTATTTTGAACTTATCTATTTGTTAACTTTACACATGGCTGTTTACCTTATTCAACATATAACAACTAACAAAACAGCAATAGAATTAGCTATTGCTTTTTACTCCAAACTTCAACTAACACTTTTTAAAAAGTGTATTAACTGTTGGGTTGACTACAAAAAAAACAGCGTTTTTTACCTAATAAAAGCAATTGATAAAAAAGACATTAAAAAACTGTATCACAAATCTATTAACCTGCAACCATATAAGATCTCATCTGTTAATAGTCATTTAGCATATGCTTTTTTTAAAAGTGAACAACAACTTAAAGTAATACAGTCAGAATTTAATTATAACTTTCACGAGCATTCCATTTTATTTTTAGCAAAAGCATTTAATAAAAAATTATTGTTATGTAAATTAAAAAAACATAAAGCTCAGGAAACATTATTATATAAAAAAACAATTATTCAAAACCTTATTCATTCTTATGGAGGAAGTCAAATCGAAACTAAAGAAAAGGCTTTCATAGCTTCTTTCCCTTCTTTAAAAAAAGCTTTTGATTGTTCTGTTTCGATTCAAAAAAGACTAAACAAAAAAATTGATTGCTTTCCTGTTAAAATTATTTTACATCCTTACGATTATAATCAAGAAAACAATTCTTTACATTCAACCATTAGTAAACTTAACGAACTCCTTTATTTTATAAAAACTAAAAAGCAACTCATCATTTCATCACAAATAGCAAACTCAAATACTTACTCTAAATACACCGATTTTAAACATAACAATGTATGTTTTAGATTAAATCCTGAAGCAGAAAACTTCTTACTCTCATTATTAAGTACAATCTCAAAAAATTATCAAAACCCTAACTTTAATATCCCGAATATTGCTTCTATGATGATGATGTGTAAAACTAAACTATATAGAAATTGTAAAGCAACAACAGGGAAATCTATTAATCAGATTGTTAAGGAATTTAGACTTTTAAAATCAATCAAATCAATAACAGTGGGGACTTCTGACATAAACCAAACCTCTATTGAAGTTGGCTTCAATAGCTCTTCTTATTTCTCTAATTGTTTTAAAAAGAAGTTTGGAATTTCTCCAACAACTCTACAGAAACAACAAGAAGAACTTAACATTCCTTACTATATTTAATATTTCAAAAAGGTCGTTATTTTCTATATTTATATTATATCAACTTCCTTTCTCCTATCAAAAAAACAACTTCTAAGGCTTTTTTATCTTTATCAGCTTCAATAACAAACCACAAAAAGTAAAACACCTTGTTTAAACTAGTTTTTAAGCGTTTTAAAGCGGTTTTGTTTTTTTTAACAAATGTTGATAATTTTTACTCAAAACCGCTTAAAAACTTTATTTTAAGGTTAAAAAAACGTAAATTTGTAAGACTACAAAAGTCGCTTTCGGGCGATTTTTTCATGAAAAGACTTTAATTTAATTCACTTGATAATGAGCGAAGAAAAAAAACATAATTATTCCGCCGACAGTATTCAAGCACTGGAAGGAATGGAGCACGTACGTATGCGTCCGTCCATGTATATTGGGGACGTTGGGGTTCGTGGTTTACATCACTTGGTATACGAAGTAGTAGATAACTCAATCGATGAAGCTTTAGCTGGCCACTGTGATACCATTGAAGTTACAATTAATGAAGACAACTCAATTACTACGAAAGATAACGGTCGTGGTATCCCTGTAGGAATTCATAAAAAAGAAGGTGTTTCTGCTCTTGAAGTTGTAATGACCAAAATTGGTGCTGGTGGTAAGTTTGACAAAGATTCATATAAAGTATCAGGAGGACTTCATGGTGTTGGGGTTTCTTGTGTTAACGCACTTTCTGATCATTTAACTGCAACCGTACACAAAGAAGGTAAAATTTGGCAACAAGAATACGAAAGAGGTAAAACTTTATACCCTGTAAAAACTATTGGAGAAACGGATTTTACAGGAACCATCGTTACCTTTTTGCCAGACAAATCTATCTTTCAACAAACTACAGTATTCAATTATGATACCTTAGCTACTCGTATGCGTGAATTAGCATACTTAAACAAAGGTATCACTATTACGCTAACAGATAAACGTAATAAAAACGATGAAGGCAATGATATTGTTGAAGTATTTCATTCTGAAGAAGGTTTATCAGAATTTGTGAAGTTTTTAGACGGAACAAGAACACAGATAATTCAAGATGTAATTTCGATGGAAGGTGAAAAAAATGGAATTCCTGTAGAAGTTGCTATGGTGTACAACGATTCGTATGCTGAAAACCTACACTCATATGTAAATAACATCAACACTCACGAAGGAGGAACTCACCTATCAGGTTTCCGTCGTGGATTAACACATACCTTAAAAAAGTATGCCGATGAATCTGGCTTACTAAAAAATGTAAAGTTTGAAATTGCGGGTGATGATTTCCGTGAAGGATTAACAGCAATTGTATCGGTAAAAGTTGCAGAACCTCAATTTGAAGGGCAAACAAAAACCAAATTAGGTAACCGTGAAGTAAGTGCTGCTGTATCACAAGCAGTATCTGAAATGTTAACAGATTACTTAGAAGAAAACCCAAATGATGCCAAAACCATCGTTCAAAAAGTAATTTTAGCAGCACAAGCACGTCACGCAGCTCGTAAAGCTCGTGAAATGGTACAACGTAAAACTGTGATGAGTATTGGTGGTTTACCTGGTAAATTATCTGACTGTTCAGAAACAGATCCAGCAGAGTGTGAAATCTTCTTAGTAGAGGGTGATTCGGCAGGTGGTACTGCTAAACAAGGTCGTGATCGTAACTTCCAAGCTATTCTTCCCTTAAGAGGTAAAATCTTAAACGTAGAAAAAGCAATGCAACACAAAGTTTTTGAAAATGAAGAAATCAAAAACATGTTTACTGCTTTAGGGGTTACTATTGGTACAGAAGAAGATCCTCGTGAATTAAACTTAACAAAATTACGTTACCATAAAGTAGTGATTATGTGTGATGCCGATGTTGATGGTTCTCACATTGCTACCTTAATCTTAACATTCTTCTTCCGTTATATGCGTGAAATGGTTGAACAGGGATATATTTACATCGCTACCCCTCCTTTATACTTGGTTAAAAAAGGACAAAAACGTGAGTATGCATGGGATGACAACCAACGTGATTTAATTGCTCAAAAATTGGGTGGTGGAGTAACCATTCAACGTTATAAGGGTCTTGGAGAGATGAATGCTGAACAATTATGGGACACTACAATGAATCCTGAGTTTAGAACCTTACGACAAGTAACTATTGATAATTTAACTGAAGCTGATAGAATTTTCTCTATGCTAATGGGAGATGAAGTTCCGCCACGTAGAGATTTTATTGAGAAGAATGCTAAATATGCAAATATTGATGCTTAAACCAATTTCTTAACTATAAAAAGCCCAATAAAATTATTGGGCTTTTTTTTATTTTATATTTTTACCACGTTAAAAACCCTATAATTATGAAAAAAAGTCTTTTATTAATTTTAAGTGTAATTACATTTACTTTGAAAATTAATGCTCAAAATGGTCCAGAAGGAATTTTATTTGCTGATTCAGAAGATACAAATCGCCTAACCAATGCCTATATGGCTCCTGCTATGAAGGGTTTAATATATGGCATGAACAACGGTTGGTACCATACTGCCAAAGTGCATAAAAAATTTGGTTTTGACATCTCAATTGGTTTTAATGGCTCAATGGTTCCTTCAAAGGATGAAATGTTTTCTTTATCAAATTTAAAATCAATTAACCAACCTACAGGAAACATAACTTCTGCCACTGTGGCTGGTTCTGAAAATGATGGCAGTTTAGCTACAGTTACTTTTCAAGAAAATGGAATCACTTATACTGGTACTTTTGAAATGCCTGGAGGTATCAAAGAAGATTTACCTTTAAATGCTGTTCCCGCTCCTGCTATTCAAGCGAGTATGGGATTACCTTTTAAAACCGATGTTATTTTACGATTTGTTCCTAAGGTAGGAAGCGATGACGTAAAAGGAGGTTTGTTTGGTATTGGATTAAAAAAGGAAATTACCGACTGGTTTGGTCCTTTAGATAAAACACCTTTGCATGTTTCTTTATTAGCTACCTATACAAACATGGGAGTTGATTACACTATTACAGATGAAGACCCAGATGATAATATTGACATACAAAATGGTAAGGTTAACTTTGATTTAAACTCTTATACTGTACAGGCAATTGCTTCTTTAAATTTCCCTGTAATTAATGTGTATGGAGGTGTTGGATATACAGGAGGTTCATCTTCTTTAGATATGTCAGGAACATATACACTTTCTTATAACGGTTCTCTAAACCAGAGAACTTTGAGCGATCCCTTAAACTTAGATTCTAATGCCAGCGGTTTTAAAGCTACAGTTGGTACTCGTTTAAGCGTAGGTTTCTTTAAACTATTCGTAGATTACACACTTCAAGAATACAATGCTTTTAATGCTGGTATTGCTTTTAGCTTTAGATAATTCTACAAAAAATAAACATTACTAAAAACCCGTTGAAATATCAACGGGTTTTTCTTTTATATCCATAGCCAAATACCTATTTTTGTGCATCTTGTGCGTAATACGCACTTATAAACATATTAATTACAAAAAATACATATAAAATGAAAGTTACAGTTGTAGGAGCAGGTGCTGTAGGTGCAAGTTGTGCTGAGTACATTGCTATTAAAAATTTCGCTTCTGAAGTTGTTTTAGTAGATATTAAAGAAGGTTTTGCTGAAGGTAAAGCAATGGATTTAATGCAAACTGCTTCTTTAAATGGTTTTGATACTAAAATTACAGGTACTACTGGAGATTATAGCAAAACTGCTGGGTCTGATATTTGTGTAATTACTTCAGGTATTGCACGTAAACCAGGAATGTCTCGTGATGAGTTATTAGGAATCAATGCTGGTATCGTAAAAACAGTAGCTGCTAGTTTAGTAGAGCAATCTCCTAACACTATCATCATCGTTGTATCTAATCCAATGGATACTATGACTTATTTAGTACACAAAGCAACTGGATTACCTAAAAACAGAATTATCGGTATGGGTGGTGCTTTAGATTCTGCTCGTTTCAAATATCGTTTAGCAGAAGCTTTAGAAGCTCCTATTTCTGATGTTGACGGAATGGTTATCGGTGGTCACTCAGACAAAGGAATGGTTCCTTTAACTCGTTTAGCTACTCGTAACTCTGTTCCTGTATCTGAATTCTTATCAGAAGAAAGATTAGAGCAAGTAAAACAAGATACTAAAGTTGGTGGTGCTACTTTAACAGGTTTATTAGGTACTTCTGCTTGGTATGCTCCTGGTGCGGCTGTATCTGGAATGGTACAAGCAATTGCTTGTGATACAAAAAAGATTTTCCCTTGTTCAGCTTTATTAGAAGGTGAGTACGGTTTATCTGGTTTATGTATTGGTGTACCAGCTGTATTAGGTAAAAACGGAATTGAAAAAATCGTTGAAATTAACTTAAGTACTGAAGAAAAAGAAGCTTTAACTTCTTCAGCTGAAGCGGTTAAAAACAACAATGCTGCTTTAAATTTCTAAGAAATTAAGAGCACATAATTTCAAAAGTCCTGAGCAATTGTTTGTTCGGGATTTTTTTTATAAAAAAATGTTAAAGTTATTGCGCTAATGTAAGATTTTCAGAATCTAAACGTCTTTATAGTAGAGAAACATTAGTAGTGTTTCTTTTCATAGTTTTTCATAGCAATTTTCCCACTTCATCCTCTTGAAGTGGGTTTGTTTTTTTTATTCTATACCGCTTGCTGAACTACTTCAAACAACTCTCCGCCTTCACACTTAATCACTTTCTGTTTAAACTTTACAATTAATTGATAATCGTGAGTTGCCATCAGAATCGTTTTTCCACTTTGATGAATCTCGTTCAACAGCTCCATCACCTCTAATGAAGTTTTCGGATCTAAGTTTCCAGTAGGCTCATCTGCTAATATTAATTCAGGATCATTTAATAAAGCTCTTGC
The DNA here is from genome assembly GCF_964510395.1 of Tenacibaculum aestuarii. Classification (NCBI taxonomy): domain Bacteria; kingdom Pseudomonadati; phylum Bacteroidota; class Flavobacteriia; order Flavobacteriales; family Flavobacteriaceae; genus Tenacibaculum; species Tenacibaculum aestuarii. The sequence continues at coordinate 1,049,336 of NZ_CAZEFY010000003.1, forward strand.
TATTGCTACACGTTGTTGTTCTCCACCTGAAAGCTCGAAGGTTTGTTTGTAGTATTTTTCCTTCATTCCTACTTTGTCTAGGACCTCATTAATTTTGTTTTTCATCTCGGTTTTATCTTTCCAACCTGTAGCTTTTAAAACAAACTCTAAGTTTTCAAAAACACTTCTGTCATTCAATAATTTAAAATCTTGGAAAACGATTCCTAGTTTTCTTCTTAAAAACGGAATGTCTTTTTCCTTTATCTTCTTTAAGTCAAAATCAACAATATTACCTAAACCACGTTGCAAACGTAAATCTCCGTACAAGGTTTTTAACAAACTACTTTTACCACTTCCTGTTTTTCCAATTAAGTAATAGAAATCACCTTTATTCAACGTAAAATTTACTTTTGACAGCACTAAATTGTCTTGTTGATAAATATCAGCATTTTCAAGGTGTAAAACAGGATTTTCCATGGAGTATATGTTTTTTACAAATCTAAAATTTTATAACGTAATTCTGTAACATTTCTTACTTTTGATAAAATGTCTCCCAACAAAAATAAAAAACTAACGTTATAGTTTCTAGATAACTAAAAAATATGAGAGTTAATTGTTTCAAAAAAAGCTGCTTTTTATTTCTTTTTTTAACCTTTACAACGATAATAACGGCACAAGAATCGGCTATAAATAGTCATTCAAATGCCGATTTTCATAAAGCAATGCGTTTGTATAATAATAAAGCATACGCTGCATCTCAAGAAATTTTCCGAAAGATTTCGCACAATTCAGAAGAACATCATAACTTAAAGGCAGATGCTGATTATTATGATGCTATGTGTGCCATAAAGCTACAGCAAGATGATGCCGATAATAGAGTTATTCAATTCGTTGAAAACTATCCTTACAATAACAAAAAAGAAAAAGCGTACTTAAATGTAGGCAACTATTATTTTGCTAACAGAAAGGCAGCGCATTCTTTAAAATGGTATCAAAAAGTAAATGAAAAGTTACTGAGTCCAGAAGAAAGAGACGAGTTAAACTATAAAATGGGATATGCACTTTTAGTTTCTAATTATTTAAAGGATGCTAAATCTCGTTTTCAAACGTTATTAGGGAATCCTATTTATGGTAATGACGCTCGTTATTACTACGGTTTTATTGCTTACAAACAAGAAAACTTTGGAGAAGCTGAAGACAATTTAAGTCAGTTAGCCAACGACGCTACCTACCAAGCTAAAGCAAATTATTACATTTTAGATATTAGTTTTAAAGCTGGAAGATTTGATAAATCAATTCAAATTGGAGAAAAACTATTAGAAACTACTCAAGATAAAAAAGAGGTTTCTGAAATTTCTAAAATAGTAGGTGAAAGTTATTTCAACCTTAAAAAATATGATAAAGCAATTCCGTACTTAACAGAATACAAAGGTAAAAATGGTCGTTGGACGAATACAGACTATTATTACTTAGGATATGCTTATTATCAACAAAAAGATTATGAAACTGCTATTAGTAACTTCAACAAAATTATTGGAGGAAACAACAAAGTAGCACAAAATGCTTACTATCATTTAGCTGAATGTTATTTAGAGTTAGATAAAAAACTAGAAGCTTTAAATGCGTTTAAAAATGCTAGTGAAATGGATTTTGACGCTAAAATCACGGAAAGCGCTTCGTTAAACTATGCTAAATTGAGTTATGAAGAAGGTAATCCATACGAAAGTGTTCCTGATGTTTTAAAAGGATTTTTAACTAAATATCCTACTTCACCCAATACAGCTGAAATTAGTAATTTATTAGTTACTTCATACTTACACCAACAAGACTATCAAGGTGCTTTAGACTTTTTAAGCACTTCTGAAACTCCTGAAAGTAAAAGTATTATTAATGAAGTATCGTTATACAGAGGTATTCAGTTATTTAATGAAAATAAAATTGCCGAGGCTAAATCGTATTTTACTAGTGCGACACAATCAGAAAACCCAACTGTAAGTAACAAAGGTGCTTATTGGTTAGCTGAAACCGAATACTCTTTAGGAAATTATCAAAAAGCTTTAGACAGCTTCCTTTCTGTTACCAATAAAGACATAGAAGAAGCTAAAATGCTTAACTACCAAATTGGATACACGAACTTCAAGTTAAAAAGTTATCCGAATGCAGCGAAATACTTTCAGCAATTCCTAGATCAAAATATAGATGATAACGATTTGAATGATGATGCTTCTAACCGTTTAGGAGATTCATTTTATGCTTCAAAAAGTTATTCAAATGCTATAAAAGCGTACAACAAAGTAATTCAAGAAGGTGGTGTTGGTTCCGATTATGCACAATATCAAACAGCAATGAGTAATGGTTTCTTAGGTAAAAACGATGTTAAAATTCAAGATCTAGAAACACTGATTAATGAGTATAGCGAATCTCAGCTTAAAGATGATGCTTTGTTCCAATTAGCTACTACATATACTACTACAAACAATACCTCAAAAGCTCAAAAAACCTATGAGCGTTTATTAGCGAATTATCCTACAAGTAATTACGTTCCTAATGTATTATTACGTCAAGGTCTGTTATACTACGGTAGTAATAACAACAGAAAAGCTATTGAAAAATATAAAGAAGTAGTTGCAAAACATCCAACCTCTAACGAAGCAAGACAAGCGGTTACGAACATTAAAAATGTATATATCGATTTAGGAAAAGTTGATGAATATGCTGCTTGGGTTAAAAACATACCTTTTGCTAATGTTACCAACGCCGAATTAGATAATGCTACTTACCAATCTGCTGAGAACAAATTCTTAGAAAACAACAATCCAAAAGCTATTGAAGGATTCAACAAGTATTTACAATCATTCCCTAACGGAATAAATGTATTAAAAGCTCACTTTTATTTAGCGCAAGCTTATAACAACACTAAGCAATTTGATAAAGCAATTCCTCATTACTCTTATGTTTCAAAACAAAATAAGAATGAATTTACAGAGGAATCATTAACAAAACTTGCTAATATCTATTTAGAAAAACAAGATTGGAATAATGGTATTTTAGTACTTCAACAATTAGAGAAAGATGCGAACTATCCGCAAAACATCATTTTTGCCCAAAGTAATTTAATGAAAGGATATTACAACAAAAATGATTATGCTAACGCAATCGTCTATGCTGAAAAAGTATTAACTATAGGTAAGGTTGACACTAATATTGCTGAAGACGCAAAAATAATTTTAGCTCGCTCTTCTTTTAAAAAGAATGACTTTTTAACTGCCGAAGAATACTTTAATGAAGCTAGTAAAAAAGCTACAGGTGAGCTAAAAGCTGAGTGTTTATATTACAACGCCTTCTTTTTACACGAAAACAAAGAATACGAAGCTTCTACCAAAGCTGTTCAAGACTTAATTGCTAATTATTCTTCTTACAAATATTGGGGAGTAAAAAGCTATATAATCATGGCGAAAAATTATTACGCTTTGAAAGATGCGTACCAAGCAACTTACATCTTAGAGAATATTATTAAAAATTTTACTCAGTATAAAGATGTAATTGAAGAAGCTAAAAATGAACTTCGTACCATTAAAAACAAAGAAGCCAAAACAAACGAATCAGTAACTACCCAAAACTAAAATTTGTTAATAACAAACGAAAGTTAAATGATTAGATCGATGAAAAAGCACCTAAGTTTACTTGCTTTATTTGTGATAGCCTATGCAAATGCACAAGAAAAAAATACCACTAACAAAGCAAAAGACACTATTATAAAAACAGAAGTTGTAAACGTAGTAACTTCGTATGTTCCTAAAATTACCGATGCCTTTAAAATAAAGCAAAAACCAGTAATTGAACACACTAAAGAAACTCAAAAAAAAGCGTTAGAGTATCAAATATTTTCAGTTCCTGTGGCCTCTACTTTTATTCCTAAAAGTGGTACCATGAAAAAAGTAGACTTAGGAAAAAGAGAAAAGTTATATGATAACTACGTGTCTGTTGGATTTGGAAACGTATTGTCTCCTTTCTTAGAAGCCTATATGAGACGTAGCCAAAGTTACAACAGTGAATTAGGAGCTCATGTAAAATTTCTACTATCCTCTGATCCAGTTGCAGATACTGAGCTAAGTAGTACTTTTTTCAACATCGATTTAAACTTAAATTACACACAACAAGAACGCTATTTTCAATGGTCTGCAGGTTTAGATGCTGAAAAAGACAAATATAACTGGTATGGTTTACCAACCAATATTACGTTTACCGAGTTTGCCTTAAGTACTATTGAAGAATCACAAAGCTATAATCACTTTAAAATCTTCGGGCAAATAAAGCCAGATGATTCTTATTTAGATGAAGCTAACGGAGCTATTTCTTATTTTTCTGATTCTTTTGAAAGCTCTGAATTTTTGATAGATGGAAATGCTCAATTTCGTTTTCCTTTAGATAATTTTCATCGTCAATTAAATGACTTATATGTAAACACTACTGTTAGTTATTTAGGAGGAAGTTACGCTTATGCTTACGATGCTGTTACTGCTATCGATTATAGTTTTATTACTTTAGGAGTACATCCAACATATAAGTTTAACCTACAAGATTTGGCCATTAAACTAGGTGCAAAAAGTTACTTTTCTATGGATACGGAAAATAGTGAATCTAACTTTTTCATTTATCCTGATGTCGAAATCTCATATCCTATCGTAAAAGATTTTGCAAATGTATTTGTTGGCGCATCAGGTGATTTAACCACGAACATGTTCCAATCTTACACAGATGACAACCCTCACGTATCTCCTACCCTTGATATGCGTCAAACAAACAAAAAATTTGATGCTTTTGGAGGAATTAGAGGAAAGTTAAATCATCAATTTAGCTATAACACAAAAGTCAGTTATGCTGATATTGAAAATAATCCGTTTTTTGCTTTGAATCAATCAAAGTCTGATGGCGACAACATTGCTGGAACTAACGGATTTACTTTCTACGGATATGAATATGGAAACTCTTTTAAAGTAGTTTATGACGATATTAAACTGTTATCTTTCTTTGGTGAAATCGCTTTTGATGGTATAAAAAACCTTACTATTGGAGCTAATGCACAGTTTAATAAATTCACGTTAACCAACGAAACTGAAACTTGGAACACTCCTAAAATAAAAGGAGAGATTTTCGGAACTTATAAGACCGATAAATGGTATGCAGGCGCAAACCTATACTTTGTAGGAAACAGAAAAGGTCGTGTGTATGATGCTTTACCTACCGATACTTTTACATCAACAGATTTAAAAAGCTATTTTGATGTAAACTTTAACGGAGGATATCATTTTGACGATTCATTTTCTGTGTTTTTAAACCTTAACAACGTACTAAATAACAGTTATCAACGATTTAATAATTTTAACGTACAAGGTTTTCAAGCAATGGGAGGATTAACCTGGAAGTTTGATACACTATTTTAAAAAGTGAAGCTTTTAGTACATTTAATACTTTTTATAGTACTAACCATCCTTACGCAAATTGGTGGTTTTGTTTATCTTTTAGTTATACTCATTGCTAAACTAAAAAGACTCCCTATTTTAGGTAGTTTTCTTTTGTTTTGTTCAATTTATTTAATCACTATTTTCACAATAGTTCCTTGGGCTTCTTCAAAGGTATTTGGAAGGGTTAAAATTGAAAACAATCAATTGGTTAGTTATCATAATGTACTAACTTTTCTATGTAATAGAAACTATGTAAAACCAGAATTAAACGATGCGCTTAAAGAGATTGGATATCAACTCAATAAAAAACACCCAAATACTAAAGTTATTTATTTAGATGCTAACTTCCCTTTTTTTGATGGTTTCCCACTTTTCCCTCACTTAAGTCACAATGATGGAAAAAAAGTTGATATTTCTTTTATTTATAAAGATTCTTCTGGAAAAGTAACAAACAGTAAGCCTTCCAATAGTGGTTATGGTATTTTTGAAAACCCAACACAAAACGAAACAAATACCACAGCTATTTGTAAAGAAAAAGAATACTGGCAGTACGATTATCCCAAATACCTAACACTAGGAACTAACAATAAAAACCTCACTTTTTCTAATAAGGTAAATAAAGATTTCTTAGAAATAATTACCAACCTACAACGAACTCAAAAAGTGTTTATTGAACCACATCTTAAAACACGTTTGCACCTAAAAAGCTCTAAAATTAGATTTCAAGGATGTAAAGCGGTGAGACACGACGATCATATTCATCTTCAAATCAACTAAGTTTTATTCTTTTTTGTGTAGATTTATCTCCCTAATTTACACTATAATATGAAAAAACTAACCTTTCTACTTACAGCAAGTATCTTCTGCTTTGCTTGTAAAACAGAACAAAAACAAGACTCACAAACTACAACCTATAGTGAAACAGCTTACAAACAAGACTCTGTTCAAATAAAACAATTATTTAGTTCTGCATTAACTGAAGGAAAATCATACGAGTGGTTACGTGACCTAACTCAAAATATCGGAAGCCGTTTATCAGGATCTGAAGGAGCAGCTAAATCTGTGATTTGGGGAGAAAAATTGATGAAAGAAGTTGGTTTAGATTCTGTTTGGTTACAGCCTATTATGGTGCCACATTGGATACGCGGAGAAAAAGAAGTAGCTAATTATGAATTTAACGGAGAAAAAGTCAATGTTCCTATTTGTGCTTTAGGGGGTTCTATTGCAACTCCAACTAACGGAATTACCGCAGAAGTCATAGAAGTTAAAAACATTGACGAAGCCAAAAATTTAGGAAATAAAGCTAAAGATAAAATCGTATTCTTTAACGGTGCCTTTGACAACACACTCATCAATACCTTTCAAGCTTATGGAGGTTGCGTAGGTCAACGCTATGGAGGAGCTTCTATAGTTGGAAAATTTGGAGCAAAAGCAGTGATTGTTCGTTCTATGACCAACGGAATTGACGATTATCCGCATACAGGTTCTATGGGGTATGGTGATATTCCGAAGGAACAATATATTCCTGCTGCAGCTATTAGTTCTCGTGCTGCTGAAAACTTAAGCAAGCATTTAAAAGAAAACCCGAACTTACAATTTTACTTTAAACAAAATTGTGAGAATCTTCCAGACGCTCCTTCTCACAATGTTGTAGGAGAAATTAAAGGAAGCGAATATCCTGATAAAATTATGGTTGTTGGCGGACATTTAGATTCTTGGGATTTAGGGGAAGGCGCACACGATGACGGAACCGGAATTGTACAATCGTTAGAAGTTGCTTATTTATTCAAAAAGAACAACATCAAACCTAAAAACACCATCCGAATTGTCTTTTTCATGAATGAAGAAAACGGTTTACGTGGCGCTACTGAATATGCTCGTTTAGCAAAGGAAAATAACGAATTACACATTGGTGCTTTAGAATCTGATGCAGGTGGACACACCCCTAGAGGTTTTTCTATTGATGCGAATAAAAGAAACTTACAACTTGTACAAAGCTGGAAAAAACTGTTAGCTCCTTACGGTTTACATGATATTATTGCTGGAGGCGGTGGTGCAGATATTGGCCCTTTAAAAGATGATCATGTTACCTTGGTAGGTTATCGACCAGATTCGCAACGCTATTTCGATTATCATCATGCGGCTACAGACACATTTGATAAAGTAAACAAACGTGAACTTGAGTTAGGAAGTGCTTCTATGGCTAGTATTGTATATTTAATGGATAAATATTTATACAACGAAGAAGCTTTAAAACCTTAAATAATGGATACTCTTATCATAGCATTAAGAATTATTTTCGGAATATTTTTCGCCTTTGCAGGTATTATGCATATTGTAAAACCTAAGATTTTCAATCGCTTTATTCCTAATTTCCTTCCTAAATTAATTATAAACTATATAGCTGGTTTATTAGAGTTGGCTATTGGTATCGGATTACTAATTAATCAAACTACCAAACAAGCAGCCTTAGCAATGTTTGTATTAATGTTGCTTTTTTTGCCTATTCATATTTGGGATGTTTTTAGAGAAAAACCAGCTATTGGGTCTAAAAAAATTGCTATTATAAGAGTTCCTCTTCAGCTTTTGTTATTATATATCGCCTATTTAATTTACACACACTAATGAAAAAAGTATTATTTCCACTACTAACATTTAGCCTACTATTTTCTTGTAAACCAAAAGAAAAAGTAGACACGTTAGTCATCAACGCAAATGCTTATACCGTAAATACCGCTTTTGATAAAGCGGAAAGCTTTGCTATAAAAGACGGAAAGTTTATAGCCATAGGAAACAATAAAGATATTCAAGAAAAATACACTTCTTTAAACATTGTTGATGCAAATAATAGTGCTATTTATCCAGGTTTTATTGATGCACATTGTCATTTTTACGGATTAGGTTTACAGCAGCAAAAAGTAGACTTGGTAGGAACAGAAAGTTACGACGAAGTACTACAACGTTTAATAAATTTTCAAAAAAAGAAAAACACAACTTATATCACAGGTCGTGGTTGGGATCAAAACGATTGGGAAGTAAAAGAATTTCCTACCAAAGAAAAATTGGATAGTATATTTCCAAACACGCCTGTAGCCATTCGCAGAATTGATGGTCATGCAATGTTAGTAAATCAAGCTGCTATTGATTTAGCTGGAATTACTACCGATTCTAAAGTAGATGGTGGAGAGTTTATAAAAAAAGACGGTAAACTAACTGGGGTGCTTATTGATAATGCTATGAACTTTGTTAACAACCCAAAACCATCAAAAAAGGAGCAAATTCAAGCTTTAAAAGATGCTGAAAAATTATGTTTTGATTTAGGATTAACCACCGTTGACGATGCTGGTTTAGATAAAGAAGTTATTGAGTTAATTGATAGTTTACAAAAATCGGGGGATTTAAAAATGCGTATATACGCTATGATTTCAAACAATCAAAAAAACCTTGATTACTACCTCAACAAAGGCATCATTAAAACTGATAGATTAAACGTTCGTTCAGTAAAAGTTTATTCTGACGGCGCTCTAGGTTCTCGAGGTGCTGCTCTAAAGGATGAATATTCTGATAAAAAAGGACATTTTGGTGCTTTGGTAAATTCCTATGAGAACTTACAAAAAGTAGCGAAGAGAATTTCTGCTTCCGATTATCAAATGAACACCCATGCTATTGGTGATTCCGCTAATTACATAATGTTAAAAACCTACAACGAAGTATTAAAAAATAAAACAGACAGACGTTGGCGTATTGAACACGCTCAAATTGTAGATCTGAATGACTTCAATTTATTTAAAAATGTTCTTCCTTCTATTCAACCTACGCATGCAACTTCTGATATGTATTGGGCAGAAGACCGTGTTGGCTCAGAAAGAATAAAAGGAGCTTACGCTTTTAACGACTTATTAAAAGAATACGGAAAAGTTGCTTTAGGAACCGATTTTCCTATTGAACATGTTAGTCCATTATATACATTTTACGCAGCAACCATCAGAAAAGATTTAAAAGGATATCCCGAAAGTGGTTACCAAATGGAAAATGCTTTATCTAGAGAAAATGCCTTAAAAGGAATGACTATTTGGAATGCCTATGCTAATTTTGAGGAAAACGAAAAGGGAAGCATCGAAGTTGGTAAAGTAGCCGATTTTATCCTTCTTGATAAGGATATAATGACTATTGACGGAAAAGAAATTCCGAATACAAAAGTAATAGCAACCTATGTAAATGGAGAAAAAGTGAATTAAAAATGCATCTTTATTTTCTTGATATAGTCTGATATATAAAATCAATATATCATGACAAGACTACAACGAAAGCAAGAATTTTATAATCAATTAATCTTAGCTAAAAAGGCACTTAAAAGCAATCGCTTCCGAGTTTCTTTTTATCATTTAGAAAATGCTCATATATTGGGACAAAAACATGTATATAGGCATACTTTATCTCATTATTGGATGTTGATTTACGGAATAAAAACAAACAGTATCAAAGAAATTATTGGGCAGTTCTTTCGAATTATTGCTTCAATTTTATTTACCATAATTTGGGTTCCAGTAGGAAACACAGGAGGTTCAAATATTTCAGCAATTAAACCTATTCCTGTTAGAAAAGAGCTTCAAAAATATTTTTCATAATCATGCATCTTTTTGCGCTGTTTTCAGTCTACTATATGAACTTAAAACATAAATCATGAAAAATAACAATCAATGTACCTGTAATTGTGAGGGATGCAAAACGGGTGACTGTTCAAATTGTACATGTGAAAACTGTACCTGCAGCAATTGCAACTGTTAATTAAATCAACTTTTTAATATTTTGTCATTCTGAATAAAATGACAACAACAACTATCATTTTACACAGAGTGACTTTTTTCGTAAATTTATATAATGACTACACAACAAGTTTGGACAAAATATGCTGATGATATAAAACGCTTTATTTTAAGTAAAGTGAAAGATACTACTGTGACCGATGATCTCTTACAAGAAACCTTTGTAAAAGTTCATACCAAACTTCATACTCTTAAAGATATTACCAAACTAAAACCTTGGATTTTCTCTATTGCTCGTAATACGATGATGGATTACTTTAAAAGTACCAATCAAACAGTTGATTTTGAAAATTTTGAAGCGCAAACAGATGCAAAAGAGCTTGAACATACCGAAAAAGATTGTCTCCGTGCAATCATACAAGATTTACCAAAAAAATATAGAGATCCATTATTTTTATCAGACATCAAAGGTTTAAAACAGCAAGAAGTTGCTGATACTTTAAAACAAAATTTACCTACTACGAAATCTCAAATTCAACGTGCTCGTAAATTGATTGCTCAAGGTTTTATGGATTGTTGTGGATTTTCACTTAACGAAGAAGGGAAATTGGTGGGAGAAATTCAAGATAAAGAAGATTGTAAAGTTTGTAAGTAAGTTATATATTCAACCTTTGTTCTAACTTATTTTTTTAACTATGATCTCGTTCTTTATTAACTTTTATCGTTTTTGCAAACTAGTTTTTATAGGGATCAAAAAAGACACAGAGTTTAGATACTTATTCTTTTTTCTCTCTTTGCTATTAACAAGTTCCACTATATTCTATCACAGAATTGAGCATTGGGAGATTATAGACTCTTTATACTTTTCTGTAATGACTATGGCTACGGTAGGTTACGGAGATTTTGTGCCCACACATAACATTAGTAAAATATTTACGATTATTTACACTTTTCTATCTATTGGAACTTTTGTTGCCTTTACCGCTAAAATTGTGCAGTTTACATTACAAAAAGACAATCAAAAAACACATTTGAATAAACTAACATCCAAGTTTAAAAATAAGAATCTGTAATTTTTAAAACTTTCGTAATTTTGTGTAAATTCAACACTAAATGAAGATATCACAAAATATAAAAATTGCTGTAGATGCTGTTGTTTTTGGTTACCAACAAAAAGAACTTTCTGTCTTATTAATAAAAAGAGGGATTGAACCTTTTAAAGGAGCTTGGGCATTACCTGGTGGATTGGTTTTAGAAAACGAATCACTAGAACATGCAGTTGAAAGAGAATTATTAGAAGAAACAGGAGTTACTATTGATTATCTTGAACAATTGTACACATTCGGAACTCCCAAAAGAGACCCGAGAAACAGAGTTATTTCTGTTACCTATTTTGGTTTGGTAAGTCCCAATCATTTTAAAATTAGTGCTGATACTGATGCCGCTGAAGTACAATGGTTTCCGATTCACAAACTTCCAAAATTAGCATTCGATCATAATCTTATTTTAACCACTGCTTTAAAAAGACTACAAAGTAAGATAAACTACCAACCAATTGGATTCGAACTACTTAATCAAGAATTCCCTTTTTCAGACTTAGAAAACTTATATCAAACAATCCTTAATCAAAAAATCGATAGACGTAATTTCAGAAAGAAAATTATGAGCTTTGGAATACTTACCGAAACCAACAAAATACACCAGACTTCTAGTGGTAGACCTGCAAAACTTTTTAAGTTTAATGCTAAAAAGTATAAAGAACTAGAAAAGAAAGGATTCCACTTCGAAATTAAGTTTGCGTAAAAAAAAACACTAAAACATTTTTTATTTTAAAAAACCGCATTATATTTGTGTAAAAATTACGCAATATGGTTTTAAACCTAGATAAAGACTTTACTCCCTACGGATTAGAAAACAATATAGGCTATAATTTCTTTACTTTTTCAGGAGGGGAACAGCATATTAAAATCATTTCTGAACTTGAAAATGTGCCAGAAGTTACCATTACACATCGCATTCAGTCTTTTAATGATGTCGGTACGCTTTTATTAGCTACTAATGCATTAAAAAATATGGGAATTAAAAAGTTACACGTTGTCCTTCCCTATTTTCCAGCCGCTCGTCAAGATAGATTGATGGTATCAGGTGAACCTCTTTCAATAAAAGTATATGCTGATATTATAAATTCACAGAAGTACGAATCTATAACTATTTTCGATCCACATTCGGAAGTTACTCCTGCCCTATTAAACAATTGTAAAGTTATTGATAATCACAAATTCATAGAACAAGTAACACAACAGCTATCGGGTGATTTGATATTAATTTCTCCTGATGGTGGTGCTTTAAAAAAGATATATAAAGTTGCTGCTTATCTTCAAAACTATGAAGTTGTTGAATGCTCTAAAAGCCGAAACGTAAAAACTGGTCAGCTAACAGGTTTTAAAGTATATGCTAATGATTTACAAGGTAGAGATTGTTTAATTGTGGATGATATTTGTGATGGTGGAGGTACCTTTTTAGGACTAGCTAAAGAGCTAAAAGCTAAAAATGCAGGAAACTTGTACTTAGCAGTAAGTCACGGAATATTTAGTAAAGGTTTTGGTGAGCTTGAAAAACATTTCACTAAAATTTTCACAACAGATAGTTTTAAAACTATTGAAAACAAAAATTGCATACAAATAAAAATAAATATTTAAAAGTTATGAATCCATTACTATATACAGACGGTTATAAAGTAGACCACAGAAGACAATACCCTGACAACACTACTTTAGTATATTCAAACTGGACACCAAGAAAAAGTAGAATTCAAGGAGTTGAAAAAGTAGTTTTTTTCGGACTACAATACTTCATCAAAAAATATATCATTGAAGAATTTCAAACTAACTTCTTTAACAAACTAAAAGAAGAAATTTGCAAACAATACAGTAGAAGAATCAATAATTATTTGGGTGAAAACTCGGTAGGTATTGAACATATTGCAGCATTACACGATTTAGGATACATTCCTATGACTTTTAAAGCATTGCCTGAAGGTGTTGAAGTTCCAATTAGAGTACCAATGTTTACCATGTATAATACTTTACCAGAATTCTTTTGGCTAACCAACTATTTTGAAACCTTATTATCTACTACAGTTTGGTTACCATGTAATTCTGCAACCATCGCAAAACAATACAGAAAAATATTAGATAAATATGCGCAAGAAACCTCATCTGTTCCTGAAATGGTAGATTGGCAAGGACACGACTTTTCTATGAGAGGAATGGCTGGTTTAGAAGCTGCAGAAATGAGTGCTGCTGGTCACCTATTAAGTTTTACTGGTACAGACACAATTCCTGCTGTAGACTTTTTAGAAAAATATTACAATGCAAATTCTGACAACGAATTAATTGGCGGTTCTGTTGCGGCAACTGAACACTCTGTAATGTGTATGGGAACCAATAGTGGTGAAGAAGAGACTTTTAAGAGATTAATTACTGAAGTATATCCAAACGGTATCGTTTCTATTGTTTCTGATACTTGGGATTTATGGAAAGTACTTACCGAATATTTACCAAACTTAAAAGAAGAGGTCTTAGCCAGAGACGGTAAAGTAGTGATTAGACCTGACAGCGGTGATCCTGTGGATATTATTTGTGGAAACCCTAACGGTAAGACAGAAGTAGAACAAAAAGGAGTTATACAACTGCTTTGGGAAGTTTTTGGAGGAACAACTAACGAAAAAGGCTATAAAGAATTAGACAGTCATATTGGAGCTATTTATGGCGATAGCATTACCCTTGAAAGAGCCACACAAATTTGTGAACGTTTGAAACAAAAAGGATTTGCTTCTACCAACGTAGTCTTAGGAATTGGTTCTTTTACCTATCAATACAACACCAGAGATACCTTTGGATTTGCCATGAAAGCTACTTACGGAGAAGTAGATGGGGAAGGAAGAGAAATTTTTAAAGATCCTATTACCGATGATGGAACCAAAAAATCTGCCAAAGGATTATTAAAAATTACTTTAGAAGACGGAGAATACAACTTACATGATCAAGTAAGTTGGGCTGAAGAACAAGAAGGTGAGCTAAAAGAAGTCTTTAGAGACGGAAAGTTATTGATAGATGACAAACTTAGTGAAATAAGACTTCGCGTAAAAAACAGTGTGTTAGAACTTTCTGAGTAATACATAAAAGCAGGATATAACTCCTGTTTTTTTATTTAAAACTCACCAATAACACTAAAAATCAACCCCTTACAAAACACTCAATTTGCTTAACTCTTGATTTTTTCATATATTAAAAGGAATCAAAAATTAAAATTATGACAGATCAAGAACAAAAAAGACTCGATACGATGAACGCCGTTTTGATAAAAATGGAAGACATTAAAAACACACAAAAAAGTTTAATCGAAAAAATCGGTGTGGTAGAAGTTCAATTATTTGACATCCAATCTAAAGATCTTGATAAGGAACTAGAAAAAGTTATGGTAAGAGCTTCTGATACCTTAACTATTATAAAACAAGCCTCTGAAGCTTTTGAAATGAAACGAAACCGTTTAGAAAACGAAGCATAAAAAAATCCGCTATATAGCGGATTTTTCTTTTATCGTCTCTTCTTTTTAAAACCTTTGTTTTTTCTTCTCGAAGGTTTATCACTCTTCTTATATGTTACCGTATCGTCAAACGTATTTTTGGCTTTTCCTGCCTTGTTTTTACGCCAAGAGGTATCTTCTGGCAATAACTTCTTCAATAAATCGGTACGTCCAACCTTAGTTAAGGTGTTCTTAATCCAGTCTTTATTCTCCTTTTTATACCAAAAGAAAAACTTGTGCTGATCTTCCTTCTCTTTTCTTGTTTTCGGAGTTTTTACTTCTTTTAATGTATATGGATGATATCCGCTATAATAAATTACCGTAGCAACCGTCATAGGCGTTGGCGTAAATCCTTGAACTTGCTCTAATTGGAAACCCATATCTTTCGTTTCTGCCGCCAAATTTGCCATATCTTCCGCCTCACAAGCTGGGTGACTCGAAATAAAATATGGTATTAACTGAAGCTTTAATTTCTTTTTTACATTGATGCGATCAAAACGTTCTTTAAATAAGTGAAAATATTTAAATGACGGTTTACGCATTAACTTTAATACAGGATCTGACGTATGCTCTGGTGCAACTTTCAATCGACCAGAAACGTGTTTAGTCATCACCTCTTCCGTATAAGCGTCCAATTCTTTAGGGTCTGCATTCTTATTGAATTCAGGAACTAACATATCATGTCGAATTCCACTTCCAATAAATGATTTTTTCACTTTTGGATGCGCATCAACTGCCTGATACAATTTTGTTAAAGGCTTATGTGAAGTATCTAGATTACTACAAATTACAGGTGAAATACATGATGGAGCAACGCACTTATCACAAATCTCCTGTACTTTTCCTTTCATCTTATACATATTTGCAGAAGGACCTCCGATATCAGATAAATACCCTTTAAAATCATCCATCTGCGCAACTTGATCCACTTCTTTTAATACAGATTCTTGACTTCGGCTAGCAATAAACTTCCCTTGGTGCGCAGAAATAGTACAGAAACTACATCCTCCAAAGCATCCACGGTGAATATTGATAGAAAACTTAATCATTTCAAACGCAGGAATAGGTCCACGCTTGTTATATTTTGGATGTGGTAATCGTGTATATGGCAAATCGAACGACGCATCAATCTCTTCTTCCGTCATGGTAGGAAATGGTGGATTGATCATCAACTTTCTATTTCCTACTTGTTGAAAAATACGACGCGCATATAGTTTATTCGACTCCTGCTCTATCACTTTAAAGTTAGATGCGTAGGCTTTTTTATCCTTCAAACAAGTTTCATGTGAACTGATTTCTACATCATCCCAATTTTTATTCTTCGGAACTTTTTCACCTTCATCTAACAAAACAGCTGTTTGCTTAATGGTTTTTAAACTCGAAAACGGAACACCTTTTTGCAATAACTCAACAATTTCTCTTAGTGGTTGCTCTCCCATTCCGTATACCAACATATCAGCTTTAGAAGTTTCTAAAATCGTTGGTAATAATTTATCAGACCAATAATCGTAATGAGTAACACGACGTAACGAAGCTTCAATCCCTCCAATCAATACAGGAACATCTGGAAACTTTTCTTTTAATATTTTAGAATATACTGAAGTTGCATAATCAGGTCTGAATCCTTTATCTCCGTTAGGCGTATAAGCATCTTTATCACGACGACGTTTACTAGCCGTGTAATTACTAACCATCGGATCCATACAACCACCTGTTACCGCAAAAAATAACCTTGGTGTACCTAACTTCTCAAAATCTTGTAAATTATCGTGTACGCTTGGTTGTGGAACAATCGCCACACGCAAGCCATAACTCTCTAAAATACGTCCAATTACTGCAGGTCCAAATGATGGATGATCTACATATGCATCTCCACTGAATAGAATTACATCCAATTCATCCCATCCACGTAACTTAACCTCCTTATTTGTAGTAGGTAACCAATCTGAAACTCGTCTTATTCTCATGCCGTTGCAAAGGTACGTTAATTATCAATTACTTTTATATTTCAATACAAACTCATCACTAGAAAATTCTTATTTTGGTTCATTTTATAAAGCCCTTCCTATCTCTCTTTTCTCCTTTAACATTTAATTAAGATTCTATAGGGAGCAATTTCACTAAATTTCGCTCTTTATCAATCAAATAACACACAATGACAAACAGATTACTCTCAACCTTATTAGTAATCATTTTCTCTTTTGGAATTTCTTTGAGTGCTGAAGCTCAAAGAAAAAAGAAAAAAGACACTAAAAAAGAGGCTCCTAAAAAAGCAGAACCTAAAAAAGGAGGCATTCAACCTTACGGAAAAGTAGTTACCAAAGAACACAAAACCGACGAAGGATTATTCAAAGTACACTCAAAAGACGCTAACTTTTTATTTGAAATTCCTGATTCGTTATTAAATCGTGAAATGTTAATGGTTACCAGAATCGCCAAAACCGCTAGCGGAATTGGATTTGGTGGTGGTAAACAAAACACACAAGTATTACGTTGGGTAAAAAACAAAAAACAAGTTTTATTAAAAGTTGTATCGCACAATGTTGTTGCTGATACTATTTTACCTGTTCACGAAGCTGTTGTAAACTCTAATTTTGAGCCTATTTTATTTGCTTTTCCTATTAAAGCATTTAGTAAAGATTCTACAGCTACAGTAATTGATGCTAGCCCTCTTTTTGAAGGAGATGTACAAGCAATCGGTTTTCCTCAAAGAAGTAGAAAGCAGTACAAAATTTCTAAAATGGATAAGACTAGGTCTTACATCGATAGAATTAGCAGCTACCCTCAAAACATAGAAATTAGAAATGTTAAAACATATATTTCTGCAGCTCCTCCTTCAAATTCAAGTGTAGGTTCTGTTACTATGGAATTAAGTAACTCTATGATTTTACTTCCTAAAACACCTATGAAAAGACGTTATTTTGATGAGCGTGTTGGGTGGTTTACTAGTTCTCAAACAGATTACGGTTTAGATGTTCAAAAAAGTAAATCGGTTACATATTTAGATAGATGGCGTTTAGAAGTAAAAGACGAAGATTTAGAAAAATTTAAAAGAGGTGAATTAGTAGAACCTAAGAAACAAATTATATACTACATAGACAGAGCTACTCCAAAGAAATGGCGTAAATACATCAAACAAGGTATTGAAGATTGGCAAGTTGCTTTTGAAGCTGCTGGATTTAAAAATGCCATCATCGCTAAAGATGCTCCTACTAAAGAAGAAGATCCTGATTGGAGTCCTGAAGACGTACGTTATTCTGTAGTTCGCTACTTAGCTTCTCCTATTCCTAACGCAAATGGACCTCACGTTAGTGATCCTCGTTCAGGAGAAATTTTAGAATCAGACATTAACTGGTATCACAATGTAATGACTTTATTACACAACTGGTTTTTTGTACAAACAGCAGCTATCAATCCAGATGCTAGAAGTACTCAATTTAAAGATGAAGTTATGGGACGCTTAATTCGTTTTGTTTCTTCTCACGAAGTTGGACATACATTAGGGTTACCTCACAACATGGGAAGTTCTGTTGCGTATCCTGTAGATTCTTTACGTTCTGCTGAATTCACAAAAAAGAACGGAACTGCTCCTTCTATCATGGATTATGCTCGTTTTAATTATATAGCACAACCAGAAGATAAGGGTGTTGCATTAATGCCTAATATTGGACCTTACGATAAATATTCTATTAGTTGGGGATACAGACCAATCTTAGAAAAATCGGCTGAAGATGAAAAAACAATCTTAAATCAATGGATTAAAGAAAAAGCTGGAGATCCTGTGTATAGATTTGGACACCAACAAGTTCGTAATATCATTGACCCTAGTTCTCAAACTGAAGATTTAGGTGACGATGCTATGAAAGCTAGTGCTTACGGTATTAAAAACTTACAGCGTATTTTACCTCGTTTAGAAGAATGGACTACTGAAGATGGTGAAACATATGAGGATTTAAAAACTATGTATGGACAAGTAGTGGGTCAGTTCAATAGATATATGGGACATGTAAGTTCTAACATTGGTGGTGTATACGAATATTTTAAAACTGCTGATCAAGATGGAGCTGTTTATATACACGTACCAAAAGAGCATCAAAAAAGAGCTTTACAATTTGTAAACAATGAATTATTTAAAACTCCTACTTGGTTAATTGATGAAAACATCATCAGTAAGACACAACATTCAGGAATTATTGAACGTATCAGAAGCTTGCAGGTACAAACCTTAAATAGAGTTTTAAAAACTGGAAGGTTAACACGTATGATTGAGAACGAAACTTTAAACGGAACTAAAGCTTATTCTCTTATTGAAATGATGGGTGATTTACGTAAAGGGATTTGGAGCGAAGTATACGCTAACAAAACCATTGATCCTTACCGTAGAAATTTACAACGTGCGCATTTAGATCAATTAGACTTTTTATTAAATAAAGCGAAAGATCAAAAAGCACCAAGAAGTGATCGTGGTTATTTTAAACAAACCGCTGTTACGATTAATCAATCAGATATTAAACCTGTAGTTAGAGGTGAATTAAAACGTTTACAAAGAGATATTAAACGAAGTATTCCTTCTGCTCGTAACACGATAACTCGTTATCATTTACAAGATGCTGCTGATAGAATAGACAATATTCTAGAGCCAAACAAATAACATCTTCTTAATAACAGCAATCTACATACTAGGTTGCTGTTATTTTTTATACTTTTATTCGCTATATAATTAACTACCAGCTATAATGAAAAAAGCTTTAGCCCTATTATTTATTGTTGCTGTTTCCTTTGCTAGTTGTAAAAAAACAACAGCTAACAAAACAGAAACAGCCGAAGACACCTACGTTAAAGATAATTACAATAAAAAAGAAGTAAAAATTACAATGAGAGATGGCGTGAAGCTACATGCCACCATCTATTCACCAAAAGACACCAGTAAAACCTACCCTATTTTATTACAACGTACTCCGTATAGTTGTCAACCTTATGGAGAAGATAAGTTCAGAAAAAAAATTGGCCCAAACCCAGTTTTAATGAAAGAAGGAAACATTATTGTTTACCAAGATGTTCGCGGACGTTGGATGAGTGAAGGCGTGTATGACAACATGCGTGCTTACATTCCTAATAAAACAGAAAAACAAACCGATGAAACTAGTGATACTTATGATACTATTGATTGGTTAGTAAATAACGTGCCTAACAACAACGGAAATGTAGGTACTTGGGGAATTTCATACCCAGGACATTACGCTACTGTTTCTGCAATTGATGCACACCCTGCTTTAAAAGCTGCTTCTCCGCAAGCCTGTATTGGTGATTTCTTTTTTGATGATTTTCACCATAACGGAGCTTTTTTATTAAGTTATTTTAGAGCTGTTTCTCTCTTCGGAACCTATAAAGATCAACCTACCGATTCTGCATGGTACTCATTCCCTGATATGAAAACTCAAGATCAATATCAGTTTTTCTTAGATAAAGGACCTTTAAAAAACTTAAACGAATATTTTCAATACGATAAGTTAGACACAAAAGTTGCTGAAAACAAAGAACGTATTGACGATTTCTTTTGGAAGGAAATAGTAGAACACCCTAACTACGATTCTGTATGGCAAAGTAAAGGAATCATTCAACATTTAGATAAAGTCCCTTCTACCGTAGCAACTATGATTGTAGGTGGTTGGTTTGATGCTGAAGACCTATATGGACCTTTAGAAACCTATAAAAACATTGAAAAAAATCAACCAAATAACTACAATACTGTTGTTTTTGGGCCTTGGGATCACGGCGGATGGTCAAGAAATAAAGTAGCAAACAAAGTTGGTAACTACTACTTCGGAGACTCTATCTCTTTAAAATTTCAAAAAGAAGTAGAAACAAAATTCTTTAATCACTTCTTAAAAGGAGATGGCACTAAAAATTCTGGTTTACCAGAAGCTTATGTATTTGACACAGGTAAAAAAGCTTGGAAATCATACGATGTATGGCCTCCTGAAAATGCCCAAAAACAAACCTTTTTCTTATCTAATGACCAAGAATTAACAACAGAGCAAAAAGGAAACAATAAAATTAGTTTTATCAGTGATATTAAACGTCCTGTTCCGTATTCTGAAGATATTAAAACAGTATTTACTCCTCGTAAATATATGACAGACGACCAACGTTTTGCTGCTCGCAGACCTGATGTATTGGTTTTTGAAACGGATGTATTAACCGAAGATTTTACGCTTGCTGGTGATATTTTAGCCAAACTACAAGTAGCAACTACGGGTTCAGCTGCCGATTGGATTGTAAAGGTTATTGATGTGCATCCACACGATTTGAAAAATGACAACAAAGAAATGCAAACACACTTAAAACTAAGCAACTACCATTTAATGGTACGTAGTGAAGTGATGCGTGGTCGCTTTAGAAATAGTTTTTCTAATCCTGAACCATTTACTCCTAATCAAAAAACAGCTGTAAATATTAAACTACAAGATGTTTTCCATACGTTTAAAAAAGGACACAAAGTGCAAATACAAGTGCAAAGTACCTGGTTTCCTTTAATCGATTTGAATCCGCAAACCTATGTAGACAATATTTACAAAGCAGACGAAAAAGACTTTAAAACACAAACACATTCGGTATTTACTGATTCTAGTATAGAATTTACTGTGTTAAAATAAAAGGGTCTTTTTTCCCTTATAAAAACTCACAATGCAACTTTTGTATTGTGAGTTTTTTGATTTTAGAATCAACAACTATTTTATTTCTTTCATTTTTTTACGCAACCTTTTTCCAATATGTACATCTATACTTTAAACCATGTTACTAAAAAATGATAAAAAGGTATATACTACTTCTAAACATAGCTGGATTTTTGTCTTCAAAAATTCACAAGACAACAACATAAATTATCAAATGGATTTTTCTACTTATTAAGTATTGAAATTCATCACTTTAAAATAAAACAGTATATTTAAGACACTGATAAACAAAAGTCTTAAATGAAAAAGAAAGCTGAAATTATTGGGTTTTGTATTACTTGGTTTGCCATTATTACTCAGTTTGTTTTAATGATCATAAACAGACAAACTGATTTCCAAGAAGCAATTATTCGTTTTTTCAGCTTTTTCACTATCCTAACCAACACATTAGTCGCTTTATTCTTTACTAATAAGATTACAAGAAAAATGAATGTTCTTAATAAAAATGGCGCTTTAACAGCTATTACTACCTTTATTTTAATTGTTGGACTCGTATATCAATTTGTACTTCGAGCAACATGGAATCCTACAGGGTTACAATTCGTTGTTGATGAATTATTACATACTATTATTCCAATTTACATGTTTATATATTGGTTATTATATGCAAAATCAAATAATTTTAAACTCAAATATATTTTACCTTGGTTAACCTATCCTATTTTCTATATCATATACGTAATGATAAGAGGTAACCTATCTGGTTTTTACCCTTATCCTTTTCTAAATGTTACAAAAATTGGATTACAACAATCAATAATTAATATTTCAGTAATACTAATCGTTTCACTCATTCTTATGAGTTTTTTAATTTTAATCGGAAAAAAACTAAAAATCAATAAAACTATAAACCACTAATAATGAAAAAAAACATTTTCATAACACTTTTTGTATTCACTTTAATTTCTTTTTCTTGTGCTTCGTTAAAAAATGCGAACAATAATAAACTTTACGAAACTACTTGGGAGTTAGAATATATTTCAGGACCTCGAATTGCTTTTCAAGGCTTGTACCCTGACAAAAAACCTACTATCTCCTTTAACAAAGAAACCCAAAAAATTGAAGGAAATAATAGTTGTAATGGATATTCTGCTTCGTATACATTAGATCACGAATCTATTTCATTTAGTGATCCGGGGCCATCAACCATGATGTATTGCGGACAAGGTGAACAGGTGTTTTTAAACACTATTGAAAAAGTTAACAAGTTTAGCATTGATGAAAAAGGTAAACTAAACTTACAAATTAACGAAGTACCAATAATGCGATTTAAAAAAACAGAATAATATGAAAAACTATCTTCCAATACTACTTAGTATATGTTTAACAGTAGTGTCTTGTTCTAATAAAAAAGAAAAGGATAAAACACCAGAAAACTCAGTTGCTACCGATTCTATTACCCAAGTAGAAGCCTCAATTAACAAACAGCTTATAACTGACGCTTATTTTAAGGGGCAGGGTGTTGAACCTTTTTGGAGTGTGACAATTTCTGACAAAATGATTACCTTCAAAACACCAACCGACTCAATTTTTACTCCGCATACAGAACCCATTTACGCACAAGACAACAATGTAAAAATGTATACTTTACATACCGAATTGGCTGCTCTTAAAATAGAAATCATTCAAATGGAATGTATCAATGCAATGTCGGGTAAATCATTTCCTTATTCGGTAACTTTAAAGCTCAAAAAAGGAAAAGAAACGGAGTTTACAACCTTAGAAGGATGCGGACAATACATTACCAATTACCGCCTACACGATATTTGGGCTTTAGAAGAAATGAACGGTGTAAAAGTTAACAAAGACGATTTTGGTAAAGAATTGCCCTATATAGAAATAAATGCTGCTGAAAATAGGTTTATGGGAACTTCTGGATGCAACAGAATTACGGGTAAGCTATTTTCTGAAAGAACTAAAATTCGATTTACCAATATTGCTTCAACAGAAATGTTATGTGCTAAGGGTAGCGATAAAGAACAAGAGTTTACCAAAGCTTTAGCAAGTACTATTTCTTACACAATTGCTAATAACCGATTAACACTTTTAAACCCTGATAAAACCTTATTAGTATTTAAAAAGGTGGATTAATAAGTACAAAAACTCTCAATAAAATATTGGGAGTTTTTTATTTTCTATATTTGGATAAAAAAGTACTATTATACCTCCATATCGTTAGTATAAAAACACTAAAAATACTTATATAAACAAGTTACAGCCAATTTAAAGAGAGACATTGCATAAATGAGTAATATGGAAAAAAAGATTAACGAAACCTTTGATTATGCTGTTTACTTGCATATGGTCGGCAATTTTGTTCCAAATACTGACCTTAAACAAATCAAGGATATTGTTACAGCAGTTCATGATTTTCTCAAAAATGGTGATTCCGAATTAATAAAGGAACGATTGCCAGAAATAAGGTCTACTCTAACAAAAATGACTGACCAATTCATTGATAAATTTCCTTTGAAATGCTCTATATCAGAAATTGCTACAGCATGGAATGACCTATTTAAGAATAAGGATGATGAGTATAATTTTTTAAACTCTGGAATTGATTACGGTTGGTTTGAGAAATTTATGGATTTTTCACAATTCTATAATTATAACTATGTTCCTTTTCATTATAAAATAGGCATATTTGGGCATAAAGGATTAGGAAGTATTGAAGAAGATTTCATGTTAAAAGACTCTTTCAATCTTTTAGTTAAAGCTCAATATTTCTTTGATTTACTTTTAAAGTACGGTGAGATTTTAAAACAAGAAGAATCAAAGGGGAAAAAGTTTAATAATGAGAAAAGAAGTGAATTGACAGAACTAAATCTTGAAGTAGCTGTAAATAGCCGACTTTCGATTGTATCTTTTTATTCTTTTATTGAATGTTTTGTAAATAGTATCGGACATGATTTTTGTTTAAGAAACCTCGAAAATTTAGATGAGAAACAACAAGCAATTTTAAATGGAGTGAAAAATAATGGGTATTTATCGCTAAAATCTAAGATTGAGAACTTTCAAAAAATAATCAGAAAGGACAAAAAAGCTATCATCAATACAACTGATGAGAAGCAGATTAAGGAACCTTTTAAATCGTTTTTTGAAAATTATGAGGATTTAAGAAACTCTTCAGTTCACTATTCTCCTAAAAAAGCAAGGATTTGGTTAAAACCTCAAGACTGGATAAAAAAAGCAAATGATTTTTCAAAGATTTCAATGGAAGTCGGACTTTTATTTTGGAAATCTTGCTATCCTGAATTAAGAGAACCAGACTATGTAGGAAGATTGGATTACAGTTACTTATTTGACATTGCCAAAAAGAAACATGAGACAATTAAGCGGATTGAAAAAGAAATATTTAATTAAAAACTGGCTGTAACAAAGAACTGAGGTAAAAAACAAGTAAATTTTATACTTTTTTAAACCAAAGTACTTTTATAATTTGCATCATAAGGCAAACCACTTTTTATTATTGCAAAAGCTTGTTTTAGTAGCTTATTACACACCGCTATTAAAGCAAGTTTTTTACTCTTACCCTTAGCTACAATTCGGTCATAAAGTTCTCTACATGTTTTGTTGTATTTGCAAGCATTAAAACTACACATAAACAATAAATTTCTAAGCTTTGGATTACCCATTTTACTTATTCGAGGTCTTCCTTTTTTACTACTGCCTGACTCTCTAATAGTAGGAGTTATACCTGCGTAACTACACAACTCTTTTGCTGAAGTAAAACGCTTAAATCCATCGGTAAAAACTAATAACATTAATGCTGTTTTACCCCCTATTCCTGGAATAGACTTTAATAAAGTCACTTCTTCTTGATAGCTCTTTTTTACATTTTCTAGCAACAAATCTTCTAATTTAACCATCTCTTTTTGTATATTTTTTAGCTGTCTTTTTAAGGAACCAACTACCAATTTCGATGGAGTTCCTAATACTGATTCGCCATGAAGCTTATTCTTTAATTGAGTAGATTGTTTCGTATAAACACTCAACAAACGTACTATTTGTAAACATTCTTGTTGTTCCTTGCTCTCTCCTTTCCATATAGAAGGGGCTTGACTTACACCATAATTATATAGCTGCTTTGCATCACTCTTATCCGTCTTTACTTTTGATAAATTCATTTGAATAAAACGTTTTATTTTCAACGGATTTTCTACTGATACCAAAACTCCTTTTTCTGTTAAAAAATAAGCTAATCGTACATGATAATACCCTGTGGCTTCCATTATACAATGAGTTAAATCACTTGTGATTAACAACAGCTCTTTAAAGCCTGATGCATCATTTTTAAACTGATACCAATTACCTTGATAATCATACACATCTAAAACATCTTTACTTACATCGATTCCTAAAAATTGTTTATTTTTACTCATAAGAAAAAAGGATTGGAAAGAAAAATAACTACTATCAATTCAACAACTTGAAATCGAGATCTTGGTCTCACAGAACTGAACGAATTTAAAGTAGTAAAGCGTAGGGATTATCAATGTTGACGAAATCTAGGTTTCAACGTATATCATAACCTTACTCTACGCTTTTTTCTTTCTGGTTTTTATTACTAAATTTAAACAATTGCTAACTTAAGATGTATATACAAAATAGGCGAAATAGTAGTAAATTCAACGGTTGTAGCCTGCTTTGCATATACTCAACGTTACAACCACTTCAAAAACTCCTCTCTAGGAATTTCTCTCGCGCCTAAACTTGCTAAATGATCGTTATATACTTGACAATCGATGAGTTTATAGCCTCCTTTTTGTGCTAAATGAATAAACGCTACTTTGCTCATATTGCTTGCTTTGCTAAACATACTTTCGCCACAAAACACACCGTTTCCTAAATCTACTCCGTACAAACCAGCAACTAATTTGTCATCCATCCATACTTCGATAGATTTTGCATAGCCTTTGTCGTGCAAATTGATGTAAGCATCTTCCATGTCATCGGTAATCCAAGTTCCTAATTGATCGAAACGATCAATATGTCGGCAGTTAAAAATAACATCGTCAAAGGCTTTGTTTTCTGTTATAGTAAAACCACCTTTTTTCAACACTTGCTTCATCGATTTGGAAATCTTTACCTCTTCAGGAAATAACACCATACGTTCCCAAGGAGAATACCAAACAATTGGTTCACCTTCATTAAACCACGGGAAAATTCCATGCTGGTAAGCATACACCAATCGCTCAACCGATAAATCACCGCCCAAAGCCAGTAAACCATCTTCTGTGGCCAATTCATACGGTGGAAATTCTATTTTTTCAGAAAGCCAAATCATTTTTAGATAATTAGATTCTTAGATTATTGGATTATTAGAACAGTAATAACCCCAACAAATATATGGCACTTCCTACTACCATTGCAATAAGCGTATACGGTAAAATTTCTTTTGCTTTTAATTTGGTGATTCCTAATAAAGGTAATGCCCAAAAAGGCTGTAACATATTGGTTATTTGATCTCCATAAGCCAATGCCATAATTGCTTTAGGTAACGGAACACCTAATTTTAAGGCACTTTCTACCACAATAGGACCTTGTACTACCCATTGCCCTCCCCCACTCGGCACAAAAATATTCACCAAACCAGCACTAAAAAAAGTAAAAATAGGCAAGGTGGTTGCGGTTGAAATCGACACGAAAAAGTCAGAAATTAAGGTTACCATTCCTGTACTTTTCATCACGCCCATAATACCAAAATACAACGGAAACTGAATTAAAATTCCAGAAACATCACTAATTGATTCTCCAACAGCAGAAGTAAACTTTCTAAAACTTCCATGAAGGATAATCCCCAAGCCTAACATAAAAAAGTTAATTAAATTAGGTGTAATTTTTAACTGCTGAATATCTGCCCAATAACGGTAGCTAAACGCTACTAAAATCAACACACCAAAAACAATTGCCAACCATTTAGAACTATCCAATCTTTCTGCTTGTGTGCTAACCTTTTCATCAGTATGCATTTGATATTCTGGTAGATTAATCGCTGTAGGATTGGCTTTTTTCCCTAAAAAATAAAAGGTTGCCGATACCGCCGCTACTACCACGAAAAAAATCAGCAAATTCCACCAACTAAAAATGGTTTGAGAATAATCAATCACATTAGGTATTTGAGCTAAAACTTCTTCCGAAGAAACCGATTGCATAATACTTTTTATATGTCCACTCTCGTTAATTTTTATCGGTGCCGATCCTGAAATTCCTCCATGCCAAACCATCAACCCCATATAACCTGCGGCTCCTATAATCGGGTAATTCAATTTGATGTTATTTTTTTGCGCATGTTCTGCTACTTTACGTGCTAACAACGCACCAAAAATGAGTCCTAATCCCCAATTAAAGAAAGCTACCAACATAGTTGTACAACTTACAATAGCAGCACTATTTGCCGTATTGGTACAGAACTTTGTTACTTTTAAAATTAAATTACTTACAGGTTTACTCAACACCAACACATGCCCTAAAACCAAAATCAACATCATTTGATAAGCAAAAACGAGCAATCCGTTAGACCAAATTCCGTTTTCCCAAAATTGTAACACCTCTAAAGAATAATTAATTGCTGAAGTTTCTTCTGGTTTGGTAAAAAACAGCGCTAACAAAAGTGTTACGAACGTTAATAAAATAGCGATGGTAAAAGGTGAGGGCAAATATTTTTTGAAAATATTTTCTATAACCTGCGTAATCTTCATTGTTTAAAGTTTGATTTGCTAAAAATAATCAAATAGAATAAATAGTTTTTTACCTAGTTTTGCAATATGGTAAAAGAACTTCAATTACGTGTTAATCTAGTAGAAGAACGTAAAGACAATATATTACAGTTAAAAGCTGCTAAAAAATTGGGTATTAGTATTGCTGATATTACTAGTGTAAAAGTGTTACGTAAATCGATTGATGCGCGTAAAAAAGAGGTTGTTTTTAACTACAAAGTAGCGGTTTATGTAAACGAACCTCAACCCGATACTCCTGATTATATTTTTGAGTACCAAGATGTATCGAATGCAAAAGAAATTCATATTGTAGGATTTGGTCCTGCAGGTATGTATGCGGCCCTTCGTTGTATTGAACTAGGTTACAAACCTATTGTGCTAGAGCGTGGTAAAAATGTACAAGATCGTCGTAGAGATTTGCGTGCTATTAACCAATTTCATGAGGTAAACCCAGATTCTAACTATTGTTTTGGTGAAGGTGGTGCTGGAACCTATTCTGACGGAAAGTTATACACCCGTAGTTTAAAGCGCGGTGATGTTCGTAAAATATTTGAAAATTTAGTATATCACGGTGCTACCGATCAAATTTTGGTAGATGCGCATCCACATATTGGAACGAATAAACTTCCGAAAATCATTCAAAACATTCGTGAAACGATTTTAAAACACGGTGGAGAAATTCATTTTGAAACTCGTGTTACCGATTTTATCGTTAAAAACAATAAGCTACAAGCTATACAGTTACAAAACGGAACTGAAATGGCTGTAAATGCTGTGATTTTAGCTACTGGGCATTCGGCAAGAGATATTTATGAACTTCTCCATAAAAAAGACATTTTGCTAAAAGCGAAATCGTTTGCTATGGGAGTTCGTGTAGAGCATCCTCAAGAAATTATTGATCAAATTCAGTACAGTTGTACTGGTCAACGTGATGAGTTATTGCCTGCTGCTGCGTATAGTTTAGTACACCAAGTGGGGAACCGTGGAGTGTATTCTTTCTGTATGTGTCCTGGTGGATTCATTGTTCCTGCAGCAACAGCTAATGGTGAAGTGGTGGTAAACGGAATGTCGCCTTCGCGTCGAAATAACAAGTTTGCTAATTCAGGAATTGTTGTTGAAATTAATGTTGACAAAGACTTACCGAAGTATGAAAAATACGGAGTTTTAAAAGGCTTACAATATCAAAAAGATTTAGAAAAAATGGCTTTCAATGCTGGCGGGAGAAGTCAAGTTGCTCCAGCACAACGTTTAACCGATTTTGTAGAAGGTAGATTGTCTTCTTCTTTAAATGATTGTTCGTATCAACCCGGATTAAACTCTTCTCCCCTACATTCCTTACTTCCTAAATTGATTGGAAGCAGATTACGTAAAGGTTTTGCGGCTTTCGGACAAAAAATGCATGGGTATTATACTGCGGAAGCAAACATTGTTGGGGTAGAATCTAGAACCTCATCCCCTGTTAATATTCCACGAAAAGAAAACTTAGAGCATCCACAAATTGAAGGTTTGTTCCCTTGTGGTGAAGGAGGTGGTTATGCTGGAGGAATTATTTCGGCTGCTATGGACGGTGAGCGCTGTGCAGAAGCTGCCATTGCAAACCTATAAATTAACAAATATTTGTTGGCGTAATTTCTAATTACCTCGTACTTTTGCTATTCCTAAAAATTAGAGGCTTTTTAGCGATGAGTAAAGAAAGTAAAAGATACAATAAAAAGAAAATAAACAAGCCGCATTATAAACGTTTACACAACTATTATAATCGCACTGGATTTTACATGTTTATTTGGGTAAGCTTAAAAAAAGCTTTTTGGCCAATTGTAGGGGTAGTTATTGGATTATTATTATTTAATAAATACGTTTATAACATCAATGATGGTTTACAAACCATGACTGAAACCTTTTCTAGAACAGGAGTATTAATTACTTTTTTTATATCTGAAACGATTTTAGGATTAATTCCGCCAGAGATTTTCATCGCTTGGTCTAAAAAAACAGAAGATCCTATTGTAAATATTTCTTTGTTAGCAACCCTTTCTTATTTAGGAGGTTTATGCGCTTATTTTATAGGAAGAACCTCTTTAAAAATTGATTCTGTAAGGAATTACTTAGAAGTTAAAATGGCTAAAAACCTTAAAAACACAAGTAAGTGGGGAGGTTTTTTAATTTTAGTGGGAGCCTTACTACCACTTCCTTTTGCTATTAGCTGTTTAACTGCTGGTATGATTAAATATCCATTTAAAAATGTAGTTTTTGTTGGCTTATTTCGTTTTGCACGTTTTGCCATTTATGCTTGGGCTATATTTTCTGTAGTAAACTAATATAATATGGCACTCAACAACAACGACATTTTTAAAAAGCTACGAGTAGCGCACAAATTAAGAGACACTGATATTATTGACATTTGTGCTTTGGTTGATTTTAAAGTTTCTAAATCGGAAATCAACGCTATTTTTAGAAAAGAAGATCACCCAAAGTATATGGAATGTGGCGATCAGTTTTTACGAAACTTTTTAAACGGGCTTATTATCCACCTAAGAGGTCCAATGCCTGAAAAGAAATAATAAAAAAACCTTCTGAACTCAATCAGAAGGTTTTTATTTTCCCCTTAAATTCCTCACTCAATTCCTTTTATTGAATGATTATGTTACAAATATATAGCTGTCTTTTGACCTGATAAAAGGTATATCCGTAAACAAAAATGTAGTTTTCCGCAACACAAAAAAAGAGCGCTAATTTAGCGCTCTTTTTTGTATTCATAGTTTTCTAAATATTCTTAGAAAGGTAAATCATCTGGTTCGTTAGCAGATAAATCTGGAGCTGGCTCGAATTGATCTGCTGGTGGAATGTTTTGAGGTGCAGCTTGTGCTAAGTTTTCAATTCTCCAACCTTGTACAGAGTTAAAGTACTTTGCTTCACCTTGAGGGTTAATCCACTCTCTTCCTCTTAAATTAATAGAAACTTTAACATCTTGTCCTACTTGATAATTGTTTAATAAATCACATTTATCTTGAACAAATTCAATTAAAATCATTTGAGGATATTGCTCATCAGTAGTTACTACTAGTTCACGCTTTCTAAATCCGTTAGATCCAAATGTTTGTGTCTCGTTAATTAATTTGATTTTCCCTATTACTTCCATTTCTTATCTATTTAATTAAAAGTACCTTCCAAGCACTTTCTACATCATTATTTTGTAAATACTCTTGTGCAAAAGTATGTTTTTTTTCAGTTGAAATACCCACAAACTGTGCATGTTCTTTAGCAAAGTTATTAACATCTTCATCGCTAGGTAATTGTTCTACATTACCCAACATTCCTAGATTATTACCTGTTAACACATTACTATTTCTTATTTCTTCAGGAATTTGGTCTACTCCAATTCCTAACGTTGTTAAAGGCTTCGGAATTTCAAAAAAGCCATCTCTAGCTCTACTATAATAACTTCCTCCAGCTCTTGCTACTAAATCTATTTTATACTGATCTATACTTCCATCTTCTGCTAAGACATCTTCATTTATGTGAAGTTTCACCACTTCACACACAATTAAATTCCCTGCTCCACCTTCTTCTCCTGTATAGATTATATCTTTTACTTTACATTCAAATTGTACTGGTGATTCAGCTACTCTAAATGGCTTTACTTCATCTGAAGGTAACATTGTAAATCCTGCCTTTACAAACTCATTTACTCCCTTTGGATACATCGTACTACTTAACGACATTTGTTGTACAATATCGTAATTTACAATATTAATAACAACTTCTTTAGTTGCTTCAGCATTATCTAACGTATGCTTGGTTGTATTATCTCGTACACTTCGTGCTGGAGAAAAAATCATAATTGGTGGATTTGCACCAAACACATTAAAAAAACTAAATGGTGATAAATTCGGATTTCCCTCTTCATCAATGGTACTTGCAAAAGCAATAGGTCTCGGAGCCACGGCTCCTAATAAATATCCGTGGAGTTTTGAAGTTGGTATATCTTTAGGATTTATTGATAACATTCTCTATTATTTTAGTGTAAATATACTACCTATTTATAAATTTAGTTATTCTACAGAATAGTTTATATTTGATTGATGGCATTTTTTAAAAACACTTATTGGATAAAACGCATTGCTATTAGCATTTCTTTACTTATCGTTTTATTTATTTTGTGGAATACCTATGTGTTCTTTCAAAAGTTTAAAAAAGACGAGCGCTCTAAAATGGAGATTTATGCTACTGCCATTAAAGAAGCTGCAGCTAATTCTGATTCTAATGGTAGTTTTAATTTAGTAACAAAAGTTTATCAAACGATAGAAAACATTCCTACCATTTCAGTTCATGAAAATGGTGATATTAAAGAATTTAACAATCTGGATTCTATCAAGTCGAAAGATCCTAAATACCTTCAACAACAATTGTACATTATGAAAAATCAAAATGAGCCAATTGTAATCGAGTATTTGGGGGTTAAAGAATACATTTATTATAGAAACTCCGATCTTTTATATCGACTAAAATATTATCCGCTTGCACTAGTACTAATTTTAGGACTTTTCTTAACCATTATTTACATGGTTTATAAATCGAATAAAGTTGCCGAACAAAATAAGTTATGGACAGGTATGGCCAAAGAAACAGCGCATCAAATAGGAACTCCTCTTTCTTCTTTATTGGGGTGGATTGCTATTTTACGTGCTGAAAATGTAAGTAGTGATTATGTTGATGAAATTGAAAAAGATGTTCGTCGTTTAAACACCATTGCCAACCGTTTTTCTAAAATAGGTTCGTTACCAGAACTAAAGCAACATAATATTGTTACCATTACAAAAACTGCTTTCGATTACTTAGAAAACAGAAGCTCAAAACAAATTTCTTTTTCTTTTATTACTGAAAAAGACGAGCTCTTTTGCAATTTAAACACTGAACTATACGGTTGGGTAATTGAAAACCTTATTAAAAATGCTATTGATGCTATGCAAGGAAAAGGAAGTTTATCTGTTAGCATTAGTAAAAGTTCTAAAAACATTAAAGTATTCGTTTCTGATACTGGAAAAGGAATTCCTAAATCACAGTTTACACAAATATTTAATCCTGGTTTTACCACTAAAAAACGTGGTTGGGGACTCGGATTATCGCTCTCTAAACGAATTATTGAGGATTACCACAACGGAAAAATACATGTATTAAAATCTGAATTAGGAAAAGGAACTACGTTTGAGATTTTATTAAACAAGGTTTAAAGAACTTCTCTAACAACTCTAAACAATTGTAAAATTAAGATAACTATACTAGTTGACAGTAATACTATTAGTAAACCTAATCTTTGATAATAAACATATAGATTTCCTTTTTCTCCCCTATAAGCTATCGGTAATTTATATTTAACAAGATAAATTGTTAATACAAAAAATATAACCCCTGTAATTATCGGAAACTTTTCCAAAACAATCATAAAACCCAATAACATATCTTTAAATAATTCTTTCATTTAAAATCACTCAAAATTCTTCGCAATTCCTTCTGCAACTGCTACAAACTCTTCATTTGTTAATTTTTCTTTCTTTGTAAATCGAATATCTTCCATCGTATGTAACGGAATTAAATGTACATGCACATGTGGTACTTCTAAACCAATTACACTCATTCCTACACGTTCGCAAGAAATTGTTTTTTCAATGGCTTTTGCTACTCTGTAAGAAAAAGACATTAATCCGTCATACTCTTCTTTCGATAAATCGAATAATTTATTTTCTTCTCGTTTCGGAATTACCAACGTATGCCCTTTAGCATTAGGATTGATATCTAAAAAAGCAAAATAGTTATCGTCTTCTGCTATTTTATATGATGGAATTTCTCCGTTGATTATTTTTGTAAAAATACTTGCCATTTTATGCTGCTTTTTTGTGTTTAGTAAAAATAAAAAAAGCGCTGCATAAGCAACGCTTTAACTATAATTATTTTAAAAATCTATCTAGAAATTTCAACAATTTCAAACTTCATTATTCCATTAGGAACTTGAATTTCAGCTACCTCACCTACTTTTTTACCTAATAAACCTTTACCTATTGGTGAGTTTACAGATAATTTTCCGTTTCTTACATCACTCTCACTATCAGCTACTAAAGTATAGGTAAACTCCATACCGTTAGTAGTATTTTTAATTTTAACAATTGAATGAATTAAAATCTTAGATGTATCTAACTGACTCTCGTCTACAACACGAGCGTTTGCTACCACATTTTTTAGTTTTGCAATTTTTGTTTCTAACAGCGATTGCTCCTCTTTTGCGGCATGGTATTCAGCATTCTCACTTAAATCCCCTTTATCGCGAGCATCAGCAATTTCTTGAGAAACTCTTGGTCTTTCAACTTGTTCTAATTGCGCTAATTCTTCCTTAAGCTTTTTTAATCCTTCCTCCGTATAATATGATACATTACTCATCTTTTCTCCTTTTTTTAAATTATAAACAAAATCCTATATACTTTACTCAACATTTAGCCAAGAAGCATATAACCTTTCTTCCTAAAACCCTGTGGGTTAAATTTAAAAATCCCACACCCGAAGGAATGAGATTGTTACACAAATGTACAAAATATTTGTAACTTCGTCACGTTATGATATCAACTCTGTACTAAAACAATGAAAAAATTCTTTTACTTATTTTTTGTTATAATTTTTTTAAGCTGTAGCGAGAACACTCCAATAAACAATTGTTTTTCTGGGATAACAATGGATGTTATTATAGACATAACATCCCCTGAGTTTAATGTTGAACCATATAATTTGTTAGTACCAGGAGGTCATTCTATTAATTATATCGCAGGAAGAGATATTTTAATTTTAAATTTGAACAACAATGATTTTCGTGTTTTTGACCTACAGTGCCCTGAAAGAGATTGTAGTTCACCTATGACTTATGATGGGCTCTTTATAGTATGTCAGTGTGATGGAAAATTATACAACCGTATACATGGAGGGGCTCCTGAAGATGGAAAAGGTTGCTCAGCATTAATGTATTTTGCTACTCCTTTAAGTGGAAATCGATTAAGAATATCTCGTTAATACTATTTGTACTAAGAATTAGATTCTTATTTTTGCAGCTACAACACAACTAACACATTTATCGTGAAAAATTATTTTTCTTCAAACTTTAAATTGGGCGTTCTAGGAGGCGGTCAGTTAGGAAGAATGTTACTTGCCGAAACGCAAAAATTTGACATCCATACTGTTATTTTAGATAGTAATACCGATGCACCTTGTGCTCAAATTTGTAACGAATTTCATCAAGGAGATTTACTAGACTATGATACTGTTTACAACTTCGGAAAAAAAGTAGATGTACTTACTATAGAAATTGAAAATGTAAATATTGACGCCTTAGATGCTTTAGAAGCTGAAGGATTAACTATTTTTCCTAAGCCGAAGAACTTAAGAACTATTCAAAACAAAGCACATCAAAAAGTGTTTTATCACGACAAGGGAATTCCAACAGCTCCTTTTTCTCGCTTTACTTCCTTAGAAGAATTAAAACATTCTATCAGTAACGAAGCTATTACCTTTCCTTTCGTATGGAAATCGGCAAGATTTGGCTACGATGGAAATGGTGTAAAAATAGTTCGTTCAATTAACGATTTAGAAGGGTTACCAACAGGAGAGTGTATTTCTGAAAAACTAATTCCTTTTAAAAATGAATTGGCTGTTATTGTTGCTAGAAATGCTAGCGGAGAAACCAAAACCTATCCTGTTGTAGAAATGGAATTTCATCCAGAAGCAAACCAAGTAGAATATGTAATTTGTCCTGCAAGAATTGAAGATAGCATTGCTCAAAAAGCACGTGAAATAGCACTAAAAGTAGCGGATACTTTTGGGTTTGTTGGTTTACTTGCGGTAGAAATGTTTCAAACTGAAGATGACCAAATCTTAGTAAACGAAGTAGCTCCAAGAACTCATAATTCAGGGCATTATTCAATCGAAGCGAGTTACACCAATCAATTTGAACAACATTTACGTAGTATTTTAAACCTTCCTTTAGGCAATACCGAAAGTAAAGTAGCTGGAATTATGGTGAATTTAGTAGGTGCTGAAGGATATACAGGTGATGTTGTATACGAAAACATTGAAGAAATTTTAAAGATTGACGGAGTTACCCCTCATATCTACGGAAAAAAGACGACAAAACCTTTCCGTAAAATGGGACATGTAACTATTGTTAATGAAGATATAAATGAAGCGAGAAAAGTCGCTCAACAAGTAAAAGAAACTATTAAGGTAATAGCAAAATAAAAATTATGGTAGGAATTATCATGGGAAGCGATTCAGATCTTCCAATCATGCAAGAAGCAATTGAAATTTTAGAAAGTTTTGATATTCAAGTTGAAGTAGATATCGTATCTGCTCACAGAACTCCTGAAAAATTATTCGATTACGCTAACAATGCACACAAACGCGGAGTACAAGTTATAGTTGCTGGTGCTGGAGGTGCTGCACATTTACCAGGAATGGTAGCTAGTATGAGTCCGTTACCAGTAATTGGAGTTCCTGTAAAAAGCAGAAACTCTATTGATGGTTGGGATTCTGTTTTATCTATTCTTCAAATGCCTGGAGGTGTTCCTGTAGCTACAGTTGCCTTAGATGGAGCTAAAAATGCAGGAATCTTAGCAGCGCAAATTATTGGAGCTTCTGACAAATGTGTCTTAGACAAAATTATCGCTTACAAAGAAGGGCTTAAACTGAAAGTTGAACAGGCTTCAGAAAGAGTAAAAAAATAATAGTATTTTAGTACTATAAAAAGTAAACCTCACAGAGTACCTTTGTGAGGTTTCTTCAATTTTAAACCTATTTTTTTATGACTAAGAACCCACTTTTACAAGATTTTAATACGCCCCCTTTTTCTCAAATTAAAGAAGAAAATTATAAACCTGCTATAAAAAAAGCTATACAAATAGCTAAAGATGAAATTGATGCTATTGTAGAAAACTCTGAAGCTCCAACTTTTGAAAACACTACAGTTGCTTTAGACAATACAGGTAATAAATTAGATAGAGCTACTTCTATTTTTTTTAACTTAAACTCTGCTGAAACAAATGAAGAAATTCAAAAAATAGCAAAAGATATTTCTCCTTGGTTAAGTGAGTTTAGAAACGATATGATTTTAAATGAGGGGTTGTTTAAACGTGTAAAAACTGTGTACGATCAACTTTCTGATTTGAACTTGACTCCTGAACAAGAAATGTTGCTAGATAAACAGTATAAAAGTTTTGCACGCAATGGGGCTAACTTAAAGGAAGCTGACAAGGCTGAGCTTCGTAAAATTGATGCTGAGTTAGCAAAATTATCGTTACAGTTTGGTGAGCATGTGTTGGCTGAAACCAATGCGTTTGAATTATTAATTACCAATGAGGATGATTTAGCAGGCTTACCAGAAAGCGCTAAAGAAGCTGCTAAAGAACTCGCTAACTCAAAAGGTAAAGAGGGTTGGATGATTACCTTAGATTATCCTAGCTATATTCCTTTTATGACCTATGCTGATAATAGAGAATTGAGAAAAAAGTTAGCAATAGCTTTTGGTAAAAAAGGATTTCAACAAAATGAATACAACAATGAGCAAATTGTAAAAGACATTGTAACCTTACGCCACAAACGTGCAAACCTATTAGGTTATAAAACCCACGCTCATTTTGTATTAGAAGAGCGTATGGCTGAAACTCCTGAAAAGGTTATGGAGTTTTTAAATGAGTTGTTAGAAAAAGCGAAACCTGCTGCACAACGTGAATTTGATAATTTAGAGGCCTATGCTAAAAAACTAGACGGAATAGACCAGTTACAAAAATGGGATGGTGCTTACTATTCTGAAAAGCTAAAAAAAGAGTTGTTTAACTTAGATCAAGAGCTACTGAAGCCTTATTTTAAGTTAGAAAATGTAATTGACGGTGTATTTACTGTAGCTAACAAATTGTATAACTTACAATTTGAAGAAATAGACACTATTGATAAGTATCATGAAGATGTTAAGACGTATGCTGTAACTGATACTGATGGTAATTTTGTTTCTTATTTTTACGCTGATTTTCATCCAAGACCAGGAAAACGTAACGGTGCGTGGATGACTTCTTACAAGTCACAATATATTCGCAATGGAATTAATGAAAGACCTCAAGTCTCTATCGTTTGTAACTTTACCAAACCAACGCAAACTAAGCCTTCTTTATTAACTTTTAACGAAGTTACTACCCTATTCCACGAATTTGGTCACGCCTTACACGGAATGCTTGCCAATACGACTTATAAAAGCCTATCAGGAACTTCTGTTTCTTGGGATTTTGTGGAGTTACCGAGTCAAGTTTTAGAAAACTGGTGTTACGAAAAAGAAGCGTTGGAGTTGTTTGCAAAACATTACGAAACTGGAGAAATTATCCCTATGGAATATGTTGAAAAAATTAAAGAATCTGCAAGTTTCCATGAAGGCATGCAAACCTTGCGTCAATTAAGTTTTGGTTTATTAGATATGTCTTGGCACTCTGGAGATTCTCCAGAAACCATTACTTCTGTGAAAGAATTTGAAACGAATGCTTTTGAAAGCACTCAATTATATCCTGACATTGCTGAAAACTGCATGAGCACTTCTTTTTCTCATATTTTCCAAGGCGGATATTCAGCTGGATATTATTCATATAAATGGGCAGAGGTTTTGGACGCCGATGCTTTTGAATATTTTAAAGAAGAAGGTATTTTTAATAAAGAAGTTGCTGATAAATTTAAAAACAATGTATTGTCTAAAGGAGGAACAGAAGAACCTATGGAATTATACAAACGTTTTAGAGGAAGAGAACCAAAACCAGATGCTTTATTAAGGCGTGCTGGATTGATTGACAAGAATTAACAAATAAAATTTTATCACTTTAAATAAGTCCCTATTTTTATGAAAAAATATTTCTCATGAAAAAGGGATTTTTTGTTTTCTTACTCTTAATAAACTCAATTTCATTTTCTCAAGTCTTAATTAAAGGAAATGTATTATCAGAAACTAATGAGGCATTAGAAGGGGCTTCTGTATACTTTAACAATACAACTATTGGAACGGTCACTAATTCTGAGGGTGAATTTCAGTTAAATATTAAAGAAGGAAACTACACATTAGTTGTTTCTTTTTTAGGTTACAAAACAAAGCAACTTTTAATTACTCCACAAAGTAAAGAACTAACCCTTGAAATTAAACTCGAAGAAGATAACGGTGTTTTAAATGAGGTGGTAATAAAAAAAACAGTTTATGATGATGACTGGAAGTATAATTTGGCTCGGTTTAAACAAACATTCTTAGGAAGAACGAAACTCGCACAAACCTGCAAAATCTTAAATGAAAAAGACTTATACTTTGAATATAGCCCCAAAACTAACACACTTACAGCATTTGCTAAAAACCCTTTAAAAATTAAACATCAAGGTTTAGGCTACATAATCACTTATGATTTAATTGATTTTACTCTAAAAGGACAACAGTTATTTTTTAGCGGCTTTGCACACTACAAAAATCTCAAAAAAAATGTATCCAAGAAATGGAAACAAAATCGACTCGAAGCATACAATGGTTCTCAAATGCACTTTTTAAGAAGTTTAACTTCAAAGAAACTAAAAGAAGAAGGTTTTGTAGTAAATCAGTTTAAAAGAGTGCCAAATCCCGATAGACCTTCTGAAGAAAAAATAAAAATGGCTAGGGAATTACTCAAACTCTATGGAAACTCTATTGATTTATCAAAGCTAATAGAAAAACCTAAAAATCAGTCTGATAGTATTATAGTAACTATACAAAAAGCTAGACTCCCTAAACATGAAGATTACTTATATAAAAAAAATGTTCCTTATGAGGATATGATTATTTACAATAACAATACTCCATATTTAAGTTTTAAAGACCACTTAATGGTTATTTACACTAAAGAAAAGGAGGAAGAAAATTATTTAATTGAAATGTTTGGAAAACGAAAAAAAGCTAGTGGTGTACAAACCTCAAATATTGTTTTGTTAGAAGGAAATGCTCAAATAGATAAATCGGGCGTACTTATTAACCCTAATGCTATATTTAACGAAGGATATTGGGGCTTTGAAGCTTTTGCCAATATGCTTCCACTAGACTATCAACCATCAGGAAACTAGTTTTTATTCTTTTCTTCAATCCACTTACTCATAAATTTTGTAGACTGTAAAGTTTGATATTGTAACAAACTTCCAAGAAAGTTTTGTGTACGATGTAGGTCAAGGTTTTCTTGGATTTTTTTAACGTTTTTCATAAAAGAAATCTCTAACACGTCTTTATCGTACAGTGAATTTATTATTTCTATACCTTTTTGCTGAGACTTTTTCCAAAGAATTTCATACGAATACAATTCGACTGCTTTGTTAGTAAACTTCTCAAAATCATCCTCTATAAATCCGTTCCAAGGTAAATTTGCATGCATTCCTTCTGCTCCTATCGAAGTAGTTACACTTGGTGTTCCACATTCCATGGCTTCGGTTAGTTTTCCTTTTATTCCTGCTCCAAAACGGATGGGTGCTAACACTACTCTAGCATTCTTAACCACTTCTAAAGCATCTTCTGCAAAACCTTTAACGATAAATCCTTCTTTGGGTTTATGTAATTGTTGAATTTGTTGCGTAACATAAGCTCCGTAAATATGCAATTCAGCATTGGGTAATTTTTTCCTGATGTATTTCCAGATTGTTTTTAACTGTAATACAGCGTCAACATTTGGCGCATGAAAAAAGTTACCTACAAATACAAAATGCGCTCGTTCTTCAAAAGGCTTCCAACTTTCAATAACTTTATCATCAATCTTATTCAACAAAAAAGGCAAATGATATAACAAGGCTTCATCAATCTTAAAAACTTCTTTTAACAATTGAATTTCATAAGTTGAGATAATCAAACTCAAATCACAACGTAAAATAGCAGCTATTTCTCTTTTCGCTTCATCAGATTTCAATAAAGCTTCGTTAGAAAACTCCGTTCCTTTTTTTAATTGTTGATGACGTACTTTTCGTAAAAAATGTAAATCTTCTGTATCTAAAATTCGTAACGCTTTAGGGCAATGTTCTGCAACACGCCAACCGAATTGCTCTTCCATCATAAAACGATCGTACAACACTACATCAGGTTGAAGTTCCTTAACAAAATCATCAAAAGAACTTGAATTCAATTCAATAGGCTTCTCTTCTATACCTAATTCAGCTAAATTTAAAGAGTTTTCGGTTTTTTGAGCTGGTGTAGCAAAAGTAATGGTATAATTATGGTTTTTAAAAACATTGATTAGCTGTAACATTCGGTTACCAGCTCCCGTTGTATTTTCTACCCAAACATACCCAATAATTAAAAGTTGTTGCATTAATTTAGTCCGCTAATTGCGTTTGGTAGTTATTTTGAACACTTTTTGCCCACTCAGTGATTTGTTGCACCTCTTCTGAAGACAAACGAGCATCGGCATGCGTCCAAGTATATGAATCTAAAGGCATTTTTCCTTTTTCAACTTCTTCCCAAACCTCTTTCATTTTGTGTTCCTTTCTTTTTAAAGAATAGGTAGCCCATTCAGAAAAATTCAATTCTTCTTTTCCGTGATTTACATGATCTGCCAACCAATAATTCACGGGTGTAATACTGCTATACCAAGGGTAACGTGTTGAATTGCTATGACAATCAAAACACGCAGTTTTTAAAATTTTATGCACTGCATCATTTGGCTTGGTTTCTTCTATAAAAGGCTGAACATAAGTAATTTCTCCTTCATTTTTTTCTGGTTGAAAAAATTGTGCGATTACTAACAGTAGTAATAGAAACCCGATAATTTTTTTAAAAATTTTCATACAATGCGTTTAAGTTTTAAAGATATGAAAACTAATTTTATCGACAAATAATTGTACTTTTGTACTTCATTTTTACGAAAGCCCAAAATGGGCAATTGCAAACAATGTTCAACATCAGCATAAATAGTTAAACTATTGGTAATGGACATTGTGCAATATAAATAGATGAAATAATAAAACACAACTCATGAAATACGATTTAATCGTTATTGGTTCTGGTCCAGGAGGATATATCGCTGCTATCAGAGCCGCTCAATTAGGTTCTAAAGTTGCTATCATTGAAAAATACTCAACTTTAGGTGGAACTTGTTTAAATGTTGGATGTATTCCTTCAAAAGCTTTATTAGATTCTTCGCACCATTACTATGATGCAGTAAATCATTTCGAAGAGCATGGTATCTCTGTAGAGAAACCTTCTTTTGACTTCGGAAAAATGGTAGCTCGTAAAGCAAATGTAGTAGAAACTACTACAGGAGGTATCAAATATTTAATGGATAAAAATAATATTGAAGTTTACGAAGGTTTAGGGTCTTTTGAAGATGCTACACACGTAAAAATCACTAAAAATGATGGTACTGAAGAAGTAATCGAAGGTACTAACATTATCATAGCTACAGGTTCTAAGCCATCTTCTTTACCATTTATTACTATTGATAAAGAGCGTGTAATTACTTCTACAGAAGCTTTAAAACTTCCTGAAGTTCCTAAGCACTTATTAGTAATTGGTGGTGGTGTTATTGGTTTAGAGTTAGGGTCGGTTTACAAGCGCTTAGGTGCTGAGGTAACTGTTATCGAGTATGCTCCTACGATTACTCCAACGATGGATAAAGATGTTTCTAAAGAATTGACTAAAGTTCTAAAGAAACAAGGAATGAAAATTAATACTAGCCACGGAGTTACTTCTGTTGAAAGAAATGGTGACGAAATTGTGGTTAAAGCTACCAATAAAAAAGGAGAAGAAGTTACTTTTACTGGTGATTACTGTTTAGTTTCAGTGGGTCGTCGTCCATATACTGATGGATTAGCTTTAGAAAAAGCAGGTGTAAAAGTTACTGAAAGAGGAATGGTTGAAGTTAACGATCATTTACAAACCAACGTTTCTAACATTTATGCGATTGGTGATGTAGTTCGTGGAGCTATGTTAGCGCATAAAGCGGAAGAAGAAGGTGTAGTGGTTGCTGAATATTTAGCAGGACAAAAACCTCATATCGACTATAACTTAATTCCTGGAATTGTTTATACATGGCCAGAAGTTGCAGCTGTTGGTAAAACAGAAGACGAATTAAAAGAAGCTAAAGTAGATTATAAAGTTGGAAAATTCTCTATGCGTGCATTAGGACGTTCTCGTGCAAGTGGA
The DNA here is from genome assembly GCF_964510395.1 of Tenacibaculum aestuarii. Classification (NCBI taxonomy): domain Bacteria; kingdom Pseudomonadati; phylum Bacteroidota; class Flavobacteriia; order Flavobacteriales; family Flavobacteriaceae; genus Tenacibaculum; species Tenacibaculum aestuarii. The sequence goes on from NZ_CAZEFY010000003.1 coordinate 1,092,788, forward strand.
GACTTAGACGGATTTGTAAAAGTTTTAGCTGATAAAAATACAGATGAAGTATTAGGAGTTCACATGGTAGGTGCTCGTGTTGCTGACTTAATTATGGAAGCTGCCGTAGCAATGGAATACAGAGCTTCTGCGGAAGATTTAGCTCGTATTTGTCATGGACACCCAACGTATTCTGAAGCTATAAAAGAAGCAGCAAAAGCAGCTTGGGATGGACAACCATTAAACGCTTAATAAAAAGTTTTAAAACATATTTAAAAAGCAATCTCATTTGAGGTTGCTTTTTATTTTTACATAATACATTTCTTTGTCATGAATGAATCTGAAAAAAAAGAAATTACCAAAATAGTTTTATCTCTTAGATCAGAAATAATTAAAGGCAACCTAAAATTTCCAAATAGTAAAAACTTTCCAATTGGTTGTTGTGGCAATGCCTCAGAAATACTAGAGAGAAGATTATTGGAAAACGGGTTTTACCCCATTGAAAGAAAAGTTAACATGTGGTTTAACAACCAATCACATAGCTGGCTAGAATATAAAGGATATATTATTGATATTACAATAGATCAATTTAAAACTCATAAAAACTTACCTTTTATCCAAAGTGTAGCTAACTCTACATTCCATAAAAAATTTTATAAAGATTAAAATACCTCTCTTTACTGAATTGAAATCAACAAAAAATCCCGAACTAAATAGTTCGGGATTTTTTTATGGTATGATGTTATTTCTTATTGAATTCCGTAGAAAGAACTCATGTTATCTTCGATATCAGACGCTTTTTTAACAGCCTCATACATTTGGAATACCTTGTTCTGTCTTTCAGCAGCGATACGCTTTCTAAAAGTATCGTAGTTAGGTAATGCTGTTGGCTCTTCTCTCTTTTCAACTACAAAAGCAAATACACCTTTATCTCCTGCTACGTTTTTAACCACTTCGTTTTCTTTAGCGTTAATCATTGCTCCTACTACTTTAGGCTCAAATCCTACACCAGAAATAGTTGGTGATTGTAAGTTTACATCGGTTGCAACTCTTACTGATTGATTTGCAGATTTAGCGATTTCTTCTAAAGTAGATCCGCTCATCTTATCTTCAATCATCTTAGCTTTTCTTTCGTTTGTTAAAATAGGACGAACAGTAGCAATTGCCTTATCAACTGGCATTAAACCTTTAGCTGTTTTAGCTGTTAATACCGCTACGATATATCCTCCTTCAACATCAAAACGCTTGTAGCTTCCTTCTTCAGTTTCTGGTTCAAAAGCCCAAGTAATAATTTGTCTTTCGTTACCAACTCCTGGTACATTTTCATCTAATGACTTTAATCCTACCGCTGGTAATGAAGTTAAGTTTTTCTCTTTTACTGTTTCTTCAAAAGCTTTACCGTTTGCTAATTCTAATGCAAATGTTTCAGCCGATTGGAATACTGCATCTTCAGTTTCTTCTGAAGCTTCAATCTTACGTCCATAAGTAGCTAATTTCACAACTGGTTGGAAATTCTTTTGTCCATCAATTTTAATTACATGGAATCCGAATTGAGACTTTACAACTCCCATATCTCCTGTTTTTCCTTCAAAAACGAAATCTCTGAAAGAAGGCACCATTCTGTTGTAAGCAAACCAATCGTAGAATCCACCTTTTTCAGCAGAACCTTGGTCAGATGACATTTCTTTAGCTAAATCAGCAAACTTAGATTTATTTGCTTTAACCACTGATAATAAACTATCTGCTGTTTGCTTAGCTTCTTCTTCTGTTTGAACTACTGTTTCATCAGCAGCTGCAGCACCTATAAAAGGAATTAAAATATGACTTGCTTGAGCAGAATCTGGTAATTGTTTTACTTCAGTAATTTTAGATAACTTAAAGAATCCTGCGTCTTTGTATGGTCCGAAAACATCTCCTTCTTTTCCGTTAAAAATATCCTCTGCAATTACTTGTGGAACCTGAACTTTAAATTTGTAGTTTGTATCTAAACCTAAATCTGAATTATTTTCTTCTAAAAATTCGTGGTAGTTAGTTGCATTTTTTAATCCTTTTACCGAAGTATTATTTACTTCAGAATCTTCTATTAAACTTGCTACTTCTGTTTTGATAGCTTCTTCATCTTCAGCTGTAGGGTCAATAGTAAACTTAACAAAGTTAATATCTCTTGAAGCTTCTACTTGATAAGCGTCTTGGTGCTTATTAATATAGTTTTGAATATCACTTTTCTTTAATGTTACTAAACTATCAGCTATAGTTGAATATGGTACATATACATACTTTCCTGAAACTTTAGTGTTTTCAATTAGGTATTGAGCTTCTCCTTCTTTTAAAGAAGCACCTAAACCAGCTGCAACTAATTTATCGTACGTATTTTTTTCTATATTGCTTTTTAAAGAAGCCATGTAGTTTTGCCATGCAGCCCACTCTTGACCATTTTCTTCTCTGATTGTAGCTAAATGTTCTTTTAACTTATTCTTATCGAAAATACCAGAGGTTAAAAATCTTGGATCATTTTGAACATTAGGAGTCTCGTACAAAGCATTCATAATATCAGCTTCTCCAACTGTAATTCCAGCCTCTTCTAATTGTTTCTCGTAAATTTTTTGACGAATTAAGCTTTCCCAAACTATTTTGGCTGCTTGCATTTCAGAAATTCTATTACCGTTTTGTGCTTTATAAGCTTCTAAGGCCTCTGCAAACTCTTGACGAGAAATACTTTCGCCGTTTACTGCACCTATTTCGTTTACTTTATTTGCACTAAAAAAATCTGATATTGTAGAAGGGTCTAATACAAAAGCAAAAAGTGCTAAACCAATTACAAGAATTAAGAACATTGAGCGTTCTCTAATTTTCGATAAAATTGCCATACGTCATTTATTTTATTAACAGTGTGCGAAAATACAATTTCAAAGTAAATAATGCAATGTTTTTTTATGCTGTTTTTGAGGGAGTTCTCTAGAGAAATACAGATAAGTTAATCTCCTTTATTGATTACCTTGAAGTAAATATCATCAATTTTAGTAGCACTTACTTTTAAGATTTTTATTTGAAAATTTTCAATATGTAAAACTTCGTCTTGCTGAGGAATAGTTTCTGTATAATTTAAAATAAAACCTCCTAAAGTCTCATAAGCTTCTTCTTTTGGAATATTTAACCCATACTCTTCATTTAGGTAATCTACTTCTAAACGTGCTGAAAAGCTGTATTCACTTTCACTAATTTTTTCTTCTAATAACTGTTGGGTATCGTGCTCATCTTCTATCTCTCCAAACAATTCTTCTACAATATCTTCAACAGTAATAATACCTGAGGTTCCTCCATATTCATCAACAACTACAGCTATACTTTTACGCTTTTTTATTAACCCGTTAAGTACATCGTTTATAATCATAGACTCAGGCACAAACTCTACCGGTAATAAAATAGACTTGATTGTTCTAGGTTTCTTAAATAACTCAAAAGCATTTACATAGCCTAAAATATCATCTAATGAATTTTTATAAACTAATATTTTTGACAAACCAGTAGCAATAAACATTTTTTTCAAATTACTAACTGATTCATGTAAATCTACCGCTGCAATTTCTGTTCTAGGCACCATAATTTCACGAGCTTTTACTTTGTGAAATTCTAGTGCATTTTGGAATATCTGTATTTCTGAATCTACTTCATCATCATCATTCCCAGCATCTAACTGTTCCGAGATATAATTTCCTAATTCTTCTTTGCTAAACTCTGTTTGAATTTCGTCCTCTTTTGTTCTAAAAAAAACACGCAAACAAAAATCTGACACTTTGGTAATTACCCATGTAATTCCATAAAAAAACACATAAAAAATATATGCAGGAACCGCAAAAAACTTTAAGATTTCATTCGCATAAATTCTAAAAATAGCTTTTGGTAAAAACTCTGCTGTTACTAATATGATTATTGTTGAAATAAGAGTTTGAGTAAGTAAACTAATATCAGATAACACATAATTAACTACTGTGTAATCTGATGGTAAGAATGACTGAAACCATCCCATTAACAATTCTCCCATAAAGTAACTATACACAACTAAAGCTACATTGTTACCCACTAACATAGTGGTAATAAATTTGGAAGATTTCTCGGTTAGTTTTGTTAAGATTCTAGGTACAATACCTTCTCGTTTCTTTTCTAACTCTATATGAAGTTTATTTGCCGAGATAAAGGCTATTTCCATCCCAGAAAAAAAGGCTGAAAATAGAATAGACACAAAAATAATTACGACCTCAGGCTGCATTAACGTTGTTTATTTCTTTCTTGTACTTTTCTTCTAAAATGTCTTTTAAAGAAGAAAATTAATATGATAAAGATAGCAAAACCAAACATAATAAATGCTTGCTCTTTATCTGAATTCCATTTTAAAACTCCTTCAACAAAAAAGATGATTCCTACAACAAGATATCCGTATTGTAAATATTTCCAAAGTGTGTTCATTATATGTCTTTTTGTGTTGTTTCTATATCTCCTGTAATATCCTTAGCCATCCATTTAGTTAAATCTTCATTAGATTCAAACCCGAAACCATTAATTACACTTTCAGGAGTAGTAAAACGAAAACCATCTTCTGTAAAGAAATAATGCTCTTTTTGATCCCAAAATAACTGATTCGTTTCTAGTTTTGTTTGTTTTGAATGGTTCGTAATTACAACATTTCCTCTAATTTCAGACACCTTCGTTTTATCAAAAGTCAATGCATAATTTCCTGAAATAGTTGTAGAATCGGTTCCTGTTTTGTTAATTGTAATAATTTCAATTCCTTTAGGGAATTCTTTATAAGGATGATCTTTCCTGTTTGAAAAATCGTAAAATACAGGAGCTTTTGTTTTTGATGTTACTCTACCTGAATCTTTATGTACATGATAAATATCTTCAGCAGAACCTACTGGTAAATTTTTATCAGCTAAAAAATCTCGCACCTCTTTTTTTGAATTGGTACAAGAAAAAAACATTGCCACCAAACAAATGGCAGCAATGCTATTATATATATGTTTTGCTTTTTTAAGCATTACAATTTATTAAGGTACACGAACAGTTTCTCCAATCCAGCATCCTACTCTATAGCTTGCCCCAGAAGCCATACCTTTTTGGAAAACTAATTTTTTAGATGGTACATTCTTTTTATAACTAGAAATATATCTTCCTGCACCACACCCTGGATCTACTTGATTTGCTTTAATTGCTTTATTTAAAGCAGCTACATATACCATTCTCTTTTCAAATTCGTCGCTACCGCAAGAGTTAGCACTTCTTTGATATAAACTTGCAATGAATAAATATGCTTTACCCATGTTTGGGTTGTACTTTAAAGCTTCGTAAGCTAAAGCTCTTGCTCTACTTCCGCTAGCACTTTGAGCTTCTCTTAATTTGTACTTAGCCTTTTTAAACGGATCTGTTTCTAAATCGAAAGCTTTCTTTCTCATTTCAGCAGCTCCACTCTTATCTCCATGTTTAGCTAAAACTCCTGCTAAGAAGTTATAAGCATCTGCAGATTGAGTTACTTTAGCATATTCGTTAGCTAACTTTTCAAATAATGGGTCAGCTGTACACTCTTTGTTATACATTCTTGACACTGCTCTTTTTAACCAAACCCCATCAGTTTTCTTAGACTCAAAATCTCTAGAATAAATTGGAATTAATCTCTCACAAGTAGCTATTTTAGAAATCTTAGCATCTAAGCCACCTTCTACTTGACCTAAAGAAGAAGAATTAATTGTGTAAGCTCTTAAATTTTTCTTTTCTCTAGATGTAATAGTTCCAACAGAATCTTTCTCTTGTAACTTTGCAATCTTCTTACTGTAGTCTTCTAATTTCTCGTCTACAGACTCCATTACATCATCATACGTATCAAATACCTTTTGAGGATCTGTATCTTGGTACTTTTCTGCAATGGCTTCAAAATATCTAAAGATGTTTTTTACTCCCATATCTTTTGGAGAAATATCATAAGCCTTCTTTAAGATTTCAAAAACCTCTTCGTCTGAAGCTAATTTGTTTTCTATTAAATATTCTGCATAATCACTATGTGCTTTTGCAGGATCTTTATCAGGAAAGTTAGCCAACCTTGTTTCATATACCTTTTTGGCTAAAACTGGATCTTTCAAGTTTTCTGCAACTTTAGCTCCATACTTATATATGTTAATAGATAAACCCGCACAGTTATCTAACAAATATTCTAAATTAGGCTTAGCTTGCGCATATTTTTTAGTCGTAGCATCACCTTTAAAAAGGTTGTACTTAATATGGCACTCTTGACTTGCTTGCGCTTTAGCTCCATTTACGGCTACAAACAAAAATAATCCTGTTAGTAAATACGTAATTTTTTTCATCGTTCTTGTTTTTTGTTAATCAATACGTCTTTTTTCGAACCACCTATTATTTAAAGATAAACTTAATCTTACATTAAAATAGTTCTCCTTTATTAAATTATTATTAGTTGTTCCTCTCTGTCCATACTCAAATCCTAAATTAAGATTTGATATTTCTCTTGGCATTGGTAACCCTAAACCAACATTTATGCCAAAGTCTTTTACCTCTGTAAAATTTTCTGTGGTTTTAACCAATAGTCCTGTATTTTCAAAACGCACCCCTGCTCTATAAGTCACTCTATTCCAATAACTAGAAATAGAATTTATTTTTGGAATATAATACCCCCCTACGGAAATTTTACTAGAATTACCATATTTATGAGACTGACCATCTGTTATAAAAACGCTATTACTACCTAAAGCATCTTGAAATTGGTAATTGGCCCCTATGTACCATTTATTATCTTTCCCCAGACCAAAGCCATATATACTTTTTAGAGGCATATTTATAGTTCCTTCTAATGATTTATTATACAACAAATCCTTTACTTCTCCATTTACAGGAGATAAAGAATACATTCTCTCATTACCTTTAGCGGATAAATCTGTTGTTAGTGTAAAAGATGCTCCAGTAGACAACTGTAGTTTATTTTTTAACTCTCTTTTATACTGTACTCCTAACTTATATTGTCCTCCTCTTACATTAAAAGATTCTTCATAACTAGTATATCTAGAGTTATCTAATCTTTGATTTAAAATACTGTTCTGCACATTACCAAAAACAAAAGCTGCTTCAACTCCAACGGACAATCCTTTGTAAGCATACATTCCATAACTTGCATAAATTTTATTAGCGCCTCCTTCCCCTCTAAATAAAGTCAAATTCTCCTCGATTTCATCATCTAACAGAGAATATCCTACAGAAGAAAAAGGTTGTAAACCAACCGAAAAACCTGCTTTTTTTCCAATAGGAAAACCAAGTGAGATATACCTTAAACTTGTTGAGTTACCTGTTTGAGATTCGTTTCCTTCTTTTATAGTTAAAAACGTTAAACTACCTCCAATTGCGTAAGTAGCCCATCTCAAATCTGCATTCGTAGCTGGGTTTATAAAATTTAAATGATGGGTGTTTTTCATAGCTACACCAATTCCTCCCATAGAAGCTTGCTCTACTGTTACTGCTTCAAAGTTTTCTCCTATACCAAAGTAAGAGTATGGTGAAGCACTGTTTCTTTGCGCTAATATTGCTGATGTAGTAAATACAAAAACTCCTAATATAAATCTCTTAATCATTCGCTAAGTTGTGTATCAAAATAGTATGTAATCCTTCCAAAACAAAATTTGGATGGGCAAATATGACACTTTTTAATTGTTTTGACAAAAAATATGTATCCCCTCCTGTTAAAACTACTGTTAAATCTCTATACTTTTTTTGATATTGTTTAATTATTCCATCTATTTCATTAGAAACTCCATTAATAACACCCGAATGTATTGAAGTATTTGTATCAACTCCAATAAAACTTTCAAGTTTACTTTGTTCTAACAAAGGTAATTTAGCCGTAAATTCGTGTAACGCTTTATACCTCATTTGAATACCTGGAGAGATCGCTCCTCCTAAATACTCACCTTGTTTTGTGATAAAGTCATATGTAATACAAGTTCCTGCATCGATCACCAATACGTTTTTGTTGGGATACTTGTTAACCGCTGCAGAAGCTAATGCAATTCTATCTACTCCTAATGTTTTAGGAGTTTTATAATTGTTTTTAAACGGAACGTTTGTAGTGGAATCTAAAAAAATCGGATTTAAAAGTTCTGCTATTTCTTGCCTTTCTTCTTCTGTAAAATGGGCTACGGATGATACAATACTACTAGTAATTGAAAAATTTGAAATTATTTTTTTTACTTCTGAAAGTATTTCTGCTTTATCAAAAACAAAAACTTCTTTAATAGTATCTAATTCAAAAACAGCTACTTTAACTCTTGTATTGCCTACATCAATAATTAGGTTCATATTTCATTTCTTAGAGCTTGTAAATTTACGGTACATTTTTTTAAAGTTTTTACTTTGTATAATTAAAAAACGATTGTATATTTGCATCCGCTTAACGAAAGTAGCAACTGGTGCCTTAGCTCAGTTGGTAGAGCAAAGGACTGAAAATCCTTGTGTCCCTGGTTCGATTCCTGGAGGCACCACAATAAAACTCGTAGCACAGGTTACGAGTTTTATTTTAAAGATGTTACTTTTAAAAGCAGACTGGTGCCTTAGCTCAGTTGGTAGAGCAAAGGACTGAAAATCCTTGTGTCCCTGGTTCGATTCCTGGAGGCACCACCACAAAAACCCGAACAAATTTGTTTGGGTTTTTTAGTTTTGCTAAAACTACATTAAACTTATAAAGCCCCTAATTTATTAATTAATTCTTCCCTTTTGCTTATATGTAATTTCTCATAGATGTTACGCGTATGGGTTTTAATTGTATTTACCGATAAACTTAGCTCTTCTGCTATAGTTGCATAACTTTTTCCTTTCGCTAGTAATTTCACCACTTCATTTTCTCTTACGGTTAGCCCTTCATGCTTTGGCACTTGAAAATAAGCTATCACTTTGCGTGCTATACTTCCACTCATAGGAGAGCCACCTCTTTTAATCTGCTTTAGAGCAGCTATCAACTCTTCTGGACTCGTATTCTTTGTTAAATACCCTATTGCTCCTGCCGATAAAGCATCAAAAATATAATCAGAATTTTCATATACAGAAATTACTATGCTCTTCGCTTTTGGGTTTTGATAATGAAATCTTTTCACTCCTTCAATTCCATTAATTCCAGGCAGCTTTATATCTATCAAAATAATATCTGGATCTTCATTTTTACAATACGAGAGAGCATCTTCACAATTTGAAAAAGCTCCAATTACATGAAACTCTTCTGAAGAATTGACAATTTCTTTAAACGAAATTAAAAGGCTCTCATTATCTTCTATAATTATTACACTTTTCATCTTACTCTCTTATTTTTCCCTTAAAACAAACACTAAATCCTTTAGTCGTTTGTAAGGTTATTGTTCCTTTAATTGATGCTATCCTTTCTTCCATATTTCGCAAACCATTTTTTCTTCCAGAGAAATTTAGATCAAACCCAACTCCGTTGTCTTCTAATTTTATTTCTAAAGTATTATCAATTAAGTATACTGAAAACAATACTTCGGTTGCATTACTGTGCTTTAGCGTATTGGTCATCGCTTCTTTAAACACCAATACCAATTGTTTGTTCCAGTAATGAGGCAAAATTGCATTTGATTTAGCTACATTATTAACACTTTTAAAGTTGATATTAGAATATTCAAATAATTTTTCTCCAAAATCATTTAAATAAATTTGAACCTCTCTTAGTTTATTGTTTTTATAATCTAACGACCATACAAAATCTCGCATTCCTGTATATAAGAAATTAGCGTCCTTATTAATTTGATGTAAACTGGGGTATAAATCACTTTGTTTTTCAGTCTTTTTTAATGACAAGTTAGACAACATAGAAATACTCGCCAGTTTATTTCCTAAATCATCGTGAAAATCTTGTGCTATTTGGTGGCGCACATTCTTTAAATCTTCTTGCAGTTTTTCTCTTTCTAGAAGTGTTTTTTGAAAAATTTTATTCTTTTTGCGCGCTTTTACAAGTTGATGATAAACTAACAACACTAAAACACCTGAGATACTGAGAATAAACAAGATATAAAACCATAATTGTTGATACCAAGGTTTAGTTATTTCAAACCTATAAGGTTCTGTATAACTCCAATCGCTCAATCCATCTTTATATCTAAAAACAAGCTTATAGTTATCTTCTGTTAAGTTTTTAAACTCTAATTTTTCATTTGAAGTTTCAATCCATAAGTCATCATTTAATTGATATTGAATTTTAATAGTGTTTGGGTTTATAAAATTAATAACAGCAATTCTAAAGTTTGTGTTCTGTTGCGTTATTTTTATATGTGTATTTAATTTTTTTTGAAACGGATATAAGTTATCCATTTTAAAAAGTCCTCTATTACCAGCTACGTATAAATAATTATTATACTCTGTTATTTTTTCTACCGAAAGCGATTTTTGCCCTAAGTTTTTATCAATACTATAAAAATTACCATCTTTTAAAACATTTAACCCTTTTTGAGTTGCTACCCAAAGAATATTATGTGCATCCACAAAAAGATCATTTACATGATTACTTAACAGTCCATTTTTTGTAGTGTATTGAACAACCTCATCATTAAATACTTTATACACTCCATTATTAGCTGCAATCCAAAGGGTATTGCCTTTTTTTTCTATATCAATAAACATATTCGCATCAATTCCTAAGCTTTTAGTCCAGTTTATTAATTCACCTGTAATTACATTGAGTCTAAAAATTCCTAATCGACCAAATACTGCATAAATGTAATTTTCATGTTGAACTGCATTATGTATAAATGATTCTTTTAATGCATGAAACTCTCCTTTACTAACTACTTTGTCGTTTTCTTTTATAACAAACGAAAAACCAGTTATTACAACTGTTTTTTCTGAAAACTTAAAATAATACTGATTGTGACTTTTATTAACCACATGGTACTCCATTAATTTGTCCTTGTAACTTTCATCTAGTTTGTTAGGAACAATTACGTCTATTTCTTTACTGTTTTGAATCTGGAAAGTTTCTGTATGAAAAGGAATTCTTTTTGAAGTAACAACAGTATCATTTTTAATAGCATATATAATGTTAGGCGCTATCGTTATTATATTATCATCTAATGATGCTATATCTCTTAAATTTGGATTTAAGAAATAACTAGCATCATAAAAACTGTTATTCGTATTCAATATTTGATACACCCCATTTCCATAAGTGGTAATCCATAAATTTCCTTTTTCATCAAACAAAAAATCTGATATTGAGCTTTTTATTATTAACTTATCTGAAACATTTGTTATAAAATTATTTCGAACATCGTACGTATACAATTCTCTTAAACCATTAGCTTTATTTATGAAAACAAAATACAATTTGCCTTGATGCAATTGCATTTGTATTATCTTACCTTTTGGCATTTTTAGTTTTCTTTTTTCGAGAAACTTAGTTCCGTCATAAAAAAATAGAGTGGTATATGAGGCTAGTACAAAATAATCGTTCTGCTCAGTAATGGAATGTACACAAAGGTTATCTGTCCCTTTAAAACTTACTTTTTTGTAATTCTTAACATCAAAAGTATACAATCCTTTTATTTGATTTTCCGTAGCAATGTTTAACTCAGAATCGAACACATATAATTTGTCTTTGATAAATTCACAATTAATATCGCGAATTTGCTTTTTAAAGTTGTTGGTTTCTTTTAAAACTAGCTGTTCGTTTTCATAACCAAAAAAACGAGGAAAAGCTCTATGGGTATATAAATTATATAAAACCTGCCTATTAGATACACTAGCTGAATACACCAATGTATCATTCAATTTATAGAGTTTATTTATTTTTGAATAATCTTTTGCTAAAGGTTCGTTTTTAAAAATACTATCGTTTTTTAATACGTGCATTCCTCTTCCCCAAGTAGCTATCAAAAACTGTTTGTTTTTTGCATCTTCTAGAACATCAATAACAAAATTTGAGGTTAATCCTTTTTCACTGCCAAAAGTTGTAAATGTATCACCGTTAAACTTCACCAAACCATCATCAGTACCAATCCAAATATATCCTTGAGAATCTTGAATAATTTGATAGGTTATATCATGCGGTAAACCTTGCTCAGTAGTATAATGTTTATACACCTTGTTTTGTGCACTCAAGTTTAATGTCATTATAAGACACAATAGAAAACTTAAAAAAATAAAACTCTTTACAACTTTCACGTAATCAAAAAATAAGATTACAAATATCTGTAAAAATAAAACTTAAAAATCACCCTTTTTGGGTGAACTCTAATCCTTATAACCGAAATAATTTTGCTAAAAAACTATTCAGTTCAATTAATTATGAAAAATATTTTAAAACTAACCAGTTTACTCATACTACTATTGATAAGCTCATGCAGTAAAGATTCTGCTGACGATGTAACCTCAAACACAAACACATATGCATTACTTAGCAGTGAAATAGGAACCAACGATAACGGAGTTATTCAGTTATGGAAAAATGGTAACATTACTGATATTACAAATAAGGATTCTTATTCTTGGGGGGATAATATGGTTATTGAAAATGGCGATGTTTACATATCAGGATCAGAAAAAGAAGTTGGCGGTAGTGTACAAACGGTAATTTGGAAAAATGGAGTAAAATTAAACTCAACTACTTCAGCAAAAACCAATCTAACTAACTTTGGTGCAAATCAAAAAAATGAAGAAAAGTTAGCTGTTCCAACAAATGCTAACCTAGCAGACTTTACTGTATCAGGAAATAACATATACCTTTTAAAAGATGAATTTGTAGATGGAATTTCTAAAATTGTGATGTACAAAAATGGGCAACCTACAAATATTACTAATGGTTCTCACCGTACCACAGCTGTAAAAATAAAAGTAATTGGATCTGATGTTTATATTTTAGGGCTTGAAGAAAATGAAAGCAGTACTTCTGTATTAAAAGTATGGAAAAATGGACAACCTACCAATTTAACTGATGGCACTAATGTTGCTCGTGCCAATGATATTTTTATCACCAACAACGATGTATATGTTTTAGGTCGTGAGTATAATGGAAGCTACCTGAAACCTAAACTATGGAAAAATGGAGTAGAAACACCTAATTTCATAAGCGATCAGTATTTTTCCCCTACTAGTTTGTTTGTAGAAAATGACAATATATATGTAGCAGGAACAACTATAAAAAATGTTCGTTTAGCTCAACTTTGGAAAAATGGTGAGACAATTAACCTGGGCAGCAATCTTAAATATTCATACTCAAGTAACGTATATGTAAATGACTCAAAAGTATATGTAAGTTTTTTTGAGCAAAATCAAGATGATATATTTGTATCAAAACTTTGGATAGATGGTGAAATAACCGATTTATCTGATGGAAAAACAAATTCTTTTATACAGAAAGTTGTAGTAAAATAATCTATTTCATTTAACTATTTCACAAATTATCTCAGTTGTTTTTTTATTGAATTGTGATTAATTAGTCGTAATACTTTATAAGGGTAAAAGTATTACAGTTTTTAAAGCTCGTTTTCTTTGTAAAACGGGCTTTATTTCTTTTAAAATCACCCTTTTTAGGTGAATATATATATCTATAAATATAATATTTTTACTACAAAATATTATCTAACAAAAAATGATTTCTATAAAAAACACCTTATTTTTTTTCTCTTCAGTTTTAATTTCATCAAGTTGTATAAAGCAGGAGAAAATTCAAAAAATTAATTACACACTACCTTATAAATTTAATTATGAGATAGAAGACAAACTAGCCAAAGATTCTTTACCATGGAAATTCCAAATAGCAGCTTCTGATTATGCTTCTAAAGGAAATTATAAAGACGCTTTAAGAACATGGGATTCTGTTTTTCCTATGAGAGAAAGAATCTATACCTCAACAGAAATAGATTCTATAAAAACCTCTTTTACCCCTGTCAATGCTATAGATTTTATAACTTCGGAAGCAACAAAAACTCAAATTACTATTATTAACGAAGCACATCACAGTTCTTTACATAGAAACTTCACCAAACAACTACTTCAAAAATTATATAACAACGGATACAAACATTTAGGTCTAGAGGCTTTAAGCAATGGTAATGAAAAAGACACTGAGCTTAACACTAGAAAATATCCTATTCAAACAACGGGCTATTACACTAAAGATCCCCAATTTGGAGATTTAATAAGAGAAGCCTTGGCTATAGGGTTTCACATTTTTCCATACGAACAATCCACTGATAAAAATGGTAAGGAAAGAGAAATAGCTCAAGCAAAGAACATACAACAAGTAATTAACAAGTTTCCTAATGAAAAAATATTAATTCATTGTGGTTTTGATCATGCTTTAGAAGGAATACATTCATCTTGGGAAAAAGCACTTGCTGAAAGATTAAAAGAATACACCAACATTGATCCACTTACTATAAATCAAGTTTTGTATAGCGAGAAAAGCAACCCAAAATTCAATCATCCTTTGCTAAAAGTATTTAATATTAATGAACCAACGATTCTTATTAATAAAAAAGATGGAAAACCTATGCCTTATATAAAAAAGGATTCTTGGAGCGATATTGCTGTGTTACATCCTAATACAAATTTTGTAAATGACAAAGCTAATTGGTTAAACAATCAAATACCTATAAACCTAAATAATTATCAATTAACTTATCCAGTAATGGTTCTTGCTTACCTTAAAAACGAAGATATTTCTACTGCAATTCCTGTTGATATAGTTGAGTTAAAAGATAAAAACTCCGCTTGTTTTTTAAACTTAAAAAAAGGAGAATACAACATTGTAATTACTAATATTAAAGACAGTTTTTTACTACATAAAGAAGTAAAGTAACAAGTCTCTCCCATACTCCCCAAACCTTAGATTCTTTGAGAATCTACAAAAGACCAAACAATAATTGTTTGGTCTTTTCATTAACCATATTCTACATATAACAATTGTTAATCGTTATTATTTTAAAAATCACCCTTTTTGGGTGAACTCCTGAGTTTTTTAAAATATAATCTTTGCAAAAAATATAAACTTATAAAATGAGAAAATTAATTTTAACATCTTTAATAGCCTTTGGACTATTTTCTTGTAGTAATGATGATATTACAACAAAACCAAAAAGCGTATACATTGCAGGAGCTGAAAGCAATAGTAACGGACATTTTATTGCCAAAATATGGAAAGATGGCATAGCTCAAAACATTACTGACGGTACGAACGATGCTTGGGCTAGCTCTATACACATAACTGAAAAAGACACCTATACAACTGGTTTTGAGCATAATGTAAATGACATAACAGTTGCCAAAGTATGGAAAAACGGCACCGCTCAAAACCTTACTGATGGCACAAAAGATGCTAGAGCTAATTCCATTTACGTATCAGGATCTGACGTATACACTACTGGTTACGAACTCGGAACCACATATAATGCCAAATTATGGAAAAATGGAGTATCACAAAGGTTACAACATGATAGCTCAAAACATTCATATGCTTATGCTGTTTTTGTAAATGGATCTGATGTTTATGTAGCTGGAAGTGAGAATTCAAGTAATACAAGTATTGGATCTGTTGCTAAAATATGGAAAAACGGCACCGCTCAAAACCTTACTGATGGCACAAAAAACGCTAGAGCTAGGGATGTTTACATAGTAGGTACAGATGTATATGCTGTTGGTCATGAAGGTAATGAAAATGGCTTTTCTGTTGCCAAACTATGGAAAAACGGGGTAGCACAAGATCTTTCAAATGGTACTAAAGACGCATATGCAAATTCTGTTTATGTATCTGGTTCTAATGTTTATGTACTTGGAAGAGAACGCAATGAAAACAATATAAATATTGTTAAATTATGGAAAAATGGTAGCGTTCAAAATCTTACAAATGGCGAACGAAACGCTTACCCTGCCTCTATGTATGTTTCTGGGTCAGATACCTATGTAACATACTATGAATACATAGATGGTGTAAGTGTAATAAAACTATGGAAAAATGGTACAATAACCAATATTACAACAGGTGATAAAGATGCTTCTCCTTCTGCTGTTGTAGTTAAGTAAATATTTTAAATTTAAACTAAAATAAAAAAGCTCGGTTTAAAACCGAGCTTTTTTATTTTAGTTTAAATTTCATTTCTATTGGAT
This sequence comes from Tenacibaculum aestuarii, assembly GCF_964510395.1. Taxonomy (NCBI): domain Bacteria; kingdom Pseudomonadati; phylum Bacteroidota; class Flavobacteriia; order Flavobacteriales; family Flavobacteriaceae; genus Tenacibaculum; species Tenacibaculum aestuarii. The sequence continues at coordinate 1,108,925 of NZ_CAZEFY010000003.1, forward strand.
AATGGTCTGAAGCTTCACCAAATTCATTTAATACTTTTCCATCAATATATTCTATCGAATTTTCTGTATAAAAAATATAATCAATACGCTCTACAGGATCTTTAGTATCAAATGTATTTTCAGGGTTTTCAGAAGAAAAAGCAGCATTCCCTACATCTTCCATCGAAAATATTTTTTTAATTATAGCTTCGTTGTCTCTTGCTTTTGAGTTAAAATCACCCAATAAAATAGTTGGATACGCTGTTTTATAACTATTGAAAAGATTCAACACATATTCAAACTGACGTACTCGTGTTGCTTTGTCAAATGCTTCTAAATGTAAGTTTATCACCACTACTTCTTTCCCTTCAACAACCACTTTAACCACCTGTACCAATCTATCTAAATACAACGCATCTCTATAAAAAGGGCTATCAGCAACACGCTCCAATACTATTCGCTGGTAATCTTTCAATTCATATTTACTTAAAATTGATTGCCCTGAAACTATTTTACCAAAATGCATGCTTGGTGGCCAATACGGATAAGGCACATAGTGTTCATCCCAATTTACCCCTCTTGCCACATAGTTATATCCTAATTTCGCTATTTCTTCTTCTTGATTCACTTCATACGACCTTGCTGCGTTGTAATCAATTTCTTGAAAAGCCAATATATCTGGATTTACCTTTTTTACCTCAGCAACTACCTTTTTTAAATTTCCTTCAAACAATTCTTTAGGTTTTGCTATAGCTCGGTTATTTGTCATTCCGCTTAAATATCCAATATTATAAGTTACAATACTGTAAACAGAATCAGTATCCAAAGTGGTATCATACTCATGTGTAATTATTTTTGCGTACTCAGCTTCATCCATTGTTGGTGAAGATGCCCAAAAAAAGAAGGTTGCAAACACTCCTATAACTACCAATAAAAATCTTACAGCAATTCTGAAAATAGACTTCATAAAAAACTAAAAAAATGTTAAAAATGCTTTCAAATTTAAACTTTTTTAATCTCGCTTGGTCTTAGAATCGTAAATAATTACAAAACCTTAAATTTTTATAAACATGAAAAAATTATTAACAGTATTGGTTTTAGCGGTTGGATTTACCGTTACTACTCAAGCACAAAAAGGAGATAAAGGTAAACGTGAGCAATTAACGGTAGAACAACAAACAGAGTTAGAAGTTAAAAAAATGACGTTGAAGTTGGATTTAACTGAAGCTCAACAAAACCAGATTAAACCTTTAATAGCTAAAAAAGTAGCTGAAAGAAAAGAAATGTGGGCTAAGAGAAAAGCAATGAAAGAGAGCGACAGTAAGCCTACTTCGGAAGAGCGTTACGCAATGAAAACCAAAATGCTAGACAAGCAAATTGCATACAAAACTGAAATGAAACGCATTTTAAACGAGCAACAATACGAACGCTTTGAAAAAATGGCTGCAAGAAAAATGAACAGACACAAAAAGAAAGGTGACCGCAAAATGCATGAAAAAAGAAAGCATCAAAAAGAAAACAAAAGCGATAAGTAATATCGATTTATAGTAGATTAGTTTTGATTGAAAAAGCCCTGTTTTAGTTTTAAAACAGGGCTTTTATTTTTTATTTACTCTTCTTTAAACCAACTTGAATATTTCACATAATTGTTGGCTATTCTATCAATCTCTCCGGAAATGAGTTCTTGAGAAATATCTTTTACTTTTTTAGCTGGAACTCCTGCATACACACTTCCACTTTCAATATGCATATTTTTAGTAACTACAGCACCTGCAGCAATGATAGAATTTGATTCCACCACGCAATCATCCATAATAATACTCCCCATACCTACTAACACATTATCATGTATCGTGCATCCATGCACCAAAGCATTATGACCAATAGACACATTATTCCCGATCGTTGTTGGTGATTTTTGATACGTAGCATGTATAACCGCCCCATCCTGTACATTCACCTTGTCTCCCATTTTTATATAATGTACATCTCCTCGAATTACAGCATTAAACCATACACTACATTCTTTTCCCATTTGTACATCTCCCACAATAGTAGCATTTTCTGCTACATAACAATCTTCTGGTATTTGTGGGTGTTTTCCGTTTACAGATTTTATAATTGGCATATATTTTTATTTAAAAAATGATAATAGATTTGCTTTTTTAGAGGATGAAACCATAATCTCTTTTCCATTTGATAGTATCACGCTTCCTCCCTTTCCTTTTTTGTATTTTGTTATCTCATTAACGTTTACTAAAAACGATTTATGAATACGTGCAAAAGAATTATCTTTTAGGATATCTTCAAAATATTTTAGTGTTTTACTTACTAGTTTTTTAGAATCTTTAAAATACACTTCGGTATAGTTATCATCTGCTTTGCAAAACACAATATCATGGATATTTACCACCTCAAAACCATCTTGTTGTGGAATGGTTATTTTTCCATTGATTGCTGTTGCTTTGGGTGTTAAAATAGCATTCTCTAACTCATTTTCTTTTTCTTTAATTTCTGTAACTAGTCCTACCGCTTTTATCAGTTCATCTATAGAAATAGGTTTTAGTAAATAATAGGTTGCTTGATTATTTAACGCTTCAATAGCATAATGATCATAAGCTGTAACAAATACCACTTCAAAAGTTCTATTCTCTACTTTTTCTAATAAATCAAACGCATTTCCAAAAGGCATTTCTACATCTAAAAACACCAAATCTAATTCATGTTTTTCTATTAACTTTTGTGCATCCTCAATATTACTTGCTTCTCCTAACAATTCTACATTAGGGCAATATTTGGCAATATAATTTCGTAGAATGTCTCTACTGATTTGCTCATCTTCAACAATAATTGCTCTTATTTTCATAATCCCTTTAATCTTTTTTTAAGGTCAACTCAACTTTGGTTCCGCTTCCATCTTCAAAAGCATCTGAAACAGCAACCATGATTTTATCTTGATACATATCATTGAGAATGGCTATTCTTTTTTTGATAGTGCTCATTCCTTTCGATTTTTGTTTCAACTGATTCTTAGTTTTCATTTCCATCGATTGTTGTCTTCCTACACCATCATCTTCAATTAAAATTTGAATTGAATCTGAATCTTTATAGGTCATAGAAATATTCAAACTTCCTTTTTCTTTTTTATATCGAAGTCCGTGCCAAATCGCATTTTCTATATACGGTTGCAACAACATAGGCGGAATTGAATATTCGTCTAGTGATATGCTTTTATCTATATCGATACTATAATCGAACTTATCCTTAAATCGATTGTGCTCCAACTTTACATACAACTCTAACAATTCTATTTCTTTGGTAAGCGGAATAAAATCTTCATCTGAATTTTCTAAAACTGCACGCATCAACACCGAAAATTCTGACAGATATCGGTTAGCACTTCGCTCGTCACTCACTGCAATAAAACTGTTGACTGAATTCAATGCATTAAAAATAAAATGCGGATTCATTTGTGAACGCATCGACTTTAATGCTAGTAAGTTATTGGCTAGTTTTTGTTGTTTGTTCGTTCTGAACATAAAGTACACCAACAAAATCATCAATAAAAAACCAGCTACTAATGAATAAATAACCCATTGTTGACGCTTGTTACTTTCCTGAACCAACTGCTGATTCTTATAAGCTAAACTAATTTTACTTTCACTTAACTCCTTATCTTTTTCTAAGCTTGCTATTCTATTCTGGTTATCCAAAATCCGCTTACTAAAACGCTTTACCTGTTGAATTTCCTGTTCTTTTCGCGAGTATAATGTGTCCACCAACGTTACGTAATCTTGATAAGTTTCAAAGGCTTTTGTATAGTCTCCAACATTTTCATATACTTCAGATAATCGTTTTGTGGCATCTTTTTGAATAATTAAATCCTCATTTTTATCAGCGTCTTCAATACTCTTTTTTAAATACGGAATTGCTTCTTTATACTCCGCTTTTTGCATGTACGCATTTCCAATTTTATAATTGATTTTTTGCGAAGTAATCGAATCGACCAAAGATTCATTATTTTCAGCTTCAACAGACATATCTTCTGCTTCTTTCAGACTCTCTTTTCGAAGTTGAATTTCTTCATCATATCGCTGAGATTGATTGTAAAAATCGGCTACTTTTTGCTGTTCCTTTAACGAGCGTTTTTTATTTTCTTCGGATGCTAACCTTAATGAGTTTTGATAATAACCATCTGCTTTTTGAGTATTTCCTTGCCCAGCATATACTTCGGCTAACTTCGAATTTAAGTCGGTAATTTTTGGGGTTATTAAATTTGCTTTAGCTATTTCTAAGGCTTTTTCATAATTAATCTTTGCCTGATTATAGTTCTTTTTTGTTAAATACACATCTCCCAAACCTTGATATGCAGATAATTGCTGATAATTATTTAGCTTTCCTTTTAAGGTAGTTTTATAATTTTCTTCACTATCCTTATAGTTTTTAGCCAAATAAGCTGTTTTGGCGAGTTGTAATCGAACAACTGGGTTATCAACTTGACGTAAAGATGTTTGATAATTCTCTATAGCCAAATCGTACTGATTCCAATAAAAATATACATCTGCTAATTCCTTATAAGTAGTTGCTAACCTATTCTTAGACAAATCGTCTAGCAACATTTTCTCAATAAAAGACAAACTTTTATCAATATCTTTCTTTTTATAAAACTCAACGGAATCTAAGTATTGTGGATACATACTAACTCGTTCTTTTTGACTATAAGAACTAAGTTTCGATTTTCTTTTTTGCACAAAACCTTCCACCTGTACCTTAATATCTTCATCATCTTTAATTGTATACAATATCGTCTCAAAACCAGAATGTGACACCCTCAACTGATCTCCTGCTTTTGCTTTTACAGTATAGTTTTCTTTGATATTTGAATAATAAAATACGCGTCCATTAACTTCAACTCTTGCGTCTTTTATAGGATCACGTGTACTTCCATCAATCACTTGAACTTTTACTGAGAATTCTTTAGCTGCTTCACTCTTTACCTGAGAAAAAGCAGTAGAAAAACTCAATAAAAAGAGTACACATATTATGTAATATACTTTATTCATACTTTATTTCTTACTGTAAACATACTCACAAAAAGCCACACAGAAAAACGTGTTTCCTTTCTAAACACTATAAAAGACAAGCAAAAAACACAGTTTACTCATTTAGTAAACCACTTTACTAAACTAAATAGGCAGTTGACTCATTCTTGATTTTTTAAGAAAAAAGTTGGAAGTAGTTTTGAGTAGAAATTGACCACTATCAAACTTTTAATCCAACGAATAACTAAAAACAAAAAATTATGAAAACGCAGGCATTAAAAGCATTTTTTATTTGTGTACTATTAATAGCATCAAGCACTTACGCAAATGTATTCCAACCTAAAAAACCAACTAAAAAGCAAACTGTAAAAGTTGCTTTACTACTAGACACTAGTAATAGTATGGACGGACTCATTAACCAAGCAAAAGCTCAACTATGGGAAATTGTAAATGAACTATCTTATGCTAAATGCAACGGTATTACTCCTAATTTAGAAATAGCACTCTACGAATATGGAAATTCTAATTTATCATCAAGAGAAGGCTACATTCGACAAGTTTTACAATTTACAAGCGACTTGGATGAAATTTCTGAAAACTTATTTTCTTTAAATACCAACGGAGGTAGTGAATACTGCGGACAAGTAATTCAAACATCTTTAGAGGAATTGGATTGGGGATCAAACAACCGTGATTTAAAAATGATTTTTATTGCAGGAAATGAACCTTTTACTCAAGGAAAAATTAATTACAGAGATGCTATTACCAATGCCAAAGAAAAAGATATTACCATAAATACTATTTTTTGCGGTGATTATAACCAGGGAATTACTGGAAGGTGGCAAGATGGAGCTATTTATGGAGGTGGTGATTATATGACTATCAATCAAAATAAACATATTGTACATATTGTAACACCATACGACAACGATATTATCATCTTAAACAAGCGATTAAACAACACCTATATTCACTACGGAACTTTTGGTTCTTCAAAATACAGTAATCAAGCAAAGCAAGATATGAATGCTGAAAGCTTAGATGAAGCTGTAGCAGTAAAACGTGCTGTTACCAAAAGTTCTAAATTGTATAATAATGCTGAATGGGATTTGGTAGATGCTTCGGAAGAAAAAGAAATCGATTTTACTAAAATTAAAAAAGAGCAACTTCCTAAACAATTACAACATAAATTGGCTAAAGAGATTAAAACTTATGTAGATGAGAAACGCAAAGAACGTACTGAAATACAACAGAAAATTCAGGAATTAAATAAAAAGAGAAAAGCTTATGTTGCCAAAAAACAACAAGAAAACACTAAGAAAAACGAATTAGAAAGCGTAATGATAAAAGCTATTAAAAAACAAGCGAAAAAGAAAAATTACTCTTGGTAATTTGATTGGGGATTTAGTTTGATTAAAGCGGAGCAAAACTCCGCTTTTTTTTATTTTACAAGTAAGTCTTGACCAATACTAATGTTGTTATCCGTCAATCCGTTTACTTCTTTTAATCGTTGTACCGAAATGTTATACCTTCTCGATATAGAATACAAAGTATCTCCTTTTTGTACTTTATGAGATTCCGCCTTATAGCTTGAAGTTTTAGAAGCTAATGATCCGTCAGGTTTAACTCTATCATATTGAGATAAATTGTATTTATTAATGATAGATATTAACTTTTGTGGGTATCTTTTATCTGTTGCATACCCAGCTTTTTTCAAACCATATGCCCAACCTTTGTAATCTGTATGCCTTAGTTTAAATAAACTTGCATAACGACTACGCGTTAACAAAAACTGTGAATGATCTTCGTACGATGTTTCTGGATATTTATATTTTCTAAAACACTCTCCTTTTTCGTCATCATCGTGAGTTACACTATGTCCTTGCCAACCTTTATGACACTTAATTCCGAAATGATTGTTAGATCGAAGCGCTAATGCACTTCTACCACTTCCTGACTCTAATACTCCTTGTGCCAAAGTAATACTTGCAGGTATTCCGTGTTCATGCATTTTCTTTACCGCAATCGGAGCAAACTTTTGAATATAGGTTTCAGTATGATTTACAGTTGTTGTTGCTGGACGCTTCACTTGCTCTAATTGTGGTAACTCTGGAGCTTTTTCTTCTTTAGTGTCCAACACAACCTCATTAGGTGTAGATCTTACCACATTTTTACCTGAACCACAACTTGCCAATATCACAGCACATGCTGCTAATAAAACTACTTTTACCTTCATTAAACCTTGATTAACTCTTGATTTTTATTCTTTAATTTTTGATTTGCTCCGTCAATTCCTTGCAAACCTCCTGTATGAATTGCTAAAATTTTGCTGTTTACAGGAAATTTATCTTTCGAAACCATATCGATAATTCCATACAACAACTTTCCTGTATAAATTGGATCTAACGGAATATTGGTTTGCTCTTTAAACTCATTTATAAAACGAATCAATTCCGGAGTATATTTTCCGTACCCTCCAAAATGATAATCGACTTGCAAACTCCAATTTGTATTTCCTTGTACATAAGGTTGTATTTCATCTACTAAAAAATCACCTTTCAACGCAGGAAAACCAATTACTTTTTGGTGTTCTTTAGCTGAATTTATCAATCCAGAAATGGTTCCTCCAGTACCAACTGCACAACAAATATAATCGAATTTTTCATCTTCATTTGTTAAAATCTCCTCGCAACCTTGTACCGCTAATTCATTGGTTCCTCCTTCTGGAACTAAATAAAAATCACCAAATTCCTTTTTTAATTGATTGATAAATTCTTCGGAAGTTTTATTTCGGTAGGCTTCTCTAGAAACAAATTGGAACTGCATACCATTATCGAACGCATTTTTTAAAGTTTTGTTTTGAGAAAGTGTCTTCATCAAATCCTTTCCTAATTCATCACCTCGAATGACTCCTATAGTTTTGAATCCCGAAATCTTACCTGCTGCTGCAGTAGCTGCAATATGATTTGAAAAAGCACCTCCAAAAGTCAACAAGGTTTCTTTTCCTTGTCGTTTTACTTCTTCAATATTGTACTTCAGTTTTCTGAATTTGTTCCCTGAAACAAATGGATGAATGGTATCTTCTCTCTTTACAAAAAGTTCAATTCCTTTTCTTGATAGAATTGGAAGTTGAATTTGCTGATTTATAGGAGTAGGTATGTTGAGTTGAAAAAGCATTCAGAAAAATTAACACCACAAAAATACAGGTTTAATCTATTTCTAGCTTATATCCTACCCCGTGAATATTGGTGATTTTTATAGAAGCATCCTCTTTTAACTTTTTACGAAGTTTAGAAATGTAGGTATCTAAACTTCTACCTACCACAACGCCATTTTCTTCCCAAACTTTTTTCATCAACTCCTCTCTTTTAATCACTTCGTTGGGTCTGTCAATAAAAATGGTTAACAACTCGCATTCTTTATTAGATAACGGAATTTCTTCCGCTTCTTTAATCAACTTGTTTTGTTCAGGATAAAACGTAAATCTTCCTAAACTTAGCGAATTGTTCAAAGTTGTGTCGGTTATTGTTTTTCTTTTCTTTTTCTGATACACGCTAAAACCAAGAATCGAAATTAAGAGCACGAATCCGTAAAAGAAATATTGATTCTTATTTTCCTTTTTAAGAAACTGGACATCTATAAAATAGCAACTGGTAGGCAACACTCTTCCCTTACAAGGTACAATCGCGTTTTCTTCGCTCTGCATCATCTCGTAACTGTAAGCTACTTCCTCATTCAAACATTCTTTAACCTCAATACGATAGTTGGATGGTAATTCTGATTGATAAAAACTTCTTTTTACAATCGCTACCAAACTATCAGGTGATACCTGCAAATTACTTTGAAAAGTTAATTGATATTTATGTTTGTTTAGTTCTTTTATAGGCAACACCAATGAGGTAGAATCTTGATTGGTTAACAACAATTGATGCCCCACATTTCGCAATGAAACTCTTACTTTTTCAGTAAACTCATTATTGGTTTTACAAGAAATAAGTTGTACTGAAATTAAAAATACACTTATGTAAAAAATAGCTCTCTTACTCATACAACTTACAAATAACACATTTTTTCTCTTCTTTTTAAGAGAATTGACATTTCTTTTACACTTTTTTGACATTTTTTCACCCTTGTCATTCCGACTAGAGGAAAAATACTTACTGTCATTCCGACCAGAGGGAGGAATCTCATTAAAAAGAGTTACATAGATTGTTTAGATTTTTCCCTTCGCTTGAAATGATATTATTTTACTATATTGAAACTCGAAAATTGAAATGAAATAAAATTGCTGAAATCTCCTCTTATCACATCATAACACAGGGATAACAAAACTTTTATTTCTTATATAACGAGTTAGGCAACATTATGAAACACATTATGATTTTTTATTTTAGAATATTTATACTATTTATTTTTCTTCTGTTTTTTAATAGTTGTAATAATAATGAGGATTCAATAAACCCAAGTTCTTCTCCAAATGTTATAACAAATAACCCAAAAAATATAGAATCAATGACGGTAAAATTATCTGGGAATGTAATTTCAAATGGAGGCTCTGAAATTCTAGAAAGGGGATTTTATTGGAGTACCATTCCAAACTCTCATATCAATGGAAATAAAGAAATATCTAATATAGGAGTAGGAGAATTTGATTATACCGTTTCTAACCTAACCCCTAATACTGTTTATTATACAAAAGCTTTTGCGGAAAATGCCTTTGGTATATCTTATGGTGAGGAAAAATCTTTTAATACTGCTCTTAATCAAACTATTCCTAGTTTGGCTACATATAATGTAGAAAATATAGAAACAACATCTGCGATATTTAATGGGGAATTAATCTCAAATGGAAATGCTGAAATAATTGAAAAAGGATTTTGTTGGGGAATTAATCCAAATCCAACTATAGATGATAGCAAAATTATAGCTGATAATAACCAACTTGGTATTTATAATTCAGCAGTCAATGATTTATCTAGAGATACCAAATACTATGTAAGATCTTATGCTACAAACTCTATAGGTACAGCATATGGAGAAGAAATAGAATTTTCTACTCTTAATAATTATTTCATGTTTAATACAAACACAATAATTACAACCTTACATAATACACAAGACAAGGTTATTTATTTTCTAACAATTAATTTAGAAAATTCTGAAAAGAAAATAATTGCATATAATTATGTTACAATGGATGTTATTGCAGAATCAAGTGTTGAATATTATCAAAATTCATTACATACAATTGGAACTTTTAATAATCAAATGGAATTATATATAATTACTACTAATAAAGTGAAAATATTAAACGCTCTAACATTAGAAGAAGTAGAAGAATTAAATGTTCCTGATGCTACTAATGTTTTATCTAGCGTGCAGATGAAAAATAATTTAATTTTTGTAAGTTATTACAATTCTAATCTAGGTTTTAACAAAGTTGCTACATTTAATAGAAGTAATTTGACTTATGTCTCAGAATTCGATAACACTCCAAATAGTGGTGCAATTATTGTATATAATAACAATGTTGACAATAATATTAAAAGCATGGTGTTTCCTCGTTTGTCTAATAGTCAAATATTTAGTGAATTAACTTTTAATTTAAGTGGTACAAATTTGTCGCATAATTATGGTAATTATGAAGGAGGGAGTGATTTAATTAGAACTAACGACAATGCATCCTTTGTGATAAAAGGGAAAGAAGGTAGAATATATCCTAAAAATGACCTTATGAATAATAGCCAAACTTTAAGCGATGGCTCAACCCTTTCAGATTTAACTGACTATTGCATTAGTCCAGATGGAAATAATATTTATACAATTAGAGAACATTATGGTGGAGATCCTTTTAGTGTAAAAAAATATAATACTATAGATTTTAATATTGATGAAATGATTTTCATCAATGAATCAGCTAATAATATTTTTATAGACAATAATCAATTAATTATTATTGATTATGCTAAATTCTCTAATGAAAATGATGTTTATATTTCATTTTATGATATCTAACATTGCCTAACAATATGTATATTCAATTGCTAACTTCTTGCCTATTTTGGAAAATCCTCGCTGATTTTCCATTCAGTAATTATTTGCTATTTTAGTGCTTAAACCACGCAACTGTAACATACACAAGTCCGTTACCAGTAATGTAAAAACATCTCGCTAAAATTCACCAGATGAATAACAAACTGAACATATTTTGTAACATTAAATAAAAAAACACACTAATTGTTTAATGATAAATGACATAATATTTCAAATTAAATACACTTTTTCTCAAATAAAATTCAACCGAAAAAAAGAGTTAAACTTAAGATTAAAAGAATCATTTGGAAAACTGAAAGATGACTCTTTTGACTTTGATTACATTGAAAAATACTTTAGAAATAAAGATAATTCAAAAGCATATCAAGTATTATCTGACAAAACTTGTAACGACTTGGATTTCGATGATTTGTTTATGTTTCTTGACCGAACTAATTCTAAAGTTGGTCAACAATACCTTTACAATAATATTCGGACAATACAAGTAAATGAAAAGCAAACCAAGCTAAACGAAGAAATAATAAAGCAATTATCCGAAAATCCTGAATTAAGAATTTCGGTTCAAAAAAAGCTTGAAAAATTAAACCATAAAGATGCGTATTATATATCCTCTTTATTTCAAGAAGAGCATCTTAATCCTCCAAAATGGTTCTTTGCAATAAAATTATTGTCGTTTGCTAGTTTAGTCTCACTTGTTTTGGGCTTTTTTAGCCCTATATTTTTCATAGTTCTATTAGCTATTTTTTGCGTGAATTTTGTGATTCACTATTGGAACAAAAATAATTTAGTTCAATATACAGGTTCAATTCCACAGCTTTTAAAACTTAATAATGTTGCATCACATTTATTTACCAACTCATTATTTAAAAAATTAAATCCTGACTTACCAAAGTCAATTAAGCTAATAAATGAAGTTGAAAATAGAATGTCTTTTTTTTCACTCGAAGCCAAACTTCAAGGAGAATTTGAAATTATAGCTTGGTTTGTATTTGAGATTTTTAAAACAATGTTTCTGCTTGAGCCTTTGTTGTTATTTGGTGTTTTAAAAAGACTAAACACAAAAAGAGAAGAAATAGAAAGTGTTTTTAAATTTGTTGGGCATATTGATATGTTAGTTTCCATAGCTTCTTTAAGAAAAGGACTTGAAACATTTTGTTTGCCAATTATTAATGATAGTGATAAAATTATTGCTAAAGATATAAGTCATCCTTTAATTTTTAATTGTACAACTAACAGCATTGAAATAGCTGAAAAATCCTTGCTACTTACAGGCTCGAATATGTCTGGAAAAACTTCTTTTATTCGTGCCATTGGACTAAATGTGATAACTGGACTTACAATTAATACTTGTTTTGCAAAATCAATGACTTTTCCTTTATTAAAAGTGTTTTCGGCTATCCGGATAAGTGATGATTTGATGAACGATAAAAGTTATTATTTTGAAGAAGTGTTAACCATCAAGGAAATGCTTAAAGAGAGTGAAAATGGAAATAAAAACCTCTTTCTTTTAGATGAAATATTTAAAGGCACAAATACCGTAGAGCGGATTTCTGCTGGAAAATCTGTTTTATCTGCTTTAACAAAGAATAATAATAAAATACTAGTTTCAACCCATGACATAGAATTAACCGATATGTTATCGGATGAATACGAATTGTATCATTTTAGTGAAACAGTAAATGATAACAACATCGGTTTTGATTACAAACTAAAAGAAGGAAAACTAAAAAATAGAAATGCAATTAGAATACTTGAAATTAATGATTACCCAAAAGAGGTTGTTAAAGAAGCAATCGAAATAGCCAAAGAATTAGACAAAACATTTTTATCAAAGAACAGTACTTCAAACTTAAAATGTATAACCGCAACTACGCCCGAATCCACTAGGAATTGCTAACATCAATGCTAAACCGAAAACTGACAGTTATACGAACCGTAGCCAATACTTAAACACGCTGTCAATAAAATTTTACATTTTATTGACACAATTTTACAATTGAAAACTCTCAAAGAAAACTCATTATCATAAGTTTGGGATACAAATAAAATACAAATGAAATTTACTTTAAAGTTTGCGTTTATTATTTCAACTTTCTCAATGTTAGTTGCGTGTGGAGTCAACACTAAAAAACAAATTCCTACTGAAGAATCGAGTTCTTTTTCTAATCATAATAAAAAGCTATCCATCGTTCAAATGTTCAAAGAGAATGAACATCTACCAATGAAAGAAAGGATTGAACTATTTTATAAACTTAAAAAAGAAAATCCAAATAGTTATGACTTTGAAAATGAAGTTGCTTTAAATTTTTATGGCTATCAAAAGCTTTGGAACAATGAGGATCAGGATGCTTTTTTAATTTTCGAAATGATCGTTTTAGAATTTCCTAATTCGTCAAATGCCTATGATAGTTTTGGTGAAATATGTCTTAAAATAGGAGAAAAAAATCAGGCTTTAATCAATTACAAAAAGTCACTTGAATTAAACCCCGACAACTTCAATGCCGAGGATCAAATAGCATACATACTTAATCCAAAGAAAAAACCCGAAAATAGAGCTGCTAAGTTTTCGAAAGTGTATAAAGCAGAAGAGTATCGCCAAGATTTAGATCAATTGGCAAAAAAAATAACAGTAACTCACCCAAACGTTTTTAAATTCATTTCTGAAATAGACTTCTGGAAACTTATTGAAGAAAAGAAAAAGTTGATTACAGCAACAACAACATTCGCAGAATTTATTTGGCATTGCGATGAAATAATTGCCTCCGTTAATTGTTCGCATACATCGGTAAGCGGCTTTTATCAGGAGCTGGAAATGCTACCCACAGCGTTGAGTTTTCCTCTGCAAACTCGTTGGATAAACGACCGGTTATTTGTCATTGATCCGATGAACAATGAAAATAACGTGAAAATAAAAACTGAAATAACAAGTATAAATGGAGTACCTACAATTGATGTGTTAAAAGAAATATACAAGCATTTACCATCACAGGGATACATTGAAACAACTAAACGACACTTGTTCAATGTATGGTCAACCTGCTTAATTCCTTATGCAATGAATTTTCCTGAATCATATAGCATAACACTCAATGGAAGTTCTGAGCCAATTGTATTAAATAAGGCGCAGGAAAAAAGAATACAACATAAAGACCCTTCCATTCAGCACTGTGAAAAAGATTTATGCTTAGATTTTTACGACAATGACAAGACAGCCATATTAACATTAGGATCATTTAACTATTATAAATTCAGAGGTAGTTACACGTATTTTAAAGATTTTATTGACAGCTGCTTTCTTAAAATCAATTCAAAAAAGAGCAAGAACCTTATTATTGATGTTAGAGGCAACGGAGGTGGATCTCAATCAGCCAGTATTCATTTGTTAAGGTATTTACTAGATACCCCATTTACTTATTATTCCAACGTTCAGTTTGAAGGAAAAAAAGAAAAAATAGAAGGAGAGGAATCCGTTAGTCCGTATAAAAATAGGTATCAGGGTAAACTGTTTTTTTTAATCGATGGAGTGGGTAATTCAACCACAGGTCATTTTATGTCCATTGCAAAAGAGCTTAAACTTGGGACAATTATTGGTGAAGAATTGGGATCTAATCAGTTTTGTTCAGCTGGAGGGAAAACATTTAGGTTATCTCATACAAAGTTAATATACACAGTTGCCGATAACACACACGAATCAATGGCAACCTCTCTTCCTGACGAAACAGGAATATTACCTGATATTTATATTACACAAAGTGTAGACGATTTTTTAAACAAGATAGATACAGTAAAGGAGTATACCTTAAAATTAATTGATGAAAATGAAAAATAGAATTTTTGTTATAACGTTCATCATATAGTCTATAATGGTATTTGGACAAATAGTAATTCCTTCTGAATTTGATTTTGTCAAATGGTTTGAAAATGGAAAAGCTGAAGTAACTTATAATGCGCAAGAATATCTCAATTTAGAAGACAATAAAAGAGTTGAAAGTGATGAATGGTTTTTAATTGACCAAAAAGGACAGAAATTAAAATAAAAAAGGCACCACAACACCATTTATAATTCATTACTACCGATTTTCCTCTCGGAAAATTTTCGCAATTTTGTTAACTTAGTTTCTTAACCCGAAAGTCCGTAGGATTTTCACGCAAAGAAACTATACACAAACCGTTACTACACATTTGAATATGACAAAAAAGTTACTGATTATAATAATTTCGGGAATTCTCTTTCATTCATGTCTAGAAAGAAAAAAATCTAATTCGATTGATAAAATAGCTGAAGAAAGGAAATGGGATATTGAAAAATTAAACAATAGAGCTGTTCAACACCTGGATACTACTAAATGGGACATAAAGCTATTTAATCAAGACATTGAAACATACAATAAGTATTCTGAAATTTTTCAGAGTTATCCTTTAAACAAATCCCCTTTTCCTGTAGCTGAATATAACTATGCTGTATCCAGTATTCCGTTTTCAATTGAAAAGGACTCTACAGTTTTTAAAGGTGTTAGAGTTGGAGAATATGAAAACCCCGAAAGCGAAAAAATAATCGATAAACTAACCTTACTTATTTTAACAAATAATAAGGATGCAGAAGAAACAACATTGGTTGATTCTCGGAATTATCCGTATTTAACTGCGCAAGGAATATTTAAAGTAATAAACAATGAATTTGACTGGGTATTTTCCGCAAGTCCAGATGGATTTTCTACCTTACTTATAAATATGAAACTTTTTGATTTAAGATTTGGAGAAACTATTATAATTTACCCTCAAATAAACAAATCATTCCTTTACGAACAAATAAAAGATTCACCGAATAATTATGGTAATTTTGAAGACTTCAAGAAATCAATAATTAATAACCCAAAAGTGAAGAAACAACTGATTTCCGAAAAAAATATTAAATACTAATATTGGGGCTACTTGAAAAACAAAAAAAATGAATAAAGAATCTTTCCTTAGGGAATTTATGGAGGAAGTTTGGAATAAAAAGAATTTTCAAAAAATTAACCAATATATTCATAACGAATATACAATCCATCTCGATCAAGACGATCCTTGGGAAGGAAAAACATTATCACATTCCGAATTTAAAAATCGTATGATAATAGGGTCTTTCCAACCATTTCCTGACATGAGATTTGAAATAACTTCTGCTATTGAAGAAGAAAATTGCGTAGCGGTGACTTGGGTTTTAACAGGAACAAACCTTGGGAAAATCGGAGAACACCCTCCAACTAAAAAAGCCATTAATACAAAAGGAATTACCATTTATCATTTCAAGAATAATTTGATAAGTGGTCATACTCAAGTTTTCGACAAAAAAACAGTTATGAAGCAATTAGGATTTTTATAAAAAACTAAAAATATTTATTACATACATTTAAAAACTAGCCACCTGTTCTTCTACTAGTTCCCACTCTTCCATTAACTCGTCTACTTTTGCTTTTTTGGCTTTGTAGTTTTCAAAGAAGTTAGGGCGAGAAGAAACTTCATCGTAGTTCTGAGTGAGTTCTAAATCTATTTTTTCAATTTCGGCTTCTAAATCCGCTATTTGGTTTTCAATTTTATTGAGCTTGTTTTTTAACTTTTTTAGTTCCTTTTCTTGCTCTTTCGATAATTGATACGCTTCTTTTTTAGACGTATCTTTTTCGTCTTTTACCACCGTTCTTTTTTCAGCATCACGCAAACTTTCCATTTTGTGTTGCTCTAAGAAGTAATCGATATCCCCTAAATATTCTTTTATTTCTCGGTCTTTAAATCCGTACACAGTTGTAGTTAACCCTTGTAAGAAATCACGATCGTGAGATACTACGATTAAGGTTCCATCAAAGTTCTGTAAGGCTTTCTTTAATACATTTTTAGAAGCAATGTCTAAGTGGTTGGTAGGCTCATCCATTATCAACACGTTAAAAGGCGACAATAATAACTTACACAAGGCTAAACGGTTTCGTTCTCCTCCTGATAGTACTTTGGCTTTTTTATCTACCGCTTCTCCACCAAATAAAAAGGCTCCTAACATGTCTCGTACCCGCATCCTATTACTATCTGTAGCAGCGTCTTCCATAATTTCCAACACCGTTTTTTCAGGTGGCAATTCTTCGGATTGATTCTGTGCAAAATAACCTATCTCTACATTATGTCCGAGTTTTAAACTTCCTTCAAACGGAATTTCCCCCACCATCATTTTCGCTAAAGTAGATTTTCCTTGTCCGTTTTGACCTACAAAGGCTATTCTGCTATTACGCTCAATGAGTAAGTCAACATCTTTCAACACCTCTTTTTCTCCGTAGTTCTTCGTTAAGTTTTCAGCCTCTACAATAATTTTACCTGGTTCTTTTGAAATTTCAAAACGAACATTCATTACTGCATTATCATCTTGATCAACCTCAATACGCTCTACTTTTTCCAGCTTTTTAATCAGCGATTGCGCCATAGCTGCTTTACTAGCTTTTGCACGGAATTTTTCTATCAACTTTTCAGTATGTTCTATTTCCTTTTGTTGATTTTTCTGTGTTTGCAACTGCTTTTCTTTGATCTCAGCACGTAGTTTTAAGAACTCAGAATATGGTTTTTTATAATCATAAATCTGTCCTAAAGAAATTTCTATAGTACGATTGGTTACGTTATCTAAGAACATTTTATCGTGAGATACTAAAACGATAGCTCCTGCATAATTCTTCAAAAAGTTTTCTAACCAAATAATCGACTCGATATCTAAGTGGTTGGTAGGCTCATCGAGTAATAAAATATCGTTGTTCTGAAGAAGAAGTTTTGCGAGTTCGATACGCATACGCCACCCACCAGAAAAGGTATCAGTCAACTTATCAAAATCTTCACGTTGAAATCCTAATCCTTGCAAAATCTTTTCGGTTTCTCCTTGGTAATTATATCCACCAAGCAACTCATAACGTTCTGTTTTCTCGTTTAAATCAACAATTAATTGATTATACGCTTCACTTTCATAATCAGTCCTTTCCGCTAATTGACGGTTGATTTCATCAAGTTCTAGTTCAATTTCTTTAATTTCAGTAAATGCTTGGTAGGCTTCTTCTAAAATGGTTCTTCCATAATCAAAATCAATATCCTGACGTAAAAAACCGATACGTACCTCTTTATCAAATGCCAACGTACCACCACTACTTTCAATATCTTTTGCCAAAACTTTAAGTAGCGTAGATTTACCTGCTCCATTTTTTCCAATCAATCCAATACGATCTCCTTTAATTAATTTAAAGGTGATTCCAGAAAACAAATCTGTTCCCATAAAGGAAACTGATAAATCGTGTACGTTTAACATAATTTTAGCAAATTACCAAGGTTTTGTAACTGTGGTTACAAAATACTGTTTTATTTTTGTTGAAATTTGTGCAAACTTACAAAAAGCAAAAGTTAATCGAACTTAATATCTATAAGAAATGTTTGGAAAAGGAAGTAAATTATACAGTATTTTCAAAAGCAAATGTCCTCGTTGTCATGAAGGTGAATTTTTCAAGTACAAGCTAAATTTCAACCCAAAAAAAATGACTACGTTACACGAAAATTGCCCTAAATGTAACTTTAAATACATGATGGAACCTTCTTTCTTTTTTGGCGCCATGTATGTTAATTACGCACTGGCAGTGGCACTTTTTATTGCTATTTTTATTATAGCAAAGGTATTTATCGGATTGTCTATTTTACATAGTTTTATTGCTATTGTAATTGTTTCTTTAATCTTAACTCCAATTACTATTCGTCTTTCAAGAATTATATGGATTAACCTTTTTGTGAGTTACAAAAAAGACGCTAAAGAATTACAATCAGAAAAGTAGTTTTTAAAATACAATCATATCAAAACAAAATAGCTTCCTGATTATAGGAAGCTATTTTTGTTTGTGAACGTTTTTAGATTCAAATCTTTTAATATTGATCTCGCTATCTAGTTTTTCACCGTTTTCAAGGTGATTAAACAAGTTTTCAGCAACAATTGGCGCTACCATAACTCCGCGTGTACCTAAACCGTTTAAAACCGCTAATTGAGCGTATTTAGGATGGACGCCTACTAAAGGTCTTCTATCTTTTACCGTAGGACGTATTCCAGCTGATTGTTCTATCACTGTATAAGGCACGGAAATAATTTTCTGAAGCTTGTCTTCTAACTCTTTTCTCCCTTCTTCTGTTGGAATAGAGGTTTTATCTGTCCAATTAAACGTTGCTCCAACTTTATAGTTATCATTTCCTAAAGGCATCACAAAAACACTTCCTTTTAACAGAAAGTCAATTTGCAACTCAGGAGCGTGAATGGTTATTGTTTCTCCTTTAGTTCCGTTAAGTGGCAAGTAATTAAAAAACGGATTTTTTTTCAACCCAAAACCTTCACTAAATACAACCTGTTTAGCAATTATTTCATTGTATTTAACTTCAGCATTATCTTCAATCATTAATTTTGAATAATCAAAAGCTTCTTCTACAAGATTCCCTAAGGAATTGATATATTCTTTATAGGCAGTAACTAATAATGGCGTATCTATTCTTCCTGTTCCTGTTAACTCTCCAAAACCAAAATCGCCAATTACTCCTTTGATTTTTTCCTTTTGAATAGTAGGATTCATATAATGAGACAACATCGGCTTGTCTGAAGCTATAAACCAATTATTCTCATCGCCCACACTTGTAAACACCTTCTTTGTCTTGAAACTATAATCTAATTTTATATTTAATTTTTCTTCTAACTTTTTATAAAAAGGAAGTGCTTTTTGCAACTGCTCGTGACCGTTCCAAACAGGTGTAAATCGTTTTAGAATTACAGGATTGTATACCCCTCCTGCTACTACAGATGACATTTGTGAGTTGTTTTCAAAAACTACAAAACTTTTGTTATTCTCTATCAGCTTTTCTATTAACGCTATTCCTGATAACCCTAAACCAACAACTATATAATCTACCTTTCTAATCATACCTCAAAAATACTATTATTACAACAAAAAAGAGCTTGCAATGCAAGCTCTTTTTTGTTTATGTATATAGCAGAATTCTAGTAATTCCACATATCCATTTCACGATCACGAATACCTTCTTTAATTCTATTCGCTTCTAATAATTGGAATAAAGAGTTTCCACGAACATACTCAGAGATAGCTCTGTCACCATAGATATTTTCTTCCTTTAGAATTGTAGAATTAAAACGTCTTGCGTTTAACAAGTTATCGTAAGACAATGGTTGCGCTGAATTTTCAGGGTTGAATACTTTAGAGTTATGTAATGTTTCTCTTGCATCTGGAAAATATACCCAGAACAACTCGTATACATTTTCTTTATCATCAATTTCTTCAACTCCCATTACTTGTACATCTGGTCCCATTGGAGCTAATGCTAATAAACGATACTTTAACTCACCTTGACGCTTATCAAAATACCATAGACCTTTTAACATATATCCTTTGATATCTTGAGATTGTACATAGTAAGGATCTACATAATCACCATTTTGGCGCTCGTTGTAAGTCATTAACTTAACTTCATCCATCCCTATTTTGGTAGTGAAATAAGAGTCATTGTAAACTTCTTTAATTTCACCATTTTTAATTCCTTTTAATAGAGTATCAAATAATGAACGTCTTGTTAATCCAGCATTCGCAGTATCAATTGGGTAATAATAAGGGAGATTTATTTTTTGATTTAAATCTACATATTCCCACACCACTTTAGACCATAACACATCTCTATCACTAATATAGCCATAAGGAAGTGGTTTGTCATCTTCTGAAGCTATTTGTGCCTCAGATTTAAATCCAATTTCATCTACCTTTTTAGCATTTAAAAGGTTAGCTTGTGCACTTGCAAAACTTGTGGCTGCAAATGCGAATAAAACCATATAAAAACGCTTCCAATTCATACTTTCTTGTTTTTACTTATTAATTTGTAATTTCTATAGCAACAGGTAATACTTTTTTGATGCTATAATTAGAGCCAGAAACTGATGCTTTAATATCAAAAATAGTAATTACATCATTTCTTCTAGCTTTATTTAACGCTGCTTTTGCTCTAGGGTTTAATCTGGTTCCGCTAACTGGAATAGCTACTTGACCAGGAACTTTAATTTTAAAGCTAGATACGTTTAATTTTAAATCGAATAAGAAGTCTGGTAAACCAGCTGCAATACTAACATTTCCTAAACTTGCCTTTGGCATTTTTACTGTACCGTATTGTCCTCTTACCATACCTACCGCTGGTGGTATGTCTTTAATTCTAAATTTCTTTACAGAACGTACTCCTTTATCTGATCCTGCTGGTGTACCAGTTACAACGATATTTACTTCGCTTCCTTTACCAGGATACATAGTAAATTTATCACCACTTACTCTTTTTAAACCTGGTGCATTTGCAGCAACTTTGTTACTTGGTACTCCTGGAATAGAAATAGTTAATGGATTAGCTAAACCACGATATACAACGTTCATCTTATCTGCTGAAACTAATGCTTCATTTGGTCTTGGAATTACAGCATACGCTCCTTTGATATCTATTTTAACAATAGAATCTCCTTCTTTAAATTGGAACTCTCCTTTTAATTCTTTATCTCCTACGTTTCCTGCTGGACCGTCTAAGATAACTTGACCTGCTTGAATTTTATCTTTCTCTATTTCCTCACCATTTACGATAACTTTCTCAGCTGTTAAGTTAGGATCTTTCTTTCCTAAAACAATTTTACCTGATAAGTTTTCTCCTGGGTAGTATGCGCTCTTGTCAAAAACAACCATAGCCTCGTACTTGGTCATAGAAACTGCACTTTGTAACTCTCCTTGTAATAACGCTGTTAAAGCATCTGATTCAGTGGCTTTAATATCTGCTTGAATTTGAGTTAACTTTGTTAAAGATGCGATTAAAGGAAATCCTTCAAAGTGATATTTTAACCAATCAATTTTCTTACCATCTTTGTTCTCTTCTTTGTCTGTACTAAAGCGAGCAGCGATAACTCCTGCAACTTCTGTACCTTCTAAAGCCGTTACTGCATCATTTCTGAATGCATCTATCTTAGCAACAAATTCTTGTCCTGCTTTTGATATTTTACCTCCTTTAAAGAATAATTCGTCTAAAAACTTAGACTTATCCATTGTTTCATATGCTTGCTTGTCTTCTAAGTCACCAGTCATTTGGCTCTTTAAATCTCCTACATAAGCATATAGTTCATCTGCAGCTACTTTTAACTTATCAGTTTTCTCTTTAGCTTCACCATATTGTTTAGCTTGTTCTGCTGCTTTTTGAGCTAACGTTTCGTAAGCTGTTTTATTTTTCTCAGTTGCCTTTTCGTTTGCTACTGTTAACTTTTCATTCATTAATCCAAAGGCTGATAATACCTCTTTACTCATATTCATTGCTAACATTGCAATAAACACTAAGTACATCAGGTTAATCATCTTCTGCCTTGGTGATAGTTTTCCTCCTGCCATATTAATTAGTTTGTTTCGTTAATTATTTAGATAAACTAATTAATTACTTGTTAGACATTGCAGATAACATTCCACCGTAAACTCCATTTAACGAAGATAAATTCGTTGCTAAAGATTGCATTTGCTCTTGTAAACGTTGAGAGTTTTCAACCATTGCAGAGTTTAAGTCAGCTTGCTTACTAGCATTCTCTACTTGTGTTTGGTATAAACTGTTTAAAGATTCCATTTGAGCTGCTGCTCTAGACATTTGCTCGTTATAGCTATTTGTAGCTGAAATTGATTGAGAAGCAGATGCTAAAGGCTCTACCGCTCCTTGGAAACTCTTAATGCTATCTCCTAAACGAGATACTAATTGTGCGTCTAATTTAGCTTCACTCAAGATATTATCTAACTTTTGAGATAACATGCTTTGTGCTTCAGCAGGAGAAGCTTCTTTTGCTTTTTTCCCTGTTGCTTGACCGTCAGCTAATTCTGGATATACTTTAGTCCAATCTAAATCGTCTTCTACTGCTTCGAAAGCTGATAATGCGAAAACTGCTGCTTCCACTATCATACCTATCATTAATACTTCATTTCCAAAAGGCCAGTGTAAAATTTTAAATAATGCTCCAATGATAACTACTGCGGCTCCTAAACCGTAAGCCATATTGAACATCTTCTTAGTTGATTTTGATTGTGCCATAATTTTAATTTTTAAATTTTTGGGGATTAATATTTATTCTTGTTTTCTTCTTAATTACTCTTGTTTGTTCCTAAATAATCTTGAACGGTTCTAAATCCGATATAACTTCTTGCTGTATCTGCATATTCCCAATCACGAGAACTTACTTCTAAGAAATAGGCTACATCTTTCCATGAACCTCCACGGATAATTTTTCTTCTGTTTTCTTTAATTTCTACGTTAGGGTTCATTGTAGATCCCATGTAGTAAGACATTTGGTTGTACGCTGTATTTGTCCATTCAGAAACGTTACCTGCCATATTGAATAATCCATATTCATTTGGATTGTATGACATTGCTTCTACTGTATATAAAGCTCCGTCTGCTGCGTAGTCACCACGTACTGGTTTAAAGTTTGCTAAAAAACACCCTCTATCACTTGTAGTACTTGGTCCACCCCAAGGATATTTAGCATAGTCTAAACCTCCACGAGCTGCATATTCCCATTCAGCCTCTGTTGGTAATCTGAACGCTGGTACTAATCCTAACTTTCTTCTTGAACGTTGGAAGTTATTTTTAGTTTGAGTTCTCCAGTTACAAAATGCTTTTGCTTGATTCCAAGTTACACCTACTACTGGGTAGTTTTCATATGCTTTATGAGCAAAATACTCTTGGTGCATTGGATCGTTGTATGAATAATTGAAATCTTTAATCCAAACTGTGGTATCTGGATATACATTAATTACTTCGTTTTTTAAGAAATCTTTTCTATTCTTTCCTGTTCTTGCTGCCGCCTCATTATCAAACCAGTAGTATCTGTAGTTTAATAATTTAGTATTAAAAGTTCTAATTCCGTTTAAAGCCTCGTCTTTCTTAATATATAAAGAATCCATTACCTCTACATAATCAGCATCTGGATATTCAGGAGCTTCCCAAATAATTTCTTCTTCCCAGTTTAATGGTTTTAAAGAATCTAAACCAGCTCCTAACTCATAGTAGTTTTCACGCATATACTTTTCGTATGGAGTTTCATTTACTGTATCTTTTGATGCAAATGCATATAATTGAATACCTTCAGCTCTTCCAGCCCCTTCTCCTTCACCAGCTCCCATTGAAGCAAATTCTGCTTGATAAGCCAACCTAGTTCTTGTAATAGAATCTCTTACCCAAAATACAAAAGCTTTATACTCGCTATTTGTAATTTCTGTTTCATCCATATAAAATGGTTGTACAGTTACGGTTTTTGTTGGCGCGTTCATAGCTCCCATAGGATCTTCATCTTGTTTACCCATAGTAAAAGATCCTCCTGGTATTTTAGCCATTCCATATGGTTTTTCGGCAAACCATTTTCTTGTAGACTTTACTCCTACTAACTCTCCTCTATCTCCACTTGAACCACAAGAGTAGATGATAGATACCAATAATGCAAGTAATGCTATTTTTTTCATATTATATCTTTTCTTATAAAAGAGGCGTAAACCTATTATTTTTTTTATTAAAAAACAATTACGAGTTATATTTTTTCACACATTATACAACTTTCTCCTAAACAAGCTTTTGCAAAGCTTTATACCACCTTTCAGGTGTTTTTTGTTGTAGTGCGAGTTCATAATCTCTATAGCTACATGGTATTAACGCATGTCTTTTGTGTTTATTATTCGATATTAAATTTATTTCCATCCACCAACGACCACTTTTATCACTTTTATAAAAGTTTATTGGGTCGTCATCGCTTAAAAGCACTGTAAATTTTTGATAACTCTCTTTGGTTGCAAACGGATAATCTTTTGCTCTAGAGTTCATTCCTTCAATAAAGTACCAAATTATTTGAGCTATCAATTTTGCTGTTTGACTGTTTGAGTCTAACATAGCATTGTACTCGTAAATTCCAAAAGAAGTTACTTTATCACTTATCCCTGCATATCGTGCTATTGCACAAATTTCTTCTCCGTAAAACCCATTTGGCGAAGCATTTTTGTTTGCTGGTGCTTCACTTTGACGAATACTTCCTATATCTACACTCACAACATCTGCATCTCTCATTATAGGCTCTACCAAAGTAATGTCTTTTACTTCTCCTAACCTATATGCATCGAAATACAATTTATCTAACAGTTCTATTTCTTCTTGTGAGTTGAAATAGGTTTGATATCCTATATTACTAAAATTAAAAAGATTGTTAGGTTCTTCCATAACAATTCTACTTACATACGATTTTGATGTAAGTTCCTCTTCTAACGAGCCTATATCGAATCGGCTGTCAACCGATACTAAATTAACGGTTTGTTCTAAATTATCGTAAGCCCTATAATTCGCATAGGTAATATCTTGCCCACCACCTATGATGATAGGCAAAATATTATTCTTTAGTAAAAATTCTATTGATGATTTAACCGCAAAATAAGTATCTTCTACGGTATTTCCTTTTTCTATATTTCCTAAATCAGCAATTTGGGTAGTCCATTTACCAGCATACAACTGATAAAAATGTTTACGAATTTGGTCTAAACCATTTCCACATCCTTCATTACCTACGGATCCCCTTCCATCTTTAACCGCTAAAATGGCTATTGAAACGTCTGTTAAATCTGGAAAACCATCTTCAACAGTATGAAGTTGAACTATACTACCTAACACCGAAGGCGCTTGCTCAATTACATGAGCTGCTATAGATTCTTCGATAGGTGTAAAGAAGTCAAGATTCATTTATTGGGGGATTTTAAGAGCGCTAATATAGCAAACTATTTTTTATAGAAAGCCTCTTTATTTCTTTTTGGTTACTTTCTTCTTTGTTGTTTTCTTTTTTGGCGTTTTTGCTTCTATCATCTTAACTGCTTCTTCTTGCGTTAATTTCTCAATCTCTGTAGTTTTAGGTAATTCTACCTTTATTTTACCTTTAATTACATTAAAACGACCCCAACGTGCTTTTTCAACTCGAATACCAACTTCCTCAAAATTATGAATTAGTTTTTCGCGTTCTTTTTTCTTTTTATCTTCGATTAACTCTTCTAAATCTGACTGACTTAGATTATCAAAATCGTACTTTTTGTTAACGTTGATAAAGATTGAATTCCATTTGATAAAAGGTCCAAAACGACCAACTCCTTTTTGAATTGGCATTCCTTCGTACTCACCAATAGGCGCATCTGCTTTACGTTTAGCTTCAATTAATTCAATGGCTCTATCCATATCTACCGACATAGGATTTTCATCTCTATCAAGCGATACGTATTTTCCATCGAATTTTATGTAAGGACCAAATCGACCATTTGCTACTTCTACTTCCATACCTTCATAATCACCTAAAACTTTTGGCAACTTAAACAAGTCCATTGCTTCTTCGTAAGTGATAGAATTCATCGTTTGATCACCTTGTAAGCTCGCAAAACGTGGCTTTTCTTCATCGGTAGCCTCACCAATCTGAACCATTGCTCCGTAACGCCCCAAACGCACATATACATTCTTGCCACTTTCAGGATCTATACCTAACAAACGTTCTCCTTTTGCTCTTTCAGCATTCTCAGCAACATCTTCTACTACTAGATGAAAGTTTTTGTAGAAATCTTTAATCATTGCAGTCCAATCCTCATTTCCTTCAGCAATTTCATCAAATTCGTTTTCAACTTTAGCGGTGAAACCGTAATCTAAAATTGTTTCAAAATTAGCTACTAAGAAATCATTTACAATGTTTCCTATATCTGTCGGAACCAATTTCCCTTTATCAGAACCCACTCGTTCTGTTAAAACTTGTTCTGATACTAGTTGATTTGCTAAACTTAACTGAATATAATTTCTTTCTTTTCCTTCAACAGTTCCTTTTTCAACATACTCTCTTCTTTGAATCGTTGAAATTGTTGGTGCATAGGTTGACGGACGTCCAATACCTAACTCTTCTAACTGTTTTACCAAAGCAGCTTCGGTATATCTTGCTGGCGGACGCGTATAACGTTCTGTTGCAGTAATTAATTCGTTTATCAATGATTCATTTACTTCCATCTTAGGTAACATTCCTGCTTGCTCTTCATCTTCATTATCTGTTCCTTCTAAATATACTTTTAAGAAACCTTCAAAAGTAATTACCTCCCCATTTGCTGTAAACTGCTTCTTGTTTTTTGTATTGTCTATTTTTACAACCGTACGTTCTAATTGTGCTTCGCTCATTTGTGAAGCTAGCGTACGTTTCCAAATTAAACTGTACAATCTATCTTGATCATAATCCACAGAAACCTCGTGACGTGTCATATCTGTAGGACGAATCGCCTCGTGCGCCTCTTGCGCTCCTTTTGTTTTGGTTGAAAAATTACGTGGCTTGCTGTATTCCTCTCCGTAAGAAGCTATAATTTCTTCTTGCGCTGCATTTTTAGCATCATCAGATAAGTTAACGCTATCTGTTCTCATGTAAGTTATCAACCCCGCTTCATATAAACGTTGCGCCATCATCATTGTTTTAGCTACTGGAAAACCTAGTTTTCTAGACGCTTCCTGTTGTAACGTTGACGTTGTAAATGGTGGCGCTGGTGATTTCTTTGCAGGTTTTTGTTGTAAATCTGCTACCGAAAACGCTGCATCTGCACAAGAGTTTAAGAATTTCTCTGCCTCTTCTTTGGTTGAAAAGTTCTTCGCTAACTTTGCTTTAAACTTTTTCCCTTCAGCATTTACAAACTCTGCATCTACACGATAAGAAGCCTCTGTTTCAAAACTTTCTATCTCACGTTCGCGCTCTACAATTAAACGTACTGCTACAGACTGAACTCTACCTGCCGATAAACCTGGTTTAACTTTTCTCCATAATACTGGAGATAACTCATAACCTACAATTCTATCTAACACACGTCTCGCTTGTTGCGCGTCTACTAAATTATAATTAATAGTACGTGGATTTTCAATTGCCTTTAAAATTGCTTGCTTCGTAATTGAGTTAAAAACAATACGTTTCGTGTTTTCCTCCTTTAGTTTTAATTGTTCTGCTAAATGCCATGCAATAGCTTCTCCCTCGCGATCCTCATCGGAAGCTAACCAAACAGTTTCTGCTTTCTTTGCTAAATCTTTTAGTTTTTTAACTACCGCTTTTTTATCGGTTGAAACTATATATTTTGGTTTAAAATCTCCTTCAACATTTACCCCTAATTCTTTAGATGGTAAGTCTGCAATGTGTCCAAAACTCGATTCAACCTGAAAATCTTTCCCTAAAAACTTTTCTATTGTTTTTGCCTTAGCAGGTGACTCAACTATTACTAAATTTTTTGCCATACGTCTTTATCTCATTATCACTTTACACCTTATTAATATAGGTATAATTCAGTTTGCAAAAGTATATAGTTTTTTTTTAATGTTTAATTTTTAGTAAAACTTTACCTTTTATTAAACAAAACTATCCATGTCAATTTGTCACAAATAATACTTTTTGGTTGTATATTTGCACCCTATTTAGCACGATTTTAGGATTTATGGAACACGTAGAAAAAATAATTGATGAGAAACAACAAGGAAAAGCCCTTGTTACAGAACACAAAGAAGGTAACAACAAAAAGCTTTTTATAGAAAGCTATGGTTGTCAAATGAATATGAACGATAGCGAAATTGTGGCGTCAATTTTAGCAGAACAAGGTTTTAACACCACTCAAAATTTAGAAGATGCTGATTTGGTACTGGTAAACACTTGCTCTATTCGTGAAAAAGCTGAGACAACAGTTCGTAACAGACTGCAAAAATATAACGCTGTAAAAAAAGTAAATCCAACCATGAAAGTTGGAGTGCTTGGTTGTATGGCAGAACGATTAAAAGAAAAGTTTTTAGAGGAAGAAAAAATTGTTGACTTAGTTGTGGGTCCTGATGCATATCGTGACTTACCTAATTTAATTGAAGAGGTTGATGCTGGACGTGATGCAGTGAATGTAATTTTATCGAAAGAAGAAACCTATGCTGATGTTTCTCCTGTGCGTTTAAACTCTAACGGAGTATCTGCCTTTGTATCCATTACTCGTGGTTGTGACAATATGTGTACATTCTGTGTAGTTCCTTTTACTCGTGGTCGTGAGCGTAGTCGTGATCCGAAGAGTATCATTGAAGAAATCCGAAGTATGCAAGAGAAAAACTTCAAAGAAATCACGTTACTAGGTCAAAATGTTGACTCGTATTTATGGTATGGTGGTGGATTGAAAAAAGATTTCAAAAAAGCTTCTGAATTAGCACAGGCTTCTGCAGTTGATTTCGCTCAGTTGTTAGATATGTGTGCTACTGAGTTCCCTAAAATGCGTTTCCGTTTTTCTACCTCGAATCCGCAGGATATGACGTTGGATGTAATTCACGTAATGGCGAAACACAAAAATATTTGTAAATACATTCACTTACCTGTTCAAAGTGGAAGTAACGCAATGCTTGAGGCGATGAACCGTCAACATACTCGTGAAGAATATATGGAGTTGATTGATAACATCTATAAAATCATTCCTGAAATGGCATTAAGCCAAGATATGATTGCTGGTTTCTGTGGAGAAACAGAGCAAGATCATAAAGATACTTTAGAACTAATGGAGCATGTAAAATACAGCTTCGGATTTATGTTTGCCTACTCTGAAAGACCAGGGACGTTGGCTGCTAAAAAAATGGAAGATGACGTTCCATTAGAAACTAAAAAACGTCGTTTACAAGAAATCATCGATTTACAGCAAGAGCATAGTTTATATAGAACAAAAGAAAACCTTGGTAAAGTTCAAGAAGTATTGATTGAAGGAACATCAAAAAAGAATCCTAACGAATGGAAAGGTCGTAATACACAAAATACCGTGGTAGTTTTCCCTAAAGAAAATTATAAAATGGGTGATTTTGTAAATGTTCGTATTGACGATTGTACCTCTACTACCTTAAAAGGTACAGCTGTCGGGTATTCTGACAATAACTAATTTTTAGAAAAGAGAGTCAAGAGAAAAGAAAAAAGACACAATCTTTTCTCTCTATTCTTTTTTCTCTATTCTAAAGAAAGAAATGGAAAATTTACAAGCTATAAAACAACGTTTTGGCATTATCGGTAACGATATACAGTTGAATCGCGCTATTGAAAAAGCGATTCGAGTGGCTCCTACCGATATTTCAGTACTTGTTACTGGAGAAAGCGGTGTTGGAAAAGAAAATATCCCGAGAATTATTCATCAACTGTCACACAGAAAACATGCAAAATATATTGCTGTTAACTGTGGTGCAATTCCTGAAGGAACTATAGATAGTGAATTATTCGGACACGAAAAAGGAGCATTTACAGGAGCTACACAAACCCGTAAAGGGTATTTTGAAGTAGCTGATGGAGGAACCATTTTTTTAGACGAAGTAGGTGAACTTCCTTTAACTACTCAAGTGCGTTTGTTACGTGTATTGGAAAATGGTGAATTTATTAAAGTTGGTTCTTCTCAAGTACAAAAAACAAACGTGCGTATCGTTGCTGCTACCAATGTAAATATGCAAGAAGCTATTGCTAAAGAAAAGTTTAGAGAAGATTTATATTATCGTTTAAGTACTATAGAAATTTCTTTGCCTGCATTGAGAAATCGTGGAGAAGATATTCACTTGTTATTTAGGAAATTTGCAGCCGATTTTGCTCAAAAATACCGAATGCCAACCATTCGACTAGACGAAAATGCTGTAAGAATTTTATTAAACTACAGTTTTCCTGGAAACATTCGTCAGTTAAAAAACATTGCGGAACAAATATCTATTGTTGAAGAAGACAGATTAATCACTCCAGAAAAATTAGTTCAATACTTACCAGAAAACAAGAGCAATTTACCTGCTATTGTTGGAGGAAAATCAACCAGTCAATCAGATTTTGCTACCGAACGAGATATTATGTACAAAATTTTGTTCGACATGCGTAATGATATCAACGACTTAAAAAAGTTAACACTCGACTTAATGCAGAGTGGTAATTTAGAGGAAGTCCAAGAAGAAAATCATCGATTAATTGAACGTATTTATCAGGATCAAGATTTATCAGAAGTTTCAAATGTTGAAGTAGTTCAACTTCCTAAAGTTTCACAACCTCAAGATGATTATGATTATGCTGAAACTATTGAAGAGGATGAAAGTTTATCATTACAAGACAAAGAAATTGAAATGATACGAAAATCGCTCGAAAAAAATAATGGAAAACGTAAGTTAGCAGCGAAAGAATTAGGAATTTCTGAACGAACTCTATACCGAAAAATTAAACAATACGACTTATAAGCTAATTTGTTTATTTTTACAATTCACTCACAAATTCAAATGAAAAAAACTCTTTATATACTATCTTTATTTATTGGATTAACTACCATTATTGGTTGTGGTGCTTACTCTTTTACGGGTGGTAACACAGGAAATGCGAAAACAATCCAAGTTGATTTCTTTCCTAATCAAGCACCTGTTGTTGAGCCTATTTTGAGTCAAAGATTCACACAAGACCTACAAGATTTATTTACTCGCCAAACTAATCTGACCTTAGTAAACTCTAACGGTGACTTACATTTTTCAGGTGAAATTATAGACTATCGTGTAACCCCTATGAGTGCTACAGCACAACAAACTGCGGCACAAAATAGATTAACAATTACTGTAAATGTTAACTACGTAAATAAATTAAACGAGAAAGACAACTTTGAAAAACGTTTTTCTTTTTATTATGACTATGGTGCTTCTCAACAGTTAAACACTATTTTAGAAACTGCTTTAGATGAAATTTTAGAACGTATTACACAAGATATTTTTAATGCTTCCGTAGCTAAATGGTAAACTAATTGAATAAGGATAAATACATACAGTTTTTAGAAAAACCTGAATTAATTTCGACAGAAAGCTCTTCAGAAATCACAGCTCTTATCCAAGAGTATCCTTATTTTCAATCTGCCAGAGCATTACGTTTAAAGGCTTTAAAAAACCAAGAAAGCTATAAATACAATAACGAATTAAAAATCACTGCTGCTTATACAACTGACAGAACCGTTTTGTTTGATTTTATTACTTCGGAAGCTTTTAAAGAAACTCCTAAAAAGGAAGAAAAAGTTAGCTTAAAAGATAAAATTCTTCCAAAGAAAAAGATAACAGAAGTTGAAACTATTGAAGAAGATTTAGCCATCGGAAAACCGCTTTCTTTTACACAAAGCGAAACTTTTTCTTTCAATCAGTGGTTACAATTATCTTCTAAAAAAACTATTGTAAGAGATGTAACTCCTCAAAAAGAAGAAAAAAAGCAAGAG
This sequence comes from Tenacibaculum aestuarii, assembly GCF_964510395.1. NCBI lineage: Bacteria > Pseudomonadati > Bacteroidota > Flavobacteriia > Flavobacteriales > Flavobacteriaceae > Tenacibaculum > Tenacibaculum aestuarii. Next base: position 1,141,326 of record NZ_CAZEFY010000003.1, read on the forward strand.
GAAGAAACAACTCCTACAAAGTCTGAACACGAAGCTATTATTGATCGTTTTATAGAAACAGCTCCTAAAATATCACGGCCAAATAAAACATCTACGACTGATGTTAAAATAGCCGACAACCAACAAAGCAACCAATTAGCTACTGAAACTTTAGCCAAGGTTTATCTTGAACAAAAGAAATACGACAGTGCAATTCAAGCATATAAAATTTTAAGTTTGAAATATCCAGAAAAAAGTGGTTTCTTTGCAGACCAAATTAAAAGAATACAAATTTTACAAAACAATAAATAGATGACAACGTATACTTTACTTTTAGTTTTAATATTGATTGTTGCAATAGCATTAATCTTAATTGTAATGGTTCAAAATCCTAAAGGTGGAGGATTATCTTCATCATTTGGAGGCGGTGGTGCTCAAAATATTGGAGGTGTACAAAATACAAACAGCTTTTTAGACAGAACTACTTGGACATTAGCTATTACTATGTTTGCTTTAATTTTATTAGCAAACTTTGCTATTCCAAGAGGTAATGCAGCTGATACTCCTCAGTTAGATGACACTTTAAACAATATTGAAACTACAACTACTCCTGCTACACCAGCAGCAACAGACACTGTTAAAGACAGCGCTCAGTAGTTTGTAATAAAAACATAAAAAATGCCAACGTAAATGACACGTTGGCATTTTTTTTATATGTAAACCTAAGCTCTTAGAAAAATTGTCAGCAAAAAATCAATGGCATAATTTCTGACAAAAACTAAGCAGTAAATTTTAATTTAATCAATCAAAATATATAAAATGGGATTAAACATTAAACCTTTAGCAGACAGAGTTCTTGTTGAACCAGCTGCAGCAGAAACTACTACAGCATCAGGAATCATTATTCCTGACAACGCAAAGGAAAAACCACAAAAAGGAACTATCGTAGCCGTAGGAAACGGTACAAAAGATGAACCTTTAACTGTAAAAGTTGGTGATACTGTTTTATACGGAAAGTACGCTGGTACTGAACTTAAATTGGAAGGAAAAGATTATTTAATTATGAGAGAAAGCGACATCTTCGCTATCATCTAAAAATTTCTTTGCTTTTAGCTTTTTTGCTATTAGCCCACTAAACAAAAACTAAAAAACCAAGCCTACAGCTATAAGCTAACGGCTAAAAAACTAAAACAAACATGGCAAAAGATATAAAATTTGATGTAGACGCTCGCGACGGATTAAAACGTGGAGTAGATGCATTAGCAAATGCAGTAAAAGTAACTTTAGGACCTAAAGGACGTAACGTAATTATTTCTAAAGCATTCGGAGCTCCTCACGTAACCAAAGACGGAGTTTCTGTAGCTAAAGAAGTAGAGTTAGAAGACGAGTTAGAAAACATGGGAGCTCAAATGGTAAAAGAAGTAGCTTCTAAGACTAACGACTTAGCAGGTGACGGTACTACTACTGCAACTGTATTAGCACAAGCTATCGTAAAAGAAGGATTAAAAAACGTAGCTGCGGGAGCAAATCCAATGGATTTAAAACGCGGTATTGATAAAGCAGTAACTGCTATTACTGAAGATTTAGCTAAGCAATCTAAAGAAGTTGGTGATTCTTCAGAAAAAATTCAACAAGTAGCTTCAATTTCTTCTAACAACGATGCTGTTATCGGTAATTTAATTGCTGAAGCTTTTGGTAAAGTTGGAAAAGAAGGTGTAATTACTGTTGAAGAAGCTAAAGGAACAGATACGTATGTTGATGTTGTTGAAGGAATGCAATTCGATCGTGGATACTTATCTCCATATTTCGTAACAGATGCTGATAAAATGATTGCTGATTTAGAAAATCCATACATTTTATTATTCGATAAAAAGATTTCTAATTTACAGGAGATCTTACCTATTTTAGAACCAGTAGCACAATCAGGAAGACCTTTATTAATTGTTGCTGAAGATGTTGACGGACAAGCATTGGCTACTTTAGTAGTAAACAAATTACGTGGTGGATTAAAAATTGCTGCTGTTAAAGCTCCTGGATTTGGAGATCGTAGAAAAGCAATGTTAGAAGACATCGCTATTTTAACAGGTGGTACTGTAATTTCTGAAGAAAGAGGTTTCTCTTTAGAAAATGCAACTTTAGAATTATTAGGAACTGCTGAAACAGTAACTATTGATAAGGATAACACTACAATCGTTAATGGTTCTGGTGACGAAGCACAAATCAAAGCTCGTGTAAACCAAATCAAAGCACAAATTGAAACGACTACTTCTGACTACGATCGTGAGAAATTACAAGAGCGTTTAGCTAAATTAGCTGGTGGAGTTGCTGTATTATACGTAGGTGCAGCTTCTGAAGTAGAAATGAAAGAAAAGAAAGACCGTGTTGATGATGCATTACACGCTACTCGCGCTGCTGTAGAAGAAGGTATTGTAGCTGGTGGAGGTGTTGCTTTAGTACGTGCTAAAAAAGTGTTAGAAACTATCACTACTGATAATTTAGATGAAACTACTGGAATTCAAATCGTAAACAGAGCAATCGAAGCTCCATTACGTACGATTGTTGAAAATGCTGGTGGAGAAGGTTCAGTAGTAATCAATAAAGTATTAGAAGGAAATCAAAACTTTGGATATGATGCTAAATCTGAAACATATGTAGATATGTTAGAGGCTGGTATTATTGATCCTAAAAAAGTAACTCGTGTAGCGTTAGAAAATGCTGCTTCTGTTGCAGGTATGATCTTAACTACAGAATGTGCTTTAGTTGATATTAAAGAAGATAATCCAGGTGGAATGCCTCCAATGGGTGGTGGAATGCCAGGAATGATGTAAGTCGAGAAGCTCGACACCTAAATATTTAAAAACCTCGAGAAATTTCTCGAGGTTTTTGTTTAAATAAACAACAATCAATTCTCGTAAAAAACTTGACTATCCAATTACAAGTTTTTTGTATAATTGACAAAAAATAACATAGGCTATGGAAAATAATAGAATTACAGAAGAAATTCGTAATTACAAGCTGTATAAAATCCAAATTACAGACCAAAAAATACGTGAATTTGAAAATACTTTTAAAAAAATAGAAGAAAAATCTATTTTTAAAAGTATCAAAGATTTTTCTTTAAACTCTTTTAAAATTATTTTGCTTTTACTGTCAATTTTAACAGTTAGCTTCTCTATAATTTTCTTCTTCCCTGAACTTATAATTTCTATTATAGAGAAATCAACTAAATCTTCACTATCTCAAGATAATAAAACAGTTCTTTTATTAAATCATAATATATTTTCTTATATTTTCTTTTCTACCAGTATGATTTTATTCATTTTAACCTATACTGTAAATAAAAACATAAAAAATCGCAACTATACATTTAAGTTACATCAATTAACTAATGATATAATAAATCATTTAAAAGACATATCTAAAGATGAGAAGACAAAATATGAAGCGTATGTAGAAAATACCAAATAAGAAACTAAAATTTAATTTATTCAAACAGGGTTATATCTTTCTCTCCACAACATAATCAATCATTTGAAGTAGTGATTTTTTGTAGTCAGAGTCTGGGTAATTATCTAAAATTGCGAGGGCTTTGTTTTTGTAATCCAACATTTTAGCTGTAGTGTATTCTAACCCTCCGTTTTGTTTTACAAAAGCAATCACCTCTTTTACTCGCTTTTTATTCGTGTTGTGCTTTTTAACGGAGTTAATCAACCAAGATTTTTCTTTTTTAGAGCAATTATTCAGTGTATAAATTAACGGAAGTGTCATTTTTTGCTCCTTAATGTCTATACCGGTAGGTTTCCCTATTTTATCCTCTGTGTAATCGAATAAATCATCTTTAATTTGAAATGCAATACCAATGTATTCTCCAAACTTACGCATTTGTTGGACTGTTTCATTGTTCGCTCCTACTGATGCTGCACCAATTCCACAACAAGCTGCTATTAAAGTTGCCGTTTTTTGACGAATGATTTCAAAATATACTTCTTCGGTAATATCTAATTTACGCGCTTTTTCAATCTGTAATAGCTCTCCTTCACTCATTTCGCGTACCGCAATCGAAATCAATTTCAGCAAGTCAAAATCTTCATTATCTATAGAAAGCAATAATCCTTTAGAAAGTAAATAATCACCTACTAAAACAGCTATTTTATTTTTCCATAAGGCATTCATTGAAAAGAATCCTCTACGACGATTACTATCATCAACCACATCATCGTGTACTAATGTTGCAGTATGGATTAACTCTACTACTGATGCCCCACGATAAGTACGTTCATCAAATCCTCCGTTAGAAACCATTTTTGCAACCAAAAACACAAACATTGGTCGCATTTGTTTTCCTTTTCTACGAACGATATAATACGTAATTCTGTTTAATAATGGAATTTTGGATAGCATCGAATCTTTGAACTTAGCTTCAAAGAGTTCCATTTCTTTGGCTATCGGAAGTTTTATTTGCTCTACTGGCTTCATGGCTAGCAAATGTAAGAAATAAATACCTAACTTTTATTCGCTAATTGCCCGCAAGCAGCATCAATATCTTTACCTCTAGAACGACGTACATTCACCACAATATCATTCATTTCTAAATTAGAAATGTAGTTATTGATAGCTCTTTCAGAAGCTTGTTGAAACTCGCCATCATCAATCGGGTTGTATTCAATTAAATTAACTTTACAAGGAATGTATTTACAGAATTCCACCAATGCATTGATGTCCTCTTTACGATCGTTAATTCCGTTCCAGACTACATACTCGTAAGTTACTTTTCGTTTGGTTTTTTCATACCAATATTCCAATGCTTCTCGTAAATCTTTCAGTGGGAATGTAGCATTGAATGGCATTATTGAAGTTCTAACCTCTTCTATGGCTGAATGCAATGAAACGGCTAAGTTAAAACGCACCTCTTCATCTGCCATTTTCTTTATTATTTTAGGAACTCCTGAAGTAGACACAGTAATTCTACGAGCAGCCATTCCTAAACCTTCTGGTGAGGTAATTTTATCAATTGCCTTGATAACATTGTTGTAATTCATTAAAGGCTCTCCCATTCCCATAAACACAATATTTGATAATTTATGACTATGGTACAACCTACTTTGCTTGTCAATAGCAACTACTTGATCGTAAATTTCATCAGCATTCAAATTACGCATACGTTTTAAACGCGCTGTTGCACAAAACTTACAATCTAAACTACAACCTACTTGACTCGACACACACGCTGTTGTTCTTGTTTCCGTAGGAATCAAAACCGACTCAACAATCAACCCATCATGTAATTTGATAGCATTTTTTATCGTACCATCATTACTACGTTGCATTGCATCAACTTCGATATGATTTATCACAAAATTATCATCTAACATTTGACGTGTTGCTTTTGATAAACTTGTCATATCATCGAACGAATGAGCCGCTTTATGCCATAACCATTCATATACCTGATTTCCTCGAAAGGCTTTATCACCATTCTCTACAAAAAAATCACGTAGTTGTTCTTTCGTTAATGCTCGTATGTCTTTTTTCTTCGTTGTCATCAGGTACAAAAATACACAAAACCTCACAAGTAACTTGTGAGGTTTTGCTAATGATTATAAAAGTTGTTTTATAAAATTAACATCGCATCTCCGTACGAGTAAAATTTATATTTTTCTTTGATTGCTTCGTGATAAGCTTCCATCATAAAATCGTGACCTGCAAATGCTGAAACCATCATTAACAAGGTTGATTTTGGCGTGTGGAAATTCGTTACCATACAGTTAGCAATGCTAAAATCGTATGGAGGAAAAATAAATTTGTTTGTCCATCCTTCATAAGCATTTAATTGCTTGCTAGAAGATACAGAAGACTCAACAGTTCTCATTACCGTAGTACCTACAGCACAAACTCTTCTCTTTTCTTCTATTGCTTTGTTTACGATATCTGCACTTGTTTGAGGGATAATGATTTGCTCAGAATCCATTTTGTGCTTAGATAAATCTTCTACTTCCACAGGATTGAAAGTTCCTAATCCTACGTGTAAAGTAGTTTCAGCAAAGTCTACTCCTTTAATCTCTAAACGTTTCATTAAGTGTTTAGAAAAGTGTAACCCAGCTGTTGGAGCCGCTACCGCACCTTCGTGCTTAGCAAATATTGTTTGGTAACGCTCTTCATCTTGTGGCTCTACCTCACGTTTGATATATTTTGGTAACGGAGTTTCTCCTAAATCGATTAATTTTTGTCTAAATTCTTCGTAAGAACCGTCAAATAAGAAACGTAACGTTCTACCACGAGAAGTTGTATTATCTATTACTTCTGCTACTAAACTATCATCATCTCCAAAGAATAATTTGTTTCCTATTCTTATTTTTCTTGCCGGATCTACTAATACATCCCACAAACGATTTTCAGCATTTAATTCACGTAATAAGAATACTTCAATACGAGCTCCTGTTTTTTCTTTATTTCCGTACATACGAGCAGGAAATACTTTCGTATTGTTTAACATCATTACATCTCCTTCATCAAAATAATCGATTAAGTCTCTAAACAACTTATGCTCAATTTTTTGAGTATCACGATGTAATACCATTAAACGTGCTTCATCTCTATGCTCTGATGGGTATTCTGCCAATAATTCCTTTGGCAAGTCAAAATCAAAATTTGATAATTTCATTTGTAAAATTTTCTTAACGGAGGCAAATATACAATTTCAACATAGGGGTTGTCAAGTGATTGCCTGTTTATTTTATCTCTTCACTTTTTATTCCAACAATAGCCATATCTTTCCAAAAGCTTCGATATGATTTTGTTACCACCTCAGCTTCTAAAATTTCTATCGGAACTTTTAAAGCTAACGGAGCAAATGCCATTGCCATCCGATGGTCGTTATAGGTTGCTATTTGAATATTCTCTTTAATTTCTTCGGAAGCTTTTAAATGTAAACTCTCATTAGTTACAGAAATAATCGCCCCTAATTTTGTTAACTCTTCACGTAAGGCTTCTAAGCGATCTGTTTCTTTGATTTTTAACGTATGTAATCCTGATAAATCACAAGAAATTCCTAATCCGAAGCAAGTAACTGCAATGGTTTGAGCAATATCTGGAGCACTTTTTAAATCTTGTATTAATACAGTTGAATCATGCTTATTTTCTTTAGTTAACCTGATAGAGTTTTCTTCGAAAAAGGTACTTACTCCAAAATGTTGATAAATCTTTGCCAAACAACTATCACCTTGCAAACTATCTTTTTTATACGCTGATAACTTTACAGAAGAACCTACTTCACTTAATGCAATAATCGAATAAAAATAAGACGCTGAACTCCAATCAGACTCTACAACAATTGTTTGTTCTTTTACGATTGACTTTGACTTAACTTTAATGAACTGTCCTTCAAACTCAGCTTCAATTTCTAATTGATGTAACAACTGCAACGTCATATTGATGTAAGGAACTGAAGTGATTTTTCCTACCAACTCAATCTCTAATCCGTTTTGTAAACTTGGAGCAATTAACATCAGCGCAGAAATATATTGACTACTCACATTTCCGTTAATTGAAACTTTACTTTGAGTTAGCTTCTTACCTGTTATTTTAAGTGGTGGATAGCCTTCCTTCTCTACATATTCTATATCTGCTCCTAAATCACGAAGTGCATTAACCAAAATTTCAATTGGTCGATTATGCATGCGCTCTGAACCTTGCAACACTTTCGTTACTCCTTCTTGCGTTGCAAAAAAAGCAGTTAAAAAACGCATAGCGGTTCCTGCATGACCGATATCAGCTACGTCACTACTCGAAGCTAATGCATCCTGTAAATGGTGTGTATCGTCAGAATCTGATAGATTCTCTATCTTTAAACTTGGATACAATTGTTGTAAAGTCAACAATCGATTTGATTCACTTTTTGAGCCTGAAATTGTAATTTCTTTACCTGATGCAAACAGTTCTGTTTTTAACTTTAAATCCATTACAGTTTACTTCATTTTCTTGTTAACTGTGTAAATACTATAAATTGCTGTAATAACAATTTTACTTAACCAAAAACGAATCCATTGTTTATTTGCAAAATGCACGTTATAAACAGTTTCAAAATCACCAGAAAAAATAGCTCCTCCTGTTTTAAATAACAGAGAAAACAATGCTACAACAACTAAAAAAGGGATTCCTACTTTTACTACATTAATCCAAAAGCTTCCTTTTTGTATATTTTTTATAAGACTCATTTATTGTAATTTTTCGTTGTTATGATGACGGTCGTGGTCACGTTTCGTTTTTAAATCTAATTTCTTATCAAACGCTTCTTGTAAGTTAACTCCTGTTTGATTTGCTAAACATAATACCACAAAAACCACATCAGCTAACTCTTCTCCTAAATCTTTATTTTTATCACTTTCTTTTTCGCTTTGTTCACCATAACGACGCGCAATAATTCGTGCAACCTCACCTACTTCTTCAGTTAATTGCGCCATGTTTGTTAGCTCATTAAAGTAGCGAACTCCATGGTTTTTAATCCATTCATCTACTTGTTTTTGTGCGTCCTGTATATTCATATTTTCTGCTTTCTTATTAAATATTCAAAGATAAAAACTTCTATTTCTTAATTGATTCGCCAAGGCGGATTTTTTCTGTGTTCTCCTGCTTTAAACAGAATTAATTTATTACCATCTGGATCTAACAAATGGGCTTCTCTCCATAACCATGTTTGATCTTTAGGTAATTGGATGAATTGAATTCCTTTTTCTTGTAATTTCTCTACTAATTCATCTAAATTATCATCTTCAAAATACAATGTAATACCTTCTCCTTTGAAAAACTTTTCTACTTGATGAATTGAGAAAGTTGCATTACCATCAGGCACTTCAAATCTTACATATCTAGGACTTGCATCTACAATGAGATGCAAGCCTAATTTTTTATAAAATAGTATAGATACACTTACATTTACAGACGGAATTGTTACTTGATTTAAGTCCATGCGATTACTTTTTCTCTTTTTACAATTCGCATTAACATAAATAAAAACAACACCCCTATTCCTGATAATACAATCATAAAATTCCATGTATTGTCAAACCCAATATTATCTATTAATTGCATTCCTGAATTATGTCCAAAAATATGAGACATTGAAAATGCAATACTATAATACGCCATATACTCTCCTTGGTTTCCTTTTTTGGCTCGCTCCATTACAAAAGCATTCGAAAAAGGGAATGCAATCATTTCTCCAATAGTCATTAACAACATTCCTACAATTAAAATTCCACCCCAACCTGTTAAATTGATTACCACAAAACTTAAGCCTGTAAGTAGTAAACCAAAAAACATTAAGAACTCTTTGGTATACTTACTTTTTTCTAACCAAGTAATCAAAGGCATTTCTAATAGAAAAATGAAAAAACCGTTCATTCCCATTAATAGTCCTATTTCTAATTCTGTTAAATGATGTACATCTTTGTAATACAGCGGCATGGTAGAAAAATATTGCAAGAAGATAAATCCGAAAACAAACATTCCTACAAAAAATATCCAAAAAGCTTTATCTGAAAATACAGACTCTGGATTTTCTGCTTTTGTTTCATCTAACACTCTTGCCTTTTTAGGATGCAATACATTTACCAATAATATAGTTGCTAAAACACAAGTAATTCCATCTACCCAAAACAATCCGCTATAACCCATTGAGGTTATTATTAATCCTCCAACAGCGGGACCTGCAGAAAAACCTAAGTTAATTGCCAAACGGATTAAGGTTACCGAACGTGTTTTATTTTCTGGTTTACTATAAGTATTCAAAGCCACAAACATAGCAGGTCTAAAAGTATCAGCAACTAGCATTACCAAAAAAATACCAATACAAAATCCCCAAAAAGTATCTACAAATTGTAAGACTATAAAAAGTAATCCTGTTAAAAACAAACTAGTTTTCATTACTTTATAAAAACCTATTTTATCTGCTAGTTTTCCTCCTAGCCAAGATCCTACAACAGAACCTAACCCGAAGCAAGTCATAATCCAGCCTACATCGTTTAAAGTAAAATGTAAACTTTCCCTCAAATACAATGACATAAACGGAATTACCATTGTACCTGCTCTGTTTATTAAAGTTATTAAAGCGAGCCACCATACTTCACTTGAGAGACCTTTAAAAGTGTCTAAATAATTAAAATAGAGTTTTTTCATGCGGTTTGGTTTTAGAGTTGATTGTTGATATAAAAATAAAAAGTCCGACTATGAAGTCGGACTTTTTATTATCGTTATATTTTATATAAACATAATTATAATACATACATAGCCCGATCTGTCCTGTGTCTCACCACAGTCGATTTACATTGCTTATATGTATTAAAAATTGTCATTTTCTTAATTATTGAGTTGTAAAGCTAGTAAAAAAATAAATACATTTTCAAAAATCGTTAAATAATTTCGTACAACGTAGGTTTACTAGGCGTAGCGTCGTTTTCGAACGGCGCTATCATTAGGTTTAAAAAATAGGTTCCATCCTTAATTTTATTGGACACATAAATAAATTCAGTAATGGTTGCCTGCATTCTAATTACTCCCTTTGTATTCCAAAAAGCATTGTGGGCTAGTAATTTTCCTTCATCCTTCTCTTTATCTACCGAAGGTAAATCAATTAACAAATGTTCTATTCCTTTTTCTTTAAGATACTCAGCTGCCTCTTCTAACAAATAAGGTGGATTGGTATGAGAGTATCGCATCGATTTTTTTTCTGATAAATTCGGAATTGTTCTAATTACTATCGCTTCTCTCTTTTTATTTCCTAAAGCATATTGCAATTGCTTTTTAGAAATTACAAAGTCTTTATTTTCTACTTGTTCTGGAGCAATAGTAATTACTTCTGCTAGAAAGAAAAACTTTTCTAAGTTCTTATTTATCGAATGTACTTCTTCTGTAATATGCCCTACACATTCGGTGTGCGTAATATGAGAGTGCGGATTGAACTGTATGTTGTTAAAATTCACATCTGCTCCTTGCTGAACACTTCCTGTCCAATCACCTTCTGATACTGGAAATATTTTCGGATCATCAAGATACCAAGCATTTACATTTTCTTTGGTTGTATCAATCGCTATTGAAATATCAAGTGGTTTTGATAAATCAATTTTATATTTTTTTGAATTGTATTCAATAGTTGCTATCATACCCAAATATAATTAAATAATAAATAGCTCTGAAGCAAGCCCATCTGCTAAGAACTTTCCATTTTCTGTCGTTTTCAAAACTTCATTTGTAACGATTAATAAACCTTGAGCGATAAACTTCTCAGCGTTTTTGAGAAGTTCCTTTCTGAACTCTTCTCCAAAATCCTGCTCAATTTTTTCTAGAGATACTCCCCAAATGGTTCTTAATCCTGTCATTAAATATTCATTAAACTGATCTTTTACAGAGAGCTTCTCTTGCTCTAAAGGGAGTTTTCCTTCTTGAATTGTTTTAATATATTTTGCATTGTTGGCTATATTCCAACTACGGTGTATTTTATTAAACGAATGTGCTGAAGGACCAATACCTATATATTTTTTACCTAACCAATAACTGGTATTGTGTTTTGAAAAATAGTTCGGTTTTCCAAAGTTGGAAATTTCGTAGTGAACAAATCCATTTTTAGCGGTTTCTGCTACCAGAATATCAAAATGTTCTTTGGCTACAGCTTCCTCTACATCTGGGTATTTTCCTTGCTTGATAAACGAATCTAACGCTGTTTTAGGCTCTACCGTTAACGCATATGATGAAATATGATTGATACCGAAATCAAAAGCTATTTGCAGATTTTCTCTCCAACGTTCATTACTCATATTCGGAACTCCGTAAATCAAATCAATAGTAATATTATCAAAACTGCCAGTGGCAGCTGACAGACATTTTTTTGCTTCTTGTGCATTATGAGCGCGGTTCATTAACTGCAAATCCTCTTCAAAAAAAGATTGAATTCCAATACTTAAACGGTTAACAGGAGTTTTAGATAATTCAATTATTTTTTCTTCTGATAAATCATCTGGATTTGCTTCTAAAGTAATTTCCGGATTTCCTGAAACGGTATAGTTCTGATAAACAGCACCTATCAACAATTGTAATTCTTCAATCGACAATAAACTCGGTGTTCCTCCTCCAAAATAGATGGTTTCTATTTCTTCGTGTTGTAGTTCTTCCTTTCGAAATTCTAGCTCTTTCACCAAACAAGAAACTAACTCCTCTTTCTTTTTTAAAGAAGTAGAAAAGTGAAAATCGCAATAATAACATGCTTGCTTACAAAATGGGATATGTAGATAAATTCCTGCCAAATTATTTCACCTTTCCAGGATTTTGTTTTACAAACGCAGCCCAACCTGTATAGTTCTTGCCTCCTACTTTAGTTCCTGAATTATAAAAATGACATACAGCAGCTGCTAAACCATCAGTTGCGTCCAAATTTTTAGGTAACTCTTTTAAATTTAACAAAGACTTTAGCATTAACGCTACTTGTTCTTTACTAGAGGTACCTTTACCTGTAATTGCCATTTTTATTTTCTTAGGCGCATACTCCGTTACAGGAATTTGACGCGACAATCCTGCTGCCATGGCTACACCTTGTGCACGCCCCAATTTTAACATGGATTGTACATTTTTACCAAAAAAAGGAGCTTCTAAGGCTATTTCATCTGGATTATAGGTATCTATCAACTCAATAGTACGTTCAAATATGATTTTCAATTTCAAATAATGATCATCATATTTTTTTAAAAGTAATTCATTCATTTGAACAAATTCCATCTTTTTCCCTACTACCTTTATAATTCCGAACCCCATAATAGAGGTTCCTGGGTCAATCCCTAATATAATTTTTTCTGTCTTCAAACTCTCGTTTATTTAACTTCTAAAGAAGTAAATTTAAATGTGTTCCCATCAAACAACCCTTTGTCTGATAGCTTTAAAGATGGAATTACTAACAACGCCATAAAAGATAAGGTCATATATGGGGCTCGTAACTTACTACCTAGTTGTTTTGCCATGGCATCCAACTCTGCATAAGCTTTTCCTATTTCAACCGCTGGTTTATCCGACATAATTCCTGCTACAGGAAGCGGAACTACTTTTTCTTCAGAAGTGGTTACAGCGCAAACCCCTCCTCTATTCTCGATTAGTAAGTTTACCGCCTTACAAATTAATTCATCTGAAACTCCAACTGCAATAATATTGTGAGAATCATGACCTACTGAACTCGCTATTGCTCCTTCTTTTAATCCAAAGTTTTTAATAAAAGCTATAGAAGGCTCAGCATTTTGATAACGATTTACTATGGTCATTTTCAATACATCATTCTCTACATCTGAAACTAAATTTCCGTCTTTTATTAACGAATCTGCTTCTATTTCATTCGTCACTAATTCTCCGTCCAAAGCCTCTATCACTCGAATTTTCTCAGACGCTGAGTGAAATTCAAAATCAGCTACATTTTTTGCATTAGTATCAAAATTATTCAACACTTCAAAATCAACATGCTCTATAAATGATTTTCCTTTTTCAGCCACTAACTCACCATTAATGTATGTTTGTAGTACTTCAAACTTTTGTAAGTCTTTCACTACAATAAAATCGGCATCATCTCCTTCCTTTAAAATCCCTACATCTAGATTATAATGCTCTACAGGATTTATACAAGCTGCCTGTAAAACTTTAAACACATCCATTCCTTTAGCTACAGCACGCTCACATAACTGATTAATATGCCCTAATAACAAATCATCGGGATGTTTATCATCGGAACAGAACATCATATTCTCATAATACTCAGGTAGTAGATCAATTAATGCTTCAAAATTTTTTGCAGCGCTTCCTTCACGGATAATGACTTTCATCCCTTTTTCTAATTTCTCCAACCCTTCTTCATAGGTAAAACATTCGTGATCAGTAAAGATTCCTGCCGCTATATATTTATCTAAATCTTCACCTCTTAATCCTGGCGCATGTCCATCTACTGGTTTGTTGTAGTGTTTTGCCCAAGCGATTTTTTTCAACACTTCCTCATCTTGATAAATAACACCTGGATAATTCATCATTTCTGCTAAATACTTGATATCAGGATTCTCCATCATCTTTTTGATATCTTCTGAATCAATAACCGCTCCTGCACTTTCAAAAGAAGTTGCTGGCACACAGGATGGTGCTCCAAAATTGAACTTTAACGGAACTTTTTTTCCATTCTCAATCATGAAGTCCACACCTTTTACCCCTAGCACATTAGCTATTTCATGCGGATCAGACACCGTTGCTACAGTACCATGTGTAACGGCTATTTTTGCAAACTCCGACGGTACTAACATAGAACTTTCAATATGAATATGGGCATCAATAAACCCAGGCAAAATATAGTTTTCTACAGTATGCTCTACGGGTCTTACTTCTGTAATCTTACCTCCTTCTACCTCTACTTCACCTTTAAAAATTCTTTTATTTTGTATATCAACTATATTTCCTTGTACTATCATGACCTAACTATTTAACTATGCTAAAATACATAGTATTTACGCATAAAAAAAGCATCCGATTTGGATGCTTTTTAAAGTTTTATTTTTCTGCAGCTGGAGGACCTCCCGCTAAAATTTCATCATTCGCATAGTCTTCAAACTTTTTAAAGTTGTTTCTAAACGAATCTGCTAATTTATGTGCAGTTTTGTAATATTCTTCGTCGTTGTCCCAAGCTTTACGTTGACTTAATAAGTCATCTGGAACACCTGGACATGTTCTTGGTTGTGCTAAACCAAATACAGAGTGGATTCTGAAATCTTCAGGAGTGCTTCCTAACTCTCCATTTAATGCTGCATTAATCATTGCACGCGTGTATTTTAATTTCATACGTTCACCAACTCCATAAGGTCCTGCTGTCCAACCTGTGTTTACTAACCAAACGTTTACACCTGTTTCTTTCATTTTCTCACTTAACATTTCTGCGTAACGAGTTGGGTGTAATGGCATAAATGGCGCACCAAAACATGCCGAGAAACTTGGTTGTGGCTCTGTTACACCTGCTTCTGTACCTGCTACTTTAGCAGTGTATCCAGAAATGAAGTGGTAAGCCGCTTGACCTGGTGTTAATTTTGAGATTGGAGGCAATACACCAAAAGCATCTGCTGTTAAGAAGAAGATGTTCTTAGGGTTTTTACCGATTGATGGAGTTTGAATATTTTCAATATGGTAAATTGGATAACTTACACGTGTATTTTGCGTGATAGTAGTATCTGCAAAATCAACGTTTCCTTTATCATCCATTACTATATTTTCAAGGATTGCTCCTCTTTTGATAGCTCCGTAAATTTCTGGTTCTTTTTCTTGAGATAAGTCGATTACTTTTGCGTAACATCCACCTTCAAAGTTAAAGATTGTGTTTTCAGCAGTCCAACCATGCTCATCATCACCAATTAAACTACGATTAGGATCTGTAGATAAGGTAGTTTTACCTGTTCCTGATAATCCGAAGAAAATAGCAGTATCACCATCTTTACCAACGTTTGCAGAACAGTGCATTGGTAACGTGTTTTTAAATACTGGTAAAATAAAGTTTAACGCAGAAAAAATACCTTTCTTGATCTCTCCTGTATATCCTGTACCACCAATTAATGCGATTTTCTTTCCGAAGTTTAAGATTGCAAAGTTATGTTGGCGAGTTCCATCCACTTCCGGATCTGCCATAAAACCTGGAGCGTTAATTACTGTCCACTCAGGAGAAAAAGTTTTTAACTCCTCAGCCGTTGGACGCAAAAACATGTTGTAAGCAAACATGTTACTCCAAGGATATTCGTTTACTACACGAATATTTAATTTATAATCTTCATCTGCACACGCATAACTGTCACGTACAAATACTTCTTTATTTGATAAATAGTTAGTTACTTTATCGTATAACTTGTCAAATTTTTCTGAATCAAAAGGAATATTGATATTTCCCCACCATACTTCATCTTTCGTAATATCGTCTTTAACGATAAAACGATCCATAGGAGAACGTCCTGTAAACTCACCTGTATTAACAGCTATAGCTCCAAAACTGCTTTCTTTTCCTTGTCCTTTTTCAATAGTGATGTCGTGTAACTCGTCTGAAGTTAATTGATAACGAACCGTAGCGTCTTTTATGCCTAAGTTATCTAACGATATCGTTTTCGTATCAAGATTTGTCATCTTAAAAGATTTTAGTTGTGTTTAATTTTGGACAAAAATAGTTCTTTTTGATTAAACAGCTATATCAATAAAAGATTTTATCAACTTTAATTTTTAACAACTCTTTTAAAAAAGTTATACGCTAGTAATCCCCAACCAATGATTAACAATACTCCTCCCAAAGGTGTTACAAACCAAATTGATTTAGCTGGCACATGTAGTAAGTAAATAAGATAAATAGAACCTGAGAACAATAAAATTCCTGTTATTAAAAAATAACTAATCCTATTTTTTTCTTTATTCGTAAATTCTGTATACATATTTACGAAAAGCAATAGCAATACATGAAAAAACTGATATCGAACTGCTGTTTCAAAACTCTCTAGAGCTTCAGATGTTAATTTTGATTTTAAAGCATGTGCTCCAAAAGCTCCTAAAATCACAGCAATCATTCCCAAGATCGCTCCTGTTGTTAAATTTTTACGCATTTATTCTGTTTTTGTTTAAATTTAAACTTTTTTAGCGATATTGTCGCCTCAAATATTATCCACAACAAAAATAATTATAAATGAGAAATATATTGATTATTGGTGCTGGTAGATCGAGCTCCTCACTTATAAAATATTTATTAGAAAAATCTTCACAAGAAAACCTACATATTACTATTGGCGACGTTTCGTTAGAAAGTGCACAATCAAAAATTAACAACCATAAAAATGCTACGGCAATTCAATTAGACGTTTTCAATGCGGAACAACGTGCTAACGCTATTCAAGAAGCAGATATCGTAATTTCTATGCTTCCTGCTAGTTTTCATATTGAAGTAGCTAAAGATTGTATTACCTACGGAAAGCATATGGTAACAGCTTCTTATATTTCTAATGAAATGAAAGCTTTAGATGAAGAAGCAAAAGCCAAAGGATTGGTATTTATGAACGAGATTGGTCTAGACCCTGGTATCGACCATATGAGTGCTATGCAAATCATTGATCGCATTAAAGATCAAGGTGGAAAAATGTTATTATTTGAATCTTTTTGCGGTGGATTAGTAGCTCCTGAAAGTGATACTAACTTATGGAACTATAAATTTACTTGGAATCCAAGAAATGTGGTTTTAGCAGGTCAAGGTGGAGCTTCTATGTTTATTCAAGAAGGCACATATAAATACATTCCGTATCATAAATTATTTAGAAGAACGGAGTTTATGACCATTAACGGAAGTGGAAAGTTTGAAGCTTATGCTAACAGAGACTCTTTAAAATATAGAAGTATTTATGGGTTAGAAGATATTAAAACTATGTACCGCGGAACCATTCGTAAAGTTGGTTTTTCTCGTGCATGGAATGTTTTTGTTCAATTAGGAATGACTGATGACACTTACACTATTGAAGATTCTGAAAACATGAGCTATCGTGATTTCACTAATCTTTTCTTAGCGTATTCTCCGTCTGATTCAGTAGAATTAAAGTTCCGTTCGTACTTAAAGATTGATCAAGATGATTTAATGTGGGATAAATTCTTAGAATTAGATATTTTCAATCCAAACAAAAAAGTTGGGTTAAAAAATGCAACTCCTGCTCAAATTTTACAAAAAATATTAATGGATTCTTGGACGCTTGAAAAAGATGATAAAGACATGATTGTTATGCATCATATTTTTGGATATCAATACAAGGAGGAAAATCATCAGATAGAAAGTAGTATGGTAATTAAAGGTGACGATCAAACCTATACTGCTATGGCAAAAACTGTTGGTTTACCTGTAGCCATGGCAACCGTACGTATTTTAAATGGTGAAATTACGACTCCAGGAGTTCAATTACCGATTAACAAAGAGGTGTACGAACCTATTTTAAAAGAATTAGAAGATTACGGAATTACATTTGTAGAAAA
This sequence comes from Tenacibaculum aestuarii, assembly GCF_964510395.1. Taxonomy (NCBI): domain Bacteria; kingdom Pseudomonadati; phylum Bacteroidota; class Flavobacteriia; order Flavobacteriales; family Flavobacteriaceae; genus Tenacibaculum; species Tenacibaculum aestuarii. Next base: position 1,159,341 of record NZ_CAZEFY010000003.1, read on the forward strand.
AGAAGTTCCTTATTTAGGTTACAATCCTGAAAGTGTAAAGGGGTAGTTAAACTTCAAATATTTACTCTTTTTTAATAAATTAGCAATTGAGGATATTTTCTGGTATTACACTAGTTTACATCCTCAATTGTCATTAAAAAGAATTGTAACCAACAACTTATTTGTACGTATTTTACAATCATGAATAAAAAAATTGAAATCAAAGAAGGTTCTATCACCAGAGTAATTTCAAGAACAATAGGTTTAGCTATCATTTCTTATTTAGTTTTCAACTTTTATGACAACCCTAGTATTTACGGTGTTTGTATACTTATAATATCCTTTCAATTACTTGTAAGTGATGAAGCCTATACAATTAAAGCTGACAGCAGAGGCATTGAAATATCTCATTCAAACCTTCTTAAAATTTCAGCATCAAAAGAATATATCAACTACTCTGAAATTAGTGATATTCGATTTACCCCAAGCAAGTTCTCTTTAACTATTTTCCTTCTTAATGCCATTATTCGCTCTGGCACAGAATCACATAAAGATTCCTTACTCACTATCTATAAAAAAAATGGAGATTTAATTGAAATGAAAGGAATAGGAAATAAAGGAGAGGTAGAATATTTGCGAAATTTATTATCAACAAACCTCACTCAACAACAATCATAACAACTTAAATCCTAAAAAAATTATTCTAAAAGTTAGTATTTTTACACTTCAACATCACACTAACAAATGTCTGAAAGTGTTTTAAAAAATCATATCAATAGCTACCTTCCTCTTAGTGAAGAAGAATTATCTGAAATCATCTCTTATTTTGAATATCATACCTATAAGAAAAAAGAAATTTTAATACTTACAGGTAAACGATGCAATAAGCTGTTTTTTGTCAGTAAAGGTTGCTTGCACTTATATTTTATTGATGATTTAGGCTATAAAAAAACAACACAGTTTGCTATGGAAAACTGGTGGTTAACTGATTTCTTAGCTTTTCAAAACCAAAAAGAATCTAATTTTTCTATAGAAAGTATTGAAAATTCTGAAGTTTTATCAATTTCCTTTTCAAAATACAACGAACTATTAAATACATTTCCTTCACTAGAAAAATATTTCAGAAACATTTACGAAACTGCTTACGGAGCTGCTTTAATGCGCTTAAAATATATAAACAGTTATTCTAAAGAAGAAATGTACTTTAGATTTCAAGAAGAATTTCCTGAATTTGTACAACGAGTCCCACAATATTTATTAGCGAGCTTTTTAGGTTTAACCCCTGAATACTTGAGTGAAATTAAAAAAAATCGCTTTTCTTAAACCAGTTTAATTTTTACTAAAACACACTTAACTATCTTTGTAACAATATTAATCTAAGGGCGTAATACTATTATGAAAAACACAAAAAAACTTGTCGTTATTGGCGGCGGTTTTGCTGGTTTAGAGCTTGTAAAAAGATTAGGAAACTCAGAAAATTATCAAACTATTCTAGTTGATAGTAATAACTACAATTTCTTCCCTCCCTTAATCTATCAGGTATCTACTGGATTTATGGAGCCATCAGCAATTAGCTATCCATTCAGAAAGATACTAAGAAAACTTAAAAATGTTCGTTTTCGACTTGGCTCTCTTGAAAAAGTTGTTCCAGAGGAAAACAAAATAATTTTAAATAACGGAGAACTAGAGTATGATATCTTAGTAATGGCAACGGGTACAGAAAGTAACTTTTTTGGAAACAAAAATATTGAAAAGTACAGTTTACCTATGAAAACGATTAGCGACGCTCTGTCTCTTAGAAATGTTATTTTAACTCGATTTGACCGTGCTACGAGAATTCAAGATCCAGAAGAAAGAAAAAAGTGCTTAACTTTTGTTATTGCAGGTGCTGGACCTACTGGAGTTGAACTTTCAGGAATTTTATCAGAAATTAAAACTTCAATCATCATAAAAGATTACCCTGAATTAGACGAAAATGATTTTGGTGATATACATCTTATCGATGGTCAAAGCTCTGTTTTAGCTCCTATGTCTAAAAAAGCACAAGAATACACTTCTGAAAAGCTAAGTGAACTAGGAGTAACTCTGACTATGAATACAATGGTTAACGACTTTGATGGTGAAACCGTGTATTTATCAAACGGTGAAAAAATAGAAACCAAAAACCTTATTTGGGCAGCTGGGGTATCAGCTAAAACATTCGACGGTTTTTCAAAAGAAAGTTTTGGCCCTGGTAGAAGGCTAAAAACAAATCAGTTTAACTTAGTAGATTCATACGATAATATTTATGCGTTAGGAGACTGCGCCTTGATTTCTGGCGATAAAAACTATCCTAACGGGCACCCGCAATTAGCGCAACCAGCTTTACAACAAGCTAAAAACCTAGCAAACAACCTTAAAAGAAAAGATAGTAATTGGAAACCTTTTCAATACAACGACAGGGGTTCGTTAGCAATTATTGGACGAAACAAAGCGGTACTTGATTTTCCTAGTCAAAAACAATCTTTAAAAGGTTTTGTAGCTTGGTTAATTTGGATTTTTGTACATATTATGGGGCTTGTAAACTTTAAAAACAAAGCAAGAACACTTTACAACTGGCTTGGTTATTACATTTACAAAGACCAGTATTTTAGAATGATTATTAAGCCTACTCCAAGAGATAATAATTAAAAAGATGAAAAAAATTAGTTTTATAATAGTGTTGGTTTTTGCAATTATTGCTACTGGCTGTAATTCAAAAAAATCAAAAAGTAGTAGCAACTCCGAAGAAATCGTATCTCCATCTGATACGCTAACTAAACATCTAAAACCTTTCAACCCTGATTTACCAACGATCGGACTTTTGATGTTTAACGGTGTTTTACAAGGTGAAGTTATAGCAACATCTGACGTTTTTGGAAAACCAAACAAAGATGGCAAACAACTTTTTAATGTAGTAGCTATTGCTGAAACAGCCAAACCAATTACTACTGAAGAAGGAATGCATTTTGTTCCTGACTTTACTTTTGATAATTGCCCAAAACTAACAGCTTTATTTGTACCAAGTGCTTACGATATGTATGCACAAGTACATAATAACAAAGTTGTAGATTTTATAAAAGCAAAAAATCAAGAAACTCAATATACCGTTAGTAACTGCGCTGGAGCTAATTTAATTGGCAAATCTGGTATAGCTGATGGTCATAAAATTGTAACATGGATTGGTGGTGGTGAACAACTACAAAAAGACTATCCAAATTTAAAAGTTCAAAACGACAGTTTGGTAACTTATATTAAAGATGGAAAGTTTTTATCTTCCAACGGAAATTTAGCCAGTTATATTTCTGCTTTAGAGCTTCTTGAAATTATGACAAGTACTGAACACAGACAATTTATTGAAAGCTACTTATATCTGGATAGGCTTAAAAACTGGAAAAATTAACACTTGCTTTAAAGCTTACATCTTTAAATAAAAATCTTTCGTAAGATTAATATAGGCATCAGTGTACTGGTGCCTTTTTATTTCTATGATTAACTCTTCTTCTTGGATTGATGTTTCTACAAAAGATAATTCTAACAAACTTCGCTTAACCTCTGTATCAGGTGTTCCTTTTACGCGACAAACTCTGTTTAGATGTAAACTGTACTTATTTGCTAAATCAATAAAGTTTCCTTCTTCTTTAAAAGGGATAATCGTTGAGAATTTTCCGTTTTGAGATAAGATTTTACTCACACCTTCAAGCAATTCTTCAAAAGATAATGAACTCGTAAATCGCGCTTTGTTACGTGCTTCGTCTTCGGTTTCGTAATTATCAGTATAAAACGGAGGATTTGACACTATTACATCGTATTGCTCTTCCTCTTCTACCATTTCTTCCGCAAATTCTACAAAAGATGCGTTGTAACAAAAAAGACGATCTCCCCAATCTGATTGCTCGAAATTTTCAACGGTTTGTTCATAAGCGTTTTCGTCAATCTCTACCGCATCAATGGTCATCGCATCACTACGTTGTGCCAACATCAAAGAAATAACTCCTGTTCCTGAACCTACGTCTAACAACATATCAGGAAACTCTCCTAAATCACACCAAGCTCCTAACAATACTGCATCGGTACCGATTTTCATTGCTGTTTTATCTTGACAAACTGCAAACTCCTTAAATTGAAATGGCTTCATCTATAAAAATCTACTCAATATGTTTTCTGCATTGAAAAACAAATACAACACAATAATCAATAATATAACCAAGAATAATCCTCTTTTAGGATTTCCTTTTTTTCTATTACCAAAACGTCTTTTAAATTCCATTATCCTCTATTTGTTTAATCTGATTCCAAGCTAAATTCGGAATAACATTATACTATTTTTATTTCTAGAAGCATTTAGCTACGCTGAATATTACTCGCCTACTTTCGCTCGTAACATTTCACGTTTTCCTGGAGGCCCTGGTAAACGTTCCACTTCAAAACCTACTGCTTGCATTGCCCTTCTAACACTTCCTTTTGCTGAATAGGTCACCAATACTCCTTCAGCTTTTAATGCTGTATACATAATTCGAAAAATACCTTCCGTCCACAACTCTGGTTGTACCCTTGCTCCGAAGGCATCAAAATAAATCAAATCAAATTGATTTTCATCTGTAATTTCAGAAAAAAATTGTTTGCGTTTTGTTAGCGAAAAATTATTAGTGATGTTATGCTTCTCTTCCCAAGAAACTTCATGCATTTTATTAAACAACTCTTGCTGTTCTTCAGCCTCTAATTCTGCTACATAATTTAGTTTTTCAACTTCTTCTTTAGCAACAGGATACGCCTCTACCCCAACATAATCAATCTTACTTTTCGCTTCCAACAACGTAATAAAACAATTAAGACCTGTACCAAAACCGATTTCTAAAATTGAAATATTCTCGTGATCAACATACCTTAAACCATTTCTAATAAACACATGATACGCTTCTAGTATCGCTCCATGTTTAGAATGATATTGCTCATCCCATTCAGGTAAGTGAATGGTTGTTGAACCATCAGACGTTATGATTATCTCTCTTTTGATTCCTAAATTATTTAATTAATAATTTTTTAATTCTAGGTATCGGTCCTCTACAGGTAGTTTCATGACAGGCAATACAACTGTTTATTGCTTGATTGAAGTTTTGCTTTAACGAATCTTGTGAACCACTATACACCTGTTGCAGGTTTTGTATATACAATTTTGAAAAAGCCTCAAAACTGGCATTTCTATCAGTAGGATCAGTTAAAACTGCATTGTGAATATTAAGGTAGATATCAGGAAAATTCCCAATAGCCTCTCCTTCCAAAATTTTATTCTTAATTGTCATATTACCTTCATACATGGCATTCATTAACGCCGCCATTTCTGAAGATTGATACATAATTAATTCCTCTTTGGGTTGTTTTACTTCCTTTTTGCAAGAAAAAAGAAGTAAAACTATACATAATAAACCAAAAACGTTCTTCATTACTTTTTCATTAACACGCCATCTGCTTCAAAAGCATAGGTGTATTTTGGTTCAGTAATTTTAGCAATCTCTTCTTCTGATTTTCCAGCATCTTTTGCATAATGCTGTAATTCATCTACAGAAATTTCGGTAACAAAAGCTTTACCATTTACTACCACTTCTTTTGCATCTGCATTTAATGGCATAAAAAATCCGTAATCTTTAAAACGTACCATTGATTCTTGTTCTTCACCTAAATCTAGCTTCATCCAACACCCTTTTTTCTTACATACTTCGTTTATTGTTGAAGCAAATTTTACATTTAAAGTATCTCCTGCCTTTAAGTTTTTGAATTTCAATCGCATTTCATCTGCAGAAATTGCATCAGTATCTGTAATCTTTTCTCCAAAAGATGCATATTCTATTTTTTGTACTTCAGTATCATTTGTAGTAGATTTTTCTTCTTTCTTTTCAACTTTACATGAGCTAAGTGCTACGCTTAAAACCATAGCAAAAACTAGTAGTCTTTTCATTTTCAAAATTTTAAAATTAACATTCAACAAATATACTTATTATTTCTTCAAGCAATAAGCCACCCTAGAACATACCACTAGATTTTGTATCTTCGTAGCACTTCTAAAAACAACAACACAATGAATATTGATATTGAGCTTATACAAGAATCGAAAATAGATAAAGTAGATTTTAACAACTTAGCGTTTGGTCGTGTTTTTTCTGACCACATGTTAGTTTGTGATTTTAAAGATGGTGAGTGGAAAACGCCTCAAATTATGCCTTACGGACCCATGACTTTTGAACCTTCGGCGAGAGTTTTTCATTACGGACAAGCTGTTTTTGAAGGAATGAAAGCTTATAAAGATGATAATGATGACGTTTTTTTATTTCGTCCTGATGAAAACTTCCACAGAATTAACAAGTCTGGAGAACGTTTAGCAATGCCTTCTGTCCCTGAGAATGTTTTTATGGAAGGACTAAAAAAGTTATTAGAAATTGACGATGCTTGGATTAAAAAAGGATTTGGAAACTCGTTATATATCCGTCCTTTTATTATTGCTTCTGAAGGAGCTATTTCTGCTTCTCCTGCTGAAGAATATAAATTCATCATCATTTGTTCACCTGCACAATCGTACTATGCAGGAGAAGTTCGTGTTCTTTTTGCTGAAAAATATAGTCGCTCTGCTGACGGTGGTGTCGGATTTGCAAAAGCAGCGGGTAACTACGCCGCACAGTTTTACCCTACTAGTTTAGCACATAAAGAAGGATACCAACAAATTGTTTGGACAGATGCTAATACTCATGAATATCTTGAAGAGGCAGGTACTATGAATGTGTTCTTTAGAATTGGAGACAAACTTGTTACCGCACCAACAAATGATCGTATTTTAGATGGTGTTACTCGTAAATCAATCATTCAACTTGCTAAAGATTATAATATTGAACTAGAGGTAAGAAGAGTATCGGTTTCTGAGATAAAAGAAGCTGCAAGAAAAGGAGAATTAAAAGAAATTTTTGGTTCTGGTACTGCTGCGGTAATAAACCCTATTAAAGGGTTTAAACATCAAGATGAAACTTTTGAATTACCAGATATGGAAGATTCATATGCTGCTTTTTTCAAAGAGAAATTACTAGGAATTCAATATAACAAACTGGAAGACAAGCACAACTGGAGAGTGAAAATTTAGTTTTTTCATTTAAAAAAGCTATATTAGTGGATAATATTCAGTTTTTGAATAGAAAAATCTAAATAAAATGAGAAATATAGTACCAGCATTATTATCTATAGGAATTGGTTTTGCTATTTCTTTTTTTGGTTTACAAAGTTACTCGAATTCTATATCGGGTAAACCTATTTTCGCTATAAACGAAACCGTAGACACCCAAGAAGAAACAGAGCTTCCTGAAGAGGAAGAAACAACTGACACTGAAGATACGCAACAAGAAATTAGCGCGGATATTAATGAGGAAGCTCCTTCTATTGAAGAAACTATTCCTGAAGAAGATACTCATGAAAACAAAGAAGATGAAGAGGGAGAAGGAGAAGCTATCGAAGTTGAAACAATTACTTCAACTTCTTACGATTCTGATGATATTCAAAAGAGTTTTGATAATTGGGAAGCCTATACAAAAGACAATATTGATTTAATGTCTACTTATACTCCTTTAGATGAAAAAGGAGCTACTATCGAAAAGGGTATTTTCCTAACATTATTACGTACTGGTGCTTATATTCCTATTAAATTTGTAAAAGAAGGAAAAATACAATATCAACTGACAAATATCAGCGATACTTCTGATGAAAAAATAAAGAAGTCTATTGCTAGTAAAGCCGCTATAGCTCATCAATATTTTAAAATGGAAGGTAAAAAGCTTCCTGACTATAATTTTGTTGATTTAAAAGGGAAAGCACATAACAAAGCTGATACGAAAGGAAAGTTATTAGTTCTTAAATGTTGGTTTATTACTTGTAAAGTGTGTGTAGAAGAATTCCCTGAATTAAATGAGTTGGTAGACAAATACAAAGATGAAAAAATTGAATTTGTTAGTTTAGCTTTTGATAAAAAGGGCGAATTAGTTGAGTTTTTAGAAACTAAAGAGTTTAAATACCCTACTATTCCTGAACAAAAGGATTACATGGCTAAAAAATTAAAAGTTAAGCAATACCCTACGCACTTAATTGTAGACTCTAACGGTGTTATCATTAAAATGGTTAATAATGTTAAAACATTAACATTAGAATTAGAAAGAATTATGGGTAAATAACATAGAAAACAAAATTAAAAAAAGCTCCTCTTTTGAGGAGCTTTTTTATTTATCTAAAATTTCCTTAATATTTGGTTTGAAGTAATTTGGTCCTTTAAGTACCTTACCATCTTCACGATAAATTGGCTTACCATCTTCTCCTAACTTACTCATATTACTTCGTTGAATTTCATTAAACACTTCTTCTATTTTGTGTTGCATTCCGTGTTCAATAATAGTTCCACATAAAATATACAACATGTCACCTAAAGCATCTGCAACCTCAACTAAATCGTTATTCTGTGCTGCTTCTAGGTATTCTTCATTTTCTTCTTTCATTAAATTGTAACGAAGTAAATTTCGTTCCTCTCCAATATTTGCTATTGGTTCGTTGTTAATTCCTAATCCGAAAGCGGTATGAAATTCGTGTACTGCTTCTATTCTTTTTTTCATTGTTTTTAATCTGCTTTATATATTAGTTTATGTTGCCATTTTTAAAATTCTTGCTGGCACAATTTTTAGTACCCAAGCAATAAGTCTCCATCGTTTTGAAATGTAAGCCACTCGTTTTTTTCGTTTTATTGCTGAATAAATTTGATCAACTGCTTTTTCTAGAGAAACCATCCAAAAAATTCCATCACCTAACGCCATTGCAGTATCAACAAAGCCAGGGCGAATATCTGTTACAAATACTTTTTTAGATTCTATTGTTTTGGTTTTAATATACAACCCTTCTAAATATGATTTTTGATAGGCTTTAGATGCAAAATATGCAGGTGCATCTTTATTTCCTCTAAAAGATGCTATTGAAGAAATTCCTACTAAATGTCCGAATTGCTGTTTTTCAAACAAATTATACGCTAAATTATATAGTTTGGTAACTCCAACTACATTAGTTTGTACCGTTTCATTTTCTTTATGCCAGTCTAATTCTGTATTCACAAATCCAACTCCTGAAGACTGTATCACTAAATGAACTTCTCCTAATTCGTCCACCATTTCAGTAAATACTTTTTCTACTTCAGTAACTTTTTGAATATCGTTTTGTTTTATAATTACTTGATTCGGATAAGCACTTTTTAATTCTTCTAGCTTTTCTAACCTTCTACCAGTAACTGCAACTATATAATTGTCTTTTATTAATGTTTCAGCTAAACTCTTCCCGATACCTGAGGTAGCGCCAAAAATAATTGCTGTTTTAGTTTTCTCCATTCTAAAATCATTCTTTAACTTTGCTAAAAATACAATTTTATGTTTATACTTATTGCTGCTAAAATGTTTACTACAGGCAGAATCATTTTTGCTAGTTTATTTGTTGTAGCCTTTATTATTTTGATGTTTTTTAGCTATAAAAAAGACTCTAAAAACAATAAGAAGTACTACCAAAACGCTGCTATTTACGTAGCAATAGGAATTGCTGTAGTAATTGCACTGTTGTTTTTATCAAAACTACTAACGAAATAGCACAACCGTTTAAGGTTTCTTTATAAAACAAAAAACCGATTCTTTTCAGAATCGGTTTTTTATTATTTAGCCTTTTAACTTCTTAATTTTTTATTGGTAAGAAATTATAGTTTTTGGCGTAGAAGTTCATTTGCTCTTCAAACGTTTCTGGTTGCGTAATTTTAATATCGGTAATATTTCCTTCAGCATCCATTACTGGCTCTAATACTGGGTTTACAAATCCGTTATAAGGAGCTGATGTAAACTGTACATTACGATCTAAAACTTCTTTATGAATATCTTGATCTACTTTTACTCCGTATCCTTCAACTAATGCTTTAGCAGCTTCAAAATCTCCTTCAGATTTAATTCTTTGCGTTTCTTTTAATAAACGTCCGAAAATTTCGCGAAGCTTATCATAATCGTTGATGTTATAATATGTCTTACCATCTCTAGTAACTTTTTCAATTACATTATCTTTCGCTCCTTGTTCAAAAGCCCAAGCTGATACCCATTGACGGTTAACCATGTGGTCTTCTTCAATATCATCTCCTAAATTGATTCTGATTAACTGTGTCATTAATCCGTTTCTGATATATCCATCATAAGCAGCTTTACCTACTTTTTGCCAGTCATCAACTAAACCTAATTCTTGTAATTTAGGATCCATTAAATAATAAAGCCCTACTAAATCCGCTCTACCTTCTTCCATTGTAGAAGCATAGTTCTTTAACGTTTCTTTTGGTTGGCCAATTCCATCATTAATTACACCTGAAGCATGTCCGATTACCTCATGTAATGCTGTATGTAATTTATCAGCTAACTTACCATATTTAATCTCTAAATCGATTTCTTCTTGATCGTTAGCAAATTCTTTTAAACGTCCAGTTCCTCCAGCATTGTTATAAGAACCTATAATATTTCCTAACGATACCGATTTAGAACCGTGTTGTTGACGAATCCAGTTATTGTTCGGTAAGTTCACTCCAATTGGTGTACTTGGAGATGCATCTCCTGCTTCACCAGCAACATTTACTGTTTTATACGAAACCCCCACAACATCTTTCTTTTTGTGAGTTGGATCTAATGGAGAATTATCTTCAAACCATTGTGCATTGTCTGATAATACTTTCATCTTTTTAGACATATCGAAGTCTTTGATCTGTACAATTGTTTCGTACGAACCTCTGTACCCTTTAGGGTCATTATATACTTCAATAAAACCATTAATCCAATCAATATTTCCTTCGGTAGATTCTACCCAAGCAATTGCATATTCGTCCCAAGTATGTAAATCTCCTGTTTTATAGTATTCGATTAACAACTCTAACGTTTTTGCTTGTTTTTCGTTTTCTGCTACTTCTTTAGCTTTTCCTAACCAATAAATAATTTTATCGATTGCTTGTCCGTACATTCCACCAGACTTCCATACTTTTTCAACTAGTTTTCCATCTTCACGAACTAACTTCGAGTTTAATCCAGCCTCAATTGGTTGTCCTTCTGGGCCTTTATCAGCTTTAGCATAAAAATCTTCTACATCTTTACTTGTAATATCTGCTCCGTAAAAATTTACTGCTGATGCTAATACATTATCTACCCCAGCTTTTTTGTTTACTTTTTTAGCATCTTTATCATTAAAAATAACTTCTAATGCTTCTGTAGATAACTCAGTATTAGTTTCTTTTAATAACGATTCAAAATATTCTTTAGAAAATTCAGGTTTTAACTTATCGTTAGAATAGTGGTGGTGAATCCCGTTTGAAAACCATACACGTTTTAAATACGTTGTAAATGCTTTAAACTCTTCGCTCTCTTTATCACCTTTAAAGTTATTGTTGATATTTTCTAAAGCTGCTCTAATTTCAAGATTGTGACGGTAGTTTTGATCCCACATAATATCACGACCAGATAAACCAGCTTGCGTTAAATAATACACTAACTTTTTTTCTTTTAGTGTTAACTCATCAAAACCGGGAATTTGGTAACGTAATACTTTTATATCAGCAAATTGCTCAACAACATATTCAAACTCTTTTGCTTTTTTTTCAGCTACTTTAGGCTCTTTTTTGGCTTCTGTTCCGCATGAAGTTAACACTCCAGCCGCAACAACTGCACAAAGCATTTGTTTTAGTTTCATTTATAATAATATTTAGTTTATTTTTTTGGAAGGATAAAATTACGAAATTTAAACTTCATGGTATCGAAAACAGTCGGTTGTGTGGTCGTTTACCATCCCCGTAGCCTGCATATGAGCATAAATTACTGTGGATCCTACAAATTTAAATCCACGTTTTTTTAAATCTTTTGAAATTGCATCAGAAAGCGCTGTTGTTGCAGGTACTTCTTCTCTTTTTTCAAATGAATTTTTTATTGGCTCTCCATCAACAAAACTCCAAATATATTTAGAAAATGTACCAAACTCTTCTTGCACTTTCATAAATAATTGAGCGTTGGTAATGGTAGCTTTTATCTTTAACTTATTTCTAATAATTCCTTCATTTTGTAACAGCTCTTCATACTTTTCTTCTCCATATTTTGCAATTTTCTGATAATTAAAATCATCTAACGCTTTTCTAAAATTTTCTCTTTTTTTTAGAATAGTTATCCAACTCAATCCTGCCTGAAAGGTTTCTAAAATTAAAAACTCAAACAATTTATCATCATCATAAACAGGAACTCCCCATTCTGTATCGTGGTATTCTATATACAAAGGGTCATTTCCTACCCAAAAACATCTTTGCTTCATAATCTTTTATTTAATGCTGAAAATTACTGTTAAACAAGTTAAAAATCAATGAATTTCGGAATAATTTTTGCAATTTTATAGTTAACAAACTCATATTGATTATGAAAACACTACAACATATTTTAGCTCTCAGTATCATAGGAATTATGCTGTGGGCTTGTGGTTCTTCTCCTTTAAAGGACACCTCAAATACTAATGAAGAACCTGTTGTTATTGCCAATGACAGTTTAGAATACGAAATTATTATCATAGATCCTGGTTTTACTACTTATTTAAACAGCATAGCCAAACCAGAAGGTTATTATTCGCAAACGTATTTAGAAAATAAAAATCGTTTGTATGTTATTACATGGAATTACCGAGCACGAAACCCACTACAATTCAATCCTAATATTTATGAAAATGTGATTGATTACAGTCCACATATTGATTATGGCTACGAAGTAAACTACAAATTATTCAATTATTTTGAGTTTGCTCAACGTAAATACAAGATGAGTTTAGGAGCTGGATCAACTCAATTTAATAGATGATTTTTACTCAAAAAAGCATCTTTGTAAAAACTGTATATTTGCTCAAAAAATCAACCCAATAACATGAAATTTTTAAGAAATCTATTAGCCTCAGTTCTTGGCTTTTTTATTGCCTTTTTTTTACTGTTTGTTTTCTTTTTTGCTATCGCTACTATTGTTGGAGCTGAAGAGCAAATTGTAGTTAAATCAAATTCAGTTTTAGAATTAGATTTATCAACACCTATAAAAGATTACGCTCCTAAAGAAGACAACCCTATCGCTGAAGCCTTAGAGCTAAACGAGGAAAGATTAGCTTTAAATAAAATCATTAACGCTATTGAAAACGCTAAAACTGATGATAAAATTAAAGGAATTAGTATAAAAACAACCTTTGTTAATGCTGGTATTGCACAAACGCAAGCCATTAGAAATAAATTAGAAGAATTTAAAGAGAGTGGTAAATTCATATATGCGTACAACGACATTTATACTCAAAAAAATTATTACTTAAGTTCTGTTGCCGATAGTTTATTCTTAAACCCAGTTGGGGCTATCGATTTTAGAGGTTTATCAACTGAAATTTTATACTTCAAAGATTTCGAAGATAAATACGGTATTAAAATGGAAGTTGTTCGCCACGGTAAATATAAAAGTGCTGTTGAACCATTTTTAGAAAATAAAATGAGTGATGCAAATCGCGAGCAAACTACCTCTTTCTTAAAATCAATTTGGTCAGAAATTACTGAAGATATTAGCAATAGCAGAAACATTTCAATTGAAGAATTAAATAACATTGCTGATAACTCTAACGGAAGAAATGCTGAAATAGCGTTAAAAAGCAAACTTATTGATGCTTCTATTTATGAAGATGAATACCAAGAAAAACTGGCAGGAGGTTCTGATGAAAAAGTGAATACTATTTCTATCGAAGATTACATCAACTCAGGAAAAGGAAGAATTTCTTCTACTGCTAAAGATAAAATTGCTGTAATTTATGCACAAGGTGATATCGTGTATGGAGAAGGAAATGAAAGCTACATCGGACAAAGAATTATTAATAAAGCGATTAAAAAAGCTAGAAAAGATGATAATGTAAAAGCTATCGTTCTTCGCGTAAATTCTCCTGGTGGTAGTGCTTTAGCTTCTGAATTAATTTGGCGTGAGCTAGAATTAACTAAGAAAGAAAAACCTCTAGTCGTTTCTATGGGGAACTTAGCTGCTTCTGGTGGTTATTATATTGCTTGTAATGCTGATAAAATTATCGCTGAACCAACAACCATTACAGGATCAATTGGTGTTTTTGGTGCGATTCCAAATTTTAGTCAGTTTGCCGACAATATTGGCATCAATGCGGAACAAGTATCTACTAACAATAGTGCTTCTTACAGTGTTTTTGAGCCAATGAATCAGAAGTTCTATGATGTTACCAAAGAAGGAGTTGAGCAAATCTACACTACTTTTGTCAATCGTGTTTCTACAGGACGTAACATGACTTTCGAGCAAGTAAACGAAATTGCACAAGGTAGAGTTTGGACAGGTAAAGAAGCTATTGAAAAAGGTTTAGTTGATCAATTAGGAAGCTTAGAAGATGCTATTAAAGTAGCTGCTGAATTAGCTGAAGTTGAAAATTATAGAGTTCGTAACTATCCTCACTACAAAACTGATTTAAAGGATGCTTTACAAATGAATCCTTTTATGAAAGCTTCTAAAGAAGAAATTTTAAAAGAAACAATGGGTGATGAAAACTATCAGCTATACAACAACATTCATAAAATGAAAAACCTAGAAGGAATTCAAGCCAGAATCCCTTTTATATTTCAAATAAAATAATCATAAAAAAACCTCGACAATGTCGAGGTTTTTTAGTTTTAATAGTTAACGGTTCTTACAAACCGAAACTTTCTTTTACTTTAGATACATAATCTAATTTCTCCCAAGTAAATAACTCTACATCTAGCGTTATACTTTCTCCATTAGGTTGTGTAAACGTTTTAGAAACTACTTCATTTGTACGTCCCATGTGTCCGTAAGCAGCAGTTTCGCTATATATTGGATTACGTAATTTTAAACGATCTTCAATTGCGTGTGGACGCATATCAAAAATTTCAGAAACTTTTTGAGCGATCTCTCCATCGGTTAAATCAACTTTTGAAGTTCCATAAGTATCTACAAAAATACCCATCGGCTCTACTACTCCAATTGCGTACGATACTTGAACTAATACCTCATCAGCAACTCCAGCAGCTACTAAATTCTTTGCGATATGACGTGTTGCATAGGCTGCAGAACGATCTACTTTACTTGGATCTTTTCCTGAGAATGCTCCACCACCATGTGCTCCTTTTCCTCCATACGTATCAACAATAATCTTACGACCTGTCAATCCTGTATCTCCGTGAGGCCCACCAATTACAAACTTTCCTGTTGGGTTAATATGATACTTAATATCATTATTAAACAACGCTTGAATTTCAGGAGTTAATTGTGCTTTAACTCTAGGGATTAAAATTTCAACAATATCTTTTCTAATTTTTGCTAACATGGTTTCGTCATCAGCAAAATCATCGTGCTGTGTAGAAACAACAATTGCTTCAATACGTTGTGGTACATTATCGTCAGAATACTCAATAGTTACCTGACTCTTTGCATCTGGGCGTAAATAAGTAATTTCTTTACTTTCTCTACGTATAACTGCTAATTCCTTTAAGATTATATGTGATAAATCTAACGCTAACGGCATATAATGCTCAGTTTCGTTCGTTGCATACCCAAACATCATACCTTGGTCTCCTGCACCTTGCTCTTCCTTAGAAGCTCTATCTACTCCACGGTTAATATCGTCTGATTGTTCATGAATTGCTGATAAAACTCCACAAGAATTTCCATCAAACATGTATTCTCCTTTAGTATAACCAATTTTATTGATTACTTCACGAGCTATTTTTTGAACATCTAAATAGGTTGATGACTTTACCTCTCCAGCCAATACAACCTGACCTGTAGTTACTAAAGTTTCACAAGCAACCTTAGATTCTGGGTCAAATGCTAAAAAATTATCTATTAAAGCGTCAGAAATTTGATCTGCTACTTTATCTGGATGTCCTTCAGAAACACTTTCCGAAGTAAAAAAATATGACATAAAAACTTCTTTTTAAATTAATTAAAAGAAAAAACTTGAATTGCTAAGTCGCTAAAAGGAGTAGAAAATTACTGCTTTAGCATTTTTATTCTGAACTATTGTTCATTGAGGTTGCAATCAGTCAAATTTTTCCTCAAATAAATATTGGTGCAAAGTTATAGATTATTTTACACACATAAAAACAAACTAAGCTATAAAAAAATAGAAAGTATTGATACTATGATAATAAAAAGTAATTTTTGTAAAATTGCATTGGAAAAATATTTGCTTACTTTTGTGGTGTACAAAGTAAGATAATAACTTAGATAAAACATATATAAAATGGCATTAGAAATTACAGATGCTTCTTTCGAAGAAGTAGTATTAAAATCTGACAAACCAGTATTAGTAGACTTTTGGGCAGCTTGGTGTGGACCATGTAGAATGGTATCTCCTATCGTTGATGAAATCAGTAGCGAGTATGAAGGAAAAGCTGTTGTTGGTAAAGTAGACGTAGACGCAAACCAAGAATTTGCTGCTAAGTATGGTGTAAGAAACATTCCAACTGTATTAATTTTCAAAAACGGAGAAGTTGTAGACAAGCAAGTTGGTGCTGCTCCTAAAAAAGCATATACAGATAAAATTGATGCTGCTTTATAAAAAGTATTTCAATTCATCTCATAAAAAAGGTTTGGCTATTGCTAAACCTTTTTTATTTTTAAAAACCAAGAAACAACTAAAACCATGTATAAATACCTCTTATTTTTTTGTTTATCTATTTGCTTAGCTTGTAAAAAAGAAAAACTCAACTTCCTGAAATCACCAATGGTATTTCTTTAGAACTGGCAAAATTTAGAAAAAAACAAGTATCTGACGTAGTATACAACCTTCACTTTTCAATTCCTTTGAAAAAGGAAGACGCTATTCCATCAGAACTTAAAATCAACTTCAATCTTACCAATACTGAAAATAACCTAATTTTAGATTTTAACGAGAAAACAAGTCATTTAAAAAATATTCGTGTTAATGACACAAACGCCACTATAGTACATACCAGCGAACATATTGTTATTGATAAAAACTTATTAAAATCAGGAGAGAATACGATTGATATAAGTTTTGATGCAGGAGAACTTTCTTTGAACAGAAACAAAGAATATTTATACACTTTATTAGTTCCAGATAGAGCTAGTACTTTATTTCCTTGCTTTGATCAACCTAATATCAAAGCTCACTACAATCTTATTATAACCGCTCCAAAAGATTGGAAAGTTTTATGTGGTGCTTTTGAAAAGCAACAAGTAGAAAAAGGTGATTTTATTGAACATCAATTTAAACAAACAGACAAAATGAGCACGTATTTATTCTCTTTTGTTGCTGGTAAGTTCAATGAAAACAATACTAATCCTGGTGCCTTTAACATGCGCTTTTTATACAGAGAATCTGACAGTACAAAAATTAAGGAAAGTTTAGCCTATATTTTTAACACGCATCAAAATTCTTTAGAGTTTTTAGAAGAATACACTCATTATAAATTTCCGTTTCAAAAAATGGACTTTGCCTCTCTTCCTCCATTTCAATATGGTGGAATGGAACATACAGGAGCGATACAATATAGAGAAAGCTCTCTCTTTTTGGATGAAAATGCAACACAAACCCGCAAATTAAATCGAGCTAAATTAATTGCTCATGAAACTTCTCATATGTGGTTTGGTAATTTAGTAACCATGCGTTGGTTTAATGATGTTTGGATGAAAGAAGTCTTTGCCAACTTCATGGCTGACAAAATTATGAATCCTGTGTTTCCTGAAATAAACCACGATTTAGGTTTTATGATGTCTCACTATCCAAGTGCCTATTCTGAAGACCGTACCAAAGGTTCAAACCCTATAAGACAACAGCTAGATAATTTAAAAAATGCAGGTTCTTTATATGGTCGCATCATTTACAACAAAGCCCCTATTATGATGCGTCAACTCGAGCTTTTATTGGGCAAAGAAAACTTTCAGAAAGGAACTCAACAATACATTGCCACCTATGCTAATGACAATGCAGACTGGAATGATTTAGTGACTATTTTTGATAATTTATCTCCTAAAGACATTAAACAATGGAGTAAGGTTTGGGTAAACTCTCCTAGTCGTCCAATAATTTCTGATTCTATTAGTTATAATGACGGAAAAATAAGCACTTTTAACATCCATCAAAAAGCTGAAGACAAATCAAACAATACATGGGAACAATCTTTCGCTATTGGTTTGGTTTATAAAGATGAAATAAAAACAATTCATGTTGACCTAAACAAACATACTAACACAATTAACGAAGCAATTGGTTTACCTATACCTAAAGAAATTATTTACAACTATAATGGTTTGGGCTACGGAATCTTCCCTCTAAACACAACCGATATTCATTTAATTAAAAATGATGTTGCGCGAGGGCATTCTTATATAAACCTTTACGAAAACATGCTTCATGGGAACATTACTCCTTTGAATACTTTTAATTTATTTTTAAAAGGAATTCAATCTGAAAAAAACGAGTTAATTGTTAATTATTTATCTAGAGGCATCAATGCTATTTTCTGGAAGTTTTTACCAAAAGAACAACATCATAAGCTTTTAAACACCACTGAAAATAGCGTTTTTGAATTGCTTCAAACTGAGCTTCCAAAAAATATTAAAAAAACACTGTTTAACTTATATAGTAATCTTGCTTATAATGAAACCGGAAAAGAGAAGCTATTTCAATTATGGAATAAAACTCTTGTAATAGACAACTTAACTTTAAACGAAACTGATTTAACAAACCTTGCAATAAAACTTGCTATTTATCAACATCCTGAATCAGAAGAAATAAATAAGCAGCAACTTGAAAACATTAAAAACAAAGACAAAAAAGAACGCTTTTCATGGTTGCTTCCTACCTTATCTAATGATGAAAAAGTAAGAGATGATTTTATGCTTTCTCTAAAAGAAGCTAAAAACCGTGAAAAAGAATCTTGGGTAGAAGCCGCTTTAGCCTCTATACACCATCCTTTACGTCAAAAAACTTCTATCAAACACCTTAAACTTTGTTTAGATTTGTTGGAAGAAGTACAACTTACTGGCGATATCTTTTTCCCAAAAAACTGGTTAACGAGCTCACTTGGAAACTATACCTCAAAAGAAGCTAATGATATTGTTCAAGAGTTTTTAAACAATCATAAAAACTATAACCCAATTCTATTAAAAAAATTATTGATTGTAGCTGATAATATGGACAGAGCACAACATACAATTAAACAATAATCCGTTTTCTTTTTATTACACAAAAGGTTTGGCTATTGCTAAACCTTTTGTTATTTTCGGTACTGTATGATTGATTTAAACAGTACTGCTTCAAAAATTAACAATCTTGAACTACTTGCCAAACAAGTGGTAGAAGGTTTTATCACAGGAATGCACAAAAGTCCATTTCACGGATTTTCGGTTGAGTTTTCTGAACACAAACTCTATAATAAAGGCGAAAGTACTCGCCATATTGATTGGAAACTATTTGCTAAAACCGAAAAGCTGTACACCAAAAAATATGAAGAAGAAACGAATCTTAGATGTCATTTAATTATCGACAATTCTGCTTCTATGCATTATCCTATAAGTAAGAATCAATCAATAGATAGTTTAAACAAGATTGGTTTCTCAGCAGTAGCTGCTGCTTCTTTAATGGATATTTTAAAAAGACAACGCGATGCCGTTGGATTAAGTATTTATTCTGACACTTACGAATATTATGCTCCTGAAAAAGGTAGTGAGCGTCATCGTAAGATGTTATTACATCAATTAGAACAGTTACTATCATCCAATTCTACCTCATCTACAGAAACCTATCAATATTTACATGAAATAGCAGAAAAGATTCATAGAAGGTCTTTAATTTTCTTATTTACCGATATGTTTCAAACTTCAAAAAATGAAGAAGCTCTTTTTGATGCTTTACGACACCTAAAATTTAACAAACATGAGGTAGTGTTGTTTCATACACACGATAAAAAGACAGAATTTTTGTTTGATTTTGACAACTCACCAAAAAAATTTGTAGATGTTGAAACTGGAGAAGAAATAAATTTATACGCCGAAAATGTACAGCAAAAATATCAAGAATTAAGCTCTGAATTTTTCAAAAACCTAAAAAACAAATGCTTACAATATAAAATTGATTACATACCTGTAGATATTAATAAAGGTTATGATAAAGTACTTATCGCTTATCTTATCAGTAGACAGAATTTTTTATAAATAACTCTTTTTTATTTAAAAAAAGGTTATATATTTGCATCCGCTTAGAGCAACGGTCTGGTAGTTCAGCTGGTTAGAATACATGCCTGTCACGCATGGGGTCGCGGGTTCGAGTCCCGTCCAGACCGCTAAAGTTTCTCTAAAACATACAACATAATGCTTCAAGCAACGGTCTGGTAGTTCAGCTGGTTAGAATACATGCCTGTCACGCATGGGGTCGCGGGTTCGAGTCCCGTCCAGACCGCGAAAAGCTTCTCAATTTTTGAGGAGCTTTTTTCTTTTTATACATTTTTTCAAAAAAAGTTTGGTTTACTGAAATTTATTTCTAAGATTTGCCCCGTACAAAGAACACAAATACAATGATGTTACAAAACGT
Organism: Tenacibaculum aestuarii; assembly: GCF_964510395.1. NCBI lineage: Bacteria > Pseudomonadati > Bacteroidota > Flavobacteriia > Flavobacteriales > Flavobacteriaceae > Tenacibaculum > Tenacibaculum aestuarii. Next base: position 1,179,996 of record NZ_CAZEFY010000003.1, read on the forward strand.
ATGGCAGGGTTTCTATTTTTACTTTTACTTTTTTAGTAAGAGCTGAGACTTTGTACCATATTGTTAAACTAACAAGAAAATAATATAGCTAATCAAAGTCTCGAATTTATCGAGGCTTTTTTTTTGACCTAAAATGAAAAAAATAGCCATTCAAGGAATACAAGGAAGCAACCATCATATTGTTGCAAACAACTACTACGGAGCTAACATCAGTTTAGATGAATGCTTATCTTTTGACGTATTGGTTGACAGCCTTATCAATTCAAGAAGCGAACAAGCAATTATGGCGTTAGAAAACACCATAGCAGGCTCAATTATACCCAACTATGCCCTAATTGACAAATACAATTTACATATTTCTGGCGAGTATTACTTGCCTATACACCATCATTTAATGGCGTTACCAAATCAACAAATTGAAGATATTACTGAGGTTTGCTCACACCCAATGGCCTTACTACAATGCAAAGAGTTTTTCAAACAACACAAGCATATAAAGTTAGTTGAAGATGTTGACACCTCTGCTGTTGCGAAAAGAATTGCAGACCAACAATTAAAAGGGATTGCAGCCATTGCTCCAAAAATGGCTGCTGATATTTTTGGGCTTTCTATCATTGAAGACGAGATTCAAACCATTAAAAATAATGCGACTCGCTTTGTGATTATTCAAACAAGCCATCCTGAAAATGGTAAGAATGAAATTAACAAAGCCTCATTAAGATTTGAATTAGATCATAAAAGAGGAAGTTTAGCCGCAGTTCTAAATGTAATGAGTGATTGCAAATTAAACCTTACCAAAATACAGTCATTACCCAAAATTGAAACCCCATGGAAGTATGCTTTTTTTGTGGATGTAACTTTTGAAGCATACGAAGATTTCGAAAAAGCAAAAGCCATTATACAAATTATGGCAGAAGAATTTAAAATATTAGGCGAATACAAAAACGGAAGATTATGATACAGTTTGCTAACAGATTACAAACCGTACAAGAATACTACTTCTCTAAAAAATTACAAGAAGTACGTCAATTAATTTCAGAAGGTAAACCAATTATAAATATTGGAATTGGAAGCCCTGATTTGCTACCTCCAACCTCAGTATTAAAAGCTATTCAAGATAGCTTACAAGATACTGGAGCTCATAGTTATCAGAGTTATCAAGGCTTACCTGAGTTTAGACAAGCTGTTTCTAATTTTTATCAAAACAACTATGAAGTTGCCATAAATCCTGCTAACGAAGTACTCCCTTTAATGGGAAGTAAAGAGGGAATTATGCATATTTCATTAGCTTTTTTAAATGAAGGAGATCAGGTATTAATTCCTAATCCAGGATACCCAACTTACAGTTCAGTAACCAATTTATTAGGAGGAGAGCCTATTTTTTACAATTTGGAAGAAGTGAGTAACTGGCAACCTAATTTTGAAGCTTTGGAAAAACTAGATACCTCAAAAATAAAGTTGATGTGGGTAAATTATCCGCATATGCCAACAGGTGCAGATGCGACCAAAGAAACTTTTCAAAAGTTGATTGACTTTGGAAAAAAGCACAATATTGTGATTGTAAATGACAATCCGTATAGCTTTATATTGAATGAACATCCTCAAAGTATTTTACAAATTGAAGGCGCAAAAGATATTGCACTAGAGTTAAACTCGGTAAGTAAATCTTTCAATATGGCAGGATGGCGTGTTGGAATGTTGTTAGGAAAACCTGAATTCTTAACCGAAGTTTTAAAAGTTAAAACTCAAATGGATTCTGGCATGTTTTATGGAATCCAAAAAGGAGCAACAAAAGCTTTAGAGTTAGACAAAGATTGGTTTACCCAACTAAACAATACGTATAAAAAGCGGCAAGAGTTAGTTTTTAAACTAGCAGATAAATTAGAATGTACTTATGATAAAAACACCTCTGGAATGTTTGTTTGGTGTAAACTTCCAGAAGGAAAAACATCAGAAGAAATGATTGACGACTTGTTATATAACAAACACATTTTTGCTGCTCCTGGAACCATTTTTGGCAGTCAAGGCGAAGGTTACATTCGTTTCTCACTATGTGTATCAGAAGAAAAAATTAACGAAGCAATCAACAGAATATAATGAACATATTTATCATAGGACTAGGATTAATCGGCGGAAGTTTTGCTCTAGATATTCAGCAAGAATTTAAAAACGCTACTATCTATGGAATTGACTCCAACGAAGAACATGGAGATCTTGCTTTAGAGAAAGGGATTATCCATCAAAAAGCGACTTTTTCAGAGTTAAAAAATGCAGATATAGTCATTATTGCTATTCCTGTAGATGTTTCTCAAGAGGTAATTTTAAAAACATTAGATAGTATCTCTGATGATTGTTTGGTTTTTGATGTAGGTTCGACTAAAGAACTGATTTGCGATGCTGTTAAAAATCATCCGAAGAGAAGAAATTTTTTAGCTACACACCCTATTGCTGGAACGGAATTTTCAGGACCAAATGCAGCTTTGACAAATTTATTTAGAAGTAAAACCAATATTATTTGTGAAGTAGAAAAAACAGCTTTCAAATTACAAGAAAAAGCATTGGATATTTTTTCAAAATTAGGAATGCGCATTCGATACATGGATCCAAAATCACACGATAAACATATTGCTTATGTATCCCATTTATCACACATTAGCTCTTTTATGCTTGGTAAAACCGTCATCGAAAAAGAGAAAAACGAGCGTGATATTTTCGATATGGCTGGTAGTGGATTTGCTTCCACTGTGCGTTTAGCAAAAAGTTCACCTGCCATGTGGACTCCTATTTTTAAACAAAATAAAGAAAATGTTGTAGAATCTTTGAACGAATACATTAGTAACTTACAACAATTCAAAACATTATTAGAAAAAGATGATTTTCCAGAAATATACACTGAAATGAAAAACACCAATCATATAAAACAAATATTAAACGGAATTTTAGAGGTAGCACCTCAACAATAAAGATATCAAAATGGAAAACACAAAAGAATTAAGAACATGGCTAGATGCCTTCGGATTAGGGCATCCCTTAGTAATTGCAGGACCTTGTAGTGCTGAAACTGAAGAACAAGTATTAAAAATAGCACACGAATTAAAAGACACCGATGCCACTGTATTAAGAGCTGGTATTTGGAAACCTCGTACAAGACCTGGGAATTTTGAAGGCGTAGGCGCTCTAGGTCTAAAATGGTTACAAAAAGCCAAACAAGAAACAGGAATGTTAATTGCTACCGAGGTTGCCAATAAAGATCATGTACAATTAGCCTTAGAACATGATGTAGATATTTTATGGATTGGTGCTCGTACTACTGTAAGCCCTTTTATCGTTCAAGAAATTGCAGATGCTTTAGATGGAACTGATAAAATTGTTTTGGTGAAAAACCCTGTAAATCCAGATTTACCATTATGGTTAGGTGCCATAGAGCGTTTATACGCTAAAAACATTAAAAAGCTAGGAGTAATTCATCGAGGTTTCTCAACTTATGAGAAAACACGATACAGAAACAATCCTGAATGGCAAATTCCTATCGAATTACAAAACCGTTTTCCTGATTTACCATTAATTTGTGATCCATCACACATCGCTGGTCGTCGCGATATCATTTTTGATATTTGCCAAACAGCTTTAGACTTAAACTTTGATGGTTTAATGGTTGAAACACACTATAACCCTGACAATGCTTGGAGTGATGCCGATCAACAAATCACCCCTAAAACTCTAATACAAATGATGGTAGACTTAAAAGTTAGAAAAGCTACTGATACCGAGGCTGATTACCGAAATGCATTGAATACTTTACGTACCCAAATTGATGTAGTGGATCATCAATTAATTGAGATGTTAGGAAAACGTATGAAAATAGCTGATGCTATTGGCGAGTTGAAGAAAGATAAAAACGTTGCTATTTTACAAACTAGACGATGGAACGAAATCTTAGGTAAAATGATATTAGAAGGACAAGATAGAGGACTAAGCGAAGAGTTTGTTCTTAAAATGTTTAAGGCAATACACCAAGAAAGCATCAATCATCAAGAAAAAATCATTAACTCATAAAAAAAAGCGCCATTAGGCGCTTTCTTTTTTATTTTTCAACAGACTCTGAAGTCTTAACCTCTCTTTTAAAAATATAACGTGTTATAAAAATTCCGTTACTATCTCCTTTTCCTCCATAACTCTCTACTCCACTATTAGAAAAAGCCAATTCCCAACCATTTTTTGCCATATCATTAAGCTTAGAGGTAATCACTGCATCATTTGCTACAATATTCTGAAAACGAATTCCTCCAATATTAAAGAAGTTTAACAGTTTTGTTTCTTCGAAATTTTTAACTCTAATTTCCGATCTTTTCGACTTGTTTCTTTCATCATTTTCTTCTGACCTTCCAGAGGTATAATCTTCAAAATTTCTCTCTTCGTCTGAAGAAATTAACCTAGATCTTCCCAAACCATTTGGTACTATAGACTCAACACTTGTTATAACCTTATATTCATATGTTTGCGCAATGGCCGAAACATAAGACAATCCAATAAAACAAATAGATAATAATAGCTTTTTCATAATAAATTTTTAAAATTAAGGCACGAATATATTATTTTTTTATGAATAATCCGCATCTTTGTTTTATGACAGGAACGGTTTACAAATCTACAGGAAGTTGGTATTGGGTAAAGTCTAAAGGCGAACTATATAAGTGTCGTATTAAAGGAAAATTCCGTATTAAAGGAATCAAAAGTACGAACCCTATATCTGTAGGTGATATTGTTGATTTTTCTTTAGAAACCAATAATGATGAAGAAACAGGTTTAATTACCAACATTCACGAGCGTAAAAATTTTATTGTTCGTAAATCGGTTAACTTATCAAAACAAACTCATGTAATTGCTTCTAATATCGATCAGGTATTTCTGTTAATCACCATTGATAACCCTCCTACGTTTACCACATTTATCGATCGTTTTTTAGTTACTGCTGAGGCCTATTCAATCAAAACTATTTTAGTTTTTAATAAGATTGATTCATATGAAATTGAGCAACGTGCCGAAATTATGTATCTAAAAGATATTTATGAAGCCATCGGTTACGAATGTGTAGAAGTTTCTGCCACTGAAAACATCAATATAGATAAAATCAAAGAGATGATGACAGGCAAAGTAAGCATGTTTGCTGGTCATTCGGGAGTTGGAAAAACTACTTTAGTCAACGCCATTGAACCTTCTTTAGATTTAAAAACCAAAGAAATTTCTGAACAACACAAACAAGGACAACACACTACTACGTTTGCTGAAATGTTCGATTTAAGTTTTGATGCGCGTATTATTGACACTCCAGGAATTAAAGGTTTTGGAGTAGTTGATATGGATAAAGACGAATTAGGTGACTATTTCCCTGAATTTTTTGCTTTAAAACAAGACTGTAAATTCAACAATTGTATTCACGTAAATGAACCTCAATGTGCTGTTAAAGAAGCCTTAGAAAATGAGGAGATTGCTTGGTCTCGCTATAAAAGCTATTTACAAATTTTAGAAGGTGAAGACGAAAATTATCGAACTGATGTTTGGGAGTAATTTAGACTTTCAATTTATCCAAATAATTTAAATTTCAAAAAGATGAAAGCCGTAATTCAACGTGTTTCAAAAGCTAGTGTTACTATTGAAGGAGAAAAAGTTGCGAATATCCAAAACGGATTGTTAATCTTATTGGGTATTATTGATGACGACACACAAGAAGATATTACTTGGTTGACTAAGAAAATTGCCAATCTTCGTATTTTTAATGATGAAGATGGCGTTATGAACAAGTCTTTACTTGACATTAATGGAGAAGCAATCGTTGTAAGTCAGTTTACCTTACATGCTTCTACAAAAAAAGGGAATCGACCTAGCTATATTAAAGCTGCAAAACCTGATGTTGCTATTCCGTTATACGAAAGTTTTGTTCAGCAATTTGAAACAGAGTTAGGCAAAAAAGTCCAAACAGGTGAATTTGGAGCAGATATGAAAGTAGAATTGTTAAATGACGGACCTGTAACTATTATTATTGATACCAAAGACAAAGTGTAATTGCAATTTATTGATATTCATACGCACACTTCATCTATTCAAAAAGATGTTTTTTCAATAGAAAATAAATATCCTAATTCAACTGATTTTAGCAAACCTTTTTCTATTGGAATTCACCCGTGGTATATTTCAGAAAACTCTTTACAAAACGATTTAAAAATTGTTAAAGAGCAACTAAACTCAGAAAAATGTTATGCATTAGGCGAATGTGGTTTGGATAAAATAACCGAAATTGACTTCTCGCTTCAACTTGAAGTTTTCAAGCAACAAATTCAACTTTCTGAAAAGCACAACAAACCTATAATTATTCATTGTGTAAAGGCTTTTCAGGAAATTATTCAATTAAAAAAAGAAATTAAACCAAAACAACCTTGGATTGTTCACGGATTCAATAAAAATCACCAAATTGCGCTCGATTTAATACGACATCAAATATGTATATCCTTCGGAGAGAGTTTATTAATAAATGAGAGACTACAAGAAACATTTTCGAAACTTCCATTAGACTTTCTTTTTCTAGAAACAGATACTTCCGAAAAACATATTGAAAACATATACAACATTGCTAGCGAACTGAGAAAAACCGAAAAAAAAGAAATTATAAATACTGTAAAACAAAATTTTAGTAGAATTTTTAAAAGATGAGTTGGTTAGAACGTACCGAATTATTGGTTCAAAAAGAAGGATTAGAGAAGATTAAAAAAGCCAATGTTTTAGTAGTTGGATTAGGTGGAGTAGGATCGTTTGCTGCAGAATTTATTGCACGTGCAGGAGTAAATAAAATGACCATTGTGGATGGTGATATTTTTGACAAAACAAACATAAATCGTCAATTACCAGCATTGCATAGTACCATTGGAAAATCAAAAGCACATATATTGGCTGAGAGACTTAAAGACATCAATCCAGATATTGAATTGACTGTTTTAGAAGAGTTTTTATCACCTGAAAGAGCCTTTGAAATCGTAACTCCAGACTTTGATTATGTGTTAGATTGTATTGACAGTATTACTCCTAAAGTTAATCTAATTGTAGCTGCACGCAGAAAAAAAGTAAAAATCATCAGCTCAATGGGAGCGGGCGGCAAACTTGATGCTTCTAAAGTAAAAGTAAAAGACATTAGCAAAACTAAGCATTGTAAAATGGCGAGAGCCTTACGTAAACGTTTAAAAGAACTTAAAGTTGACAAAGGGGTTAGAGCCGTTTATTCCGAAGAAATTCAAATTTCTGAAAGTTTAAAACTCACCGACGGAACCAACTATAAAAAATCATACTACGGAACCATCAGTTATATGCCCGCTGCTTTCGGCTTACAAGCTGCTTCTTACGTAATTAATCACATCTTAACAAAAAAATAAATCCCATGGAAATTATTTTTTTATTACATTTGCATCCAATTAATAATCATTATTAAAAACTCAAAGATGAAAAAAACAATTTTAGCTATTGCTTTTATGGCAATGGGAGCTGTTGCTTGTAAGACAGAGAAAAACAAAACTGCTGTTAGCGAAGAGAAAGAAGTAGCAAAAACAGAAAATATCATTAACACATACAAAGCAAACGTTGCTGAATCTGTAGTTACTTGGAAAGGAAGTAAACCAACTGGTTCTCATAACGGTGTTGTTAGTTTAGAAAAAGGAACTTTAGAAATTGAAAACGGAGCTGTAAAATCTGGTGAATTCGTTATCGATATGAACACTATCGTTTGTGAAGATTTAGAGGCTGGCAAAGGTAAAGAGAAGTTAGAAGGTCATTTAAAAAATGCTGATTTCTTTGATGTTGAAAAGTTTCCAACTGCTAAGTTTGAAGTATCTAGTTCTGAAGTAAAAGAAGGAAAAGTTCACGTTACTGGTAACTTAACTTTAAAAGATGTTACTAAGAGCATTACTATTCCTGCTACTATTACTGAAGCTGAGGACGCTGTTACTTTTAAAAGTGATGTTTTTAGCATTGATAGAACTGATTTTGGTATTACTTATAGCTCTAAGAAAATTGACGCTGCTTTAAAAGATAAATTCATTAACGATTTAATGGAAATTTCTTTCGAAGTTAAAGCTAAAAAATAATTTTAGTTTTCTATAGAAACTAAAAAAGGGTTGACAATTGTCAACCCTTTTTTATGCTTTAATAAATTCCTCTACTTCAAACAACGCTTTAAAGTGTTTTAGAATTTTTTCTTTCACTTCTTCCTCTGGTATTTTTCTTCCCAATTCGGCTTCCATAGAGGTTACTGCTTTACCACGAATTCCACAAGGAATTATATTATCAAAGTAACCTAAATTAGCGTTCACATTTAATGCAAACCCATGCATAGTTACCCATCTACTCGCGCGAATTCCCATCGCGCAAATCTTTCTAGCAAACGGTGTTCCAACATCTAACCAAACCCCTGTTTCTCCTTCGCTTCTTTCCGCTTTAATACCATATTCAGCAATTGTTAAAATGATAGACTCTTCTAACAAACGTAAATACTTATGAATATCGGTAAAGAAATTTTCCAGATCTAAAATTGGATACCCAACTATTTGACCAGGTCCATGATAGGTAATATCTCCTCCTCTATTAATTTTATAAAAAGTAGCTTCCTTTTCTTTAAGCTTCTCTTCATTCAATAATAAATTACTAATATCACCAGATTTTCCTAGAGTATATACGTGAGGGTGCTCAACAAATAAAAAATAATTTGGGGTTTCAATCACACCTTCTCCACTCCTCTTTTCTCTCTTTAATGAAACTATCTCGTCTAACAAACTCGTTTGATAATCCCATGTTTCTTTGTAATCTTTTTTTCCTAGATCACTAACACTTACTTTTTTATTCATAAATTAGGCGTCTAAATAGCCCTACAAAGGTAGGGAAAATTAAACTTTTACTGTTTATATGTAAGACTTATCAATAACTAAATCATGTCGAAAAGAAACTCCCTTCTCATATTTTGTGTTTTACTTCTTTCATCCACTGGTTTGTTCTCTCAGCAAATGTGGACAAAGACTTCTAATGAAACAATTAAGCTTCAAAAAAAAGAGGTACTTACAACTAAAATTTCTTCAAATCAACACTTGCTAATGAGGTTAGATTTAGAGAAATTTACAAGTATTTTATTAAACTCAAAAGCTAAAAGTACTTCTGGTGAAAAAATAATAACACTTCCTAATGCTACTGGAGAGGTTAAACGATTTTCAGTAAAAGAGACTTCTTATTTAGCCCCTGAATTATCAGCAAAATTCCCACAAGTAAAATCATTTTCTGCTCAAGAAATTGACGACACTTCCACTACAGCTAAAATAAGTATCGGAAAAGATGGTGTACATGTTATGTTATTCACCTCTAATGAGAGTACTGTTTATATTGACCCTTATACAAAAGATCATAAAGAGTATATAGTTTATAAAAAAGGAGAACTTGCTTCTTTAGAAGATGATTTTTCATGTAAACTTGAAAATACCGCTCAAAAAAACATTTCCTCTTCTATTCAAAGTAGAAATGCTAATGATGGAACATTGAGAACTTTTAGAACGGCCATTGCTTGTACTGGTGAGTATGCACAATTTCACATAAGCAATCAAGGTGTATTACCAACTGCTAGTGAAACGGAAAAAAAAGCAGCTGTATTGTCTGCTATGAATACTACGATGACTCGTGTTAACGGTATTTTTGAAAAAGATTTAGCTGTCAGAATGGTTCTTGTTAACAACAATGATGAGTTAATTTTTTTAGATGCTGAAACTGATGGATTATCAAACGATGATGCAAATCTTTTAATTGATGAGAGCCAAGTGAAATGTGACGCTATTATTGGAGACACTAATTACGACATCGGACATACCTTTAGTACAGGAGGTGGAGGATTAGCTCAACTAAATTCTGTTTGTGTAACAGGGTATAAAGCTCAAGGAATAACGGGTAGAGGTCAACCAATAGGCGACGGATACTCTATTGATTATGTAGCACATGAAATAGGACATCAATTTGGTGCTACACATACATTTAACAATTCTTGTAGTGGTAATAGAAGTCTTGAAACTGCCGTTGAACCTGGAAGTGGCTCAACCATTATGGCTTATGCTGGTATTTGCTCACCAAACGTACAAGGTGCAAGCGATGATTATTTTCATGCTGTTAGTATAGCTCAAATGTGGGAACATCTACAAGGAGCGGGTAATTGTGCTAGTACTTCTAACACAGGAAATACTGCTCCCACAGCTAACGCAGGAAACAATGTAAGTATTCCTAAATCTACACCTTTTGTTTTAAAAGGACAAGCTACAGACGTAGACGGAACAACATCTTTAACCTATACTTGGGAGCAAATTGACAATGAAATAGCAACCATGTCTCCTTTACCAACCAATACTGGTGGACCAATGTTCAGATCTTTATCTCCTTCAAAATCTCCAAATAGATATTTCCCTGCTCTTTCAACTGTAGTAAGTGGTAATACTTCTACTGAATGGGAAGTTCTTCCTTCTGTAGCAAGAGAATTAGATTTTGCTTTTACAGTTAGAGATAATCATGTAGGTGGAGGTAGTTCAGCTAGAGATGATGTAAAAGTTACAGTTATAGATTCACAACCTTTCGTAGTTAATAACCAACCTACTTGGGCACCAAACACCACAAGAGAAATTAAGTGGCTGGTTGGTCAAACCAATGCATCTCCTATTAACTGCCAGAGTGTAAACATAAAATTATCTACAAACGGAGGCGTTTCTTTTGATGTTGTTCTTATAGAAAACACTCCTAACGACGGTATAGAATCTATTACACTTCCTAATTTAACTACAACAAACAATGCTATTTTAATGGTTGAAGCCGCTGATAATATTTTTTACAATATTACCCCTGAATTTAAAATAGATACTACTCCTGACTTTGCAATCTCTAACTTAAGTGGAAATATAGCTCTATGCGGTAGTGCTTCTAATGATGTACAGTTTGAATTAGATTATGTTGCTTCTAACGGATTTAACAATACGGTTACTTTTTCTGCCTCTGGTGCTCCAACTGGTTCATCTATTTCATTTGACAAAAATACTGTGAGTAGTAGTTCTCAAGTAATAGTAACTATTGACAATATTAATGATGCAGCTACAGCAGATTATGTTATTAATATTATAGCTTCTGATGGTTCTTTAACAAAATCAATAAATCTTAATCTAAATAAGAATGACAATATTTGTAAATCTACAGGTACTACCGAATCTCAAATTAGTATTACCAATGTAGCTTTTAATGATATTAATAACAGCTCTACTAAAACAACAGGGTATTCTGATTTTAAAAGTCAAAGTACTATAGTAGGAAAAGGAGAAAGTTACACGCTAACAACTACTATTAACAATGACAGTTTTAGTAATATTAAAACCTTTGCTTGGATAGATTGGAATCAGAACTGTGTGTTTGACATTAATGAAACTTATGAAATTTTAAACAATACCGTTACAATTACAGTTCCTGAAAATGCTGCTGTGGGTTCTACAACAATGAGAATTACTACAAAGTTAAATTCTGCACCTGATGCTTGTGAATTAAGCTTAAATGGTGAAGTAGAAGACTACACTATTACTGTTGAAGAACGATTTGCAACTGACAACAGTTTATTTAAAGATCTCCAAGCATATCCTGTTCCTTCCAACGGTAGCTTAACGGTAAGCTTTAGAGTAAAAGATAAAAACGCTACCATTATCCGTTTATTTGATTTTAGAGGACGCTTGATTGAAACCCAGAAATTTTCAACAATCTCTAGTTCTTTTAATAGAGTGGTTAACTTTAATAAAGCAGCTAGTGGATTTTACCTAATGCAAATTGAAAATTCAGGAAAACAAACTACAAGAAAAATTGCTATTCGATAGTATTTTTCTCATTATATAACAAAAAAGCGAGCAATTATGCTCGCTTTTTTGTTCTTAATATGCTTCTTATAAATTATACTTTACAGTAAACATAACTATTCTCGGCTGAATAACATACGATGAGTTACTTACAAAAATATCATTACTGCTGTTTTGATTCAATCCTGTTGAATTTAGCAAATTAGTAACTCCTACTTTGTATTCCCATTTACTATCTTTCTTTTGATACGTTATGTCTGCTTTTAAAAACCCGTAACTATCAATGGTTTCTCCATCATTCAATACATTGTTGTAAGTATAATTCGATGTAAAAACGAACTCTTTTAAGAAAAATGCATCAAAATTTATATATGGACTGTGTGTTGTGAATGTATTTTCCACTCCTCCAATATTCGAATTATTGATAGACACATTATAACCTACATCAAAATTCGGCGCTTCTTTAAAATTGGTGCTAAATTTTGAAGTATACGTTTGTGAAAATGTCTTTGCTAATCTATTTCTTACTTCATTTGTTTGACGATCAGTTATCAAACTATTTGATTTTCCGTAAGAAATATTTCCTCCAAATCGTAATTTAAACTTTCTAAAACTCTTTTGAAAATTAGCTCTTGCTGAAATGGTTTCATCTGGAAAAGCAGAGTTGATTGAAGTTCTCACTTGGTTTACGTCAATAAACTCAGTATTACTTTTAATTTGATCAATTCGTTTGCTATAGTTTATAGATCCAAAAACATTTGTATAATTAAACATATTGAAGCTAAAATAATTCAGATTTATATTATGATATAGTGAATTTTCTAGCTCTCTGTTTCCTGAATACAAACTGTTATAATTATTAAAAACATAACCTTCTGCTAACTGATTTACATCCGTAAAACTTGTTTGCATATTATAACTTAAACGTAAAGTTTCCGATTTTTTAAGGTTTATTTTTATAGAAGCATCTGGCAATAATTTGGTGAAATTATTCTCATAAACCGACCCCAACTGTGTGTTTTTAGACACATAATTATGTAAAGTAAAACCTTGATTAAAAGTGAAAATCCCTGTAATAAATTTATAATGTAGCCCTACATATAAATCATTAAAAGAGAAATCAACATCGTTAATTGTAGAAGGTTCTGTGATGTCATTTTTATTCCCTTCTAAAATTTCAAAAATGTTAGAATTAAATTGTTGATTGCTCAACGTAGCTCCCAAGGTTACATTTAAATTACTTTTTGAATTTATTACGTAAAAGTAATCAAGCTTTGTATCTAACTTATTTGTTCTTATCTTTTTATTCTGACTTACATCAAACAAATTATGATCTCCAAGATTTGGGTTTACATTTGTTAGTGATAATAAGTTGTAAAAAGATAATTTTTCAAGTTCTGCATTGTAAAATGGATCTTCGTTCTGCCATAAATGCTGTGCCTCAAAAGCAAAAATATTTTTATCGTTTAACGTATAATAGTAATTTAAGTTTTGATTGATAGAAAACGGACTTTGATCTGAAAGCTGATTAATTGGCACAACCTCATCGTCGGCGTTTAAATAGGTTCTAGTCGATAATGTTGATTGTAATTGTTGTTGCTTTGATATTTTAGCAAAAATGTCATAATCTAATTGATTATTAGCATTCGGTTTATAACTTGAACTCAATTTAAACAACCCTAAATCACTTTTTTGAGTTGTTAAATCTTGTGTTTGCTCGGTATCAATATATTTTGCTGAAGACAAATCATTTTCATCATACGCTGGCAAATTATTTGTATCAATTCCTGCATTAGCATACACACGCTGTGTGGTTTCTTCCATATCTGTTTTGTTTCCAGAGTAAATGGCAAACCCACTAATATCCCAAGTTTTTTTCGGAGAATAACTAAAATTTAAAGCTCCAAACTTCGATTCTATTTCTTTAGCTCGGTTGTTTCGTAAGGTTAAAAAAGAAATATCATTTGAACCCACATTAAAATTGGTTCCGTTGCTTTCACCAAACGACCTGAAACCTCCAGCAAACTTAAAATAGTCGCGCATAGTAAACGGAACTTCACCAATATTATTCACATCGGTAATAATGTTCACGCTGTATTTAGGACTGTAATAGAATAACTTTGGATGTGCTATGTATCTACTATCTTCCATCGCCACCCCTAAACCTGCTGAAACTTCACCAAACCAAAAATTTTTCTTCCCTTCTTTTAATTTGATATTGATAACCACATTATCTTCATTATCTGTTACGCTGCTCATCTGCCCTACTTCGCTGTGGTTTTTTAACACCTGAATCTTATCAATTGCATTGGCAGGAATATTTTTTGTTGCTATTTTAGAATCGCCATCAAAAAAATCTTTTCCTTCTACCATTACTTTTTTTACAGTTTTTCCTTCCACTTCAATTTCTCCGTCATCATTCACTTCTACACCCGGTAATTTTTGAAGCACATCCCCTAGTTTTTTTTCTGTTCCACTTTTAAAGCTATCTGCATCGTACACTATTGTATCACCTTTAATGGTTACAGGCATTTTATAGGTAATATTCACCTCATCTAAGCTATCATCTCCTTCTAGAGTAATATCTTTTAGTAAATCAACTTCTTTTGTTTCAACACCTATTTCTACTGTTTTTAAACCTATATAACTTACTTGAATGTTGTAGATTGTGTTTGTAGTAAGATTGAGTTTGTAATTTCCTTTGGAATCTGTAAACCCATAAGAGTCTAACTTTTTAGTTGCCTTATTAATAGCGATAACATTCGCCATTTCTAACGGGTTTCCAATACTATCTTTTACAACTCCTTTAAGTGTAATTTGAGCATTCGTTGCCCATGTAGCCATACATATGACTATGAGTAATAGTTGTTTCATTGTGTAGTTTCTTGTTAAGTAAGTTGTATATTAGTGAAAACCTCTTCCGCCTCTATCGTTTCCTCCTCGTCTACTTCTAAAACGCTCTCTCATTTCTTCCATTTTTTCTTTTACAACCTTATTGTATTCTTCTCTTGTTATTTCTTTTCCTTTTACAGGTTCTTTTATATCTATTTTTTCAGAAGGGTTCATTGTAATTTCTGAACATAAAATTGTTGTTCTTCCTTCATTAATTTCTAAAATCAACCCCGGTAATCCCCAATATTCTCCTGGACCATTGCTTACAGGTATCTGAGGAGTGTACCAAGCTGTAACAACAATTTCTTTTGGCATTTCAACTTCGTCAGTTACTTTTTTTACATTTGAAGTATCTTTTTTCTCTTCATTATCACGGTTTCTTCTTCGCATATTCCTCCAATCGAAAGCACTGGTTTCCTTAACTAAAGTTGCTTTAAAACAGGTATAATTTCCTATTTGTTTTGTTTCACTTCCTAACTCCCATTTTGGTTGTTCTGCGTTTTCAGTAATTAAAAAGTTCTTACCGAAAAGCTCAGTAGCTTCTAATAACTTACCTTCTTTTACATTTTTATAGGTAGTTCCTCCACCTGCAAATCCTCCAAATCTAAAACCTCTCCCTGATCCTGGAGCTTCAAGTTTTTCTTCCTCTTTATATATTGATTCCTCTTTCGTAAAATTTAGAATGTATGTTTTCTCTAACATATTTTTCATACGTTCTAAAATTCGTTTTTTTTGTTCTTCAGACATTTGTCTTCCGCCAAAATCAGTATCTACCGTAGTTTTGGATTGATAAATAGCTTTTCCTTGAAAGTTTGCTTGAGAAAAAGCAGCAATAGAAATACACAAAAGAAAGCTGGTAATTAAACGTTTCATTACTTTATTTTTTAAGTTATAACTCTTTAACAGATAACTGTTAGACTCTTAAAAAACGTAAAAGTTTAAAACACATGTATTACCCTCGAATTTCTATGCTAAAAGAGCTTCCATCCTTACTTTTTCGCTTGTTTTTAAAACGCTCCATCATTTCTTTTGAATGATCGTCCATAATCTTATCAAACTCTTCTTGGGTTACTTTTTTTCCTTTTTTAGGTTCTTCAATTTCTATTTTTTCTGAAGGATTTAATACAATTTCTGAACAAACGATAGTAAGGTTACCGTCTTGTACTTCTAAAATCAATCCAGGTAATCCCCAAAATTCTTCTGGACCATTACTTATAGGAACTTGTGGTGTATACCAAGCAACCGTTTCAATTGTTACGGTTTCCTTTTTCTCTTCTTTTTCTCCATCGGTCATCGAAAAAGACGTTCTTTCTTCTTCCCTTTTTCTTGTTGCTTTATAACAAGTGTAATCGCCAATATTTTTGGTTTCTCCTGTGGCTTCCCACCCATAATCTTCTAAAGCATCTTTAATTAAAAAGCGTTTTCCACTAATTTCTGTTTTATTTACATAGCGTCTATCTACTATATTCTTATATAAAACATCGGTTCCACCACCGCTTCCCATGATTTGGATTTGCATCCCTCCTGTTTGAACTTGTGGCGAAGACAACTCTTCGTTTTGTGTATAAACAGATTCTGATTTATTAAAGTTTAACGTATACGTTTTTTGAAATTGCTTCATCAACTGAGTTTGTAATTGTTTTTGCATATCTGCATTCGGAGCTCCTTTACCATCATCTATCTTAAAATCCATTTTTCGATGCGTTTTGTAAGTTGCTTTTCCTGTAAAATTTTGTGAGTACCCTCCAACACTAATTAAGAATGCTAATAATATTATTATACTTTTCATTTTTTTAACGTTTTATAGTTTTTCAATTACTTTAATCATCTTTCTTGTAATTTCGATTGTTCCGTCCAAATCAGACATTTTACCTTTGACCTCAACACTATGTTTGAATTTTGGCTCTGAATCATTTGTATCACTTTTTACTTTAAATCCAAGGACTATGCTTTCATCCTTATTTTCATTTCTATTAAAAATCTCTTTAACATCATCCCAATTAATGGTTTTTAATTCCTCTACAGAATCAACCGAATAAACCAGTGAAATAATTTTACTTTCTTTTAATGTAGTTGTAGGAGCTTCACTTTGTGAAAAAAGTAAACCACTAATAAGTAAAAACAGAATTGTACTAATTTTTTTCATTTTTATATTTTTTTCGTTCAACACTACAAATATGGTTTACTCTAACATCATTTTGAGTTAATGAGTGTTAACGAGTGTTAACCGGTATTTTTATTCAACATTAGATTATATCTTTGGAATATGAACACGAAAAAACATCGTTGGATTTTATACTTAATCAGTATTACCATTGTTGCTACTATTGCTATTCAGTTTTATTGGAATTATAAGAACTACCAAGAAAACAAACAACGAGTTGTAAATGAAATTCAGCAAAGTTTAGATGATGCTATTGAAATTTATTATACAGATTTAACTAAGAAAAAGTTTTTTACTTTTTCCTCTTCAGATAGTTTACCAAAAAAAACAAATGCTTGGAGTTCTATTTTTTCTAGTTTAAATAACAACAAAGATTCCTCTGACCATAAATCAAAAGTCAATATAACTTCGTTGAGTTTTAGCACCGATAGTAATCAGGAATTTAAAGAAATGGATTCTATTTTTACTCAACAAATTACCAATGGTATAAAAAAGCATCACAAAAAAATAGACTCTTCAAAACTTGAATTTAAAGTCAAGCAGATAACTCACTCTAATACAAATGAAAAGTCGAATTTTCATTTTAATTCTCCTACCGATATTGAAGAAGTCAAAGTTTTTAATTTTAATGATGATAAAGTTACTGACAGCTTAAGATTAATTAAAGGGCTACAAACCATTCTTATTTCTGTTCAAGACAATTCTTTAAATCATAATAAATTAGATTCACTTATAAAGAAACAACTTTTCACAAAGGGAATTTCTACTCCATTTTATATCAATCATTTTAAACATGATACACTTTTTTATTCATCAAAAAAGGAAAATTCGCCTGTTCTTGCTTTAAAAAGGAATGCTAAATCTACTTATATAAAAAGTGAAGAAAAACTATCATTGCAATATGAAAACCCTACTTATGTTACCTTAAAGAGAAGCTCAACTGGTATTTTACTATCGCTATTATTGGCGTTAGCTGTAATCTCTAGTTTATTTTATTTACTAAAAATCATCAATCAACAAAAAGAATTGGCTGAGATAAAAAACGACCTAATTAGCAATATTACACATGAATTTAAAACTCCTATAACAACGGTTTCAACTGCATTAGAAGCTATTAATAATTTCAATGCTATAGATGATAAAGAAAAAACGAAAAAATACCTCGCTATCTCATCTGTTCAAGTTGAAAAACTACATTTAATGGTTGAAAAACTATTAGAAACAGCAACTCTTGACAGTGAAAAACTACTTCTAAAAAAAGAGTCCATCAATTTAGTGGAGCTGATAGAAAATAATGTTAAAAAACATCAGTTCACCAATTCAGAAAAAACAATTCAATTTTCTACAAATAAGCCTCAAATTATTACCAATGTAGATTCTTTTCATTTTGAAAATGCTATTTCAAACCTACTCGACAATGCCATTAAATATGGAGGAGAGATTATCGAAGTATACATCAATCAAGTATTAAACACTATTGAAATTACAGTAGCTGATAATGGTAAAGGGATTGACAAACATCAACAAGAAAAAATATTTGACAAGTTTTACCGTATTCCAAAAGGAAATACTCACGATGTAAAAGGTTTTGGAATTGGTTTGTACTACACAAAAAAGATTATTGAAAAACATGGAGGCTCAATTTTAGCAACCTCAAAACCCAACAATACGCTGTTTAAAATTGTTTTGAATTATGAATAAAATTATCAAGGTTTTATTAGCCGAAGATGAACCTAGTTTAAGTCAAATTGTTAAAGAAAGTTTAGAAACCAGAAACTTTGAGGTTTTTCATACACTTAATGGTGAAGAGGCTTATGAAGTGTACAAAAGCAACTCGCCCGAAATATTAGTTTTAGATGTAATGATGCCTAAAAAAGATGGTTTCACCTTAGCCAAATAAATCAGACAAGAAAACAAACAGATTCCTATTATTTTTTTAACTGCAAAATCACAAACTAAAGATGTTGTAGAAGGTTTTGAACATGGCGGCAATGACTATTTAAAAAAGCCTTTTTCTATGGAAGAGCTTATTGTTCGCATCCATGCTCTATTAAATAGAATTGAGTTAAAAAAGAACCATAACAACATAAATATAGGTAACTATATTTTCAATTACACTAAACAAACATTAGTACTTAATAATGACATAAAAAATCTCACACATAGA
Organism: Tenacibaculum aestuarii; assembly: GCF_964510395.1. Taxonomy (NCBI): domain Bacteria; kingdom Pseudomonadati; phylum Bacteroidota; class Flavobacteriia; order Flavobacteriales; family Flavobacteriaceae; genus Tenacibaculum; species Tenacibaculum aestuarii. The sequence goes on from NZ_CAZEFY010000003.1 coordinate 1,199,110, forward strand.
GAGTCTGAACTTCTTTTTCATCTATCCCAAAATAAAAATGAAATTTTAGACAGAACCTTTATTTTAAAAAAGTTATGGGGCGATGATGATTTTTTTAATGCGCGTAGTATGGATGTATTTATTTCTAAATTACGAAAGAAGTTAAAACACGATGAAAACATTCAGATTGTAAACGTAAGAGGCTATGGTTATAAATTGATTTGTTAATCTTGTTTCTTAATTCCTTTTTTTGTTTACTTTTACCTCCCCTGAACTGGCATTGCCAGTAATATTAAAATCATTATTACACAAATAGTTATGCACGTAGCAATTGCCGGAAACATAGGCGCAGGAAAAACCACTTTAACCAAATTATTAGCAAAACACTACAATTGGGAACCTCACTTTGAATCAGTTGATGAAAATCCTTATTTAGATGATTTCTATGGTGAAATGGAGCGTTGGTCTTTTAACTTGCAAGTATACTTTTTAAATAGCCGTTTTCGTCAAGTCTTAGAGCTACGTAAGTCAGGGAAGAAAATAATTCAAGATAGAACTATTTACGAAGACGCTCATATTTTTGCTCCAAACCTACATGCAATGGGGCTTATGACCAATAGAGATTTCAGCAACTATTCTTCGTTATTTGAATTAATGGAAAACTTGGTAACGCCTCCTGATTTATTAATTTATTTACGCGCAGATATTTCTACTTTAGTTGGTCAAATACACAAACGAGGTAGAGAGTATGAAAATTCTATTAGTATTGACTATTTAAGCCGATTAAACGAACGCTACGAAGCTTGGATTAGCCAATATAACAAAGGAAAGCTATTAATTATTGATGTTGATAATTTAGATTTTGTTGACAACCCAGAAGACTTAGGGTATGTTATCGACAGAATAGATGCGCAAATAAACGGATTATTTTAATCCTCTTTTAAATTCACTCAGTAAAATTGCTGTAGCAGTAGCTACATTTAAACTTTCAGTTTGTTGTAAATCACCAAATCTTGGAATGGTTAACGCGTGCTTTACTGTTTGAGCAATTTCAGGTGAAATTCCGTTAGCTTCGTTCCCCATAACTAATACTGCTTTTTCTGGTAATGACGATGTGTATACATTCTCACCATCCATATCTGCAGTAAAAACTGGAAGTTTGCTATTTGATAAAAAATCTTGTAAATCTACATACGAAATATTCACTCGTGTTAAAGACCCCATGGTAGATTGCACTACTTTTTGATTGTAACAATCAACTGTGTTTTTTGAACAAACTAATTCAGTAACTCCAAACCAATCACATAAACGAATAATAGTTCCTAAATTCCCAGGATCGTTAACTCCATCTAGAGCAACCATAAACTTATCTTGGTTGATTTCTTTTTCCTTCGGAACTTTAAATAATCCTAAAACTTTATTCGGACTTTTTAACGTGCTTACTTTTTTTAATTCGCTTTCAGAGATTAATGTTATCTCATATTTTTTTGAAGCTTCAAAAGATTCATCTACAGAAAATATGTGCTCAACTTCTAGTGAAGATGCTAACAACTCATTTACCACTTTCACCCCTTCTGCAACAAATAATCCATGCTTTTGTCTATACTTTTTTTGTTGTAAACTAGTTATTAACTTTATGTTGTTTTTAGATAAGCTCATTAAATTATTTTTAACACTCTAAAACCACTAAAAAATAGTATTTTTGATTCTTAATACGAGGCGTAAAGTTAATGAAAAAACTTTTTTTCTTCTTTTTATTAGTAGTCTTATTCAGTTCGTGTAGCACGATTAAATATGTTAAAGAAAATGAATTGTTACTGGCAAAAAACACCGTGTATATTGACAGTGTAAAAAGTTCAAGCGAAAACATTTCTGAATTACTAATGCAACGTCCTAATGCTAAGGCTTTAGGAATGCCTTTATCGTTACATTTTTACAACCTTGGAAATCCTGAAGCTCCAAAGACACCCAGTGAATGGGGAAAAAAACATCAAAAAACTTATAATTTTATTAGTGATCTTTTTTCTGAAAAGCAAAGTATTTCGGTTGCTAAAACTTTTATCGGGTTCAATAATTGGTTTTTAACTAGTGGACAAGCCCCTGTTATTATAGACGATAAAAAAACTGCAAGAACAGTAGATAACTTAAAAACGTACTATCAAACTGAAGGGCATTTTAGAGCTAAAGTATTTTCAAAAAAAGATACTATTGGGAAGAGAAAAGGAGAAATAAGCTACCATATTACCAAAGGAAACCCCTCGCTTATAGACACTATTAAAACTATTATCACTTCTCCTGTTTTAGATTCTCTATATCAATCGACTAAAAATAAAAGTTACTTAAAGTCAGGAGATCAATATAAAGATAACAACTTTATAAAAGAAGCTAATCGGTTGGTAAAACTTTTTAGAAACAAAGGTATTTATCATTTTAATGAAAATTACATTTCCTTTGAAATTGACACTTTAAAAAACTATGAAAAGTCAAATGTAGATGTAGAAATTTCAGAAAGATCAATTCCTTTTCAAGTTCAAAAAATCAAAAAAGTTAATGTTTATACAGATTTCGCTTATAATAGACGTAATGCTAGACACAGAGATACTACAAACTATGAAGGAATTAATTTTTATGCGCTACGCAAATTAAAATACAACCCTAAGTATTTATCTCAATCTATCTTTATAAAACCAAACAATGTTTACAGTGATTCTCTCAGAAATTTAACACGTTTACATTTAAGGGGTTTAAAAAATTTCAAAGCTACTTCTATTAGATATGATGAGTTGAACGAAAACGAACTAGAAGCCAACATTTTTTTAACCCCTATTGAAAAATACACCTTAGGATTTGAATCTGAACTATCCCGTTCTAATATTCGTAATTTTGATGTCTCTTTAAAATTCTCTTTAACCAACAGGAATACTTTTAAAGGTGCAGAAATCTTTAAATTTTCAACCTTTGGTTCCTATTTTAATTCAAACAATGGTCCTGGTTGGGAAATAGGTTCTGACATTTCGTTAGAAGTTCCTCGTTTTATGGCTCCTTTCGGTTTACATAAACTAGTTCCTAAAAAAATGTTTCCTAGAACCAAATTCTATTCAGGTATAGGTATTCAAAAAAACATTGGTTTAGACAAACAAAATATTTCCGTTGGAATAGATTACAGATGGGATTATGACGCTAAAAAATCTATTCAACTAGAAATATTAAACACACAATACATTAGAAACTTAAATGTAGATAATTACTTTTCTATCTACAATTCTGAATATCTAAAACTAGATGAAGTAGCTGCTATTTTTGACCCTTCATACACTTTACCTGAAAACACCGCAACTAATTTTAATCTAATTGTAGGGTTTATGAGAAATGTGCTTACAGACACTTCTTTTGCGGGTTCTAATCCTACCGAATATCAAAATGTACTCAATATTGCAAATCGATTCAATATTATTACCTCTGATTTCTTGATTCCTGAAATAGCTTATGGGTATACGTATAACAACCAAGAAAGTGTTAAAGACGCTAGCTTTTCATTTCTAAAAATTAGAATTGCTAACTCTGGAAACTTTATGGGGCTTTTATCTAAAAATAAAAATAATTTAGATCAAAAAACAGTATTTAAAATTCCAATAGCACAATATTTTAAAACTGATATTGAATATAAAAAATACTGGGACTTAGGTGATAATAATGTACTTGCTCATAGGACTTTTCTTGGAGCTATTTTTACTTACGACAATTCTGACATTCCTTTTTCTCGTAGTTATTTTGCTGGAGGTTCTAATGATATACGAGCTTGGAGAACCTATGATTTAGGTCCTGGTACTAGAACTCCTTTATTAGAATACAATATAGGTAGTTTAAAATTTTTAACCAGTTTCGAATATCGATTTAATGTTTTTGGCTCGCTTAAATCAGCTTTATTTGTTGATGCTGGAAATATTTGGGATATCACCAACTCAAGTTTTGTTGATGATCCTTCTAAATTTAAAGGAATTAAATCAATAAAAGATATGGCTGTAGGTGCTGGTTTCGGGCTTCGATATGATTTCAAATTTTTAATTGCCCGATTAGATTTAGGCTTTAAAGCACACGAACCTTACCTAGCTGGTAATAGATGGTTTAGAAACTTTAATTTCACTAACTCAGTACTAAATATCGGTATCAACTACCCTTTTTAATAAACTACTTTCTATCAAAAATTTATCGCAACTTATAAAAAAAGTGTAGATTTGTTCCCTAATTTTGTAACACACAACTAATAAAAAACAAAAGATGATTAAACCTGGGGTTGCCACCGGAAAAGAAGTTCAAGCAATTTTTGAATTAGCTAAGCAAAAAAACTTTGCTCTACCAGCTGTTAATGTTGTAGGTTCTAATACTATTAATACTGTTTTAGAAACAGCTAAAGAACTTAACTCACCTGTAATTATCCAGTTCTCTAACGGAGGTGCTCAATTTAATGCAGGTAAAGGCTTATCAAACGAAAATGAAAAAGCTGCTATTGCAGGCGCAGTAGCAGGTGCTAAACATATACATTTATTAGCAGAAGCTTACGGGGTTCCTGTTATTTTACATACCGATCATGCTGCTAAAAAATTATTACCTTGGATTGATGGTTTATTAGATGCTAGTGAGCAATTTTATAAAGAAACAGGAAAACCTTTATATAGTTCTCACATGATTGATTTAAGTGAAGAACCTTTAGAAGAAAATATTGAAATTTGTAAAGAATACCTTGCTCGCATGAGTAAAATGGGAATGACTTTAGAAATTGAATTAGGAATTACTGGAGGTGAAGAAGATGGTGTTGATAATTCTGATGTAGATGTTTCTAAACTATATACTCAACCAGAAGAAGTAGCTTATGCTTACGAAGAATTAATGAAAGTAAGCCCTCAGTTTACTATCGCTGCTGCTTTTGGTAACGTACACGGTGTTTACAAACCAGGAAACGTAAAATTAACTCCGAAAATTTTAAAGAACTCTCAAGAGTATATTTCAGAAAAGTACAATGTACCTCACAATACAATCGACTTTGTATTCCATGGAGGGTCAGGTTCTACTTTAGAAGAAATTCGTGAAGCTATTGGCTATGGAGTTATTAAAATGAATATCGATACTGATTTACAATATGCATTCACCGAAGGTGTTCGTGATTATATGAAAGAAAAATCTGCATATTTGCAGTCTCAAATAGGTAACCCTGAAGGAGATGATGTTCCTAACAAAAAACATTACGATCCTCGTAAATGGTTACGCGAAGGAGAACAAACTTTTAAAGCTAGATTAAAGAAAGCTTTTGAAGATTTAAATAATGTAAACACATTATAAAATTCTTTGAAAAAGAAAAACCAAACAACTAAAGATTAAAAAACTAAATTATGGCTTGGTTTAAACGTACAGACAAAGGGATTCAAACCCCAACAGAAGAAAAGAAAGACACACCGAAAGGCTTGTGGTATAAAACCCCAAGCGGAAAGATAATTGACACCGATGAACTTAAAAGAAACCTATATGTTAGTCCAGAAGATGGATACCATGTACGTGTAGGAAGTAAAGAATATTTTGAAATATTTTTTGATGACAATAAGTTCACAGAAATAGCACCAAAATTATCGGCTAAAGATCCCTTAAAATTCGAGGACACTAAAAAGTATCCTGAAAAATTAAAAGCGGCTCAAAAGAAAACAGGTTTAAAAGACGCTGCACGAGCTGCCGTTGGTAAATCAAATGGGAAAGATTTAGTAATTGCAGCTATGGACTTCTCTTTTATCGGTGGTTCAATGGGTAGTGTTGTAGGTGAAAAAATAGCTCGTGCTATTGATCATTCACTTGAACATAAAATTCCTTTCTTAATGATTTCTAAATCAGGAGGAGCACGTATGCAAGAAGCATTAATTTCTTTAATGCAATTAGCAAAAACTTCAGTAAAGCTAGCTCAGTTAGCAGAAGCTAAAATTCCATACATTTCATTATGTACCGATCCTACTACAGGGGGAACAACAGCTTCTTTTGCAATGTTAGGAGACATTAATATTGCTGAACCAAATGCTTTAATTGGATTTGCAGGACCTCGTGTAGTAAAAGATACTACAGGTAAAGATTTACCTGAAGGCTTCCAACGTTCAGAATTTTTATTAGAACACGGTTTCTTAGATGCTATCTACGAAAGAAAAGACTTAAAAAAACAGGTGAATTTATATTTAGATTTAATACAAAACCAACCTGTAAGAGCATAACAAAAGGGCTAGCAATTGCTAGCCCTTTTGCTTTCTATCATTTTCAATATACATGAATAGTTCTCATTTAAAAAATAATCGTACATTTGCAACTTCAATGTAATAGCATTGAGTACATAATAATCATTTAAACAATATTGGCATGTATTTAACAAAAGAAGTTAAAGAACAAATCTTCGCAAAACACGGTAAGGGAGCAAATGATACTGGTACTGCTGAAGGACAAATCGCGTTATTTACGCACAGAATTAATCACTTAACTGAGCACTTAAAAAGAAATCGTAAAGATTTTAACACTGAGCGTTCATTAGTTAAAATGGTAGGTAAGCGTAGAAGCTTGTTAGATTATCTAAAGAAAAAAGATATCAACAGATACCGTGCGATTATTAAAGAATTAGGAATTAGAAAATAATTCTACAAAAAAAGAGGCTCTATAAACGTGCCTCTTTTTTATTTTACAACAAAAAGTATTTCTGACTAACAACCAGAAATTTATATATAAAAAGTTCAAAATTATTAACAACAATTTTGATTTTTCCATTGGAACAACAACAACAACACAACAACAAACAAAAACGAATTAAAAATTTAGACGAATTAATTTATGATTCCAAAAGTATTTAACCAAGTTATAGAACTTGGAGATGGAAGAACCATCACATTAGAAACAGGAAAATTAGCAAAACAAGCAGATGGTTCTGTTGTTGTAAGAATGGGAGATACAATGTTATTAGCTACAGTTGTATCAGCAAGAACTGCAAATCCAGGTATAGACTTTTTACCATTAACGGTAGATTACCGTGAAAAATTTGCTGCCGCAGGTCGTTACCCTGGTGGATTTATGAAACGTGAAGCACGTCCTTCTAACGAAGAAATTTTAACCATGCGTTTGGTTGACCGTGTTTTACGTCCATTATTCCCAAAAGATTATCACGCAGAAACTCAGGTAATGATTCAATTAATGTCTCATGACGAAAATGTAATGCCTGATGCTTTAGCTGGTTTAGCAGCATCTGCAGCAATTCAGTTATCAGACATTCCTTTTGAAGCACCAATTTCTGAAGTACGTGTTGCACGTATTAACGGTGAGTTTATCATTAACCCGAGCGCTACTCAATTAGCAGAAGCTGACATCGACTTAATGGTTGGAGCTTCTAATGACTTCGTTGCCATGGTTGAAGGTGAAATGGACGAAGTTTCTGAAGAAGAAATGGCAGAAGCAATCCGCATAGCACACGAAGCTATTAAAGTACAGTGTGATGCTCAAGTAGCATTAGCAGAAGCTTTTGGTAAAAAAGAAACTCGTGAATACGAAGGAGAGGCTGAAAACGAAGAGTTAGCAGCTAAAATTCATGAAGCAGCTTACCAAAAATGTTATGACATTGCTAAAAAAGGAACTTCTAAACAAGAAAGAGGATTAGCTTTTTCTGAAGTAAAAGATGAAGTTATCGCAATGTTTACCGAAGAAGAATTAGAAGAGTATGGTGATTTAGTAGGAAAGTATTTTGGTAAAGCACACAAAGCAGCGGTTAGAGACTTAACTTTAAACGAAGGTTTACGTTTAGACGGTCGTACAACTACTGATATTAGACCAATTTGGTGTGAGGTTGATTATTTACCAAGAACTCATGGTTCATCAATCTTTACACGTGGTGAAACTCAAGCGTTAGCTACTGTTACTTTAGGTACTTCTAGAGATGCTAACATGGTAGATTCTCCTACATTACAAGGTGAAGAAAAATTCTATTTACACTATAACTTCCCTCCATTTTCAACTGGTGAAGCGCGTCCTTTAAGAGGAACTTCTCGTCGTGAAATAGGACACGGAAACTTAGCTCAAAGAGCCTTAAAAGGAATGATTCCTGCAGATTGTCCTTACACAGTACGTGTAGTTTCTGAAGTATTAGAATCTAACGGTTCTTCTTCTATGGCAACTGTTTGTTCTGGTACTATGGCATTAATGGATGCTGGAGTTCAAATGAAAAAACCAGTTTCAGGTATCGCAATGGGATTAATCTCTGATGGTGATCGTTATGCTGTTTTATCTGATATTTTAGGTGATGAAGATCACTTAGGAGATATGGACTTTAAAGTAACTGGTACCGCTGATGGTATTACTGCTTGTCAAATGGATATTAAGATTAAAGGATTATCTTACGAAATCTTAGTTAAAGCATTAAAACAAGCTCGTGATGGTCGTTTACATATTTTAGAGAAATTAACTGACACAATTGCTACTCCAAATGCAGATGTGAAGCCTCATGCTCCTAAAATGGTAAATAGAGTTATTCCTAACGACTTAATCGGTGCGTTTATCGGACCACAAGGAAAACACATTCAAGAGTTACAAAAAGAAACAGAAACTACTATTGTAATTAATGAAGATCCTGTTACTGAAGAAGGAATCGTTGAAATTTTAGGTACTAACCAAGAAGGAATTGATAAAGTACTTGCTCGTATCGACTCTATGATGTTTAAACCTGAAAAAGGTTCTATTTACGAAGTAAAAGTTATAAAAATATTAGATTTTGGTGCTGTTGTTGAATATACTGAAGCTCCAGGAAATGAAGTATTATTACACGTTAGTGAGCTTGCTTGGGAACGTACAAACAATGTAACTGATGTAGTAAACATTGGCGATATTATTGATGTAAAATACTTTGGAATTGATCCTAAAACTCGTAAGGAAAAAGTATCTCGTAAAGCGATATTACCAAAACCTGAAGGTTATGTAGCTAGACCACCTAGAGACAATAATAAAGATAACAGAGGAGGTCGCGACAATCGCAACCGCGATAATCGTCGTGATGACAGAAGACCTAGAGAAGAGAAAAAAGAATCATAATATTCTTTTCTATATAAAAACAAAAAGGTAACCAAATTGGTTACCTTTTTGTTTTATTACATTTTTAAATTTTACAATAAAAAAAAGGCTACCATAATAACAGTAGCCTTTTAACTTAGAGTTGTTCTAGATCATTCCCCAATAATCATATAAAAATCTTACTCTATAAAGAAATCCACTACTAAAACAGTTCAATATAAAAACACCCTACCTTTTTTTAAAAAAAATATTTAAATAAAAAGCCATTTTTTTAGCACTTCTTATTTAAGTTTTATTTTTCTTTGCATTCTACTCATGAAAATACAACGAATCACATATATTTCTATAGGAACCAATCAAGGAGACAAGCTTGCAAACATTCAACAAGCAATTAATTTAATTGCTGATAAAGTAGGAGCAGTTTTAAAAGTAGCTTCAGTATACGAAACAGCTTCTTGGGGTTTTAACAGTAATAATTTTTATAATACTTGTATAAAAGTTTCAACGTATTTACCACCTGAGCAATTAATTTTAAGACTCCTTTCTATTGAAAAAGAATTAGGGAGAACTCGAAAAGATACTAACGAATATTCAGATAGATTAATCGATTTAGATATTCTATTATTTGATGATGAAATCATCTTTTCAAAGACTTTAATTGTTCCGCACCCTAGAATGTTAGAGCGTAAATTCGCTTTAGTTCCTTTGGTTGAAATTGCTCGTAATGTTATTCATCCAATAGAAAAAAAACATTTATATATCTGTTTAGAAAATTGTTCTGACACTTCGGAAATCACAAAGTTAGATGTGAAACTTGAACGACCAATTCCTATTACTGAAAAGTATAATTACATTGCTATTGAGGGAAATATTGGTGCAGGAAAAACATCTTTAGCAAATATGATGTCTGACGAATTTAACGCTAAAATCGTACTAGAACGTTTTGCTGATAATCCGTTTTTACCAAAGTTTTATAACGACAATGAACGTTTTGCTTTTCCTTTAGAAATGAGTTTTTTAGCGGATCGCTATCAACAATTATCAGATGATTTAGCGCAATTTGATTTGTTTAAAAACTTTATTGTTTCTGATTATTATATTTTTAAATCGCTCATTTTTGCACAGGTTACTTTACATAGTGACGAGTATAAATTGTACAGAAAAATGTTTGATTTAATGTACAAGGAAATTACTAAACCTGATTTATACGTTTATTTATATCAAAACACAGAGCGTTTATTAGAAAACATAAAGAAACGTGGTCGTGATTACGAACAAAATATAGAAGCAAGTTACTTACAGAAAATTCATGACGGCTATAGTAACTTTATCAAAACACAACCTGATTTAAATATTTTAATTATTGATGTTTCTGAACTGGATTTTGTAAATAATCTTGATGATTATGAAACCATCATTAATAAAATAAAAAATCACAACGCATAAAAAAAGCAGCTTTAAAAGCTGCTTTTTTTATTTCTCTATATTTACTAAATAATCTTCTCGTAAATATTTCAATTCATCTACTATATGTAAAATTTTATTATCTCTGTAATAATAAACTGAATCAAATCCTTGTTTTTTCACAACTGAATCTCCTACTCTCAGTCTATCAAATAAATTAGAAAAAACATTTTTTTCATAATTTGAATTTAATGTAATTATCCTTGGTGTTCTAGAACCTACATCTCCAAAATCTTTGTCAATTCTTTTTCTTATAATTACTCCTGAATAAGAAATACTTTTTGCCTCATAATAAATTTTCCTTTTGTAATTAAGTGAGTTAGTTTTAAAATAAGAAGCAATAATAAAAACTATTAAAATAGGCATAAAAGCTAACCATAATTTATTTCTTATTATTATATCTTGCTCTTTTTCAGAACTCATTATTTCTGAATTAACTCTAGCTTTTCAGCAAAGTAATCACAAAAATCGCGCATGGTAGCGCTCATTTTTTCGTCATTCGTAGCTCTTTCAAACGAATTTGCCATAGATACTAAGGTTTGATGAAAAAACTGCTTCATTTCATCTACAGGCATGTCTTTGGTCCATAAATCCATACGCAATGTATCTTTTTGTTTATGATCCCAAACAGACAGCATAATTGCTTTTGATGCCTCATCTTTTATTCCTCCGTCCTCTGCATTCCAAGTAATTTCTTCTGGAATTCTGTTTTCGTCTAATCCTACTTTAAATGTAATCTTTGATGTATGTTTAACCGCCATTATCTTTTTGGTTTGTATCCTGATTTTTTGAAGATTTCCTCTTCACTTGTTTGTAATAATTGATGCAAAGATACGTCATTCTTTTGCATATACGAACGTACTATTTGCCAACCAATCCACTCGCCTATTCTTCCTGGTGATTGGTTGTCTTCTTCCATATAAAACTTAGAAAAAGGTGCCAAATCTAAAAAACGTTTATCAACATCTTTACTGGTACTATACAACAAATCTTTCTCAATAAAATACATCCAAATTTGCTCTTCATTGCTTTTAGCCCAATCTAATTTAGTTTGTGAATATCCTACTTTAATCGCATCTGGAATAGTTGGTAAATAAGCATCTAACAAATACATTTTCTTTCCGCGATAAATAATTTTATCAATAAAACTTCTAGCTGTACTTGGTAACATTTGCTTACCAACAATAGCTTTTGCTACGTCTACCACAATATGTTCTTTGGTATTATTCTGTTTTACATATTCAGGATAATCGTTGTAAAACTCATGTTTTCCTCCTAAATAAGCATCTAAAGAAATTAATAATAAGCTATCGGTATAAACTATTCGATTGTTGTAATCAATATTTGTTAGCATGGTAATTACTTTCGGACTCACAAACTTCGGGTTGTAATATTTTACATGTTTGAATAGTGATGTTAACTCCTCTTTTTCTCTATTGATTTCAGAAAAAACTTTTTGGGTTTCAGCAAACAACTCTTGTTCATCTTTATCATTTATTTTGTTTATCCAAACACTATCGGGTTGAGGAGGAAAGAACATCGGGTATTTTTCTTTTGTTATAGAAAGCTCATTAGGTGTTGTGTTATAAAAATCAACATCAAAACGTTCTATTTCTACATTAGCCTCAATATTCGATACATCTATATTTAACTTATTACTTCCTTCCTTTTTACACGAAAAGCTAACCACAATAAAGGTAAGCAGCGCTAAAATTTTTCTCATGAACTTTAGTATATTTACATTCTAAATTACAACGTCGAAATTACTAAAATAGTTTTTATCCCTTAGTGATTAAGTCTTAAAATATCTCACAAATGAACACTTCTAAAGTTGCAGAACATATCGTAAATTGGTTAAAAGAATACGCTACTAATGCCAAAGTAAATGGCTTTGTTGTAGGAATATCTGGCGGAATTGACAGTGCTGTTACCTCAACTTTATGTGCTAAGACTGGTTTACCAACCTTGTGTGTAGAACTACCAATTCATCAGGCAGAAAGTCAAGTAAACAGAGGAAATGAACATATTAAACAATTACGTGAGCGTTACAGTAATGTGAGTGAAGTGGAAGTAAACTTAACCTCTACTTTTGAAGATTTTAAGACTGTAGTTCCTCAAATTGAATCTTCTCCTAAAGTTGATTTAGCTTTAGCGAATACTCGTGCTCGTTTACGAATGACTACATTATATTATTTTGCTGGATTGCATGGTTTGTTAGTAGCAGGAACAGGAAACAAAGTAGAAGATTTTGGTGTAGGATTCTTCACTAAATATGGTGATGGTGGTGTTGATTTAAGTCCGATTGCTGATTTAGTAAAATCAGAAGTGTATGAATTAGCAAAATACTTAGAAGTGCCTACTTCTATTCAAAAAGCACAACCTACAGATGGTTTATTTGGTGATAGCAGAACCGATGAAGACCAAATTGGAGCTTCATATGACGAACTAGAATGGGCTATGCAAATGCAAAATATTGGAAAAACCATTGATGATTTTTCTGGTAGAGAGTTAGAGGTATATAAAATATACACGCGTCTTAACCGAATTAATCAGCATAAGATGGTTCCAATTCCTATTTGTGAAATCCCTAAAGAGTTAAAGTAAGTTAACAGACATCATTTGACGCTTAATCTTTTGATAAGCACTCTTTTTTTGCCCGTTAGATATATTTAAAGGGAGTATAATAAGCAATCTAAATAACTCTAGTATTCGCAGCAACTTTCTCATTTTTATTTTATTTCTTGTTCTTTTCGCAGGTAAAATTACAAAAAAAATGTTAAAAACTTTAAAACTCTAGATATTTAGCTATTTCTTAATATTAAATAACACGATTTAATTTTTCAAAAAGGCGTTTTTTCAATCCTGTATAATTTGCGATTTCTTCCAGATCAGGAGTAACACTTTGCTCTTGGCTTTCATGCATTATCTCCTTTATTTTTTCTTCAATTAAAACCCTACGCAAGTTTAAAACTGCATCTGTAACCAATTTTGGAAGGACTTTTATTGTTTCTGTTACAAAAACCTCTTTACGCTCCCAATCACTTAAATTATACTTTTCTTCATCCATCAAAATATTAGTTACCAAACTTGATATTTGAGGGTTTTCGTGCATTACCAAATAATCGACACTTATTTTTTCATCTTGATTTAATTGATGAATCAATTCAAAATAAGTTAATTTGAAAACTTCATTGGTAAACTCTATCTCATCTTCTTGTAAATTCAAATACAATTCGTTAGAAACGGTGTTTTGATACTCTTCTTTCTCTAAAAATGGTCGTCCTCTTTCATCTACTGCGTCTACCCAATTGACAAAATCAACAATTTCATTACCATATAGCAACAAAATTCTTATGATTTCTTTTTCTAGAATATTTAGCTGATCAATACTTTGCTGTAACTTCCCTTTTCCTCCTTTAACAAGCCCCATTACAGGTTGCTCTTGTTCATACATATACTCTGGAGGCGGTTGATTTGAATCTGACCTTAAACTACTTTTTTGAGCAGCTACAGCTCCTTTTTTTAATAATTGAGCCAATTCACTAAATAAAACCTGCTCAGAAATATCCATAATACGAGCACACTCTTGTACATAAACCTCTCGTTGAATTCCATCAGGAATTTTAGAGATGCTTGTTACAATATCGCGAATTAAACCTGCTTTTTTCACAGGATCATTCGCCGCTTCTTTCATTAATAAAGAAACTTTAAACTCTATAAAATCTTGAGCTTTTTCAGCTAAATACTGTTTTAAATCGGCATTAGAATGTGCTTTTGCAAAGCTATCTGGGTCTTCGCCTTCCGGAAAAGCAACCACTTTCACATTCATTCCTTGTTCAAGAATTAAATCAATTCCACGAAGTGATGCTCTAATTCCTGCTGCATCTCCATCAAAAAGCACCGTAATATTTTTAGTTAATCGGTTTACCAATCGAATTTGATCGGGAGTTAATGCTGTACCCGATGAAGCTACCACATTTTCAATTCCTGATTGATGAAATGAAATTACATCGGTATATCCTTCTACTAAAAAGCAATTATCTTCTTTAGCTATTTCTTTCTTAGCCTGATATAATCCGTATAAAATTTTACTCTTATGATAAATTTCACTTTCTGGCGAATTCAGGTATTTTGCTGCTTTTTTATCATTGGTAAGAATACGTCCTCCAAAACCTAAAATTCGTCCCGACATACTATGAATAGGAAACATCACACGTCCTTTAAAACGGTCGAATTTTCTATCCTCAGCTCCACCTTCTTTAACAATAGTTAATCCTGTAGATTTTAAATATTTTAAATCGAAACCTTTATCTAGAGCTGCTTTTGTAAAGTTATCCCATTCATCTTTACAATATCCTAAATCAAATTTTTCTATGGTGTCTTCTCTAAATCCTCTTTCTTTAAAATATGACAAACCGATGGCTCTACCATTTTGTGTGTTCATTAACACATCATGAAAATAATCTTTGGCAAATTTTGATACCAAAAACATACTTTCACGTTCATTTACCTGCTGTTTTTGTTCATCAGACTGTTCAGTTTCTTCAATTTCAATATTGTACTTTTCAGCCAACCAACGTATAGCTTCAGGATATGTATAATGTTCGTGCTCCATTAAAAAAGAAATCGCATTTCCTCCTTTACCTGTACTAAAATCTTTCCAAATTTGTTTTACAGGCGACACCATAAAAGATGGGGTGCGTTCATCAGTAAACGGACTTAATCCTTTAAAGCTACTTCCCGCTTTTTTTAACTGCACAAACTCTCCTATCACCTCTTCTACTCGGGCGGTTTCAAAAACTTTATCAATGGTTTGTTGGGTAATCATACACTATAAAATAGAGCTAACAAATATATAGATAAGACAACTCTTCTTAAATTAAATTTGCTAAAAACATATAAATATATAATTTTGACAAAAAATTCCCCCTTATTAATGAAAACAATTATCCCCTTTAGTTTAGCATTACTTTTATCTTACAATACATTTTCTCAAGAAACTATTCGAATTCCAGATATCGGTTTAGAAGAATGTTTGGTTGATTTAAAAATTGACTCTAACGGTTTAAACGGAAGTATTACCATTAGTGATGCTGAATATGTTACTAACTTAAACATTGACAATCCTGTTACAAATAAAGATTTACCTAATGTATATTCTAAAATTAAAAATTTAACCGGTTTAGAGAGCTTTCCTAACTTAAAACGTTTGGATTGTTACGATAATGAGATTACTAAGATAGACTTATCTCAAAGCTCTTCTATAAGTTTTTTAAACTGTACTCAAAATAAAATTGAGCGTTTAGATGTTAGTAAGAACCCTAACTTAACTTATATTAGTTGTGATAGCAACAACATGAGTTCTTTAATTCTTGGCGAAAATTCTAATCTTGAAAGCTTATACGCTAGTTATAACAAATTAACTACGTTAGACGTATCTAACTGTCCTAACCTTATAAACATGGATGTTAGTGGTAACAATATTAAAACCATTGTTGTTAGTGAGGCTCAATTAGCTAACATTCCTGCAGGTTGGTATAAAGACGAAAAAACTACCTATACAACTAGCAGTGGTAAAGTAGTAGATACTATGGTTATAGAACAGAAAAAAAACACTGAAAAAGTTGAAGAAAAGCCTAAAACTATTGAAAAACCTGTAAAAAAATACGCAGAAAGCTTTATACAATTGGTGGTTTCAGAGTATGAAAAAAATGTGTTAGACAAAGCGCATCTTAAAAAGGTTAAAGAAGATTTGATGTACAAATATGACATTAAAGGTGAAGAAATTACCGAATGGATACAACAACATAGTAAACTTCACAAAACAGAATAGTTGCATTTATTAAAAAGCATAAAAAAAGCCATCAAGAATTTGATGGCTTTTTCATTTATATCTTTTTAGCTTATGAAGCTGCTTTTAATTTTTTCAATGCTGATTTAGTTAATTTCGCCTCTGCATATTCTTTGGTTACACTAAATTCTTTTTCGTCAGAACTTGGTATTTCGAACATTGCATCAGTTAAAATTGCTTCACATAAAGAACGTAAACCACGAGCTCCTAACTTGTATTCTACTGCTTTATTTACAATAAATTGTAACGCTTCTTCAGTCATAGAAAACTCAACCTCGTCCATAGCAAACAATTTAGTGTATTGCTTTACTATTGAATTTTTAGGTTCTGTTAAAATAGCTCGTAATGTTTCTGCATCTAGCGGATTCATATAACTCAACACCGGTAAACGACCAATAATTTCTGGTATTAATCCGAAAGATTTTAAATCTAATGGTGTAATGTATTGCAACAAGTTATCTTGATCTATTTTATCCTCTTCAACCGAAGCGCTATATCCTACAGCTTGCATGTTTAAACGCTTGCTAATAATTCTATCAATTCCAGAAAAAGCTCCTCCAGCGATGAATAAAATATCTTTGGTATTTACTTCGATAAACTTTTGTTCTGGGTGCTTTCTTCCTCCTTTAGGAGCTACGTTTACCACTGCTCCTTCCAATAGTTTTAACAATGCTTGTTGCACTCCTTCACCAGAAACATCACGTGTAATAGACGGATTATCACCTTTACGAGCAATCTTATCTATTTCATCAATAAATACAATACCTCTTTCTGCTTTTTCAACGTCATAATCAGCTGCTTGTAACAAACGACTAAGGATGCTCTCAACATCTTCTCCTACATAACCTGCTTGGGTTAAAACAGTAGCATCTACAATAGAAAACGGCACGTTTAACATTTTTGCAATAGTACGCGCTACTAATGTTTTACCTGTACCTGTTTCACCAACTAAAACAATGTTAGACTTTTCAATTTCTACTTCGTCTTCATCTCCTCTAGTTTGCAATAACCTTTTGTAGTGATTGTATACCGCTACAGACATTGCTTTTTTGGTTTCATCTTGACCAATGATATACTCATCTAAAAAAGCTTTAATTTCTTTCGGCTTTTTTAAAGTTAGGTCTTTTGATAAATCACTTGTTTTAAGTTCTGCTATTTCCTCCTCTACAATTCCATGAGCTTGCTCAATACATTTATCACATATATGAGCGTCTAAACCTGCAATTAATAAATCGGTTTCAGGTTTTTTACGACCACAAAAGGAACATTGTAAATTTTCTTCTTTCGACATCTTATCAGCTTATTACTAATAGCCAAAGGCTATTAGTTGTTAATTTATTTTCTAGTTAAAATTTCGTCAACCATTCCGTAAGCTTTCGCTTCATCGGCTTTCATCCAATAATCTCTATCAGAATCTTGGTTTACTTTTTCTACAGTTTGACCTGAGTGTTTTGCGATAATTTCATACAACTCATCTTTTAATTTTAAAATTTCACGAGCTGTAATTTCGATATCAGATGCTTGTCCTTGAGCACCTCCTAACGGTTGGTGAATCATGATACGAGAATGTGGTAACGCTGAACGCTTTCCTTTTTCTCCTGCACACATTAATACTGCACCCATAGAAGCTGCCATACCAGTACAAATAGTTGCTACATCTGGTTTAATAAATTGCATGGTATCATAAATACCTAAACCAGCATACACTCCACCACCTGGAGAGTTAATATAAATTGAAATATCTTTATTAGCATCTACACTTTCTAAGAATAACAACTGTGCTTGAATTATATTAGCTACTTGGTCGTTAATTCCAGTACCTAAAAAGATAATTCTATCCATCATTAAACGAGAAAAAACATCCATTTGAGTAATATTCATCTGGCGCTCTTCCATAATATATGGTGTTAAACTACTTGTAATTTTTCCGTAGTAGTTGCTATTTATTCCGTGGTGCTTTGTTGCGTATTTTTCGAACTCTTTTCCGTAATCCATTTTTAAAATGTTTTTGGGTTATAAAGATGTAAATATAAGAACTATTTCGTTAGTATTTTGTTACAGTTAATGGCTAAAAAAACCTGAATGTACATTCAGGTTTTTATTTATAACATCAGTTGTTAACTGTTACTTGTATACTTCTTTAATGAAATCTTCGTAAGAAACTTCTTTAGTATCAAAGCTCATGTTTTCTTTATAAAAAGCTAATAATTTTTGAGAAATTAATTGCTCTTGTAAACGACGTGCTTCGTCTTGATTTTGTAAGATTCTTCCTGCGATATCTTCTAATTCTTTTTCTTCTGGATTCATGTTTCCAAATTGAGCCATTTGAGCTCTAATAAATCCTTTTGCATAGTCTACTAACTCTGCATAGTCTAATTTGATGTCGTTATCCTTCATAATCTTCCCTTCGATTAATTGGTAACGTAATCCTTTTTCAGACTTGTTGTATTCTTCAACAGCTTGTTCAGCAGTTAATTCTTTTTCTCCTGCAGTTTGTAACCACTTTTGTAAGAATTCAACTGGTAAATCAAACTTTGTGTTATCAACTAAGTTCTCAGTAATTGCGTTTAACAATTGTTGATCTGCTTGTTGTTGGAATTGCTTTTCTGCGTCTTCTTTAATTTTTTCTTTTAATTCAGTTACAGTTTTCACACTCCCATCAGCAAATAACTTATCAAATAACTCTTGATCTAATTCTGCTGGTTCTATCTCAGTAATTTCTTCAATAGTAAATGTTACAGGAATGTCTAAATCGTGAACCTCGTCGTGAGATACACCTAAAGCTCCTTGTAACTTATGCTCGTCTTCAAATAAGTTTTTAGTTTTTAATTCTAAAACATCTCCTACCTTAGCACCTACAAACTTTTTTAAGTTTGTTTTTCCTTTAATATCTTTTACAGAAATTGTAGATTTTTTGTTGATTTCTTTCTCTTCGTTTACGAAAGTACCAGTTACGTTAGTTTCTTCAGTAACTTCGTCTTTTGCAGACATTTTACCGTAACGAGATTGAATATTTTCAACTTCTTTCTCAATCAACTCGTCTGTAGCAACAATGTTATATTGAGTTACTTTGTTTTTTGGTTGTAAGTTTACGTCGAACTCAGGAGCTAATCCTAATTCAAACTCAAAAGAGAATTTATCAGCATCCCAATTGAAATCTTCTTGAACTCTTGGTAATGGATTACCTAAGATATCTAACTTCTCCTCAACTAAGAATTTGTTTAACGACTCTTGTAAAAGCTTGTTTACCTCATCAATCATTACTGATTTTCCGTATTGCTTCTTAACCATTCCCATTGGTACGTGACCTTTTCTAAAACCAGGAATGTTAGCTGTTTTACGGTAATCGTTTAATACTTTTGTTACTTTATCTTGATAATCTTCTGCAACAATATCAACTTTTACAACTGCATTTAATGCATCTACGTTTTCTTTTGTTATATTCATCTTAAAAATCTGTTTCTTAAAAAATCGGGTGCAAAATTACTACTTTATTTATTGATAACCAAGACTTTTAGTTATAAGAATATTATCTTTTTTACCTCCCTTATTTTCTAGTTTTTAATGTTTTAGGTTACTTATTCGTCTCCTTCTTTTAATAGTGAAAACATTAATGATCTGAAAATTGACAGCAATACACTGAACAAGAGCGCTGTAAAAAATCCGCTAACTGCAAATCCTGACACTAATTTATCTGCCAATAATATAATTACTGCATTAATTACAAACAAGAATAACCCTAGTGTAACGATGGTTGCTGGTAGTGTAAAAAACACTAATAACGGACGCACAAATAAGTTTAACAAGGCTATAACTACAGCCACAATTACTGCAGTTGTATAACTTGCCACGGTTACTCCTGGTAAAATATTTGCCAATACAATTACCACTAATGCTGTTAACAATACTTTTAAAAACGTTTTCATTTTTCTTTTTTATTTAATTGGTTATGAATTATAAATTTACTCATTTTCACTGAAACTATTAATTCATAACACTACATATACTTTACCACAACCATACCAAAAACAGAAACCTGCTGTTTTGGCAGGTTTAAAAACTTTGTTTTAATTTTTGAGAGATTTACTTTAAATTCGTTAACCAAATTTTTATTAAAGTAGCTACTACTTTTACTAATTTAATTTTTGCTATGAAAAAGACACTTTTAATTACATTTTTAATCCTCAATCTTACACCTCTCAAAGCAGAGAATGCTTTCACAGCTCAAATCCCTGACCAAATTGAACTTAAAGGAGTTACATACAACCTGAACTCAAACCCGCTTGAGCCATATTTTGACAAGTTTCCTGACAAACGTCCAAAGGGAGGAACAACCTCAACTGCTTTATGGCGTGGATATGTTGCTTGCTTTAAAGTTTTAGACAACCATCTATATGTAACAGATATAAAAATTGAAGTTCCTGATAAAAATTCAAAAAAAAGTTACCCATACAAATGGACTTCTGTTTTCAATCAAGTTTTTCCTAAAAAAGAAAAAGTTAAAATCGATTGGTATACAGGAATTCTAATACTACCTCATGGGAAAATAGTGGATTATGTACATATGGGGTACGCTTCTACCTTCAGCAAATATTTACTCCTTGAAATTGAAAAAGGAAAATTAAATGAGATAAGAAAATATAAGCATAAAGAATTTATTCGATTTAAGAAACGCCAATTCAATGAATTTAAGAAAACTGACAACTATAAAAAACTCTATAAAGAACTTAAAAAAAATGACAGTAACGAAAATTTTATCCAATCATTTATTAGAAACTTTGTAACTGAATACACAACAAAATTTTTAACTAATTAAACTTATTAATTTTGCTCAAAAAACACTTAGCTTCTTACAACATTCTTACTGAAGAAGAAATAGACAACTTTATAAGTTTAGTCAGCTATAAAAAACTTAACAAAGGTGATTTTTTTATTCAAGAAGGAAACACTTGCAAAGAAGTAGCTTTTATTACTTCAGGAATTTTTAGGTCATTTTATCATTCCTCAGACGAAAAAGAAGCTACGTATTGTTTACTATCAGAGAACTCTTTTGTTACTGCTTACTCGTCTTTTATTTCTCAAACAAAAACTAACGAAAACATTCAAGCATTAACCGATGCTGAGCTATATAGCATTACCAAAGAACAATTTGTAGCATTAGAAAACTCAAGCACCAATTGGTTACGTCTTTTTAAAATATTTGCAGAACAAGAATATATAAATCTCGAAAACAGAATTTTTGTTTTACAAAATGAAAGCGCTGAAAACCGTTATAAAAAACTGTTAGAAACGCACCCAAACTACTTAAAAACTATCCCACTACAGTACCTAGCTTCA
Source organism: Tenacibaculum aestuarii (assembly GCF_964510395.1). Lineage (NCBI taxonomy): Bacteria > Pseudomonadati > Bacteroidota > Flavobacteriia > Flavobacteriales > Flavobacteriaceae > Tenacibaculum > Tenacibaculum aestuarii. The sequence goes on from NZ_CAZEFY010000003.1 coordinate 1,220,810, forward strand.
TATTTAGGCATAACACAACGACATTTGAGTCGAATTAGAAAATCAGTTTTTTATTAGACAATTGTCCTTTTTAAGCTTGTAAAACCAACCGTACTTTGCTTCATAATCTTAACTATAGTATGAAGCATATTTTATTAATAAACGGACATCCTGATAAAAATAGTTTTAATCACGCCTTAGCTACCTCCTACAAAAAAGGCGCTTTGGAAACTGACGCTAAAATCGAAGAAATAACTATCACCGACTTAAACTTCAATCCGAACCTTAAATTTGGTTACCGAAAAAGAACTGAACTTGAACCAGATTTAGTAGCCTCTTTGGCTAAAATTAAAAAAGCTGATCATATTGTTTGGGTTTTTCCTATTTGGTGGGCAGGCTACCCTGCAATAATGAAAGGTTTTATTGATAGAGCCTTTTTACCCGGAATTACTTTTCAACCTGTTGAAGGGAAACCTTTTCCTGAAAAGCTTTTAAAAGGTAAAACTTCTCGACTTATTATAACTTCGGACACCCCTGGTTGGTATGATTTTCTTTTTATGAAAAGACCTGCTATTAGACAGTTTAAAAAGGGAACACTAGAGTTCTGTGGCATTAAACCTGTTAAAACTACTTTCTTATCAACAATTAAAAATTCAAGCCCTGAACAACGAAACAAGTGGTTAGAGAAAGTGCATACCTTAGGTAAAAACTTACAATAATTGCACTACAAGCTATATTTTTTAGCTTGTAGTCGTTTTAGAACTTATCTCTTTTTTAAATATTTTTGCTAAAACCTCATACCACATGAATACTAGCAACATTGTCACCTCTATAAAAGTTACTGATTTCGAAAACAACGAAGTTAATTTATTAAAGAAATACTCAAATAAACCTCTCCTTCTTTTGTTTTACAACAATGCTTGTTTAGGATGTACGGGTAGAGCTATACCACTTGCTTATCAATTTAAGCAAGATTACAAGGATATTGAAATTATAGGCATCCATAGTAATTTTACAAGCAACGATGTTTCTAAGGAAGATATTTTAAGCATTTTTACCATCAACGAGCTTCCATTCCCAATTTACATTGATAAAGACCACAAAATGTACGATTTCTTCAATTCGGAAGGAACGCCACAGTGGATATTGTTAACCCCAAAAGGTGAAGTATATCGATCTATTTTTGGATCGCAAGACAATGCACAAAACAGGTTGTACTACGCTTTAGAAAACCTAACTGAACAATAATTATTTAACCAGAAACTGAATAGCTTTTTTATAAAAATCTGTTGGATTTTCAGCATGTAGCCAATGTCCTGCATTAGCTATTGTTTTAATTTCTGAATTTGGAAAATGTGCTTGTATCAAAGGCTCATCTTCTTTTGAGATATACCCTGAGTTTGCTCCTCTTAAAAACAGCGTTTCACCTTCAAAAATTGTAAATGAAGGTAAAGCTACACCTACTTCATTATTATTCTCTGTCAATGATTTTAAGTTGAAACGAAAAGCCAATTCATCTTTTGTTTTTCTGTAAACGTTTTTCAACAAAAACTGACGAATTCCAACTTCTGGAATCAATTCTGCTAATTTTTCATCAACTAGCGTTCGGGAATTTTGCACGTTAAAATCTATCGAGTTTAATGCAGCTAAAATATCGTGGTGATGTGGCGGATACATTCTTGGAGAAATATCGGCAACAATTAATTTGTTTACCAACTCAGGATATTCCGTAGCAAATAACATTACTGTTTTTCCTCCCATAGAATGCCCTAACAAATCTACTTTTTCTAAAGTATGATGCTGAATGTAATTATACAAATCACCTACCATCAACTCATAATCAAAAGCTTCTGTTTGAAAACTACGTCCGTGGTTTCTTTGGTCTATCAAATGCACTTCATAACCGTCTTCAGCAAACTTATTAGCATGCGATTTCCAGTTATCTCCCATACCAAAGTACCCATGTAAAATCAGCAACGGTTTTCCTTCTCCTATTATTTTAGAATGTAATACCTCCATAGTTATTGCAAACGATGTAAATACATGTTTACAACATTTTGTAAACCTAAATACAAACTTTCAGAAATTAAAGCATGTCCGATTGATACTTCTGCTAAATGAGGAATATTTTGCTTAAAAAACTGGATATTACCTAAACTCAAATCGTGTCCTGCATTTACACCTAAACCTAATTCATGTGCTAAAATTGCTGCTTCTGTATATGGTTTCACTCCGTTGGTGTTCCCTTTTTCATATTGAACAGCAAACTCTTCAGTATACAACTCAATTCTGTCGGTTCCTGTTTTCGCTGCAGCTTCAATCAATTTTAAATCTGTATCAATAAAAATAGATGTGCGGATTCCAGCGTTTTTAAACTCAGCAATTACTTCTTGTAAATAAGATTGATGCGCTATCGTGTCCCATCCTGCATTTGATGTAAGTTGGTCTACACTATCTGGAACTAAAGTTACTTGCGTTGGTTTTATTTCTAACACCATTTGTGTAAACTTATCAATAGGATTTCCTTCGATATTATATTCCGTAGTAACCAACGGTTTTAAATCGTAGGCATCTTGATAACGAATATGACGTTCATCAGGTCTTGGATGAATGGTAATTCCTTCAGCTCCGAACTCCTGAATATCGGTTGCTACTTTCAATAAATCTGGCACATTTCCTCCTCTAGAATTACGAAGTGTAGCTATTTTATTAATATTAACACTTAATTTTGTCATGTTGTAAAATTAGACCACAAAGGTAACGCATTCCAACATTTTAAACTATATTCGTAGTAATGAAAATCAATGATTTTATACTAAAAGAGATTAAAGCACTCACATTAAACAGCTCTGTAAAAAGTGCTCAACAAGTGTGTAAAGACTTACCTATAACGCATATTCCAGTAGTTGAAGACGGTAAGTTGATTGGCTGCTTGCCTGAAAGTGACATTCAAACTATTGAAAATAAAAACCGCACGCTTAATGAGTACACCTATATGTTTGATCACTTTTATACAAATGAAAAAGCGACTTTACTTGATTTAATCTCATTGTTTGCGGATAACGACTCTAATTTAATCCCCGTTTTAGATAAAAACTTGAACTATGTTGGCTATTATGAACTAAGTGACATTTTAGATGCTTTTGCCAACAGCCCATTTATACATAACGAAAGTCAAACTCTGATAATAGACAAACCTAAGAGTGACTACTCTATGAGTCAAATAACTCAAATTGTAGAAACTAACAACGGAAAACTTTTAGGAGCATATATTTCTTCTGAAAACATAGACAACATTGAAGTGACCCTTAGAATTGTTTCTGAAGAAATAAATGAAATTATTCAAACATTTCGCCGATACGACTATAACGTTATCACGCAACATGAAGACGACTTTTATCTAGAAGAACTTAAAGACAGAGCTGCCTATTTAAGGAAATATCTAGACATGTAATTTCTAAATAAATATTTTTACAAGTGAAAAAAGTAGCTATTTACGGACAAGCTTATACTACACTAGCAGAAAAAGAAGTTAAAATTCTTTTAGATGTTTTAGAAAAACACAACATCGTTGCCTTTTTTGAGCAACAGTTTTACGATTTATTTATTGAAAACGACTCACTAAACAAAAAGTACCCTACCTACTCACATTTTAATGATTTATCAAACACCTTTGATGTAATGTTCACTATTGGAGGAGATGGTACTATTTTGAGAGCCGTTACCTACATACGTGATTTGAATATACCTATCATGGGGATTAACACTGGACGCTTAGGTTTCCTTGCAACCATTCAAAAAGATCAAATTGAAGAGGCTATTGATTTAGTACTAAAAAAAGAATACACACTTCAAGAACGTTCATTATTACAAATAGAAACATCTCCTGCTACAGAAGATTTTAATGAACTCAACTTTGCATTAAACGAAGTAACGATAGCAAGAAGAAACACTACTTCGATGATAGGAATTAAAACATTCTTAAACCAAGAATATTTAACCAATTATTGGGCAGATGGTTTAATTATAGCAACTCCAACTGGCTCAACAGGATATTCATTAAGTTGCGATGGTCCGGTAATTTTACCAAACTCAAAAAGTTTTGTCATTACTCCTATAGCTCCACATAACTTGAATGCTCGACCGATGGTTATTCCTGATGACACAGAAATACACCTTGAAGTAAGCGCCCGTGAAAAAGATTTTTTAGTCTCATTAGACTCCCGTATCGCAACGGTTTCACAAGAAACTAAGATCAAAATTAAAAAGGCTTCTTTTACCATAAAAAGTATTTTACCTAAAAATCAATCCCATTTAAAAACCTTACGTGGAAAACTTTTATGGGGGGAAGACACAAGAAATGAAGGCTTATAACTTATACAATTACAATAAATTCACAAAAAAAAAGTTAATCAAAAAGACGGATTATTAACTTTTTAAAGCAAATTCAATTCCCTATATTTGCACGCTATTTTACAATGAGAGGACTTATTTTATCAATATTATTTGTTTGTTTAGTTGCACCTTTACAATCACAAATTCATGAAATCGGAATATTTGCCGGTGGTTCTAATTATGTGGGAGATATAGGAAGCACAAACTACATACACCCGAATAAATTCGCTGGTGGTCTTATTTATAAGTACAATTTAAACCCTCGAATTGCATTAAGGGGCACCTACACTTACATCCCTGTTTCTGGAGATGATGCCGATGCTAGCAATCCTTATCGTCAAAACAGAGGCTTCAGCTTTTCTAATAACGTACATGAATTTGCTGCTGGTGTAGAATTTAACTTTTTCGATTACAATATTAGTGATTACAGAACCACTTTTACCCCTTATATTTTGGCCGAGATCGCCGCTTTTAACTATAAAAGTCCAGGTTCTCAAACCTCAAACAACACTATTTCTTTAAAAAATAAATTCTCGTATACTTTACCTTTAGGTATCGGTTTAAAAGGACGATTAGCAGACAACTTTGCTATTGCTTTTGAAGCGGGTATACGTTTTACATTTGAAGATGACTTAGATTACACAACAGATAAAATAAACTCATTAGATTTTGGAGGTAATGGAAATGACTGGTATACTTTTTCAGGAATTTCTATTGTTTACACCTTCGGAAGACCACCTTGTTTCGGTGGAATAGCGGAATAACTATGAAAGAAAAACTACAGCGCATTGATTTACAAAACATACCAAACCACATTGCTATTATTATGGATGGTAATGGTAGATGGGCTAAAAGTAAAGGAATGCAACGTGTTTTTGGTCATCGAAACGCATTAACAGCCATTAGAGAAACTGCAGATACAGCTTCAGAACTAGGAGTGAAATACTTAACTCTTTATGCTTTTTCTACTGAAAATTGGAATCGTCCAAAATTAGAAGTCGATGCTTTAATGAGCTTGTTAGTTACTACCTTAAAAAAAGAGCTTCCTGAGTTTCAACGTAAAAACGTAAAAATAAATGCTATTGGTAATTTAACTAGCTTACCTAAAAATGCTCAAAAAGTATTAGCTAATGTTATCGATTCAACAAAAAACAATACTAAAATTACATTAACCTTTGCTTTAAGCTATGGATCGAGGGAAGAAATTGTTAACGCAATCAAAAACATAACCAAAAAAGTTGTTAATAACGAGATAGAAATCGAAAAAATTAACGATAAAATTATAAATAATCATTTATATACGTTTAATTTGCCCGATGTTGATTTAATGATACGTACAAGTGGGGAACAAAGAATCAGTAATTATTTACTTTGGCAAATAGCATATGCCGAATTACATTTTACTGATGTGCTATGGCCTGATTATAGAAAAGAGCACCTTTACGACGCTATACTTGATTATCAAAACAGAGAAAGAAGATTCGGAAAAACCAGTGAACAGATTGAAACCAATGAATAAATATTCGTATTTACTAGTATTTTTTATCACCTTTTTAACGGTGAGTACTCAAGCACAAGACATAACTCCTAAAGATAGCACTGCTACTAATATTGTTTCCTATGAAAAAGGAAAAGAGTATTTTTTGGGAGGCATAACTGTAACTGGTTTACAAAAATTCAGCGAGCAAACTGTAAGAATCTATACAGGTTTAAACGAAGGTCAAACCATCAAACTACCAGGAGATAAACTTACTAGTGCTATCAAAAAGCTATATGAAAGTAAACAATTTAGTGAAGTAGATGTCTACTTATCTAAACGTGATGGTGAGACGGTTTATCTTCAATTCGATGTAACAGAATTACCTCAATTAACCGATATCACGATTACTGGTGTAAAAAAAGCACAAGTTAAAGAGATAAAAAAAGAAACTGAATTAAAAAAAGGTACAATGGTTACCGACAACCTTATTGTAACTACTCGAAATTTCATTAAGAAAAAGTATACAGACAAAGGTTTCCTGAAAACAAAAGTTTCTCTAGATACTAAAAGAGATACTTCTGATGTAAACACTGTTAGTATGTCTGTTTTTATTGACAAAGGAGACCGAATAAAGATTAAAAACATCAATTTTTCTGGAAATAAGGCAATGTCTGACGCTGCATTACGTAAAGCGATGAAAAACACTAAACGTAAACTTTTAGGACGTTTTTGGAAAGCATCCAAATATATACTAGACGATTATAAAGCAGACCTAGAGAGTATCCTTGAAAAATATAGCGAGAATGGGTATCGAGACGCTCGTATCTTATCAGACAAAGTTATATGGAATGATGATAACACAATTAATATTGATATTGATTTAGAAGAAGGTCGTCAATATAGATTTGACGAAATTCTTTTCATAGGAAACAAAAAATATACTGACGAACAATTAAGTCGTTTACTACGAATTGAAAAAGGAGATATATACAATGGAAAAGTATTGAAAGAACGAATTTCTGGTGACGGCACTCCCAATTCTCAAGATATTCAAACCTTATACCACAACAATGGATATTTATTTTCCCAAATAAACGCCATTGAAACCAAAGTTAAAAATGATTCAATTACTGTTGAAGTTCGTATTAGAGAAGATGATCCAGCTACAATTAAAAGAGTAACTGTAACAGGTAATGAAAAAACAAATGATCATGTAATTTTCAGAGAATTACGTGTAAAACCAGGAGATTTATTTAGTCGTGAAAACATTATCCGTTCTATTCGAGAAATAGGACAGTTAGGATTCTTCGACACCAACGTAAGTCCTGATGTAAAACCTGATTACCAAAATAAAACAGCTGATATCGAATTCTCTGTAGTTGAAAAAGGAGGAAGTCAAATTGAGCTTCAAGGTGGATATGGTGGAGGTTCATTCATCGGTACTTTAGGTCTTTCTTTTAACAACTTTTCTTTTAGAAATATCTTTAATAAAGAAGCTTACAAACCTTTACCTATGGGAGATGGACAAAGTTTATCTCTACGTTTACAAGCTAGTAGAACATACAATACCTATAGCTTCTCTTTTACAGAGCCTTGGTTAGGAGGTAAAACACCTCAATCATTATCATTCTCTGTATATTTATCAAACCAATATCGCTTTGATTATACTACGTATGATGTAAATAAAGATGAAAGTTTAAGTATTATTGGGGCTTCTATTGGTTTAGGAAAACGCTTAAAGTGGCCCGATGACTACTTCTCTCTTTCTCAAAACATTAGTTTCCAAAGAATTGAATTACAAAATTATGGTTATCGTGTAGGATCTTCAAATGATGTACTAAGTGAAGGGGATTTAAACAACTTAGCCTACAGTGTTGCCTTAAGTCGTAACTCTGCTGGTCCTAGTTTAATTTTTCCAACTTATGGTTCTGAATTTACTTTACGTGCTAAAGCTACTTTTCCTTATTCTTTAGTTAATGGAAAAGATTATACTGAACCAGAAAACCCTACATTAGACCAAAGACAAGCATACCTAGCTGATAAATATAAATGGTTAGAGTACTACAAAATTTCTGCTAAAGGAAAATGGTATACTTCTTTAGCTAACAAACTAGTTTTAATGTCTAACTTCGAAATGGGATACTTAGGAAAGTATAATGATAAATTGGGTTTAACTCCTGTTGAAAGATATTTTGTTGGAGGTGATGGTATTGCACAAGGTCAATTAGATGGACGTGAAACTATTGGATTAAGAGGTTACGAAAACAACCGTATTTCTTCTTTAGATGGTGGTTCAATTTACAACAAATTCCAATTAGAGTTACGTTATTCTATTACAGATAAACCTTCGGCATCTATTTATACTTTAGGTTTTTTAGAAGCAGGTAATTCTTATGACAATTTTAGTACTTTTAATCCGTTTAAATTAAAACGTTCTGCTGGTGTAGGTGTTCGTATATTTATGCCTGCTTTCGGACTATTAGGTATCGATTTTGCTCATGGTTTCGACCCATTACCTGGACAAACTAAAAAAGCAGGATGGGATACGCATTTTATAATCGGAAGACAGTTCTAAAACCGCACATTTGTAATGTGTCTAGGTTTTGGCACGGTTTTTTCTAAACACATTATACAAGATGAAAAAAAGTATTTTATCAATCGTTCTTTTACTTATTGCAAGTATAACTGTTGCCCAGAAAAATCAACGTATTGCATATATTGACATGGAATATATTCTTCAGAACATTCCAGAATATCTAGACGCACAAAATGCATTAGATGCTAAAGTAGAAAAGTGGAAAACAAAGTTAGATAAAGAAGCCCGTGCCATTGAAGTTTTAAAAACAGATCTCTCTAACGAAAAAGCAATTCTAACAAAAGAATTGATAGAAGAGCGTGAAGAAGATATAACCATTAAACAAGAGTCTTTACGAAGGTTAGAATCTTTATATTTTGGCCCTAATGGAGACATGTACAACTTAAGAAAACAACTAGTTAAGCCTGTACAAGATCAAGTATATAATGCTGTACAAACAATAGCTTCTCGTAAACAATATGATTTTGTTTTCGACAAATCAAGCGAATTGGTTATGTTGTATTCCAACAAAAAACACGATATTAGCGACCTTGTTGTACAAATGATTAGTATTGATCAGAAAAGACAAGCTAAAAAAGATAAAATTGAAGCTAAAAAAGAATTGCTTAAAAATGATAATTTAAGTGATGAACAAAAAGAAAGATTACAACAACGAGAAGATTTACGAAAAAAGAAAGAAGAAGATAGACTAGCTAAAATTAAACTAATAGAAGAAAAAAGACAGCAACGTCTAAAAGAAAGGGCTGATAAGAGAAAATTATTACAAGAAAAAAGAGCTGCATTATTGAAAGCTCAAGAAGAAGCAAAAAAGAAAAAGGAGCAAGAAGCAGAGGAAAACAAATAAATCAAGAATAAAGAACATTAATTAAATTAAAACAAAGATGAAACATTTAAAAACGTTATTATTAGTTGCAATTTTTACGATTGGATTAGGTGGTGTGGCAAATGCACAAAAAACTGCACATATTAATACAGATAAATTATTAGCTGAAATGCCTGCAACTAAAGCTATGAAGGCAGAGTTGGAAAAGCTAAACAAGACATGCCGTGACGACATTGAAGCTATGTATAAAAAACTAGAAGCTAAAATGAAGAAATATGAAGCTGAAGGTAAAAGTCAAACACAAGAAGTAAATCAAAAGAGAGCTGTTGAAGTTCAACAAGACAGACTAAAAATTAGTCAAGCAGAACAAGCAGCTGGTCAAGAAATGCAAAAAAAATACCAGGAAAAAACTATTCCAATCTTACAAAAAGCTGAAGATGCTATTAAAGCTGTGGCTGCTGAAAAAGGAATTATTTATGTTTTTGATGCTGCACCAGGTAAAGGTTTAATCGTTTACGAAAAAGGAGAAGACATTTACGATGCGGTAAAAGCTAAATTAGGTTTTTAAGAAACCACATATATTTTATAAAAAAATCCTGCTGAAAACAGCAGGATTTTTATTTTTGTTATACTATGAATAGCACACAAAAACCTATTGGTATTTTTGACTCAGGTATAGGAGGCACTTCTATTTGGAAAGAGATTTATCAACTCTTACCGAATGAAAATACTATATACCTTTCTGACAGTAAGAATGCTCCTTACGGTCAAAAGTCAACACAAGAAATCATTGACTTATCCATTAAAAACACTGAATTCTTAATAAACAAAGGAGCTAAAATTATTGTGGTCGCTTGTAATACTGCTACAACTAATGCTATTCAATATTTAAGAACCAATTATGATATTCCTTTTATTGGTATAGAACCTGCCATTAAACCTGCATCTTTAAAAACAAAAACAGGCACTGTAGGTATATTAGCTACAAAAGGAACATTAAATAGTGCTTTGTTTGAGAAAACCACTTCTAACATCAGCGATGAAATTACTATTATAGAACAAGTTGGTGAAGGTTTAGTTGAGTTGATTGAAAATGGCAAAATGGAATCCGATGAAATGACTTTTTTGCTAGAAAAGTACATTAATCCTATGTTAGAAAAAAAATGTGACTACATTGTTTTAGGATGTACTCATTACCCTTATTTACTTCCTCAAATACAAAAAATCACTGGTGATGGTATCCAAATTATAGATTCTGGTGAAGCTGTAGCTAAACAGGTTAAAAATGTACTTTCTCTACAAAACCTTGTAAATAATAGCACTAATCAGTCATCAAATATATTCTACATTAATAAAGACAAATCTGTTTTAGAAAATATCCTTAAAGATTACAAAAACAGTAAAATTGACTATTTAGATTTTTAATACGTAAAACTTCCGTTGATATTAGGACAAGCAGCCGCTCTTCTTTTTGTACAGAAAAGATTTACTCCTAAAGACAACTGGTGAAATCCTCCATTCGAAAACACTATATCTCCTGTTTGTTGCGTATATGTATAAGCAAACATCCAGTTTTTATAATTCACACCTGCAATAGGTGTTATGTATTGAGAATTTCCAAAAATACTACTATCAAAACTTCTTCTATAAGATAACGCTGCCCACAATTGCATGTTCTCAAGAATTTTATATACCTTAAAGTTTATATCTCCTATTTTCTCTTGAGTTTGCTCTTTATATTGAAACATGAAAGACGGTTCAAATTGTAGCTTTTCTCTATCTCCAAAGAAATAGCCTCCTCCTAAAATATAATTTCTAAGATTTGGTGATTCAAAATTTGAATTCAAGTTATTTTTTGCTGATAAAAAGATATTTTTTATGGTAAAATAAGATGATAATCCATTTTTATGATATGCCATACCAAAATCGGCATTAAAATAAAAATCACTTTCAATTACCTGATTAACCGCAGGGTCATTTATAAAAGTTCGTTGATCTCTTTCATTTTGAACTACAGAAAACGATAAACCAAATGATAACTGATTAAACAAATTTTCATTCCCCATATCTATATGATAGGCATAGGTACCTTGAATTCCTTTTTGTGAATGATATCCATTTTTATCGTTAAAAAGGATGACACCTAAACCCGTATTAGAATATTCTCCGAGTTTAGTATGGAAACTTGCTGTTTGTAACGAAGGAGCATCATCAACACCTAACCACTGTTGGCGAGCTGTTAATCGGATTTTACCACAATCGCCAATACCTGCAGCTGCAGGATGTAATAAATACACATTATCTGATAAATAATCTGCATAAATGGGTAATGTTTCTTGTGCAGATAATTTTGTTATGATGAACAATAATAAAAATAACGAATAGGTATTTCTTTTTCTCATTAATTTTGAGTGGATTAAATAGCTGTCAAATATAATCAACAGTATTTTAAAATTTGATGAAATTTTGTTTTCTTACTATGATATACAACAAACTAACTACTAAAAACCCGAAGTTTTTCTGTATTTTGATGGGCTTATTGTCTTTATTTCTTTAAACTTTCTATTAAAGTTGGACAAATTATTAAATCCACATTGGTAAGCTATTTCACTTATAGCTAATTTATTTTCAGATATTAATAACTTACACGCATTTTCAATACGCAATTCATTTAGAAAAGTAAAATAGGTTTTGTTTGTCCGTTGCTTAAAATATCGACAAAATGCATTAGGAGTCATATTAGCTTTTTCAGAGATTTCGTATAAATCGATATTTTTATTAAAATGATTTATGGTAAAATCCATAATATCTCGCATGCGTTTCCCTTCATTATCAGTATATTTTTTAGGATAAATAAAGCTTGCTAAGTCTTTGGTTTCAGCATCAATAATTATTTTTAAAATTTGAAGTAAACCTATAAAACGTTCAAGATTGGTAGCCTTTTGTAGGCTCAAAAATAAATTGATTACTTCTTCCTTGTGTGTCAAAAGCTTAAATCCTGTTACCGATTTTTCAAAAAAAGGAATTAACTCTATAAAATCATCTAACTGAAAAAAATCCTTTCCAAAAGAATCTTTCGTAAAAAACAATGAAATCATAAAAGACTCTTCTATTTTTGAAGCATCACTTTTAAAAACATGTGGTAAATTACTTCCCATCACTAAAACATCTCCAGACACATATTTATTAATAGTATCACCTACAATTAAAGTCCCTTCTCCTTTAACTATAACACACAATTGTATTTCTTCATGCTGATGTAATTTATCATAAAAATATTGCTCATGATCTTCCTGATAAATTAATCCAATGTTATGAGTTTTGGGTATTTTAAATGGTAAAACTTTCATTAATAATTTTCTTATTCACCATTAAAAATATGCAAATACTATTAAATTAACACAATTAAACCACTATAATGGTTAATATAGTATCATTATAAGATAATTTGAAGTTAAAAGACACTTCTTTCTACTTATAACTTTGCAATAAAAAAACAATATTACAATGAGTATAAATTGGAAGGGTGTAATGCCAGCAGTAACTACAAAGTTTACAAATGATGATACTTTAGACTTAAAGATGTTTGAAGTGAACATAAAAGCACAACTTAATGCTGGTGTACATGGAATAGTATTAGGTGGTACTTTAGGAGAAGCTAGTACATTATCTGATGATGAAAAAAGAACACTAACAAGAACTACGGTTCAGTTAGTTAACAACCATGTTCCTGTATTAATAAACATAGCAGAACAAACAACTAAAGGAGCTATTGAAGCCGCCCAAAAGGCTGAAGAAGGCGGAGCCAAGGGGTTAATGATGCTCCCTCCTATGCGGTATAAATCTGGTGATAGAGAAACTGTTGAATATTTCAAAGCAGTAGCAAAAAACACATCACTTCCAATTATGGTGTATAACAATCCTGTTGACTATAAAATTGAAGTTACACTAGATATGTTTGAAGAATTATTAAAATGTGATAATATTGAAGCTGTAAAAGAATCTACCCGAGATATTTCTAACGTAACAAGAATTAAAAACCGTTTTGGAAATCGTTTAAAAATAATGACAGGTGTTGACACTTTAGCTTTAGAAAGCCTATTAATGGGAGCTGATGGATGGATTGCTGGTTTAGTTTGTGCTTTTCCTAAAGAAACTGTTGCTATTTACGAATTACAAAAAGCAGGACGCATACAAGAAGCTTTAGAAATTTATCGCTGGTTTTTACCGTTGTTAGAATTAGATATAAACCCTAAATTAGTACAAAACATTAAACTAGCAGAAGTAGCTACAGGTATAGGTACTGAAAATGTACGAGCACCAAGGCTACCTTTAATTGGTGAAGAGCGTAAACACGTTTTAAGCGTAATAGAAACAGGTTTAAAAAACAGACCAACATTACCTGATTATAAATCGTTAGCTATTTAAATCTTCATCATTTACTCATTAATTTATCTAATATGATTACAGGAAAGAACTACATAGGAAGTCAATTAGTTGCATCAGGAAATAAAACGTATAAAACATTTAACCCTGAATCAAATCAGGAAAATGAACATATTTTTACCGAAGCAACTCAAGAAGAAATTAATAATGCGGTCGATTTAGCTTCAAAGGCATTTAAAGAGTATAGAACTCTTTCTGGTAAAAGAAAAGCTGAATTTTTAAATGCTATTGCTGATGAAATTTTAGCCTTAGACAATGAATTGATACAAACTTATTGTTCAGAATCAGGATTACCAGAAGGACGTGCAAAAGGAGAGCGAGGAAGAACTGTATTTCAATTACGTTCTTTTGCTGATTTAGTTGAAGAAGGCTCATGGATAGAGGCTACTATTGATACTGCAATTCCTGATAGAGAACCAAGTCCTAAATCAGATTTACGCAAAATGAACATTCCCTTGGGGCCTGTGGTTGTGTTTGGTGCAAGTAATTTCCCTCTTGCCTATTCTACAGCAGGTGGAGATACCGCAGCTGCATTAGCTGCTGGTTGTCCTGTAATAGTTAAGTCACACCCAATGCATGCAGGTACAGGTGAACTTATAGCTTCGGCTATTATTAAAGCCGCAGAAAAAACAGAAATGCCCAATGGTGTTTTTTCTAACATAAACTCTAGTGGTATTGAAGTAGGACAGCAATTAGTCGCTCACCCAAAAGTAAAAGCTGTTGGCTTTACAGGTAGTATTCGTGGTGGTAGAGCTCTGTTAGATTTAGCTGCAAAACGTGAAGAGCCAATTCCTGTGTTTGCTGAAATGGGAAGTATTAACCCAGTTATTATGCTTCCAAAAGCATTACAAAATAGAGCAGAAAACTTAGCAACAACTTACGCTAACTCTATTACGTTGGGTACGGGGCAATTTTGTACAAATCCTGGGTTAATTTTAGGAATAAAAAGTTATGCTTTGGATAGTTTTATTAGCTCTTTAGCTAAAAAAATTGTGGAAATCAATCCAACTTGTATGCTACATCCTAACATTGTTGGAGCATATGAGAATAACAAAACTAAAGCTATTGCTCAAGAAGGCTTAGCTGTAATTGCTAATTATAAAGAAAACACACAACCTAACTATGCTTCACAAGTAGTCACAACAGTTGAAGGGAAAACATTTTTAGATAATCCAACTTTACACCAAGAAGTATTTGGTCCATATTCTATGATAGTTCAATGTGAAGACGAAAAACAGTTAGAAGAAATAATTTCAAATTTAGAAGGACAACTTACTGGAACTGTTATTTCTGATGATAATGAAGTAGCAAACTATCCAACTATAATTGCTGCTTTACAAAACAGGGTTGGAAGAATTATTTTTAACGGTGTTCCTACTGGAGTAGAAGTTTGCCCGTCAATGGTTCATGGAGGCCCTTATCCTGCATCAACAGACAGTCGATTTACTGCTGTTGGAGTGAACTCTATCAAACGTTGGGTGCGACCATTTAGTTATCAAGATTGGCCCAACAATTTATTACCAGATGAATTAAAGAACGAGAACCCTATACAAATTTTACGTTCTGTTAACGGTACACTTACAAAAGAACAAGTGATATAATAAAATTTTAATAATTTCTTTAGAAAATATCAGAACTCAAAAACTTACTTTTGAACTGGCTAAAGAAGTTGAAAAAAAGCCAGCTTTGTGTTTCCTAAAATAGAAAAATTTGAAGGGTTTTTTCTACGAAAGAATACAAGCTGGCGATTCAATTTAGCATGAGAAAAACTTTTTTTTGCGTAGATGCACATACTTGTGGAAATCCTGTAAGAGTTGTTGCAGGTGGTGGCCCTAACTTAATTGGAGCCAATATGAGCGAAAAACGTCAGCATTTTTTAAAAGAATACGATTGGATTCGAAAAGGTTTAATGTTTGAACCTCGCGGACATGATATGATGAGTGGTTCAATCTTATTCCCTCCTCATAATCCCGAAAATGATTTTGCTATTTTATTTATTGAAACTTCTGGATGTTTACCCATGTGTGGTCATGGAACTATTGGAACCATAACTATTGCTATTGAGGAAGGATTAATTACTCCTAACGTTCCTGGGAAAATTAAAATGGAAGCTCCCGCTGGTTTGGTTGAAATTGAATACCAACAAACTGGTAAAAAGATAGATTGGGTTCGTTTAACCAATGTAAAAAGCTATTTAGCTGCAGAAGGTTTAACTGTGGATTGCCCTGAACTAGGAGAAATCACTTTTGATGTTTCTTATGGAGGAAACTATTATGCAATTGTAGATCCTCAAAAAAACTTCTCTGGAGTACATAACTTCACTGCTTCTAAAATTGCACAATACTCTCAAGTTGTACGAGATCGAATCAATGAAAAATACCCCAATATGTTTATTCATCCTGAAAATGATACTATCAGAGATGTAACGCATATGCTGTGGACAGGTAATCCTATTGATCCAACATCATCAGGTAGAAATGCTGTTTTTTATGGTGATAAAGCTATTGACAGAAGCCCATGTGGTACAGGAACCTCAGCTCGTTTAGCGCAACTATATGCTAAAGGAAAATTAAAACTTGGTGAAGAATTTATTCACGAAAGTTTTATTGGAAGTAAGTTTATAGGTCGTGTTGAAAAAGAAACTACCTTAGATGGTAAACAAGCTATTATTCCAAGTATTCAAGGATGGGCAAAAGTGTATGGATATAATAACATTGTTATTGATGATGAAGATGATCCATACGCACATGGTTTTCAAGTAATTTAATAATTTATAAGCAACGATATGTCATCTCGAGCGCAGTCGAGAAATCTTTTATGAATAAAGAAGTTGTTATTATTGGCGGAGGAATCATCGGTTTATGTTCCGCATATTATTTACACAAAGAAGGGTACAAAGTTACTGTTATAGATAAATCTGATTTTTCATCAGGTGCATCATATGTGAATGCTGGGATTATTACTCCTAGTCATATTATTTCTTTAGCAGCTCCAGGAATGATTAATAAAGGTATTAAATGGATATTGAGTTCAACCAGTCCTTTTTCAATCAAACCTCGTTTAGACTACGATTTTTTTCAGTGGACATGGTTATTTAAAAAATCAGCAACACCTAAAAAAGTAGCCACCTCTATTCCTGTTATTAAAAACATCAATTTGTTTAGTAGAGATTTGTATGAAGAACTAAAGGCTTCAAAAGATTTCGATTTTCATTACCAACACAAAGGGTTAATGATGTATTATAAAACCGATAAAATGGGTGAAGAAGAATGGAATGTAGGGGAACTTGCTATAAGAGAAGGATTAAAAGTTGAACATCTTACAAAGGAAGAAACTCAAAAACTAGAACCTAATGTAGACTTGAACATTAAAGGCGCTGTATATTATCATTCTGATGCACATATGACTCCGAATGAATTTATGCTAAAAATGAAATCTCATTTAGAGGACAATGGTGTGACTTTCTTAGCTAACGAAGAAGTCATAGATTTTCAAATTTCAGAAGGAGAAATAAAATCAATCAACACAAAAAACAATACCATTACCGCTGATGAGTTTGTACTTACAACAGGATCATGGACTCAAAAACTAGCTAAAAAACTAGGGATAACCATTCCTGTACAAGCAGGAAAAGGCTATCGAATTAATGTAAAAAGAGAAACGGGTATTCATATTCCTGCAATTTTAACAGAAGCTAAAGTTGCTGTAACGCCTATGAATGGTTTTACGCGTTTTGGTGGTACTATGGAAATTGCTGGAATCAACAATCAAATCAATTCTAAAAGAGTTCATACTATTGCGAATGCTGCTGAGAGTTATTATAACGGACTACAAATTAATCAACAAGAAAGAAAGGATGTTGAAAGCGGTTTACGTCCTTGTTCTCCTGATGGTTTGCCATACATTGGTAGGCTTTCAAAAATTAAAAATGTAACAATAGCAGCTGGTCATGCTATGATGGGATGGAGCTTAGGACCTGCAACAGGCAAATTAGTTTCTGAAATTATTTCACATAAAAAAACAAGTGTGAATCTCACTCCTTTTCATGTTGAACGTTTTTCATAAAAAAACTCAAGAGCTACGAACTCTTGAGTTTTTAAAACAACAAAATAGCAGACATTTACATGTCATTTTTATAAACTTTATCTATAAATTTTGAGATTAACAATCTCGCAACTCCCATATAACTAGGCTTAAACTTAATTTTATCACCTACCTTATATTTTACGTTTCCTGATTTATCTTTATTAGTTCCAACATCAATTACTAACATATCAGAAGTAATACCAACAAAAGAAATGTCTTTATCTTCTGCTTCAATATCATCTTTATCTACATCCAACAAACCAACATCTAAAATTGCTTTATACGATGTTTCTTGTACATTATTCTCATCATAATCAGTCGTATGTCCAATATTCGCATCGTTAATAATACCGTCTGGCACTAGTTTTTTTTCTTTTAACTCAATAATATTAGCATAAAACTCGAATGTTTCGGTGTGTAAGTTTTCAAACTGCTTATTTTCCAACGGACTCAATCCAAAGAATGCTGCCTCCCCAATTCTAAAGTGATTAATTTCTTTAGGAACAACCTTATTTTCTATTAAGGGTAAAGTGATAGACGTTCCTCCTGAAACATATTTTAATTCTTTATTGAATTTTGCCGAAATTAGTTCTTTATATAATGATAACTGGAGCAATTTATCATACGTAGGTTCAACACCATACATACATCCAAGGTTTGAACCAATACCAATCACATCAATATTCGATAGATTGAATACCTTTTCATAAAAGTCTATAATATCGTCTCTTCTAACACCTTCTCTTAGCTCACCTAATTCAATCATAATAATGATTTGATGAACTTTATTTTGCTTTTTAGCGGCCTGATTTAAGGCTTCTATAGTAGACAATGAACTGTTCAAAGAAATATCTGCATATTCTACTACTTCATCTGCATAAACTTCTGCAGGAGGTTTTATATAAATGGTTCTTAAATCTGGATTTACAGCTCGTAAGTTTCGTAAACTTGTCAACCTTGAATCTCCTACTGAGTTTATGTTCTTAATTACATCTTTAGTTAAGATCGTTTTCAAAAACGTTTTGTCTCCTGAAAACACCTTTGTAACTAAACTCCACTCTATATTATTTGACTTAAAAAAGTCGCTTAAATCTTTTATATTCTGTTTTATTCTTTCAGAATGTATTATTAATTCTGCCATATTATTTTGTTATAATTCTTGGTAAATTATCTGGTAATTTAGTTAGTAACTCGTAATTGATTATCTGTATGTAATCGTTAAATGACGATACTGTAATTTCTCTATCTCCTTGATCTCCTATTAACACAACTTCGTCTCCTTTCTCAACATTATCTGCATAAGTTACATCAACTGCCATCATATTCATATTAACAGTTCCAATAATATTGTGCCTTTTTCCTCTAATTAAAACTTTTCCCCTGTTACTTAACGATCTGCTATATCCTGATGAATATCCTACTGGTACAATTGCTATTTTTATTTCATGGTTGGTAAAAAATGAGGTTCCGTAACCTACAAATTGACCTGATTTTATGGTTTTAACATCCATTACTTGTGTTTTCCACGAGATAACCCTCTGTAGAGGTGATTCAAAAATTCTATGTTTATTTAAATAATGGACTAGAATTTCTTTTGTAGGGAAAAAACCAAACTGTAAAATCCCTATTCTCACCAAGTCAAATCTAGTTTTTGGATACCGAATACTCGCAGCAGAACTTGCCAAATGAAAATCAGGAGTTAAAAGTTCATGCTGATTTATTTTGTTTATCGCCTTTCTAAACTTCTTTTGTTGATCGGTAATTCTTTTGTAGTTTGAAATACTTTCTGCTCCGGCTAAATGAGAACAAATCCCTTTTACAACAAGGTACTCTAAATTTTCTTGAACATATGTAAGAACCTTAGCAATATCTTTTAAAACAAACCCTGTACGGTTCATTCCTGTTTCTATTTCTATATGAATTTTCGCTGGAATTTTAAGTTTTCTTGCTGCTTCAACAGCGACTTGTAACCTATCTATTTCAAAAACATAAAACTCAATATTATTTTCAACAGCCCATTCTATTTGACTATTGTGAATCATTCCCATAATCATTATGGTTACGTCCTTTTGAGGCAATGTTTTCTTTACCTCATAAGCTTCATTAGCATCAGAGACGCTAAAATGTCGAACTCCATATTTATATGCTAAAGTGCAATACATTCTAATTCCGTGACCGTAGGCATTTCCTTTTACTACAGAAGAAAATGTGACTTCGTTACCTAGGTGATTTTTAATAAAATCAATGTTATTTTTAATTGCCGATTCGGAAATTTCTATAAAAGATGTGTGTGTCATGAGTCTAATACCTCCTTTGCTATGCTATAAAATAATTGAACTCCTGTCATAGTTATATCGTCTGGAAAATCATAATCTGGATTGTGCAATGCTGGTGTGTCTTTTCCTGCTCCTAATCCAAACATGGCTCCTTTATATTTTTGAGTAAACAACCCGAAATCTTCCCCCCATTTAAACGGAGTTTTAATTTCATTTATTGATAACTTTTGCTTCTCTGCTGATTTTTTTATGATTGAAACAGCTTCTTTATTATTTATATTTGAGTAAAACTCTTCAAACCAAGAAATTTTAATTTTTAATGAATGTTCTAATTCTAATTGATTTAGAAGTTGCTCTAGCTTCTCTTTCTTTTCTTCAATTAGCTTCGTGTCCCAACTTCTTAACGTAAAATGAACTTCTCCATACCCTGCTGAAATTCCATAGGCTTTTTCACCCATAGTTACATAAACAGGAGTTATCAAAATAAAATCGGACGATTTTGGCACATTTTTACTTTCTTTTTCAGCAAAGGTTAAGATTGTAGCAATCGCATTGGCAGGATTTTGTCCTTTTTCGGGTTCCGCAGCATGCGCTGTTTTCCCATTAAATTGAATTGCTACACTTTTTACATTACTTGTAAAAGTTTCACTTTTTACCACTATCTCATTTTTTGTAAAACCTGGTAAATTATGTAAGGCAAAAACAAAATCTATGTTTATATTTTTGAAAAAAGGGTCATTTAAGACCATTTCTGCTCCTTTTCCATTTTCCTCTGAAGGTTGAAAAAGCAGCAATACTTTTCCCTTCTCAACTGGGTGATTTGTTAACATATTTGCTACACCAAGTAGTATAGTTGTATGTCCATCATGCCCACACTTGTGAGAAATTCCTTTGTTTTGTGATTGATGTTGAAACGTATTTACTTCTTGAATAGGTAACGCATCAATATCAGTACGTAACATGATGGTTTTCCCCTTTTCTTTTCCTTCAAAAACAGCTACTAATCCTGTTTCAGCAACTTCAACAATTGTGCATGAAGCATTTTTGGTTAAAAATGCCTTTATCTTTTTTTGAGTTTCATATTCTTCTCCAGAGATTTCTGGATATTGATGTAACTCTTTTCTAACTTTTTCTAAACTCTTTTGTAAGGCTTCCACTACTTTTCTTTTCTAGTAAATTGAATTATAGAGAATACCAAAGCTGACAATGTAATTCCGAAGAAATTAGCATCTAAACCGAATGGCAATTTCACCTCTAAGATAATTAATATTAAAGTAGTAAGTCCACCCGAAATCATCGCATAAAAAGCAGCTGTTGATGATGGCTTTTTTAAGATTAATGTTCCTAAAACAGGTACTAACAAACCAGATACCATAAAGGCATATGAATACAGCATCAACTCTAATACATTTTGCATCATTGTTGCTAACAGTATAGCTACGCCTCCAATTATAAATGTAATAATTTGCGATTTTTTTATGCTGATACTTTTCTTAAAATACCCAAAAATATCCGTTGTTAAATTTCCTGAAGCCGCCATTAAACAACTATCTGCAGTTGACATAATTGCTGAAAAATAAGCTGACATCATCAACCCCATTAACCCTATTGGTAAAATACTTCTTAATAGCAATGGCAATCCCAATTCTGCATCCATTTCTGTACCTGGCGCATATCCTATTGACGAAAACATTCCTTGTTCAAAAGCAACTCTAGAAAATAATCCTAAAGCTACTCCCATAAAAGCCATAATTGGATATTCAAATAACCCAGCTATTTTCCATGCTTTTTTGGCTGTTTTTTCGTCTTTACAAGCATAAATTCGTTGGTACAAGGTCATTCCTACAAACCAAATGGGTACAATGGTAATAACCCAGTTAAACATATCAATAAATGTTATGTTTGATAAGGATAAAAAGCTTGCCGGTAAAGTTTCTTTGATAGCTGTCCAACCCCCAATTTCGATAAAACCAATTGGAATTCCTATACCAATCAATCCTACCATTAAAATTATCCATTGAATGGTATCAGTATAAATTACTGCTTTAATTCCACCAATAACAGTATACACTACCGCTATAACTCCCATGATTAAAACTGCATCGGTTATAGAGATTGACGGAAAGGTAGCTGATGCTAATTTTGCTCCTGCTAATATTTGTGAGCTTGTAAAACCTATATACCCTATAAGCGAAATGATTCCTGCAATTAAAGCTACTTTTACATTATAATGGTGCGCTAACGATTGCGGAAACGTTAAAAAGTGATGTTTTTTCGCTATCGGGTATACTTTTGGGATTAAAAAAACGGCACTTATCCAAGCACCTAACAATCCTGTAAAAAGCATCCAACTACCAGAGAGTCCCATTAAAAAACCAAGACCTCCTAACCCGATAGAAAAACCTCCACCAACATCAGTTGCTACAACAGACAACCCAATATGGCTTGCAGACATGTTTCTTCCTCCTACATAGTAATCGTCTTTTGATTTGTTTTTATTCATGAAGTATACTCCTACTCCAAGCATAAAAATTAAATAGGTAATAAATATGATTAGATCAATAAAATGTATATCCATAAAATTATTTTTCTTGTTCTAGCAAAAACCGTTCTTTGTATTGAGCTTTCTTTAACTGTTCTCTTTTACTTGCTGATGGTTTTGTGTATTCTTTTCTTTCTCTTATTTCTTGCAATACCTTTGTGTTTCTGTATTTTCTTTTATATCTTTTAATGCCTCTATCAATATTCTCACCTTCTTTTGCTGGTATTATTAACATATATATTGTATATTTTTAATTAGTACTTTGATTCATTAACCCAAGTATGTTTGTAATACTTTAGTTCTTGATCTTTGCTTTAACCTTCTGATTCCTTTCTCTTTAATTTGACGTACGCGTTCTCTTGTTAAATCAAATGTTTCTCCTATTTCGGTCAAACTCATAGGCCTATAATTCTCTAATCCATAAAATAATTTTATGATGTCAGATTCTCTTGGAGATAGTGTTTCTAAGCTTCTGCTAATCTCTAATTGCAATGACTCTTGCATTAGCTCTTTATCTGGCTTAGGAGCTTCTGAAGCTCGTATTACATCATATAAATTGGAAGTTTCTCCTTCTTTCAAAGGAGCATCCATAGAAATATGTCGTCCTGAATTTTTCATAGATTGTTTCACATCAGAAACAGTCATATCTAATACCTTAGCAATTTCTTCAGGCGTTGGCATACGCTCATTACTTTGTTCTAATTTAGATACGGCTTTGTTTATTTTACTAATGCTTCCAATCTTATTAAGTGGTAATCTTACCACACGTGATTGTTCTGCCAATGCTTGTAATATTGATTGACGTATCCACCAAACTGCATAGGAGATGAACTTAAACCCACGAGTTTCATCAAAACGTCTTGCTGCTTTTACCAAACCTATATTTCCTTCGTTAATCAAGTCAGAAAGACGTAAACCTTGATTTTGGTACTGTTTAGCTACCGAAACAACGAATCGTAAATTTGCATTTACCAATGTTTCCAAGGCTCTTTGGTCTCCTGTCTTGATTCTTTGAGCTAATTCAACTTCTTCATCAGCAGTAATCAAGTCAATTTTCCCTATCTCTTGTAAGTATTTTTCAATAGATTTTGATTCTCTATTGGTAACTTGTTTTGTTATTTTTAACTGTCTCATATTATCGTTTTAGTCTCATTTCTAAATACGGAGTCGTAAACCCAAGCTTCTCATATAAAAACTTGGCTGGATTATCTTTTTCTACGTGTAAAGCAATATCTCCCTTACAATTATCGATAGCATGCTGCATTATCTTTTTACCGATTCCTTTTCCTCTGTAATCTTTATGAGTAGCGATATAAACCAAGATATTTTCAGGTATATATTCATCCATTCCTGTTTTATTTATCACTACCGCTCCTACAATTTCATTCTTATCTTCTATGGTAAACACATAACCTCCTAATCCTGTTCTTTCTTTAGCCGCATAATCAATCGCTTTGCGAATGGCTGTTTTTTCATCTCCATAGTTTTCAAGATGTGTATATAAAAAATTAGTTACTCTTTCCATTTCAAGAGGAGTAATACGATTGAAGGCATCGTAAGTGTGTACTGTCATAATTTGATTTTTATAAATAGGTATTAGATTAAACAACAAATAACTTCAGCACTATTTATTGAAGTTTTTAAGCATTGTGTTACCTATTTGGGGTTTATTATTTATTAGCGCAGTATATACTTTTGCGAAAAGTGTACGAATATGTCAAAAAAGCTACTCGTAAGAACCGAATATTTTACAGTACTATCAATTTAAATAGAACTTAAAATAATGTAAATACGTTTGAAATCTTTTCCTTTTAGAAAAGCAATAAATTAGAATCCTGGTGGAATAAACTTGTCCGACTGGTTTCGGAACACAAGGAAGTTGAATGTAAAAACTCGTTGATTTTTTTTCTCGTGTGTAGTATCTACCATATCGTACAAAGGTAAGAATTATAAGGTTAATTTCAAAATGAGCCTAGAAAAGAGCTTTTTACATTCAATAAATTTTCTTTAAAAGAAAAAAGCACCTTAAAAAAATAAGGTGCTTTTGAGTTGTATTATTTTTTGAAGTTGGTAATCCCTTCTTCAAGCCAGTTGAAATATTCATCTGCATCTGGCATGTATCCTACAGGATCTGATATGTTTGATTCATCGTGATTCATCAATACATAAAACGGTTGTGAGTTGGCTTTGTACTTAATGGTTTGTAGCTCACTCCACTTTTGTCCGATGTACTTTAATTTCTTTCCTGGATTCAATTTCGATTCTACGACTTCATCATCCTTTAACGGGCGCTTGTCATCTACATACAAAGAAATTAACACTACCTTGTTTTTAAGAACGTCTAACACCTTTGGTTTTACCCATACGTTTTGTTCCATTTTTCTACAGTTTACACAAGCGTGTCCTGTAAAATCTAACATAACCGGTTTGCCTACTTTTTTTGCATAAGCTAACCCTTTGTCATAATCATGAAATGATATGATATCGTGTGGAGGCATTAAATGCGCTCCTTCTGGTAAAGCTTCGTGATTGTCTTGTTGAACACTCGCTGTTCCCTTTTTTGTAAATCCTACTCCATAAGGTGATTCGCTATAATGTTGTGGTGGTGGGAAAGCACTAATTAAGTTTAGTGGTGCCCCCCAGAGTCCTGGAATCATATAAATAGTAAAGGATAAAACAATCAATCCTAAACTTAATCTTCCTACAGAAATATGACTAATTGGACTATCGTGTGGTAATTGTATTTTTCCGAAGAGATAAAAAGCCAATGCTCCGAAAATAGCTATCCAAATAGCGATAAACACTTCTCTTTCTAATAAATGTAATTGCAATACTAAATCAGCATTCGATAAAAATTTAAATGCTAAAGCTAATTCTAAGAATCCTAAAACTACTTTCACAGTATTTAACCAACCTCCTGATTTAGGTAATGAGTTTAACCATCCTGGGAAAGCTGCAAACAACGCAAATGGCAATGCAATTGCTGATGAGAATCCTAACATTCCTACAATAGGAGCAATTCCTCCTTTTGAGGCTGCTTCTACCAGTAAAGTTCCTACAATAGGCCCTGTACATGAAAACGATACAATTGCTAAGGCTAATGCCATAAAGAAGATTCCTATTAAACCTCCTCTGTCTGCTTGTGAGTCTACTTTGGTTGCCCATGAACTTGGTAAAGTAATTTCAAAAGCTCCTAAGAACGATACTGCAAAAATTACCAAGATTAAGAAAAACACTAGGTTAAACCATACATTGGTTGATAATGCATTTAATGCATCTGCTCCAAATACTGCAGTTACTACCGATCCTAATAATACGTAGATTCCGATAATTGATAATCCGTAGATAATCGCATTTCGAATCCCTTGTGATTTGCTTTTACTTTGTTTGGTAAAAAAGCTTACCGTCATTGGTATCATTGGGAATACACATGGAGTTAATAGTGCTGCAAATCCTGATAAAAAGGCGATGAAGAAAATTCCTAAAAGACCTTTCTTTTCTTCTTTTTTCGTTTCTTTTGAAGCTACTTCGCCTGTTGTTTTTGCTTCTTTTGCTGTATCAGCAGAAGCTGTTACTGCGGTAGCTTTCGTTAAATCGAAAGCTAAGTCTACTTCTTTTGGAGGCAAACACATTTCATCAGTACAAGCAATAAACTCAACAAACGCGTTAATTTGACTTACGCTAGTATCTACCAGTTCTATTTCTTGTTTAAAAACTGCTTTTTTAGCAAAGGATTTTATATTCATTCCTTCTTCACCAAAAAGTGTTGTAAACTTAATTTTTCCTTCAGGTTCTGAAGTGTTTCCTACAATTTTAATTTTTCCTCCCTCATCATCATAGGTAAAGGTCGTTGGAATTGGACCGCCTTTCGGAACTTCTTGTGCATACAAATGCCATTCGCCCTCAATCGTTGCCGTACTTACTAAATTATACGTTGTTTCTGAAACCTTTTCGACACTTGTTTTCCATTGAATTGGATCGTGGATTTGACCAAGAGCCGAAAATCCAACAGTAAAACAAAGCAAAAATGCTAGTATTTTTTTCATCATGTTAATGGGGTAAGAGGATTAATTTACGTTGAAAACTAATTCTACTTCTTTAGGAGGTAAGCAGTTTTCACCTGTACAAACCATATATTCAACAGCTCCTTTAACCGTGAACTTTTCTGCAGTTTTTAAACGAATTTTTTGAGTAAAAACAGCTTTGGTATCAAAGTATTTAATTTTCATTTCAAAAATAGGGTCGTCAATTACATGTCCTTCTGGTTCTGTTGTGTTTCCTTTTTTTAAGTAACGAGAATCTCCCTCAAAAGTAAATAAGGTAGGAATTGGTCCGCCTTTTGGAATTTCTTGCGAATACAAGTGCCAATCTTTTTGAATCGTAGCAACGGCAATTAATTCTGCTTCTTTATCGGAAATCTTTTTTACTGAAGTACTCCATTTTACAGGATCATGTACCTGTGCGTAAGAAATACTACCGATGGCCAACAACAAGATAAAAAGTGTTTTTTTCATTGGTTTTAATTAGTTGTATTATGTTTGATCGGTAAATGTAATGTCTTTATTTACTAAAACACAAAAGATTAAAAAAAGTTTAACATATGAAAAAGCTCAGAGATGAATTCATCCCTGAGCCCTACTTTCTGTTTTACTCCTTTTTGTATTTTATCATTCTTCATTCATCTCTTCAATCAAACCTCCAGTTGTGGCTGTTATTAAACCTCCCGTACGTATAAAAATTACAATTACATAAAGTGGGTGTTTATTAATTGGAGCATACCCAAGTGCTGCAGGCAAATAATGAATTATCAGGCCTATCCATGAGGTTTTTAATAAATACTGTGGAAAAACTGCTGCACCTATTATTAACCCAACTCCTCCTAAACTAAAAACTGCTGGTTTTAAATACTTATTTACAAAACCTCCTGCTATTTTTAATTTTTCTGTTCCTAACATAACAGCTACCATTAAAGCCAAAAGCATTAACTCTAAAATAAGTATTGGAATTAAAATCCATTTTGCTGCATCTGGAATATTTACATGTTTTTTATAAAGCATTACAACTCCCCATGCACTTGTTGCTAAACCTAGTCCTGTAATTACTTTAGATACTGTTGAAAACAAACCTAAATCGGTTTCTGATACATCACCTATCTCTTCTATAGGGTAAAATAAAATCCCTAATGAAGATAATCCTATCCCTGTATAGGCTACTACTTTTGAAACATCTTCTAGTGTTTCGTCTATATCTATTTCTACTTCATTTGACATAATTAAATTGATTTAGGTTAATTTAAAAACTGTGTTTCCTGAAGCTATAAAGGCTTCTTTAGTTTTATAATTCTTAAAAGGAGCCTCTCCTTCTCCTATTTTATATAGGATTGTTGTTGGGATAGCTATAAATAAACAAACTACATCTAGAAAGGTTAAAACGTCACCGTTTGTAATTGTTTTGTATAAATCAGATATTAGCGGAATCTCCCATTCTTTATTCAAACCTACTTGTGCTACTTCTAACAACGCTGTTAAAGAAGTTAGAATGACATCTATTAATTGTTTTACTAAAAAAAGCCCCAAGCCTGCTAGCTTGTTTAATAATAAATGTAAAAAATCTACAAATGTTATTTCTCCTTTTATTAAGTTCTCAAAACCTTTAAAAATCACATCTACTTCTAACGCAAAACCTTTTCCTGATTGCATCAAAATATTTTGCACTTCTGAGAAAAAGTGTTCTAAAACGCTTGAAAACTCTGTAGGTATTTGCTCTCTCAAAGGTTTATCTTTTCCCTCTCTTATAAAATCTTTCTTCGAATTTAACCAATTAGACCTAGGATCTGCCCACCTATCTTCTGGTGGCTGTGAAGGATTTACAGCCGATAAATTACTTGGAATATTTACTAATTCTGGAGAGAATTTTGCTATTTCCTTATCTAAAGTGTCGTCTATAAACTTTTTAATATGCACTATTTCTTCTTTTAAACTAATAACAGCGTTATTTGTAAAGGATTTAAATGCTCTTTTAGTTTCTAAGATAGCATCCCAATCAAAAAGAAAAGCTAGAAACTCAAATAAATCTTTAAAAAACACTTTAATAGTGTCGAATATTTTTTGAATAAAACGACCTATTTCATTTAAAGTTTTTACAATCCAATTAAAAACTTGTTCTCCTATTTTTATCACAAATCTCACTCCTTCTTCTACTTTTTCTACTACAAAATCAAAAGCAGATTTAGTTGTGTCCCACAAAGCATGAAAAAAATCACCTAAAGTAATTCCGTGATGAGACAACACATTCGATGTGCTTACCAAACCTGCATTTGAATTTTGCTCCCTTAAAGTTTCTTTTAATGAAGTATTTGTTTGCTCTCTCCTATTCTCTATATCTCTAACAACTGAAAACATTTGTTGAATTCCTTTACTTGCTAACTTTATATCTTCTTTTCCCACACCTTCAGGTATTAAAGAACTTCCGTTAGGTTTTTTTAAACTTTCTAAGTCTCCAGACACTATTCTTTTTTCTAAACGTTCTAATACTTTTCCGTTTAAATTTACCGCTACATCTTCTTTTAAAAATTCTGCACTTAGAATAATTCTAGAAGAGGAAATATCTGCCACCGGACAAATAATTGTAAACTCTGGCAATATTTCTAAAGGTATTGATATTGTTTTATTAGGACCTATGTGATAGCTCTTACTATCTATATATACAAACAAATTAGATTCTGCTTTTACATTTACCGATGTTCCCGCAAAAGTTCTTGTTACAGTATCTGACTTAAATCGTATGTGAGCTGAGTATGTTTCTACTTCTTTTAAACTATCTGCAGTTGCTACTGTAATTTTTTCTTCATTCCATAAAGTGGTTACGGCGTCTTGCCATAAAAAAGCCAACTCACTTCCATGTGCTGTATTAATAGAGTATAGTTGATTACGAATATCCTTTCCTTTTAAACAACTAAACTGTTCTACTTCTTCAACCATTAAAATAGGTAACGTCCATTTATCATAAATAAAGTTTTGGGTATTTTGATCGAAAAAATGATTTGTTTGATAATACAACCCTTTTTTATCTAAAGCCCAAACACTTCGTTCATTTCCATTTACTGCCGCTCTAATTTTTTTTATTGAATCTAACTCTGCTGGAAGTTCTGTTACTTTAAAGTCTTCATTTCCTTCTAATGTTGCGAATTCTTGAATTTTATTCCCTGCTGCATATACAATATCGTTTCCTTCGAAATCTTCCAGCAAGGTAAAACAGTTTATAAACTCACCTGATTCAAAGCGAGTCTTAGAAGTTTTATTATACGTTTCGTCAGGAAACGACTGAAACAATAATGAACGCTCTTTGCCTATATCATATAATAGAAAAACGCCTTTATTATATAAAAAGTTACCCAATTCAAACTGTACTATTTTCATACCGTTTTCGGGTAAAGTATAGTGCTCTGCTTTCATTTCATCTAAACGAGATATGTAATAAATTGCATCAGTTCCTTTTGATATAGTTGCAAAAAGCACGTGTTCAACCCCTAATGACACTTTATTAATTCGCTCATCTTTTGTACTAGCTTCTAGCGCTTTCCAGTCAATACTTTTATCGAGTGTTTGAAATTGAGTTGTTTCTATATCTATTTTATTAGACACCCAAACTCTGTTGTCTTCCACTTTTGCTATTTGAAAAATATTCTCTTCTACATTATATTCTATTTCAAAAGATACTACTTTGTTTTTTGATAAATTGAGTTTAGTCCATCCAGAAGTAACCCCTTCAGTTCTTACAATAGCCTGCAGCTTTTTTTCTTTAGTTAAAAAGAAGATCATTGGTTGTTCTGGCCCTACCATTATTGATCGAATATCTTCTTCTGCTTCAATAGAAGACTCTGGGAAATAATTATTCATAAGCTCACTATAAAAGTCAACTGAAACATTATCTTCCTTCGTAATTCTAAATTGTGAATCTGTTTTCATAATTTTTAATTTTTTATTTTTGAACTACTGGTGCATAGCCTATATCGTAAGCAACAATACCTTTATCTTCAACTATTCGTAAATTCTTGAATGTATAAACATTACCCAATGGCAATATGATTTTATTCGTTTGATTTAACACATCGATACTGTTTAATTGCTGGAGAAGCTTATCGTTGTCTACTACACTTTCTTTCCCTAAATCAACTGCTATTTGATTTACAATCCCTTCAATAACAACTGCTACCCAAACAACAATTAATGTTAGTACTTTTAACAAATCTTTCAAAAATCCATTTCCAAATAAGTCTGGATTTTCGTCAAAAGCAACAATTGGTTTTTCAAATAAATGTTCCAAATCAAAGCGTCCTGTTTTTCCTGCTTTAATTATAAAGTCTAACCTCCCTTTTCTACCTGCCTTATCTAACGCATCTTTTGTATATTGTCCAGATGTTGACAATGTTTTTTTTCCTACTTCTACAAACCAAGCATGCACCTTTACCTCTATATTAATTGAGATTTCATAACTAATTTTTACACTTACTCCATCATTACCACTAATTTCCTGTCTAACAACAGTATATTTTGTAACTATGGTATCATCAACTTTCTTATCATCTCTCTCAGCCTCCATTATACCGTCCGTAAAACTTTGTTTTATTTCAACTCCTTCTAGTTTTTTAAACACTTCTTCTACATAAGTATCTAAAGAATCTATATAATGGCTAAAGTGTTCTTTCCTTATAGCAAAAACACCATCTGTTGTACTGGTTATATCTTTTTCTAACTCTAGTATACTTTGAGGTAAGATTCCAGCAGTCGGTGTAGTTGGAGATTTTGTGTCGTTTAACATCATTAAAAAGTTCAATCCACTAAACATTCCTGCTTTTTTTAAGTGTGAACTATATGATGTTGTAAAACCTAAGGAAGTTGGTTGAAACATTGCCTTTTCAGTAGCTTTAATCTTTTTACGACGAACACCGTACCCTAACACATAAGGATTTTCACTATTCTTTATCATTAGATTAAAATATTCCTCTACTGCTCTTGAAAATTCTTTTGATGCATTATCAGGAAATGTACTCTTGTTCTTATCAAAAATGGAAATATTGGCATTCTCAAAATTTAAAAACAAACTTTCAATAGTAAAATCTTGTTCTGTTAATCCACTCTCTCTTATGATTTTAGTTACTTGGCCTCCTGTATTTAAAACCATCGATTTTTTATTAACCTCTAACTGACCTATTGGTACATTAAAAGCATAAACTGTATCCTTTAATTCGTAGATTTTTACAGGAGCTATTGACTCTTCTTTATAATATAACTTCCCTTTTTTAAATCGAATTTCAAGAAGTAAACTATGACTTTCTTTTTCTTTAATTGTAATAACAGGAGCTGCCAAATTAGTATCCCATCCAAAATTGAAATTTATTTTTTCGTTTTCTGCTCTGTTAATTAACTCACCTACTTTACTCCAATCATTAGCCGCTTTTGCTTTACTTATTTCATCTTGTATATTTATCCAATCATTAAGTTTTTTTTTAAAATTTTCATCTTCATTAGATATATGAAAACTTTTTTCAGCTCCGTTTTTTTCGATGTTCCCTGCCAAAACACCCCATTTTTTTTGAATAACATTTAACTTATGCAATTGCTCAAATTGGTAGTTAATAGTGTTTTGAGATAAAGTCAACACCATATCATAACCTGCCAGTGTATTTATTCCATCCATGATATATTTAGTTTAAGTGTAGTAATAGCAATTTTTATAGCTCATTTTGACATAAAACTATACACTATGTGCTAAATTCTCTCTTAAAATTCATGGTGTGTAAAAAAATCTGGTATAAGTGTAAGAATAATTCAGATAACCGTGAATGAAGTAAAAAAAAAGAGCAACCATTTCTGATTGCTCTTAGCTAGTAGCGGGAGCAGGACTCGAACCTGCGACCTTCGGGTTATGAGCCCGACGAGCTGCCTACTGCTCTATCCCGCGATTTGCGGTTGCAAAGATACGCCCTTTTGTTTGTTTTATCCAAATAAAAAAGCATTTATTTTTAAAATATTTTTTAACCCACTCAATAACAAGCTTATAAAAATCAACTATTCTTACTCAAAACAACTTATCTTTGCCCTATGACACATAAAGCAGGATTTGTAAATATTATAGGAAACCCTAATGTTGGGAAATCAACCTTGATGAATGCATTGGTTGGTGAAAAATTATCAATCATTACCTCTAAGGCACAAACTACAAGACATCGTATTTTGGGGATTGTGAATGGTGAAGATTATCAAATTGTGTTTTCTGATACTCCTGGAATCATAAAACCTGCTTACGAGTTACAAGAGTCTATGATGGATTTTGTAAAATCTGCTTTTGAAGATGCTGATGTACTTATTTACATGGTAGAAGTAGGCGAAACAGAATTAAAAAATGAGGCTTTTTTCAATAAAATCATCAATAGTAAAATTCCTGTAATTTTATTATTAAATAAAGTTGATAAATCTACTCAAGAGGAAGTTGCAACTAAAATTGATTATTGGAAAAAGAAAGTCCCAAATTCTTTTGTGTATGTTATCTCTGCTCTTGAAAACTTTAATGTAGAAAGCGTTTTTTATAAAATCATTGAGCTTTTACCTGAGTCTCCTCCTTTTTATCCAAAAGATCAGTTAACCGATAAACCTGAACGCTTTTTTGTGAATGAAAAGATTCGTGAAAAAATTCTTCAACACTATAAAAAAGAAATTCCTTACTCAGTAGAAGTAGAAACTGAAAGTTTTGTTGAAGAAGATAATATTATAAAAATCCGTTCTGTTATCATGGTAGAACGCGAAACTCAAAAAGGAATTATCATCGGGCATAAAGGAAGTGCCATTAAACGTGTTGGAACTGAAGCCAGAAAAGATCTTCAACAGTTTTTTGACAAAAAGGTGTTTTTAGATTTACATGTAAAAATCAACAAAAACTGGCGTTCTAACGAGCGTCAATTAAAACGATTTGGTTATAAAGATTAATGCTCTTTAATTGTTCGTAACAATTCTTTGGTGTACTCTTTTAATTCATCCATTTGTTTTTTCCCGGTTGACTTCCCTAGGCTACCTACTAAATAAAGAGCTACCCAAACAATAGGCAATACAACCAACATTACTATGGGCAGCATACTAATTTGTTTTAATGACCAATTGCTATAAGCAACGATTCCAAAAATTACAAATGCAGTGCCCACCAAAAAGTGTAAAAACATGAAGAAAGTCCAAACTTGAGGTTTCGGACCAAACAATCCTTTAATATGCGAAGTGTTTTCAGAAGTTTCTTCTATTTCAATATGTAGTTGTGGCGACCATAAATGCGACTCTTTATCGGGTACATCAACCACCACATGATTATCTACAACCTTCATTTTATACTTAGAAACATCGTTTAAGTGCTTCTTAATTTCTTCCAATAAAACTTGAGAATTCATCTCGTATTCTAACTGAAATCTAGGTTTTAAAAAAATCTGGTTGTATAATTTATCATCCATTAAAATAAAATATTAAACGCCAACAATATAGCAAAAACTATATACTATCTAAAATTCATTATAAATCATTTGTGAAATTGTATCTTTGCACAAATTTTTTTGCAAAATGAGTATTATTGCGATTGTAGGAAGACCTAACGTAGGAAAATCTACCTTATTTAACCGACTAGTAAAACGTCGTGAAGCTATTGTTGATTCTGTTAGTGGAGTTACTAGAGATAGACATTATGGAAAATCTGAATGGAACGGAAAAGAATTTTCTGTAATTGATACTGGTGGGTATGTAATTGGTTCTGATGATATTTTTGAAGGAGAAATACGTAAACAAGTTCAGCTAGCTATTGACGAAGCTGATATTATTGTTTTTGTAGTTGATGTTGAGCAAGGAATTACACCTATGGACGCTGAAGTTGCTAAAATTTTACGTCAGGTTGAAAAACCGTTATTTATGGCGGTTAATAAGGTTGATAATGCGATGCGTGATGCTGATGCTGTTGAATTTTACAATCTTGGACTAGGTGAATACTACACAATTTCTTCTATTAACGGAAGTGGAACTGGCGAATTACTAGATGCTATAGTTGAAGAAATTCCTGAACCAGACGAAAACGAAGATAAACAAGACGAATTACCTCGTTTTGCTGTAGTTGGACGTCCAAACGCAGGAAAATCATCATTTATTAATGCTTTAATTGGAGAAGACAGAAATATTGTAACCAATATTGCAGGAACTACAAGAGATTCTATCGATACAAAGTATAATCGTTTCGGATTTGAATTCAATTTGGTTGATACAGCTGGAATCAGAAAAAAATCAAAAGTAAAAGAAGACTTAGAGTTCTATTCGGTAATGCGTGCTGTTCGTGCTGTTGAACATTGTGATGTTGCGGTATTAGTTATTGATGCAACTCGCGGATTTGAAGGTCAGGATGAAAAAATATTCTGGTTAGCAGAGAAAAACCGTAAAGGAATTGTAATTCTAGTTAATAAATGGGATTTGGTAGAAAAAGAAACCAATACCATGCGTGATTTTGAAGCTAAAATCCGTCAAACAATTGCACCTTTTACCGATGTACCAATCATCTTTATTTCTGCGTTAACTAAACAACGTATTTTTAAAGCTATTGAAACTGCTGTTGATGTTTTTGAAAACAGAAAACGTCGTATTCAAACAAGTAAATTAAACGAAACGATGTTGGAGATTATGGAACACAACCCACCTCCAGCAACCAAAGGTAAATTCATCAAAATTAAATACTGTATGCAGTTACCTACGCATACACCACAGTTTGCTTTTTTTGCTAATTTACCACAGTATATTAGAGATCCTTATAAGCGTTATGTAGAAAATCAATTACGCGAACACTATAATTTTAACGGAGTACCTATTAGTATCTATTTCCGTCAAAAATAATTTTAACAAAAATTAACTTTCAGAAAGTAGTTTTTTCTCTTTATTTGTAGCCAATTGAAAATCAAATTGCTATAAAAAATGAAAAAACTACTTTTTATTTTTACGTTATTATTGACTAGTTCAATTTTAGCGCAATCTTACCAGTTCAAAATTACAGGAACTATAAACTCCGAAAAAGAACAAACACCTATCGACGCTGCCACAGTTCATCTTGAAAGAGTTAAAGACAGCGCTATTGTTACCTACACAATTACAAATGATAAAGGAAAATTTTCTTTAGAAGGAAAATCATACGATAAGAATGTAAAACTGTTTATTTCGTATGTGGGAATGGACAGTTATTCAAAACAAATTCAACTTGATAAATCTTCTACTTTGAATTTAGGAACCATTTCATTAAAAGAAGAAAGCAATATCTTAAGTGAAGTTGTTATTCAATCTAGGGCTCCTATCACAGTTAAAAAAGACACTTTAGAGTTTAATGTAAAATCTTTTAAAACGAAAAAAGATGCTAATGTTGAAGACTTATTAAAGAAACTCCCTGGTGTAGAAGTGGATGAAAATGGAAAAATTACCGTAAACGGAAAAGAAGTAAATAAAATTTTGGTTAACGGTAAACCTTTCTTTGGAAACGATCCTAGTATCACAACTAAAAACCTCACAAAAGACATTATTGAAAAAGTTCAAATTACTGATACAAAATCTAAATCAGAGGCTTTTACAGGCGAAAATGGAGACGCCAACAATAAAACCATCAACTTAACCATTAAAAAAGAAAACAATAAAGGTTGGTTTGGTAGAGTATCTGGAGGAGTAGGTACTGACAAACGCTACGAAGGAGCTGCAATGGTAAATCGTTTTGACAACAATCAACGTTTTAGTGTATTGGCTAGCACAAACAATATTAACTCCCCTGGATTCAGTTTTGGAGAAATTCAAAAAATGTTTGGTGGCGGTGGTAATATTTGGATTGGAGGAAATGGAGGTTTCAGTATTAACGGAAGACGATTTGGCGGTGGAAGCGGAATTATAAAATCTAAAACTGCAGGAGCAACCTATGCTGATGAATTTGGTAAGGGATTAGATGTAAACGCTAACTATTTTTATTCTGGTAGTACTTCTAATAACGAATCAAAAAGCAATAGAGAATACACACTACCTGATAGAAAATATTTCTCAAATTCTGTTTCCTCTTCCGATGATGAAAACCACAATCATAGTTTTGATACTGAGTTTGACATTGAAATAGACTCTACTTTATTGATTAACATTAGACCTACTTTCGTTTTTAATAAACGTGAAGGAAGTAATCGTAGACAAGAAGAATCTTTAGATGAAAACAATACACTTACAAATAACTACACAAGTACAGCTTATGCTACATCTGAAGCTAACAACTTTGAAAACAGGTTAGACATTACAAAAAAGATGGGAAGCAAAGGTTCCTTTATAAAAGCCTCGATTACCAACCGAATTGATAAAGCAGATACAGAAGAGATTAACAAATCTACTATTGAAGTTTTTGGAGCTTCTCCGAGTACAGAAGTTAGAGATCAAAAAAGTTCTATTGAAAACAACCTAACGGGAATTACTACTCGATTCGTATATCGTTTCCCTTTAGTTGCCAATAAATTCTTTTTAGACGCAAAATACCGTTACCAACGTGATGAACGAGAAAATAAAGAAAATACCTTTGATTTTGACGACGCAACACAACAATACAGCAACTTTAACACTGACTTAAGTTCTGACTTTACTTATAACGACATTACTAAAACTCCTTCAGTAGAGTTAGTGTATAAGACAAAAAAATGGCGTTTTAATTTCGAAACTGGTTTTGTAAACAGAACATTAGAAAACAACGATCAATTACGTCCTGAGTTAAGTTTACAAAAAGACTACAACAACTTGGACCTTAACTCTAGTTTCAGATATCGATTTGACTCTAAAGCATCTGTTTATTTTGATTATCGTTTAAGTAATAACGCACCTAATATAAACCAGATACAACCTTTTTCTGACGTAACCAATCCATCCAATATTATTACAGGTAATCCTAATTTAAAACCTACTCAAAACCATACAGCTTATATCAATTTTAATAAATTTAATTGGCAAGCACGAACAGGTTTTTGGGTTTACATGAGAGGTAGTCTATATAATGACCAAGTAATCACTAACACATCTATTGACGATAACTTAGTTAGAAATACTACATATGAAAACACAAACGGTGGTTATGATTTTGTAGGAGGAGGTAGTTATAGCAAAAAAATAAAATTAGATTCTATTGTAAGCCTTCAGCTTAGAGCTGGCGCGCATATTAGAGCGGATAAAAACTTCAATATTTTAAATGATATAAAAGAAGGTGCTAAAACAACTTCACTTAGCCCTGTGTTTAGAGCTACTTTAGAATGGGATAAAATCGCTTCAATTGAAGGTAGTTACGATATCGATTTTTCAAACACGAAATATGATATAAACACCACACAAAACAGAAATTTCACTAGGCATTCTGTTGATATCAGAACCAAAACAAACATTCCAAAAAAATTGGAATGGAGAAACGATATCCGCTATACATACAACCCTAATGTAATTGGTTTTAACAAAGCTGCTTGGTTTTGGAACGCTACCCTAGCCTACTCTGTATTAAAAGATCAAGGTACTATTAGTTTAAAAGCTTATGATTTATTAAATCAGAATACCAATGCACAACGTAGAGCTACTTCAAACTACATAGAAGATTCTGAAAGTACTGTATTACAACAATATTTTATGTTAGGTTTTAGCTGGAAATTTAATAGCCTAGGAAAAAAAGGTAAAATTCGAGATTATAACTTCAGGTTTTAATTTTTTTAAAAAAACTCACAAAACACTTATCTATTCTTGATAAGTGTTTTTTTTTACAACTGTACACAAAAAACACTTGCAATCGTTTCTATTTAAAAAAAGAATTTTATGTAAATGATAGAAAAACTAAAAAAGAGCTTTAAAGCTTTTAAAGTTACTATTTTTTGAAAGGGAGTAGAACTAAAAACGACTCTTTAACTACCAATTTCGTAAATTTGTATTGATTCATTTTCTTACTTTATGAATATTAGACGAACTAAAGACATTCAGAATATAGAGCTTCCTTTTAAACTTAAAATAAGTTTTGAAAAAATTGTTGCTTTATTTCAAAAATACGCGGGTGAAGAGTTTAAAGAACATCCATATCATCAATCTTCAATAAATATAGTTCAAGAAGCAGAAAAAGCTCCTGAGTTGATTGATGGTTTTTCTGATGAATCTTTATTAGAAAAACACAAAAATACTATTGAGTTATTACTAGAACCATTATTTCCTGAGTTATTATTAGAAAATGAAATTAAAGCGGTTAGTATTCCGTTTACTTTTACATCTTTTAAATTCACTAGCCGATTTGAAAAAATTTTACAAAATGCTGGAGATGACTACGAATTAAAAGTTCGTCATTTTGAGAGTGATTTGATGTATAAGTATGCCTGTAGCATCATTTTAACTGACGTATACAACTACTCTATCGATATAAAACGTCCCTTTTATTTCGATATTCCAGATAAAACGACCAACACTATAAAAAAATATCGTGCGGCATTTAATGCTGACTTTATGGAGATTTATCCAACCGAAAAAGCTCCAAAAATAACTGAAGAAGACATTAAGTTTTTACTTGATAACTTTGACGATATTGACGTTTGGAAAGAAAAATTCCCTCCTGAATCCTATATTTTTAAGGGCTTCGGAATCATGAATTTATTCGATGTTACAACCGATGAAATGATTTCAGAAATAAGAACCAGTCTCATAAAAAAAGATGATGACTTAGTTCATACGTTACAAGAAATATTTCGTAGATTCTTTGGAATAAATGATTTGTCTTTAGGGTTTTCCATCTTTGAAACCAATTCAAACAGTTTTTCTTCTTCACACATAAATAAAGAAGAAAGTTTAGTTCTGAGCTATGAAAAAGATGTTTCTTGCGATTGTATTTTTTGTAATTATATTTTAGAAAAGCTTTTCGTAAATAACGAAACTCTTGCTATTTCTGATGTAGAGAAATATGGTGAAAAAACCGAAAATAAAAACTTTTACCAAAGATTAAAAGATAAAAATATTGGTAGCATTATTTTAGTACCTATACAAGCTTCAGCTAAAAACAGCTTAGCTATTATTGAGTTTGCTTCACCAAGACCTTTTGAACTAAACTCGATTAATCAAAATAAACTACAAGATTTAATTCCACTGTTTAAAATTGCTGTAGATCGTTTTTCTGAAGAACATCAAAACATACTTGAAGCTACAATTCAAGAAAACTACACCTCTATTCATCCAACTGTAAAGTGGCGTTTTTATGAAGCTGCTGAAAGATTTCATAGAGAATCATATGAAGCAAAGCAAAAAGTTAAAATTGAAGATATTGTTTTTCCAGATGTCCATCCTTTGTATGGTCAATCAGACATTAAGGGTTCATCTATTGCCAGAAATACAGCCATTAAAGAAGACTTAAACACTCAACTTTCTTTAGCTATTTCTGTTTTGTTAGAAGCCTGTAAAGTTGAAAGTCTTCCAATTTATAAAGAATTACGATTTAGAGTTGAAGAGTATTTATCAGAAGTTAAAAAAGGACTAAAAGCTGGTGATGAAATAGCCATTTTAGATTTTTTAAAACGTGATATCTACCCTGTTTTTAACCATATAAAAAAGGTTAACAACCAATTAAATACCTTAGTTGAGGAATACATTAAACGTTTAGACCCTAACCTACAAGTAGTATATGAAAAGCGTAAAGCCTATGAAGATAGTGTTACTTTATTAAACGATAAACTAGCTTCTTTTATTGATGCTAAACAAGAAGAAGCTCAACAAATGTTTCCTCATTATTTCGAACGTTACAAAACAGATGGTGTTGAGTATAACATGTATATAGGACAGTCATTAACAAAAGAGAAAAAATACGACGACATATACTTATACAATCTTAGATTATGGCAACTACAAGTAATGTGTGAAATGGAAAATGTAGCCTTAAAAGCTGCAGAAAAAATGGAGCATAAACTTCGAGTAGCTTCCTTAATTTTAGTGCACAGCAATCCTTTGTCTATAAAATTTAGAATGGACGAAAAACAATTTGATGTTGATGGAGCCTACAATATTCGTTACGAAATCATAAAAAAACGTATCGATAAAGCTCATGTTAAAGGAACTGAAGAAAGGTTAACAGTTCCAGGAAAAATAGCTATCGTATACTCTCAAGATAAAGATGCTGATGAATACAATAAATACATTAAATATCTTCAATCTAAAAAATTATTAGGTAAAGTAGAAAAATTAGAAGTTGAAGATCTACAAGGAGTTTCTGGATTAAAAGCTTTACGTGTAGAGGTTATTTATCAAGAAAGTTTTGATGCTAAAAAAACAATAACTATTGATGAATTAATCCAAGAGTTTAAATAAGCCTCTATAACAACCCTGATATTAGCTCCGCTACTTTTGAAG
This sequence comes from Tenacibaculum aestuarii, assembly GCF_964510395.1. Classification (NCBI taxonomy): domain Bacteria; kingdom Pseudomonadati; phylum Bacteroidota; class Flavobacteriia; order Flavobacteriales; family Flavobacteriaceae; genus Tenacibaculum; species Tenacibaculum aestuarii. Next base: position 1,261,861 of record NZ_CAZEFY010000003.1, read on the forward strand.
CATTATCTTGTATATTAAAGGCTATAGCAAAAGCTATTACACTTACCAAAATACCAATCATAAAAACTGTATAGGTAATTCGTAGTATCTTATATTTTCTGTTTAAAACCAATCCTAAAAAGTACAAATCTTTGGTTAGTGAACCATACAAATAGTCGCGGTCTTGCATCATTTCACTCATTGCCCACTCAAATTCTGGCAACTTCATTTGATGAAAATTTCCGAAGAATAATAAATTCACTTTTTTATTGGTTACATCTTCTTTTGTAAATTTTCCTTCAGTAACATTTGGTCTGGTTGCTAAAACTGATAATACTATCGAAATTACCGTGAAAACCACAAAAATTATCGTTGGAATAATTAGGTAGTGATTTGACGGATTATCTAACTTAGGAATTAAAGTAGATAAGGTCATTGAAATAATAATTGCATTTACCGAAAGTAAAATATTCGCTTTTGTATCAGCAATGTCACTTAATGTTATATGATTACGCATCGCTACGCGAAACATCGTTTCTATCCCTCTTTCTGGTAGCTCTATTTTATTTTTCTTGTACGCTAACTCTTCTTTTTTTTGCTTCAACTTAGCAGCTTCTTGTGCTTGTTTTTGCTTTTTCTTTAAAAGCTGTGCTATGTTTTTACTTTTTTGTTTTTCCCAAAGTTTAGAAGCTTTACTAGTATAAAAGCGATGTTTGGTTAAAAAATTAAGGTTCGCATCATCCCATTCAACATCTTTTATCGTTCTATCACAAACCAGTTCTCTTTCTTTACGTAATAACTCGTTAAAATCAGAATAGTTTTTACTACCTACATGAGAACAATCAGCATCTTTTAAAATCTTTTCTACTTCTGTACTAGGGCTAACTCCCATTTTGGTAATAGCTATCAATCTTGACACCTCATCAATTATCTCATCTGAAACCCCTTCATTGTTTAAAAAGTTAGTAGCAATAGCCACACTTTCTTCTTCATGATTGTCTGGGTTTACAGTATACCCTGCATCATGAAACCAAGCCGCTAAAATTAACGCTTGCTTCTCTACTTCTGAAAAAGCTTCTCCCTCAATTAATTCAAGTGTTTTTTCAACCACTCGTTGAGTATGAGCAATGTTATGGTATACAAAATTCTTAGCTAAACTTTCATTTAGTAAATCCACCACAAACTGCTCTGTCTTTTCTATCAAACTATTCATGAAAAAGGTTTTTGCTAAAATAATAAATTATTAACCAGTATTATTTTTTTAATAACATCATAAAAAAACGTACTTTTAAAAGAGTTTTTCAATATAAAAATGACGCACGAACTTAAAGAAATACTACAACAAGCTACTATAAACCAACAACAAGGAATACAAAATGTACTGGCTACTGTCGTCGATTTAGATGGGTCTTCTTACAGAAAACCAGGAGTTAGAATGTTACTTTCTTCTGACGGAAAAATAATTGGTGCTATTAGTGGGGGCTGTGTTGAAAAAGAAGTACAACGTAGAGCTCAATCGGTTTTTGAAAACAACAAACACAAAGTAATAACCTATGACGGTCGTTATCGTTTAGGTTGCGAGGGAATATTATATATTCTTTTAGAACCTTTTTATGTTTCTTCTGAGTTTATTGATGCCTTTTCTGAAAACAATTTCCTAAGAAAACCGTATAACATCACCTCTTTTTTTCAAAAAGAAGATGAGGCGCATGGAAATTTTGGTTCTGTAATTCAATTTAGCAATCAACAACCTTTTTCATTCAATAAAGAGTTTGACGTTAAAAAAGTAGCTCATTTAAGTTCTTTCAAACAAACTTTACAACCACTATTTCGCTTACTTATTATTGGTGGTGAACATGACGCTGTTAAACTTTGTGCACAAGCTACCCAATTAGGTTGGGAAGTTGATGTTGTTACTTCTATTAAAGATCCGAAAGAACTATCTGATTTCCCTGGAGCAAAATCGGTAGTTGCACAAACTCCTGAAACAATCCAGCTTTCTCATGTAAACAATAACACCGCTGTTGCTATTATGAATCATAATTTCACATACGATTTACGTTGGTTGATTAAGCTACAAGAACAGAATCCTATTTACATAGGTATTTTAGGAGCAGCCAAAAGACGAGAAAAGTTATTCAATGAGCTATTTGAATTTTCTCCAAATGTTTCTGATGAATTTTTAGATAAAATTCACACTCCTGCTGGATTAAATATTGGAGCAGAAACCCCAGAAGAAATTGCTTTATCAATCTTAGCAGAAATATTATCGGTAATTCGTAACAAGGAAGTATTTTCTCTAAAAAAGATTACTGGACGAATCCACAATTAATACAATGCAAAAAACTGCGATTCTTATATTGGCTGCAGGCAGTGCTTCCCGAATGGGAAAAACAAAGCAATTGCTTCCTTATAAAAACACTACGTTATTAGAATGGACTATTGAACAAGCTCAAAAATCAGTCGTAAAAAATGTATTTTGTGTATTAGGGGCTAATAAAGATGCGATTGAAAAGCAACTTTCAACAAAAACTGTTGAAGTCATTTACAACCCTAATTACAAAAACGGATTAAGCACAAGTATTGTAAAGGGAATAGAGTTCTTATTGAATTACAACTTTGATAGTGTTTTAATAATGCTAGCGGATCAACCTCATGTTACTTCTGAATATTTGAATTCTTTAATTGAGGTTTCAAAAAACAATCCTTCCAACATAATTGCTTCTAGTTATCAAGGCAGTGTTGGAGTCCCTACTATTTTTCCGAAGAACTATTTTAATGATTTATTGGATTTAAAAGGAGATAAAGGAGCTAAGAATTTTCTACTACAACAAAACAACAATGTTATTAAAGTAAACTCTACTCAAAACTTGCTAGACATTGACACTCCTGAAGATTATCAACATTTATTAAAGCAATAATTTTAGCTTAAAAAGCCTTATTTTTACATAACCAAAAAACTGAACATGAACTTAACCAAGTTTTGCTTGTATCTAGCTATAATTACTATAGTTAGTGGTTGCGCATCCTATAAAGCTAAGTACGCTGATAAAACCTCTCCTAAAACAATTAAAACTGATAAAGAGCTAATACACTCGTTCTATTTAATTGGAGATGCCGGCAATGCCGAAATGGAGCAAACAACACCTACACTAACCTTTTTCCAAAAAGAGTTAGCCAAAGCTTCTAAAAATTCGACTACCTTATTTTTAGGAGACAATATTTACCCTTACGGAATCCCCAATAAAGAACATAAAGATAGAGCCTTAGCTGAACATCGTTTACAAACACAAATTGATGCACTGCAAGACTTTAAAGGAAAAACAATTTTTATTCCTGGAAATCATGACTGGTATAATGGTGTAGATGGTTTAAAAGAACAAGAACGATTAGTTGAACAAGCTTTAGGAAAAGATTCTTTTCTACCTGAGGGAGGTTGTGGATTGGATAAAGTAGAAATCAATGACGATCTTACTTTGATTATTATTGATAGTCGTTGGTTTATTATGGATTGGGATAAAGAGCCTAAAATGAATGATAATTGTGATATTAAAACACGTGAACGTTTCATTCAAGAGCTCTCTAGTTTATTTAAGAAAAATAGATATAAAAATGTAGTAGTTGCTGTACATCACCCATTGTATAGTAACGGACCACATGGAGGAAGCTTCTCTGTAAAAGACCACATGAAGCCTACACCAATTTTAGGTACGTTGAAAAATGCACTACGCTCTCATGCAGGAATTCAAACTGATATTTTCAATAAAAACTACAGTGATTTTATTAATCAAATACAAGCAGTATCTGATGATTTCACAGACAATGTTGTATTCGTTTCTGGTCACGATCACAACTTACAATACATAGAACAAGACGGGTTCAAACAAGTAATTAGCGGTTCGGGCTCAAAACAATCAGCTGCTTTAATTGGTTATGGAGCACAATTTACCTACGGTAATCACGGGTATGCTAAATTAAACTATTACAAAGATGGTTCAGCTATTATTGAGTATTATGCCGCCAACACCAAAGACGGTCACAAACTTCTGTTTAGCAAAGAAATTATAAAACCAAGACAAACAAAAACCTATTCAAACTTTCCTGAATACGAAGAGCATAAGAAATTTGTAGAAACCTCAATTTACCCTCCAGAAGCTACAAGCGTTAGTGGTTTTCATAAATTTATGTGGGGAGATTTAAACAGAGACAAGTACGGAAAAACAGTTAAAGTTCCTATACTAGAATTAGAAAATGTCTATGGAGGTTTAACTCCTATCAGAAGAGGTGGTGGTAATCAAACAAATTCGTTACGATTAGAAAATCCTGAAGGAAAACAGTATGTATTACGCTCAATGGTTAAAGACGGGAGTCGTATTATGGGTGGTATTTTAAAAGGTACTTTTTTGGTTGATGTAGTTCAAGATATTTTTACCATGTCGCACCCATACGCAGCTTTTGTACTTCCTGATATGGCAGAAGCTGTAAACATTTACCACACCAACCCAAAACTATATTACATGCCTAAACAACCTGCTTTAGGGAAGCATAATGATATTTTTGGAGGGCAATTATACCTATTAGAAGAACGACCTGCTGGCGACCGAAGTGAATTAGACAACTTTGGAAATTCAGATGATATTATTAGCACATTTGATGTGTTAGAAAAAATTAGAAAAAACGGAAAACACTCTATTGATCAAGAATGGGTGGTTCGTTCGCGTTTGTTTGATATGGTAATTGGTGATTGGGATAGACATGAAGACCAATGGCGTTGGGCTTCTTTTAAAACCGAAAATGGCAAAACCTATTATCGTCCAATTCCAAGAGATAGAGACCAACCTTTTTCTAAGTTTGATGGAGTTATGATTCCGCTTTTTCAACAGTTTGCACCCTTAGTAAAGAACATGCAAACTTTTGATAATGACATCAAAAACATGAAGTGGTATAACAATTACGCTCGTTTCTTTGATGCTGCCTTTTTAAATCAATTAACACTTGATGATTGGAATAAACAAGCTGAATATATTCAACAACATTTAACCGATGAAGTAATTGAAAAATCAATTCAACAATTACCAAAAGTTATTTATGATATTGATGGAAAAGAGACCATTGCTAAAATAAAAGCTCGAAGAGATAAATTAAAAGAAATTGTAAAACGTTATTATACCAAACTAAACAAAGTTGTACATGTAGTTGGTACAGATAAAGACGATAAATTCATTATTAAACGTTTAAATGATGATGAAACTAGCGTTACTGTTTTTAGAAAAGAAAATGAGATTTATAACCGTATTTTTAAAACAAAAGAAACTAAAGAAATACAAATTTATGGTTTAAATGGAGATGATGAGTTTTTAATTTCTGGTGATGTGCACGATGGAATTTTACTACGAATTATAGGTGGTCAAAATCACGATGTGTATACCGATAAATCATCCGTTGCAGGTTGGGGAAAGAAAACTAAAATCTATGATTTTAAATCAAAGAAAAACACGATAAATCCAAGTTCTGAAACTGCAGATTTACGTTCTGATAGTTATTTTAAAAATACCTATGACGCGCACGACATTAACAACAATACAACTATTGTTTTTCCTAGCTTAGGTAGCAACCCAGATGATGGCTTCTTTTTTGGTGTTTCGGTAAACTATACGCAACAAGGATTCAAAAAACGTCCTTTTGCAAGTCAACATATTTTAGCAGCAAACTATTACTCTGCAACTGGTGGATATGATTTAGAGTACAATGGTGAATTTACCGAGCTAATTGGTAATTGGAGCTTACATTTGCGTGCTAAAGCTACTAGTGATAATTATTCTTTTAATTTCTTTGGATGGGGTAACGAAAGTATTTACGATCATAGTTTTGATTTAGATTATTACCGTGTTAGAAAAGAAGAAATTAGTTTTTCTCCTTCGTTATTAAAACGATTACGTGGAGGAAGTATCTTTAAAATTTCAGGAATTGTTGAAGCTATTGAAGTGGAAGATACACCAAATCGATTTATCAATAATTTTGACAATCAACCTACTGCTATTTTTGACACTAATTATTTTTGGGGAGGTGAATTAAACTTTAATCACAACCGAGTAGACAATAGTAGTTTTCCTACCAAAGGTATGAACTTTGATTTAGCTGTTGGGGCTAAAGCCAACTTAGACGATTTCGACAGACGTTTTGGTTACATTAAAAGTTCTTTGGCTATGTATCAAAACCTAGTGTTCAACCGCTCATTAGTTTTTGCTTCTGAAGTTGGAACTCAAATTAATGTAGGAAATCGTTTTGAAGTTTACCAAGCAGCTACTTTAGGTGGTGAACGTAGTTTACGTGGATTTAATAGAGAACGTTTTTCTGGAACCGAAAGTTTTTACCATAGTAACGATTTACGTTTGCGTTTTGGACGCATTCGTACAGGAATTATCCCTATAAAAGTTGGTGTTACTGGTGGTTTTGATTACGGTCGTGTATGGTCTCCGTACTCTCCAAATTCAAAGAAATGGCACACTAGTTATGGTGGTTCTTTTTGGCTAAGCGGAATTGACTTATTCACTGCAAATATTTCATACTTTAAAGGAAATTCACAAGAGGACAGAGTAGCTTTTAGTATTGGTTTTTCTTTTTAATTCTTAAAAAATATGACACAACAAATTGTATTAATTACAGGAGCTTTATTTGGTATGCTTGCTGTAATATTTGGAGCTTTTGGAGCACATGCTTTAAAGAAAATTTTAACTAAAGAACAATTAAAATCATTTGAAACAGGTGTAAAATATCAAATGTATCATGCACTCGTTTTATTATTCGTTGGAAGTTATTTTGATGCACCTAGTTCAGCAATATATTATGCTTTTGTAATTGGAATTATACTGTTTTCCTTTAGCATTTATGGTTTAGTATTATCTGACGCAAAAGGTAAAAAAATGAAGTTTTTAGGTCCTATTACTCCTTTAGGTGGTTTACTACTAATTGTTGGATGGGCACTTTTAATATATAACATAAGCCAAACCATACACGTTTAACGTGTATGGTTTAGCTAACATGGATAAACAAAAATCATATTGTTAATCAACACCTTGGGCATCACTGATAATTCTATCAATAAATTCAGTTTTTATATATAATTGTCTTGCTAAATTGTAAAGCACATCAACTTCAGCAGCATCTATGCTTCCATCCGCATAAGAAATAATAGATAAATCTCTTAGAATATTTAATTTTTGCATTACAGAAATTACAATGTCTAACTCTTTTGCTAGCGCTATGATCTCATCAATAATATCTTGCTCTGTTAATCCTTTAATAGTTAACATACACTGAGCAAAAACTGATGGAGACACCACACTACTCAACGCCTGTATTTCAGAATCATCAACAACTCCATCTGCCTTTGAAATCATATAACCACCTAAGAACATAAAACGTTGGATTTTTTCTGAATGTTCAGTTTCATTTCCTAAATCTTCTGGTTCCATTAACGACATAATTCGTTGTATTTCTAACTCCATCGCTTCCTCTGTTATTTCTCCATTAATTTCAGGATTGAATAACTCATACGTTTTACTCTTGTTAAACAACTCTAAAGCTTTAATACGAAGTGGGCTAAATGGATGACTACTATACCAGTCTGACGGATCGTGTGTGTCATCATTTAAAACTTCTTCTAAATCTGAAAACTGATTGATATACTCGTTTAGTTTAAAGTCTAAAGAATCAGAAGTTACTCCAGATGATAGCTTAAAGAATGTTCTTGCTGCTGCTTCAAAACTCTTACAGCATAATAAACCAGCTCTATCTGCACTAATTTCAGCGTTACGATTCCACGCATATAACTTCATTGCGTGAATTGGCGCTAAATCGTTTGCTCCTTCGTCTAAAATATGTTTTACTGGATAATTGAAATGCTCGAATAATACATGTCCTATTTCATGACCAATGACAAAAGCTAACTCATCTTTACTAAAACGTTCTAAAATTCCTGAAGTTAAAATAATGTACAATTTATCTTCATCTGGCGGATAACATGATGCGTTGAATTTATCGTTTTGATACACAAAAAACTCTATATCTGCCTTTAATTTCAGCACCTCTTTACAGTGATTCCCAATTTCATGAAGTACTGGAGCTAACATTTTTGTTAATCGTAAACTTGATTTTAACAAATGTCTTCTCGATTTAAAAACTGGATTGTTTTCTCGTATTTTTTCTAAAGTTTTTTGAATCAACTCATCCTCTTGAAACTCTAAAACATAATCACGATCACCGTCATACACCAACGCATTTAAATCAATGTCTGCTCTAGTGTTATCATACACCTCTTGAATATTCTCTGTTACATTTTTAAGGTTTAACTCGTTAATTTCTTCAATACGTTTTGTGTATTGTTCTGCTAACTCTTTAGCTACGTTTTGAAAATGAACACTTGCTTGGTGGATTAACTCATTATCGCCTTTTTCTTGTGCAAGATTCAAATCTTCCATCATCTTATTTTGCGCCTGAGTTAATGCATCTTGATGTTCTTTTTCTAATTCTGATAGTGTAGTAGATTGATACATACTTTTTCTTTTTTAAGCTCCTACTGGAACTGTTGAGTTAGACAATTTTAACAACCTTCCTTTTAGGTCAAAAATTCCTAAAATTTGATCTTCCCCTTTTTTAGCAACGATATTATTTCCTGATACCTCAACCTCATATCCTTTTTGAGCTAAGTAACAAAACAATGCATGCTTATGTTCAAAGTCCATACGAGTAATTGTTTTTGAGAAATGTGAACAAATTAAAGCAGGAATGTTTATCTCTTTTTCATCAACCATATCCGTATATAATAAAACATACACAGTAAGTCCTTTAAAAGGTAGTGGAGCGTAGCAGCTTGCCTGATTTACTCCTGTTGCTACGAATGAGAAATAATGTCCTGGATCGTGTTCTGTTTCTATTTTTGAGGAAAGTAAGTCTTCTATTCCATGGCGTTCTCCTAGAGCTTTCATTTGTAATGAAGCTTCTAAAAATTGTTCTGGAATACCGCTTTGTTTATTTGCCCAAGCCCATAACCATGATTTTTCATTGTGAGAATATGTTCCTAATACCTGCATTTTAAAGATATGATCACCATAGGTTACCGTTCCCTGAAGCATATCACAATTCCAAGGTAAATCCTCAACAATATCTGCTAAGTTATCTTGCTTTTCAAAAGCTAAAGCTACGTATTGATTGTGCAACTGAGGTAAGCTCAACTTTATTGTGTTATCTACCTTTCCTCCTACAATATTATTCGGATTTTCTGTACTCTCAACACTGGCTTCACTTCCTGCAAATTCTTCTAAATGAGTTTCTAAAAGGTGTACAATTCTTTCTGTTTTCTCTTCCACCTTATCAGCATTCATAATTGGGCTGTGATTAATGGTTAACACCCCATCTACAAAAGTGATTGCTCTTTCTAAGTTGTGTTCGTTATTTTCATTAACTATCCTTACTTCTTTTAATCCATTCTTTAGCAACTCTCCCCCAATTTCATCAATGTTTACAGCTTTGATTGCTTCAATTAACGGTTGAAAATATATTTTTGGAAACGTATCATTGTAAAGATGCGAAAACTTATCTTCTACCAGTGTATCCCATGCTATGTTTAGTGATACGTTAAACCCTGCTTTATTGTTTATTTCCGCTTCTAATGCTGGAAACGATTCGTTTTTAAATGTTTGAACTGCTCTTTTTTCTTTAAGACCCATTTTTTAATAATTTTATTATTCTACAATACTTTTTCTATCTTTTCAATAAAAAGATTCTCTAATTCTTTTGGCAATACTTTAGTAATTACAACACCAATTTTCAACACACTTCCTTCTTTACTTACTTGTAATGTTTCTGTGTTAGTAATAGCAATAGTTTTTATTTCTTTCCATGCTACTAACCCCATTTCATCTTCTACTATTCGTTGTTTTGCTTTTAATAAGCTTGTAATAACATCTTTACAGTTTAATCGAGTATTTGCTTCTTGTAATACTAATTTTTCAAATGATAATTTGATAGTTGCTTCTAACAAAGGTTCTTGCTCAAGAATCCATCTTTTTAATTGTAAAGTACTAATGGGGTCTTCTCCTAACGGACGACTAATGCTTCCTTTAGATAAAGAAACCGCCATTTTTTTAGGATGTTTAATTCGTAAAACGGATACTTCTTGAAGATCGAAAAACAACACTTCTTGTTCTTCGGTTCTCATACATACAAATGTTTGATATTCTTCTTTTGTGATATCTACCACAAAACCTTCTATATAAAGTCCGTTTTTTAATGATAAAGCAACTTTTAATTGCTTCTTATCACTAAACATACTATGAATTATAGCTGCTGGTGATTGTGCTTTAAATTGATTGATATAATCTGTTTCCATAGCAATTTTGTTTTTATTGTGAATTACTAGACTATAGGTTATTCTCTAATAAATCAACAAGCACATCTGTTCTATCTTGAACTTTATCTGCGTTTAAAATTGGACTATGGTTTACTTGTAAAACTCCTTCTTCAAAAGTATAAGCATGCGTTGGGTTGTGGTGATCGTCTTTGTTGGTAATAACCACTTTCTTTAACGATTCTGACAATGCTTCTTTCCCCATATCATCAGTTGCTATGGCTGAAAAAGCATCAATAAGTGGTTGGAAGTAAATTTTAGGGTAACTGTCATCATATAAGTGTAAAAACTTATCTTCAAACATGGTATCCCACTCTACATCTATTGTTACATCAAAACCTGCTGCATTGTTTATTTGCTCTTTTAATGCAGGATATTTTTCTTCTTGAAAAGTTTTTGTAAATCTTTTTTCTTTAAGTCCCATATGATTGTTTTTTAAGGTTACTTTCTATTATTTACCTCAAAACTACATGGAACTTTAGTACTCTTTTAATGAGTTTTATATGTGTTACTTTCTATTTTGTATTCGTATTAAAGTTCTCTAAAAACTGTTTTAAATACGTCTTCTTTCTTGATGATAAAGGAATGTTTTCTCCGCTTGATAATTTAACTGTATTAGCACTTACTGAAGCTAAATACTTTATATTAATTAAGTGAGATTGGTGCACTCTAGCAAAGGCATGTGTACTTAAAATATTTTCATAATACTTTAAGTTTCGAGCACTCATTATTTTTTTATCTGTAGTATAAAAAAGCGTATAACTTCCATCTGATTGACAGCGTACAATATCATCTACATGTAAAAAATGTTGCTCTTCGGTAGTTTTAATAAGTAATGTTTTTTGAGCCTCTTTTTTATCTAACTCGTTTATTTTACTTAGCGCTTGTGTGTACTTTTTTTCTTTTTCAAAATCAGCTCTAAAACGTTCTACACAAGCATTTAATTCGTCAGAATCTATAGGTTTTAGTAAATAATCTACCGTGTCAAACTTAATTGCTTTTATAGCAAACTCATCATAAGCTGTGGTAAATATCATTTTAAAGTTTATGGTTTCTAAGGCTTCTAATATTTGAAAAGCATTTCCACCAATCAGCTCAATATCTATAAATACCAAGTCTAAATTATTGTTACTCAAAAAGTCTATAGCCTCATCTACATTATCAATTTTAGCTACAATTTCTATATCTTTTTGTGTGTATTGCAACAATTTTGTTAATGTATTTAATGCATTAAACTCATCCTCTATTATAGCAGCTTTTATCATTTTATAACTTTAATTTAAATACAACTTTTGTTCCTGAAGGATTACCCTCTTTGTCATGCAAATCTTCTATAGTAAAAGATTTTTCTTCTCCTTTATTTCTTGTCTGTAGTCTTTCAATAAAAATATCGGTAGCGTGTAAATCTTTCGCTATTTTTTCTTGACTCTTTTTTTGCTTTCTTCCTACTCCATTATCTTCAATTTCAAAAAACAGTTCTTGTGCTGTTTTTCGAATATTGAGACTCAATATTCCTCCTGATTTCTTTTCTTTTAAACCATATTCAATAGCATTTTCAACAAAAGGTTGCAATAGCATTGGAGGTACTTTTACTTGTTTTGTATCACAGTTTTCAGAAATATGTATATGATAACTAAAACTATTGTTGAAACGTAATTGCTGTGTATCTATATAGTTAGAAATCATAGCTAGCTCTTCTTCTAAGCTAATTTCTTCTTTCCGAACATAATCAAAATTTTGTCGAATGAGCTTTGAGAACTTAGCTATATAGTTTGAAGATTTTACAGGGTTTCCTTCTAAAGTAATGTTTTGAATCGCCGCTAAGGTGTTGAATATAAAATGTGGATTCATTTGAGCTCTTAGCAAACGTTGTTCTAATTTAGATGCTTTATTAGCTGCTCTTAGCTTGTTATTATATCCTATAAACAGGGCTGTAATTAAAATAAGTACCAACGATACAATTACACTAATTCCTAACCACCAATTTTGTTTGTTTATTTCTTTCTGATGGGTTAGTGCTATTTCTTTTTCTTTTATTTCATAGTTCACATTAGCAAAGTGAAGAAGCTTTTTATTTTGCTTTTTATTCTTTACCACCTCTATACTGTCTCGTATTATTTGATGGTTCAATGCTTTTTGGTACTGTTTTTTAAGAATTGCTATTGATATTAGCTTATCTCGTATTTCTAATTCTTCTGAAAGGTTATTTTTACTCTTGTAGATTGACATCGCTTTGTTGTAATTTACCTCTGCCGAATCTAGCTTATTTGTTACTAAAAAAAGAGTTCCCAAGCCTTTGTATGGAGCTCCATTAATTGTTTTAATTTTTTGATTAAGTTTTGCTGCTCCTCGTAAAAACTTCTCCGATTCTTCAAAACGTTTTGCTTCCAAATACGTGTACCCAATATTATTAAGAACACTAACAATCGTCTTAGGGTCTTTTGCTGACTCACCCAAAGCCAATGCTTCCGAAAACTGTTTTAGTGCTTTGTTATATTGTTTTAACTTCAAGTAAACTCCTGCAATATTACTTTTAATTGCTATGATTGAATTAGGATCGTTTGAATCTGTAAATAGCTCCTCAGACCGCTTTATATAAAACAATGCTTTTTCATAATCTTTTAAAATAAAGTGAAGGTTGAATAGTTGATTATTTGCCTTAGCCTGCAATCTGGTATTTTCTATTTTCTTACCTATTTCTAGAGCTTCCAACGCATACTTTTGAGCATCTTCTAACTCATTTAACTTCATACAGGTGGCACTTAATGTTATTAAGCTTCTTCCTTTATTATAATCGTCTTTTAGTTTTGTGAATAATCTGTACGTTTCTAAATGAATGTTTTTCGCCTCTATAAGCTTATCGTTTAGGTAAAAAAGTTCTCCTTTGCTAAACAATAGTAAAGCCCTGTTTTTAGAATTTTGTTTCTTTTCTAGTAAACTATCTATTTTTCTTAGCCCTTCTTTTGGTTTTTGCTGAGAAATACTATCAATAGTGTATAAATATTCTTGTAAGTTTTTGTCTACATTATTTCTCGTACATGTTGTAAAAACAAAGCAGATATAGGCAATATGTAAAAAGTATTTTTTCTTAAGCAAAGGCATTTTTCGTGAGTAATTAGCCAACTAAAATAATTATATATTTTCATTCCACCTCCATATCCATCACTTTAACAAAACGTTTATAAAATAATAGTATGCGTTTATAAAACACCCAAAAATGAAATCGCAATTTCTATGATATTTGGCTAAAAAATTAAATAATTAATAATGAGTACAGTTGAAACTATAGAAGAAGTTATTAAAACAGGATCTTGTGATTTAACAAGTTTTGAAAAGATTGAAGAGATTTCTAAACCTAAAGTTAGTATTGATGGAGCCTACCTTTTAATTTATAATTGGCCCGACGACCCTGATGGTGCTAACACTACTATTCACGTTGATCTTACCTATTTATTTATACATAACGATCAAGAATACAAAGCTATTACAAGAACTAAGTTTTATGATTTTGATGTTGCTAAGTTTGAAAACTTACCTAAAAAATACTTTATAACCGAATATCATAAATTAGTAGAGCAAGCTTTGATACTGTCTAAACAAAAAATAGAGGAAAATTTAAAGGAATCTTTAAGTTCGGTTATTCCTTTTAACTTTAACCGTCAAGATAGTATATTATTGGCTATAAATGCAGGATATTCTAGACAAATTGATTACGTCTAAACATCAAAAATAAGCGATGTACCTCTCTCTTAATCTCTCAGTTATCAATGTGCATACATTGGTAACTGATTTTTTTTTAGTCCTTTAATACAAATTCATACAGTTTACTGCTTCCTATTTTATCAGCTTCATCAGTTATATAAAGTGTTGTATCATCCTTAAAGTCAACCCCTTCTTTTTGAGAAATATGGTTAAATGTGTATTCTTTTACATCTCCACTAAAAAAGTCGTCTCTCTTAAAATTTGTGAATATTAAAACCGATTGATGTGTTAACAAAGCTACCTTCTTTTTGTCTGGAGAAATGGCTGATGCGGTTATTACACAATGAGCATCGCTGCAATTAGTATAATCAGAAATGTATGTAGCTATATGTTCACCTTTTGTGGCAGGAACTTTATATAAGGTTGTTTTTCCGTATTGATCTTTTACTCTACTTTTTGTAAATATGTATAGAAATCCATCTTTGCAGATTAAGGATTCTGCATCAAAAAAACGATCTTTTTTTTGGGGTGGAAACTTAGTTTGATTAGGGTATGAAAATTGTATTTTTTCTACCTCTATATTGTCTCCATTTAACAAGTCTTCTTTCTTGATTTTTAGAATTACTAAATTCTTTCTTTTATTATCATTATTTCCAAAGTCTGCAATATATAAGTTTCCTTTATCATCAGAAGTTAAATCTTCCCAATCGTAATTTTTAGCGTTTATTGATATCGTTTTTTCAATTTTACCTTCAGAAGTTACTTTGTATAATTCTGATTTGTTACCACTATCATTTACCATCCAAACTTTATCTGAATTAGCTTCCTTTTGAATTCCTGAAACCTCATCAAGTAACTTAGGTAAATTCGTGACAACCCTAAGCTGTCCATAGTTTTGACAACCTAAAAGAATAAATAAAAAGAAAAATATACTGAGTTTTTTCATGTACAAATTACCAGCCTCCTGTGGCACCACCACCTCCGAAACCACCGCCGCCAAAGCCTCCTCCGAAGCCACCGCCACCGAAACCTCCAGACGATCCACCTCCAAAGCTTCCGCCACCAAATCCGCCTCTTCCTGCGTTGCTTAAAATGATGATATCTAGTAAATCTCTAACAGAATCTGTTTTTCTATAATTTCTTCCTCCACCGCGATTCCCTCTATTTCCGCTAGAAATAATAATAAAAAACACTATGAGAATAATTATAAAAACAATAAATCCAAAACCTCCACCGCCTTTGGTTTGTTTTCTACTACCTTTATACTCACCGCTCATCACTTTAAAAATAGCTTCTACTCCGCTATCTAATCCCGCGTAATAATCACCTTTTTTAAAGTAAGGAATAATGTCATATTCAATAATTTGACGAGAAACATAATCGGTAAGTAAGTGTTCGGTTCCGTAACCTGTTCTAATGGTTACTTTTCGATCTTTTTGAGCAAGTAGCACAAACACACCATTATCCTCTTTCTCTTGTCCAATCCCCCATTCATGTGCCCAATTAGTTGCTAAATACCCTATATTCTCCCCTTCAGTAGAATTAATAATTGCTACCACTACTTGTGTTGAAGTAGTATCTGAATATTTAATAAGTTTATTTTCTAAACTTGCTTTTTGACTTGGAGATAATAAATTGATATAGTCGTAAACACTGGTTTGGAATTTTGGCTTCTCAGGAATTTGAAAACCTTGTGAAAAAAGAGTTTGTCCACATAAAATTGCAACAAAAAAAAGAACAACTTTTACCTTCTGTAACTTGTTTGTTCTTTCATATAATGACGTTATATTTTTTATCATATTTATTCCTTCAATGAAGGTTTTAGCCTTTTGATATTTCATTGCTTAGCTCATTCTCATCATCTGTAGTCCAAGGAAAGTGAGCTTGTAATTCTTTTCCTGCTTTTAGCACACCATCTATAATACCTTGTTTAAAATTTCCTTGTTTAAACTGATTTTGGATGGCTTCTTTGGTTGTTTCCCAAAAGTTTTCTGAAACAACATTGTTAATACCTTCATCTCCATAAATTACAAATTTATGATCGTCAACGGCTATGTAAAGTAACACTCCGTTTCGTTGTTGTGTATTAAACATTTTAAGCATTTGAAATACTTCTAGTGCTCTATCATAATGAGAAATGGCAGTAGTTTTCTCTATATGTACACGAATTTCACCAGAAGTATTTCGTTCTGCTTGTTGTATAGCTAGAACAATTTCTTCCTCTTCTTTAGATGTAAGAAAATCTTCTACGTTAGACATACATTAGTTTTTAAAATCGAAATCTACATCTACAGCTTTTTCTGATCCTGCATCTGCTTTATAACGTGCCATTTCTGTTAAATTAAACATTCCTGCTAATAAATTTCCAGGGAACATTTTAATATGCTTATTATAAATATTTACAGCTTCATTATAACGATCACGTGCTACATTGATACGATTTTCTGTACCTTCTAACTGACTTTGTAATTCTAAGAAGTTTTGGTTTGCTTTTAGTTCTGGGTAACGTTCTACAGATACTAATAATTTTGATAAAGCACCGCTTAACCCTGTTTGCGCTTGTTGAAATTGAGCCATTTTTTCTGGCGTTAAATCGCCCGCATTTATATTTACAGAAGTTGCTTTTGCTCTTGCATTGATAACCTCTGTTAAAGTACTCTTTTCAAAATCGGCTGCTCCTTGAACTGTTTTTACTAAGTTACCTATTAAATCGTTTCTTCTTTGGTAAGAACTTTCTACATTAGACCAAGTTGTTTTGGCGTCTTCTTGATAGGTAACCGCTGTGTTATAAAATCCTTTTGCCCATGAGTAAATACCAAATACTAGAACTCCAATAACAATTAAAGGCACTAACCATTTTTTCATAATTTTTGATTTTTTATAATTGATTTTTAATTTTTATTAATTCAGCTTTCACTGCTTCTAATCTACTAATAATTTCCTGATTGCTCACGACTTTCGTAGGATTTTTCTTTAGCTTTTGTTTCGCTCCATCTAAGGTAAAACCTCTTTCTTTTACAAGATTATAAATAATCTTGAAATTGTTTACGTCTTCTTTTGTAAACAAGCGATCTCCTTTAGCATTCTTTTTAGGATTGATAATTTCAAACTCTTTATCCCAAAATCGAATTAAGGAACTGTTTACTCCAAAAGCTTTGGCTACTTCTCCTATTTTATAATAACGTTTATCTGGTAAGTCTATGTGCATTTTTCACAGCTTCTATAAAATTTAGTCGTACGATTGACCTTTTTGTTGCGAAGCTTTTTGCATAGCTACAAATTCTTCAGGTGTTAAATCTCCATAATAATAGTAAATAGGATTTACAGGTCTACCATTTTTATGCACTTCGTAATGTAAATGTGGTGCTGCAGAACGACCAGTATTACCTACATACCCTATTAAATCACCACGTTTTACTTTTTGCCCTTTTTTGGCTACAATCTTATTCATGTGCGCATAAATAGTTTCATATCCATAGCCATGATCAATATATACCACTTTTCCAAAAGTTGAACTTCTGTGAGCTTTTTTAATCACTCCATTTCCTGAGGCAAAAATTGGGGTACCTGTAGGTGCTGTAAAATCCATACCATTATGCATACGCCACGATTTCAAAATTGGATGCAAACGCATACCATAACCAGAAGCCATTCTTTTTAAATCTTCATTTTTTACTGGTTGTATTGCAGGTATTGAAGCTAACATTTTTTCTTTAGCTTTTGCTAACTCAACAATTTCATCTAATGATTTTGATTGTACAACCATTTGTTTTGATAAAATATCAAGCTCTTTGGTTACTTTTTTAACCATAGAACTGTTATCAAAACCATCTAAGTGTTTATATCTGTTTACACCGCCAAAACCAGCTTTTCGTTGTTCTTCCGGTATAGGGCTTGCTTCAAAATAAGTTCTATAAATATTATTATCTCTATCTTGTAATTCTGACAAAATTTCTGAGCTTTCTTCCATTTTTTTAGAAAGTAACTCATAGTGAAGTTTTAAATTTTCTAACTCTCTTTTTTGGGTACGTTCTTTAGGAGACATTAAAAACTGACTAAATCCTATAAAACCAAAAAAAGCAATTAATAAAACACTTAATAACCCTAAAAACGTTTTTTTATACTTTTCGCTTCTTTTTACTTCTATCTTTCGATAGGATAAAGTCTCTGGATCGTAATAATATTTTACTTTTGCCATAATGCTAAATGTACTATTTTTGTGCTTTTTAAATTAAGCATCCTTAAGGGGATGTACAATTTGGAAACTCACAAATTTACAAAATCTTTTAAAACTTCTTTTTTCGAGTAGTTTTTTAGAAATATTTTAACAAAACCCAGATACTAAGAGTTGTATGAAATCTCAAGATATTAG
Source organism: Tenacibaculum aestuarii (assembly GCF_964510395.1). NCBI lineage: Bacteria > Pseudomonadati > Bacteroidota > Flavobacteriia > Flavobacteriales > Flavobacteriaceae > Tenacibaculum > Tenacibaculum aestuarii. Next base: position 1,280,322 of record NZ_CAZEFY010000003.1, read on the forward strand.
AGCTAAATTTTTAGAATTTTTTAAATCAAAACAACACGATATTGTTCCTTCTGCACCTATGGTGTTAAAGAACGATCCTACTTTAATGTTTACCAACTCTGGTATGGCACCGTTTAAAGAGTACTTCTTAGGAAACGCCACTCCAAAAAACAATAGAATAGCCGACTCTCAAAAATGTTTACGTGTTTCTGGTAAGCATAACGATTTAGAAGAAGTTGGTTATGATACCTATCATCATACTATGTTTGAAATGTTAGGAAACTGGAGTTTTGGTGATTACTTTAAAAAAGAAGCTATTGCTTGGGCTTGGGAATTGTTAACTGAAGTTTACAAAATAGATAAAGATATTTTGTATGTAACCGTATTTGAAGGTGATGAAAATGACGGAACAAAAATGGACCAAGAAGCGTATGACATTTGGAAACAATACATTTCTGAAGATCGTATCTTAATGGGTAATAAAAAAGATAACTTCTGGGAGATGGGAGAACAAGGTCCTTGTGGTCCATGTTCAGAAATCCATGTGGATATTCGCTCAGCAGAAGAAAAAGCAAAGATTAATGGTAAATCATTAGTAAACGAAGATCACCCTCAGGTTGTTGAAATCTGGAACTTAGTTTTCATGCAATACAATCGTAAAGCTGATGGTTCGTTAGTTGAACTTCCTGCAAAACATATTGATACAGGAATGGGATTTGAGCGTTTATCTATGGTATTACAAGGGGTTCAATCTAATTACGATACAGATGTTTTCACTCCATTAATCAGAGAAATTGAAACAATTACAGGTGCAGATTACGGTAAAGACGAAAAAGTAGACATTGCTATTCGTGTTATTGCCGATCACGTTCGTGCTGTAGCTTTTGCCATCGCAGATGGACAATTACCAAGTAATAACGGAGCAGGATATGTAATTCGTCGTATTTTACGTCGAGCGGTTCGTTACGCATTTACTTTCTTAAACAAAAAAGAGCCTTTTATTTATAAGTTAGCTGAAACATTGGCTCACCAAATGGGAGATGCTTTCCCTGAAATTAGAAAACAAAGTAATTTAGTTAGTAATGTAATTAAGGAAGAAGAAAGTTCTTTCTTACGTACCTTAGATCAAGGTTTATTATTACTAGACCAAGTTATTGAAACAACCAACGGAAAAGTAGTTTCTGGTAAACGTGCTTTCGAGCTATACGATACTTACGGATTTCCTTTAGATTTAACACAGTTAATTGCTCGTGAAAAAGGATATGAAATCAATGAGGAAGAATTTAACGCAGGAATGAAAGCTCAAAAAGAGCGTTCGCGTGCTGCTTCTGCAAGTGAAACTGGTGATTGGGTTGTTTTAATTGAAGATGATGTTGAAGAATTCATCGGATACGATATGTTAACAGCTAATGTAAAATTAACTCGTTACAGAAAAGTTACTACAAAAAAAGACGGAGATCAATATCAACTAGTATTTAACATGACTCCTTTTTATCCAGAAGGAGGAGGACAAGTTGGTGATAAAGGTCATATAGAATCTCCTAACGGAGATATCATTCACGTGTTAGATACCAAGAAAGAAAACAATGTAATTATTCATTACACGAAACACCTTCCTAAAAACTTACACGAAACATTTAAAGCAATTGTTAGTGATGAGTTTAGAAGGTTATCAGCAAGTAACCACTCTGCTACACACTTATTACACCAAGCTTTACGTACTATTTTAGGAGAACATGTAGAACAAAAAGGTTCGTTAGTAAACCCTAACTACTTACGTTTCGATTTTTCTCATTTTTCTAAAGTAGACAACGATCAACTAGAAGCTGTTGAAGAATTTGTAAATGCTCGTATTCGTGAAAATCTTCCACTACAAGAACAAAGAAACATACCAATGCAAAAAGCAATTGATGAAGGAGCCGTAGCTTTATTTGGTGAAAAATATGGAGACAGTGTTCGTACTATCCGTTTTGGAAAATCTATGGAATTATGTGGTGGTACACACGTACAACAAACTGGAGATATTTGGTATTTCAAAATAAAATCGGAAGGAGCTGTTGCTGCTGGTATTCGTCGTATTGAAGCAATTACAAATGTTGCTGTTGGTGATTATTTTGAAGATGTTGAACGCAATTACGATGCTGTAAAACAGTTATTAAAGAATCCTAAAGATGTAACCAAATCAATTAGTAGCTTACAAGATGAAAATGCAGCTTTAAAAAAGCAAGTTGAGCAACTATTAAAAGATAAAGCTAAAAACATGAAAGGTGAACTTAAAAACCAATTACAAGAAGTAAATGGAGTTCAGTTTTTAGCAACAAAAGTAGACTTAGATCCAAATAGTATTAAAAACTTATTATTTGAATTGGGTGGAGAAATTAACAATTTATTTGTGGTATTTGCTACTGCTCCTTCTGCTGAAAAGGCAATGTTAACTTGTTATATTTCTAAAGAGTTAGCTAATGAAAAAGGGTATGATGCTGGAAAGGTAGTTAGAGAATTAGGAAAACTAATCCACGGTGGTGGTGGTGGACAAAATTTCTTTGCAACTGCTGGTGGTAAAAACCCTGGTGGAATTCCAAAAGCATTAGAGAGAGCAAAAGACTATATCGCTTAATATATACTAAAAAAAAGGTTCAGAAAATTCTGAACCTTTTTTTATTCTAATGCTTTTTTATACGTATTAATCGCTCGTTCTCTAGCAAACTTATGCTCTACTATAGGTTGTGGGTAGGTTAGTTCATCAAAATCTTTCACCCATTTTCTAACATATTGTAAATCTTTATCAAACTTTTTTAATTGAGATTCTGGGTTAAACACTCTAAAATACGGAGCCGCATCGCAACCTGTACCTGCTGCCCATTGCCAATTTCCGTTATTTGCTGAAAGATCATAATCCAACAGCTTTTCTGCAAAGTACGCTTCTCCCCAGCGCCAATCAATCAATAAATGCTTGCATAAAAAACCTGCTGTAATCATTCGTACCCTGTTATGCATATATCCAGTTTCATTTAACTCTCGTATCCCTGCATCAACCATCGGATACCCTGTTTTACCTTCACACCATTTTTTAAACTCTTCTTCGTTATTTCTCCAAGGAACAGCATCGTACTTTTGCTTGAAATTCTGAGTAACTACTTTCGGGAAATGATATAAAATCTGCATGAAAAACTCACGCCAAATCAGCTCACTTAAAAAAGTTTGGTTGGTTTTTAAAGCAAAACGAATCATTTTTCGAGTACTTACCAACCCGAAACGTAAATAAGGTGATAAATACGAAGTTTTATCTTTAGCAGGAAAATCTCTCACCTCATCATACACCTCTAAATTAGATAGGTTATATGGTTTTACTTTAATCGTACTTTCTTCAAAACCTATGGAAGCTAATGATGGAAATTCAGATAAAAACTGATAAAAATTAGCAAAGTCTATCACAAACTCATGTGTATCTCTCTTTTCAGAGAAGTTTTGCAACCATTTATTCTTATACGGAGTAAAAACTGTATATGGAGTTCCGTCGTTTTTTAAAACTTCGTTTTCTTCAAAAGTTACTTGATCTTTAAAAGCATTAAATGTTATTCCTTTTGATACTAAAAAGTCTTCTACTTCCTTATCTCTTTTAATGGCATAAGGTTCGTAATCTTTATTTGTGTAAACTTCTTCAATTATATATTCTTCAGTTAGTTTTTTCCAAACTTCTAACGGTTTTCCTTTTTTAACTACTAGAGAAGATTGATGTTTTTTCAGCTCTTCATCTAGGTTTTGTAAGGTTTCGTGAATAAAAGTTACTCGTGCATCATTTTTAGGAAGGCTTTCTAAAATATCTTCATCAAAAATAAATAACGGAACTACTTTATTACCTGATTGCAGTGCTTCATGCAACCCTTTATTATCTTCTAAACGTAAGTCTCGACGAAACCAAAAAATCGATACTTTATTTTCCATTAAATAGTTTTTCTAACGTACTATAACGATGTTCAAAAATTCCTTTTAACTGCCTTTTTATAAAGATTGACTGGGCTATGTGTCCTAAAAAACCAAAAGGTATTTTGTATGATATTTTATCTTTCATCAATGTTTTTCCATTTGGCAACTCTTCAAACCAGTGTTCGTGATGCCACATACTATAAGGGCCAAATCGCTGTTCATCTATAAAAAACTGTTGTTCATTTACTTGCGTAATTTCTGTTACCCAATTTGATTTTACCCCAGGTAGGATTCCTACTTTGTACGTGATAATTTGCCCCGCATAGGCTTTTTTATCAATATCAGAAGTAATTTGAAACCCCATATGTGACGGTGTTATTTTTTGCAAATTTTCTGGAGCACTGAAAAAACCCCACGCTTTTTCTAACGGAACGTTTAATATTTGCTCGGTGGATAAGGTATAAATTCCTGAATGCTTTTTAAAGTGAATCATTATAACAATTTGGTTATTTTCTTGCTCATTGGCTTTGTTATTGAATAAAAAACATCAATTAGCCTTCCTTCTTCATCTACCAAGTATTTTTGAAAATTCCATTTTACTGAAGAACTCATTTTTCCATTTTTCTCTTTTTGTGTTAACCATTGATATAAGGGGTGTTGATTTTCTCCTTTAACCTCAATTTTTTCTGTCATAGGAAAATCTACTCCATAAGTTACACTACAAAACGATTGAATTTCTTTTATTGTTCCTGGCTCTTGGCCTCCAAATTGATTACATGGTAAACCTACAATTACTAACTTATCTTTGTGTTTTGAGTACAGCTCTTGTAAACCTTCATACTGATTTGTAAAACCACATTTTGAAGCTACATTTACAAATAGTATTTTCTTTCCTTTAAATTGATTAAGGTCTAAGTTTTTTCCATCAATTCCCTCAATTTTTATATCGTACAACGATTCTTTAGGCTCCACTGTTTGTGCTTTACCTGAAAAACTAAATAATGCCATAATTAAAAATATTTTTACTGTGTTCATTTTATTGAATTGCTATTTTTATGATTTCTAACGAAAAATCTTCGTCTTTTTTATTTCCTATTAAAATTGCTACTTCTTTTATTTGGTTTGCAGAAAAATTACCAAAGCTTAACTTTCTACCTCTAAAAGCGGGGTAAAATCCTTTTAGTGGTAATATTATTTCTTGCTCTTGTGTGTTGGTTCTGAATGCTTGCACATATGAATAACGTTGAGATTCGTCTGACTTTAATCGTAATTGATATTGCTTATCATCTCCTTTTACTCTTAATACAACCTTTGAGTGTTTGTTTAAGTTTATGGCTATTGGCATTTTCGTCATAGCAAATCCACCATTATTCTCAGTTGAAACTCTTCCTGAGAAAACAAGACTTCCTTCATTATTAATCTTAACGGATGAATTAGAAATACCGCCCATTACAGTATCGTTAGTGATATACCACTTTTGTGTGTTGTTGTCTTTATCAAAAATTATAATTTCATCATTCAAACACATAAGAAAACTTAGAATTAAAAACCATTTCATTTTCTACATTTTTACACTTACAATTCCTGCATCAATGGGAATTATTTGTCCAGTAATTGCTGACGCTTCGTCAGACAATAAATAAGTGGCTAAACTTGCTACTTCTTCTGCTTTTAAATATTTTTTTAGCGGATGCCTATTTTGTAAACTTTCTTGTTGTTTTTCATTTCGTAACAAACGAGCTGCCAAAGGTGTATCTGTTACCGTGGGAGCAATTGCATTGAATCGGATTTTAGTTGCATATTCTGCCGCTAGCGATTTTGTAAGTCCTTCTATTGCCGATTTACTTGTTGCAATGCTTGCATGAAAAGGCATTCCTAAAAACGAAGCTACCGTACTAAACAACACTACACTTCCATTATTTTGAGTAAGCGAGCTTTCATAAGCTTTCAACGTTTTAATTGCTCCAAGAACGTTGATCTCTAAATCGGATTGAAAGTCTTCTAATTTTAATCTTGAAAAGGATTTTAGATTGATACTTCCAGGACAATAAACTAATCCGTGAACTTCTTCTAATTCTGGAAGTTCTTCTTTGGTTACATCACATGTGTAATGTTTTATATTTTCATGAGTAACTGGTACTGTCCTACTAATATTAATAATTTTGTGTGAATCTTTTAATTTATTAATAATAGCTTCTCCTATACCGCTACTTCCTCCTACTACTACAATTGTTTTCATACTTACGCTTTTATTAAATGATTAATCATTCCTTTAAATACAAATGCGTGAAAAGGTAAAACGGCATACCAGTACATTCTTCCCCAAATTCCTTTAGGTCTAAAAACTGCTCTTTGATATAATTTGCCTTTTACTATTTTAAACTCTAACCACGCTTCTCCAGGTAGTTTCATTTCAGCAAATAAAATCAATCGCTTATTCTTTTTATCTGCTAACAATACTCTCCAAAAATCGAGAGGGTCTCCTGGTTCTAATTCTGTTGGGTGCCTTCTTCCTCTTCTTAAACCTACACCTCCAAAAAGTTTATCTACATATCCTCTTATCTTCCAAAGAAAATTGAATTTATACCATCCTGTTTCTCCTCCTATACTCCAAATTTTATGTAGTGTCTCTTTTTCATTTTGCACTTCTCTAACTCTAATATCTTTAAAACATCCGTATTGAGGTATTTGAATATGTTTTGCTAGTTGGTCATGAAAAACACCACTACTCATAGCATCCTTCCAACTAGATATCACTTCGTTTTGCTCTATTTTTTGAAAAGCTAATGCTACCGCTTCTTTATAGGTTATTGGCGCTACATTAAGTAACGTATTAATGTTACTTGATTTTGCTATTACTTCAACCTTCATACTATCCACTAGGGCTTGCGCCAGGTTAAAAGAGGTTGATGTTACAAAATACAACCAATAGGAAGACAGCTTTGGTGTTAAAACTGGGAGTGTGTAAATATATCTTTTAAAACCTCTTACCTCAGCAAACTGCAATAACATTTCTTTATAGGTTAATATTTCAGGACCGCAGATATCAAAAGATTTATTGTGTGTTTCTTTAACCTGTAAACTATTTTCTAAAAAAGCTAATACGTCTCTAACCGCAATAGGTTGTGTTTTTGTTTTTAGCCATTTAGGAGTTACCATTACTGGAAGTTTTTCTACAATGTCTCTTATAATTTCAAAAGAAGCACTTCCGCTTCCTACAATAATTCCTGCTCTAAAAGTTGTTAATGCATAACTGTTTGATTGTAGCTTTTTTTCTACTTCGTATCTTGACTGTAAATGTTTAGATAATGAATTATCATTTACAATTCCGCTTAAGTATACAACTTGTTTACAGTTGGTAGGCTCTATCAAACTTTTAAAGTTCTCTGCACAGGTTAACTCTAAGTTTTCAAAATTTTCTGATGTCGTAGCCATCGAATGTATTAAATAATACGCAGCATCGATATCTTTAGGAAAACTTGTATTTTCTATATTTAAAAAATCTACTTTTATAAAAGTAACATTCGGATTGTTTTCAAACTCATCTGGTATTCTATCTAAATCACGAACACAACAAACTAACTGGTGATTACTTTCTAGTAATCTAACAATTAATCGTTTTCCTATATAACCTGTTGTGCCTGTAACTAAGATTTTCATTCCTTTGGTCTTTGATATGATAATCTTGTATAGTTTTCTGCAACTATATAAGTATCTAATCCATTAATGGCAGCTACTTTTTCAGTAGATAAGTTTAACAAACCATCTTCTGACAACATAGAGTCTTTAAAATACAAATCAGTTACTTCGCCTAACACTAAAATAGTTCCGTTGACTTTTATATGATGCTCTTCTAAAAACTTCATTCCTATTTGTAAAGGTGATTCCGCTACAAAAGGAGCATAAAAATCATTCTTAAACTCTTCTGACAATGCTGTTTTATCAAATTCTGAAATTTCCGAAGGATATTTAGCTGAGGTATGATGCGCTTCCTCAATTATTGCTTCATTAATAGCATTGATTGTATAATATCCTGTTTCTTTTATATTGTTATACGTATTCCTTATAACGGTTGTAGGACGTAGTACAAACCCTAAAATTGCTGGGCTTGAACCATAATGCACTACCGAACTAAAAACTGCAACATTGGTTATGTTATCATTAGATTTTGTTGCAATAAGGTTTGCTGGTTTATAACCAGAAATGCTATTCATCAAATTTATTTTATACAGATGAGGAAACTCGTCTATTTGTTGACGTGTAATGTGCATTATATTGTGTTAAAATTATTGATTTTTACTTTGTTTGCTTTTAAGTCATGCATTAAGTTATACAAACCAAAAAATGTTCGATTGATATAAATAAAGTGTTTTGAACCTCTATTTCCATTCATTTTTTTAAGCTCGGTACTTTTAGCATATTTCTGACCTAAATCTGCTATCTTCCGGAAGAACTCCTCATCTGAAAAATCAAATTCTTCTTGCTGAAAAGGTTGTGTAAAAAGCGATAGCATTTCATAAAACAATGCTTTAAAAAATGTAATTTCTTCAGGCGTATCGTCTTTTCTTAAGATTTCTAATTCATAGAGTTTACTTTCAAAAAAAGCTGGATTATCTATATTATCTCTTTTCGCTAGTTCGAAATAAGGCACATAAAAACTTTCAGGAACTTCTTTCATACATCCAAAATCTATAACAATCAATTCATTTGATTTGGATACTAAAAAATTCCCTGGATGCGGATCTGCATGTACTTTTTTTAGTTTGTGCATTTGATACATGTAAAAGTCCCACAAAGCTTGTCCTAGTTTATTTGCAACGTCTTCAGTTTGTTCTTCTTTAGTAAATTCTGACAAGTGAACCCCATCCATCCAGTCCATCGTTAAAATTCTATCTGACGACAAGTCTGGATAGTAGCTTGGAAATTTTAAATTTGGAATATGTTTACATGCATCAGCAATTTCATTACTCTGAGCTAGCTCTAATTCATAATTAGTTTCTTCCAAAAGCTTTTCTTCAACTTCTTTAAAGTATTCATCTGAGCCTTCACCTTTAATATTAAACATTTTCATCGCAATAGGTTTCACCATTGCCAAATCGGTCGAAATACTATCAGCAACTCCAGGATATTGAATTTTTACAGCTAGTTCTTTTCCTTCTTTTGTGGCTTTATGAACTTGCCCTATGCTTGCTGCATTTACAGATTCTGCTACAAACGTATCAAAAACTTCGTTCGGTGTTTTGTTGAAGTATTTTTTAAATGTTTTGGTTACTAAAGGCCCCGACAATGGCGGAACTGAAAACTGTGATAATGAAAACTTTTCTACATAAGCATTGGGTAAAATATTTTTTTCCATGCTTAGCATTTGTGCTACTTTTAATGCTGATCCTTTTAATTCTTTTAATCCATCGTAAATATCAGTAGCATTATCTTCGTTGAGCTGTTTTTTTGCTTCTTCTTCTGATTTGGTGATTTTATTTCCGTAGTATTTAGCATAATTTACACCAACTTTTACTCCTGTTGAAACTAACTTCGTAGCTCGTTCTATTTTTGACGTAGGTATTTTGTTTAAGGTTTTCATGTCATTGGTGATTTTTCTTTCCACAAAAATTTTGCTAAATCAATCACACTTTTTACAGGTGCTATTTGTTGAATATCAAAACTAGCCTTTACTGACTTCTCTATAAAAAGATCCGTTTTCTCAAAGTTTGGCGATTCGTCTTCTACCCAAAATCTTAGAATAAGCAATAATTGCATCCAATACCCTTCTGCAATAGTTTTATCTTGAATTTTGTTGATTTTATCATTTTTAAAATCAATTTTTTCAAGGCTTATTTCATTTACAAAATGAATAAACTCAGTACGCAGTTCTTGCAGTACTTTTAATTTCGAAAAATCTGTTTTTATCCTTTTTAACTGTACCAACACATACGACCTGTTTACTGTCAACAATTCAAAAAAGGTAAAATAAAAGCTCAGTAATTTATCTTTCGGTGAATAATCTTTGTAAGCTTCTGTTTTGTGTAGTAAATGAATGGTTTCTTTAGCGAAAATTCCAAAAACAGCTTTTTCTAAGCTTTCAAAGCTTGAAAAGTGCTTATAAAATTCTGCTTCTTCAAAGTTATTTTCTTTCGCAAAAGAAAATATTGAATTCGGTTGACCTGATGATAGTACCGTATTCATGTACCATTCTATTATTTTTTCTTGTGTTATATTCTTTTTTTTTGCCATAGTTTAATTGTTTAATACAATATATGCGTTGAGACTGGTTGCAATCGTCATCCATATTAAATACGGAAGTATAAATAGGGTATACCACTTTACTTTTTTTACATACTTAAAAGTGAAATAACCAATAAGTAACCATAATAAAGCGATTACAACTAAGCCTAGTTTTGTTAGATGTTGATTAAAGAAAATATAGTTCCAACTTACGTTTAAAACCCACTGATCTATATACAAAATGAGCACCTTTTTATTTAAAAACTCATACTGAAAACTCACTTTTGTCATGTATACAGAAAACAAAACCATAATGGTTGTCCAAGCCACTCCAAAAACCCAACCTGCTGGTGTCCATGGAGCTTTATTTAAAGACAAGTACCAATCTGTTCTTGGCCCTTCGTTCATTAACCAAGCTCCAATAGCTAAAGCTGAAAAATTAGCTATTAGGAATATTAAAAATCGTATGTATTTATTTTCTTTCAATTTTTTTTTCTTTTTAAAGAATTGAAGATTAACTGTACTGAAAACAACATTGTAAATGCATAAAAAATGTCTTCAAAGGGTATGGTGAAAATTCTAAATCCTAAGTTTTCTGAATTGTTATACCAAACAACTGGTTCTTCTATAAAGCTTCCTGTTAAAATTCCATTAACGATTAAGAAAGGAACTAATATTACCAAGAAACTAGGGTAGTATTCTTGCAATGTGCTTAAGTGATTCTTTAACGCATAACCTAACAATAGTAAAAACAGCACAAAATTTACTGTAGTATACCACTTTCCGAAGTTAAAAATCAATAATAAACTCACTAAAACAATGAGGAAAAAGCTTATAATTACTGCCATTGATTTTGACATTTTAAACTTTGGAAATAAAAACTTTAACGCTTCATGTGTAAACAAACACGCGTATGGAATACAGAAGAAAAACATCCATTCTTCTATGGGCATATTGAGTAGCTTTAGCGACAAATGATAGTCTGGATTAAATCCCCATACTCCCATTTGCGTAAACCAACTGTCCCAGATTAAAAAAAACAAGGCAACTAACAAAATACTAAGCGCTGCTTGTTTGAAATATTGTATAAAATGTAGTTTTTTTTCAAAAACACTATACAATAGCGGAATACTTAAACTGCCTAGATTTAATATTAGATATAAATACTGACTCACTGTCTTTTATTAAAATATTTAAAGGATACAAACAACATTCCGAAACATTCTCCGTCATGTTTTCCCAAATGCTTGTGATGAATTTTATGGGCTTTTCTTAACCCTTTTAAGTATTGATTATTTGTTTTGTCAAACCACTTAAACCTTCTGTGAATTAACACATCATGTACCAAAAAATAGGCAATACCATAAAATAATATTCCCAAACCTATAAAGAACAAAAAGTTTAACTCTGGTCGAATTCCGAAGTAAAATAATAAGATACTAGGAATTGCAAAGACCACAAAAAAAGCATCGTTTTTTTCAAAAACATGTGGATATCCTGGTTGATGGTGGTCTTCATGTAAATACCAACCAAAACCGTGCATCACATATTTATGTGTGCACCAAGTAACACCTTCCATAACAATAAACGTTAGTGTAGTTACTGCTATGTAAATTGCTATATTCATAATGATGTATTGTTAATTATATATGTATGTAAATAACTTACACTGTCTTTTTTTTGAAGCACTTCTTTTAAAAACTGTTTGTCTTTTTTAATAGAAGATGTATACCCTAAAATACCTGGTGTGTTTTCTTGTATTACTAACCTTATATATCTTAGATGAACATTGTTAGGATTCTTTAAAATCAACTCTTCTAATTTGTTTTTATTAGTGTTAAAAACTTTTAGTTTACTCCAAGGCATTGTTTTATATTTTGCCTGTTTCATTTGTAAAGAAACTACATAGGCTTGTATACTTACTTCTTTACTGTTTTTATATTTTTTTATGTAAGACGACTCTGCTTCTTTAGTAGCTAATTCATGGTATTCTATAACAAAATCAGGTGCATTATTGAAACCTATAATCGATATAAAGAACAGTACTCCTAAGATACCACTTTTAATCATATTAAGTTCAATTTATACCTTACATAACTTCTTGCTAGAAGATTAATTTTCATCGGGTTTGAAATTCGAATTCTAGTATCCATGATTTTTGTTGAAGGTGTGTCTTTTAGCTTTTTTAATAGTTTTTTGTAATATCTGTATGCCATATACACTCCAAACTTTGCTTCAACTGGTAACTTTAAAATTCCGTTTTTATAAGCAAAGTCAAAATCGTCTTCTATTTCTTTAATAATTGTATTTTTTCCTTCCGCACTTAAATCCCCAAAATTGATATTTGGAAAATACGATCTATTCAATTCGTTAAAATCTTCTTTTAAGTCTCTTAAAAAATTTACTTTTTGAAATGCTGACCCTAAACGCATTGCAGGCTCTTTTAACTCCTCATATTTTTGTTGATCTCCATTTACAAAAACCTTTAAACACATTAACCCCACAACATCTGCCGAACCATATATATATTCATTATACTCTTCTGTAGTTGTATATGCTGTTTTGTACAAATCAGCTTTCATACTTTTCAAAAACGACTGTACTAAATCATCAGAAATTTTATACTTGTTTACAGTGTGTATAAAAGAGTTTAAAATAGGATTCAAGCTAATCCCTCTATTCTTAGACTCATAATAATCTCTTTCAAATTTTAGTAATAATTGTTCCTTATCATATTCGTGAAAGGAGTCTACTATTTCATCTGCAAAGCGTACAAAACCGTAAATATTATAAATATCTGTACGTATTTTTGGTGATAACATCTTCGTAGCTAACGAAAATGAGGTACTATATTTTTGAGTTACCAACTTACTACAAGCGTAAGAAACCTCATCAAACAATTGTTTCATCTTTGTACGTTTTTAAAATTAAATCTGAAGCTATTTTTCCTGAAATTAAAGACGGAGGAACTCCTGGTCCTGGCACTGTTAATTGTCCTGTAAAAAATAAATTCTTTACTTTTTTACTCTTTATTTTTGGTCTTAAAAATGCTGTTTGTGTTAAAATATTAGCTAGCCCATAAGCATTTCCTTTGTACGAATTATACTCTTTCACAAAATCATTAACACAAAAGCTTTCTTTAAACAATACATGTTCTTTTACTGATTGCCCTGTTAACTTTTCTAACCTCCCTATTATAACATCGAAATAGTGTTCTCTCAACTCTGGTGTATCTTCTAAATCTGGAGCTAACGGAATTAAAAAAGTAGCTGCTTCTTTGCCTTTAGGCACAAAAGAACCATCTGTAATAGAGGGAAAGCTCGCATAAAATAATGGTTCTTTTGGCCAACTAGGAACATCATATATTGTTTTTGCATGCACATCGAAGTCCGTATCAAAAAATAATGTGTGATGACATACATTTTTTAACTTCTTATCAAACCCTACATAAAAGAGTAATGATGAAGGTGCAAATGTTTTTTTATCCCAATAACTTTCTGAATATTGTCTTAGATATTTAGGCAGTAAAGTTTCTGTATGATGATAATCTGCTCCACTTAACACTATATCAGATTCCATTAATTTTCCATCAACCGCAACCCCAATCACTTCTCCTTTATCATTTACTACAATTTCTTCAACATTTGCATTGGTTTGAAACTCTACTCCTAAGCTAGTAGCTAGAGTTGTCATAGCCTCAATAACTTTGTACATTCCTCCTTTTGGATGCCATGTACCTAAGCCAAAATCGGCATAATTCATAAAATTATAAAAAGCTGGAGTGTTACTTGGTTTTGCCCCCAGAAACAACACTGGAAACTCTAATATTTGAATTAGCTTTTTACTCTTAATTTTCTTTCTTACTTCATGTCTGATAGTAGAAAAAAACTGAAATATTTTCCCCATTGTAACTGGAGTTACCAATTCTAAAGGAGAAACTCCTGGTTTATAAACTAAGTCGTTTATAGAAACATCATAATTATATTTTGCTGATTTTAGAAAAGACTTCAGGTGTTTTGAACTTCCTTTTTCTTCTTTTTCAAAAACCTCATAAATCTCATCTAATGTTCCTGGAATTATAATTGAATCTTTCTCTCCAAAGTATACCTCATAAGCAGGATCTAATCTTTCTAACTCGTAATAATCTGAAGGTTTTTTACCAAAATCTGCAAAAAACTTTTCAAAGACATCTGGCATCCAATACCAAGTAGGACCTATATCAAAAGTAAAACCATCTCTTAATAGCTGTCTTGCTCTACCTCCAATTGTTGCATTTTTTTCTAGCACGATCACATTATATCCTGCTTTTGCTAAATAACACGAAGCCGATAAAGAAGAGAAACCCGAACCTATTATGTATACTCTTTTTTTCAAAATCTTTCTTATAAATATAATTAAAACAATCATAAGCGAGAAATTAATCTCGCTCACGATCAACTGTTTAACCTAAATATTATGGTAAAAGAACACTGCTCACTACGTGAACCACCCCATTTGTTCCTTGTACATCGGTTAAAGATATTGTTACTGATTGCCCCGAAGTTGTTTCTAGCTTAGCTCCGTTAGTCAAATCAACAGTCACTATGCTTCCATCAAACATTGTGATTTCCTGATTATCGGTTAATTCATCTGATTGTACATTTCCTCCTACAAAAACATGGTATTTTAAAACTGCTTCTATTGTTGCTATTGGAATATCAGCTAGTGAATTCCAAGAATCATTACTATCTAACAATTCTTGAAAAGCATCATTTGTAGGAGCGAATATTGTATAAGATCCTTCTTGACTTAATAAAGAAACAAAATCCGTAGTATGACGATCATCTGTTAATGCTGCTACTAAAGAAGTAAAACCACTATTATTTAATGCTAAAGTCACTAGATTAGGAGGTAACATAACCTTATCAATTGTATGAATAACCCCATTAGAAGCCATAATATCTGTAGTAATCGGTTTTGAATCCCCATTAAATTCTACAGCTCCATCAACTTCCACTTGCAATGACAACATCTCATCGTTTGGACCTGTAGACAACGTATTTACATACGTATTGGATAAATCAGCTGCTTTTACTTCTCCACTTATCACATGAAACAACAACACTGATTTTAATGTTTCTACCGGAATATCATCTAAAGAACTCCATGAGTCATTACTATCTAACAACGCTTGAAATGCTGCGTTTGTAGGTGCAAAAACCGTAAAAGATCCTTCGGCTTGTAAAGCAGATACTAAATCAGCCTTTTGTAAAGCAGATACTAGAATACTTAGATTAGAATCTGCAAGCGCAATATCAACTATAGACTTTGGTTTTTCTACAACCGGATCATAGTCATCACTACATGACGTTAACATACCAAAACTTAAAAACAAACCTAAAAACAACAATGAAGTTAAATTCTTAATTTTCATAATTACACACTTTAAATTAATGCTTACTCTTTTTACTTTTTATAGTCTATTTTTCAGCTTCGATAGACTTTGTTTATTTTTTTAAAAAAATAGTTAAACAAAATAAGTTTAACTAAAAAAATATGCCTTGAAAACCAAAACATTATCCAAAATTACATTTTTTGTTTAATAAAAACAAAAAATAAATAAACAAAAACTGATTGGTTAAAATTTTTTAATATTTATTTAAGAACTCTTTTAAAGAAGGATGAACTGATATTTTTGCTTTAAAACCAACATTATCAACAGCCATAGCTTTATTCCCTATTGCTATTAACTCATGTTCTGTGTTCATAAGCACTCTTTCAATTTCTGAAAAATATTCTTGCACCTTATCATCATAGGGTTGGACTGTCATAGAAGTAACAAAACAAATTTTTGTTTTACTTTTAAAAAAATAATCTAAATTATCTAAAGGCAAACTCTGCCCTAAGTAAATTGTATTATACCCCCTTAATATAAGTTCATAATTTAGATACATTAAACCTAATTCGTGCACTTCATTTTCTGGCAAGAACAACACATAAGTAACTTCTGAATTGTTATTAGAATACTCTAACTTCTCTATATTGATTTGTATTTTTTGAACAATTAAGTTTGAAATAAAATGCTCATGCGCCGGCAATAAAGTGTCAGTTTGCCACAAGAGCCCTATATGATTTAGAAAAGGGACAAAAACATCTTTAAAAATCTCTCTAAATGTTTTTCTTTTCAACAAACTATTGTAAGTATTATTAAACAATGTTTTATCGAACTGAAACATTGCCATTTTAAAAGAATTTATAGCTTCATCATTTACCGCCATTTTAAAAGCCAACTCTCTAGCCTTTAACACAATAGTATTATCAGACATTTCTGCTATCTTAGAAATTTTGATATTGTTTTGATTCAACAAAACAACATTTAAAAGTTTCTGTAAATTCTCAGAAGAATAGTAACGAATATTAGTATCTGTTCTTTCAGGCGACAACAAATTATAGCGCTTCTCCCAAATACGGATTGTATGCGCTTTGATACCTGAAATATTTTCTAGATCTTTAATCGTAAATGTCGACTTAATATTGTTCAATACTTTTTGCTTTCTATTAAACAAATATACAAATTTCTTTAAATTAAAAATCAATCCTCTACTTCTGAGCTATATTATCACTATTTTTGATTAGATTTTTCACATTTTACCTATGATTTTTCAAACTCATATTCCTTTAAAGAAACAAAAACACCATTTAATTAATTACAATTCTAAACTGTTATTGTTAGGGTCTTGTTTTTCTGAAAACATTGGTAATAAATTGTCGTATTACAAGTTTCAAACACAACAAAACCCTTTCGGGATTTTATTTCATCCCAAAGCCATTGAAACCTTCATTACAAAAGTCATCAACGAAGAGAAGTATACCGAAAACAATGTCTTTTTTCACAATGAACGCTGGCACTGTTTTGATGCACATTCGGTAGTGAGTTCGACCTCAAAAGAGGAATTATTAAATACTCTTAATACCAATATCAACTCTACGTTCCAGCAATTAAAAAATACTTCTCACGTAATTATTACATTAGGAACTGCTTGGGTATATCGTGAAATAGCTACAGATGCATTGGTTGCAAACTGCCATAAAATTCCGCAGAAAAAATTTTTAAAAGAATTATTAACTATTGAAGAAGTTTTAGAAAGTTTGGAAGCGATTAATTCTTTAGTCAAATCTATAAATCCAGAAACAACAATTATTTATACAGTTTCACCCGTTCGTCATATTAAAGACGGATTTATAGAAAACCAACGTAGTAAAGCGCATTTACTTTCGGCTATTCATCAAACTGTTGAACCTAGAAATAATACTTACTATTTTCCCTCGTATGAAATTATGATGGATGAATTGCGTGATTATCGTTTTTATGCTGAAGATATGATTCACCCAAACCAAACAGCAATCGATTATATTTGGGAAAAATTCTCAGAAGTTTGGTTTAGCGAGGAAGCTATAGAAACTATGAAAGAAGTTGAAACTATTCAAAAAGGATTAATGCACAAACCTTTCAATCCTAATTCTGAAGCGCATCAATTATTTTTAAAAAAAATACAACAAAAAAAGGAAACACTTTTACAAGCATTTCCTTTTATGAATTTTTAGTTCGTTTATTACTTACTCACTAAGTATTGATCTACATTTTGCCATGGACCACCGTTAATTACATCTACTCCATGATTTTGTAAAAACTGAGTTGCTTGTCCGCTTCTACCACCACTTCTACAAACTGCAATTACTGGTTTATTCCACGATTTAATTTCATCAACATTTAAAGGAATTGTTGCTAACACGATGTGTTTAGCTCCTTCACTATGCCCTTCATTCCATTCTGCTAAAGTTCTTACATCTAATACTACCGCTCCTTTAGCTAAATATTCCTGTATTTCGTTACTCATATCTTTCTTTCTAAATAAATTAAATAATCCCATGTTATGCTTCTTGGTAATTTTCCAACAAAAGTAAGCCGTTTTCAATTAACGTTGTGTAACTCTTGTTACTTTTCATCGATTCAAGGTAGTTACGTAACGTATCTTTTATTGAAAAATTATTCATTACGGCTAACTCCAACAATTCTAAAGGCAGTAACCAATCGTTTTTAAACTGAGAACTTACTTCATTGAAAATTCCCTGAACTTTCTCCTCAGAAACTGTGCCAGCCTCTCTCATCATTCTCACTTCATTATACAAACTATATAATTTTTTATCTGATTCTGAATACTGAATCTTATGAGTTTTTGTTTCTGACACTTTTCCTACATCACCAAATGAGTTTATATCTGCAGGTCCTGCAAAAGCAGAAACCACATCAACTCCAACCGCCATATCATACACTCCCCAATCTGGATGAAACAATATAGTATCACCATGAGTTACGGTACAGTCTTTAAAAGATATCAATAAAATTCTACCTCGTAAATCTCTTGTTCCTGTAATTACTTCTCCCTCTACTTTTATTCCTCCTTCAAACTCTAAAGCAACCTGCTCTCCTTCATAAATGCCATAAGCTTTCAAATCACGAGGACTCATATTTTCTATCGGAATATTAATTCCTTTTAGCTTCCCTATCGGACTTCCAAAACCTTCTGCATGGTAATTTGTTCCGTGACCTATCAACTCTTTATCTCTATTTGCTAACGCAGTAGGACCTGTTGTTTGTACATAAATGGCTTTATTATTCTCATCAGTTATTACATTGGTAAAAACCCCTGATACCTGAATCCCTGTACTTAACTCGATTGTTCCTAAATTTTTAGAATCAATTAGTTTTTCAATTCCTTTCAATCCTCCTGTTCGTATAGCCATTTTATTAGCAAATTGCTCTAATACTAAACTTAAATGAGCAAAATCTGGCGTTACAAATAATTGAGGTTGCGGCTTCGTGATATCAAAGCTTACATTAGCAGCATCTAAAGTATATGGAACTTTTTCTACCTCATCTTTCATACACCATTTACTCTCTCCTATTGAAGATAACAATCCTGCTCCATAAATTTTCGGATTTTCAAGAGTTCCGATCAACCCATACTCTACTGTCCACCAGTGAAGATTTCTAATCTGAGCCATTTCAGAAAGTTCTCCCATATTATCTTGCAACCACTCTACTTTCTCTTGCGCTTCATCAATCTCTTCTTGGGTAGAATTTGGATCCTCCTTTAGAATAGATAATAAACGAATAGCTTCGTACATTTCATAGTCTTTTGCTGATGAAATTGCCTTAGCTCCTATTTCACCAAAACGACGTAAATACTCTGCATATTCTGGATTTGCAATAATAGGTGCATGACCAGCTGCTTCGTGAATAATATCAGGTGCCGGTGTATATTCTATATGGTCAATCGTACGCATATCTGATGCGATCACCAGTACATTGTATGCTTGAAATTCCATAAAAGCATTTGGCGGAATAAATCCATCTACCGAAACTGCCGCCCAACCTATTTCTTTCAAAATACGGTTCATTCCTTCCATATGAGGAATTTTTTCAACTGAAATTCCTGTTTTTTTCAGTCCATCTATATACGAAGCATGCGCTACTTTACCAAGATAATCTACATTCATTCGCATTACATAACGCCATACGGCTTGGTTTTGCGCAGTATACTCGTCATACGGTTGTTTTACTACGAATTTATGTAAGTGCTTGGGTAGCTTTTTGGTAACTTCGTTTAATTCAAAATGAGGTTCCATAATGTTGTTTGTTTTGCCCTGTAAATTTAGGATTTTTATAGTTTACAAAAAATTGATATCCGTTAAATTCTAAATTTCTTATATTTACTTATGCACAGTGGTTCTAAAATAAAATTAGAACCTACTATATTTAACAGTTAAAACAATTTGCTATGGGTTTTGGAGGATCAGTATCAGCAATGATAACCAGTTTAAAAAACAACAAAAGAAAAAGAGTAAGTGCTTTTGAAAAGCTAGAACGACTTCAAAAAGAAAATAATGATACGCTGCACTTTAAAAAATCTGCTAGTAAAAAAGAGTTGACTCAATTAAAAAAACGAGTACTAAAAGAAAATAAAAGTCAGCTTATTAAGAACAGCATTCTATTCTTTTTAATCTTTATAATTTTAGTTTATACTACGTTTGTTTTTATGAATTCTTAAAATAATCCCCAAAAATCTTTCTTACTTTTGCAGTGTAACACACAACAAATGAACAAGAAAGTAATCCTTATGATTTTGGATGGTTGGGGAATTACCCAAGATCCAAAAGTTTCGGCCATATACAATGCTAAAACTCCTTTTATAAATTCTTTATACGATAAATTTCCGCATGCACAATTAAGAACTGATGGTGAGCATGTTGGTTTACCTGAAGGGCAAATGGGAAATTCGGAAGTAGGCCACATGAATTTGGGTGCTGGTAGAATTGTGTATCAGAATTTAGCTAAGATTAATAAAGCGGTAAAAGAAGGGACGCTTGCCAAAGAAGCCGAATTAGTAAATGCTTTTGAATATGCGAAAGCAAACAACAAAAACATTCACTTTTTAGGGTTGGTTTCTAACGGAGGAATCCACTCTCATATAGATCATTTAAAAGGGTTGCTAACAGCAGCAGATAACTATGGTTTAAAGAATGTGTATTTACATGCCTTTACTGACGGACGTGATTGCGACCCAAAATCAGGAAAATATTTTATTAACGATATTCAAGAGCACATGCAAGAAACCACAGGTGAGTTGGCAACAATCACTGGTCGTTACTATGCAATGGATCGCGATAATCGTTGGGAACGCGTACAGCTTGCTTACGATGCTTTAGTTAACGGAAAAGGCTCACTTTCTTCAGATGCTATAGCAAGTATTCAACAAAGTTATGACGCTAATGTTACCGATGAATTCATCAAACCAATCATTATGGTTGATGAAAACAATCAAGCAAAAACAACCATTAAAGAAGACGACGTTGTTATCTTCTTCAATTTTAGAACTGACCGAGGCCGTCAATTAACCGAAGCCTTAAGTCAGAAAGATTTTCCTGAATTTAACATGAAAAAATTACCATTGTATTTTGTTACCTTAACAAATTATGATGACACTTTTAAAAACATCCACGTTGTTTACGACGGAAAAAATATTGAAAACACATTAGGAGAAGTATTAGAATCAGCAGGAAAAACTCAAATTAGAATTGCTGAAACAGAAAAATATCCGCACGTAACTTTCTTTTTCTCTGGCGGAAGAGAAGAAGAGTTTAAAGGTGAAAAACGTTTGTTATGTCCATCACCAAAAGTAGCTACCTACGATTTACAACCAGAAATGAGTGCTTATGATATTCGTGATGCCATTGTTCCTGAATTACAAAAAGGCGATGTGGATTTTGTCTGTTTAAACTTTGCTAATGGTGACATGGTTGGACACACAGGTGTTTTTGATGCGGCTGTAAAAGCTTGCGAAGCTGTTGACGCATGTGTAAAAGATGTGGTAACTACAGCATTAGACAACGATTACACAACAATTTTAATTGCCGATCATGGAAACTGTGAAACGATGATTAATCCAGACGGAACACCACACACAGCGCACACTACCAATCCTGTTCCTATGATTTTAATTGACAAAGAATTAAAATCAATAAAAAGTGGTATTTTAGGCGATGTTGCTCCGACCATTTTACAACTTATGGGAGTAGCACAACCTAAAGAAATGACACAACATTCACTTATTTAAAATATATCTTATGAAATGAGCCATAACAAGAAGTTGACACCAACCGAAAAGATTATTGGCGAATTACATCTGACCTATAAAAAACAATAAAAATTAAACAGATGAAAAAAATCGTGTATTTGCTTATTACCGTTTTAGTAGTTTCGTGTGCTTCAGCACCTAAAAATCTTGCAACCAAAAACGAAAACGGAAATTTGGTAGGTATAGCTACCAAAAAAGACCTTCAGCAAGAACCTTACGGAAGTGAGTGGTTTAACGATTTTTATTCATATTACGAAACTAACAAAAATACAGTTGAACAACTAAAGCCATACTTGAAAGACATAAAAATTAAAGGTTTTATGGGAACTTGGTGTGGTGATAGCCAAAGAGATGTACCAAATTTTTATAAAATTTTAGATGAAGCTGATTTCAACTATAAAAACCTTGAGTTAGTTACAGTTAATCGTCAAAAGAAAGCAAACGGATTAGAAGAAGGATTCGATATTACTCATGTCCCAACATTTATATTTTATAAAGATGGGAAAGAAATTGGTCGTTTTGTAGAACATGCTTTAGATGACAGCACTGTGGAAGAAGATTTCTTAAAAATACTATCGGGTCAAGAATACAAGCATCCATATCAAAAATAACCGTAAATTTGCGCCTCAATATTTTTAACATGATTATTCAAAAAACTAGAGAAGAAATAGAATTAATGCGCGAAAGTGCTTTAGTGGTATCAAAAACCTTAGGTATGCTTGCTAAAGAAGTAAAACCTGGAGTTACTACATTATATCTTGATAAACTTGCCGAAGAATTTATTCGTGAGCAAGGTGCTATTCCTGGTTTTTTAGGCTTGTACGATTTCCCAAACACGCTTTGTATGAGTCCTAACTCTCAAGTAGTACACGGAATTCCAAACAACACACCATTACAAGAAGGTGATATTATTTCTATTGATTGTGGGGCTGTTAAAAATGATTTTTATGGAGATCACGCTTTCACGTTTGCTGTAGGTGAAGTATCTCCAGAAGTACAAAAATTATTAGACGTTACTAAAGAAAGTTTATACATAGGTATTCGTGAGTTTAAAGTAGGAAATCGTGTGGGTGATGTAGGGTTTGCAATTCAAAACTTTACCGAAAAACATGGCTATGGAGTTGTTCGCGAATTAGTAGGACACGGATTAGGTCGTAAAATGCACGAAGATCCTGAGATGCCTAACTACGGAAAAAGAGGTCGTGGTAAAAAATTTGTTGAAGGTATGGTAGTTGCTATTGAACCAATGACAAACTTAGGTACACAAAAAATTCGCCAACACAGTGACGGATGGACTATTACTACTTTAGATAACAAACCTTCTGCACACTTTGAGCACGATGTTGCCATTGTTGACGGAAAACCTGAGTTATTATCAACCTTTAAGTATATATACGATGCTTTAGGTATTGAAAGTAACGAAGAGGATGAATTCAGACAACAACCTTTAGTTATATAATGAAGGTAAGACACATACTAATTGTTTTAGTAATCTTATTTATCCATTCTATTTTCACCTCTTTATTCCAAATAATGCATTGGCCATATGCCTCAGAAATGTTTTTAATAGGGTTCCTTTTAAAATTAATTTTTGGCATAATGCTTCTTTGGAAACTAATAACCTCAAAAAAAATTAAAGAACTACTTAACTGGTAATAATTAAGTGAGCATTTTCAAAACGATACTAAACACCATCCCTAGACCAATTTTAATTAAAGCTAGTTATTTAGCTAGACCTGTAATTGCTTGGTGGTTAAAAGGAGATAATTTTACCGACCCTATTGATGGAAAATCGTTTCGTAAATTTTTACCTTATGGATATGGTGTACAACGAGAAAATGCACTTTCTCCCTCAACACTATCACTAGAAAGACACCGCTTACTGTGGCTTTTTTTACAACAAGAAAGCAACTTTTTTTCTTCAGAGAAAAAACTAAAAGTGCTGCATATTGCTCCTGAACAGTGTTTTTTAGATCTTTTCAGAAAACAACAAAATCTAGAATACATTACTTCCGATTTAGAATCACCCATTGCAGATGTAAAAGCAGATATTTGCGACCTTCCTTTTGAAGACAACTCTTTTGATGTAGTGTTTTGTAATCATGTGTTAGAACACATTCCAAATGACACCAAAGCTATACAGGAACTGTATCGAGTAATGAAAGTTGGTGGATTTGGTATTTTTCAAATTCCGCAGGATTTATCTAGAGAAACCACTTTTGAAGACGATTCAATAACTGACCCTAAAGAACGTGCAAAAATCTTCGGTCAATACGATCATGTACGTGTGTACGGACGTGATTATTTTGACAAACTACGTTCAATTGGATTCGCAGTTGACGAAATAGACTACACACAAAAAATCGCTCCAGAAAAACTAGAACGATTTGCATTAATGAAAGGCGAAATTTTGCCTGTATGTTATAAAAACTAATTAACAAATTCTGCTAGCTCATCTGTATCGCTATGATACAACAACACTACTTTTAATTCTGGATGTTCTTTGAGAAACTCTTTTGTTTTTTCTAGCCCCATAGCTAAAAAAGCAGTTGCATACGCATCTACATCTGCGCAATCTCCTTTTAAACGAACCGACACACTTAACAAATTGCTCTCTTCTGCTAATCCTGTTTTTGCATTTACCGTGTGTACTATTTTTTTCCCTTCAGCATTTACCTTATACTTTCTGTAATTACCCGAAGTTGCCATAGATTCATTATCTAGCTCAATTATTTTTTGAACAGAACGTGTTCCGTCAACATTTGGCTTTTCAATAGCCACTTTCCATAAATCGCCATGTTTTGTTCCTCTTGCCCTAATCTCACCTCCTATTTCCACTATATAATCATGAATGTTTTTCAATTCTAAAAACCTTCCAACAACATCTACTCCGTATCCTTTTGCAAAAGCATTCACATTAAACTCTATGCTTTCACTTTCTCTGTAAACCCTTCTATCTTTCAATGAAACTTTATCGAATCCAACATTCACCATTAAAGCTGCAATTTCTTCCGAAGTTAAATCTTTCTTTTCTTTTCCTGAACCGAATCCGTAAGCATCTATCAATCTACCAATCGTCGGATCAAAATACCCATCAGTCTCTTTGTATATTTTTTTAGCTTTTTCAAATACTTCAACAAACATATCATCAACCACTACCGTAGTATCTCCTTTATTAATTTTTGAAATATCAGAAGTAGGCATGTAGGTTGACAGTGATTTATTCACTAGATGAAACAAACTATCAATAGATTTTTGATAATTTTCACTGCTCATGTACGTTATATGATACGTGGTCCCAAAAACACCTCCTTCTAATTTAGTCTCCTCTATTTTTTTTTCTTCTTTACAAGATGTAAACAACAATAATGAAACTATTATAAGCGTTACTTTTTTGATCATGGTAAAAATTTTGCCACAAAATTAGTGCTTTCAATCTTCATAAAAGATTGTTAATTCTCTTTTTTGTGTCTTCATTTTTATAAATTTGCTCAACTATTAATTATTAATAATACATCTAAAACATAGAATCAAAATGAAAAAAGTATTCTTATTCCTTAGTGCCGCTCTTTTATTAGCATCGTGTGCTTCTACAAAAGAATTAGAGGCTGTTAAGGCTAAACATGAACAAACGAAAGAAGAATTATTAGCAGTAAAAGCTAACTTAACAAAGTGCTTGGTTGAAAAAGAAAATTGCGAAGAAAAAGCGTTCTCTTTAGAATCTAGAGTAACTGAGTTAAAGAAAGACAAAGAAAACACTTTACAACAAGTAGAAAACTTAACTGTATTAACACAAGGAGCTAATGACAACATTAAAGAAACCTTATCTCAGTTAAGCAAAAAAGACAAATACATCAATAAAATTAGAGAGGCTGCTTCTAAAAAAGACTCTTTAAATTTAGTAGTTGCATTCCACTTAAAAAGAGAATTACAAGATGGTATTGATGACGAAGATATTGAAGTAAATGTTGAAAAAACTGTAGTATTTATTTCTATTTCTGATAAATTATTATTCAAAAGTGGTAGCTATACAATTAACGACAAAGCTTCTAAAGTGTTAGAAAAAGTTGCAACTGTTGTAAATGGCCAACCTCAAATGGATGTAATGGTAGAAGGACATACTGATAACACTCCTGTTGCTGCTGGTTCTGCATTAAAAGACAACTGGGGATTAAGTGTTTTACGTTCTACTGCTATTGTTCGTGAATTACAAGGAAAGTATAATGTAGCTCCTGAAAGATTAATTGCTGCTGGTAGAAGTAGCTATGTTCCTTTAGTTGAAAACAACAGTCCTGACAATAAAGCTAAAAACAGACGTACAAAGATTATTATCTTACCAAGATTAAATCAATTCTTTGATTTATTAGATCAAAAAGTAGAATAGTCTTAAAAACATATTCATTAAAAACGTGCTTTTCGCACGTTTTTTTTATGAGTAAAACTCAACCTAGTAAAAAAAGAAAAAATTAAACTAACACGCTATTTGTCAATCAAATAATTAATTGTACATTTGCAGACCTTTTTAAAGGACAAAAAATTATTAATTATAAACAAAAACTAATCGTGTAATTATGAACACATTAAGTTACAAAACAGTATCGGCTAATAAGAACACTGTAAACAAAGAGTGGGTTTTAGTTGATGCGGACGGGCAAACATTAGGTCGTCTAGCTTCTAAAGTTGCAAAACTTATTAGAGGTAAGTACAAGCCAAATTATACTCCTCACGTAGATTGTGGAGACAACGTTGTAATCATCAACGCTGAAAAGATCAACTTAACTGGTAACAAGTGGGCTGATAAGTCTTACATCCGTCACACAGGATATCCAGGAGGTCAAAGATCATTAACTGCTACAGAAATGTTCGAAAAAGATCCTACAAGAATCATCGAAAAAGCAGTAAAAGGTATGTTACCTAAAAACAAATTAGGTAGTGCGTTATTCAGAAACTTATATGTTTACGCAGGAACAGAGCACGGTCAAGAGGCTCAAAAACCTAAAGCTATTAACCTTAACGATCTTAAATAATTATGGAAACTGTACACAAAATAGGTAGAAGAAAAACAGCTGTTGCTCGTGTTTATGTTTCTCAAGGAAGTGGAAACATCACTATCAACAAAAGAGAGTTTAAAAACTATTTCACTACACCAACTTTACAATACAAGGTTCAACAACCTTTAATGTTAACTGAAAACTTAGAGGCTTACGATATCAAAGTAAACGTTTACGGTGGTGGTGTTACTGGTCAAGCTGAAGCTATTCGTTTAGCAATTACCAGAGCATTAGTAGCTATTAACGAAGAAGACAAAGCAGTATTAAAACCAGAAGGATTATTAACTCGTGATCCAAGAATGGTTGAACGTAAGAAATTCGGTCAGAAGAAAGCACGTAAGAAATTCCAGTTCTCTAAACGTTAATCGTTTATTGGAACTGTTATTTATAAATCAATTTTTAACAGTTTAGTATCTAAATACTTCAGACTTAATAACTACTGAAGTATTGCGAAAACAGAACGTAAACACATTTATTAAAATGGCAAACATTCAAGAATTATTAGAAAGTGGTGTTCACTTTGGACACTTAACTAGAAAATGGAACCCAAACATGGCTCCATACATCTATACAGAGCGTAATGGTGTTCACATCATCGATTTGTATAAAACTTCAGCTAAAATTGACGAAGCTTCTGCTGCGTTACAAAAAATAGCTAACTCAGGACGTAAAATCTTATTCGTTGCTACTAAGAAGCAAGCTAAAGATATCGTTGCTGAAAAAGCGAAAGCTGTAAACATGCCTTACATCACTGAAAGATGGCCAGGTGGTATGTTAACTAACTTTGTTACTATCCGTAAAGCTGTAAAGAAAATGGCTTCTATTGATAGAATGAAAACTGATGGTTCTTTCGACGCTTTATCAAAAAGAGAAAAATTACAAATCAACCGTCAACGTGAAAAATTAGAAAAGAACTTAGGTTCAATTTCTGATATGACTCGTTTGCCAGGAGCTTTATTTGTAATTGACGTGAAGAAAGAGCACATTGCTGTTGCTGAAGCACAAAAATTAAACATCCCAATCTTTGCAATGGTTGATACAAACTCTGATCCAAGACCGATTGATTTTGTAATCCCTGCAAACGATGATGCTTCAAAATCTATCGATAAAGTATTATCGTATGTAACTGATGCAATCGCAGAAGGCTTAACTGAAAGAAAAGCTGACAAAGAAAAAGCTAAAGCTGATAAAACAGTTGACGCTCCAGCATCTGAAGAAGCATAATAATTTTAATTTAAAGGTTTCATTACATTGAAGCCTTTAAATTTTTATACCTTACAACAATTAATTACAATTAAAAAATAACGATAGAAATGTCAGTAAAAATTAGCGCTGCAGACGTAAAAAAATTAAGAGAAACTACCGGAGCTGGTATGATGGATTGTAAAAAAGCATTAGTAGAAGCAGAAGGTGACTTTGATAAAGCTATTGAAATTTTACGTAAAAAAGGACAAAAGATCGCTGCTAAAAGAGCAGATCGTGAGTCTACTGAAGGTGTAGCTATTACAAAAATTAGCGATGACAATACTTATGGAGTTGCTATCGTATTAGCATGTGAAACAGATTTCGTAGCTAAAAATGATTCTTTCAAAGAATTAGCTCAAGAATTTGTAGACATCGCTTTTAACTACAATACAAAAGAGGAGTTTTTAGCTGCTGATTTTGGTGGAGTTACTGTTGCTGAGAAATTAATCGAGCAAACAGGAGTTATCGGTGAAAAAATCGACATTACTTCTTTCGAAAAAATCGAAGCACCATACGTAGGAGCTTATACTCACGTTGGTAAAATTGCTGCAATGGTAGGTTTAACTGCTGCTGTAGATAACGCTGCTGAGTTAACTAAAGACTTAGCTATGCAAGCTGCTTCAATGGGAGCTGTTTCTTTATCTTACAAAGATTTCGACCCTGCTTATGTAGCTTCTGAAACTGAAGCTAGAATAGCTGCAATTATTAAAGATAACGAAGAGTTAGCTCGTTTAGGTAAAACTTTAAAGAACGTACCTCAATTCGTATCTAGATTACAATTAACTGATGAAGCTATGGCTGAAGCTGAAAAAGAAGCTAAAGAGCAATTAAAAGCTGAAGGTAAACCAGAGCAAATTTGGGACAAAATCTTACCAGGTAAAATGGAAAGATTTATCTCTGATAACACAACTTTAGATCAAGAACAATGTTTATTAGATCAAAAGTTCATCAAAGATGAAAAGAAAACTGTTGCAGAATATGTTTCTTCTTACGGTGACGTTGAAGTTAAAAACTTCGTAAGAGTTACTTTAGGATAATTCTCAACAACGATTTTATATAAAACCATCCATTTTTGGATGGTTTTTTTGTGCAACTAATTTAGATTCATTTTCAATTCAATTTTAAATACATTAGCGCTTCATCTAATAAAAAACAGCTATGACAAGAGAAGAACATTTAAAATTTTGTAAAATTTGCAACAATCAAAAATTTGATAGTCAAAAAGGAATTATTTGTGGACTAAGAAACTCTATTGCAGATTTTGAAGGGACTTGTGAATCATTCGACGAAAACACACAACTAAAAGAAAAGCTTATAGCAAAAAATAGTGAAAACGAATTAAGTAATCAAATTGCTAGTCAAGGTACACGCTTTGCCAATTATCTTCTTGATAAAATATTTATATTAATGATCAGCTTTTTCTTAGGCTTTGTGCTTACTCTTCTCCTTGCTATTATTTCTCCTGACTCTGTAGGATATTTTGAGCAAATGGGAAAACTGGAAGAATTTATATGGGGATTTATCATAGGAATGTTCTACTATTCTTTTTTTGAAGCTTTAACGGGTAGATCGATTGCTAAGTTTATAACAAGAACAAAAGTTGTAGATGAAAATGGTAACAAACCTACATTTGACGCAATTTTATTAAGATCATTATGCCGATACATTCCTTTTAATGCTTTCTCTTTTTTAGGATCTGATGCTGTTGGTTGGCATGATTCTTTTTCAAAAACTCGTGTCATTAAAATTATATAAAAGGAGCGGTACAATGCTTACCCTCTAACATTTTCCACATAAAACTCTCAAAAAATTTATGTAGCTTTGCACAACTTTCAACAAAACAAATGCAATACAAAAGAATCCTTTTAAAATTAAGTGGTGAAGCACTTATGGGAGAGCGCCAATACGGTATCGACCCAAAAAGACTTAAAGAATACGCACAAGAAATTAAAGAAGTAGTAGATAAAGGCGTTGAAGTAGCTATTGTTATAGGTGGTGGTAATATTTTTAGAGGTGTTGCTGGTGCTAGTAATGGTATGGATCGCGTTCAAGGAGATCATATGGGTATGTTAGCAACTTGTATTAATGGTTTAGCTTTACAAAGTGCTTTAGAAGATGAAGGTATTCATACCCGTTTACAAACCGCTATCGAAATTAAAGAAATTGCAGAGCCTTACATTAAACGTCGCGCAAACAGGCATTTAGAAAAAGGGCGTGTTGTTATTTTTGGTGGAGGAACTGGAAACCCTTACTTTACTACAGATACTGCTGCAGTTTTAAGAGCAATTGAAATTAATGCTGACGCTATTTTAAAAGGAACTAGAGTAGATGGTATTTACACTTCTGATCCTGAAAAAAACAAAGATGCAGTTAAATATGAAAACATTACCTTTAAAGACGTAATTGACAAAGGCTTAAAAGTAATGGACATGACAGCTTTTACATTAAGTGAAGAGAACAAATTACCTATTATTGTTTTTGATATGAACACAAAAGGAAACTTATTAAAGTTAATTTCTGGCGAAAATATTGGAACAATAGTTGATAACGAATAAACTGAAAAATTACCCTCATATTTTTTGAGGTTTTAAATACGAATAAAATGACTGAAGAAATTGATTTTATTTTAGATTCGGCCAAAGAGGCAATGAATGGTGCTATTGAGCATTTAGTAAAAGAATTGCGTAGTATTAGAGCTGGTAAAGCATCTCCAGCCATGTTAGCAAATGTACAGGTAGATTATTATGGATCTGCAACTCCATTAGGACAAGTTGCAAACGTAAATACACCTGACGCTAGAACAATTTCGATTCAACCTTGGGAAAAAAACATGTTGCAAGAAATAGAAAAAGCAATTATGCTTGCTAATCTTGGTTTTAACCCAATGAACAATGGAGAGAATATAATCATTAACGTTCCACCATTAACAGAAGAGCGTCGTAAAGATTTAGCTAAACAAGCTAAAGCTGAAGCTGAACATGCTAAAGTTGGAGTTCGTAATGCTCGTAAAGAAGCAAACAACGACATTAAAAAGTTAGAAGTTTCTGATGACATGAAAAAGAACGCTGAAGCTGATATCCAGAATTTAACAGACAGTTTTATAAAAGAAATCGACGAGAAATTTGTTGTTAAAGAAAAAGAAATTATGACCGTTTAATTTCTTTTTGAAAATAATAGAAAAAAGGGCGTTTTAAAACGCCCTTTTTTCGTTTAATTAGTTCATTTAGCATAAATTTGCTAAAATTTTTTTTGGATGACTTTTTGGACTAAAATCGCAGGATTCATATTGCGAAACCGTTACTTAGTTTTACTTTCTATTGCTCTTATAACTGGGTTCTTAGTCACCCAAACGAAATACATGCGCTTCTCTTATACAGAAGCCAATTTACTTCCTACCGATCACGAAGCAAATATTGAATATAATAAGTTTTTAGAAATTTTTGGTGAAGAAGGGAATCTAATAATCTTAGGGGTTAAGGATTCTACAATTTTTACTCCTGAAAAATTCAATGCTTGGAATAAACTTGTAAAGGATTTAGACAGTTTACCTCAAGTGGATTTCACAGTTTCTGTAGCTGATGTTCAACAATTAAAAGCAGATAGAAAACAACGTAAATTTGTTATTGAACCTTTATTTGATAAAGCTCCAACAACCAACGAAGAAGTTACAGAAATTAAAAACCAGCTTTTTGAGAAGCTTCCGTTTTACAATAATTTATTATACAACGACAAAGGTGTTTTGCAAACCGCTATATACCTAAATAAAGATATCGTTAACACACCTGTTCGTAAAGATTTTGTGATGGATCTTTTAATTCCAACAGTTGAATCTTTCGAAAAGAAACATAGTGTAGATGTTCGCATTTCTGGTATGCCCTATATACGAACTTTGAACTCTCAGAATATTACAGATGAAATGGGGATTTTTGTAATAGGTGCTTTACTTATCACTGCCATAATTTTCTTCTTTTTCTTCCGTTCGTTTAGAGCAACTTTCATCACCTTATTAGTTGTAGGTA
The DNA here is from genome assembly GCF_964510395.1 of Tenacibaculum aestuarii. NCBI lineage: Bacteria > Pseudomonadati > Bacteroidota > Flavobacteriia > Flavobacteriales > Flavobacteriaceae > Tenacibaculum > Tenacibaculum aestuarii. Next base: position 1,312,443 of record NZ_CAZEFY010000003.1, read on the forward strand.
TTGGTGTTATTTGGGCTTTTGGTTTTATCGGTCTTTTAGGATATGAAATTACTGTATTATCTGCCTTAATTCCACCGTTAATTATTGTTATTGGTGTACCTAATGCGGTATTCCTCATCAATAAATACCAACAAGAAGTAAAAAAACACGGTAACCAAGCAAAGTCATTACAACGTGTTATTTCAAAAGTTGGAAATGCTACTTTGATGACTAACATTACCACTGCATCTGGTTTTGCGACCTTTATTTTTGTGAAGAGTCAATTGATGCGTGAATTCGGAATTTTAGCTTCAATAAATATCATAAGTATTTTTATTTTAGCTTTATTAATCATTCCTATTATATATAGTTTCATGCCGCTTCCTGAGCAAAAACATTTAAACCATTTAGAAAAAAAATGGATGGAAAATGTAGTAAACTGGATGGAAAATATGGTAAAAAAACAACGAATTGCTATTTATATTACCACAGTTTCTATCATCATCTTCAGTATGATTGGAATCTACATGATACGTGTATCTGGTAGTTTGATTGAAGACATGCCTAAAGGAAAACAATTCTATAAAGACATTAAGTTTTTCGAATCTGAATTTGGAGGGATCATGCCATTAGAAATTTTGATTGACACCAAAAAGGAAAAAGGTGTTATGAAACTTTCAACCCTAAAGAAGATGGAAAAGTTAAACGAAACCATCGAAACTTTCCCTGAGCTATCTAAACCTATTTCTGTAACCAACTTAGTAAAGTATTCTAAACAGGCTTACTATAACGGTAATCCTAAGTATTATCAATTACCAACAAGTCAAGAAAAGAGTTACATTTTTGCTTACACAAAAAATTCAGATAGTAATTCTGGAATGCTGAAGAATTTCGTAGACAGTACTGGGCGCTATGCTCGTATCACTACTTTCATGAAAGACATCGGTACTGATAAAATGGATGTTATTCAAGAGCGATTACAAGCTGTTATAAAAAAACAATTCCCTGATGAAAACTTCAATGTTTCACTAACTGGTAAAGCCTTAGTTTTCTTAAAAGGAACAAACTATTTAATTAAAAACTTAGTTATTTCATTATCGTTAGCTATCATATTAATCTCAATTTTTATGGCGTGGATGTTCCGTTCGCCTCAAATGATATTAATTTCATTAATACCTAACATGCTTCCGCTATTAATTACTGGTGGATTGATGGGCTTCTTAGACATTCCTATAAAACCATCAACAATTTTAGTATTTAGTATTGCTTTTGGTATTTCTGTAGACGATACAATTCACTTCTTAGCTAAATATCGACAGGAGTTATTAAGTAACAATTGGAAGATTAAACCCGCAGTATATTCTGCCTTACGAGAAACAGGTGTGAGTATGTTTTACACTTCAATTGTACTTTTCTTCGGATTCTTAGTGTTTACAGTTTCTAGTTTTGGAGGAACAATAGCATTGGGTGGGTTAGTATCGGTGACCTTATTATTAGCAATGGTTTCAAACTTATTATTGTTACCTTCTCTTCTTCTTTCTTTTGAAAAGAAAATAGCTAACAAAAAAGTTTTAAAAGAAACTAAGTTTAAAATTCTGCCTCCGAAAGAAGAAGATAAATAAACATCTAGCACATTCTTACCCTGTCTTCATTGCTCAATTAATAGCAAAAAAGTATCTTTGCTTGATTTTATTGAAGACTTAAACGTCGATGACGTAGGTAATTATAAAATACACAGTGAGGTGATTAAATTTCACTGTTGATACATCAACAAATTATCATATTTAAAACAGATGAAAAGAAGTAGCATTAAAGAATTATTACAATCTGACAAGATTTTACAAGAAGTACACGTAAAAGGATGGGTAAGAACTTTTAGAAGCAATCGTTTTATTGCTCTAAATGATGGTTCTACTATTAATAATATTCAGTGTGTTGTAGATTTTGAAAATGCTGACGAAACTTTATTAAAAAGAATAAATACAGGAGCTGCAGTAAGTATTCATGGTACATTAGCTGAAAGTCAAGGAAAAGGACAATCTGTAGAAATTCAGGTAACTAATTTAGAAATTTTAGGAGATTCTAATCCTGATGAGTATCCTATTCAACCTAAACAACATAGTTTTGAGTTCTTACGTGAAAATGCACATTTACGTGTAAGAACCAATACATTCAGTGCTGTAATGCGCTTACGTTCTGCATTATCGTTTGCTGTTCATCAATACTTTCAAAAAGAAGGTTTTTATTACGTAAACACACCAATCATTACAGGTTCGGATGCTGAAGGTGCTGGTGAAATGTTTAAGGTTACCAATTTTGAAGCAAACAAAGCTCCTTTAAACGAAGAAGGAAAAGTTGATTACACTAAAGACTTCTTCGGAAAAGAAACTAACTTAACGGTTTCTGGACAATTAGAAGCTGAAACCTATGCTATGGCATTAGGTAAAGTATATACATTTGGACCTACTTTTAGAGCTGAAAACTCAAACACTACACGTCACTTAGCTGAATTCTGGATGATTGAACCAGAGGTTGCGTTTAACGATTTAGATGCAAACATGGATTTGTCTGAAGACTTTATCAAGTATGTATTACAATACGTTTTAGATAACTGTCAAGATGATTTAGCCTTTTTAGATAGTCGTTTAGCACAAGAGGAGAAAAAGAAGCCTCAAGCTGAACGTAGTGAAATGGGCTTACTAGAAAAATTACGATTTGTAGTTGACAACAACTTTAAACGTGTTAGCTATACAGAAGCTATTGAAATTTTACGTAATTCTAAGCCAAATAAAAAGAAGAAATTCCAATTCCCAGTAAACGAATGGGGTGTGGATTTACAATCTGAACACGAGCGTTATTTAGTAGAAAAACACTTTAAATGTCCGGTAATCTTATTTGATTATCCAGCAAACATTAAAGCGTTCTACATGCGTTTGAATGAAGATGGAAAAACTGTTCGCGCAATGGATGTATTATTCCCTGGAATTGGTGAAATGGTAGGAGGATCGCAAAGAGAGGAGCGTTTAGAAGTTTTACAAGAAAAAATGGCTGCCTTAAATATTCCAGAAGAAGAATTATGGTGGTATTTAGATACTCGTAAATTCGGAACTGCTGTTCACTCTGGTTTTGGTTTAGGTTTTGAGCGTTTGGTATTATTTACTACAGGTATGAGTAACATTCGTGACGTTATACCTTTCCCAAGAACACCGCAAAACGCTGAGTTTTAAAAAAATCATAAAACTTATAAATAAGAATCGTCATTCCTCAGCGAATGGCGATTTTTTTTGTCCTATTTCATATCTTTGTATATATGCTAAAACAAAGTTTACATCAAAAATTACTTCAAAAATTATCTCCACAACAAATTCAGTTGATGAAGTTAATTCAATTGCCTACACAGGCTTTTGAAGAACGTTTGAAACAAGAAATTGAAGAAAATCCTGCTTTAGATACAGGTAAAGATGAACCAGAAAATTTTGAAGATACTTTAGCCAACGATATTGATTATGACGATTCGGGAAGTGAAAAGATTGATACCGATGATATTAATATTGATGAATATTTAAGCGACGACGAATATCCTAGTTATAAAACGCAAACGAATAACTATTCTTCAGATGATGAAGAAAAACAAATCCCATATGCAGCTGGCACTAGCTTTCACCAATCATTAAACAATCAATTAAACACCTTTAGAATTGATGATGATGAACGTGCTATTGCTGAATTTTTAGTGGGAAGCATAGACGATAGCGGCTATATTCGTAGAGATATAATCGATTTAGTTGATGATTTGGCTTTTACTCAAAACATTTTTACTACGGAAGAAAAAGTTAAGGATGTTTTAGTGAATGTTGTTCAAAAACTAGACCCTACAGGTGTTGGTGCTTTAGACTTAAAAGAATGTTTGATTATTCAATTAAAGTCGAAAACTGAAACTGAAAGCAGAGCTTTAGCAATTCGAATTTTAGAAGAATCTTTCGATCATTTCGTTAAAAAACACTATCAAAAATTATTAGAAAAATATAATATTTCTGAAGAACAGCTTAAAGATGTTATTCATGAAATAAGTAGATTGAATCCGAAACCTGGAAGCTCTTACGCAGGCAATAACAAAATTGCTGAGCAAATAGTTCCTGATTTTTCAATCAGAATTATAGATGGTAATTTAGATTTAACCTTGAACTCTCGTAACGCTCCAGAACTTCATGTTTCTAGAGAGTATAACAACATGTTAAAAGGGTATCAAGATTCTAAAGAAAAAACCAAATCACAAAAAGATGCAGTGCTTTTTATCAAGCAAAAGTTAGATGCTGCAAAGTGGTTTATTGATGCTATTAAACAGCGTCAACAAACACTGTTAGTAACGATGAATGCAATCATGCACCGTCAAGAAGAATATTTTTTAACAGGTGATGAACGCAAGCTAAAACCAATGATTTTAAAAGATATTGCTGATGAAATTAACATGGATGTATCTACGGTTTCTCGTGTTGCTAGCAGCAAGTATGTATCTACTCCATACGGAACTAAGTTAATCAAGGATTTCTTCTCAGAATCTATGAAAAACGATCAGGGGGAAGATGTTTCTACCAAAGAAATTAAAAAGATTTTAGAAACGGTTATAAGTGAAGAAGATAAGCGTAAGCCTTTAACAGACGAAAAGCTTTCTAAAATTTTAAAAGAGAAAGGATATCCTATTGCAAGAAGGACGGTAGCTAAGTACAGAGAGCAATTAGATATTCCTGTGGCTCGTTTACGTAAAGAAATTTAATGCGTTGGCATAAGTTCATATCAACCATTTTACACCCAATTGTAATGCCTACCATAGGTATTCTTTTGTACTTTATATTTTCACCTATAACACTCAATAAACAACAGCAATTTACAGTTGTTTCTGTGGTGTTTGTTGCTACTTATCTTATTCCACTTCTATTACTTGTATTTCTTAAATCGATAGGATATATAAAGTCATTTAGAGTACATAGTATAAGTGAACGAAAGTTACCTGTATTTTTAATGATGACTTTATTTATGTTCTTAGGGAAATTATTCGCGAATATGAGTATCGTTAAAGACCTAAGTTATTTATTTTACGGAACTGTTTTTGGACTTGGTTTTATTTACATACTATTTCCGTTTAAAATAAAAGGGAGTCTACATTTATTATCTATGGGGATAGCTGTCGGGTACTTTTTACTATTTAAACAATTACAAGCAGTGTATATACTTCCTATTGTAATTACTCTAATATTATTTTCAGGGCTATTAGCAAACTCTAGATTGCAATTAAAAGCTCACACAGTAAAAGAAGTGTATATTGGTTTTTTTATCGGCTTATTTAGCCCTTTTATAGCTTACTATATCTTATAACAAGTAAAAACTTAGCCCTAGTTTAACTATTCTACTATTAATAGATTCACCATTTAGTGTTGCGTTTTTAAACATAGGGGTTAGACCATAATACACATGAAAGTTGAAAGTACCATAACCAGCAGATAATGTTAAACCTGTTTGCCATTTATTGTAGTTTTCTACATCAGAAAAGCTAAAACTTTGGTCTATTATTTTATATCGAAATTCATTACTTAAATTATATGTAATTTTAACTCCTGCATATAATCTCCAAAAAGAATAAGTATTAACATCGGAAGAACGCCATCTAAACTGAATAGGCATTTCGATATTATGAAGTTTTATTTTATTTGAACTTAGGTTGGGATCAATTTCATAATCGCCATTATCGTCAATAACCTTTAGATCATGATCAAAAGAATCATAACTGTAACCTAGACCAATAGCAAAAGCATTTCTTCCATTTTTACTAATCGGTATGTCTCTCATATACCCTAAAGCTAAACCATATGAAAAACCTGTCTTCCCTAATTCTTTTGGTTGATTTTGTAGTAAATTATAAGTTATATCAATATATAACTGGTCTTCCAAGTATTTATCCCCTACTTGTAGAGAATCTCTTTGAGAAAAAACATTAAAAGAAAAGAATGTTACCAAAAATATAAATGCTGTGTACTTCATAATAATTATGTAACGATAAAGATAACTTTTTTGTATAAAAAAAGAGCAATCTATAGATTGCTCTTTTTTTGTTTATTTAAAAGTAATTATTACTTATTAATTACACTTCCTTTATGCGTAGATAAACTTAATTTAAGAGCATTAACATCTCTTAACTTTTCACGAATATCGGCTAATGTACCTACACTCGACTCTTTATCTGCTTTAATAGAAGTTGTCATAAATGGTACTTCTGCTTCAGAAACGTTATCTCTTTCAAGATAAATAAAAGAAGGTACATCATCTGGTGTAGCAATCTTATCGTTTAACTGAATTCTGTTGTATCCTGTACCATATTTAGCGTCTTTTGCTTTACCAACATAAATTGTACTCACTAAACTTTTACGTTCAAGCTTTTTCACTTCACTTGCACTAGGTAAACGTGGTGAATCAATTAATAAATCTGTTTCTCTCATGGTAGTAGTTACCATGAAGAAAAATAATAACATGAAAACAATATCTGGTAAAGACGCCGTAGATAAAGCAGGCATCCCTTTCTTCTTTTTTCTAAACTTAGACATACTCTTATATTGTTTTATTATTTAACATTAGTTGGATCAGTATCTGAAATAATTTGAGGATAACTCGCCTTAATATCTTCTACTTTCTTTCTTAAAGACTCATCTTTTCTTGCACTATCAATAAAAGCTTTTTCAAGTTCGTCAAAGCTCATACCATATTTCTCTTGGCATAATCTATTACGTAATTCAGTATATGCTCTTAATAATTCATTTTGAACAGCAACATAAGTACCGTATTCTGTACCTCTATCACTTTCAACAGAAATAATAGCCTTGTTAGGGTGATCTGATGATTCTGGATCTTTTGCTCCTTTACAGTAGTCACAAGCAGCTCCAGCTTCTTTCCCTGGCATTGGGTTACCAATACCTCCACCATTATCTATAAATTTAACAGCTGCATCTTTTAAGTCTTTTAACTCCATAACTTCATTCTCAACTAAAAGTTGGTTGTTACGGTTAATACTTACTTGAAAGATGTTTTTTTCTTTAACGATTGGTGGTTCAACTTCAGTTTTTTCAGCTAGTTTTTTAGGAATACCTGAATCCACATCCATCGTTGTTGTTACAAGGAAAAAGATAAGTAGCAAGAAGGCAATATCTGCCATCGAACCTGCATTAATTTCTGGGTTTTCTCTTCTTGCCATAATAATCTATGATTTAACTAATCCTTTTAATAAATCCCACACGAAGAAACCTCCTGCGATCACTATTAATATAACACTTAACCAAATACCTGTACTTGTATTCTTAGAAACACTACTTCCTGCTGCCGCAATTACTTTTTCGTTTGCGTCAATAACTTGTCCGTCTCCTGAAAGGATATAAGAAATTACTAATAAAACTCCCATTCCTAATAAACCTAACAATGCTTTTTTCAAAGCTGCTGGATTCTTAAACAAACTTAATATTGAAGCTAACACTGTAACTCCTGCTGTTAATCCTAATAATACTAAAGAATATGTAACTAAAGGAGATACAGCATCTGACATAGCCGCTTTATCGTCTTCATTTACTCCTAAAGTCGTTAAAAATAAAACAATTCCAACAAGAGAAAGTAATGCTACAACGATTGTTATTAATCTATTGTTCTTCATACTTCTATTATTTTTTATACTTTGCTAATAAATCGATTAAAGAGATAGAAGCATCTTCCATGTTGTTTACGATACTATCTACTTTAGAGATGATATAGTTATAGAAAATTTGTAAAATAATTGCTACTACTAAACCGAATACTGTTGTTAAAAGTGCTACTTTAATACCACCTGCTACTACTGCTGGAGAGATGTCGTTTGCTACTGCAATTGCATCAAAAGCTCCAATCATACCAATTACAGTTCCCATGAACCCTAACATCGGTGCTAAAGCGATAAATAATGAAATCCAAGAAATATTTTTCTCTAATAATCCCATTTGTACTCCACCATATCCTACTACAGCTTTCTCAGCAGCATCTAAACCTTCGTCAGCTCTTTCTAATCCTTGATAAAAGATAGAAGCAACAGGACCTTTAGTATTTCTACATACTTCTTTAGCAGCTTCTACTCCACCTGAACTTAAAGCCTCATCAACACTAGAAATTAATTTTTTAGTATTGGTTGTAGCCATATTTAAATAAATAATTCTTTCAATTGCGATAGCTAAACCTAAGATTAAAGCTACTAATACGATTCCCATAAAACCAGGACCACCTTCAATAAAATATCTTTTTAAAATTTGGTGGAAAGTTTCTGATCCTTCTGCCGCCGCTGCGTCTTGAGCATAAGTTGATTGAATAGCTCCTAAAAACATAAATCCTGCAATAGTTAGGATATTTACTACTTTTTTCATTTTGTTATAATTAATTTTAAATAGTTAACGGGTTAAAAATACAAATTTTACTGTGAAAAACTTATTTTTTTACAAATAAGTAATTCTTTCATTGTACTTATTACGTTTTTAAATTTTTCAGAGTGGCAAGTAACAAAAAAATGTTGGGAGATTAAAAAAAATCTCTAGCATTTATACTACCAACCTGTTTTTTAACGCTTTTCCTTAGTAATTCAAGGAGTTACGAATGTAAATTTAACGATTTATTTACAATTTAAGCCATTTCTCCTCTGAGAGATTTTTCAAAATAATGCTTGAATTCTTCTTTTGACAGCTTCTCTCCTAATAAATACATCATTTTTGCTACTGCTGTTTCGGTAGTAATATCCTTACCATCAACAATTCCAATGCGTTTTAGTTCAGAACTTGTTTCGTAATGTCCTAAAATTACACTTCCCCCTGTACATTGAGTTACATTAACAACATATATTCCTCTTTTCACAGCATCCTCCAATAAATTAACAAACCATTTTTCGGTAGGTGCGTTTCCTGAACCATATGTTTCTAAAATAATTCCTTTTAACTCTGGAATATTGATAAAACTTCTCACTACTGACTCTGTAATACCTGGAAAAAGTTTTAAAATAGCCACATGATTATCTAATTTTTTTCTAAAAACCAGCTTTTCCTCTTCTTTATTTGGTTTTAGCAACAAATGACGGTTAAAGTTTAAATGCACTCCACTTTCTGCCAAAGGCGGATAATTCATCGAAGCAAATGCCTCAAATTGTTCTGCGTTAATTTTAGTAGTTCTATTAGCTCTATACAACTTGTATTCAAAATACAAACCTACTTCTTGTATTATAGGTTTACCATCTTCATAAGCTGAAGCTACTTGGATAGAAGTTATTAAATTTTCTTTAGCATCAGTACGTAAGTCTCCTATAGGTAACTGCGAACCCGTAAAAATTACAGGTTTTTGTAGGTTTTCAAACATAAAGCTAATTGCAGATGAAGTATACGACATCGTGTCTGACCCTGTTAAGACAACAAACCCATCAAACTTGTCATAATTACTAGAAATTATCTCTGCTATTCGTATATAATATTCCACATTCATATTTGATGAATCAATAGGCTCATCAAAAGAAACTGTAGAAATTTCGCAATTTAATTGTTGTAACTCTGGAATCTTACTAGAAATCTGACTAAAATCGAAAGCCTTTAAAGCCCCTGTGTTATAATCCTTAACCATACCAATGGTTCCTCCAGTATAGACTATTAAAATTTTAGGTTGTGTTGCCATTTTGACATTTTTAATTTCCTTAACTAATTTGGAATAATTTATGTTGTAAATTTATCCAGCAAAAATGATACAAAATTTTAAAATTATATAAATTATGATTGGATTTTATGTACTGATAGGTATAATATCTTTATTCAGTTGGTTAGTAAGTAATACTTTACAACGTAAATTTAAAAAATACTCAAAAGTTCACTTACGTAATGGTATGAGCGGAGCAGAAATTGCTCAAAAAATGTTAGCAGATCATGGTATTTATGATGTACAGGTAATTTCTACTCCTGGTAGATTAACCGACCATTATAATCCTCAAAATAAAACAGTAAACCTAAGCGAAGCTGTATACAACCAACGAAATGCTGCCGCAGCTGCAGTTGCCGCACACGAAGTTGGACATGCTGTACAACACGCTACCGCTTATCAATACTTACAAATGCGTTCTAAATTAGTACCTATGGTAAGTATTACTTCTCGTTTCTCTCAATGGATGGTAATTGGTGGTATTGCTTTTGGTGCTGCTTCTGGAAGTACAGGTATCGGGTTTTATATTGCTTTAGCTGGTTTAGCTTTTATGGCTTTAGGTACAATTTTTAGTTTTGTTACTTTACCTGTGGAATATGACGCAAGTAATAGAGCATTAGCTTGGTTAGAAAACAAGAATATGGTAAGTCGTGAAGAATTAGCTGGATCTAAAGATGCTTTAAAGTGGGCTGCAAGAACTTATTTAGTAGCTGCCTTAGGATCATTAGCAATGTTATTATATTGGGCTCTACAAGTTTTAGGAAACAGAGATTAAAAAATAATTATCCGTTAGAAAAAAGCTCCAGTAAATGGGGCTTTTTTTTATTCTCTAATTTTCTATATCAATTATTACACTCCCAGTGAAAACCCCCTTTCTAAACTAATGAAATCTCCTCTTAGTAAAACAACTTTTATCCTACAATAAAAACAATATCCTCTCTATAATTTTGGCTAATTAAAAATTGGCGGAAACTGAAAAGCCTATAATAGAGTAAGTACCATTAAAAATTAAAGCTATGTCAGCAATACAAATTGCTTCTCAGGTAGACAAAATAAAGTTTCCTGAGTTTACAGCCAGTTTAATTACTGGTGTTTTTGATGCTATTACAGCAAACCAACTTAAGCAGATGGCTGCTTATACAGAAATGTTAAGTAAAGTTAGTAAGTCTTTAACCTCATTCATTAATGAAGCCAAAGATGATATTACTAGCGGAGAACTCTTAGAGTTTCTTTCTAATACTTTTAGCTACGAAAAAGGCGGAAGTATAAAAACAATGCAATATGGAGAAGTTTATGACAAACTTCAAAATAGTCAAGCTATAGATGCAGAAGCTAAAACTGAATTAAACAACCAACTAACCATTAAAGACGGTAACAATACCATTACCCCTAGCATTACCAAAACTGGTTTCTTAGATGCTGTTAAGAGTAGAATTGCAGAAAACAAGTACAAACTACTTAGAGATATGATGAAATTAGGATATCAAAAACTAGTAGTTAAAGATGGAGTTGTTGAAACAAAATTAGAATTCTTCACTCAACAATACGAATATGATGTTGAAAACACTTCTGAATTTGAAAGAAAAAACAGAAGCTGGGGATTTGGCGGAAGTTTTAAAGGAGGTTTTCTTGGTGGTATTTTAGGTATAAACGGAGGAATTTCTAATACCGAAACTAAAGTTAGTACCGTAAACACTAGCAAGATAGATATCTCAAACACTACTGTAGACATCTTTGGACATGTTAAAGTGAATTTTAAATCAGACTTTTTTCCTTTAGCTAATTTTCAATAACCTAAATAACCTATAAAAGATAAGCAAGAGGAAACTCTTGCTTGCTTTTAATCTTAAAAAACTATGAAAGTACAAGAAACTGGTTTTGTTGAGTTTGTAACTGATTTAATCAACAGTACTGTTGATGCTGTTATTAGTTCACAATTAGACCAAGAAAGAAAATATTTAGAACTACGTAAAGACTTATTATTAACTGATCAACAATTTAGTTCTAAATATAAGCTAGAACAAGAAGCTAAAGAAATTTTAGGCTCCTCTGCCAATAACAAAGAAATACAAGAGTACATATCCGAATACATTACGAACTACAAACAAACTCTTAAAGAGTATCTCAATAAAAATGCTTTGAAAGTTATTGTAGATAGAGGAAAAGTAAATGCCAAACTTATTTTTTCATTTACTGATAATAATGACGAAAAAAAAGCTACCGAGAAAAGAAGTAGCTCATCTACAGTTAAAAAACCTATTATTATCAAAACTTTATTCAATAAAGAAATAACAAAATCAATATTAGCCGATAAAAACTTAATTGCAAGAAACCTTAGCGATATAAGACCAAAGGTGATTGTTAAACCGATAGATAGCAATAAAGATATGCTTGATTTAAAAACTGATATTGTTAGCAATGTTGAATTTTCTTTTAGAACCGTAGTACAATGATACCTCAAATTCTTTTACAAGAAATAAACATCTTAATTACTGAAATAAAAAAGCTAAAGAACTTGCAATCAATTATAATTGAAAATATTTCAATTTCATTTACTCTACCCAAAAACTTCGATATAGAACAACTACCAAAAAGAAAAGGTGTACTGTTTTCAAAAAACAATAACACCTTTTCAATTATTATTAATATTGAAGAAGTTTAATCATTCAACTTCAATACAGCCATAAATGCTTGCTGTGGAATTTCTACGTTTCCAACTTGACGCATACGTTTTTTACCTTTCTTTTGTTTTTCTAATAACTTACGTTTACGAGAAATATCCCCTCCGTAACATTTTGCTGTTACATCTTTACGTAAAGCTTTTACAGTTTCACGAGCTATAATTTTAGCTCCGATAGCGGCTTGAATTGGAATATCAAACTGTTGACGTGGAATTAATTCTTTTAACTTCTCACAAATACGTTTCCCTATTCCGTAAGCATTATCGGCATGTAATAATGCCGAAAGCGCATCTACTGCTTGTCCGTTCAATAACATATCAACACGCACTAATTTCGATTCCTTCATTCCTATTGGATGATAATCGAACGATGCATATCCTTTAGAAACAGTTTTTAATCGATCATAAAAATCGAATACAATTTCTGCCAATGGCATATCAAAAATTAATTCAACTCGCTCAGGAGTTAAATAAGTTTGATTTACAATTTGCCCACGTTTTTCTATACAAAGCGACATTACTTGCCCAACAAAATCAGCCTTGGTAATAATCGAAGCTTTGATAAAAGGTTCTTCTACTCTATCTAATCTTGACGGATCTGGTAAATCTGATGGATTATTTACAATAATCACCTCATCAACATCCTTCTTAGTAAATGCATGGTAGCTTACGTTAGGAACCGTAGTAATTACCGTCATATCAAACTCACGCTCTAAACGCTCCTGAATAATTTCCATGTGCAACATTCCTAAGAAACCACATCGGAAACCAAAGCCTAATGCTGCAGAACTTTCTGGTTGAAATACTAATGAAGCATCATTCAGTTGCAACTTTTCCATCGAAGCTCGAAGCTCTTCATAATCTTCTGTATCTACAGGATATATACCTGCGAATACCATTGGCTTTACATCTTCAAACCCTTCAATTCTTTCGGTTGTTGGGTTCGCAAAATCAGTAATCGTATCTCCTACCTTTACTTCTTTTGCTGCTTTAATTCCTGTAATTAAATATCCAACATCTCCGGTTTTAATCTCGTTTTTTACAACTTGATTTAACTTTAAAGTTCCTACTTCGTCAGCTCCATACTGTTTACCCGTTGCCATGAATTTTATCTGTTGATTCTTTTTAATAGAACCATCAATTACTCTAAAGTAGGTTTCAATTCCGCGGTATGAGTTATACACCGAGTCAAAAATCAATGCTTTTAATGGTGCATCGGGATTTCCACTTGGCGCAGGTATTTTATCAATAATTGCTTTTAAAATATTATCAACTCCAAAACCTGTTTTTCCACTTGCATGAATTACATCTTCAGGATTACACCCTAATAAATCAACAATATCATCAGTTACTTCTTCAGGATTTGCTGAAGGTAAATCTACTTTATTTAAGACAGGAATAATTTCCAAGTCATTCTCTAACGCTAAGTATAAATTAGAAATCGTTTGTGCTTGAATACTCTGAGCTGCATCAACAATTAACAACGCTCCTTCACAAGCTGCAATAGAACGAGAAACTTCGTAAGAAAAATCTACGTGACCTGGAGTATCAATTAGGTTTAGAATATAATTTTCTCCTTCGTAAACATAATCCATTTGGATAGCATGAGATTTAATAGTAATCCCACGTTCGCGCTCTAAATCCATGTTATCTAGTAACTGGTTTTGTTTTTCACGCTCAGTAACCGTCCCTGTATAATCTAATAATCTATCGGCAAGAGTACTCTTACCATGATCAATATGTGCAATAATGCAAAAGTTTCTTATATTCTTCATTCGTCGTAATCTAACTACTTGTGACTTGCAAAGATACTTCTTTGAAAAACGATGTACAATTAAAAATTTACACAATAAAAAAATAAAAAGTAACTTTGCAGCATGGTAAAAATAGGTAACATAGAACTTCCTGATTTTCCGCTATTATTAGCACCGATGGAAGATGTAAGTGATCCACCATTTAGAGCTTTATGCAAAGAAAATGGTGCTGATGTAGTGTATACTGAATTTATTTCTTCGGAAGGATTGATTCGCGATGCGGCAAAAAGTGTAATGAAGCTAGATATTTACGAAAAAGAACGCCCTGTAGGGATTCAAATTTTCGGTGCTAATCTAGATTCTATGCTGAAAACTGTTGAGATTGTTGAAAAATCAAATCCTGATATTATCGACATCAATTTTGGTTGCCCTGTAAAGAAAGTAGTATCTAAAGGAGCTGGTGCAGGAATTTTAAAAGATGTAGACTTAATGGTTTCGCTTACCGAAGCCATGGTAAAACACACTAAGTTACCTGTTACTGTGAAAACTCGTTTAGGTTGGGATCATGATTCAATTCGAATTCTTGAAGTTGCCGAACGTTTGCAAGACGTAGGTTGTAAAGCCATTTCTATTCACGGTCGTACGCGTGCACAAATGTATAAAGGGGAGGCTGATTGGGCGCCTATCGCCGAAGTGAAAAATAACCCAAGAATGCACATTCCTGTATTTGGAAATGGAGATGTTACTTCTCCTGAAAAAGCGATGGAAATGCGTGATGTTTATGGATTAGACGGCTGTATGATTGGTCGTGCTTCTATCGGATACCCTTGGTTTTTTAACGAAGTAAAACATTACTTTAAAACAGGAAAGCATTTACCAAGCCCAACTATTTCTCAACGTGTTGATATGGCGCGTCGTCATTTAGAAATGGCTATTGACTGGAAAGGTGAACACCTAGGAGTTGTAGAAACTAGAAGACATTACACCAACTATTTTAAAGGGATTCCTCATTTTAAAGAACACCGAATGAAAATGGTTACTTCTGACGATCCTAAAGATGTTTTTGCTGCTTTTGACGAAGTACAAGCTAAATTTGGAGACGCTACCATTACCTTAGGATAATAGTGGAAACCCCTTTTTTAGTCTATTCATTTTCAATGAATTATATTTTACTTTTAAACCTGTAAAAGAAGCTGTATATTTGGTTTAACTAACCTTTTTACACTTTATTTTGAAGTATCAACTTGTACAAATACTACTAGTTACTATACTCCTACAACCATTTTCGGGAGCCTCGCAAGAGCTTCCTTTAAACAGTACTGATGCTTTAAAATTATATCATCAAATTAATAATGAAATGAATGAAGAATTTCCTGTTGATGATATTAAAACCTATACTCGAGATTCGTTTTCTGAAACTCAACTAAAAAAATACTTATCTCTTCAGTATCGAAAACTAGATTTACTTCCGAAAATTGAAGGGCATTATTATTTAAAAATTCAAAGTTTTCTTGATGCTGGTAATTGGTTCTACAAGATTGGGTTCCCTAAGGAATCTATCAAATGGTACAATCAATTTTTAAAATTCTACGCTAAGAATGAAGACAAGCTAACTTCTGAAGAAAAAAACTCATTAATAGAAATGCATAATCATGCTTATAGCGTTTTAGCAGCTGATTATGCCAAACTTTCTGTTCTTGATAGTGCAGAATATGCTCACAAAGCCAACGTAAACTTTTCTAAAGCTTTTAATAAAATCTATCATCCTTCTGCTCTTAACAATTATGGGTTGTTCTTTTATTGGGATAAAAATAACCCTGACAAAGCTCTTCCTTATTTTAAAAAAGCCTATGAAATTACCCAAACCAATTTCCCTAATCATAGCCTTTTGGGAAGTATTCGAGATAACATTGCTGATATTTATTATCAAAAAGAAGAGTACGACTTAGCCGCACCTTTATATGCTGAAAACTTCAGGTTTTTCACCAGTGCTATTAATGAAAAATCACAAAATCGTGATATACCTCGTTTAATTAGTGCTGGAGCGCAGTTAGTGAATACCTTTATAAAATTAGGGAAGTTTTCAGAAGCGAACACCAACTTTAAAAGGCTAAAAAAAATAATTACAGAAGAAAAACTTTCAGGGAAATTAACTCCTGATTCTGAATTAGAATTCCTACAAACCCAAGAGAACTTACAAAATGCACAGGGGCGAACAGCTAAAGCTTATGCTACTTTAAAAGTAATACAACAGTTTTCTGACAGCATACAAAACCTTAAAGATATTACTGATGCTACTTGGCGAAAAGAACTGAACAACGCAACATTAGACAGAGTAGCTCTTAATTTTGAGCTAGAACAAATGGTAAAAGAAAACCAACTAAAAAGCCAGCAATCTAAATTTTGGATTGTTACACTTTCATTCTCGTTTATAATTTTACTGTTGACATCATTATTTTTAAGAAGAAGACAACATCTTATCAATGCAAAAAACAAACAAGAACTTGCAGAACGTACGTTAGAAGTTGAAAGTTTAAAAGTTGAAAAACTCAATTCAGAAATTCAATCTAAAAAACGTGATTTGTCTGATTTTGCCATTAACTTATCGCAACAACAAGAATGGATAAAATATGTAGCAGATAAAGTACATGCTTTAAAACAAACCAAAAACTCAGAAAGAGAAGCTCTTTTAAATGAGTTAGAACAAGAAATAAAAAACAAAGTTACTTTCGATGCAGACACTCAAATGTTTTATGAAAAGCTTGATAAACTGAGTGATTCATTCTACCGAAACTTAACAACTAAATTCCCTGATTTAAGTAAAAACGAAATACGCTTGTGTTCTCTTATTCGATTAAAAATTAATAGTCGTAGCATTGCTACTTTGCAAAACATCACACTTCCTTCTCTTAACACTAGTCGCTATAGACTTAGAAAAAAATTACATCTTTCAGAAGATGTAGATCTAGATACTTTTATACAATCTCTATAAAAATCACTCTTAAACACTAGTTTGTCTATCATTTGTCTATTGGTAGCTTATTATCTGTCTATATCAATTTTAATCAACAAAACAGCTTTTAACGTAATTTTATTCTATCCTTAAAAAACTTTTATTTCACCACCCCATAATAACCCCAATAACTAAGTCTAACTCATATAATTTTAGAATTATGAAAACTAAAGTAATTGGTTTAATTATGATCGGTCTAACCAACCTAATGTTCGCTCAACAAAATTTTCTAGCTGTAAACGACGTATCTTCTACTAACCTAAACAAGAAAAAAGCAACAATTGAGAGTAATCATTCTTTTGTAAACGCTGTTGAAAACTACGATCAATCTTCACAAATTAAAGCGCTTCGAAAAAAAATGCTAGAATTTAACATTGAAGATTTGAATGTTTATTCTGAAAACGATCCTTCAAATTACGATATCGTGCTTAAAAATGGAAAAAACAAAATTGCTGTTACCTACAATCAACAAGGTGATATTTTAAACTGTGATGAATATTTTTATAATGTAAGACTCCCTTTATCTTTACAAAAAGAAATAATTAAGAAACACCCGGGATGGAGTTTCGTTTCAACCAAATATCACATGGCTTATGAAAAAAATAAAAAGGTAAAAACTAAATATAAAGTACTTATAAAAAAAGGGGAAGAGACAAAAACAATAGTCATAAGAGAATAAGACTATTCTAGCTACTACTAATCTGTAAAAGACCAAGATTTATAAAGTCTTGGTCTTTTATTTTTCTATAAAATTAACGGAAATTCTTGAACTTGCAATTTTTGCTGCTAAATAACCTAAAGCCGAAATAGTTACAAGTACCACGAGTAGGTTTATCAATTTAAATTCAACTGGATAAGCCAAACTTTCTGTAATCATTAATAGTTCAAATCGTTGTTGGATTAATACTAACAATATTCCTAAAACCAACCCTATCGCCATTCCTACCAAGGTCAATAGAAATCCTTGATAAACAAATATCTTTTTTATTTCTTCTATACTACTACCTAAATTAAATAATGTTTTCAGGTTTTGGCGTTTATCAATAATCATCATTATTATTGAACCTATTACATTAAATAAAGCAATCGCTACAATCAAAGTGAATATTAAGTACGATATAAAATTTTCGGTATTGATTACTTTATAATATAAGGTGTTTAACTGTGCTCGGGTTTGTACTTTTAAATCTTCTCCTAAAGTTTCTTGTAGTTTTTCTTGAAATGAGTCTAAATCAACTCCTTTTTTAAGAGCTAATTCTATTCCCGTTATTTGATTCTCTTTATACCCTAACAACTCTTGCGCTGACGAGAGTTCTGTAAACACATATTTATTTTGAAACTCTTCTGAACCTGTATACACACCTACTACTTGTGTAGAAATTGATCGAAAAGCATTGTTAGCATTTATAAATCCTTTTCCTGGTTTTGGAACTAAAACCTGCAATGGTTCACCAAAATTAAAAATTCCTAATGATAACTTATACGAAATTCCGTACCCAATAACAGCTGTATTTTTATACTGCTCGTCTATCCAAGTTCCTACTGTTAACATTGAATCTATTGGTATAATATCAAGGTAGTTTGTTTCAACTCCTTTTATCTGAGCAATATGATCTCTGCCTTTATATTTTAAGAAAACTCTTTCTTCAATAACTTTTGAATACGCTTTTATACCTTCTTCTTGTTGAAGGATTTCATGAAGTTTTGTTGAATATTCGAAAGATTTTCCTTGAGCCGCTGTTATTTTTATATCAGGATCTGATGCATTTAGCAAAGAATCACTAAAAGTTTTTAAACCAGAAAACCCTGATAAAACCACAAATAAAGCCAAAGTACCCACTACAACACCAAAAACAGCAATTGCTGTAATGATATTAATTGCGTTGGTACTTGTTTTTGAAAATAAGTACCGTTTAGCTATGTATAGTGAAAAATTCAACCATTAATAAATTTAGCTAGCCAAAGTAAAGAAAATTTATTAACGTTTTTGGCGACGAGGTAAGATATCTGGATTTTTTATTGGATCGATATCTTCTCCTTTTAAGGATTTATCAATATCTTCAATATAATCTAAACTATCATCACCAAAGAATAACAGTTCTGGCATTCTTCTAAGTTGATTTTTTGTTCGTTGTGCTAATTCGTGACGGATTAAAGGAGTATTAGACTTCACCCCTTCAATAATTTCATCTCTTTTTTCTGAAGGAAATACACTTAAGTAAACTTTAGCCACTCCTAAATCGGCAGTAACCGAAACTTTAGATACCGATATAATCACTCCCTTCATTCCATCTTGCGCAGCACGTTGTAAAACGTCTACCAAGTCTTGTTGCAATACTCCTGCAATTTTTCGTTGTCTATTTGTTTCTTCCATGCTGCAAATTTAAGCATAAAATTACGGAGTATAAATTTTATTTTTTATGGCATACATTACCAATCCTACTCTGTTTCTTACGTTTAATTTCGTAAATAAACTATCACGATAACCGTCTATTGTTTTCGGACTTAAAAACATTTTTTCGGCAATTTCTTTATAGGTTAACTCAGAACAAGCCAACTTCATAAAAGTAATTTCATTCTCTTTGAATGCAAGATTATTTCTTTCTTTTTTACCAGAAACTGAATCTAATAATAAAGTTGTAACATTTTTGGTGTGATAAAAACCATTATCCATCATTTCAAGTAGAGCCTTTTCTAATATCTCTTTTTTGGTGTCTTTTAACAAATAACCAACAGCTCCTGCCTTTAACATTTTTAAAATAGTGCCATCGGCATCTTCTACAGATAAGGCCATGACATGTACTTGCGGATAATTTTCCACAATCCATTCGGTAGTTTCAATACCATTCATCACAGGCATATTTACATCTACTAGAACTAAATCAGGTATATTTTTAGGTGAGGCAGAAAATTTTTCTTCAACCTCTTTTCCATTTTTACAAGTGTAAAGCACTTTGAATTTATCAAAGGTGTTTACCATACCTTCAATAGCCTGTGACAATAACGTATGATCATCTACAACAACAACTGAGTATTTCATAATTTCATAAGTTAGATTAGTATTAGTTGTTGGGGAATATACACTAAGGCTCTTTAAATATAATAATTTATTATTAAACTAGTTCCTTTTTGAGGCTCTGATTTGAATTTTGCTTCTGCATTTATCAATTTTGCCCTGGCTTTTATATTCTGCAAACCTATGCCTTTTAAACCTACTCGCAACATATCAAAACCCACTCCGTTGTCTTGCGCTTTAATTTCAACAGAATCATCTTTGTAATTTAAAAAAACCTCAAGTTTAGAAGCTTTTGAATGTTTTATAGTATTAGAAAAAAACTCTTGAAGTATTCTAAAAATAATGATTCCGTGTTTTTGGTTAATTTCCTGTTCTATACCTGTTACTTCTAAACTTGCTTCAATATAATTCAACCTATTAAAACGGGCTATTTCTAATTCTAATGCTTTCTTTAACTTTACACTATTAATAAAATCAGGATTAATTATTTTTGACAGAGCCCTAACTTCTGTTAAACTTTTCGCTATAATCCCAGAGATTTCTCCCATACTTTCAGGTGAAGCATGCTGTAACTGTATTTTAGCTAAAGTTAGGAGTTGACCAATATTATCATGCAACTCCCAACTAATGTTTCTTAATGTTTCTTCTCGAATTTCTATTTGAGTTTCAGCTATTTCACGCTCATACCGTTTTTTATTTTCGGCTCGTTCTAACAACAATTTGTTTTTACGCTGTTGAAATATTGTAAAAAGAAATATTAAAAAGACAATAATTACTAAAAGAACTACTGTTGTTATTAATAAGATTTTTCCTTCTTGTTGCTCCATATTAATCCAAAAGAAATTATAATGTTCATCAGTATTACAAGAGCTTCTAAAATCGGCAATAATGATCTATCTTTCATAAAGTTCCAAAAACTAAAAAAAGGAATTGATGGCAAATAAAAAACTATTAATCCAACAGACACCCAGAAAGGGAGTTGTTTTTTATAATTAATTAATTCATTTGACAGCAACAATTCTCTCAAGTATAAAAAAACCAAGTAACCAACATTAAACGAACCAACTATAGTCATTACAAAAAGATATTTTCTACTAAAAAAAGCTAAGACCCATAGAAATAGTAACACAAATAATAACACAGATGAATAAATTAATAATTTCTTCTGCTTTATTACACTTTTTAACATTATAAAAATTATAGAAAACTCAAAAAGAGTATAAAAATGATACAATGTAAAGTTGTCCACTTTTAAGCCATTTAAATAATCTCCTATTAATTCAACTAAAAAAGTTACAATCAAAAAAAGCGAAAGTATTCTCAAAAAAAAACTCTCTTTTTTAAAAAAAAAACAACTTAATAATGCTGCTATAAACTGAAAATAAAGGGGTTCATTTAACACACCCATCACGTCAATAAATTACTCTTAATAAGGAGGTGTTAAATTTGCTTTGTTACCTGCCCCACTATCATCCAGTGGAGGTAGCATACTCATAAACCCAGCTTTGTTTTCTTTTAAAATCTTGATACTATAATTATAATCTGCTCGTTTGCCTGCTTCAAACTCTTTTTTAGAATTATAAATCCAATTATAACCATTCGCTGCTAAAGCCTCTTTAAAAGTTACTAACCTTCCTTTTTTAGTAGATTGTACAGGATCGAATGCTACTTGTTCACCATCAATAGTTGTAGTAGGAATGTAAATTAAATCTTGATAACTTTTACCTTTACCATTATAATCAGGTTTTGCTGCAGAAATAAAACTAATACCTGTAATTTCTATTTTTGCTTTTTTACTTAAGTTTTCAATGTGTCCTAAATAGTTTTTAAAATTCTGATAGTTATACGTATTGATACGAGAATCAGGATACCCAAGAGCTTTTTCTAAAGGAGCAATTCTGGTAGTATCATAATTTCTCAACATTTCAACAATTTCAGGGTAGTTTAACATCTCATTTGTTCTACCAAGGTCAGAATAACAAAAAGTACCTTCAGGTACTTGAGATTGCCAATCGTCACAATCACATTTTTTGTCAGTATTGTCGCACGAAGAAACAATACTCATTAATAAAACTAAAAACACTAGTTGTAATAGATTAGTTTTTTTCATAATTAATTTGATTTTTTGATTTCCTAAATATAGGTGGTTAATTTTTAATAAAAAAAACAGCTCTTTTAAAAAGTCTCGTTAAAAACTATATTACCAACCTTTTAACAACACGTACAATACTCACAAAAGGGAAAAACACCCTAAAAACACTAATATTTAAACTGTTTATTTTTCGTGCTATATACTCTTGTTTTTTATGAAGCTTTTAAGAAGAGTTTTTTATACTTTTACCCTATGAACAAAATTGAACATATTGGTATTGCCGTAAAGGACTTAGAAAAATCGAATGCTTTATTTGCTTCTCTTTTTGGAGAATCACATTATAAAATTGAAGAAGTAGCTAGCGAAGGAGTAAAAACCTCATTTTTTAAATCTGGACCTAATAAAATTGAATTATTAGAAGCTACCAACCCAGACAGTCCTATTGCTAAATTTATAGAGAAAAAAGGTGAAGGGATTCATCATATTGCTTTTGCTGTTGATAACATAAAAGAAGAAATTAAACGTTTACAAAATGAAGGTTTCACAGTTTTAAACGAAACTCCTAAAAAGGGAGCTGACAATAAACTAGTAGCTTTCTTACATCCTAAATCTACCAATGGAGTATTAATTGAATTATGTCAAGAGATTTCAGAAAACGATTAAAATAAACTATTTCAGCAAGCAATGATAATGAAGATTGATATTTGAAATTTGATTCACTATCTTGCAACGTCTTAAAATCAGCATGTAACAATGACAACCTCTTTTGATTCTTTTCAAAAACGCCGTTTACAATCTTCATATGTATCAGTAGTAGTGAGTATTGCTCTGGTTCTTTTTATGATTGGTGTTTTAGGGTTAGTTTTATTAAAATCTACCAAAGTTGCCAATCACTTTAAAGAAAAAGTTGTAATGACACTTTTTTTGAAGGACGAAGTAACTAATGAAAGCGTAAAAAAACTGAAAGAATCTATTCAGAAGGAAGCTTTTGTTAATAAAGTAATTTACATTCCTAAAGAAGAAGCTGCTAAAGAGTACAAAAAAGATTTAGGAGAAGATTTTTTACAGTTTTTAGGGGATAATCCACTTAAAAACGGAGTTGACATCTACTTAAAAGCAGATTATGTGACTCCAGAAAAAATGACAGAACTTGAAGAAGCTTTTGAAAAAAACAAGTTCGTTGCTGAAGTAAATTATGACAAACCTCTAGTACAATTATTAACTAAAAATATTCAACGAATTAGTTTTTGGTTATTGGTATTGAGCGGATTTTTCGGGTTAGTTGCAATCATTCTAATTAACAGCTCTATCCGATTATCTATTTACTCAAAACGATTCAATATTAAAACCATGCAAATGGTTGGTGCTACAAAAAGTTTTATCCGTAAACCATTCATCTGGCAAAGTATCAGATTAGGATTACTAGGTGCTTTTATAGCTATTAGCGGATTAGCGGTTTTAATTTATTATGTAGATAAGTACATTCCATCTTTAGAGTTGTTTACAGATTATGTAGCGTTAGGTTATGTAGCAGGAGGAATTGTATTAATTGCCTTTTTCATTACATGGATTAGTACTTTCTTTGCCACACAGCGCTTTTTAAACCTACAAACAAACGACTTATACTATTAGTAAACTATTTTATGAAAAAAGATAATTCACCAAACCAAGAATTTTTATTCGGTAAAAGAAATTACATGATTATGTTAATTGGTATTGCCGTAATTGCCTTAGGATTTATTTTAATGGCAGGTGGCGGTAGTGACGATCCTAACGTTTTTAATCCTGATATTTACAACTGGCAAAGAATTCGCTTAGCTCCTACCTTGGTAATTATCGGATTGGGTATAGAAATTTATGCTATTTTTGCCAATCCTAAAAAATAAGCATGGATTTATTAGAAGCGATTATCCTTGGAATTATTCAAGGACTTACTGAATTTTTACCAGTATCTTCAAGTGGACATTTAGAATTAGCCAAAGCTATTTTTGGAGACACCTCTGTTCCTCAAGAAAGTTTAACTTTTACAGTAGTATTACACGCTGCAACTGCACTGAGTACTATTGTCGTATTTAGAAAAGAAATTGCTGAAATTTTCAGAGGTCTTTTCCAGTTTAAATGGAATGAAGAAATGCAATTTTCAGTAAAAATTATCTTATCGATGATTCCGGCTGTAGTTATTGGACTTGCTTTTGAAAAAGAGTTAGAAAGCTTTTTCGGTGGAAAAATTTTATTAGTAGGATTCATGCTTTTAGTAACTGCTGTATTACTTTTATTAGCAGACAAAGCTAAAAACACCAACAAAAGTGTTTCTTTTAAAAACGCAGTAATTATTGGAATTTCACAAGCTATTGCTATGTTACCTGGTATTTCTCGTTCAGGAGCTACGATTTCAACTTCAGTATTATTAGGTGTAGATCGTACCAAAGCAGCTCGTTTTTCTTTTTTAATGGTAGTCCCTTTAATTTTAGGAAAGGTTGCTAAAGACATTTTAAGTGGAGATATTAACTTTCAAAGCTCAGAAATCATACCACTTTCAGCAGGATTTATCGCTGCTTTTATATCTGGATTAATTGCTTGTACATGGATGATTGCTTTGGTTAAGAGAAGTAAATTATCATATTTTTCTTTATACTGCGCTATTGTAGGTTTAATTGCCATTGGCTATTCTTTATTTTTCTAAATGACTGCGGAAGATTACAAAAACGGACAAATTTTATTGATTGACAAACCACTAGAATGGACTTCTTTTCAGGTGGTAAATAAGCTTCGTTGGCATATTCGTAAGCACTTTAATATTAAAAAAATTAAAGTAGGACATGCAGGAACTTTAGATCCGTTAGCTACAGGTTTATTAATCATTTGTACCGGTAAGCAAACCAAAAACATCAATGAATATCAAGGTCAAATAAAGGAATATACAGGTACTTTTGTTATTGGTGCTACCACACCTAGCTACGATTTAGAAACTGAAATTAACGAGACATTTCCTACGGAACATATAACAGAAGAATTACTCCATAAAACTACTGAGCAGTTTGTTGGTAAAATTCAGCAAAAACCACCTATTTTCTCTGCGATTAAAAAAGACGGAAAGCGTTTATACGAGCTTGCTCGTAAAGGTGAAACTACTGAAATCAAAGCTCGTGAAGTAGAAATTAATGAATTTGAAATTACCAAAATTGATTTACCTAACGTAGAGTTTAGAATTGTGTGTAGTAAAGGAACTTATATTCGCTCTATTGCTAACGATTACGGAGAAGCGTTAAATTCTGGAGCACATTTATCTGTTTTAAGAAGAACTAAAATTGGGGATTTTTCAGTAGATAACGCGCAGAGTGTTGATGAATTTGTAGAAAGCTTATAAAAATCGATTGTACCAGCTTTCAGTGATAGGTACTTCCCAGTAATTTTCTAACTCACCTTTGGTTTGTACTAAATTATCAAAAACTATTGTTTTAGCTGATACAGACTTCTTTTTAAGCAACTTTTTAAATTCTTTGACGTCTTTGTACTGAATAAATTCTCCTTGCTTAAAACACACGTTCATCTTATCTAACAACTCTACTTCATATTCTTGTTGTAGTTGTAAAATAAATGCTACTTGCTTATCAATATCTGCATTCGTTAATGTTGAACCTTCTTCCGCAGAAAAGATAATAAAACGATTGTATTTCAGTTCAAAAGAAGCTTTGAAGTCAGCATCATCCTGTTTCCATGCTTCCACAAAGCTTTGCAACTTTTCTTTTAATTCGTCAATTTCTTGAGGATAAAATTTTCGGCTTGATGGATACACCCAAACTTTAGCTTCTTCTGATAAGGTATTGAATTCTACAAACATATTGATTCGTTATGGGCGCAAAGATACAGAAAACAATTCCCCTTCTTGAATAAAATCAAGAAGGGGAATTCATTATTTTGTTCCTTTTATTTATTGAAGCATTGAAATGATATCTTCCTGTGTATTTTCTCCTTTATTCTTGTTGTACCAAACTTGTAAGTCTTCTTTAAATTCGGCATCTAAACTTCCATTCTTAGCTTTATAATCAGCTACCATTTGCGTGGCTTCCGTAGGTCTTGGTCCCCATGTATTAATTACTTCTTTCTTTTCATTTAAAGCAATTAATTTAGGAATAGACCTTCCTCCATTCGTTAAAAAAGCATCCATCAACTCCAAGTTTTCATCTCGTAAAACCAATTTAAAATCGATGTTCGGATTTTCAGCCGTTATTTTATGAATCACAGGGATGTTTTGTGCTGCATCACCACACCAACCCTCTGTTAACACCAACCAAGTTTGAGGTTCTTTTACATCTTTAATTTTAGCGATGGTTTCCTCAGTAAGTTTAATTGTTTTGTCCAAACGCTTCATGCGTTTATCGTTTAACTTACTGTAGTTTAACAAATCTTCTGACTGATTAGGTCCTGTAGATTTCCCTTCCGTTAACAAAGTACTTACTAAGTTTCTATACTCAGTATATGACAATGCTCTTTCTAAGCTTTCTTCAATAATTTTTTTCATTGGTAGTATATTCTATTGCAAAAATATTTCTTCTATAACACAGAATTCGTAACCTAAGTTACACTTCGCTATAAAACTTGAATACCATAGACGAAAGAAAGAATGTAACCTTACACCTCAGCTGATTCTTCGGCTTTAGCTTGTAAACTCGTAATAATATCTTTAGTCATAGAAGCTAAATCGAACTGATGTCTCCATCCCCAATCTTTTCTTGCAGCCGAGTCGTCTATCACCTGAGGCCAACTATCAGCAATCGCTTGTCTAAAATCTGGGTTGTACGTAATGGTAAAATCTGGAATGTATTTTTTGATTTCTTCAGCAATTTCTTTTGGTGTGAAGCTAATTGCCGCTAAATTGTATGAAGTTCTTGTTTTAATACTTTCTTCATCCGCTTGCATTAACTGAATGGTTGCATTGATAGCATCATCCATATACATCATTGGCAAGCGAGTATTTTCAGATAAAAAACATTCGAAAGTACCTTTTTCTAAGGCATCAAAGTAAATATCTACCGCATAATCCGTAGTACCTCCACCTGGTAATGTTTTCCAACTGATAATTCCCGGATAACGAATACTTCTTACATCTACACCGTACTTATCGTGGTAATAATTACACCAATGTTCTCCTGCAACCTTACTAATTCCGTAAACGGTAGAAGGCTCCATAATGGTTTGCTGTGGCGTATTCATTTTTGGTGAAGTTGGACCAAATGCCGCCATAGAACTAGGCCAATATACTTTTTCTATATGTTTTTCTTTTGCTAACTCTAACACAGCTAACAAAGAAGTCATGTTTAAATCCCAACCTTTTAACGGATACTTTTCTGCTGTTGCAGATAACATAGCAGCCATTAAATATACTTGGGTTACCTTATATTTTTGAATGACACCTAAAATTTGCTCTTGATTTGTAGCATCAATAATTTCAAAAGGTCCAGAACTCATCATTTCTACATTTCCTTCTCTAATATCTGAAGCTATTACATTATCTTTTCCGTAAATAGAACGTAATTTCTGGGTTAATTCTGTTCCTATTTGCCCGCAAGCTCCTAAAATTAATATGGTATCACTCATTTTTAATTGTTCAAAAATATATGCTGGCAAAGTTATTAAATTTAAGATTTCGCAAAAAGTATTTATTCTTTTTTAACTATCTACAATACAGAATGCTAACCTACTGATTTCAAACTTATAATTTAATTCTACAGTTAATACCAAGTAAAATATGTACTTTTATCACTTTAATTTTTCAAATAAAATGAGTCGTTTTTTATATGTTACCGCTTCGTTAATTCTTTTAGTTTCTTCTTGTCAAAAAAAGGAAGAACAAAAAACAGAATTACCTACAAAAACTGAAATGCATGTTTCGGTTAAGCATTCAGATTACTCAAAAATAAACGGCGATTATTTAAAAGAAATTAAACCTTGGAAAGAATATTTTATCGTTGATGATTTTCTAAATGAGTTAAAAAACACGACACCTACTGAAGCTTTAAACAACGCTGTAGAACTTAAAAAAATATCTAAACACCTAAAGGATAGCTTAAACATAGAAACCCTTAAAACTCCTGCTTTTAAAGCTCGTATTAATGTTTTTGAAAACGAAACGTTACGTTTGGCCGATATGACATTGATTCCTTCTATTTCTGCTAGTGAAGTAAATAGTCAAGTAGAAAAAATTATGGTGATTTTTGGCAGCGTTAACGACAAAATAAATACTGTGTACGCTAAGAAAAAGTTTGATAAAGAAATTAACCTCGACAGCTTATTTAAGAATCAATAGTTTTTAACGCTTCGTATACTAAATTACTTTCAAAACCTCGATACAACAGATAATCGGCTATTTTCTTTTTTCGTTTAAAAGGATTAGTTTCCGTAACCGATGCATTCTTCTTTTCTACTAATACATACAACGTTTTAATATATTCTTCTTCATCAATTTCTTTCAATGCTGATTTTATATTGTAAGCAGAAATATCTCGAAACTTTAACTCTCTAACAATTCGTTCTTTTCCCCATTTTTTTATTCTGAACTTTCCTCTTGCAAAACTTTTTGAAAAACGTTCTTCGTTCAAAAAATTATGCTCTAGTAAGTGTAATAAAATATGTTCTCTCGCTTCAGGAATCAACCGGTATTCTTTTAATTTTGTTTCTATTTCTTTATGACACCTGTCTTGATATACGCAATAGTACTCCATCTTTCGCTTAATCTCCTCAACTGTAAAAACCTGTTTGTTCATGGTACGAAAATATAAAAAAGGGTTAAAAACGTATCGCTTTTAACCCTTTTTACAGTTAACAAAAAATCAATTATAGAACGCTACGTAGCCACATTTTAAACTTAGTGACTAAATAGAATAATATCGGTACTACTATTAGTGTTAAGAAAGTAGCGATGAATAGTCCATAAATAACTGTCCATGCTAAAGGCCCCCAGAACACTACGTTATCTCCTCCTACATATATGTGTGGATTTAACTCACTTGCCAATGTAAAGAAGTTAATATTTAACCCTGTTGCTAAAGGAATTAATCCTAAAATAGTGGTAATTGCAGTTAACAATACTGGACGTAAACGTGCCTTACCTCCTCTAATGATTGCTTCTCCTAATGTGTTCACATCAACATAATCTTCCTCTTTTAATCCTTGCTCCACTTTTTTACGGTCTATTAATAACTGCGTGTAATCCAAAAGCACCACCCCGTTATTTACCACAATACCAGCGAGGGAAATAATACCCATCATAGTCATCATAATTACGAATGGCTTTCCTGTAATAATCAATCCGCCAAAAACACCTATTAAACTCAAGAAAATAGCTAACATTATAATTCCTGGTTTAGAAACCGAATTGAACTGGAAAATCAATATTAAAAAGATTAATCCTAACCCTCCAAAAAACGCTTTCATTAAGAATGCCATCTGCTTTTCTTGCTCCTCAATCTGTCCTGTATAATCAACTTTTACTGAATCTGGTTTTTCAGTAAACGACTTCATTTCATGTTGAATTTTAGAAACTATTGCTGCCGCATCTGTATAACCTGGTGCTAATGCTGAATACACTGTTACAACCCTATTAGCCTGTTTATGTTTAATAGCACTAAACCCAGAAGTATTTGTTTGCTCTGCTACTGCAGATACAGGAATTTCTTTTATGGTTCCTGTAGCCATGTCTCTAAACGTTATCTTCTGATTAAAGACAGCACTTTTATTATATCTATTCTCTTCATTAAAACGAACGTAAATATCATAATCATCTCCATCCTCTTTATAAACTCCAGCTTTAGATCCAAAAATAGCATTACGTAATTGGCTTCCTACTTGAGATGAATTCACTCCTAATTCTCCTGCTTTTTTACGATCTACATTCACCAACATTGATGGCTTCGATTTGTTTACATCAATCTTCAATTCATCGATACCTGCAATACTTTTCGAGTTGATAAAGTCACGCATTTTTTCAGCAGTATTGATTAATTCTGCATAATCATTTCCTTCTAATTCAATGTTAATTGGATATCCTGCTGGCGGACCTACTGCTTCTTTTTCTACAGAAATTTCTAACCCTGGATAAATTCCACGTAAAGCTTCAGTTACTTTTCTTTGCAACTCCTTACTATCTGCTCCCCTACGATATTTATACTCACGCATTGAAGCTGTAATTTTACCTTTATGCGGCATTTCAGCTGTAGACCCACCATCTGTTTGTGGATTACCAGAACCAGCCCCAACTTGGGAAACTGCACTTTCAACTAAGAAATTATATCCATTATCTATATACTCTGGAGCATTCAATACATCATAAACACGTTGCTCTAAATCCTTCATGATCAGATTTGTTTTTTCAATATCGGTTCCTTGCGGATACTCGATATATACTATAATCTGATTTGGGGTATTGTCTGGAAAAAATTCCACTTTAGTACGTTGACTTCCTATCGATGCACCAAAACCACCAAAAGCTATGAATAATAAAACCAAAGTTCCTAGAGAAATAATGTAAGGTCTCCATCCTTTTAAAGCTACTCGAAGTGTTTTTTCGTACAAACGCTCCCAACGTGGTAACACTCTATTCTGGAAAGCATTTGCCCAAGGTCTAAGAAACAATCGATACATCCACAACATAATAGCCGTAAATATCATTACAGTACCTAAAGCTCTGTACGTTCCTCCTAAAAGTGCTATTAACAACCCTATTACTGCTATTATTGATGATAAGATGATAATACGCCTTAATGGCATATTTTTATCTTCTACACTCATAAATTGTGAAACCAACACTGAGTTGAAGAAAATAGCCACAAATAATGACGACCCCAATACTACCGATAATGTTACAGGGAAATATATCATAAACTGCCCCATGGTTCCTGGCCACATTCCTAATGGAATAAATGCCGCCACAGTTGTTGCTGTTGAGATGATAATTGGAAATGCAATTTCTCCAATACCTTTCTTTGCTGCTTCAATTCTAGGCATTCCTTCATCCATTAAACGGTATACATTTTCAACAACCACAATACCGTTATCAACCAACATACCAAGTCCCATAATTAATCCGAAAAGAATCATGGTGTTCATCGTATACCCCAACCAACTCAATATCATTAATGACATGAACATTGACATTGGTATAGCAAATCCAACAAATAAAGCATTTTTAAATCCTAAAAAGAACATTAATACTAATACAACTAGGATTACCCCAAAAATGATGTTGTTTACTAAATCGTCTACCTGACCAATAGTTTTTGAAGATTGATCATTAGAAATAGTTACTTTTAAGTTACTTGGAAAAACATTTGCTTTAGCTTCATCAACAATTTTTTGAACCTTTTCAGCTGCTTCTACCATGTTTTTTCCTGAACGCTTTTTCACGTCTAACATTACCACAGCTTCACCAAACTCACGTGCGTAAGTAGTTTTATCTTTATCTTTAAAAGAAACCTTAGCAATATCTTTTAAATAGATTGAATTCCCTTTTTCTGATTTTACAACAAAATCTTGTAATTCTTGTGGGTTTTCAATCTCTCCTAAAATACGAACCGTACGTCGTTGACCGCTAGCAATTAAGTTACCTGCCGACATGGTTAAGTTTCCTCCGTTAATTGAATTGATAACATCTTGAAAACTTACCTGAGCTGCCATCATTTTATAAATATCTACCGCTACCTCAACTTCTTTCTCTTCTGCACCACGAATATCTACTTTTTTAATTTCCTGTAAATTTTCTATTTCATCTTCTAAATACTCACCAAACTCTTTTAATTTATCAACCGGATAATCTCCTGATATGTTGATGTTTAAAATTGGCATTTCTTCAGAAAGACTCAATTCAAAAACATTAGGTTCTACTTTAGCCCCATTAAACGTAGGCCAATCTTCACTAGATGTTTCTTGATCAATTTCGTCTTTTACTTTTTGTTTCGCTTGATCAACAGTAAGTTTTTCATCAAATTCTACTACTACCATCGAGTAGTCTTCTTGTGATGTAGAAGTAACTTCAACTACATTACTTACCGTTTTTAACCTATCTTCAATAGGGTCGGTGATAAGCTTTTCTATATCTTCGGCAGTATTTCCAGGATATAAAGAACTGATGTATATTTTTGTTTCTTTAATTTCTGGAAAATTCTCCCTTGGCATACTTAAAAAGGCTGATATACCTGATATAAATATGATGACCATCATCACGTAGATGGTTGTTTTATTATTTATCGCCCAAGAAGATAAGCCAAACTCTTTATCTACTTGTTTTTTTTGTTTTTCAGTCATGAGTTGTATAACTTTTATGGGTTATTTCGCGTCTTGTGAAACTGTTAAAATCTTTACTTCCTGTCCATTTTTAACGCTACGCGCCCCTTCGTCAATAATTTTTACTCCGCTCTCAACTCCGCTTAACACCTCAATAATATCTCCTTGTGTTTTTCCTGTACTAATAATAGCTTGCTTAGCAGTTCCTACCTCATCTTTTATGTTTTCTACAACATAAATGTATTGCTCTCCATTAGCATTTTCAGAAATAATACTTTGAGGAATTAAGATTGCTTTTTCGTTAGAATAATCGTTAATTTTTAACTTCGCTGTTAAGTTTGGCTTGATTTTACCATCAGCATTTGGAACACCAACTTCAACCTTGAAAGTTCTGTTTGCTGGATTGATAAAATTACCTGCTTGACGAATTTTTGACGTCATTTTTTCTCCTAAAACAGGAAATTCAACCTCTACCACTTTTCCTTTTTTAATTGACGTGATATAGCTTTCAGGAACATCTGTTTCTATATACATATCTTTAAGGTTTACTATTCTAAACACTTCAGATCCCATACCTGGTGCCACAACAGTTCCTTGTTCTTTAATTACATCATCTATAACCCCTGAAAAAGGTGCTGTAATTACCGATTTAGCTAACTGTCTTCTTAATTGATTTACAGCATTTGTTTGAGCTTCATAATTTGTTTTAGCTTGTAAATACTGAATTTCTGAACCAATCTTTTGTTCCCATAAGCGTTTTTGACGCTTGTAAGTTGTTTCAGCCAAAGCTGCTTGAGTTTCAACTTGAGCTAATTGATTCGATAATCCTCCATCGTCAATTTTGGCTAAAGCTTGTCCTTTTCTTACTTGTTGACCTTCTTTAACATAAATTCTTACTAACTGACCTGGCATTTCAGGGTAGATTAATACATTTTGTTTTGTTTGTACGTTTCCTTGCAACTCTAAATAGTGTTTAAAAACTTCTTCTTTGGCAGAAAGTACAGTAATTAAAGGAACTTTTTTATTGGTATCTAACTCAGATATTTTACTATTTAAAAGTTTAATATCTTCTGTTAATGTTTGTATTTTATCTTCTACAGATGCTTTTTTCTCTCGAATTTTAGCCAAGTCGTTAGATGCAACTACATCTTGTACTGATTGCTCTTTTTTACCTCCGCAAGAAGCTAAAAGCAATGTAATTGCGAATAGTGAATATATTTTTCTCATTATAGTAGATTTTATTTTAGTGGTATATTTAATGCGTTTTCTAATTGTGCTTTTTTAGCTATTACGTTCAACATTGATTGAACATAATTGTTTTGTTGTGTGTATAGTTGGTTTTGTGCTTGTAACAAATCAAAACTTGAAGAAATTCCTTCAAAAAACTTTACTTGTTGTTTTTTTTCTATTCGCTCTGCTAGTGCTAAATTTTTCTTAGCCGTTTCATAGTTTTCTATTCCTAATTGATATTCGCTCTTAGCAGTTTCAACTTGCAGGTTTAATTTTTGTTTTGCTTCTTCTAATCGGATATCAGCATTCTCTAATTCAATTTTAGCTTGTCTTACTTTTGAACTTCTTCCAAAAGAACTAAAAACAGGTACGTTTAAACTTACTCCAAGCAGCGATGAACCTAACCAACGTTGATTACTATCTAAAAAAGTAAACGAATCAGAAAAGGCTGTTACACCATAATTCACAAACGCTGACACGGTTGGTAAATACTTACTTTGTTCTAACCTCATTAACAAACGCTTACTCTCTCTATCGTTTTGGGCAATTCTGAAATCGATATGACTATCAATATCAAACTGAGTTGCTAACAAACTTAAATCGGTATTATTCACGACTAAATTATCTAAAGTAGAAGTTAATGTTAATTTAGTTTCAATAGAGTTTCCTAATGAAACGTTTAACATTTGATACGCTATTTCTTTTAGTCTTTCTGCATTTCTTAGGTTACTTTCTACGTTTCCTAAGGTAATTTGAAGTTGTTCTACATTTTCTAACTCAGTTAACCCATTATCGTATGTTTTCTGAGTTTCATCTAAGTTTTTTTCAAGTACAGCTTTATTTCTTTTTAAAATTTCTATTGATTTTTCAGTAACCAATACGTTTCCATAAGCATTAACTACAGCTTCACGAGTTGCTAATTCTGTTTTCTCTTTAGCTTGTTCTGAAATTTTTAAATAAGTTTTAGCAGATTGTAACCCTACCAAATAAGACCCATCAAAAATTAACTGACTCAGTGTTACCGATGCTTTTGCAGTTTGTTTTTTTGTAAGAATGAGTTCCTCATCTACCCCATCATTGTTAAAATCTACTAACTGAATTTGTTGTTTTAGCCAATTTTGATAATCTACAGCTCCATTAATTTGTGGTAAACCAATCGTGGTAGTTTCCCATTTTTTCTTTTTCGCTGCCTCTATATTATTTATAGAAACTTTATTCTCGTAACTGTTTTTTATAGCATAATCAATTGCTTCTTGCATTGATAAGCTCATTTCTTTTTCTTGTTCTTGAGCTATAATTGCTCCTATAAAAAAGAATATAAATACACTACTTATGTATTTTTTCATTGTTTTTAATTTTGATTCGTAATTTTTAGTTGTTTTTCTAGTTCTTTTACTCCTTTCTCAGTGGCAATTGCTCTGATATGATATTCTAATATCTCATATTCAATTTTCATTATTTCTTGAACTTCATCTCCATATAATTCGCTTTCAAAAACTCCAAAAACCAAGGTGAAATAAAAATTCACCATTAGCTCTTTGTCAATATCTGCTCTATACAATCCTTGTTCAATTCCTTTGGTTAAATTGCTTACAATACAATCTCTAAACATACATACCTCACGCTCCATTAACTTTGCATAGGTTTCTGGATAGTACTTTTTAAGCTGATACATAGGTGATGCTTTTGAATTTTTAAGCATCTCTTTAAAAATTGCTTTTACAGCAAATTCTTCTTCTACAGCATTATAGTTTTGACTTTTAACTGCGTTAATTGTTTCACTAATTGTGTTATGAACTGCCTCAGTACTTACATCTACCAAAGACGTTTTATTAGGAAAGTACTTGTATAATGTCTTTTTAGACATCCCAAGCTCTTTCGCTATATCATCCATCGTTGTGCTTTTAAACCCTAAGGTTAAAAACATTTCACCTGCTTTATTTATAATTTTATTTCTCATAATCGAGGACAAAAATACAACAGGAAACTTTAGAAACAAAAAAAGTTTCCTTAGTTTTAATCTTTTTTTAACACAGACTTACCATTAGAATTTTTGTTTACCGTATTTTTACAAAAATTTTCAGATTTGGACATACTATCATATCAATCAGACTTTATAGCTTATTTAGAATCTCACAAATTTTCTAGAGAACCTAAAAACCTTTATGAACCAATTGATTATATACTTCAATTAGGAGGAAAAAGAATTCGTCCTGTACTTACTCTTATTGCTGCAGATATTTTTTCGGGCAATTACAAAGAAGCATTACCTGCTGCATTAGCTGTTGAAGTTTTTCACAACTTTACTTTAGTGCATGATGATATTATGGATGATGCTCCTTTACGTAGAGGAAATGAAACTGTTCATGAAAAATGGGATATCAATACAGCTATTCTTTCTGGAGATGCGATGCTCATTTTAGCATATCAATATTTTGAAAATTATGAACCTACAGTATTTCAAAAACTAGCGCAGTTATTCAGCAAAACCGCTTTAGAAGTTTGTGACGGTCAACAACTAGATGTAGATTTTGAAACAAGAAATGATGTAACCATTGATGAATATATCAAAATGATTACTTTGAAAACATCTGTTTTAGTTGCTGCTGCTCTAAAAATGGGGGCAATTGTAGCAAAAGCTAATGAAGATCAGGCGCAACATTTATACAACTATGGTTTAAATTTAGGTATCGCTTTTCAGTTACAAGATGATTATTTAGATACTTTCGGAGATCCTGAATCATTTGGAAAACAAGTAGGTGGTGACATTATAGAAAACAAAAAGACTTATTTATACTTAAAAGCTTTAGAAGTTTCCAATCCTAACGATAAAGAAAGTTTATTAAATTTATACAACGGACAAGAAAAAAATAATACAGAAAAAATAACTACTGTTTCTACCATTTTTAGAAACAATAATATTCCTGAAGAAACTTTTAAACTTATTGAGTACTACACAAATAAGGCTTTTGAAAATCTTAAACACCTAAACATTAATGAGCAACAAAAAGAGGGTTTACGTATGTTTGGTGAAAATTTAATGAGTAGAAAAGTGTAAAAAAATAGTTATTTATTTAAAAAAGTTTTTATTTTTGCAATCCAAATAAAACAGGTCCTATAGCTCAGCTGGTTAGAGCACCTGACTCATAATCAGGGGGTCCATGGTTCGAGCCCATGTGGGACCACATTTGTTTTAAAGCACTTACAAAATTGTAAGTGTTTTTTTTATTTATACCTCCTTCATATATGCCTTACTTTAACCTATTAAAACAAGGTTATTATTAATAAGCTTTTTACGGTAAACCGTAAAATCTTACCTCTTACTTTATCTAAGTTTGTATATAAAATATCCCCACACAAAAGTGTATAGATGAAATTACTTTTAAATGCTTATAAACTTTAACAAAAGAAAAGACAGAAGAGTAAAAATTAAAAAGATACATTTTTTGATACTTCCATTAATACATGACAACACTTTCTATTGGTTAGAAAAAGTTGAAATCACTAAAAATTTCAACGGTTTAAACTACCAAATCACTGGAATAAAACGTTTAAATGGTAAGAAATAATACTAATCTTAATTTTATTATTCAATAGAGCCATTACATCCCCACTAAAACCAACTTTAATTCTCTAAAAAATTTATTTTTCGTAAATTTATATCTCCTCTCACAACAATTACCTCTCTTCACATTTAACCAACTAAAGATGAAACAAAACTAATCTACAACTCCTATTTATCAACTAAAACGATTACAGTAACGTTTCCTCTAATAAATTTTATAGAGATGATTACTAAACAACCCAAACTAAAAGAGGATCTGGGCATGTTTGACACCCAAAAAGAACCTAGAAAATCTTTTGCTACCTATCAAAGAAACCAAAATAAATTCTACCTCAGCACCTTGAATTTAATTGACAGGAAAGCCTCAATTATGTTAAAGGTAAACGCAACTATTCTTTCAGCCTCTGTTATTTTCTTTAATTATATTACTGAAATTAATTTTGGAATTAGAATTGCTGCCATTTTGATTACAACATCCTTTGTTTCCTTAATCTTCTCCATACTTGCCTCTAAACCCAACAGTCTTTCTTTTTACAAACGCTTTAAAAGAGATATTGTTTCTAAATACAAAAAGGGAGAAGAAAATCTTTTTATGATAGGCATGTCTAGTAACAAAACTTTAGAACAATATGAAAAAGCCTATAGTAAAGTTTTAAAAAGCCAAGAGTTACAAATAGGCAATCAAGTTCGAGTTATGTTTCTTTTAGAAAAAGAAATGAAACGTGGTTACTTTTACCTAGAATTAGCTTATAGCAGTTTTTTAATAGGCCTCATGATTTTAATTTTAGTCCTCTTCTTTGCTAACTTTTAAAAGCAACCTAAAAGGTTTCTTTTCAGAAATTTAAACATAGACACCTTTTTCATAGTAAAATTTTCATTATTTTTAATAATAATTAATTGAAATACACTCAATTACAAAACTAAACTCAATTATGCCACATATTAATTTAATGATTGAGCAATTGAAATCATTTTTTATTGAAATTGGTGAGTTATCTTTTTTTGCCTCTCGTTTCGTTAAAGAGATGTTTAAACAACCTTTTGAGTTAAAAGAGTTAATATTACAGTGCTATCAAATAGGCTACCGCTCATTATTATTAGTAGGCATTACAGGTTTTATAATAGGTTTAGTATTAACATTACAAACTCGCCCAACTTTAATGGAGTTTGGTGCTGTGTCTTGGATGCCCTCTATGGTTGGTATTTCAATTGTAAGAGAAATAGGTCCAATTATCACGGCTTTAGTATGTGCAGGAAAAATAGGCTCTGGTATTAGCGCCGAATTAGGTTCTATGCGTGTTACCGAACAAATAGACGCCATGGAAGTTTCTGGTATAAATCCTTTTAAATACTTAGTAGTTACTCGAGTTTTAGCCGTTACCCTTATGCTTCCTTTATTAGTAATAATAGCTGACACTGTTGCTTTATTTGGATCATTTTTAGTTGAAAGCACAAAAGGAAATGTCTCTTTCGTTTTGTATTTCAATCAAGTATTTGACGCTATAAAGTTTGGAGATGTAGTTCCAGCCACAATAAAGTCGTTTTTCTTTGGAGCTGCAATAGGAATTATTGGTTGCTTTAAAGGCTACAACTGTAAGAAAGGAACTGCTGGTGTAGGTAAAGCTACAAACACAGCCGTAGTAACTGCATCTTTATTACTTTTTATTATTGATTTTATAGCCGTTTTTGTAACAGATATCTTTTTTGAATTATGACGAGTACCCTTAACAAAAAAGTAGTTCTAGAAATTAAAGATTTATACAAAGCCTTTGGAGACAACCATGTGCTTAATGGGTTTAATATGCAGCTCTATGAGGGTGAAAACTTAGTAGTTATGGGGAAATCGGGTTCTGGAAAATCGGTTATGATTAAATGTTTAGTAGGTTTAATGGAAGCTGATGAAGGGATTATCTCGGTAATGCATCATGACATAACCAAACTAGATCAAGAAGCCTTAGATATTTTGCGAACTGACATCGGTTTTCTATTTCAAGGGAGTGCCCTATATGATTCTATGACTGTTCGTGAAAACTTAGAATTTCCATTAAGAGGTCGTACAAGAAAGAATAAAAAATTAATTGACACGGAAAAACTAGTTATTGAAGCTTTAGAAAATGTTGGGTTAACACATACAGTAGACATGATGCCTTCAGAATTATCTGGTGGTATGAAACGACGAGTGGCTTTAGCCCGAACACTTATTTTACAGCCAAAAATTATTTTATATGACGAACCTACAAGTGGATTAGATCCTATTACTGCAAAAGAAATCATTATCTTAATGCAAGATATTCAAAAAAAATACAATACATCGTCACTTATTATTACCCACGATGTTGATTGTGCCCGTGTTATTTCAGATAGAATGATATTGCTTATTGACGGTATTGACTATGCTACAGGAACGTTTAAAGAACTATCTAACTCTGAAGACCCCAAGGTTAAAGCTTTTTTTAAATAAGTATTATGAAAACAACAAACTCACAAAAACTTAGGTTAGGATTATTTGTATCTATAGGTACAATAATTTTTGTTTTTGCTATTTATCTCATTGGACAACGCCAAAGTATGTTTCAAAAAAACTTCACTATCAGTGCTTATTTTCAAAATGTTAATGGGTTACAAAATGGTAATAATGTTCGCTATTCAGGAATAAACATTGGTACAGTAAAAGATATAATCATGATTAATGACTCTACAATAAAAGTAAACATGGTTATTGACAAAAAAATAGCCATTCACATAAAGAAAAATGCAGTGGCTACTATAGGTTCTGACGGACTGGTCGGAAATATGATTGTAAATATAGTGCCTGGTAAAAAAACTGAAGCCTTAATTAGTAATGGTGATATCATTAGATCTTATAGTAAGATAGGAACTGATGATATTTTAAACACCTTAAGTGTTACCAACGAAAATGCGGCAATACTCACAGCTGACCTTTTAAAAATAACCGATAAATTATTAGAGGGCAAGGGTACTTTAGGCGTTTTACTAAACGATACTACTATGGCTAAAGACATGAAACAATCTGTTAGTAACCTAAAGAAAATAAGTTACCAAGCATCAAACACTATTAATGAATTAAACCACATAATAACTTCATTAAAAACAGACGACGACACTGTTTTAGGCATGTTAATTAATGATTCTATTTCAGGCAAAAAATTAAAAACCATTGTAACTAACATAGATGCTTCTACCGTAAAAATTGATAGCCTTATAGGAAATATTAATATTCTAGTTGATGGTCTTAACTCCAGTAAAGGTGCTTATAACTATATCACAAAAGACACTTCTTTGGTTAACAGTTTAAAATCTACAATTCAAAACATAAACGAGGGAACAGAAAAATTTAATGAAAACATGGAAGCTTTTAAACACAACTTTTTAACACGAGGGTATTTTAGAAAATTAGAAAAACAAAAGAAAAAAGATGAAAAGAGCAAATAAATAAAATACTATTATTCCTTCTTTTCTGATTGAGATTCATCACTCTTAAATCCAATTCTCCTTCTTGACTCTTGATCTTTTCTTTCTAATTCCGCCTCTAATCTTTTATATCTACTTATATCTTTAATAGTTACAACAACTGCTGCTATATTGTTTTCATTATCTATTATAGGCCTACCACTCAGTAAAACTCTCCTAATAGTATTCGTCTCTTTGTTCAACAATAACACATCAATATCGTTAGTAATTTTACCCTCCAAGGCTAGTTCAGCTGGTAGATTTTGAACAGGGAAAACTTTTCCTTCATACGGGTTTAGCACCTTAAAATGTCCTGAAAAATCAATAGATATTTTTGAATCATCTTCTATCCCAAAAAGCTCATTAGCAACTTCATTAGCCAATATAACCTGTTTATCGGTATTTGCTACTAATACTCCATCGCTAATATTTTCTATAATCATATTCAACTTTTGCTGATTCTCATACAAATCATTCATTCTTCTTTCATTCTCTTCTTGCAGCAACAAATCATTTGTAATATCTCTAACCACAGCATATAATGTTCCAGTAGCCGTATCAGAAGTAGCATTCCAAGACAGCCACTTAATACTTCCATCCTTACAAATCCAGCGATTCTTAAAGCTTACTAAGTTTACTCCTCCTTCTAACTTTTTAATCGCCTCCTTTGTCATTTCAATATCTTCAGGGAAGATATAAGTAGCAAACGGGGTATTTAATAATTCTTCATTAGTATACCCTAGAAGATCACTTAAAGAAGGATTCACCTTTAAAAACCTCTCATTAGATGCTATTACCAAACTATCTATTGAAATATTAAAAAAAGTATCCGCCTCCTTTTGCGACTCCATAATCATTTTCCTTTCTGTAATATCTGTTGATATACTTCCTATAGCATACACTCTGTTAGAAATATCAAACAAGGGAAACTTTACTGATAAATACGTATGCTCTCCATCAGACTGTTTAATTATCTCTTCTACTTGAATTTCTCTTCCCAACTTCATTGCCTCTAAATCGGCATCAAGATATTTATCAGCTAATTCTTCTGGTAAAATATCATGATCGGTTTTCCCTATTAAATCTTTCTCGTAGGCTTCAAAAATTGATTGATACTTCTTATTCACCAACATATACTCGCCGTTTATTTTCTTTACGGAAATGGCATTGGTTGTATTTTCTATTATCGAGTGCAGTAATTTTTGACTTTTTAACAACTCTTCTTCCGATTTCTTTTTTGCTTTAAGCTGTACTCTTAAAATAAAAAACACAGTTGTTAGCATCCCTAAAATAATAACTATTAACCCCAGTGAAATCCAATTCCACAAACTATCATCCGTAGTGTTATTCATCTGTTTTAAGTAAACAACACCAAGTGCTACAACCATAAGACTATTTATGATATAGCCATACAAATTCTTTCTTTCCATTGAGGTTTTCATCTATACACGATATTTAATACACTAATATATTGAAATTTAAAAACATAAAAATGATAATCATCTTTTAAAACACCTTAAACCAATATTTTTTTAATCAAAAAAACAATACTTATCCTTTTTTCAAATCACTCAAAAAAGTCTCTTTTTTGAAAACCCCTTTTTAATCAGTACCTTTGCCACTTATGATAAAAAAACTAAAAGACAAAAAGAACAAAAGAATTTTCAGCTTTAACTTTTTGGTTTTCAGAAATCAATCCGACAAATTCATCCCTCCTTCTGAATAAAAATCCCTTTTTATCAAACTAAAAAGAGTTTCCCTTAACTCTTAAACATGAAAATGTACTTTTTACAAGCACACTTTCTTCACATTTATTATTGCAACAATGAATTTCTCAAAAAAAAGCCTAGTCTTAGTAGCTTTTTCTTTTGTTACAGCTATGTTTTCACAAGAAAAACCTGAGGTTAAAATTGGCGGAGCATTACGATTTAACTATAACCTATCTTCTTGGAAAGATGGACAAAAAAAGCGTGGAGGCGATTTCGGTTTCGACGTCTTCAGGATTAATGCTAAAGCTAAATACAAAGGAATAAAACTTAATGCCGAGTATCGCTTTTACTCTCAAAGCTTTGGAGGAGGCATGCTTAAACAAGGTTGGCTAGGATATGACTTTAACGAAAAAGACAATATTCAATTAGGATTAACACAAGTACCCTTCGGTAATACTCAGTACAACTCTCATAGTTGGTTTTTTGGCATCAACTATTATCTAGGTTTAGAAGACGACCATGATATGGGAGTAAAATTCACCCATAAAGGAAAAAAATGGGAATACGCCTTGGCCTTTTTCAAAAATGCTGAGGAACTTAATTTTGGAAGTAACTCTGATGTTTCCGACAGCCGATACTCATACGATGTTGCCTCAATAGACATTGATAGTGATGGAAACTTAGACTTAAGATATAAAGAAACAAATCAAATAAACGGTCAAATAAATTATCACTTCGAAAATAAAAACACACAACACAAAATAGGAGTTTCTGCACAATACGGTGGACTCTATAATTTAGATACTGAAGATATTTCTAATCATCATGCTTTTGCCATGCATTAT
The DNA here is from genome assembly GCF_964510395.1 of Tenacibaculum aestuarii. Taxonomy (NCBI): domain Bacteria; kingdom Pseudomonadati; phylum Bacteroidota; class Flavobacteriia; order Flavobacteriales; family Flavobacteriaceae; genus Tenacibaculum; species Tenacibaculum aestuarii. The sequence continues at coordinate 1,355,804 of NZ_CAZEFY010000003.1, forward strand.
CAACTAAACGTAAAAAACTTTGATATGAAAGCGCAAGTATCTACCTACAAATACAATACTAAAAACACTACCTACAGCAACCTTATTGCTTTAACTGCTTATGGAGCACCTTACCTTACTGCTACAGAAGCAACCACCTACACTTTAGGTGCAGCTTACACTTTTCCTCTAAAATGGAAATCTATTTCTAGCATACAAGTATACAATGACTTTGGATACATGGATAAAACAGCTAAGAATTTCGAAGACAGTATTATGAATGTGTTTGGTTTCTTGGTAACAGCTGGTAATGTCTATACATACATAGATTTTGCCACAGGGAAAAACCACCCTTGGTTAGGTCCAAAATGGACAAACGCTTTAGCAAACGGAACACCTAATGCTAATTGGGAAATGAGGTTTAATATAAACATCGGATATTATTTTTAATTATATGAATGAGACAAATCATCCACAAATGAAGAAAGCTAAAAAAATAATTAGAAGCGACGAACGAAAATCAATTTTTGGGCTCGAAGTTAACGGTCCTGTATTCTTCACTTCTTCAATAGTAATAATACTAAGCGTAGCTTTAACGCTACTCTTTAAGGAAAGAGCACAATCCTATTTTGACACAGCGCAAAGTTTTATAGCAAACAAAACTGGTTGGTTATTTATTTTAGCTGTAAACATTTTTGTTACTTTTATGCTCTACTTAGCTTTTAGTAAATACGGAAGCTTGCGTATAGGTGGAGCTAAAGCAAAACCAGAATTTTCAACTACCTCTTGGTTTTCAATGCTTTTTAGTGCAGGTATGGGTATTGGGCTGCTTTTTTGGAGTATTGCCGAACCTGTTTATCATTTTTCTTCTCCTCCTTTAGCCGATCCAAACACAGCTGCTGCTGCTAAAGAAGCCATGAATGTTACTTTTTTACACTGGGGATTGCATGCTTGGGCTATTTACGCTTTGGTTGGATTATCTTTAGCTTATTTCACATATTCTAGAGGGCTTCCTTTAACAATTCGTTCAGTTTTTTATCCTTTTTTAGGGGATAGAATTCATGGTAGAATTGGAGATATTATCGATATTTTTGCTGTTTTAGCTACCGTTTTTGGTTTAGCAACTTCGTTAGGATTAGGTGTTAAACAAGTAGCTGCTGGTTTAGAGCACGTTTTTGGTTTAGATTCAGGAATTTCTTTACAAATATGGCTAATTGTAGGTATTACATTGATAGCCACCATATCAGTAATTTCAGGAGTTGATAAAGGAGTAAAGTTCCTTAGTGAAATGAACATGCGTATTGCAGTATTATTATTACTTGCCGTAGTAATTTTAGGCCCCACAATTTTCATCCTAAAATCGTTTGTACAAAATACTGGTAGTTATGTAAACGACTTAATCAATCTTTCTACTTGGGCTGAAGCCTATACCGGAACGGAATGGCAAAATTCATGGACCATCTTTTATTGGGGATGGTGGATTGCTTGGTCTCCTTTCGTAGGAATGTTTATCGCTCGTGTTTCTAAAGGAAGAACAATTAGAGAGTTTATCTTAGGTGTTTTAATCGTTCCTACCTTAATCACATTATTTTGGATTACAGCTTTTGGCGGTACCTCTTTACACGAAATTTTAGGAGGAGATTCTACTATTGCAGAGGGTGTGAATGACAATGTTGCAACTGCTCTTTTTGTATTCTTAGAAGACTTCCCTTTTTCAATGGCGTTAAACATCATTGCTATTATTCTTATTGCTAGTTTCTTTGTTACCTCATCAGATTCTGGTTCTTTAGTGGTTGACAGCTTAACTTCAGGTGGAAAAATTGATGCTCCAGTAGGGCAACGAATATTTTGGGCACTTGCAGAAGGCGCTGTAGCAGCCGTTTTATTATTAGGAGGAGGTTTAAAAGCTTTACAAACTGCTTCTATTGCAACCGGACTTCCTTTTACCTTACTTTTGCTGCTCATGTGCTACTCTCTTTTTAAAGGATTAAAAGAAGATTATAAAGAACACCTAAAGCGTTTAAATCAAAAGGAAAAAGAAGAATATCAAGAAACTGTAAAAAGGTTAATAGACTCTAAAAAACAAAAAGCTTAAATTATGAAGATAAAAAACATACTTGTAGCCTTAGATTTATCAGAATTAGACATCACGCTAATTAAATATTGTAGCATGTTGGCTAAAAATTACGGAACAGAAAACGTGTATTTTATTCATAATGTAAAAAAATATGAAATAAGTAGCTTATTTTCTGAACAGTTAGAAAACATTAATATTGAAGAAATTATTGAAGAAGAACTTGAAAACAGCATAAGTAAGTATTTTGACACCGACTGTAACTATGAATTATTAGTTTCAGACGATGCTTATACTGAAAGTTTAATTAGCTACGTTGCCAATAAATACCACACTAATTTGATAATCGTAGGAAACAAAAACACTTACAAAGGATCTGGTTCGGTTTCAGGTAAGTTATTACGTATGGCAAAATGTAACGTACTTTTAATACCTAAAGAAGCTAACTTGAACCCTGAAAACCTTATGGTTGCTACTGATTTTTCATCAGCCTCACTAAAAGCATTTCATACCGCTTCAGACATGAGTTCAAAACAAAAATCTACGTTAAAAGCGCTGAATGTTTTTAAAATACCTCAGTTATTTTTCCCTTACATAAAAGTTGATAAAGCTCGAGAAAAAGTAGAAAAACACGTTGATTTACAGTTTGAAAAATTACTTCAAAAAACAAAAGCTCAACATATAGAAACTCTTAAAGCTTCTGCAGGTGAAGACAGTATTCCTGAAAAAATTAGGACTATTGCTGAAAAAGATAAAACAGACATTTTATTCGTTGCCGACAAAGGACATAACAACTTTACTTCTCTTTTAGTAGGAAGTGTTACTGAAGAATTATTTACTCAAGATTTACACGTACCTCTCTGGGTAGTTAAACGTTATATCGCCTCATAAAACAAAAAAACGGAGCTAATTATTAGCTCCGTTTTTTTATTACTCAATTCTTTTTTTCTCTGATTTTGCGATTTCTTTCACAGTATTAAAAAGAGTTTCTTTTAAGCCTCGATATCCTTTTAAGAACTCACTTACTTCAATAATTAATCTTCGGTGTTCATTTTTATAAACTTCTTCCTCTATTACTTGATCTACTCCATCTACCATTATCTTTAAACCCCTTTCATGAGCCTCTACAAGTTTAATTAATTCGTCCGTTTTTTTTCTTGAACTTCCTAACTCTTCAACTATTTTAGTTGTTTTCTTAAACTGATCAGGAGCTATTAATTCGAAAATGTATTTTCTAATTAAATCTTCAAAAAAGAGTTGTTCATCTTTCAAAAAAGAAAGTTCAGACAGCCATTGTTTTGAGGTTGAATGCATATCTTCTGCACTCAACCATTCAACATATTTTACATATGTGTTTGTTGTTTTCATTGAGCTAGCTTTTACGATTAGACATTTCATTTTATATCATTAACTCTTTTATAGCATGTAATTTTGGAATACAAACATTCCAATTTTTCTCTTTTTGTATTTTCACTCTAAAAGCATCTGGAGCAGTTTGTTCTCCATGAATAAGAAACACTTCTTCTGGTATGTTTTTTATCTCACTTAACCAATCTAACAAATCTTGCTGATCTGCATGAGCAGATAAACTTTCTATACTTTTAACTCTTGCCTTTACAGGAAAATATCGTCCAAAGAACTTTATTTCATGACATCCTTCTTGTAACTGTCTTCCTCTTGTTCCTTCTGCCTGATACCCAACCAACAGAATCGTCGTAGTAGGATCATCAACCATCTGTTGTAAGTAAGTTAAAACCCTACCGCCAGTTACCATACCGCTTCCTGCAATTATTATTTTAGATCTCGAATCATCAATAGTTTCCCAAGTTTCTCTATACGATTCTACAATAGTAACGTGATTACACATAGCTACATATTCATCCATAGGTAATTTATGCCATTGCGGATATCGTTTAAAAACCTCTAAAACATTATTCCCCATCGGGCTATCTACAAAAATGGGAATGTTTGGGATTTTATTTTTCTTATACAACTTCCATAAAACATACATTAACATTTGCAAACGCTCAACAGCAAAACTAGGAATGATCAAATTTCCTTTTTGCATGATGGTTTCTTTAATCGTTTCTGATAAAATTTCTTCTATATCTTCTGTGGGATGCAGTTTATGACCATACGTACTTTCTAAAAAAAGATAATCTGCCCACTCAGGTTTTTTTGGTTTTTCTAACAAATAATCATTTTGCCTTCCAATATCTCCAGAAAACACAAATCGCTTTTTGTTGATATTTAATTCTATGAAAGTAGCCCCTATGATATGTCCGTTGTATTGAAATCTATATGAGATTTCATCTGAAAAAGAAATCCATTCTCCTTCCTCTACAGCTTCAAATAAGGTTATTGTTTTTTCAGCTTCAGCAATTGTATAAAAAGGAAGTACAGGATTATGTTTACTATAATGTTCTAGAGTTGCTTTTTCTGCTTCTTCCTCGTGAATCTTTGCGCTATCTTTTAAAATAATTCCTGCAATCGCTAAAGTAGGGGCTGTTCCAATAATCCTTCCTCTAAATCCTTGTTTGTACAATCTTGGCAAAAACCCTACATGATCTAGATGTCCGTGTGTTAATAGTACTATATCAATTTGGGTTACGTCTATTGGAAGTTCTTTCCAATTTAACTCTCTAAGTTCTTTGAGTCCTTGAAACATACCGCAATCAATCAAAATTTTCTTACCGTGCGCTTCGAGCAAAAACTTTGATCCTGTAACTGTACCTGCTGCTCCTAAAAAATGAACCTTAGCAAAATTAAGCATCATTACTTGTTTTAAGCGTTACACAATTGTTGTATTTCTGCAAGAATTCTTTTCTTTCTAGTATCAGAAACCCCTAAATGATCTAAGTAAAAGCTATCTTTTATTAACTCTCTGCACAGTACTACATCTCTATTTAATAAAAACTGCTTTTCTCTATTTGTCAATAAAGTCGAAACCGTAATAGGGTATAACCCTAAACGATCAATTATATCCTTTAAACTATTTTCTAGAGGATAGTCCCAACTTAACAAGTACAATCCTGCACAATTACCATACTCAGTCGCATCTTTAGTAAACCTTGTATTCGTTACAACCCAACCTTGAGTCAAGGTTGTATCGTGTTTTTTAAATGTATTCCAATGGTTTTTAACATCGCGATAACGAGAATGAACATATAAAGGAACTTTAACATTACAAACAAGACCTTGCTCACTATGAAATTTACACTCTGCAACAGTGGTTTCATTATTTTTATGTGCTACGATATCTACTTCGTGTTGTACACATTCACCTTGTAAAATTTCTCCCACAGCCACCTTATACCCTGAATATTTTAAAATAGCCCCTATAAAATGTTCAAAAGGAAAACCAGTGGGACCTAACTCATATATTGCTTTCTTTAACTTATACTTAGAAGCAAATACATTCTTTTTTTTCTTCAACAAAGCAAAAGCTCTATTATAAATTTCTTTCGTGGTTATTCCTTGGTACAATTCATCTTGAACGGTTTCTAAAATATAAGCTATCACTTCATCATCGGCACCAGTTCGTTTTAAAGATTTTTTCAACTTGGTTAGTGAAAACTGCACTACTTCTCCAGAACTCTTTACTATTGAAATTTTATCAGGACTAGTTCTCATCTTTAAAGAAATCTCTAATCAATGCCTTTACTTGACTATCTGTCATACTATCAACTCTTTTCACTGCTTTAACTTTAGCATCTAATTCTTTATGTGAACTCTCTAGTTCTCTTTTAAATTTTTCAAAAGTTTCTGCAGGACCAAAAATAGCTAACGAATCAGCATTGTTAACTTCTTCTGCAAGTTCATCAAAATATCTTTTTGTTTGATGTTTTTCCCTTTCTAAATACTTACTATCTTGAACTACATCTTGTGGACCTCCTTTAAATCGAGTTCCTGAGCCTCCATGAATATGAAATGTTTCTATATTAGATTCTATCATTTTCATATCCTCTGTTCCATTTTCAATGGTTACAACAAAGGCTTTTTCTTTGTCTAACCAAACACCTACATTTTTCATCGTTTTCGTTTTAATTTTTTAAATCATGTAATACTAATACAGGTACTTTTAACTTGTACCCTATTTCTTTTACTAACGGCTTTGAGAAGACAGTATCAAAAAACGCATGCTTTTTATTTATAAAAGCCACCATATCACTATCCCTACTTTCAACAAAACATTTTATTGCTGTAGACACAGTAACACAAGACAATGTGTGAAAAGAATGTTTTACTTCCTCTAAGTACTCTTTTAACATCTCTTTTTGCTCTTGTTGGTTTTCATCTATGTCACCATTATTAGTAATATGTAACACTCTTAAAGAAGCATTACAAGCTCTAATTATATCTATTAAATAATTTAACTCTCTCTTTTTATAATGAGTTTTGTAACTTGTTGGAAAAACAATTTCTTTTGGTATTTTTTTTTGTGCTTGTTTAGGAATTACCAATACAGGACAATTGCGTATTTTTTCCATTACTTGTACTGCATTGCTTCCAAAAACAGAGCTATTATCATTGGTTAATCCTTTCGTTGCCATAACTACCATTTCTATGTCCTTTTCTTCAACAATTGCCTCAACTGCATTTAACAAGGATTTTTCATTTCGAGCTATAAGATCAAATTCATGGAAAGGATTATTCTCTTCTTCTGACATTATTCTTTTTGAAACTCGCTCCAACCCTTCTAACGATTTTTCCTTTGGTTCATCATAACCTTTTTCTCCAGGTTTTGGAGGAACTACATCTTGTATTAAACTATAAACTGTTTTAAAAGTATTTAATACATAAAACCTACACCTCTCTTTTTTAAATAACTCTAAAGCATACTTAATAGCACTGTAAGAAGGTTCTGAAAAATCGGTTAGTAGTAGAATATTTTTTTTCATTTTTGGTCAGAATTCAGTTTAAAAGGGCACAATTCCGTAAGCTTCATTTAATAAGAATAACCCTAAAAAGAAAAGCAAAACATACAACGCTTGTATAAACTTTAGATTGGTTTGTTTTAATAAACTAATAGTTTGCTTAGGAAAAGTAAATAGAATAATTCCTTTAATTAAGGCTAACCAACCAAATAAAGTTACTACCAACTTAATGTTTGGTTCCCAAATATTATGAGCTAACACATTAAGTAATCCTATAATAATTGCAAAAAGCGAAAGAATAATTAAAAATCGGGCATCTTTTAAATTATCTACTATTTGTTTCACCCTTTTAGGATTGAAACTCAATACAAAAAAGAAAATAATACAATACCAGCCCCAAAATTTTAGTAAAAAAACCGATATATCCATAACTCATAGTTTTATACACTCTTTCAAAGATACGAATATAACTTATTGATTACCATGATATTTATCATGAAAACAAAAAAACCTTATAGAAATCTATAAGGTTTTTTGTTTACGTTGTTCAATTAAAAACTTAGGATTTTCCTGAAATTCTTTCCATAAAAACATTAGCTCATTAAAAAGAGGTATTTCTTTTACTTGATTTCCATATTGGACAATCATATGAGATAGTAAATTATAACATGCAGTATATTCTCCGCAAGCAATTACATTATCTAACATGTTTTCTGCTTTATCTTTTTTAGTGAACCACAATGTTGTTCCAAAAGAAGTACTCTTTCTAGAGTTTTCAATAATCTCAGGACTTATTTCTCCTGTGAATTCAGCTATTTCTTTCCAATTCTTTTTGTTTTCTGGTCTGTTCTTTTGGTTTCCTAAAATATCTTCGCATCGTAATTCATATACAGTGGAAGTAACGGTCTTATTCGGAAACGTACTATAAATAGCATTCGCGTGTTGCCTTCTATCGTTTTTAAGAAACACTACACTCGCCATTCGCATCAAAGATTTTGCTCTGTTTAATATATAAAATCCTACTCTTCTTGGTGGTAAATATAGTTTTTGATCTATACCTGTTTCCTTTTGCATTAATCTAGATAACGAAAAAAACAAAAAATGAATACAAACTAAAAACGCTAGTATAACTACACTAATTGTATACAACACCCACCACTTTTGCATTCCGAAAAACACTGTGGTTAGTAATATAAATAGCAACGTAAAAGCACTTGATATGTAAGAAACGTATTTATTAAACCTTGAATCAGACGCAAACTTAAACCCTTCGCCTGGGTAAGGTGAAGAAACATCACACAAAAAATACATATCGTGTTCTTCGGCGTTTTCTCCATTCTTATTATACGCTTCAGACACAAATACAGAAGCCCCTTGGTTATCTACGATTCCTCCATCCATCAAACCTATTTCTTCTAAATCATCATGTTTTGGACTAAAATCATACGGAAATCCCATAGGCTCAAAACCACCTGGAAAAGCAGTTGATGCTGCAATCACATCTCCTAGTTTAATGTCGTCAATAACATCTTTATACTTCTTATGTACTTTTCCATTCCCAAACCTTTTTCTATTTCCTTTTATATTCTGAAATCTAAATTGGTGTGTGCTATCAAAGTCTGTAGCGTTAAAAATTACTCTTTTTAAATGCGTCTTTTCTTCACTAATCGCATCTTGAACCTCTCCTAAAGTTCTATGATTTGTAAATTTATTATACTCAATAGCAAAGGCATTAATCGGATTTTTTCTCTTGTGCTTATTTTCTAATCGATTCCATACTAAAGGGGATCTTAAATGATCAAGAGCATTTCCTGCTAACTCATCCTTATTCAACCATTCGTAATACTCTTCAAAAAATATTTGAAAACCTTTTCCTTCTAATTGTGATTGTGAATATTTAACCCCTGTAATTGTTCCTCCAGATACAGTAGAAATAGCTTTTATATTTTCTAGTAATCCAACTTTTTCCAACAATGACAATGTTCCTAAAGAAAAACAAGCAGCCCTATATCCGCCCCCTGAAAAACACAAGACTATAGATTTAAATAACTCCATATTTCAACGCAATTTATTTGATTCTTTTAATGTTAACTCTACGATCTTAACTCATAAAGCCTAGCAACATACTTTCCTATAACATCAAACTCTAAGTTTACTTTGCTATCAATTGTAAAGTTTTTAAACGTAGTATGCTCAAAGGTATAAGGAATAATTGCCACACTAAATTCATCTTTTTTAGAGTTTACAACCGTTAAACTCACTCCGTTAATGGTAATAGAGCCTTTTTCAATCGTTACATTACTTCCATCAAAGTTATATGAAAAAGTAAAAACCGTACTCCCTTCAGCATCTTCAATATTTTTACAAACCCCAGTTCCATCTACATGTCCTTGTACAATATGACCATCCAAACGAGCACCTAACTTCATAGCTCTTTCAAGGTTTACCTCTTCGCCTACTTGTAAATCGCCAATATTGGTTTTATCTAAAGTTTCTTTTATTGCTGTTACTGTATACTCATCATTATCAATTGCCACTACTGTTAAACAAACACCATTATGTGCTACACTTTGATCTATTTTTAACTCGTTGGTAATTGTACTTTGAATTGTAAGGTGTAAATTTTCTTTTTCACGCTCTATTCCTTTAACCGTTCCAAGAGTTTCTATTATTCCGGTAAACATTCTATAAAAATTTAGTTACTTTTGTTAGCATCAAAAATACAACTTTACCTACGAAAGTAAACTATGGATAAAGCAAACAAAATTATTGTTGGAATTTCAGTTGGAGACATCAACGGAATTGGTATCGAAATTATTTTAAAAACTTTTGAAGACAAACGAATGTTAGATTTCTGTACCCCTGTGTTGTTTGCTTCAAACAAACTGATTTCATACCACAAAAAAGCGTTGAATCTCAATAATAGTGTCCACGGAATTACTTCGATAGATAAATTAGTTCACGGAAAAATCAATTTATTGAATGTTTGGAAAGAGGAGGCTAAAATTGATTTAGGCAAAATTACTGAAGAAGGTGGCAAATATGCTTTAAAATCTTTGCAAGGAGCAGTAGCTGCTTTAAAAAAGAATCAGGTTGATGTTTTACTTACCGCTCCTATTAGTAAAGAGAATATACAATCAGAAGAATTTAACTTCCCAGGTCATACAGAATACTTGGAAGAGAACATAGACGGAAAAAGCTTGATGATTTTAATGACGGATGAATTACGTATTGGTTTAATAACAGGACATATTCCTGTTTCAAAAGTTGCCGAGACCATTACTCCAGAGCTTATCAAGTCGAAGGTTGACATCATGTATAATTCATTAAAGCAAGATTTCAACATCAACAAACCTAAAATTGCCATTTTAGGGCTGAATCCACATTGTGGAGATAATGGAATTATAGGTACTGAAGACGATGAAATTATTCGTCCAACGATTGCCGAAATTAAAGAATCGGGTAAATTAGTTTTTGGCCCTTATGCGGCTGATGGTTTCTTTGGCTCTAAAACTTACGAACAGTTTGATGGTGTTTTAGCCATGTATCATGATCAAGGGTTAGCTCCTTTCAAAGCTTTATCGTTTGGAAATGGTGTAAATTTCACCGCAGGATTAGCTAAAATAAGAACCTCTCCAGATCACGGAACGGGATTTGATATTGCAGGTAAAAATAGAGCAAATGAAACGTCGTTTGAAGAAGCTTTATTTACCTCATTACAAATATTTAAGAACCGAAAAGAGTATCAAGAACTTACTAAAAATGCTTTAAACGTAAAATAGTGCATTTTTTTTACACAAAATATAAAAGTAAAAACATTTTTTATATCTTTGCACGCTCAAATTGATAGTTGTAGATGAAAGACTTAAAACAATTCAACATACCTTTTGTAGGTTTAAAAGAAGGAAGTCATTTATTTGAATATCAAATTGACAAAACGTTCTTTGAAGCTTTTCAGTTTGATGAATTTAATGACGTAAACATTAAAGCTGATATTACTTTTGTAAAAAAGAGCACTTTATTTGAGCTTAATTTTACCATAAACGGAACCGTTAATGTTCCTTGTGATGTCACTAATGAATTGTTTGACCTACCTATTGATGGTAGTTTAGACTTAGTTGTTAAATTTGGACCTGAATTTAATGACGAACACGATGAAATTTTGATACTTCCACACGAAGCATATCAAATTAACGTTGCACAATATCTATATGAATTAATTGTGTTATCCGTTCCAACCAAAAGAGTACACCCAAGTGTAACTGATGGTTCAATGCAGTCAGATGCTTTAAAGAAATTAGAAGAATTAAGAATAAACGAAGAGAAAACTGTTGAAGAAGACTCAACAGACCCTAGATGGGATAAATTAAAGGATTTACTAACAGATAAATAAGACATAAAATGGCACATCCAAAGAGAAAAATATCTAAAACTAGAAGAGACAAAAGAAGAACTCACTATAAAGCTTCTGTTCCTCAAATAGCTGTTGATCCTACAACTGGAGAAGCTCATTTATACCACAGAGCTCACTGGCATGAAGGAAAACTTTATTACAGAGGTCAAGTAGTATTAGAAAGCGCTACTGCTGAGGCTTAAGAACTAGTTTAAAAAATTAAAAAACCCTCTATTTTGAGGGTTTTTTTATGTTTTTACGTCAAAAAGTGTATTTTTTGATGTTTTTTTCTACAAAAAAGTGAAATAATTTTCATTACTTTGAAAACTCGTTTTACTACAAAACAAACAACTATGACTAAAATAACTGCAGCTATATCGGCGGTAGGAAAATATATTCCCGAGTACGCTCTAACTAACAAAGAGCTAGAAACAATGGTAGATACCAACGATGAATGGATTACCAGCAGAACAGGAATCAAAGAACGAAGAATCTTAAAAGGAGAAGGTCTTGGAACTTCTTACATGGCTATTAAAGCAGCCGAAGATTTACTACAAAAATCAAACACAAACCCTGAAGAAATAGACATGGTAATCGTAGCAACCGCTACACCAGATATGCCAGTAGCTTCTACAGCGGCATATACTGCCTCTAAAATTGGAGCGGTTAATGCTTTTTCATACGATTTACAAGCTGCTTGTTCTAGTTTCTTATATGGTATGTCTACTGCTGCTAGGTATATTGAAAGTGGTCGTTATAAAAAGGTATTATTAATTGGTGCTGATAAAATGTCATCAATTATTGATTATACTGATAGAGCTACTTGTATCATTTTTGGTGACGGTGCAGGTGCTGTTTTATTTGAACCAAATAATGATGGTTTAGGATTACAAGACGAATACTTAAGAAGTGACGGTATTGGTCGTGAATTCTTAAAAATTGATGCAGGTGGATCAATCTTACCTCCGTCAGAAGAAACCATAAAAAATAAACAACACTTTGTTCATCAAGAAGGTAGAACAGTATTTAAGTTTGCTGTGTCAAACATGGCAGATGTTTCTGAAAAAATGTTAACCAGAAACAACTTAACAAAAGAAGATATTCAGTGGTTAGTTCCACATCAAGCTAATAAAAGAATCATCGAAGCTACTGCTAACAGAGTTGGCTTAGAAGATGACAAAGTAATGATGAATATTCACAAGTACGGAAATACTACTTCTGCTACTTTACCGTTATTACTTGCCGACTATGAAAAAGAGTTGAAAAAAGGAGATAATTTAATTTTTGCTGCATTTGGTGGTGGTTTCACTTGGGGAGCTATCTACTTAAAATGGGCATATAACTCATAAACTAAACAACTAAAATTTAGGAAAATGGACATTAAAGAAATTCAAAGTCTTATAAAATTTGTAGCAAAGTCAGGTGCAAGTGAAGTAAAACTAGAAATGGAAGATATTAAAATCACCATTAAAACTGGAGGCGAAGCTGCTGAAACTACTATTATTCAAGCTGCTGCTCCTATGGCTCAAGCTCCTCAAATGATGGCTCAAGCTCCTGTTGCTCAACCAGCAGCACCAGCTGCAGCTGCTCCTGCTAACACTGAAGACGACTCAAAATATGTAACTATAAAATCACCTATCATTGGTACTTTCTACAGAAAGCCTTCTCCAGATAAACCTAATTTTGCTGAAGTAGGAACTGAAGTAAAAGTTGGTGACACTGTTTGTATTATTGAAGCAATGAAATTATTTAACGAAATCGAATCAGAAGTATCTGGTAAAATCGTTAAAGTATTAGTGGATGACTCTTCTCCAGTAGAATTTGATCAACCGTTATTCTTAGTAGACCCATCATAATTTTTGGTTTAGAAGTTTTAAGTTTAGAAGTTTAGTACATAACTAAACTCTTAAACACCTAAACCCAATAAACTCATAAACTAAAAGATATGTTTAAAAAGATATTAATTGCCAATAGAGGCGAAATCGCGCTACGTGTAATTAGAACCTGTAAAGAGATGGGTATTAAAACAGTGGCTGTTTATTCTAAAGCAGATGCTGAAAGTTTACACGTACGATTTGCTGACGAAGCGGTTTGTATTGGACCTGCTCCAAGTAGCGAATCATACCTAAAAATGGATCGTATCATTGCTGCTGCTGAAATTACAAACGCAGACGGAATCCACCCAGGATACGGTTTCTTAGCTGAAAATGCTAAATTTTCAAGATTATGTGAAGAGCACGATATTAAGTTCATCGGAGCTTCTCCTGAAATGATTGACCGTATGGGAGATAAAGCGAATGCTAAAGCTACCATGAAAGCTGCAGGTGTACCTTGTGTACCGGGTAGTGATGGTGTTATCACCACTTTTGAAGAGTGTGAAGAAATCGCTAAAGAAACAGGATATCCTGTAATGTTAAAAGCTTCTGCTGGTGGTGGTGGAAAAGGAATGCGTGCTGTTTGGAAAGCTGAAGATTTAAGAGATGCTTGGGATTCTGCAAGACAAGAATCAAAAGCTGCTTTTGGGAATGACGATATGTATATGGAGAAGTTAATTGAAGAGCCTCGCCATATTGAAATTCAAGTAGTAGGTGATGCTTATGGTAAAGCTTGTCACTTATCTGAAAGAGATTGTTCGGTTCAACGTCGTCACCAAAAATTAACTGAGGAAACTCCTTCTCCATTCATGACAGAAGAATTACGTGATGCTATGGGAGCTGCTGCTGTTAAAGCTGCTGAATACATTAAGTATGAAGGTGCTGGAACGGTTGAGTTCTTAGTAGACAAACACCGTAACTTCTACTTTATGGAGATGAATACTCGTATTCAGGTAGAGCATCCAATTACTGAAGAAGTTGTAGACTACGATTTAATTCGTGAACAAATTTTAGTTGCGGCTGGTGTGCCAATTTCTGGTAAAAACTACAAGCCACAATTACACTCTATTGAATGTAGAATTAATGCAGAAGATCCTTATAACGGTTTTAGACCTGCTCCAGGAAAAATAACTTCTTATCATGCTCCAGGTGGTCATGGTGTTCGTATCGATACTCACGTATATGCAGGGTATATGATTCCACCAAACTACGATTCAATGATTTCTAAGTTAATTGTTACTGCACAAACTCGTGAAGAAGCAATCAACAAAATGAAACGTGCATTAGATGAGTATGTTATTGAAGGTGTAAAAACAACTATTCCTTTCCACAGACAATTAATGGATCATCCAGATTACGTAGCAGGTAATTATACCACTAAGTTCATGGAAGATTTTGAAATGGAATCATAACATATTTCAACATAAATAAAAAAATCAGTGAGTAACTTCACTGATTTTTTTATTTCATAAATTCGCATAATGAATTTTTTATACAATTTACTTCTTTCTATAGTATCTATCTTACTTCCAAGTCTAGCTTTATTCAATAAAAAAATAAAGCTGTTTTATGAAGGGAGAAAAGAAACTTTTTCTAAACTCAACAGTATTTCCAAAACCGATAAAGTAATTTGGTTTCATGCCGCTTCTTTAGGTGAGTTTGAACAAGGTAGACCTATTATTGAAGAGTTAAAACAACACTATTCAGATTATAAAATTGTGGTTACTTTTTTTTCTCCTTCGGGATATGAGATAAGAAAAAATTATCCATTAGCAGATGTCATTTGCTATTTACCTTTAGACACTAAATCGAACGTTAAAAAATTCATCAAACTGGTGCATCCTAACTTGGCTATTATGATTAAATATGAGTTTTGGCCCAATTTATTATCTGAGTTAAAAAGACATCAGATTCCTACGATTTTAATTTCGGGAATTTTTAGAAAAAAACAATCCTTTTTTAAATGGCATGGAGGTTTTATGCGTGAAAAACTAACTGCTTTTAATCACTTTTTTGTCCAAAACGAAACGTCAAAAAAACTATTAAACTCTATCGATTTTAATAACGTAACGATTGCAGGTGATACACGATTTGATCGTGTATACGATATTTTACAACAAGACAACTCTTTAGATTTTATTTCTGATTTTAAAAACAATCAATATACTGTTGTTACTGGAAGCACATGGAAAGAAGATGAAGAGCTTATTATTGATTATATAAACAATCATGCTTCCGATGATGAAAAATTTATC
Organism: Tenacibaculum aestuarii; assembly: GCF_964510395.1. Lineage (NCBI taxonomy): Bacteria > Pseudomonadati > Bacteroidota > Flavobacteriia > Flavobacteriales > Flavobacteriaceae > Tenacibaculum > Tenacibaculum aestuarii. The sequence goes on from NZ_CAZEFY010000003.1 coordinate 1,371,256, forward strand.
ATTGCCCCACATAACATTCACAGAAAACAAATTAAAGAGTTACAAGATTCTATCAACAAAAAAACTATTCTTTACTCTGAAAAAGAAAACAAAAACCTATCAAAACATCAAGTTTTTATCATTGATACTATTGGCTTACTTACCAAAATATATTCATACGCTGATGTTGCCTATGTAGGAGGCGGTTTAGCAACAGGTTTACACAATATTTTAGAACCTGCTACATATGGCATTCCTGTTGTTTTTGGGGGTAACAAATACAGTAAATTTCAAGAAGCTGTTGATTTACTTCAAATTGGCGGTGCTAAAATCGTTGTAAATACTAACGAATTTTCTAGTAATTTTGCTTCATTAAAATCAGGCAAAAAACTAAGAGAGCAAATGGGGAGTGTTAACCACAATTACATCAAAAATAATGTGGGAGCTACTAAAACCATTATCACTTATTTAAAAAACATATTATAATGGATTTTATCTTACAACCTTGGCCTTGGTATGTATCTGGGCCACTTATAGCTATCGTACTTTTCTTGTTTTTTTACTTCGGAAAAAACTTTGGCGTATCTACCAACTTAGAAACCATGTGTACTATGGCAGGTGCTGGCAAAGTATCTGATTATTTTAAAAAAGACTGGAAAGAACGCAATTGGGCTATTGTCTTTTTAGTTGGTTTATTAATTGGAGGATATATAGCTATTAACTTTTTATCTGCCACCCCTGGAGTTGATTTAAATTCTACCACCGTTAACGAATTAGCTGAATTAGGTTTTGCTGATGCAGGAAAAACGTATGTGCCAAATGAAATTTATAGTATAGAAAACATGTTAACCTTAAAAGGTTTTGCAATTTTATTAGTTGCAGGAGTTTTAATTGGTTTTGGAACTCGCTATGCTGATGGCTGTACTTCAGGACACGCCATTACAGGATTGAGTAGTTTTCAGTTACCTTCTTTGATTGCAGTAATTGGTTTTTTTATAGGTGGTTTAATTATGATCTGGGTACTTTTCCCTTTAATATTTGGTTAAGATGAAGAATTTGAAATTTTTAATTATTGGTATAGTTTTCGGAATTATTTTATCAAAATCAGAAGCTGTTTCTTGGTATCGAATTTATGAAATGTTTAAATTTCAATCATTTCACATGTACGGAATTATTGGTTCTGCCGTAGCTATTTCTGCAGTCTTTATGTATTTCTTTAAAAGTGGAAAGATTAAAGATTACTTAGGTAACCAAATCAATATTAAAGAAAAGAAAAAAGGTTTTATTAGAACTTTAGTTGGCGGTACAATCTTCGGATTAGGTTGGGCGTTAGCAGGTGCATGTCCTGCTCCCATTTTTGTTTTAATCGGACAAGGAATACTCCCAATGACTATTGTACTCTTAGGAGCGCTCTTAGGGGCTTTTATCTACGGATTACTAAGCAAGAAGTTGCCAAATTAATCTTTTAGCAGTAACGATTCAAACATCTCTGAGTTGGTATTATCTACCACTTTCCAGTTGTAGATTTTAGAAAGTTGGTAAATCTTTGACAATTCTTCAAATAACCGTGTTTTAGCGTCTTTCTGTAGTCGAGATACTGTGATTGTCGATTGAATCTTTTCAATGGCTTTAGCATTAAGCTTATTCAATTCTTGTTTAGAAAAGGTATTGAACTGGCTCTGCTGTAAATCGAAGTATTTAATATCAGGAGAAATAAGAATTTCTTCTTCAGGAATTTTATTGATAATGATTTGTTTCCCTACGCTATCTATCTGAATTTCTAATTTTGATAAGTCATAACCTACCTCAACTTTTGCATTCACAGAAAGCATTGCTTTTTTTTCAAACGTAAGGTATCCGTAAAAGTATTTTTTGGCATCTGTAAAGCTATACATTTCAGAAAAACTTCCTTCTGAAACCACCAACTTACTCAGGTTCTGAATTCCATTTAAAACAACTTGAATTTCTTCTTGTTCATACTTTTCCTCCTTCTTTTCATACCAAAATTTTGCAATTAAAAATCCTAGTACAAAAACAGCGAGGTATTTTAGTAAACGCATAGTTTTCTTTTTCTATAAATATAAAAAAAGTAAATGAAAGTGAGGTTTATGAAACCTTCTTTGTTTCTTCTTCCTCCTTTGGAAATGCTTGTTTATTGAATATAAACAATAATGCAACTCCGATAGTTATCCAAGAATCTGCTCCGTTAAAAATAGCATTGAAAAAGGTAAAACTTTCTCCTTCATAAATAGGGAAATATAGCATGTCTACTACTTTACCATGAAATAATTCTCCGTAAGGATTGTCAGAAAAAAGCGTAGCGACGTTGTGGTATGACGAATCGAAAATTACCCCATAAAAAACAGAATCGATAATATTACCTACTGCTCCTGCTAAAATTAGCGCTATTGCAATAATAACAGCTGTATGCGCTTTTTTCTTGATAGATTGCCACAACCAATAAACAATACCTGTGACGGCAACTACTCTAAATAATGTTAAAAATAATTTTCCTGCTTTACCACCGAATTCAAATCCCCAAGCCATACCATTATTTTCGGTAAAATGAATTCTAAACCAATCGTTAAAAACAATGATTTCTTCTCCTAATTGAAAATGGGTTTTGATATATATTTTACTTATTTGGTCAATTAAAATTGCCAAAACTACGGTAAGTATTGCGATGTATTTTTTAGACATTATCTCAAATTAATGGAAACAAAAATAAGAAAACTATTCTTATATTTTTTACAGTTATATTACAGAAAAAAAGCCCTCTATACTTTTCGTAATATTCGTCTTTATATAGTTTGAAAGAGGTAGTTTTTCTCAATCAAACTTAGCTTAATCCATTCTTTTCACAGTAATGTTAGCATGAATAGAATTTACGGTAAATGTTCTTGAAGAAGATGGATACTGCATTTGAAATGGAACAACTTCCTTTTCATCATTAACTAGAATTACTCCTTTAGTTGTAGTTAGATCTAAATCCGTTTTAAATACATCAGCAAATACATTTCCTTGAAAAAGATGCGCTTTGGTGTTGCCTAAAATAGTATTCAATTTTATATTTCCTCTTTCAATGTACACATCTAAATCTCCTTCATAGCTTTTTGAAGTAACTCCGATAGTTTTACCGTGAATTGTAATACGCTTATTTTTTGGAACTTTTATTAGTGCTCTAGCTCTTTCAAGTCTTCTAGTAATATACTTTCTAAAAACTTCATCTTGAAGTGGGTAAATATTCAGTTCAAAACTTACTTTTAAGACTCCTTCTTCCTCATTAAAAAGAATATTATGTGTATGCGGATTTTCATCAAACAGAGTTACCTCTAACTGATTATTTTCAGAATTCTCCACTACAATATCATCTAATCCGTAAGTAAGCACTTCAAGTTCATGCATTAGCATGCTTCTTTTCTGCACTACTTTTTCTTGGCTAAAAAAAAGTTGACTACTAGCTAGGAATAATAAGAACACATATTTTTTCATACAAAAAAAGCCTCATAAAGAGGCTTTATCTAAGTTTTTTTACTTTTTATTGTTTGCGTTTTGCTTCAATACTTAACGTAGCATGAGGCACTAATTTTAAACGTTCTTTTTGAATTAACTTACCAGTAACTCTACAAATGCCGTAAGTTTTATTTTCGATACGAACTAAGGCGTTCTTTAAATCTCTAATAAATTTCTCTTGACGAATAGCTAATTGCATGTTTGCTTCTTTAGCCATCGTATCCGATCCTTCTTCAAACGACTTAAATTGCGGAGAAGTATCATCGGTACCGTTATCAGATCCGTTTTTGTAAGAAGCTTGTAATAATTTTAAATCTTCTTCTGCTTTTTCAATTTTCTTTAAGATGATTTCTTTAAATTCTTGTAAATCACTGTCTGAATATCTTATTTTAACATCATCCATAATGCTATATTTTTTCAATTAACATTCTACTTTTAATGGTATCAAACTCAATTTCTGTACCATTTTTTAAATCATCAACAAAAACTAATTCGTTTGTTAATGTTTCTGCTTTAATGTAGTTTTCATTTGCCAATACCGATTCTCTTAAATCATCAGCTTGTAAAATGGTTAATTTTATTTTATCGGTTACTTCTAAACCTGTATCTTTTCGTGCGTTTTGAATTCTGTTAATTAATTCTCTTGCCACACCTTCTTTGCGTAATTCGTCGTTTATCGTAACATCTAAAGCAACGGTTAACCCTTCTGCATTAGCTACCAACCAACCTTCGATATCTTTTGATGAAATCTCTACATCAGCGGTTCCTAAAGTAATCATTTTATTATTAACTTCCACAGAAATTTCTCCTTCTTTTTCTATTTTGAAGATGTCTTCTTGTGTAAATTCTTGTATTTGATTCGCTATCAGCTTCATATCTTTACCAAATTTCGGACCTAAAGCCTTGAAGTTTGGTTTGATTTGTTTTACCAAAATTCCTGAAGCATCATCTAATAACTCAATCTCTTTAACGTTTACTTCTGACTTGATTAAGTCTGCAACTGCTAAAATTTCTTCCTTCTGAACTGCATCTAATACTGGAATCATTATTTTTTGTAATGGTTGACGTACTTTGATTTTTTCTTTAGCTCTAAGAGATAAAACTAATGATGAAATCGTTTGTGCATTTTCCATTTTACGCTCTAATGATTTATCTACTAAATCAGCATTATACTGAGGGAATTCTGCAATGTGTACACTTTCAAAATCCTCTACACCTGTAGCGTTTACTAAATCTTTATATAAACGATCCATAAAGAAAGGTGCTACTGGAGATCCTAATTTAGCCACCGTTAACATACATGTATACAATGTTTGGTATGCTGAAATTTTATCTTGTGCATATTCTCCTTTCCAAAAACGTCTTCTACACAAACGCACATACCAGTTACTTAAATGATCTTGTACAAAATCAGAAGTTGCTCTGGTTGCTTTGGTTGGCTCATAATCTGCATAGAATTTATCTACTTTTTGAACTAATGTATTTAATTCAGATAAAATCCAACGATCAATCTCTGGTCGTTCATTAATAGCTATTTCATCTTCACTATACGTGAAGTTATCAATGTTCGCATATAATGAGAAGAATGAATAGGTATTATATAAAGTCCCGAAGAATTTACGTTTTACTTCTTCTATTCCTGCAATATCGAATTTTAAGTTATCCCAAGGATTCGCATTTGATATCATATACCAACGCGTAGCATCTGGACCAAATTCTGACAATGTAGTAAACGGATCTACCGCATTTCCTAAACGTTTTGACATTTTTTGTCCATTTTTGTCTAACACCAATCCGTTAGATACAACATTTTTATAGGCTACAGAATCAAATACCATTGTTCCGATTGCATGTAAGGTATAGAACCATCCACGAGTTTGATCTACTCCTTCTGCAATAAAGTTCGCTGGGTAACTTTCTTTAGTATCTATTAATTCTTTATTTTCAAACGGATAGTGCCACTGAGCATACGGCATAGAACCAGAATCGAACCAAACATCGATTAAATCACTTTCGCGCTTCATTGGTTTTCCTGATGTAGAAACTAGGGTAATTTTATCAACTACATTTTTGTGTAAATCAATTTTATCATAGTTCTCTTCAGACATATTTCCTACTTCAAAATCAGCAAAAATATCTTCAGTCATTACACCTGCATCCACAGCTTTTGCGATTTCTGATTTCAATTCTTCTACAGAACCAATACAGATTTGCTCTGTTCCGTCTTCAGTTCGCCAAATAGGTAACGGGATCCCCCAAAAACGAGAACGTGATAAATTCCAGTCATTGGCATTTTTTAACCAGTTTCCAAAACGTCCTTCTCCTGTCGATTTTGGTTTCCAGTTAATTGTTTCGTTTAAATCGAACATTCTATCCTTTACATCGGTTACCTTGATAAACCAAGAATCTAACGGATAGTATAAAATTGGTTTATCGGTACGCCAACAGTTCGGATAACTGTGCACATATTTTTCAACCTTAAAGGCTTTGTTTTCTTCTTTTAATTGAATCGCAAGCTCTACATCCACCGATTTTTCAGGTGCTTCACCATCAGTATAGTACTCACTCTTCACATATTTACCAGCAAATTCTCCCATTTCTGGACGGAATTTCCCTTGTAAATCTACTAACGGAACTGGATTCTCATTTTCATCTAACACTAACATTGGTGGCACTTCTGGAGTTGCTTGTTTTGCAACCAACGCATCATCAGCACCAAACGTAGGTGCTGTGTGTACGATACCTGTACCATCTTCAGTTGTAACAAAATCTCCTGAAATTACTCTAAAAGCATTTTCTGGATTTTGATATGGTAAAGCAAATGGTAATAATTGCTCGTATTTAATACCTACTAAGTCTTTTCCTATAAATTCTTCTACAACTGCGTAAGGAATTTGCTTATCTCCCTCTGTATAATTTGCTAATTCAACTACATCTTCAACTTGATTAAACTTCTTTCCAGCAAATTGTTTACCTACCAAGTTTTTCGCTAACACAACTTGAATTGGTTCAAATGTGTATTGATTGAATGTTTTTACTAAAACATACTCAATCTTTGGACCAACTGTTAATGCTGTGTTTGAAGGAAGTGTCCATGGTGTAGTTGTCCAAGCTAAAAAGTGAACATCACCTTCAACTTGTAAGAACTCTGGTAACGTTTCTTTGATTGTTTTAAACTGAGCTACTACAGTTGTATCCGTAACATCTTGATACGTTCCTGGTTGGTTTAACTCGTGTGAACTTAAACCTGTCCCAGCTTTTGGTGAATACGGTTGAATAGTGTATCCTTTATACAACAAATCTTTATCATAGATTTGCTTTAACAACCACCAAACCGATTCCATATATTTTGGTTTGTAAGTAATATATGGATCTTCCATATCTACCCAATATCCCATTTTTTGGGTTAGGTCGTTCCAAATATCAGTATAACGCATTACCGCTTTTTTACACGCTTCATTGTATTCTTCAACGGTAATTTTTGTTCCAATGTCTTCTTTGGTGATTCCTAATTCTTTTTCAACACCCAATTCTACAGGTAATCCATGAGTATCCCAACCTGCTTTACGCTTAACTTGGTATCCTTTTTGGGTTTTATAACGACAAAAAATATCTTTAATGGCACGTGCCATTACGTGGTGAATTCCTGGTAAACCGTTTGCTGAAGGTGGTCCTTCAAAAAATACAAATGGTTCATTTCCTTCACGTGTAGTAATACTTTTTTCAAAGATGTTGTTTTCTTCCCAATAGTTTAATATTTCTTCTGCTACTTTTGGCAAATCCAATCCTTTGTATTCAGTAAACTTCTTACTCATTTTGTCGGTTTATTAATTGAATGTGCGAAATTACGTATTTTCTTGTAATTGTTGAGTTTGAGATATAAAAAAACGCCTTAAAAAAGGCGTTTTTATTGTGAATTCTATTTTTAAGGAAACAAACTAATTAATTCCTCTTTCCTTTTTAATCTGTTCGTAGGCTGCTTGAATTTTTTGAAACTTTTCGTTAGCTCCATTTTTATGCTCTTCTCCTAAGTTTTGCAATTTATCTGGATGGTGCTTTTTAGCCATTTTTCGATACGCTTTTTTCACCTCATCATTAGTAGCTTCTTTTGTTATTTCAAGCATTTTATAAGCGCTATCAGACTCGTCATAAAACATTGCTTTTATTGATGAATAATCGTATTCATTAATATATAAATAACTTGCTATTTTTCTAATTTCTTGCTCCTCATTACTCGTTACTTGTCCATCAGCTTGCGCTATTCCGAATAAAAAATGGACTAACTGCAATCGCGTAGCATGCGACATGTACTGGCGAATTTGTAAACAAACTTGACGTGTAGAAATTTGTTTTCTAATAATTCCGTTAAACAATTTAAATGCATGATTGGCTCGTTCTTTACCGTACATTTTTACAAAATACGCACGAACATAATCTAATTCGCGTTGGTCTATTCTACCATCCGATTTGATAACTACCGATGCTAATATTAGCAAGCTAATTTCAAAATCTCCTGAGGTAGCTCTTCCTCTTGTTCCCTGATGTTGTCTTTTTTGATATTCTTGTTGCTCTTCTTTAAAATCTTCTACTGAAATTCCATCAATAAAACTACCCACAACAAATCCTAGAATAGCTCCAATAGGACCTCCTAACGTAAAGCCTGCTCCAGCCCCAAGCCATTTTGCAAATTTTCCCATCTATAAAATTTAAAAGTGCAAAGATAAAATTTTAAGTAACTACAACCATAGCTATTTGAAGTTGATTGTTGCCATGAAAAGCAGTATCTTTGCTTTAAAATTTAATTCAAAAATATGTATCCAGAAGAATTAGTAAAACCAATGCGTGACCAATTAATCAACGCTGGTTTTGAAGCTTTATATACTGCTGAAGATGTTGACAATGCTTTAGCAAAAGAAGGAACTACGTTAGTAATGGTAAACTCAGTTTGTGGATGTGCTGCAGGTACTGCAAGACCAGGAGCTATTGCTTCTTTAGGAGCAGATAAAACTCCTACTCATTTAACAACTGTTTTTGCAGGAGTAGAAAAAGAATCTACTGCGAAGGCAAGAGAATATATGATTCCTTTCCCTCCATCATCACCTGCAATCGCCTTATTTAAAGACGGAAATTTAGTACACATGTTAGAGCGTCATCATATTGAAGGGCGTTCTGCTGAAGCAATTGCTCAAAATTTAGCAGCTGCTTACGACGAGTTTTGTTAATTTTTAGAAGCAAGACTTTTAGACTAAAGAACAAAGACAAAAAATCCAGCAAATTGCTGGATTTTTTATTTTTGAAGTTTTCCACTTATCGTCTATCGTCTTGGTTCTTTTGTCTTTCAGCGAAGCGGTCTTAACTCTCATCTACACTTTTTTAATCACATTGGTGACAATTCCCCAGATAATAAAATTATTTTCTTCCGTGATTTTTATAATAGGATAATCTGGATTTTCAGGTTTTAGCCAAACTTCTCCTCCTTCAACTCGCAAACGTTTTACCGTAAACTCTCCATCTAAAAAACAAACCGCTATCTTATTATTGGTTGGCGGAATACTTCTATCAATCACCAACAAATCATTATCATCCAAACCTGCACCAATCATCGATTGACCACTTACTCGTGCAAAAAATGTAGCTTCTTTATTTCTAATAAGCTCTTCATCTAACGAAATACGAGTTTCTCTAAAATCATCTGCAGGAGAAGGAAATCCCGCAGAAATCCCTATATCCATAAAGATAGCTCCTTCGGTTTCATTTAATTCTTTCGGTAAAAAAAAGGTTAATGAATCTGATGCTTTTACTTGTTTTAATTTTCGTAACATCTTATTATTTGTTGTTTGTCTAAACTTACTTTACCTTGATAATATCGTTAATATTAGTGGTGTATTTTGGTGATAATCGCTCTTGACGCATCTTCCAAGTACGTTGCAAATCTTGATTAGCCAATTTAATCTTATCTGCTTTATAAGTCTGATTAATTTTATCTATTGCACTCATTAAAGAAGCATGCTTTGGATCTTCCTTTGCAAACATATCTAATTGATAATTATCTGAGGGCACCAATCCTGTTACAATTACCCCTGCTCTTTTATATTTAATTCCTTCTTTAAAAATAGTAGTTACCGCTTGTACCGCACTTTTACTTATAGTTAATGTAGAGTTTGTTGGGTACGGAAATACAACCGTTTTACTTGCCCGGTGTTGCTCTGTATCTTTTTTATGATAATCACTACGTAATAGTACAACTACCATATGACAACTAGAGTTTTGCTTGCGTAATTTTTCTGCACAACTTACAGCAAACGTAGAGATTCTTTCTTTAATATTATCTAAGTCAGAAAACGTGTATTCAAAACTTCTAGTTGTTGCTATTGCTTTTTTGTTAGTAGGTTCATCTAACTGTATTTTAGACTCTCCTTCTAAATCTTTTTTCAACTTCCAACCTGTTATTGAAAGGTTTTTCAATACCCAATCATCATTTAACTGTGTAAAATCGTACGCCTTTCTACACCCTTTAGCAAGTAGTCTCTTCTGTATACCTCTACCAATTCCCCAAACACTTTCTATAGGAGTCCATTTTAATGCTTTAATCCTTTTTTCTTCGGAATCAATCACGTACACTCCTCCTGTTTCTTTCAAAAATTTTCGAGCAATTTTATTAGCAACTTTACTCAACGCTTTTGTTGGCGCAATTCCTACACAAGTTGGAATACCCGTCCATTGCAAAATTCTGCTTCTTATTTCAGTTCCATAAGAATTAAAATCATATTCATCAAAACCTTTGAATTGTAAAAAAGCTTCATCAATAGAGTATACTTCCACATCTGGAGAAAATTGTTCTAAAATTTTCATCACTCTAGCGCTCATATCACCATACAACGGATAATTTGACGACAACACTGAGATATTATTATTTTTACAGAACTGATCCCACTTAAAAATTGGGGCTCCAAACGGAAGTTCAAGTTCTTTTGCTTCGTCACTCATTGAAATAACACACCCATCGTTATTACTTAAAATAGCCACAGGCTTCCCTTGCAAATCCGGATTAAAAACCCGCTCGCAAGAAGCATAAAAGTTATTACAATCTACCAACGCATACATAACTGTAAAGGTACAGAATCTTCTGTTTTTACTCCTCTACAAACTCTAAAATATCTGCAGGTTGACAATCTAATGCTTTGCAAATAGCTTCTAACGTAGAAAAACGAATAGCTTTGGCTTTTCCTGATTTTAGGATAGATAAGTTTGCTGTAGTAATCCCAACAATTTCTGCCAGTTCTTTGCTTTTCATTTTACGTTTGGCAAGCATTACATCTAAGTTTACAATAATTGACATACTTATATGGTTAGGTCATTTTCTTCTTGTAACACATTTCCTTTCACTACAATAAAAGAAATAAATTTTACAAATAATGCTACAACAAATATTGGTAGTACTTTATTTATTGAAGCCCCTACCGTGTACCCAAATATATATCCACTACTATAAGCTGGGTCTGAACTTGAGCTTAAAGTTGAACCACCTTCAATTATTAAACCTAGTACTGTTGTAAAACACAAGACTATAATTCCGTAAATAATTAACCCTTTCCCCACTTTTCGTAGTCGGTCGCTATTCTCCTTTGTAAAAACACTATCTTTTGAAAAATTAAAAATCACTTTTCTAAACTCAACAAGCAAAAACATCACATACCCCATTAATACTAAAGCTATCAGAGACAAAAAATAATAATATTCATCGCTCCAGTTTTCTGGAATTGTCAATTTAAATATCTTCGTTTTACTTCCTCCATAAACGGCATAATGAACTATTTTATAAAATATTTCAAAAAGTTTTACACCTACACTAATTACCAATAGTGTACAAAATACTTTTAAAATGTTTAATGTTGATTTCATATTCAATTTTGTTGTTTTAATGATGGTTCAAATATATAAAAATTATTGAAAAACAATAATTTTTTATTTTTTTATGATAATTAAACTTTTGCTATTTTTGTTACATGGCAAAAAAATTGAAAATTGACGGAATAGATAAAATCATTATCAAACGATTGGTAAATGATGCAAGAACTCCTATTTTAAGTATTGCTCGCGAAGTAGGTATATCGGGCGCTGCCATTCATCAACGGTTGCGTAAATTAGACGAATCTGATTTAATTGAAGGTTATAAAATGGTATTAAACCCTAAAGCGTTAGGATATACTACCACTGCTTTTGTTGGAGTATTTTTAGATTCTGCCAGTTTATACTCTTCAGCTATTAAACGTTTAAAAGAAATTCCTGAAATTGTAGAAAGTCATTACACCACGGGCAACTATGCTATTTTTATTAAAATACTGTGTAAGAACAATGAAGATTTAATGCACCTGTTAAATAAGGATATTCAAACCATAAAAGGAGTTTCAAGAACCGAAACTTTTATATCTTTAGACCAACAAATAGATCGACAAATAAAAATTTAAAACCCCGAATGAACGATTTTATCTTCTACTTTAAAATGGGCTTGTTTCATGTACTTGATTTTAAAGCCTATGACCACATTTTATTCCTAATTGTATTAGCTGTTGTGTATCAATTTAAACAGTGGACAAAAGTTTTATGGCTAATTACTTTATTTACCATTGGGCACTCAATAACGCTAGCACTTTCAGCGTATGGAATTTTAAATGTACGAGCAGATTTAATCGAATTTTTAATTCCGTTAACTATTTTTATTACGGGATTAATGAATGTATTAACCGCCAAAAAAGCATCGGTAGGAAAAGAAAACCAGAATTTATTTTTTGCACTTTTCTTCGGATTAATTCACGGACTTGGTTTTTCCAACTATTTTAAAATTATGATTGGTAAAACTTCTGATAAATTTTTACCTTTAGTTGAGTTTGCTTTAGGTGTAGAAGTAGCACAAATTATCATTGTTTTAGGTATTTTATTAATCGGTGCGTTAATACAATCAATCTTTAGTGTAAATCGTCGTGATTGGATTTTAATCATGTCGTCTATCGTTATCGGTTTCGCTTTACAAATGATGTTCGACCGTGTTTTTTGGTAAAAAATTAACGCCTAACTAATTCAAATCTAATTACCTTAGCTTAACTAAGAAAAAATCACACGAAATATTTTGAAGAAAAAACAATTAAAATATGACATTGCCTATTTAAAAATGGCGAATGAATGGGGACAACTTTCACACTGTATTCGTAAAAAAGTAGGTGCTTTAATTGTAAAAGATAGAATGATTATTTCTGACGGTTATAACGGGACTCCTTCTGGGTTCGAAAACTTTTGTGAAGATGAAGAAGGTTACACTAAATGGTACGTATTACACGCCGAAGCCAATGCTATTTTAAAAGTAGCATCTTCAACACAATCGTGTAAAGGTGCTACCTTATACATAACTTTATCACCTTGTCAACAATGTAGTAAATTGATACATCAAGCAGGGATAAAACGTGTAGTATATTCACAAGCATACAAAGATCGGTCAGGATTAGATTTTTTAGAAAAAGCAGGTGTTGAATTGACATATTTACCAAATGAACAAGAATAATTTACCTATATATTTCTCTATCGCAGTAGTTTTCGGTATTCTTATCGGAACTTTTTTTAGCGGTGGAAACTCAAGCAATTTTATTAGTAAAAGCACTTCTAGTGAACGTAAAATAAAACGTTTGATAGATTATATTCAAAGTGATTATGTTGACAACGTTAACACTGATGAACTATTAGATGGTGCTATTGCTGAAATGTTAGGTAAGTTAGATCCGCACTCTGTATATATTCCGAAGGAAAACTTACAATTAGTTACCGAAAACATGCAGGGTAACTTTGTAGGAATTGGTGTTCAGTTTCGTATGATTGGTGATACTATTACCGTTATAGAACCTATTAAAGGTGGACCGAGTATTGAAGCGGGAATTAAAGCTGGAGATAGAATTTTACTTGCCAATAAAGACACACTGTACGGAAAAAACCTACAAACTTCCCAAATAATGAAAGCGCTAAAAGGGAAGCCAAATACTAAAGTTGATTTACAAGTTTATAGAAAAACCAATGACAGTGTTTTTGATGTTACCATTAATCGTGGTAAAGTAAATATTAAAAGTGTTGACGTTGCTTACATGCTAAATGACAGTGTTGGTTATATAAAACTAGATCGTTTTGCTCGTAACACTTATGTAGAATTTAAAACTTCTTTAAACAAATTACTTACGAAAGGAATGACTGATTTAGTTTTAGACCTTCGTGGTAACGGCGGTGGCTTTATAGATATTGCCAACGATATTGTTGATGAATTTTTAGAAGATAAAAAACTTATTGTATTTACTAAAAACAATAAGGGAGATGTTGTTGAGTCTTTTGCCACTAAAAAAGGTGATTTTGAACATGGTGGATTGTATGTTCTAATTGACGAAAACTCTGCTTCTGCTTCTGAAATTGTAGCAGGTGCATTACAAGATAATGACAAGGGAATTATTATCGGGCGCCGTTCTTTTGGTAAAGGGTTAGTACAACAAGAAATGGATTTGGGTGATGGTTCTGCAGTGCGATTAACTACTGCTCGCTATTATACTCCTACAGGTCGCTCTATTCAAAAACCATACAAAGCAGAAGCTGATTCTGAAGAATACGGTCACGATTTTGAGCATCGTATAGAAAATGGTGAATTGTTTAATAAAGATAGTATCAAAACAATAGATAGTTTAAAATACACAACACCTAAAGGAAAAATAGTGTATGGTGGTGGTGGAATTATCCCAGATTACTTTGTTGCGGTAGACACCTCTTCTTACATTCCTACGATTTTCTTCCGTCCCCTAAATGACTTTGCTTTTTCGTATGTAGATGATAATCGTAAAAAATTAGCAACTATAACGGTAGATGATTTTATTAAAAACTTTGATAAAGACCATAGCATTTCTAACAAGTTTCTAGAAGAAATTAAAGATTTTAGACTTTCTGAAAGAACAAAAAATCAACTTCGTAGCAATTTAAGAGTACTAATTGCTCGTGAATTGTTTAGCGATGAAGGTTTATACAAAGTAGATCAGCAAGATGATAAAATGCTGCAAAAAGTGTTTGAGTTAGAACAAAAGCAAGATGAATAAGAAGACCCTAAAAATAATTGGAGCAATTGCATCTGTAATTATAACTTTTGAATTCTTTAGTTTAATTATAGAGAACTTCTTGCATGGTTGGAATAATCCTACTTAAAAAAAACAGTTAGCTACATCCCTTTTCCTTCCTTCTTACTCTTATAAACCTCCACAATGGTTGGGTTTTGGGGGCAGCTTTTTATTTGCTCAAACTCATCACCTGATTTCACAAAACCTGTTTGCAATATTTTAAAATAAACTCCCGGTAAGTCTTGTTGCCAAAACTGTTTTACAATTTTCATATCGTTAAAACGTACCCCAAGTTTCATACAAGGTTGACGTGGTTTTGTTACTTCAATCACAACCCCTCCTACTTTAAAAGTATCTCCAACATGTAATTGACTTTCATCTAAATCAGAAACAGTTAGGTTTTCACCGAATATTCCGTATTCCCAATCTAAATTAGGGTACAATTCTTTCCAGTATGAATAATGATTCTCTGAATAAGCGTAAACTGCTTGATCTATTCCTCCGTGATGTTCTCTGTCACAAATAGCATCGTCTTTTACTTTTTCAACATCTAAAAAAATAGGTTTATCAACAGGAAATTTGAAAATACCTGTAGTAACGATTTTTCCTTTCCAATCGATTTCTTTTCGCTCTCCTATATTAGTTGCTACAATTTTCATGGATTATTCTTTGATTAAAAAGTTCTGTAAAACATCCGCTATTTTTCGGTTGTCTGATAATTGAGGAATTTTATTCTGACCACCAAATTTACCTATCGATTTCATATACTCATGAAAACCTCCCTTTTGTACTTTTCTAATAATTAACGGACGTAAAACTTTACCTGTAATTAAATCGAAGTAATACACATTTTGCTCCTGCATAGACGCATCGATTTTAGCAGCTAACTCCTCTAAATTCTCTGGTTCATTTTCAAATTCAATAAACCATTCATGATATGGTAATCCACTTTCTGGATTTACCTGCGGAGCTACGGTAAATTCACTTATGTTAATATCAGTTCCTTTAATAGCATCATTCAACGCTTTTTCTACTTCTTTACCAATTACATGTTCTCCAAAAGCGGAAATAAAATGCTTGATACGTCCTGTTACTTTTATTCTATAAGGCTTTAAAGAAGTGAACTCTACAGTATCACCAATATTATAACCCCATAAACCAGCAGATGTATTTAAAATGATTACATAGTTAACCCCTAACTGAACATCTTTTAACGAAATTCTTGTTGGGTTTTCATCAAAAAATTCGTTTGCTGGAATGAACTCATAAAAAATCCCTGAATTCAACTGTAACAACATTCCTTTTTCAGTTTGAGAATCTTGATAAGCAATGAATCCTTCTGAAGCAGGATACAACTCTACATAATCTACCTTTTTTCCGATTAACGCTTCAAACTTATTCTTGTACGGTTCAAAATTTACTCCTCCATACACAAAGAAATTGAAGTTTGGAAAAATTTCGGAAACGGTTTTACCCGTTTTTTCAATCAGTTTTTCAAAATACATTTGTACCCAAGACGGAATTCCGCTAATTACCGTCATATTTTCCGGTAGCGTTTCTTCAACTACTTTATCAACTTTCACATCCCAATCTTCAATACAATTGGTTTCCCAACTTGGTAAGCGATTCTTTAATAAATAATTTGGAACATAATGAGCCGCTATTCCGCTTAAACGCCCTAGCTTCACACCATTTTTATCTTCTAAAACTGGACTTCCTTGTAAAAAAATCATCTTTCCATCCACAAAACTAGCATCATTTGTTTCTGCTATGTAAAACAACAAAGCGTTACGTGCCGCAGAAATATGTGTTGGCATTGATTCTTTACTAATTGGAATATATTTTGCCCCAGAGGTAGTTCCTGAAGTTTTAGCAAAATACAACGGTTTTCCTTTCCATAAAACATCTTCCTCTCCTTCAACTACTCTATCTACATAATGACGTAAGCCTTCATAATCATTAACAGGTACACGTTTTTTAAAGTCTTCATAGTTATTGATTGATATAAAATCGTGATCTTTTCCAAAAGCTGTTTTACATCCTTCTGTAACTAAATACTGAAATACTTTCTCTTGTGTTTTATGTGGATCATTTGCCCATTTGTACACCTGCTTTCGTACAATTTTCGCAAATGGAATTGCTAATATTGATTTAATGCTCATTTTTTAGATTGTTAGATTTTTAGATGATTGGATTGTTAGACAACCTCTCTTTTCTCTTCTCTTTATTACTGAAAATCTATATAATTGGTGGGATTTACTGGAAATCCATTATTCCATAACTCAAAATGTAAATGCGGACCAGTAGTTAACTCTCCTGTTGATCCTACACTTGCAATAGCCTCACCTGATTTTACAACATCCCCTTGCTCTTTTAATAAAGTTCCGTTATGCTTATACACAGAAATAAACTCATTAGAGTGTTGAATCGTTATCACGTAGCCTGTTTCTGCCGTCCATTCTGCTAAAATTACTGTTCCGTCCGCGACAGCTTTTACTGGAGTACCTGTTTGCGCCACAATATCAATTGCGTAATGCTTTTCGTTCAAATCAAAAGGCTGAGAAATAGTACCCGTTAAAGGTGAAAAGAATACATTTTTAATTCTGTTCTCTCCCCCTTCATACAATGGAAAAAGATCTTTATTATCTATCTTCTCTCTAAAAAGTGAATCTTGTTTCGTTGCCTGCAGTTTAGTTTCATCAACTACAATTGTTTGCATTTCGGTTGTTATAGAATCTATTTTTTCAGGCTCTATATCACCAGTTAACACGGGTTTTAATGCCTTTGTGTAACTTTCTATAATTGCTAACCTGTTTTTTAAAGAATCCGCTTCATAAGTTAACCTAGTAGCTTTCCTTTTTAATGCTGTTGAAGAGTAACCAGGAATATACTCTCGTATTCCAGTAAACGCAATTAATAGCGTTGTTAAAACTATAAGAAGTATTGAAAACACTCCACTAAAAACAAATACATTTAACCTCGATAACTTTAAAGAAAATCGTTCTTGAAATGTATCTTCATTTAAAATTACCAGTCTGTACTTATCTGTAAGCTTCTGTTTAAGCTTTCTTTTTTTCTTGTTTTTTGACACGTTTTATACTTGTTTGGGATTCAAATATACAACGAAAAAGTGGCGAAACTATTTTTTATAAAAGTTCATCTCGTCTATATACTTCCAAACTTTATACGGTAGCAAAGGTTTGCAGTTTTTTTCTTCTTTTATCGCTTTTCGTATCATGGTTGAAGAAACTTCTACTATTGGAGCATCAACCTTATGAATTCTCTCGTGATTCTTGAACTGATTTTCTACAATTCCTTCAGAAACTCTAGGGTACACATATATATGATAATCTTCTAAAATAGCCTCATAGTTTTTCCACTTATGTAAGCTTTTCAAATTATCCTCACCCATGATTAAACTAAATGTATAATTTGGGTGTTTTTCAGAAATATGTGCTAATGTGTTAATTGTATAATTTGGTTGAGGAAGCCTAAACTCTATATCTGACGGTTGGATTTTTTCATATTCTTCAGTAGCCAAATACACCATATCTAAACGATGATGATTATCTAACAACGAATTTTTCTTTTTAAATGGATTGTGAGGTGTTACCACCATCCAAATTTCATCTAAGTCAGAATACTCAACCATGTGATTGGCTATGATTAAATGCCCTATATGAATTGGATTAAAAGTTCCGAAGTATAATCCTATATTTTTCATATTTAAAGATACTAGAACCTAGACCTAAATACTAAGTTATTCTTTAATTACTTTTTTTATTCCCAAAAAATCATCTACTAAATCCTCTGCTTCTTTTAAAGCTACTGGTAATTCGTAGTTTTTAATGATTTTATCAAACTGCGGTGCTGTAGCCAATTCTACCGAAGCTTTTGCGATACGCATATTGATTTTATCTTCGCTTTCAGTACTTCTTTTCTTTAAACGAATTTTTAATTCATCAACACTTGGAGGCTTTACAAAAACAGCTAAAGTTTCTTCTGGAAATTTCTTTTTAATACGTAATCCTCCAACAACATCAATATCAAAAATTACGTGTTTCTTTTGAGCCCAAATACGTTCTACTTCGGTTTTTAATGTTCCATAGAAATTGTCACGATACACTTCTTCCCACTCTAAAAACTCGTCGTTTTTTATTTTTTGCTTGAACTCTTCTGCTGAAATAAAATAATAATCTTTTCCATCAACTTCTTCTCCTCTTGGAGCTCTTGAAGTCGCAGAAATTGAAAACTCTAAATTAAAACGTTCTTGAGCCAATAAGTGACGTACAATTGTAGTTTTACCTGAACCTGATGGTGCTGAAAACACAAATAATTTCCCTTTAAATTCTTCCGACATTTTTATAAAACGTTTAAAATTTGCTCTTTTATTTTTTCTAACTCGTCTTTCATTTGAATGACTAATTTTTGTATTGGTGCAAAATTAGCCTTAGACCCTGTAGTATTAATCTCTCTACCTATTTCTTGTACAATGAAACCTAATTTTTTACCATTAGAATCTGACGTTTCTAATTGCTGTAAGAAATACTCTAAATGGTTTGCCAAACGTACTTTTTCTTCGTTAATATCTAATTTTTCTAAATAGTAAATTAACTCTTGTTCAAAACGATTTTCATCTACTTCAACTTTTAAATCAGTTAAAGCTTTTTGCAAACGCTCTTTTACATGAGCTATTCTATCTCCATCTAATTTTTTAACTTCTTCTAAAGCTGTTTGAATATTGGTTATTCTCGTTTTGAAATCTTCTTCTAACGACTGTGCTTCATCTATTCTATATTGAATAATTTCTTTTAAAGCTTCATCAATATGTGCATCTATTTGATTCCACTCTTCTTCATCTAACTCTTCACGTTCCGTTTTTAAAGCATCTGGCATTCTTACTGCCATCTTCATCAATTCAACATCATCAGAAGTCCCTACTTGAGTTACATTTCTTAACTGCTGCATATACTCTCGTACCACACCAGTATTTACCGTAGTTGAAGTTTCATCCGCAGTCATTTCTACATAAATAGAAAAATCTACCTTACCTCGTACTAAACTACTTGCTAGTTTTTTACGAACATCTAGTTCTTTTTCTCTGTAGTAAGAAGGAATTCGAGTGTTTAAATCTAAATTTTTACTGTTTAACGATTTAACTTCAATCGTAACTTTTTTAGAAGGTAGATGTAGTACAGATTTACCGTACCCCGTCATAGATTGTATCATAACTTCGGTTTAATAATCCGCAAAGATACATTTATTTATTCGGAGTTTCAGCAGGACGTTTTGTTACTAAAAACACTCCAAAAAATATGAGTAAAGCCGCCCCTATTTTAACCATATCTAAATGATCACTTCCTACTATTAATGCGTAAATTGCTGCCACTACTGGTTGCAAATACATAAAAACACTTACCGTTGTGGGTTTTAATTTAGACAACGCAAAAAGGTTGAACAAGTAGGTTATACAAGTAGTAAACAAAACCACAAACCCTGCTTTTAAATAAATGTTTGTTGGCATTATTTGCCATTGAACTTCTAACAATTCAAAGAAACCGAAAGGAAGCACCATTATCAACCCAAAAAGGTATAGCCACTTTACAAAAACAATAGGATTGTATTTTGCTATTAGCTTTTTTACGACTACTAAATACATACCGTAGGATGCCGCATTAATAAATACTAAAAAATTTCCTAACACCATATTAGTTGCATCTCCTTTCAACGGATTTCCATAAACAATTAAAATCACAGCACCTATTAAACCAACAACAACTCCTGCAATTTTTCTAAGAATTAATTTTTCTTTAAGAAGAATACTTGCAAAAATCAATACCAAAATAGGAGTAGTTACCATCATTACTGATGCGTTGATTGGTGTTGTGTAACTTAACCCTTTAAAAAAAGTAAGCATATTAAAGGCAATACCAAAAAAAGCCGCCATAGCAACTCGTTTGTAATCTGCTTTCTCTACAGATGGTGCTTTTACAAAAAGTCCTAACAACCAAAAAATTATAGTTGCTCCTCCAACACGAAGTAATATAAAACCAAAAGGTTGTATATGTTCTTCCATTACTTCTTTTGCTACCGTAAAAGTTACTCCGTAAATAAGTGTTGCAATAGATGTTGCTGTTAATGCCAGCGCTCTTTGATTCATTTTTAGTGAGTTTGAAAACAACTGCAAAGATGACAATTAATTTCTTGTTTTCTATTACTTTTTTATCCTATACACTTCTTTTAATAGCATATTATTCAACTAAAAAAGCACCGTATAAACGGTGCTTTTTCCTTTGGTTGATTAACTTTTGATTAGTCCACTAAAGGTGGTATTCTTAATACTTGCCCTGGATAAATTTTATCTGGGTGTGTTAACATTGGCTTATTCGCTTCGAAAATTACAGGATACTTCATAGCATCACCATAAAACTCTTTTGCTATTTTACTTAATGAATCTCCACTAACTACAGTGTGAAATTGTGCCATAGCAGCTTCTTCGATAACTTCAACTTCTTTAACAGTCATATTATCTTCTACAGAAGCAATTCCTTCAGTGTTTCCTACTACTAAAACTACTTTTTCTTTTGTTGCTAAATCAGCCGCTTCACCTGTAACTGTAGCTTTGTCATCATCTACATTAACCGCTAGATTCTCAACAGAAAGCTCTAATTTATGTACAGCATCTACTAATTTAGCAGCTTTTTCTGCCGCTTCTTCTTCAGTTGTTTTTCCTACACCAAAAACTTTAGCTCCGGCGTTTTTAATAAATGAAAAAATTCCCATTTCTTTTTTGATTTTTTGTTAATATTCGATTTTCTGTCTGACCAAGATACAATTTTTATACCAGAATAAATACTTCGTAGCGTTTTTAAGAAGCTATTTTTTTTAACTAAAAAAGCACACTGATTAAGTGTGCTTTACAAAAAATATATTTTCTTCTTTTACCCTTTAAAGGAATTCCACCCTTGTGCTTTTAATTCAATTTCTTGATTTGCACGAGTTACTAAATTTATTCCTTGATTTTCTTCTGTAATATGACCAATCACTGTTAAATTCGGATTTCCCTTTATCTTATCATAATCATCAATTGACACTGTAAACAACAATTCATAATCTTCTCCTCCACTCAAGGCAATCATCGTTGAATCCATATTAAACTCTTCAGAAGTTGCAATTACTTGTGGATCTAATGGTAATTTATCCTCATAAATCTTACATCCTGTTTTACTTTGCGTACAGATGTGCATAATTTCAGAAGACAATCCATCTGAAATATCTATCATAGAAGTTGGTTTTACCTCTAACTCTTTTAACAACTCAGGAATATCTTTACGTGCTTCTGGCTTTAATTGACGCTCGATGATGTACGTATAATTATCTAAATCTGGTTGATTTTGAGGGTTCACCTGAAATACTTGTTTCTCTCTTTCTAAAACTTGTAACCCTAAATACGCTGCACCTAAATCTCCAGAAACTACGATTAAATCTGTTGGTTTTGCTCCATTTCTATATACAATATCCTCTTTTTTAACAGTTCCAATAGCCGTAATAGAAATTAGTATTCCTTTAGTTGATGAAGTCGTATCTCCTCCAATTAAATCAACCTTATAAGTATCACAAGCTAACTGAATTCCGGCATACAACTCTTCAATAGCTTCTAACGGAAAACGATTAGACACCGCTATCGATACAGTAATTTGCTCTGCAGTTGCATTCATTGCATATACATCTGATAAATTCACCATTACCGCTTTGTATCCCAAATGCTTTAACGGCATATAACTTAAATCAAAATGCACACCTTCTACCAGCAAGTCTGTAGTGATTACAGTTTCTTCATTTGAAGATGTAATAACCGCTGCATCATCTCCAACACCTTTTACCGTTGAAGAATGATACATTTTAAAATGCTTTGTTAAATGGTTGATTAATCCAAACTCTCCAAGTTCAGCCAACGAAGTTCTTTCTTGATTTTTATCTTCTAACATACTGCAAAGATAATGACAAGTAAATAAACAAACTCATTTCCAGTTATGAAACCGTATAAAATAAAAATAGGGTTTTGCTGTTTTTGAATGTTATATCAACAGTTAATTACCTAATTTAGTGCTTTTAAAATCCCTGTTCATGAAATTTTATAAAATTATAATCCTTTTTGTTTGTTTTACAACACTTGCTGCTTGTTCTTCTCCTAAGATAAAAGTTGTTGATGAAGACCTAGATAACGATGGAATTGTAAATACAAAAGATAATTGTCCTAACACCCCTAACCCCAATCAAGAAGACGCCGACAATGATGGTATTGGTGATGTATGTGATAGTGACAGTGGTGTAACTACAAATAAAGTTCCTTGTGAAAATGGTTTTGCAGGGCAATTTCCTTGTAACGGTTATGACTTATTACTTCATATTCCGATAACCACTTTTCAGGCTGCTGAAGGAAATGATTCCTGGGGATGGACAGACCCAACAACCAATAAAGAATATGCCATTATGGGATTAGATAACGGTACTGCCTTCATTGATGTTACCGATACTGAAAACCCTATATATTTAGGAAAACTACCCACAGCTACTATTAGCAGTCCATGGAGAGATATTAAAGTATACAATAATCATGCATTTATTGTTGCCGATAATAACAGAGGAGATGATGCTCACGGCATGCAAGTTTTTGATTTAACTAGGCTTCGTAACATAAGTAATCCACCTGCGACCTTTACTACTGATGCACATTTTACAACTTTTGGTAAAGCGCATAACATTGTAATTAATGAAGATTCAGGATTTGCCTACGTAGTTGGTAGCACACAATATAGTGGCGGACCACTTTTCATCAATATTCAAGATCCAAAAAATCCAGTTTCAGCTGGTGGATATGCTGCAGACGGATATTCTCACGATGCACAAGTAATCAACTACAATGGTCCTGACACCGATTATACTGGAAAGGAAATTTTAGTAGGAAGCAATGGAGAAGTAAATGGGACTAATGAAGTTGTAGTAGTTGATGTTACTGATAAAGCCAACCCTATCAATATTTCAAAAATTTCTTATAATAATGAAGCCTACACACACCAAGGATGGTTTACTAATAACCAGCGCTATTTTATTGTAGGTGATGAACTTGATGAAATGACAGGTAAAGTAGGTAAAACAAGAATTTTAATTTTTGATATGCTTGACCTAGACAATCCTCAATTATTAAACGAGTATTATGGCCCTACAGAAGCTATTGACCATAATGGATATATAAAAGACAACACTTTCTATCTAGCTAACTACAGAGCTGGCGTTAGAATGCACGATATTTCAAATATCGCTTCAGGAACTATGACTGAAACAGGTTATTTTGACACCTATCCTGAAAATAACAACCCTGATTTTAATGGAGTTTGGAGTGTATATCCTTTCTTTAACAGCGGAAATATTGTAGTGAGTGATATAGAAAAAGGATTATTCATTTTGAAGAAAAAATAACCTTAATCATTTTATGAAGCTTACTAAATTTTATATCATTTTTTTATTACTGACTATATCTTGTTCAAAAGATGATAATCCTTTACCTAGTTACTCAGGTTCTATTCAATCTGTAAAAACATATGGAGGTTCATTAAACGAAGCTGGACATTCAGTAATTAGTACTATTGATGGAGGTTATGCTGTAATCGGACATGCGCAAAGTGCTGATTACGATATTACTGACAAAACAGACAATAGCTACGATTATTGGTTATTAAAATTCAACAGTAATCACGAATTGACTTGGTCTAAAACCTACGGAGGCAGTGAAGATGACCGTGGTAAAGATCTCATTCAAACTGCTGATGGAGGCTTTTTAATCTCTGGATTTAGTAGAAGCGCTGACGGAGATGTGACTGAAAATTTTGGTTCTTACGATTTTTGGTTACTAAAAACTGACAGCAGTGGAAACTTACTTTGGCAAAAGACCTATGGCTTTTCAGGAACTGATCAAGCTTTTTCTGTTATTCAAACTTCTGATGACGGTTTTTTACTCAGTGGCACATTAGACGTAAGTGCTTCTGGTGGAGAAGGAAACTCTCGTAGTGCTAATAGACATGCAGGAGGTGATTACTGGGTACTAAAACTAAATTCCAACGGAGAAAAACAGTGGTCTCACTACTATGGTGGTACATTTACCGATACGCTTTATGATGTGGTAGAAACTCAAAACAATAATTTTTTATTGGTAGGCTCTAGCGATAGCGATGATGTTGACATTTCAAACAACCGAGGAAGTTATGATTTTTGGGTGGTAAAAATAAACAACCAAGGTGAGCTTCTTTGGGAGAAAAATTATGGAGGTAGTGAAATAGATGAAGCTTTTGCTATTACCAAAACATCTCAAAATAATTTTATCATTACAGGAAACACAAGAAGCAACAATCAACAAGTGAGTGACAACAATGGTTCTTCAGATATTTGGGCAATCGAGATTAATGCAGATGGAGATCTAATTTGGCAAAAAACCTATGGCGGAACTTCATTTGATGTTTCTAAAGGAGTTATTCCTGTTCAAGGTGGTGGATTCTTCATCGTAGGAAATTCAAGAAGCAGCGATAAAAATCTCACAAATAACAACGGAAATAACGATATTTGGGTGCTAAAAATAGCTGCTAACGGAAAACTTGAATGGCAAAAATCTATTGGAGGTAGTGAAATTGATACTGCCAATGACATTGTTCAATTAAACAATCAAGAAGTTATTGTGGTTGGTGAATCTTGGAGTTCTAATTTTGACATTGAAACCAACAAAGGTTTTTCTGACCTAGTAGTTATCAACATAAAATAAACAGATGAAAAAAATAATCCTTTCTATATTTAGTTTAATCGTTCTTTCTTGTAGTTCTGATAATGATGAACCCATCAAAGAAGTTTCAGTAAAATTGAAATTCACCCAAAACTGGGACGGTACTATCATTGAAAAATCTGATTTAGAAAACACTGAGTTCACCAATAAAACAGGAAGCAAACTTACCATAAGTAGATTGCGTTATTTAATTTCAAGCGTAAGCATTGTAAATGGGGCAAGTGATACTACTAAATTTAATGGATATAAATTAGTGGATGTAAGCAAACCTGATAGTTTAACATTAGCGCTTCCTGAAAAAATATCGGAAGGAAGCTATAAATTACTATTTACTTTTGGTTTTACTAATAAAGATAATATTAGCGGTGCTTATGCTGATTTAAATTCTGTAGATTGGAATGTACCTGACATGATGGGTGGAGGCTATCATTTTATGCAACTAGATGGTCAATACAAAGATACTTTGGGAGTTAAAAACCCATATAACTTTCACGCTATTAGAGCTTACGACAGTGAAAAAGATTCTATCGTTGATACTTCAATTTCAATTGAAACAGGTTCAATTTTACTAAAAAACAATGCTGTTATTGAAATTAAAATGAATGCTTCCGGGTGGTTTAAATCTCCTAATGACTGGAACTTAAACGAGAAAAGCGTTGATTTGATGGGCGATTTTGAAGCTCAAAAAGATATTTCTGAAAACGGAAAAAGCGGTGTATTTAGTTTAGGAACAATTTCTCAATAAACATGACGCAAAAAAGTATATACCTGTTTTCCCTTTTATTTCTTTTGATGAGTTGTTCTTCAAAAGAAGAAATAGAAAATGTATATACTCCAGTTCAAGTAAATTTAAAAATCCCTGAAATTTTTCAACAAAAATTAATTGCTCCAATAGTTCCAACCAACAATCCATTAACTGAAGAAGGAATTGCTTTGGGTAAAAAACTATTTTTTGATCCTATTTTATCAAAAGACAATACCCAATCATGCGCTTCTTGTCATGATCCTAAAAATGCTTTTACCGATGATACTCGTTTTAGCGAAGGTGTCGATGGTAAATTAGGTACACGAAACTCAATGCCTTTATTCAATTTAGCATGGAATTTTGACGAGCGTTTTATGTGGGATGGTAAAGAATTGAGCATCGAACGTCAAGCGTTTTCCCCAGTTCGTAATCCAATTGAAATGCATAGCGATTGGAAAAATGTTGCAAAAAAACTACAAGAACACACTGAATATCCAACACTTTTTCAGCAAGCTTTTGGAATATCCAAAATAGATTCAACTTTGGTAACAAAAGCAATTGCACAGTTTGAAAGAACGTTAATTTCAGGAAACTCAAAGTTTGATCAATACCTTTTAGGAAAAGCTGAATTAACTTCGGAAGAACTCAACGGTTTTAACGTTTTTATGGACGAAACTCGTGGTGATTGTTTTCATTGCCACGGAAGTGACAACAATCCACTTTGGACAGACAACCAATTCCATAACAACGGATTAGATGAAACTTTTACCGATTTAGGTTTGGGTACCTTTACAGGAGACCCAAATGACAACGGAAAATTTAAAAGTCCTTCACTACGAAACTTAGCTTTTACTGCTCCCTACATGCACGATGGTCGGTTTACTACTTTAGAAGAGGTAATTAATCACTATTCCGAAGGATTAAAACAATCTTCAACCATTGATCCTTTAATGAAAAAAGTAAATCAAGAAGGTGTTCAACTTTCTAACAAAGACAAAGCCGATTTAAAAGCATTTCTCCTCAGTCTTTCCGATAATGATTTTATAAATAATCCTGATTTTCAGCAATAATATAACAACAATTCACTGCTCGTTTTAAGGTATAGACAAATTTTATTGTTTAATAACTATATTCATTTCAAAACATGACATAAATCATATTTTGTCATTATCTTTGCAATTCACTTAGATTTAATCTATTTAAACGATGATAAAAGTTTCAGACACAGCAAAAAAGAAAGTCATTGAATTAATGACAGATGATGGATTTGATACTACAACCGACTTTGTTCGCGTTGGAGTAAAAAGTGGTGGTTGCTCAGGATTATCATACGACTTAACTTTTGACAAAACCCAACAGGAAAACGATAAAGTTTTTGAAGACAATGAAGTAAAAATTATTGTTGACAAGAAAAGCTTTTTATACTTAGTGGGTACAACTTTAGAATATTCTGGAGGTTTAAACGGTAAAGGCTTTGTGTTTAACAATCCTAATGCTAACAGAACTTGTGGTTGTGGAGAAAGCTTTTCTCTATAAAACCTATACATCAAAAAGAATACAAAAATACTGATGAGTAAATACACCGAGGACGATTTAAGAGAAGAATTAAAAACCAAAGAATACGAGTACGGTTTTTATACTGATATTGAGAGTGAAAAGTTTCCTAATGGGATAAACGAGGATATCGTTCGTGCCATTTCTAAAAAGAAAAACGAACCAGAATGGATGACTGAATGGCGTTTAGAAGCTTTTAGAATTTGGGAACAAATGGAAGAACCAGAGTGGGCAAACGTTACCTATAAAAAACCAAGTTTTCAAGATATTTCTTACTACTCAGCTCCTAAACAAAAACCTAAATTAAACAGTTTAGACGAAGTAGACCCTGAGTTATTGGCTACTTTTGAAAAACTAGGAATTTCTTTAGAAGAGCAAAAAAAGTTGGCAAATGTAGCAGTTGATATTGTAATGGACTCTGTTTCGGTAGCTACTACTTTTAAAGAAACGTTGGCTGAGAAAGGAATTATTTTTATGCCAATTTCTGAAGCTATACAAGAGCACCCAGAATTAGTAAGAAAATACATCGGTTCTGTTGTTCCACCAACTGACAACTTTTACGCTGCATTAAACTCTGCTGTATTCTCTGACGGATCTTTCTGTTATATTCCAAAAGGAGTTCGTTGTCCTATGGAACTATCTACGTACTTCCGTATCAACGAAGGAGGAACAGGGCAATTTGAGCGTACTTTAGTTGTTGCAGATGAAAGCAGTTATGTTTCTTACTTAGAAGGATGTACCGCTCCACAACGTGATGAAAACCAATTACACGCAGCAGTAGTAGAGCTAATTGCTTTAGACGATGCTGAAATAAAATATTCTACCGTACAAAACTGGTTCCCTGGGGATTCAGAAGGAAAAGGTGGTGTTTTCAACTTTGTAACCAAAAGAGGATTGTGTGAAACCAATGCTAAAATTTCTTGGACTCAGGTTGAAACAGGTTCAGCAATTACTTGGAAATATCCAAGTTGTATTTTAAAAGGGAACAATTCTGTTGGAGAGTTTTACTCAATTGCAGTTACTAACAACCACCAGCAAGCAGATACTGGAACTAAAATGATTCACTTAGGAAAAAACACTAAGTCAACTATTATTTCTAAGGGAATTTCTGCTGGAAAATCACAAAACAGTTACCGCGGATTGGTACAAATCAATTCTAGAGCAGAAAATGCACGTAACTTCTCACAATGTGATTCTTTATTAATGGGTAATGAGTGTGGTGCACACACTTTTCCTTATATCGAAGCAAAAAACAAATCAGCTCAAATAGAACACGAAGCTACCACTAGTAAAATTGGTGAAGACCAATTATTCTACTGTAACCAACGTGGTATTGACACTGAAAAAGCCATTGCGTTAATTGTAAACGGATTTAGTAAAGAAGTACTAAATAAATTACCAATGGAGTTTGCTGTAGAAGCTCAAAAATTATTAGAAATTAGTTTAGAAGGAAGTGTTGGATAATTAATGAATACGTTAATTTGAAAACTTCAAAATAATAAAAAATGCTTTTTGATGAAAAAAGCGAAATAACATAGAAACATGTTAAAAATAGAAAACTTACACGCACAGGTAGAAGATAAAGATATTCTTAAAGGAATTAATTTAGAAGTAAAAGCAGGAGAGGTTCATGCAATTATGGGACCTAACGGTGCTGGTAAAAGTACCTTATCATCTGTAATTGCCGGTAATGAAACTTACGAAATGACTGCTGGTTCTATTGAATTAGAAGGTGTAGATATTAGCGAATTAGCTCCTGAAGAAAGAGCACATGCAGGTGTATTTTTATCATTCCAGTATCCTGTAGAAATTCCTGGGGTAACTGTTACGAACTTTATCAAAACTGCGATTAATGAATCTCGTAAAGCTCAAGGTTTAGAAGAAATGCCTGCTAAAGACATGCTAAAAAAGATTCGTGAAAAATCAGAATTGTTAGAAATCGATCGTAAGTTCTTATCTCGTTCTTTAAACGAAGGATTTTCTGGAGGTGAAAAAAAGCGTAATGAGATTTTTCAAATGGCAATGTTAGAGCCTAAACTAGCTATTTTAGATGAAACAGATTCTGGTTTAGATATCGATGCACTACGTATTGTTGCTAACGGAGTTAACAAATTAAAATCTAAAGACAACGCTGTAGTAGTTATTACACACTACCAACGTTTATTAGATTATATCGTTCCTGACTATGTACACGTTTTACACGATGGAAAAATCGTTAAAACAGGAGATGCTTCTCTTGCTTTAGAGCTTGAAGAAAAAGGATACGATTGGATTAAAAACGAATTAGCGTAATTAAATTTTAATTACTGCTAAGATGTAATGACAGCAAGAAACAATGGAGTTAAAAGAAAAAATATTATCATCATACGTAGCTTTTGAAAACGGTATAAATATCAACTCTGATTTACACGAAATCAGAACAAAAGCACTACAAAACTTTGAAAAGTTAGGGTTTCCTACTAAAAAGTTAGAAGCTTGGAAATACACTTCTTTAAATTCAATTTTAAAAGAAGATTACAGCATATTTCCTGATCGTGAAGCTGCGGTTGAATTAGCAGATGTAAAGAAATATTTTATTCATGAAATAGACAGCTACAAAATTGTTTTTGTAGATGGTAAATACAGTTCATTTTTATCAAGTACTACTCATGACGGAAAAGATGTTTGTTTATTATCAGCTGCTTTTTCAAAAGATAAATACAAACCTGTTATAGAAAAGTATTTTAATAAAATAGCAAAGCAAGATAATTTAACTTCTTTAAACACAGCATTTGCTACCGAAGGTGCTTTTATTCACATTCCAAAAAATGTTGAGGTTGAAAAACCTATTCAAATTATTAACTTTAACACAGGAAAAGAAAATGCAGCAATGTTACAACCTCGTAACTTAATTGTTGTTGAAAAAAACGCACATGTTCAAATTATAGAACGTCATCAAAACCTTAACAGTAATGCTGTTTTAACGAATTCTGTAACTGAAATTTTTACAGATACGCATTCAACAGTAGACTATTATAAGATTCAAAATGATAACGAAAATGCTTCTTTAATTGACAATACTTACATTGAGCAACAAAAAGAAAGCACTTGTTCTGTACACACCTTCTCTTTTGGTGGAAACATTACTCGTAACAACTTAAATTTCTATCAGAAAGGAGAGCATATCAACTCTATTTTGAAAGGAATCACTATTATTGAAGGTAAACAACACGTAGATCATCACACTTTAGTAAACCATATAGAGCCTAATTGTGAAAGTCATCAAGACTATAAAGGTATATACGGGGATCGTTCAACTGGTGTATTCAACGGGAAGGTTATTGTTGAAAAGGAAGCTCAAAAAACCAATGCTTATCAACAAAACAACAATATTTTAATTAGTGATAAAGCTACAATAAATGCTAAGCCACAGTTAGAAATTTTTGCTGATGATGTAAAGTGTTCGCATGGTTGTACTATTGGTCAATTAGACGATCAAGCATTATTTTACATGCAACAAAGAGGTATTCCTAAAAAAGAAGCCAACGCTTTATTAATGTATGCTTTTGCTAACACTGTTTTAGAGAGTGTTAAGATACCTGAAGTTAAAAAAAGAATTACCCAATTAATTGCCAATAAATTAGGCGTTAATATTGGTTTTGAACTATAAGTTGTTTTTCATATCTTTATGAAAAACAATCAATTATGAGTAAAAACCTTAAATCGATAGTACTAATTGCTGGTATCGTAATTTTAGCTTACGGAGTTTACACCCTTATACAACCAGAAACACAAGTTTCTGTTGGAGATGTAGATTTAATAAAAGCACAAGACAACACTGGCTCGTATATTACCATAGTTATTGGAATAGCAGCTATTGCCTTTAGCTCTTTTTTCGGAAAGAAATAAACCTTAAACGAATAAAATAAAAAGCGGAAAACCACTAGCAGTTTTCCGCTTTTTATTTATACATGTTGATCTATTAAAATTGTATTTCCATCAGGATCAAAGAATACGATACTTCCAGCACCTGATGTATTCTTATCAACTTCTCTTTTTAGCTTGATGTGGTTTTCTTTTAAATGCTGTTGAATGATTCTCACATCATCAAAATCTTCTAATTTGTTTGCGTTTTCATCCCAACCTGGATTAAACGTTAAGATATTATTATCAAACATACCTTGAAACAATCCAATTAATGAATTACCATTTTTCATAATCAAATAATTCTTTTCTATTTGACCTGCAAAAACAGTAAACCCCAGCATTTCATAAAATTCTCTCGATTTATCAATATCTTTTACTGATAAACTGATTGAAAAAGCCCCTAGTTTCATAATATTTTCTTTTTAATTTCTTTCTTCAAAAGGTATAATAATTCCTTTTTCAACATAATTTTTAAGTCCGTTTAGCAACAATGCCCAACAATAGGAAGAGTGCTTAAAATGATCATTCTCTTCTACCCAACCCCTGTGAAAAAAGTTCACCCAAGTAACTCCATCATCCTTTTCATACAAATCAAAACCAAATGTTGTAGAATTCCAATCTTTATCAGATTTGGTCATTTTTATGTAAAAAGAAGAATGCTCTTCACATTTTATTACTTCACCATACCAATTGTAAGGCTCACCAAAAAAGAGGTTGTATTCAGCTCCTATTTTAGGCATTCCAGTACATTTAAGTGGCCACCAATGTACCAAGTCTTCTGGATGAGTAATTGCCTTAAAAACCTCATTAGACAATGCCTTTATAGGGAAATTATGATAAACGGTAAATCCTTCTTTAACAACTTTCATAATCACCTGATTTTATAGCTATTAAAGTTAGTAAAAAATTAAATCAAAATAAAAACATCGTTTTATCTGTAAACAGTATTTACAAACAATATCCTTTTTACAAAATAATCGTTTACATCAATATCATTCATAAGAATGTAATTTGACATCGTATTGGGATGAATTGGATCTGCAGTAATTTGGATATTGTGAAGATAATTTTTAATAAATTCTGATTTATTAGATATCTTTTTTAAAGCCTTTATATACAATCCTGAAAGGTTTATTTGAACTCTTTTCTTTTTCAATAGCTCAAGTGTTTTATCTTTATTATCACAACAAAATATAGTTGATTTGGTATACCCAATCGTATTGTTTGTTGTTAAATATTTATACCTTTCTTTTATTAAAAAACCTTTTTTCCCTGAAGAAAGTCTCCTTTTTTCGATCCAAGTTGAATCTGGAACACAGTATATGTGTAATTTAAAATCATCATCTTTAAATCTTTCTTTACTTTTTTCTAGAACCGAATAGTTTTCATTTACAATAGCTTTTAAAAACTTCTTATAAGCTTTTTCTAATGCAATATTCGGGTATTCTTTTTTTAACGTGTTGGTTTCAAAACCTTCTAAAAATGAGTTTAAAGTTTTCACGTTTTCTTCACCAAATTCTTTTTCAAATTCACCCTGTTGAGAATATCCCTTAAAAAAAAACATAAACAAACAAACTACCAATACAATATTTTTCATTTCAAGCAATTAAACAGTTATTTAACCAAAATATTCATTTATAGTTAAACATCAAAATCTATTTACATAAAAATATCGTACAATTTGTAGAGAATCTTTATATGTATAAAACATATTTTGACTTACATTTCTAAGACTTCTTTAACATCATCTTCAACTAACCTAGTTACATTTTCTTCTTCTGAAATTGATTAATTGACTCCTTGAAAGAAATAGCTTTTTAATAAAAGAAAAATTAATAAACCCAACATCAATACTTATTTGAATTTACAAACTATTTTTTTATATTTATGAAAGTCAATCAATTATGAGTAAAAATTACAAATCAATGTTGTTAATTACTAGAATAGTAATTTCTGCATATGAAGTATACCCCCACCTTCTTCTACCAGAAACTTGAGTTTCTGGTAATGATTTAAATTTAATGAAGATATAAAACAATAGAGGCTCATATATTACCATTATCACAGGTATTATTGTAATTGCTTTAAGTTAATTTAAAAGTTGTAATTCCAAAAAACAAAAACATGGAAAATATTTACTTAATAATGATTGTAGCCTTGGTGATACTGGCAGTAGCAGATTTAATTGTTGGTGTTAGTAACGATGCGGTTAATTTTTTGAACTCTGCCATTGGTTCTAAGGCAATCCCTTTTAAAACAATAATGATTATTGCAAGTTTAGGAATCTTTTGCGGTGCAGTTTTTTCTAGCGGAATGATGGAGGTAGCTAGAAAAGGAATTTTTGTCCCTGGAGAATTTATGTTTAATGAAATCATGATTATTTTTATGGCGGTAATGATAACTGACATCTTACTGCTCGATTTCTTTAACACTTTAGGCATGCCTACATCTACTACAGTTTCTATTGTATTTGAATTATTAGGAGCTGCAGTTGCAATGGCATTGATTAAAATAGGAGCTTCAGATTCACAAACATTTTCAGATTTACTTATATATATAAATACAGAAAAAGCATTTCAAATCATTTCAGGTATTTTGCTCTCAGTATTAATTGCATTTTCTGTAGGAGCACTTGTGCAGTTCGTTTCAAGATTAATTTTTTCTTTTCATTACGATAAGAAAATAAAGTATCTAGGGGCATTATTTGGAGGCGGGGCATTAACAGCAATTACATACTTTATTTTTATGAAAGGATTAAAAGGAACACCTTATTATAAAGATATAAAAGGAATGTTAGAAGGGAATGAGATTATGATCATTTTTATTTCATTTATAAGTTTGACAATCCTTTCTCAAATATATATGAGTGTTTTAAAGAAGAATATTTTCATTCCTATTATAGGAATAGGTACCTTTGGTTTAGCACTAGCTTTTTCTGGGAATGACTTAGTTAACTTTATAGGTGTACCTATGGCAGCATGGCATTCATACGAAGCTTGGACTACTTCTGGAATTGATGCAACGTCGTTCTCTATGGAAGTTTTAGATAAAAAAGTACCTACAGAACCCTTATTATTGTTTTTAGCAGGAGGGGTTATGGTACTAACACTATGGTTTTCTAAAAAAGCGCGTTCAGTCGCTGATACAGAAATTGGTTTGTCAAGACAAGGAGAAGGAGCTGAAAAGTTTAAGCCAAATACACTATCAAGAGCAGTTGTTCGATTTACAATGTTAGTTTCTAAATATACCAATACTGTGTTACCAATATCTGTAGTTCAAAAAATAGATAAACAATTTCAAAAACCTATAGTTACAGTTTCAAAGAGTAAATCGCATGAATTACCAGCCTTTGACCAAGTAAGAGCATCAGTCAATTTAATGGTAGCAGGAGTTTTAATTTCTATTGCTACTTCTATGAAATTACCACTGTCTACAACCTATGTAACATTTATGGTTGCAATGGGTAGCTCATTAGCAGATAGAGCTTGGGGAAGTGAAAGTGCTGTATATAGAGTTGCCGGGGTTTTTAATGTTATAGCAGGTTGGTTTGGAACTGCAATTATTGCATTTATAGCTGCTGGTATAATGGCATTATTAATTAATTTAGGTGGACCAGCTGCTATTGCAGTATTGTTATTACTAGCAATTTTATTATTAGTTAGAAACTATATAGCTCACAATGAAAAAGTAAAAGAATTAAAAGCAGAAGATAGGTTAAGTAAAGCAGAAGGAAATTCAATTCAAGGAGTAATAGAAGAAAGTGCTGACAATATTTCTAAAGCTTTAAAAAGAGTTTGTAAGATTAATGACATGACTATTAAAGGTTTAATTAATCAAGATTTAGCTCTACTTAAAAAAGCTAAGAATAATGTAAACAAGCTTGAAGTAGAAATTGAAGATTTACAAAATGAAATTTTCTACTTTATTAAAGAATTAGACGACTCTTATTTAGCTGCGAGTAAATTTTATATAGATGTAACAGGTAGCTTGCAGGATGTAGCTCAATCATCTAGTCTAATTGCTAAGATTAGTCATAAACATGTAAATAATAACCACAAAGCATTAAAGAAAAAACAAGCTGCTGAATTATTAGAGATTAACAATAAACTGATAGACTTATTAAATGATATCAGCGAGATTTTTGATTCTAGAAGCTTTGAAAGAATAGTTCCTAAAATAGTTGAAGAAAAGATTGTATTACTAAACCATGTAGAAGAGTCAATTCAACTTCAGGTTGAAAGAACAAGAACAGAAGAGTCTAGTCCCAAAAACGCTACCTTATATTTTAGTATTTTACTAGAAACGAAAGACTTAATAAAATCTAATCTGGAAATTTTGAACCTGTATTATGAAAAAAATGAACAATTAAAAAACTAAAATTACTCTAGTACAAATAAAAAAAACCGCACGGTTGTGCGGTTTTTTTTATTTATCTGTCGAAATTTTCGACTACATTTCTAAGGCTTTCTTAGGATTGTTATCCATTAATAATTCTACTGGATTTTCTAACGCTTCTTTTACAGCAACTAAGAATCCAACAGACTCACGACCATCAATAATTCTGTGATCGTACGATAATGCTACATACATAATTGGTTGAATTACCACTTCACCATTTACCGCCATTGGACGATTAACAATGTTATGCATTCCTAAAATTCCACTTTGTGGAGGGTTGATAATTGGTGTAGATAACATAGAACCAAATACACCACCGTTAGTGATCGTAAATGTACCTCCTGTCATTTCATCAACCGTAATTTGTCCGTCACGAGCACGTAATGCTAAACGCTTTACTTCGCTTTCAACTCCTCTAAAGGTTAAGTTTTCAGCATTTCTGATAACAGGAACCATTAATCCTTTAGGACCTGATACTGCAATAGAAATATCTTGGAAATCGTGACTTACTTTGTAATCTCCATCAATCATTGAGTTTACGTCTGGATACATTTTTAATGCCCTTACAACGGCTAAGGTAAAGAATGACATAAATCCTAAACCTACACCGTGTTTCGCTTTAAACGCATCTTTATACTCATTACGTAAATCGAAAATTGGCTG
Organism: Tenacibaculum aestuarii; assembly: GCF_964510395.1. NCBI lineage: Bacteria > Pseudomonadati > Bacteroidota > Flavobacteriia > Flavobacteriales > Flavobacteriaceae > Tenacibaculum > Tenacibaculum aestuarii. The sequence goes on from NZ_CAZEFY010000003.1 coordinate 1,407,977, forward strand.
CATGTTCACTTCGTTAAACGTAGTTAACATCGCTGTTTCGTTCTTTACAGAAACTAAACGCTCAGCAACTTTACGACGTAACATAGATAATTTTTTACGCTCACTAGTACGAGACCCAGTTCCTGGAGTTCCCATTGATGGAACCGCATTTACAGCGTCTTCTTTAGTTACACGACCATCTTTACCAGTTCCTTGAACGTCAGCTGCACTCATTCCTTTTTCAGCTAATACTTTCTTAGCTGCTGGAGATGCTGTACCTGTTGCGTATGTTTCTTTAACTGGCTCAGCTTTAGGTGCCTCTTTTTTCTCTTCAGCTTTAGGTGCTTCAGCTTTAGGCGCTGCTGCTCCGTCAGGTTTTGCTGCACTCATATCAATATGACAAACTACAGCTCCTACTGCTACTGCATCACCTTCTTCAGCTTTTAAAGTGATTATTCCGCTTTCTTCCGCAGGCAATTCTAACGTTGCTTTGTCAGAATCTACTTCGGCAATCGGTTGATCTTTCTCAACGTAATCACCATCTTCAACTAACCAAGTTGCGATTTCTACTTCTGTAATTGATTCCCCCGGAGAAGGAACTTTCATTTCTAAAACCATCAGTTCTAAATTTTATATATCTGAATTATTTTATTTCTTTTATTTGGGCGTTTCCCTATCGGGTCGGGCTTTACGCGCTACATGGTAGCTTGCTTCAATCCCTAACGCATTTATTTTTTAATCAAAAACCTTATCAATAATAGCTTGATGACGTCTTCTAAATCGTGCTCCTGAACCTGCTGCTGGTGACGAACGATACTCTTCTGAAGCACATTCTAATCTAGCCAATTCAAAACGCTCTAACATATAACTCCAAGCTCCCATGTTTTTAGGTTCTTCTTGTGCCCAAACATAACGCTCTACATTTGGATACTTATCCATTACCTCTTTGATTTTATCATTATGTAATGGGAACAACTGCTCTATACGAACTAAAGCTACATCTTCTCTACCAAGCTTTTCACGCTCTTCTAATAAATCATAGTAGAACTTACCTGTACAGAACACCATTTTCTTAGCTTTTGAAGTATCAATCGTATCGTCAATTACTTCTTGGAATGTTCCGTTCGCTAAATCTTCAATAGGATTTACTGCTTTTGGTAAACGTAATAAACTTTTTGGAGTGAAAACAACTAATGGTTTTCTAAAATCACGCTTCATCTGACGACGCAAAATGTGGTACATATTTGCTGGTGTAGAACAGTTTGCAATTGTCCAGTTATCAGTTGACGATGATTGTAAGAAACGTTCAATTCTTCCTGATGAGTGCTCTGGCCCTTGCCCTTCGTAACCATGAGGTAATAACATTACCAATCCGTTTTGTAACTTCCACTTATCTTCTGCCGAAGAAATATATTGGTCGAACATGATTTGTGCTCCGTTAGCAAAATCACCAAACTGAGCTTCCCAAATTGTTAATGTATTTGGAGCTGCCATCGCATATCCGTAGTCGAAACCTAATACCCCATATTCTGATAAGTGAGAGTTGTAAATAGTCATCTCTCCTTTATTCTTTGGATTTGTGTTTAACAAGTTTACACGATCTAAGGTTTCTTCATCACGCATAATTGCATGACGGTGAGAGAATGTTCCTCTTTCTACATCTTCTCCTGAAATACGCACATCATATCCTTCTTCTAATAATGTACCGTATGCTAAGTTCTCAGCCGTACCCCAATCTAACAAGTTATCTTCAAAAACCATTTTTTCACGACCTTTTAAGATACGTTCTGCTTTACGAACAAACTTATGTCCTTCTGGTGTTTTCGAAATAACTCTTGCAATATCTTTTAAACCTTCTACCGAGTAGGTTGTATCTACAGGCTGCAACATATGTTGTAACTGCTTACGTACAAATCCTTCCCAAACATCAGGCATGAATTCTTGAATTTTTGCTGTTTCTTTCTTTTTAGATTCCGCAAATTCAATTTCTAAATGTGCCTTGAATTCTTCAGTTATCACTTTTAAGTAGTCAGCAGTAATGCTCCCCTCAGCAATTAATTTATTTGCATAAATTTCTCTAGCATTTTTATGTTTAGAGATTGCTTTGTATAATTTAGGCTGCGTAAAACGAGGTTCATCACCTTCGTTATGACCGTATTTACGATATCCTAATAAATCAATAAAAATGTCTTTGTTGAACTTCATACGATATTCAACTGCCATTTCCATTGCATGACATACTGCTTCAGCATCATCAGCATTTACATGTAGTACTGGAGATAACGTTACTTTTGCCACATCAGTACAATAGGTACTTGAACGTGCATCTAAGTAATTAGTTGTAAAACCAACTTGGTTATTTACCACAATATGAATAGTACCCCCTGTTTTGTATCCGTTTAACTGTGCCATTTGCACAACTTCGTATACAATACCTTGACCTGCAATTGCAGCATCACCGTGCACTAAGATTGGAAGGATTTTGTTTTCATTTCCTTCGTAATCTTTGTCTATCTTAGCTCTAACAATTCCTTCAGCAACAGCATCTACTGTTTCTAAATGAGATGGGTTAGGAACTAAGTTCATTTTTTGACCTCCTTGATACTCTTTGCTTAAGGTTAACCCTAAGTGGTATTTTACATCCCCATCAATATCTTGGTCTTCAAAATCTTTCCCTTCAAATTCACTAAATAAATCGCGAATTGGTTTTTTAAAGATGTTTACTAAGGTGTTCAAACGCCCACGGTGTGCCATTCCCAACACACACTCTTCTACTCCATACTCTTCAGCTGCGTCTCTAAGCGCTACACTTACCCCTGGAATTAACGTTTCACCACCTTCAACAGAAAAACGTTTCTGCCCAACATATTTTGTTTGCAAGAAACTTTCAAAAGTTGAAGCTTGGTTTAATTTGGTAAGAATATACTTTTTCGATTCTACATCATAACTAGGATGGTTTGCGTTTTTGTTTAAACGCTCATTCCACCACTTTAACTCTTCAGGGTTGCGTACATACATATACTCAACTCCAATGCTCTCACAGAATACAGATTTTAAATAATCTATAATCTCAGCTAAACTTTTAGGACCTATACCTAAAATTTCACCTGCATTAAAAACTTTGGATAAATCTCCTTGATTTAACCCGAAATTTTCAATTTCTAAAGTTGGCGTGTAAGTTCTTCTGTTACGAACTGGGTTTGTTTTGGTAAACAAATGTCCACGTGTGCGGTAACCGTTGATTAAATCGATTACTAAAAATTCTTTACGTACTTCTTCAGGGACTTCTATCGAAACTTCTTCATCTGTTAATGAATAATTCTCGTTAGCCAAATCATATCCTTGAAAAAAACTTCTCCAACTTGGTTCTATCGCATCAGGATTTTTTTGATATTGTTCATACAAATCACCTATAAAACCTGCGTGTGCTGCGTTTAAGAACGAAAACTTGTCCATATATTTTGTTATACTTTTCTATCTATAAGAATAATGTTGACAAAAGTACAACTTTTACCAAAAATAGCACTCCTTTTTAGCCTAATTTTAAACTCTTTAACGAGTTTTTAGTTTTTGTTAAATTTGCGTTAAACGCACCTCTTTTCAGTAAAAATAAAGCACTGAATTTCAGCATCAAGAAAAATAGTTTTATTTTTTTTAAAAAAATAATTTGCAGATATAAAAAAAGGACTTAAATTTGCACTCGCATTTTAAGACAAGTACATCTTAAATTCCTCAATAGCTCAGTTGGTTAGAGCATCTGACTGTTAATCAGAGGGTCCCTGGTTCGAGTCCAGGTTGAGGAGCTAAAGGCAACGTAGAAGCCGATAATTTCTACAACATACATAGATTGTTCTACAAGAACATTCCTCAATAGCTCAGTTGGTTAGAGCATCTGACTGTTAATCAGAGGGTCCCTGGTTCGAGTCCAGGTTGAGGAGCCAAAAAAATCCGATTTACTTCCGTAAATCGGATTTTTATTTTATCTAAACTTAAAATTACACAAAAGCCCAACTTACTAACAAGTAGTAAGCCAGACTTCTGCTCTTGTATATACTAAATTAATGAAACAAAGTTTTCATTATAGGTTACTGCGCACTCCAACCACCATCTAAAGCAAATGAAGTTCCAGTAATAGTTGATGAAGTGTCTTTTGCCAATAACAGAGCCATATCAGCAATTGTTTCCAACGGAACAAACTGTTTTACCGCCTGTTTTTTCAGCATTACTTTTTCAACAACTTCTTCTACAGACATATTATGTGCTTTAGCTTGGTCTTTTATTTGACCTTCCACTAAAGGTGTTTTTACATACCCTGGACAAATTGCATTACATGTTATATTATAAGGCGCACCTTCTAAAGCCAGAACCTTTGTCATACCTATTACACCGTGTTTTGCTGTTACATAGGCTGTTTTAAACTCAGATGCCCTCAAGCCATGAACTGATGAAACATTGATAATTCTACCGAATTTCTGATCCTTCATAAAATTCCATGCTTTTTTTGAAGCATAAAAAGTAGCATTCATATTAATAGCAATAATACTTTCATACTTATTATTCGGAAAATCTTCTACAGGAGAAACATACTGTATTCCTGCATTATTAACCAACACATGCAATGTACCAAACACTTTTATTGCTTGATCTATTAATGTTTCAACCTCATCAGCAACCAGTAAATTCGCATTTGAAAAAGAAACTTTTACATTATACTTATCTCCTACGCTTTTTGCTATTTTATCACCATCCGCCTCCAAACCATGAAACATAATATTGTAACCTGCTTTGGCAAAAGCCTCTGCAATACCCAAGCCGATACCGCTAGTACTTCCTGTTATCAACGCTACTTTATTCATGATTCAGAAAATTTTCAAGCACTTTATTAAAAACCTCTGGTTGATCTATTACCGCCCCATGTCTTGAGTTTTCAATTACAGACAGTATTGCATTCGGCATTCTTTTTACATATTCTTCTTTGAAAGAAACAGGAGTATAATCCATATCAGAAGCTACCACTAGCGTTCTAACTGTAATATCTTTTAATTTATCCCCTAAACCCCAATCCATCAACGTGACAAATGAATTGTAATACGCATCATAATCATTGTTTTTACATCGTTCTTCAAATTGATTTCTCATTTCAATTTGATCATCTTCAGGAAACATATTATATGCAATTTCTTTAGCCAAAGGAAGCAACCCTTTGGTTTTCAAAAACTCGGTTCTTGAACTCAATAATTCTTTACCTATTTTTCCCATATCATTAAAATCGGGACCACTATTTACAATAACCAAATTATTAATGTATTCAGGATTACTGGAAGCTAACTGAAATGCTACCGCTCCTCCCATAGAAAAACCTATAACCGTGGCTTTTTCTATTTTTAAAACATCTAGTAATTGCTTAATATCTTCGGTCATGAATTTTACCCCGTAGTCTTTAGAGGGAATGGAAGTTTTTCCATGCCCCCTAAGATCTACTACCACAACACGATATTTTTCTGAAAAGAAAGGAATTTGCGCATCCCAATCTGCTTTGGTAGAACCTAATCCATGAAGAAACAAAAGAACCTCGCCTTTTCCATATTCTTCATAATCAAGCTCTATATTGTTTACTTTTACTTTCGGCATACTTTATAAGCTTAACGGATTCGGTTTTATTTTTTCTTAAATGCGTTAAAGTTATATTTAAGCTCGAACGAAACTAACCTTCCAACCTCTGGAGAAGCTACAAATTCTCTTATACTTGCGTCGAAAATATTCGTAACATTCATACCTACTGATATATTATCATTTAAATTATACCCTAAGTTAGCATCTACTGTAAAACCACCTAAAGGACCATAATTCCACGTTCTTCCTATACGTGAGTTTTCAACAATTTCATTTACCCCATCTCCATCTAAGTCTTGTGTTTTAGCGGCAACATTAATTCCTGAAAAGAAGTCATAGTCTTGCACCCAACGTCCAAAAAGAGCTCCGTACAATTTCTTACCTCCGTAATGCAACCCTAAACTCAATTTGTTTTCCGGTGTATTGATAGGTAATTCACTTTCTAAAACAACTCCATCTAAATTACCATCATTGTTCATATCGTTTTTATCTAAACTACGTCCGAAATACGAATAATTTAAAGAGGTTCTAATAGCATCTGTAAAATAATAGTTCAATCCAAGGTCGAATCCGTAAGTGTCTACATTTCCGAAATTGCTATAGGTTAATAAAAGTGGTGATGCACTAGCTCCTGGCGAAACCTCATCAATAGGTTTATCTCCCATATGAGTTACATAATTACCATTAGCTGCATCGACTATGTTACGCAAAGGGCTTATGAAGTTTTCCGACATATTATAATACGCACTTGCATCAATATAAAACTTATCTGTAAGCTTTCCTTTATAACCAAACTCAAAAGAGTTGATAGTTTCTACCTCTAACTTATCGATCTTGGTTCCATCAGTTAACGTAAATCCTTCTCCGTTACCTAACACTAATCCACCAAATAAATTCCCTTGTAAGTTTAATATTGATGGCACTGCCATACCTCTACCATACGTTAATCTAAACGTACCTTCACCAATTGTTTTGGTAACTGCTGCTTTTGGTAAAAAGTTAGTTCCGTATAAATCATGATTATCCGCTCTTATACCTGCTAAAAAATTCCATCCTGATTCTAATTTATATTCAAACTGACCATACACTCCTTTTTGAGCGATATCAATCGAACCATCTTGATCTAATAAATAAGTTCCTTTAGAATCTGCCATATCTAACTGATATTGCGCACCTGCAGTTACATAAAACTCTCCCCAGTTATTATTATACTGAGCCTCTGCATTGAATCTTTCAGACGCATCTTTAAAAAGTGCTCCTCTTGGAACTGCTATACCATAAGCGGGAATCCACTGTTCATATAATGCACGACTCCAAGCTTCTTCTTCTGAAAAACCATTTTCAATAAACGACACATAGTTTTGTGTACGCTGATTAATTGCATAAGTTTCATCTGTTTTACTCCATGTATAATATGCATTTGCGAAAAAGTTTTTAGACACATATTTTAATTGAGCAATATCTAAAGTCCAATCTTTAATTTGATTACGACCTGCATTTGTAACCGCTAAATTGGTGTTATTACTATGCCCGTAATATGCTGTAATTTCTGAACTACTAGTAGGCTTGTAGTATAACGAGGCTCCATATTTTAAGGCATTAAAATCACGATCTAAGTTTTTCTCTCCATATGCTTTAGTTCCTACATATACACTATCTACATAATTAAACTCTGTACCTTGTGTACTTTCTAAGTGAATTTTATAAGCAAACTTGTCACTTAACACTTGTGCATGACGCAGCCTACCCGTAACTACATTTTGATCTCCAGCACCAACCGCAATTGTAGTTCCTTCTGAAGTTCTTGGGTTTTTAGTTATTGTACTTACCAAACCATTATGAGCATTTGGTCCATACAATGTTCCGTTTGGTCCTAATAAAATCTCTACACGCTCAACATCATCTTTTGTAACTGTTGAAAACGAACCATAAGGTAATCCTGTTGCAATTAACATCGAAACTCTATCGTCTGTCATTTGCAAGTTTTTTGAATTGAATGCTGAGTTAAAACCACGGATATTAATTCCGGTTCCTAAAACACCACTACGCACAAAATCTACCCCTTTTTGTCTCGCTGCTAATTCACCTATGTTAAAACTAGGAAAATCCTGAATATCTTTTGCCGTAATAACATTAACTGTAGCTGGCACTTCAGTAATTTTTTGTGGTTTTTTATTCGCCGTTAGTATAACCTCATCTAAAACACTACTTGCTTCTTTTAAAGAAATATTTAGTTGTGTTTTCTGTCCATTTTGAACAGCTACTGTTTTGGTTACACTTTCAAAACCTACGAATGAGACAAGCACACTGTAAGTTCCTTTATTCATATTTTCAATTGCAAATTTCCCGTCAAAATCAGCATCAATCCCCTTATCTATACTTTTAATATATACTGTGGCTCCTGCTAAAGGCACTCCATTTGTATCTGTAATTACCCCTTGAATACCTCCTGTACCCTGTGCACTTAGAGTTAAAGAACTAATTAAGACTAAAAAGAAAAATAGTTTTTTCATAATTTTAGATTGTTATTAAGTTTGTTTCACTCGCAATCTATCGGGAAATGAAAAATAAACCATTTGAAAAACAAAAACTATAAAGTGTGACTTTTAATTGTTTTTATTTTTTTAATCATAAAAACCTAAGATTTAAAAGAAAGTTATTCAATATGAGACTTTAATTTCAAAAAAGCCTCTGGAAGGTTATCTGACAACTTATTTATCACCCTGAACATCAACTGTTTTTGATTCATCGTTGGCGTTATACCCTCTAAAGGTTGTTTAATTTCTTCTAATAAGCGACTTGAATTTATCTTACCCTCCATATATCTTGAAAGTGAAATACTCCATGAAATATTAGGGACATAATTGCTTTTCTTCTGACGTTCTTTTTCCTTTTCAATCAAATTAAACTTTGAAGCTAACTTTAGTACCTCTTCATATTTTTCCTCTGTGACTAATACATTAATATATGATGTAAAGAAATGATGCCAACGATGTTTTAACACCTCATTTTTATGTTTTCTTAAAAAAGTTTTTGCAGTTGCTTCGGCTATTTTATGTTTATGAAGTTCCGAAAGTACTCGAACTTTATATGAACAGTATCCTATTTTTTGATGATAATTATGGATTTCTTTATAAAGTCCTTCATATTTTTCAAGTAAAGAAAACGCCTCTTCTGGCTTGTTATTTCGTAATAAAATAGCCACCAAATTATTTAGATACATTAACGTATCATTGTTATTCTGTCTAATTGAAAGATACCCGTAAAACTCAGCTTCTTCAAACTCATTTTGTTTAGAATGCAATAAAACTCGGCTCGCATAGTAGTTAGAAAGCAAGCGTCTAGAGTACATTATACCTTGACTAAAATATGCATCAATTTGATCGAAAAGTAATTTTAACTTATCATTCTCATTATAATTTGTATACATAAACGCCAATAACACAAATGCTTGATAACGGTTTTTACCATCGATAGATTCATCTTTAAACACTTGCAACAACCATTCTTCTAGATGTTTTGTTTCGTTATTATTTAAAGTATATTGATTAGTTATTTCTGTAGTTGCATCATACAATTTTTCATGTATTTCTTTTGCCGTTATATAATTCGCCTCATACTCCTTAATGAAGTTAGCGACAATTTCGTGATCATTATAACGCATTCGCACCAACAAATACGATTTGTATTCTTTAGCAAGATTGTAAAAACTTTGAAAATTATGCTCAATGCTTTTGTATGAAATTATATACTGAAGAAACTCTTTCTCCTCTTGTGAAGTGATAGCATCGGTTAAAATCTTCTTTTTTAACGACATTAACCAATCTATTGTAACATCAACATCTATACTGGTTAATTTTTTCTGAGTCCAATCTTTTACATACGAGTATTTTCGTTTATCAATAGAAGTATCAAAATCTGTAAAACCATTTTTGGACAATGCATTTTTGATAATAAGATCACTTATTACACATTTTTCTTCTCCTTTAAATTGATATACTGTTTGAAGATATTTTGCCTCGTTTGGCAAAATAGTTTTACTAAACTCTGTAAATTTTTTAAGCTTCGTTTTCATTAATCGCTTTCTACAAATTCTTGTATGAGCAAGTTAACTTTTTTAGGCTTTTCAAATTGCGCAAAATGCCCACAATTTTCTACATACTTTACAGTAGCATTTTTTATTTTATCTGCCGCGACACTTCCTACATCTTGAATCGTTAATGCTGGGTGCAAATATCTATTCGGAATCAACATATCTTTATCTCCAAAAACAACTAGGGTCTTTTGAGAAATTTTCTCTAAATCGTCATGTACAGGATCATCTAACATTCCGAATACACTTTTTACAATTGCTTTACAATGAGTATCAAAATCGGACGCTTGTTTAATTCGAATACGATCTTCAATCATTTTTGAAACCTCAGCTGGTTGTTCAAAAAAGTTGAGCGCATAATTTTTTGCAATTTGCTCGTTTGTCGTGTTCTTTACTACCTCAGCGGTATATACACTTTTAAGAATATTTCCTTGGTCTTTTGTAAACTTCTCTAATCCTGCTGGAGCTATCAATACTAATTTTTGCACCACTTCTGGATACTGCAATGCTAGTTTCATACTAGCTTGACCTCCCATAGAGTGTCCAACTAAAACCACATTTTTCAATCTTTTCTTCTTGATAAATTTAGATACTATATCAGCAAAGAACGTTGGCGTATAAACTACTTCTGGCTTTGAAGATTTACCATGCCCAGGCAAATCGACAGCTACACAAGTATAATTCTCTTTTAAAGACTCTATATTTTTAGACCACGCATCAGCATTACTACTCAAACCGTGTAAAAAAAGTAACGTTTTATCCCCTTTTCCTTCTTTAATATATGTGATTTCTATATCATCAATTTTCACACATCTAGTTTAAACTCGTAGTCTGAAAGTATTTCTTTCATTGGTTTTTTTGTGCTTTGTGCAAATGCAATGGCGTTTATCAATGTAAAAATCAACACCAAACTTATCTGTTTCATCTTTTATGTTTTAATCGAGTTAAAATAGCGCAACAAGTCTTTTCTCGATACTTTCCCTACACTTGTTAAAGGTATTTCATCTAAAAAGAATATATATTTTGGATGCTTGTATGAGACCAATGTTTCTTTTAATTCTTCTCTTATTTCTTCTACTGTGATATCTTTATCTTCAACCGTTACGAAAGCCACTCCTATTTCTCCCCATTTTTCATCTTTCATACTTAACACTACTGCTTTTTTAATTCCTTTTAGTGCATCTAAATGTGCTTCTATTTCTTGCGGATAAATGTTTTCTCCTCCAGATATATACATATCATTTTTTCTTCCTTTCATATATAAATAACCATCTTCATCCATATACACAAAATCACCTGTAAATAGCCATCCTTTTTTAATCGTATTATTAGTTTTTACAGAGTTATTCCAATAACCTGGAGTTACAATATTACCCCTAATACACAGCTCACCCACTTCATTTAGTTTTACTTCCTCCCCTTCTGAATTTACTATCTTGGTTTCCAAATAAAAATTAGGCTTTCCTATTGAGTTAGGCTTTAACACTGCCATTTTATGATGAAGTGATGTTATACTAGGTCCTGCTTCTGTTAAACCATACCCTGGACGTATGTATATATTTTTCTCTTTCTTCCAATATGACACCAATTCAGGTGGTACTTTTTCTCCACCAGAAATAATGTAACGTAATCCTTGGAGGCCAATCTTTTTAAAAACAGGTGTTTTTTGCATCATTAAAAGCATTGTTGGAAGTGCCATGAACAACGTTGTTTCATTCAATTCCAATAAACACAACACCTTTTCTGCATCAAACTTTTCCAACATTCCTATATACCCTCCTTTATGCAATAACGGAGTTACAAAAACATTCCATCCTGATGTATGATAAGGCGGTAAAGTATTTAATGTAGAATCTCTAAATGTGATACCCAATTGCATGGAAGTATTCAAACTATTCCAAAACAACATTTTGTTGGTATACAACACTCCTTTTGGATCTCCTGTAGTTCCAGAAGTATAAAATATAAATAGTGGATTTTCTTCCTTAATAACATAGTTTTTCCTTACAACTTCAACCACTTTATTTTTATAGAAATACTTTACATCATTCATTAACAGTACAGATGTATTCACGAATTCTAAACCTTCATATTTATCCAGAAAACTTTTGCTATAAACAAATAATTTTGGTGTACAATCGTCTACTAACTTTTGTAATTCATTTACTGAAAAGCGATAATTCAGAGGCACTAAAATAGCCCCCATTCTTTGACAAGCAACAAAAAGAACAATATACTCTAAACCGTGTTCTGCTAAAACAGCTACTCTATCTCCTTCTTCTAAACCTATTTTAGCAAACTTAGCTACTAATCTATCCGCATACATATCTAAATCACTATACGTATAGTTTTCATGAGTATCATAAGAAGTAAGCGCTACCTTGTTAGGCGTATAATCTGCCCACTTAGCTATCCAGTTTAACGTGCTCATTTGTTTTTTTAGCGTCTAATTTATAAAATATATACCCCACTACAAGTGATGCAACTATACCAAAAGCAGCAGAAACTCCCGGATTATTCACAGGCTCTTGCATGTAAGGTGTAAGTCTACCATAATAAATACCAAAATGTACTACAATAGCAGTAATACTTGCTATAAAAACTGACCTTACAGACACATTTTTCAAAAACGTTCCAAACAGTACAGGCACAAATGCTGCTGCAAAATAAGCATACACTCCGTTTTGTGCGAAGATTGCCACACTTACATCTGGGTTTTTAATTTGCTCCCAACTCAACAAAAAACTTACAATTGCTAAAATGACAATCACTATTTTATTCACTGTAATTGTATTTTCACCAATCTTATCTTTAAAAATAGGCTCCAATATATCGGAAGTAATTGTGATTGACAACGACTGTATTAAACTTTCCAACGTAGAAAGTCCTGCCGAAATAAGCCCCACAACTATAATTAGACCTACTCCAACAGAAAACTTAGCTACTACATACGTTGGTATGATTTCATCCATTTTTAATGCTTTTCCATCAACTGTTAAATCTGGAAAACTAATACGCGCATACAATCCTACAATGACTACCAAAAAGAACACAATCATAAAAACAATTCCACTAAACAAGTAGTTATTGATTTTTTTAGCATCTTTTAACAGCAGTGATTTGGTAATAATATGTGGTTGACAAACAATAGCAACCCCAATAATCACCTGGGTGACAATAATTTCAAAATAATCTCTAAATAAAAAACTTGACGGATTTGTAGGCTTCGTTAAATTAGGATCAATACTTGATAATTCATTCATAAAACCACCAAATCCTCCTTTAAAAAACTCGAAACCAGAACCCAGTAAAATCAAAGCAACTATAAACATTATGATAGCTTGAATAGTATTCGTATACACCATTGAATTTGCTCCACCAAACATCATATATCCAAAAACAAATGCAACGATTCCCATCAACACATAAAAAGGATCTACATTTAATGCTTTAGAAATAACCTGTGTGAGTCCTACATTAATTAAAACGATAAACGTGATTAGTAACAACGCTATGATTCCAAAGAAAAAAGCATAGTTTTTACTTTCATAACGCTTACCTATCCACTGTGCCATTGTAGTAGCCTTTACAGCACTACCATATTTAGCAAACCCTTTTGTAAAAACAACTAAAGAAATAAACGCAGCAATTGGTAAAACCACGGCAAAAGAAATTACCCCCGAAATACCATAAAGTGAAATAAACCCTGGATTAATAATAAAAGTTGCAGCACTTGTCATAGATGCAGCTAATGATAAGCCCACCACCCAAGCAGGAAATCCTATATTTCCAACAGCGTAATCTTTTATATTTGTATTCTTTCGTGCACCACGCACTACGAAATATAAAATCACAGCAGCATATACTGCTAACAAAACATACATGTAAGTTACTAACTTTTCTGACGCTATCATAAATTATAAGATCTGTTAAAAAACAAATAAAAAAACTTTAAGACATTAAAGCTGATAAATTTAATCTTATTTAAGTGAGACTTTGTTAAAAAAACAGACCATTTATATTATTTTCTTTTAAAAATAAGAATAATTAAAAGTGAGACTTTGTTAAATTAACACTTTTATCTTTAAAAGATTTCTAACTAAATAGCTACGATATTAAAAAGTGCTTTTTTATTTTTACACTATGCAATTCCCTGAGAAACTACATCAAAAAATTACACAACGAGAAGTACAAAACTCTTTGAGAAAACTTGGTAAAGAAAATTCATTAATCGATTTTTCTTCCAACGATTATTTAGGATTTGCTAAATCGGAAATTATCTTTGACAAAACACATCAATATTTAATTGACAACAATCTCAAAATTAACGGAGCAACAGGTTCGCGTTTACTCTCAGGAAATCATGCACTTTATACTGAAATTGAAAAACAGTTAGCTAAACTTCATAATTCAGAAACTTCTTTGATTTTTAATTCTGGTTATGATGCTAATATTGGCTTTTTTGCTTCGGTGCCTCAACGTGGTGATATCATTTTATATGATGAACTTATTCATGCATCCATAAGAGATGGAATTCAATTATCCAATGCAAAATCTTTTAAGTTTAAGCATAATGATATAACTCATCTGGATGAGATGCTGAAACGAGTTCAGCATGACGACATAGAAATTTATGTGATTACCGAATCTGTTTTTTCTATGGATGGTGATTCTCCCGATTTGGTATCGATATCTCAAATTGTGGAAAAACACACCAATGTTCTTTTGGTAGTAGATGAAGCGCACGCTTTAGGGGTGTTTGGTTATGGATTAATTCAAAAGCTACAGTTAGAAAATGCTGTTTTCGCTCGAATTATTACCTTCGGAAAAGGCTTAGGGTGTCACGGATCAGCTATTTTAGGATGCAAGCAATTACAACAATACCTTGTTAATTTTGCGCGTAGTTTTATTTACACAACAGGACTTTCTCCTCATGCGTTAGCTACTATAAAAGTTGCTTATAATGAATTATCAAACTGTCATTCTAGAGAAAAATTAGAGCAAAACATTCAACATTTCATTTCAGAATCAAAAAGGTTACAATTACATTTTATTGAGAGTGCTTCTGCAATTCATTGTTGCGTTATTTCTGGTAATGAACGTGTAAAAAACATCGCTTCTCAATTGCAACAAAAGGGATTTGATGTAAAACCTATTTTATCTCCAACCGTTCCATTAAATCAAGAACGTTTACGTTTTTGTTTGCACTCCTATAATTCTAAGGAAGAAATCACCAATGTTTTAGAGAACCTTGCTACTTTTGTAGTATCATGAAACAGCAAAAATATTTTATCACAGGTATTTCAACAGAAGTAGGCAAAACAGTGGCTTCTGCTATTATAACCGAAGCCTTACAAGCCGATTATTGGAAACCTATTCAATCAGGAGATTTAGACTATTCTGACACTCATAAAGTTCAAAAACTAATTTCAAATACAAAAACCGTTTTTCACCCAAATTCGTATGCTTTACAGACTCCTATGAGTCCGCATGCAGCTGCTGAAATTGATGGAGTTATTATTGAAATTGACAACATCAAAGAACCTGTAACCGAAAACCACTTAGTTATTGAAGGTGCTGGTGGATTATTGGTTCCTTTAAATGATAAAAACACCCTACTTGACGCCATAAAATCCGATTATAAAGTAATTGTAGTGTCTCGTCATTATTTAGGAAGCATCAATCATACACTACTAACAGTAAACTTATTGAAGGAAAAAGGTTTTGATGTTTCGTTGGTTTTCTCAGGAAACGAACACAAAACTACCGAGGATATTATAAAAAAAATGACTGAAGTTCCTGTAATTGGCCGTATTGAAGAGGAACCTTATTTTGATCAAAATGTCATTAAAGAATACGCAGATAAATTCAAAGAAAATTTATGACTTTAACCGAAAGAGATAAAAAACATCTATGGCATCCGCTAAAACAACACCAAACTCACCCTAATAGTTTAGGTATTGTAAAAGCCAAAGGTTGTATACTAACCGACGAACACGGTAACGAATATATCGATGCTATTTCGTCTTGGTATACCTGTATGTTTGGGCATTGTAACGACTATATTACAAGCAGAGTTTACCAACAAATGCAAACATTAGATCAAATAATGTTTAGTGATTTCACCCACGAACCTGCTGTAAAATTATCGGAAGAATTGATTAAAATTCTCCCTGAAAATCAAAACAGAATTTTCTTTAATGATAATGGTTCTACCGCAGTAGAAGCTGGTATTAAAATGGCATTACAATACTATTTTAATAAAGGTGAAAAGCGCTCAACTTTTATTGCCTTTGAAGATGGTTTTCATGGTGATACCTTCGGAGCGATGTCTGTTTCTGGATTATCGGTATATAATGGTCCGTTTGAAGATTTTTTAATGGATATTCAACGTATTCCTGTTCCAAACGGAGAAAACAATAATCTCATAGCAGAACAACTACAAAAAATTATTTCAGAAAATAAGGTTGCGGGATTCATCTACGAGCCCTTAGTTCAAGGAGCGGCTGGAATGAAAATTCACCAAGCTGAAGATTTAGATAAAATCCTAGCAATTTGCAAAAAGAACGACATTTTAACTATTGCTGATGAGGTTATGACTGGTTTTGGAAAAACAGGTAACAATTTTGCTTCTGATGAAATTACCACCAAACCAGACATCATGTGTTTAAGTAAAGCGTTGACTGCTGGATTGGTTCCTATGTCCATTACTTCATGTGCCGAAGAAATTTACACGGCTTTTTTAGACAATGATATTTCTAAAGGTTTTTTCCATTGCCATACTTATTCTGCAAATCCGATAGCTTGTAGTGCTGCTTTGGCTAGTATTGAATTGTTACAGACACAAGAAATTCAAAATAATATTCAATCTATCGAAAGAAGTAATAAAGCCTTTGCTGAGAAAATAGAAAACCACCCAAAAGTAAATTCAACAAGATGTAAAGGTGTCATTTTAGCGATTGATTTAAACACCAATTCTGGACGTTATGGAACTCTTCGCGACCAACTTTTAAAATCTTTTATGGATGAAGGCATTTTCTTACGTCCGCTTGGAAACACTGTTTACATTCAGCCACCATACGTAATTACGCAAGAGCAGCTTGAAAAAATATATACAACTATTAAAAAGGTTCTAGATACTCTTTAGAGCCTTCACTTTTTCTAACAAATTAATCTCTTCTTGGGTATCTCTAATTCGAACGTACAAATCTTCATAAACCCATTCACCATCTATTTTAATTCCTCTAACAACTAAAGTTCCTTCTCCTATATTTCCTCTTATTGGAATAGAAAAATCAACATCTCCATCATCATTTGTAAGCGAAATATTTCCTGAAGGAATCCCGTATTTCTCAATCGGCTCTCCTAAGTTTTTAATAACTAATTCATTTTTGGTTGCTAGCTCTATCGCATATTCTACAGGAGTTGCGTTATTTATCATATTTGACACTCCAAAAAACGCAGCACCAAGCCCTAAAACAATCAGTAAAATAAACCCTAAACACCCTGTTAGTGGAATAAACCACAGCCAATTTCTTCCAAACCAACTTTTCTGTCCTTGTTCGCTCATTACTCTAAATTTTCATCTAAGATAAATATTTTTATTTTCTTTATAATCCCTGATTTTACCTTTATTTTTGCTGAAATTTTATAGTGTTGAAAGAACCCATCTCAATAACGTCTTTTGCATCCGTTTCCGCTTTAGGAAGCTCTTCTGAAAACATCTGGAAAAACTATTTAAACGACCAGCATTTTTTAACCTTAAAAGAGTTTGAAAACTTTAAAGCTTGGGTTGCACAAGTATCTCAAGATGATAAGAATGCTATTGAAAAAGTTCAAGATTCAGATAACAAGTATAAAAACTTAGATCCGTCTGTTTTATATACATTATTTGTTGCTCGAAAAGCAATAGAAAAAACCGACTGGAAAGCTTCTGACAACTTCGGAATTAACATCGGTTCTTCTCGTGGAGCTACTTCTTTGTTTGAAAAGTACCACAAAGAGTTCTTAGCAACAGGAAAATCATCTACCTTAAGTTCTCCAACCACTACGTTAGGAAATATTTCTTCTTGGATAGCACACGACTTACAAACCAACGGACCAGAAATTTCACATTCTATAACCTGTTCAACCGGATTACATTCTTTGTTAAATGGTGTCGCTTGGTTACGATCTGGAATGTCAGAAAAATTTATGATTGGCGCTAGTGAAGCTTCATTAACCGACTTTACCGTTGCTCAAATGCAAGCCTTGAAAGTATATTCAAAAGAAAAAAACGGATATCCATGTAAAGCATTCGACCTTAACAAAACCAAAAACACCATGGTTTTAGGTGAAGCTGCTTCTGTTTTTTGTTTAGAAAAAGGAACTAAAGAAAATGCTTTGGCATTTATTGAAGGAGTTGGATATGCTACAGAGGTTTTAAAACACAACACTTCTGTTACCACCGATGCTGAATGTTTTCAAAAATCAATGAAAATGGCATTAGGTACTGTTTCTCCTGACGAAATTGACGCTATCGTAATGCATGCTCCAGGTACAATTAAAGGAGATCAATCGGAAATTAATGCGATTCAAAAAGTATTTTGTAACAAAACTCCATTTTTAACTACCAATAAATGGAAACTCGGTCATACTTTCGGTGCTTCTGGTTTATTAAGTTTAGAATTAGCTATGTTCATGTTACAACATCAACAAGTAATTGAAGTTCCGTTTGCTAAACCTCAAGAACACCCAAAAAAGTTATCAAAAATATTGGTAAATGCTGTTGGCTTTGGAGGAAATGCCGTTTCCGTTTTAATCACAGGGCGATAGCCAAAGGTTTAATTCTCCAAGGCTTACCACAAAATACTTAGAATGGTTTTCTTTGAGTACCTTGTGGAGTTGTCCCTAAGATAGTTGATTAACAAAATAAAAATTGTCGATTTCAGGCAATTTATATACTTTTAGTAACTCATTTAAATAATTGCTTTATGATGGAATGGTTTTCTGAATTAACCGCTTTTCAACAAGTTTATTGGGGAATAGCAGGTGTATTTACGCTAATTTTTGTATTTGTTCTTATTGGTAGCTTTATAGGCGCCGATACTGATGATATTGGTGATATTGATACTGAAATAGATGCCGATACAGGTGCTGGATTTCAGTTCTTCACTTTTAAAAACATGGTTGCCTTTTTCACCATTTTTGGGTGGAGTGGTATTGCTAGTATGGATGCTGGTAATTCAAACACAATCACATTACTTATTTCTGTAATCTGCGGATTGATCATGATGACTATCATGGCAACCTTATTCTACTATATTAGTAAACTAACAGATAGCGGTACCTTACAAATGAAAAATGCACTAAATCAAATTGGAGAAGTGTATTTAACCGTAGGAGCAAATCGCTCTAAAATGGGAAAAGTGCACATAAAAGTACAAAACTCACTTCGTGAACTTGATGCCTTAACTGATAACGACACCGACTTAACACAAGGCATGGTTGTTAAAGTAATCGAAGTTACCTCAAACGGAATATTAATTATTGAATCTCAAAAATAAAAATTGACTATGTTAAAAATTACTTTATTACAAATTGATGGTTTTGGATTTGCAGGTCCTATCGGGCTCGTTATTGCCATTCTATTTATTTTCATTTTACTCGTTACTTTAATAAAACGCTACAAAAGATGTCCTTCCGACAGAATTTTAGTAGTGTACGGTAAAGTTGGTGGCGGACAATCAGCGAAATGTATTCACGGGGGTGCTGCGTTTATTTTTCCAGTAATTCAAGATTACGAGTTTTTAGATTTAACGCCTATTTCTATCGAAGTAAACTTAGTAAATGCACTATCTAAACAAAACATTCGTGTAAATGTACCTTCTCGTTTTACCATCGGGGTTTCTACCGAGCCAGGAGTAATGCAAAATGCTGCTGAACGTTTACTTGGTTTAGCAATGAACGATGTTCAAGAATTAGCTAAAGAAATCATTTTTGGTCAGTTACGTTTAGTAGTTGCTTCAATGGATATTGAAGAAATTAACTCTGATAGAGATAAGTTTTTAACCAACATTTCACAAAGTGTAGAATCGGAATTAAAAAAAGTTGGTTTAAA
The DNA here is from genome assembly GCF_964510395.1 of Tenacibaculum aestuarii. NCBI lineage: Bacteria > Pseudomonadati > Bacteroidota > Flavobacteriia > Flavobacteriales > Flavobacteriaceae > Tenacibaculum > Tenacibaculum aestuarii. The sequence goes on from NZ_CAZEFY010000003.1 coordinate 1,427,761, forward strand.
ATTAATCAACGTAAACATTACTGATATTGTTGACGAATCAGGATATATTGAAGCGTTAGGTAAAGAAGCTGCTGCACATGCAATCAACGCCGCTCGTAAATCTGTTGCTGAAAAGAATAGGGATGGTTCTATTGGGGAAGCAAATGCTGTACAAGATGAAAGAACTCAAGTAGCTGCCGCTAATGCACAAGCTGTAGACGGAGAAAACACTGCAAAAATTGCTGTTGCAAACTCAGACTCTTTACGTCGTCAAAGAGAAGCTGAAGCTGAAAGAGTAGCTATTGCTTCTGAAAAAGTACAATCAGCAAAAGCTTTAGAAGAATCGTATGCTGCTGAAAAAGAAGCCGAAATTGCCAGAGCTGAAAGAGAACGTTCTTCACAAATGGCTGATGTAATTGTTCCTGCTGAAATTGACAAACGAAAAGTAGAAATTGATGCGGAGGCGGAAGCAGAAAGAATCCGTAGAAAAGCAAAAGGAGAGGCTGATGCTATCTTATTTAAAGCGCAAGCAGAAGCACAAGGTTTATACGAAGTATTAACTAAGCAAGCTGCCGGTTTAGATCAAATAGTAAAAGCTGCTGGTAACGATTCGCAAAACGCTGCCTTATTATTAATTGCTGATAAATTACCTGAATTAGTAAAACTACAATCAGAAGCTATTAAAAATATTAAGATTGATAAAGTTACTGTTTGGGAAAACGGTGGAGGAAAAGATGGAAAAACCTCAACATCTAACTTTATTTCAGGAATGTACAATGCAGTACCGCCACTGCAAGAAATGTTTAACATGGCGGGTATGCAATTGCCCGATTATTTAAAAGGGAAAGAACTTCCAAATAGTGAAGGAAAAGTAATCGATCAAGGCGATTCTCCTTCCGAAGAAAAATAAGACTCATAAAATTCCGCTTTCGTAGCGGAATTTTTTATTTTTACCACCACAAACAACTCGAATTTATGAATGAAATTAGACACGATTGGACGAAAGAGGAAATTCTAGAAGTATACAATAAGCCTTTAATGGAGCTTTTGTACGAAGCTTCAACTATACATAGAAAATATCACGACCCAAACACAGTACAGGTAAGCACCTTAATCTCAATTAAAACTGGTGGATGTTCAGAAGATTGTGGATATTGTCCGCAAGCAGCACGTTATCATACCAACGTTGAAGGAAACGATTTGATGACTGTGAATCAAGTTAAGGCACAAGCTTTACGTGCAAAAGATGGTGGATCATCAAGAGTTTGTATGGGAGCCGCTTGGAGAAACGTTAAAGACGGACCTGAATTTGACCAAGTGTTAGAAATGGTACGTACTATTAACAAGCTAGACATGGAAGTTTGTTGTACCTTAGGTATGGTTACCGAAAATCAAGCAAAACGTTTAGCAGAAGCTGGTTTATATGCTTATAACCACAATATTGATACTTCGGAAGATTATTACGATGATGTTATTTCTACACGTTCTTTTGATGATAGAATTAATACTATTGAAAACGTACGTAAAACCAACGTAACAGTTTGTTCTGGTGGAATTATTGGTATGGGAGAATCGTTAGAAGACAGAGCTGGAATGCTTGAAACGTTAACTCGTTTTTCTCCACATCCTGAATCTGTGCCAATTAATGCATTAGTTGCCGTTGAAGGTACTCCGTTAGAAGAGCAACCTCCAGTAAACATTTTTGAAATGGTTCGTATGGTAGCAACTGCTCGTATTGTATTACCAGACTCACAAGTACGTTTATCAGCAGGTAGAACGCAAATGAGTAGAGAAGGTCAAGCAATGTGTTTCTTTGCTGGGGCAAATTCTATTTTCGCTGGAGATAAATTATTAACAACTCCGAATCCTGATATTAATGAAGACATGAGAATGTTTGAAGAGTTAGGATTAAATACACAAAAACCTTTCTTTAAGCACGAGCAAAGAGAATCGGTTGAAGCTAAAGATTCTCAATTTGAAGCTTTAGGTGAAAATCCTAAATGGACCAGACCTGAGCATAAAATTGAGCGTAACGAACAAAAAAAGCAAGAAGCTAAAGCTTTAAGAAGTTAATTCTAAGCTAGCGACAACATATAAAATAGCCATCAAGCAAGTATTTGATGGCTATTTTTTTATCATTTTTATAAACAACTCCATTCCTTGTCTGGTTTTTGAGGAATTGTAGCAAGCCTCCATATTATCTATAATAAAATAAGGTCTAAAATATTCCTCATATTCTTGTTTACTACCTCCAAAAGGCGGATGATCTTCATTCAATTGAGCATCAAACAACAATCCAACTAATTTTCCTTTTTCTGTAAGTAATTCACTTATTTTCTGTGCATATTCTGCTCGTAACCCTGGATTGATAGCACAGAAGAAAGTTTGTTCTATAATTAAATCAAAAGCGCTTTCTAACTCAAAAAAATTAGCGTGAATTAAATTTTCCTTTGGAAAATTAGGAACTCTTTTTTGAATTCTTTTTAAAGGCTCTTCGGCAATATCAACAACATAAATATTGGTAAAACCTAAACTTAACAAATATTCTGCTTCATAAGAATTTCCTCCTCCAGGAATCAGAATCCGTAAACTTTTATCTTCTACTTGATCAAAATATTCTTTTAATGGGTTAGAGATTTCTCCTAAATCCCACCCTGTTTTATCATTCAAATATTTGTTATTCCAAAAAGTCTCTGATAATTCAATCATTGTATTAACTTTATTATACCACAAATTTAAGAATAAAGTATCATAACGATTTCTTAACTTTGCTCCTTTAAACAACATGTTATGGGATTAAATCTTTCTCAAATTGAAAGAGTCGAAACAATTACTAAGGAAGACTTTATCAAGAATTATTTTAAACCGCAAAAGCCTGTGGTTATAGAGCGTTTTATTGAAGATTGGCCAGCCTATTCTAAATGGTCTTTAGAGTATATGAAAGAAGTAGCAGGCGATAAAACGGTACCTTTATACGATGACAGGCCTGTTGATTATAAAGATGGTTTTAACGAACCTCATGCAACAATGAAAATGAGTGAGTATGTTGATTTATTAAAACGTGAGCCAACTAAATTTAGAATTTTCTTATGGAATATTTTAAAAGAAGTACCTCAATTACAAAAAGACTTTAAATTTCCTGATTTTGGTTTAAGTTTAATGAAAGGCTTACCAATGTTATTTTTTGGCGGACGTGATTCGTACACATTCATGCACTATGATATTGATTTAGCTAACATTTTTCACTTTCACTTTGAGGGGAAAAAGAAGTGTATTTTATTCGATCAAAAGCAAAACAAATACTTATATAAAATTCCGAATTCGTTAATTACTCGTGAAGATATTGATTTTAACGATCCTGATTTTGAAAAGTGGCCTGCACTAAAAAATGCCAAAGGATATGTTGCTGAATTAGAGCATGGAAATGTATTGTATATGCCTGAAGGGTATTGGCATTATATGCGCTATGTAACTCCTGGTTTTTCAATGAGTTTACGTGCTATTGCTCGTAATCCTAAAAACTTAGGAAAGGCTGTTTACAATGTATTTATAATGCGTACAATAGACAATGTGATGCGTCGTATTAAAGGTCAAAAATGGATTGATTGGAAAAACGAACAAGCTATAGTTAAAACAAACAAAGCAAATAATATTGCCTCATAAAAAAAGCGCCTAATAGGCGCTTTTTTATTATTTCTTTCCAAAAAGTCGTTGAAAAAAACTTTTTGTTTTGGTTTTAGTTTCTTGAAATTCTTCTTTAGCATCTTCTGCAAAATCAACTAGATGTTCACTAGCTTCTCCTGCAACTTCTGAAGCTTTTTCAGTTATATCTTCTAATACTTCTTTTGCTTCATTAGTTAATTCGTTTGCTTTTTCTTTAGCTTTTTGAATTGATTCATCGGAAATAATTTCTTCAACTTTTTCTTTTACATCTTCTACTATGTCTACTAAATGCTCACCAGCTTCTCCTGCTAAATTACTTACCTCTTCTGTTATATTATCCATAACTTCCTTAGCTTTATCTAGTCCTTTGTTTAAGCTATCATTGGTGTTTTTATTTTCAGACATAGTATTAAAAATTAAAAAGAATGTTTAGAACCAACCTCTATGATTTACTTGATATGTTTCAATAAAATCATCATCTGCTTTTGTTAAATAAATGATTCCTTCAATAAAAGGAATAATTCCAGCAAACCCACAAGTTATGAAAGTAGCAATAATTTGTATGATACCTTCTTTAGTATACCCTAATACAAATTTGTGTATTCCAATTGATCCAATTACAATAGCTAAGATACCTGCTAACACACGCTTACTTTCTTGATTAGGAACAGTATTCCCGTTTTCATCAATTACATTCATTTTTTTAATTTTTTATTTATTAGACGGTGCTAAATTTATAAAAAAGCTTCGTCTTTTGGCTCCCATAACTCAATTTTATTTCCATCTAAATCTATAATCCAACCGAATTTTCCATAATCATACTCTTCTATCTTATCCATTACCTTAACTCCCTTTTCCTTAAGATCATCTAATAATTCAACTAAATTTTCTACCCGATAGTTAAGCATAAAATCTTTTTTAGATGGCTCAAAATAGTTCGTGTCTTTTGCAAACGGACTCCATTGTGTAGATGCTTTTTTGTCTTCATTATCTTTCCACCAAAACGTACAACCCCAATCATCTGTATTAAACCCTAAGTTATTTTTATACCAATCTTTTGTTGCTTTCGGGTCTTCTGTTTTAAAGAAAACACCTCCTACGCCGGTTACTTTACCTTTTTTCTTCATTTTATTTCTTTTTTACAGCTGATTCATAAGTAGAAATCCATTCATCAACAGATATTTTAGTACACAGTTCAGCAATTAATTCATACGGAATGTCATCCATTTTTTTAAAACGTATACAACTTTTACCCATGTCTAATTTTCGTTTCGCATGTTTTGTATATTCAGCTACAAACCAATCATGCAACTCATTATTTGCATAGATTCCACTATGGTATAAATTCACTGAATTCTTCTGCGAAGCTAAATTCATAAAGGGCAACGGAAGCTTAGGGTCACAATGATACCCGTCCGGATATATTGAATGAGGAACATAATACACAATCATATTATAATTGATTCCTTCTTCAAAACCTCCAGGTAAATTTTCCTTAATTATATTTCGTAGTTTTTGTAAAACTTCTTGACGTTCTTCAGGAATTTGAGAAATATATTCTTCTACTGTAGATGCTTCATATTTCATATTACATGAATTTAAAGCTACAAGTTAACAAAGTTTTCTTTAATTTTATCAACTATCGTTTGTGCTAGTTTTTCCTTGCTTTCTATAGTCCAACCTGCTACATGAGGAGAAAGCAACACATTTTCAGCATTGATTAAATATTTAAAAGCTTTTGGCATTTCTTGGTCTGTAAATAGATTTTCGAAAGATTTTTTCTCATATTCCAATACATCCAATCCTGCACCTAATACTTTTCCTGATTTTAAGGCCTCAACCAAGTCTTTTGTTACTACAGATTTTCCTCTCGCTGTATTTAACAACCAAAAAGGGTTAGAAAAATTAGCTATGAATTCCGCATCAATCATATTTGTTGTTAATGCTGTTTGCGGAGTATGTAAACTTAGAACATTTGCTCTTTTTTGTAATTCTTCTAAAGAAACTTGCTTACAGTTTTCATCTCCTATATTGGGTTTAATATCATAACAAAGCACTTCTACCTCAAAACCTCTAAGCTTTTTAGCAAAAGCCTTACCCATATTACCATAACCAATAATTCCTACGGTTTTTCCGTCTAACTCAATTCCCCTGTTTTCTTCTCGTAACCATTTACCTTCGCGAACTTCTTTATCCGCCTTGTTCAACTTATTAAAAAGCGAAAGCAACATTCCTAAAGCATGTTCTCCCACTGCATTTCTATTACCTTCTGGGGCAGAAATAAGCACTATTCCCTTTTCTTCAGCATATTCACAATCGATATTTTCTAAACCAGCACCTACTCGTCCAATAAACTTCAAGTTTGTTGCTTTGTCTAAAAACTGCTTATCAATTGTAAAACGACTACGAATTATAATTCCATCGTACTCATGAATTTTTGCTTCAATTTCTGATTTAGTAGAAGTATAATCCTCGTGATTTTCAAAACCTAACTCTTGAAGTTGTTTCAATAGTAAAGGATGGTTTGTATCTAAATGAAGTATTTTCATTAAAATAGATTTGTTGGATTTTTAGATCTTTAGATTTTTGGATAGTTCAATGGCTGGATCTAGACTAATTTTGAATTGAATTTAGACATCATTTTCACTATGCTAATTAGAGTTTCTGTATGTTCCTCTAAATCATTTGAAGAAATAAAACCCAAATCATAACTAAGTAATAATTGAGTTTCAACCTCATAGCATGAACCTAATGCAATTACCAAAAATCTAGAAAAATCTTTATTGGATGTTCTTGAGCAACCTTCTGCTATATTTGAAGGAATTGACACAGAAGCTCTTCTTAATTGAGATACTAATCCATACTTTTCATCTTCAGGAAATTTTGATGTGAGCAAATAAATATCTCTACAAAAAGACCTACTCACTTTCCAAAATTTAAAATCCTTGTATCTGTGCATATCTTAACTTCTAGAAATTGAATAATCCAACTATCTAAAAATCCAATAATCTAAATTAATATTGTTCGTTTTCGTTTGGAAAGTCCTTGCTTTTTACATCAGCTATGAATTGTTCAAAAGCATTTGTCATTTCTGTATGTAGATCTAAATATCTACGTAAAAAACGTGGATTAAATTCGTGAGTCATACCTAACATATCATGCATAACCAATACTTGACCATCTACTCCACCACCGGCTCCAATTCCTATTACAGGAATCGTTAATGCTTCTGCTACTTTTTGAGCCAATTTAGCTGGCACTTTTTCAAGTACTATTGCAAAACATCCTAATCTTTCTAACATTAAAGCATCTTGCATTAACTTCTCTGCTTCTTCCTCTTCTTTTGCTCTTACTGTATAAGTACCGAATTTGTATATAGACTGTGGAGTTAATCCTAAATGCCCCATTACTGGAATTCCTGCATTTAAAATTCTTTTAATTGAATCTTTTATTTCTTTTCCACCTTCTAATTTAATCGAATGCGCTCCACTTTCTTTCATAATTCTAATAGCAGAACGTAATGCTTCTTTAGGGTCAGATTGATAGCTACCAAAAGGTAAATCAACCACAACCAAACAACGGTCAATTCCTCTTACTACAGAACTTGCATGGTAAATCATTTGATCTAAAGTAATAGGTAATGTAGTTTCATGACCTGCCATTACATTTGATGCAGAATCACCTACCAAAATCACATCAATTCCTGCTCCATCAACAATTTTTGCCATGGTATAATCGTATGCCGTAAGCATCGATATTTTTTCTCCGTTGGCTTTCATCTCAACAAGAGATTTTGTAGTAATTCTTTTATATTGTTTTTTTGCTACTGACATTTCTTTTGTTTTATAGATTGTAAAAATACACAATTATTCACTGGTTTTATTTATTACATTTTTATAACCTGCTTAATCCTCTTTTTTTAATGCCGTTAATCTTCTGTTAATTAAATTTTAGCCCTTTATTTTTTTAATAGCTTTACCTAACTAAATCAAACTAAAATGCAAAAGATATTCACTTTACTTATTGTTTTTGTAATTTCTACTGTTGTAAATGCTCAAGAAGATCTTCAAGAGAAAGCCATAAAAAACACCGTTGAAACCTTTTTTGAAGGCCTGCATAAAGGTGATAGTACAATCGTAAGTTCTACTTTACACCCAACAATTACTATTCAAACTACATTTACCAATAAAGAGGGAAAAAATGTATTAGTTACCGAAAGTAAAAACAAGTTATTAACTAGTATTGCTAATAAAAAACCTGAACATACTTATTTAGAAAAGTTACTATCATGGGATATAAAAATTGATGGAAATTTAGCTTCTGTATGGACTCCTTATGAATTTTATTTAAACAATAATTTTAGTCACTGCGGAGCAAATTCATTTCAACTTTTTAACAACAATGGGAAATGGGAAATTATTTATTTAGTTGATATGAGGCGTAGAGGTGATTGTGAAGCTAATAAACAATAAACACATGAAAAAACTCAGTTTACTTTTCTTACTTTTTTCTTGTTTCAGTTTTGCTCAAGAATCTAAATTGTTTCATCCAGAATTGTTTAATGGTTTACCAAACGTCAGAGATTTTTCAATGAGTAAAAATCAAGATGAATTTTACTTTACTGTTGAAAGCTACTTGAAAGAATATTCGTTTATAGCTTATTCAAAAAAAGTAAGTGGTAAATGGCAAAAACCTGAAATTGCCAGTTTTTCTGGGCAATATAAAGATTTAGAGCCTTTCCTTTCTCCTAACGGATTACAACTCTTTTTTGCTTCTAACAGAAAAGACAACTCCACTGATGAAATAAAAAATGACATGGATATATGGTATGTTACTAGAAATTCTTTGGAAGATGCATGGTCAGAACCTATAAATATAGGAACTACTGTAAACACAAATGCCGATGAATTTTATCCTTCAGTAACCGAAAAAGGTGATTTATTTTTCACTGCAGAATACAAAGACAATACCACAGGAAAAGAGGATATTTATGTAAGTAGATTAGTGAATGGAGTATACACAAAACCAACTCCACTAAGTTCAGGAGTGAATTCAGATAAATATGAATTTAATGCCTTTGTTGCACCTGATGAAAGTTTTATAATTTTCACCTCTTACGGTAGAAAAGATGATTTAGGCAGAGGTGATTTGTACATCAGTAAAAAAGGAACCAATAACGAATGGTTACCTGCTACTCATTTAACAAGTATTAACTCTAATAAACTAGACTACTGTCCGTTTGTCGATTTACAAACGAACACATTGTATTTTACTTCTAGTACTTCTTCTATTCCTAAAGTGCTTCCTGAAAAATTGACTTTGTCAGAATTTAAAGAGTATTTAAATACTAGCCCTAATGGATTGAGTAGAATTTATGTTAGCCCGTTCATTAAAAAATAACCTATCTTTGAAAAAATGAACCAATCGAATCCTTCAAATATTTTATTTCCTGATAAATGGGTAGACAACTATGCTGATTATTTATTTAATTATGCTATAGCTCGTGTAAACAACTCTAATGTAGCCAAAGATTTGGTGCAGGAAACCTTTTTTGCAGGTTTAAAATCTGCTAAAAATTTTGAAGGGAAATCTAGTGAAAGAACCTGGTTGATTTCCATTTTAAAAAGAAAAATTATTGATTATTATCGAAAAATAAATTCTAAAAAGGGACAAGCTGAAATTAGAATGAACTTTTATGATAGTGGTGATAATAAAGGAAATTGGATTGAAGAACGCGTTCCTCAATCATGGAATAATGAAGCTGAAAAGAACATTGAAAATGAAGAACTGAAAAATCAGCTAGATAAATGTATTGATAGCCTTCCTGAAAAATATGCAATGGTTTTTAAAATGAAAACTATTCAACAGTTTGAAACAGAGGATATTTGTAAGGAACTAAATATTACTCCGTCAAACCTATGGGTAATGATACATAGAGCAAGAACACAACTAAGAAACTGTATGGAGCAAAACTGGTTTAATAAGTAAAAAAGATGTTTAAATTTTTTAAAATTACATGTGATGAAGCCACTACTATTTGTGATAAAAGCCAATATGGTGAAGCCTCAATATATGAAAGAATGCAGCTTAGTTGGCATTTACTAGTTTGTAAAATTTGTATTTTATACTCTAAACAAAACAGAAAAATGTCTGATATTTTAAAATTAAAATCAGAAGATTGTAAAAAAAATAACCCTTGTTTCTCTAAGAAAGAAAAAGAGGCTTTAAAAGAACAATTAAATAACTTTAATTAACAAGTTTGGTTTTTATAACCAATTTTTGATTTTTTGTTAGATTGAAACGGAATTTATTATAGTGATAAATTCCGTTTTTTTAATTTTGCCACAGAAAAAATAATCACATGCACTTTTTACCAGAAAAACTAGATAATTATGTTGTTGAGCATTCTCAAGCTGAACCTAAACTACTACAAGAATTAAGTAGAGAAACTTGGCAAAAGGTATTAAATCCGCGTATGTTAAGTGGTGCTTTTCAAGGTAGGGTTTTATCAATGATTTCTAAATTAGTACAACCAACAACTATTTTAGAGATTGGTACCTACACAGGATATTCTGCTTTATGTTTAGCTGAAGGACTTTCAAAAAATGGAATGATTCATACGATTGATAAAAATGAGGAATTGGAAGAATTGCAACACAAATATTTTCAAAAATCGGAATACAAAGACCAAATAACTCAATATGTTGGAAACGCCATAGATATTATTCCTACAATTGATCCTAAGTTTGATTTGGTATTTATTGATGCCGATAAATCTAATTATGTAAACTATTTTCATTTGATTATCGAAAAAATGAACAAAGGAGGTATCATTTTATCTGATAATGTGCTTTGGAGCGGTAAAGTAATTGAGGAGCTAGACCCTAAAGATATAGACACAAAAATACTTCTTGAATATAATAGACTCTTAAATGAAGACAGTCGCTTAGAAACAGTTTTATTGCCTATACGCGACGGATTAACAATTAGTAGAATTATTTAAAACAAAAAGGTAAATCATATGATTTACCTTTTTGTTTTTATGAAATGATGAAATTAAAATTTAATTACATGTTAATCTTTCTGCAATAAATAGTTCTTTTTTGTAATCTTCAACAAAAGCGTCTATTTGCCATTCTTCAGTTCCTGGAACACATATAATATGCGCCATATCATTTTCTGAAGCTAACTGATATTTTTTACATAAAATATCTGAAGGTTTATCTAACACAACAGTTAACGCTTCGTTATTTCTCCATGCATTAACGCCTATCTCTTTTAGCTTTTGTTCGGTATAAGCAGCCAATTCTTGTGATTTTTTTGTTCTTGAAATTAACCCTTCTTTTCCGTGCTTTTCTATAAAAGCCCATAATAATAAAGGTGTTAATCCATTTCTTGATCCTGTAATTGTAGTATCTAAAGTTCCTACATACGAAACTGAGTTTACAATTCTATCTCTATGTTTTCTTTTTGCTAAAACTATTCCACAAGGTATTGGTCCTCCAATGAATTTATGTCCAGATATAGAAATACTATCAATTCCTTCAGCAAAGTCAAATTTTGGTTTTGGTTCAACAAAAGGAGCTATATATCCTAAAAATGCCGCATCACAATGAATATAATAATCTTTAATAGCGTATTTTTTAATAATTGTTTTAATTCTATCTAAATCATCAACAGCTTCTGTCATCGTAGTCCCAATATTTAAAAAGAAAACTGCTGGTTTATCTCTGTGTAATGTTATAAGATTCTCCAAATCTTCATAATCCATTTCCCCGTTATCTTGACTTCTAACAACGATATTCTTTAAGTTTAATAAGTGTAAATTCTTTTTAACACTATAGTGTGTAGATTCACTATAATAAACTACCGGATTATTAAAACTCTCACGTGCTAAATACAGACCATATAGATTTCCTTCAGTTCCTCCATTCGTTACATAACCCCATACATCTTTGGTTGAAGATGATAATATATCAGCAAAAAAACTAACTACTTCTCGCTCTATATCTTTTGTATCAATAGATAATGTAGAAGGAGATTCTGGATCACCTACATTGTTAATACATACATTTAAAAAAGGTGCGAATTCACTATAATTGAAATCCTTTGCTAAAGGATACCCAAGAAAGTTAGCTGAAGCATCACTAATTCTGTCATAAATGTCTTTTATTCTACTCATAACTACCTATTTTTAAATATTAATAAATTACTTAACAAATATATTCTTAAAGTATAAAAATCTGCAATAAAAGCATGAATAAAGAAAAAACACCTATTTTTAACCTTTAAAAAGATTAAATTTCTTTTTAAATTCTGAAAATCATTTTAAAACAGAAAAACATACCATGCATCAACTAGATAATGTAGATAAAAAGCTATTAGAAGAATTGCAAAAAGACTGTAAGCAATCTATAAAACAACTAGCCAACAAAGTAAACCTGTCTATAACACCTACTCATGAGCGTGTAAAAAAGATGGAGGCTAACGGAATTATAGATAAATACGTGGCTTTAGTAAACTTAGAAACTATTGATAAGAGTTTAATTGTTTATTGTCAAGTTACTTTAGTTAAGCATCAAGAAAGTGCTTTTAAAGAATTTGAAGAGTACATGTCTAAAATAGATGAAATAGTTGAGGTGTCTTATATAGCTGGTGTGTATGACTTCTTGTTAAAAGTCGTTTTAAAAGATATGAATGAATATCAGGATTTTGTGCTAAAAAAACTATCACAGTTAGAAGTAATATCAAACATTCAAAGCTCGTTTGTAATGAAGCAAGTTAAAAACACTACAAAAATAAAATTGACATAATTCTTACGAACTATGTCAATTTTATTGATTTAACGGCTTCTTTTTATAGGACCTGTAAAATCATCAATATTATCTTTTACTTCGTTAATTTCACTGTTTATGTCTTTAACAAAGTCTGTATCTATACCTTGATTTTTTGCACTTTCATTAATCTCTCGTTTAATGTCGTTTGTTGCATCTTTAATTTGACGCATTCCCTTTCCTAGCCCTCTTGCTATTTCAGGAATTTTATCAGCCCCAAATAACATAACTACGATTAATAAGATTACAAAAATCTCTGGTCCTCCAATAAATAAAAATATTCCATTCATCACTGCAAAGATAGTTAAATTCAATGTCCTATACTTTATTGAATAAAAAAAAGCAACCAAATTTGGTTGCTTTTTTATTTTATATAAAATGCATTAGTCTGCAAGAATAATCACTTTATTATCTTTCATTTCAAGAGTTCCTGATTTAATTTTTAAAGTTAATACTTTATCATCTTCTGGTAATCTTTCAATGTTTGCATGTAAATCATCAAAAACTAAATGAGTTTGAGTGTGTACATGTACTTTTATTCTTCCTTCAGTTAAAATAGACACCACTGGTGCGTGATTATTTAACATCTGAAATTCTCCATTTACACCTGGTACTACTACAGAATCAACTTCTGATGAAAACAAGATAGCTTCTGGTGTTACAATTTCTAAATACATATTTTAATGCTTTAGGGCTTTAAGCTATTGCTTAAGGCAATTAATTACGCTTCGGCTAACATTTTCTCTCCAGCATCGATTGCTTCTTGAATCGATCCTTTTAAGTTGAATGCTGCTTCAGGATACTTATCTAATTCACCATCCATGATCATGTTGAATCCTTTGATAGTATCTTTAATATCTACTAATACCCCTGGAATTCCTGTAAACTGCTCTGCTACGTGGAATGGTTGAGATAAGAAACGTTGTACACGACGCGCTCTGTGAACTACTAATTTATCTTCTTCAGATAATTCTTCCATACCTAAAATCGCGATAATATCTTGTAATTCTTTATAACGTTGTAAAATTTCTTTTACTCTTTGTGCACAGTTATAGTGCTCATCTCCTAAAATATCAGCAGTTAAAATTCTTGATGTAGAATCTAATGGATCTACCGCTGGGTAAATACCTAACTCGGCAATTTTACGAGATAATACTGTAGTAGCATCTAAGTGAGCAAACGTTGTTGCTGGTGCTGGATCCGTTAAATCATCCGCAGGTACATAAACCGCTTGTACAGATGTAATAGATCCTTTCTTAGTAGAAGTAATACGCTCTTGCATTGCTCCCATCTCTGTTGCTAATGTTGGTTGGTATCCTACCGCAGATGGCATACGACCTAATAATGCCGATACCTCAGAACCTGCTTGTGTAAAACGGAAGATATTATCAACGAAGAATAACACGTCTTTTCCTTGTGCTTCACCAGCTCCATCACGGAAATACTCAGCTATTGTTAATCCAGATAAAGCTACACGAGCACGTGCTCCTGGTGGCTCATTCATCTGACCGAATACGAAAGTAGCTTTAGAATCTCTCATTCCAGCTTTATCAACTTTAGACAAATCCCATCCTCCATCTTCCATAGAGTGCATGAAATCATCACCATACTTGATAATTCCTGATTCTAACATCTCACGTAATAAATCGTTTCCTTCACGAGTTCTTTCACCTACACCTGCGAATACAGATAAACCTCCGTGTCCTTTTGCGATGTTGTTAATTAACTCCTGAATTAATACTGTTTTTCCTACTCCTGCACCTCCAAACAATCCAATTTTACCTCCTTTTGCATAAGGTTCAATTAAATCAATTACTTTAATTCCTGTAAATAATACTTCGGTAGAAGTTGATAATTCTTCAAATTTTGGTGCTTGACGGTGAATTGGCAAACCAGCTTCACCTTCTTTAGGTAAATTCCCTAATCCATCAATTGCATCACCTGTTACATTAAATAAACGACCGTAGATATCACTTCCTATTGGCATTTGAATTGGGTTACCTGTAGCAATTACTTCTTGCCCTCTTTGTAAACCATCAGTTGCATCCATAGAAATAGTACGAACTGTATCTTCACCAATATGTTGTTGAACTTCTAAAACTAAAGTTGAACCGTCTGCTTTTTTAATTTCTAATGAATCATAAATCTTTGGTAATTCAGCATTTTCTGTATTAAACTCAACATCGATTACTGGACCAATAATTTGAGAAACTTTACCTGTTATTGTAGACATTACTATATGTAATTAAAGTTATATTATTTACTATATGAGTTTTAACTCATTTTTTCAAGGTGCAAAGGTAATTTTTTTAGTGGAATTTAAAAAACCTTTCGGAGTATTTTTCTATAAAAAAAAAGCCTCACTAATGTGAGGCCTTTATTGATGTTATAATTGTAATTAAATTACTTTACTAATTTAATCTCAACACGTCTGTTTTCAGCTCTACCAGCTCTAGTTTTGTTATCAGCGATTGGATAATCTTCACCAAAACCTGCAGAAGTTAATCTATCAGCAGAAATTCCACCTTTAGCAACTAAATAATCTAAAACAGCCTTAGCTCTTCTTTCAGATAATTTTTGGTTACTAGCGCTAGGACCTTGGCTATCTGTATGTCCTTGAACACTAAAGTTAGCTTTAGGGTACTCCTTCATAATTCCAGCGATTAAATCTAATTTACCAGTAACTCCAGTTCTAAAAGTAGATTTTCCTGAGTTAAAGTAGATAGCTCTTGCAAACTCGTTTAATTGCTTAACAGCCTCTTCTTTGATTACTACTTCTGGACATCCGTTGTTAGATGCTACACCAGCTTCGTTTGGACACTTATCGTCTTTGTCTAATACTCCGTCTCCATCAGTATCTGGCCAAGGACATCCGTTGTTTTCAGCTGGACCAGCAGTGTTAGGACACTTATCTTTTCCATCTACAACACCGTCTCCGTCAGCATCAGGACATCCGTTGTTAGCTTTAGTTCCTTTTTCAGTTGGACAAGCATCATCTTTATCAGCGATACCATCTCCATCTGCATCAGGACACCCGTTTAAAGCAGCTAAACCAGCTACTTCTGGACATGCATCGTCAGAATCTTTGATTCCGTCTCCGTCTGTATCAGGACATCCGTTGAATTCTTTTAAACCAGCAACTTCTGGACATGCATCATCTTTGTCATAGATACCATCTCCATCAGTATCTTTTCCTCCAAATCTGAACACTAAACCAGCAGAGTGTTGGAAGTGGTTCATTACCTTGTCAGCAAATTCTTGCTTATATCCTGACTGGAAGTTTAAACCTAAGTTATCATTAAACCAAGTATTAAACCCTAAACCTCCATTTAACATTCCTTCTCCTTCATCGTCTACTGAAGTATAACCCCCACCTACATAGATATATGGATCAAACCATCCAGTTTCTCCAAATAAGTTATTTAAGTCATACTTAACGTTAGCATCTACCGACCAATAAAGCATATCAAAATCATCTTTTGAATAAACAGTCTTGATTTTATTCAATGATCCTGCTAACTGTAATGTAAAACCATCATTTAAGTATCTATCAACAGTTACTCTTGAAATTGAAGGTAAGATATTCCAGTCACTTGTACCAACATAGTCATTGGCTACATCACTAAAATCTGTAGGCACTTTAAAGTCAACAACGTTAACTCCAAAACCAACTGCCCAAGGATTGTTCGAATCCTGTGCGCTAACGTTTACAGCAGCAAACGCAAATAAAGCCATCACAGCTAATTTTAATTGTTTCATTATTAAAAATTTAAATTAAAAGTTCGTTTATATATTCGCAAATGTAAGTTGTTAAAACTTATTTACAAAAACAAATCTACAAAAACTTACAACAAATGCAAGTTTTTGAACGACTAATTTATATCACTTTCAGTTCTTTCCCAACCTTGATAAATGCGTTTATTGCCTTATCTAAGTGCTCTTTTTCATGAGCTGCTGATAACTGTACTCGAATTCTTGCTTGTTCTTTTGGCACTACTGGATAAAAGAATCCGATTACATATATACCTTCTTCTAATAACTTATTTGCCATTACTTGCGACAACTTAGCATCGTATAACATTACAGGTACAATAGCAGCATCAGCTCCCACTAAATCAAAACCTGCTTTTTCCATTTCTGTACGGAAATAATTCGTATTCCACTCTAACTTGTCTCTTAACGATGTATCATTTGATAACAAATCAAACACTTTTAAAGAAGCTCCAACAATAGCTGGTGCTAATGAGTTTGAGAATAAATACGGACGAGAACGTTGGCGTAAAATTTCAATAATTTCTTTTTTACCCGTTGTATATCCTCCCATGGCACCTCCAAGAGCTTTTCCTAAAGTTCCGGTAACGATATCAACACGATCCATTACATTTTTAAGTTCTACTGTACCTCTACCAGTTTTTCCTATAAATCCTGCTGCATGACATTCATCTACCATAACCATTGCATCGTACTTATCAGCTAAATCACAAATCTCATCTAACTTCGCTACGATTCCGTCCATAGAGAAGACTCCATCAGTTACAATAATTTTAAAGCGGTGACCTTTCTTATTCGCTTCAATTAATTGCTCTTCTAATGAAGCCATATCATTATTATTATAACGGTAACGAGCTGCTTTACACAAACGCACTCCGTCAATAATAGATGCATGGTTTAAACTATCAGAAATAATAGCGTCTTCACTTGTTAATAATGGTTCGAAAACACCACCATTCGCATCAAAAGCTGCTGCGTATAATATAGTGTCTTCCGTAGTATAAAAATCTGCAATCTTTTTTTCTAATTGCTTATGAATATCTTGCGTACCACAAATGAAACGTACAGACGACATTCCAAAACCATGAGTATCCATAACATCTTTTGCTGCTTGAATTACTTCTGGATTATTCGACAACCCTAGGTAATTATTTGCACAAAAGTTAATTACCTCTTCTCCCGTAGAGATTTTAATAACCGCATCTTGCGACGAAGTAATAATGCGCTCTGATTTATATAATCCAGCATCTTTAATATCCTGAATTTCTTGTTGTAATTGTTCTTTAATTTTTCCGTACATAATTTATGTTTGAAAGTTGTTTGCTATAAAAGGTCAAAGTTAGGTTTTAAACTTCTTCAACCAAAATTTCTTCATCAATATATATGAGGAGTTTCTTCTGAACTTTAAAATTCATCGTTTGTAATACTCTCGCGTACCTTAATAATTGTTGATGATATACTTTGGAAGGCTTCCCTGTTTTATAATCGATAATTACTACTTCATTATCTTGATTAAACACCAATCGGTCTGGAATTACAATTTGACCATCAACATCTACAATTTCGCGTTCATTGAATACAGTTACCTCATCCGAAAAATAATCTTGTAACAATGGATGATTTGTAATTTGTTGAATCTTTTTAGTTATTTCTTCTGTTTTTTCTTTCGGAAGAATTCCTTGCTGTTCATATCGAAGTACTACTTCATTAATATCCTCTTTAGTGGTTACTTCCGCCATCATTTCATGGATTAAATTACCAAACTCAATAGCTTTTCCTTGTTCGGTGTCCCATAATTTAGAAGCACTAGCCAACATTTGAATATTGTGTTCTTGCCAAGGAGTAGAAATAAACGTTTCTTGAATTTCAGTTTCGCTATTCTGTTTTTTAGATTCACTTACTCTTTCAGGAGCACCAATAGTATATTCTAGCTGGTCATCACTCCATAAATTTTGAGCTTTTAAATAATTAATAAAAACCCCTGAGTAAAAATTCGTATTCTCTTCTCCTTTCGAAGAAATTTTCTTTTCGGTTATAACATGTAACTGTTCTACCGCTCTTGTTAGTGCAACATATAACAAGTTAAAATTATCTAACTCTAACTCCTCTCGCTGCTGCTGATAAATCTCCGAACCGCGGTCGTTTACATAGTTCAAATCTTTATTAAAAGGAACTAATAATTCCTTAAATCCATCAAAATTATCGGGCAACTCATCTAACCAAACTTTCGGGTTGACTTGTCGATACACATCTAAATCATAGGGAAAAATTACCACCGGGAATTCCAATCCTTTTGATTTGTGTATCGTCATCACTTGCACCGCATTTCCGCTCTCTGGAGCCACTATACTCAGCTTATCTTTTTTATCTGACCAAAAATCTAAAAACTCTTGAATACTCGTTCCTCTTCGCTGTTGTTCTAATACTACATCTAAGAAAAATTGCACATAGGCATCAGAAGAAGTAATCAGTTGGAAACCTCGAATAATTTCTTCTACCTTTTCATAAAAAGGTAGCTGATGAAAAGTTGATAATTCAAAAGAAGTTCCGTAGTTTTTTAACTGTTGAAAAAAGGTTTCGTTAGGTTGACTAATCGACTCGGCAATAAACGAATGTTTATCTTCTGTAACTTTTAAATGCTCTTGTAAAAAATAGAGCATTTCTAAGCATGTTTCTTTATCATTCGGATGTTGAATTACCTGTAAAACATCCATGATAAACTTTACTTTAGAACTATTTTCTAACAATAAGGTTTCTGAAGAAATGATATCAACTCCATTTTCTGACAAGTAATTTGCCACAGCAATTCCATCTTTCTTTTTTCGAACCAGAATACAAATTTCATTTAGCAAAAACTCTTTTTCTAATCTTTTGACAAGCTCTAGAACTTTCTTCGGATATTTTATCTGTTCATCTTCTTTATCTTCTTCCTTTTCTAAAAAAGTCAGCGATACACAACCTCCTTTTTTAGAGTTTTCTAACTGCTTATTTCCATCAATAAACAATTGTTTGTAGGATTCATTTTGCAAGAAATTTGCTGTATGTTGAAAAAACTGATTGTTAAAATTTATTACCTCAGCATAACTCCTAAAATTAGTTTCTAAAG
This sequence comes from Tenacibaculum aestuarii, assembly GCF_964510395.1. Classification (NCBI taxonomy): domain Bacteria; kingdom Pseudomonadati; phylum Bacteroidota; class Flavobacteriia; order Flavobacteriales; family Flavobacteriaceae; genus Tenacibaculum; species Tenacibaculum aestuarii. The sequence goes on from NZ_CAZEFY010000003.1 coordinate 1,447,114, forward strand.
TTTTTACTTCTTTCGAAATATGAAATGGATTGTCTTTCTCTGATCCCAAGCCTATAAACTGTTCCGATTTTCCTCCTCGCCAGCGATAAATAGCCTGTTTACCATCACCCACCAACAACAAATTACTGTTTTCTTGTGCCAGCGCATTATCAATCAGCGGAATTAAATTTTGCCATTGTAAAGTGGAAGTATCTTGCATTTCATCAATAAAATAATGCATGAATCGTTGCCCAATACGTTCGTAAATAAATGGCGCTGGTTGATCTTTAATATTATCAGAAATCAACTGATTGAACTCTGCGTTTAGCCGTAAGTTATTTTCTTCTTTTAAATGTGAAAGTTCTTGATTAATATTGTTTAAAACCGCCAGTGGAATGATGCTTTTTAACGCCAAATTATTCATCAAAAATTGCTGATACAATTTTTCCGACTCCATATACAGTTGAAGTAACTCCGGCAAAATTCCTTCGATAGCAGCTTTTATATCCTCTGACTTTGACTTGGCATAAAAATTTTTTTCTTCAATTCGTTCTCGAAGAGCACTTTCGTCAAAAAACTTCGCTTTTTCAGGATTTTGAGATAACGCTAAAAAATGATTAGGCAGCATTGAACGATAAAAATCATTATGCGCCAACTGCATACTTTCAATCATTTTTAATGCCTTCTCCCCAATTTCTTTCCAACGTTTTTTTATCTCTTTTTGATGTTTAGACAACTTCGCTTTTAAATTGGTAAAATCAGCGAGTTGTTTATCGGCTAATTTTCTAAAATGTTTCGTATCATCTTCATTCAGCAATATTTTTGAAAACTCATTTAGCTCACGAGAAATATCCCACGATTTATCGTCATCAGCTTTATCTAATGAAAAATCAATCAATAACTTTGTTAACGCTTCATCGGTTCCAATTTTTGAAATGAGTACATCTACTGCTTCATTCAACAATGAAGCCGCATCCATCTCAACTTCAAAGTTAAGTGGCAGCCCCAAATCGTATGCGAAACTCTTGATGATTTTATGCGTAAAACTATCAATTGTAGTGATTGAAAACGCGGCATAATTCCGAAGAATTTCATCTAATATTTTTTTGCTTCGCTCTTTAACAACAGTTCTGTCAAGCGAAGTTTCCTTCAAAATTACCTCTAACAAATCGTTATTTTCTCCTTCTGAAAAAACTTCTAAGTTTTGCAACACACGCTCTTTCATTTCACCGGCAGCTTTGTTGGTGAATGTAATTGCCAATATTTTTTGAAAACGGAAAATATCTTCAGATTGCAGTAAAACTTTTAGATACTCTTTTACTAAAGTGAATGTTTTACCGCTACCTGCCGAAGCGTTATATACCTGAAAATTTGATGGATTTTGCAACAAAATGAAAATATAATTGAGCTAGCAATTTAACCAAAAAAAAGATTCCCGCTTTCGCAGGAATCACAATTTTATACTTATTAAAATAGTTTACACTCTAGCCAAGACCAACATCTAACGACATCATAACAATGAATCCACCGATGAAACCGAGTGTAGCAATATCTGTATATTTATCTCGTTGAGTTTCAGGAATTACCTCTTCTACTACTACAAAAATCATTGCTCCTGCAGCAAACGCTAAAGCATATGGTAAAATTGGCGTAAAAAATGATACCGCTATCGCACCTAAAACAGCTGCCATTGGCTCTACAATTGCCGACATTTGACCATACCAAAAACTTTTAAAACGACTTACTCCTTGTCTACGAAGCGGCATTGCCACTGCAAATCCTTCTGGAAAATTTTGTATTCCTATACCGATTGCCAATGAAATTGCTGCAATTATCATTTCAGTTTGCTCTACTCCTACCATTGTTGATGCTGCTCCAAACAAAACTCCTACTGCTAATCCTTCCGGGATGTTATGTAAGGTTATTGCTAAAACTAACAAAGTTGTTTTATGCCAGCTCGTCTTAACACCTTCAACTTCATGCTCTTTAAAATTAATATGTAAGTGTGGTAATAATTTATCCATTCCGAATAATGCTAAAGCCCCTAAAGCGAATCCAATTGCTGATGGAATTACTTTTACGAACCCTTCCCCTGGACTATTATCAATTGCTGGCGATAACAAACTCCAAAAACTCGCTGCAACCATTACCCCTCCTGTAAACCCTAGCATTCCATCTAAAACTGCTCGGTTCATCTTTTTGAAAAAGAACACTAAACTAGCTCCTAAAGCTGTTAATCCCCAGGTAAAAAGCGACGCATATAATGCTGCTTGAATTGGGTGTTCCTTACCAAATTCTACTAATTGATTAAATAAATCCATCTATAATACTATCTCTTGTTAGTTGTTTAACGTGATTTTTGAATATATAAGTTACTTGCTATTTTATTTGAAACAGACAGTGTTTTTCCATCCATTTCTATAACCAGAGAACCATCAAAAGGTTCTTTTTCTATCACCTTTATTTGTTTTCCCAAAGCAACTCCTTGTTTATCTAAAAAGCGCAGAAATTCTGAAGAACTGTCATCAACTCCTACACAAACTCCTATTTCATTTTCCTTCAACGTTGATAATAAACTTTTTTCTATTACCTGTAAGTTACCTTCTTTATCTGGAATAGGATCTCCGTGTGGATCTCTCTTAGGATACTCTAAAAAAGCATCTAGCTCATTGATTAATTTCGGAGACTTAATATGCTCAAGCTGTTCTGCCACCTCATGTACCTCATCCCAAGAAAAATTTAATTTATCTACTAAAAAAACTTCCCATAATCGATGCTTACGAACAATATTAGCTGCTGTTTTTTTTCCAAAATCAGTCAAGGTTACTCCTTGATATTTTTTATAAGTCACAACATCTTTTTCAGATAGTTTCTTAATCATATCTGTTACCGATGACGCTTTAGTATCTAACTTTTTTGCTATAGCATTTGTACTGATTCCTTTTTTAAAATCAGCTTCTAAATGATAGATCGTTTTTATATAGTTTTCTTCAGATTGACTAAACATCATATTCTTTTTTAGATGCACAAATATATAAATTTTAGTTTAATCAAATATATTTTTAGACTAACCTAAAAATATATTTATATTTGCATGAAATTTATTTAGAAACCACTATAACAAACTATTTTCAAGATGAAAAATCTAGTTGCTTTTACAATTCTATTACTAGCTAATATTGCTATCGGACAAACTATTAAAGGAAAAGTTAGCACATCATCAGGCGATATAGTACCATTTGCTAGTGTATTTATAAAAGGAACTGAAAAAGGAACAACTACTGATGAATATGGAAACTACGAGTTAAAAACCACAAAGCGTAAATTTGTTTTGGTTGCATCTTCCGTAGGTTTTTTACCTGAAAGAAAAACAGTAACCTTAAACTCTTCCGAAGAAAAAACAGTTAATTTTATATTGACTGAAACTGCAGAAATTTTAGACCAAGTAACCATTACGGGAACACGCACAGATAAACGTAGAACGAATAGCCCTGTGATTGTAAATGTTATCAATAGTCAAACATTAGCAGATGTACAGGCATGTAATTTATCTGAAGGATTGAAATTTCAAACAGGTTTACGTGTAGAAACCGACTGTCAAACTTGCAACTACACACAACTTCGTATGAATGGTTTAGCTGGCGGATATTCACAAATATTAATTAATGGTCGTCCTATTTTTAGTCCTCTAACTGGTTTATACGGATTGGAGCAAGTACCTACCAACATGATTGAGCGCATCGAGGTAGTTCGCGGTGGAGGTTCCGCTTTATATGGTTCAAGTGCGATTGGAGGAACAGTAAACGTTATTACCAAAATTCCAAAAAAGAACAATTATAGTATGGGGTATACTTATCAGAACGTAAAAGGAGTTTCTGACCATATTATTACTGGAAATGCAACCATAATTAATGAAGACAGAAATGCAGGTGCTTCATTTTTTATCAACAACCGAAGAAGAGCCATGTATGATGCTAATGGTGATAACTTTTCTGAACTTCCTGAGTTAAAGAACAACTCATTTGGAACAAACCTATTCTTCCTTCCAACTGAAAACCAAAAAATAGAAGTCAACTTCAGTAAAATGAATGAGTATCGTTATGGTGGAGAAATGATTGATAATGCTCCGCATTTTGCAATGCAATCTGAAGAACGTGTACACGATGTGTATGTAGGAAATGTTGATTATCAAATTAATTTTAACGATGATAAAAGTTCAATCATCACCTATTTTGCTACACAATATACCGGAAGAGAACATTATACAGGTATTCGTCCAGATATTGGCACTACTGAAGACACAGCACATTTAGCAAATCCCCCGTATGGAAATTCAACCACAACCACCTTTCAAGGAGGACTACAATTCAACCATAAATTAGAAGAATTTCTTGGAGGTAACAACGTACTTACACTAGGAAGTGAATTTGTACAAGACGATGTTTTTGATGTTATTGATGCATACCAGTACAAAGTAGATCAACTTACTAAAAACTACGGATTCTTTTTTCAAAGTGATTGGGAAATTTCAGATAAGTGGAACTTATTATCAGGAATACGATACGACAACCATACGTTAAACACACTTAAAACAGATGGTACTCAAAAAAACATTACTAACAATGTTGCGAGTCCGAGAGTATCATTATTATTCAAACCATTTGAAAACACTCAAATCAGAGGAACTTGGGGTACTGGTTTTAGGGCTCCGCAAGCTTTTGACACCGATTTACACATTGCTTTTGCTGGTGGAGGAGTATCACGAGTTGTATTAGCTGATGATTTAAAAAGAGAACGTTCTAATAGTTATACCCTTTCCTTTAATTACGACAAACCTACAGAACATTATATATATGGTTTTACCATTGAGAGTTTTTACACCAATTTAAATGATGCTTTTTATTTAGAAGCTACAGATAAAGATGATTTTGGGGAAATTTTTGAAAAAAGAAATGGAGATGGAGCTGTTGTGCAAGGAATTACTTTAGAAACCCGTTTAAATTATGATGGAATTTTACAGTTAGACGCAGGGTTCACGTATCAATCTAGTAAATTTGATACAGCTGTTGATAATTTTCACAATCTATCACCTAAAAGAGAGTTTTTACGAACACCCACAACTTACGGGTACGCTACAGCTACCTATACCCCTAATCAAAAATTTAAAACTGCTTTAAATTTAGTATACACAGGACAAATGGATGTTTTACACATTATACCTAATCCTGATTTCAACCCTCCAACAGATAACAATGAAAATATTGGTGAATATTTTAGCTCACCTTCATTTTTTAACTTAGGTGTTAACACTAGTTATACTTTTAATGTAGAAAAACTTAACACTAATATAGAGCTTAATCTAGGCATTAAGAACATTTTAGACGATTATCAAAGTGTATTTGATACAGGAAAAGACAGGGATAGCAACTTTATTTTTGGTCCAGCCACCCCAAGAACCTTCGTTTTTGGTGTAAAGTTTACGAGTAATTAACATTCACGTAACATATAGCTATTTGATTAACATTAAATCAACATTCTAATAATACAAAAGTAATTCCTACATAACATTAGCTTTACTGTTTAACTTGAATTTTGCGCCATAAATAAACAGAATTCAAAGATTAGAATGAAAAAAATATTATTTATAGCTTTTTTAAGCTTATGTAATTTAGCATTTTCTCAAAGCAAAGGTACTGTTACTGGTACAGTTACTGACAAAGAAATGAGCGGTGAAGCATTGCCTTTTGCTAATGTTTTTATTAAAGGAACATCTATTGGTGCTACTACCGATATGGAAGGTAAATATACCTTAAGTGTTCCAGCAGGAAATCAAACTATTGTTTTTAGTTTCGTAGGATACCAAACTGAAGAAAAAGCTATAGTTGTTAAAGCTAACGAAACACTTGTAGTAAACCAAGAAATAGGAGCTAATCAAGGAGTTGCCTTAGATGAAGTAAAAATTAATGCAACTGTTAGTAGAGAGAAATCTAGTGCTTTACTATTAGAACAAAAGAAAGCTACTATAATTAAAGAAAGCATTGGTGCTCAAGAATTAGCTCAAAAAGGTGTTTCTGATGCAGCAGCTGCCACTACCAAAATTTCTGGTGTTAACAAAAGTGAAGGGTCTGGAGACATATACATTCGTGGTTTAGGTGATAGATATTTATCTACAACGATGAACGGCTTACCAATTCCTTCTGATGATGTAAGTAACAAAAACGTTAACTTAAGTTTATTCAGTACTAATGTTATTCAAAATGTAGGAATTAGTAAAACATACGCTACTTCAAGTTACGCTGATCAAGCCTCAGGAAATGTTGATATTTCTTCTAAAGAATACACAAAAGATATGTTTTCTATTGGCGTAAATGGTGGTGTTAACACAAATGCTATCGAGGTAGACAACTTCAGACAAACTATTATAAGTGATGATGTAACTTTTGGGTTCCACAAAAAACAATTTGCGCTTCAAAACCTAATGACTTTCCAAGGATGGGATACTAAGAAAGCTGAAACACCTATTAACTATGGAGTTTCATTATCAGGAGCAAAAAGATTTAACTTATTTAATAAAGAGTGGAAAATATTAGCTTCTGCATCTCACTCTAAGTCTTCAGAATACAGAAATGGTATTTTTAAATCTTATAGATCAAACGTATTAAATAATTCATTTACTGATGTTGAAAACTTTATCGCGAAAACAAACTCTACAGGTTATGTTAGAGTTGATTTAAAATTAAATGACAACAACAAATTAAAGTATAATACTTTATTTGTAAACAAAGGTGAAGACGGATTATACGAACAAGGTAGAAATGGTGAAGGTTATGTATTCGACCAAGATCCACAAGAAAATGGGGCGTTTGTGAGAGACCAAAACTTTAAACAAACTACTATGTTTGTTAACCAGTTAATGGGTGAACACAAATGGAACAAAAACAATCAATTAAATTGGGCTGCTGGATATAACTTTGTATTAGCAGAAGAACCAAACCGTATTAGAAACGAAGTAAATATTTTAGATATTAATTCTAGTCCTTTAATCCAGTTTGCACACGTTGGAGATTACCAACAAAGAAAATCTTCTCAGAAAATTGAAGATACTGAATACAATGCTTTAATTGAAAACCAATGGTCATTAGGTCATACTGCTGATGAGTACGAAGACAAGCCATATAAATTAAACTACGGATTAAACTTCCGTAAAAAAGAAAGAACTTTTAACTCTTTATTCGTAGGATTCAGAGCTAAAGATTTCACGGCTCCTTCTGTTGATCAGATTTCAGAAACTTTACAACAAGGAACAAACTCTGGTTTAATATTAAGAGAGCAACAACCAGATTTATATAAAGGTGAATTATTAGCTTTAGCAGCTTATACGAACTTTGATTTTAAATTTGATAATAATTTATCTGGTAACATTGGTTTACGTTTTGAAAGAGATGAAATAGATATGGCTTGGAATGTAGGAAACCGTCCGGGTAGATTTGGATCAACAAACAAGACATATCAAAGCTTATACCCAAGTGTAAACTTAAAGTATGAATTAAACGATAGAAACTTTATCCGTTTTGCATCTAGTGTAACACAAACTTTACCTGAATTTAAAGAATTATCTCCTTTTGAGTATGTTTCTCCTACAGGTCGTGTAATTGGTGGTAACGAAGACTTAGAAAAATCTGATGTTTATAATATTGATTTAAAATGGGAATTTTTCCCTAGTAGAAGTCAATTATTATCTGCAACAGCTTTCTATAAACAAATTAATAACCCTATTAACTTAACACAAGACCAAGGTTCTTCAGGTTATTTCAAATTCTTTAACACAGGAGATCAAGCTGATATATTAGGTTTTGAGCTTGAAGGTAGATTAGATATCATAAAAAATGAAGATGATAAAGCTATATTAAATGCTACAGCGAACTTAACTAAAATGTGGTTTAACCAAGATTTATTTCCTAAGTATCAATTCAAAGGAAAATCTGAATCTGAATTACAAGGAGCTTCTGATTTTATCATTAACGGATCTTTAAGCTATTCTGATCATAAAGAAAATGCGTTTTCTGCTACATTAACAGGTAACTATGCTTCTGATAAAATCTATGCGTTAGGTGCTCCAGAAGATTTTGATAACAGTGCAACACTTTACAATGATGAAATCATTGAAAAAGGATTCGTAACTCTTGATCTTGTTGTTAGCAAACAAATTTTCAAAGGGTTTACTGTGAAGTTAGTTGGTAAAAACTTATTAGACCCTAAAATTGAACAAACTCAATTAGTTAGAAACCTTAATACATTAATTGAAACTAACGAAACTGTATTATCGTACAAAAAAGGAAGACAACTTACTTTAAACTTAAACTATACTTTCTAGTAGTTAACCCTAATTTAATATTACTTGTTTTATATAACAATCAATTAATATTCTATTAAAAGAAACGAAAAACAAAGGTTATTAATTTGCCTAACGAAAATTAAACAAAGAAATAAAAAAAATGAAAAGACCTTTTAAATTATTAAGTATAGCAGCTTTATCTGTAGCAGCTTTAACTTTTACAAGTTGTGGTAGTGATGATCCTGCGATTTTACCTCCAGATGTTTCTGATGTTGTAGAAAAATTACAAAACGGAATTATGAGTGGTGAATTAGCTGAAGATTTTACATTAACAAATACTTCATACGCATTAACTAGCTCATTCATTATTAAAGATGGTGCTACATTAACTATTCCTGCAGGAACTAGTATTGTTGCAGACGCTAAAGGAACTGATGTATATATCGCAGTTTTACAAGGTGGTAAAATCAATATTAACGGTACAAACTCTAGCCCTGTAGTTATGAGTTCTTCTGAAGGACAACCAGGAGACTGGGGTGGATTAACAATCTGTGGTAAAGCTACTACTACCGCAGGAACTAACGTTACTGCTGAAGTTGGTGGATTCATCTATGGTGGTACTCAAGATGATGATAATTCAGGTGTTATCAAAAACTTGGTAATTAAAGGTACTGGTGCTCAAATTAACACTGAATCTCAGTATAACGGAGTTTCTTTCTATGCTGTAGGATCTGGTACTACTGTTGAAAACATTGCTGTTTTTGACGGAGCTGATGACGGAGTTGAATTCTTCGGAGGAACAGTTTCAGCTAAAAACATCTACTTAGAAAACTTAGAAGATGATGCTATCGATTGGACAGAAGGATGGAATGGTACTGTTGAAAATTCTTATGTAATAAATACTAAAGCTGGTTTTTCTACAGTAGTAGAAGCTGACAAAGACAACAAAAACCCTAAGTTAATTAACTTAACAGCTAAGTCTATTGTAGGTGGTACTGCTTTACAATTTAAAAAGCAATCTGGTGCTACAATTACAAACTTACATATTGAAGGATACGACAAAAACATTGATATGAAAGATAACGGGCCTTTAGCAAACGTTATTATCGATGGTGAAGCTGCACAAGTAGATGCTGAGTATACTGCTGGTACTAAAGTTGATATTTCTTCTTGGTCTTTCATTAACGGAGAAATTGTTGAAATTACTCCTTTAGTAGGTGAGGTTACTGGTAATGTAACATTAACTGCTGATAAGACTTATAACTTAACAGGATCTTATATTGTAAAAGACGGAGCTACTTTAAATATAGAAGCTGGCACAAAAATTATCGTTGATCCTAAAGGAACAGATGTATATATAGCTGTTTTACAAGGTGGTAAAATTAACGTAAATGGTACTGCTGAAGCTCCTGTAGTGATGACTTCTGCTAACGGACAACCAGGTGACTGGGGTGGTTTAACTATTTGTGGTAAAGCTACTACAAGTGCCGGTGTTGGTGTAACTGCTGAAGTAGGTGGATTTATCTACGGTGGTTCTGATGACACAGATAACTCAGGTTCTATTGAATACTTAGTAATTAAAGGAACTGGTGCGCAAATTAACATCGATTCTCAATATAACGGAGTTTCATTCTATTCTGTTGGTTCTGGTACAACGGTTAATAACATCGCGGTTATTAACGGAGCTGATGACGGTGTAGAGTTTTTTGGAGGAACTGTTTCTGCTACAAATTTATACTTAGAAAACAACGAAGATGATTCAGTAGACTGGACAGAAGGATGGAACGGAAAAGTAACAAACACTTACATTTCTCACACTATTTCTGGTTTTTCAACTGCTTTTGAAGGTGACAAAGTAAATAACAATCCACAATTCGAAAACTTAACTGCAATCTCTACTGTTGGTGGTACTGCATTACAGTTTAAAAAGACTTCTGGAGCTACTATTACTAACATTTGGTTAGAAGGATATGATAAAAATATCGACATGGTAGACGGTGGTGCTTTATCTAACGTTCAAATAGATGGAGCTGACGCTTCAACTACTGCTGATTATAAAACAGGAACTAAAGTTGATATCTCAACTTGGTCTTGGAGACAAGCTGGATTGTAATAGTCAAGCATTATAAAACTAAAAACCGAGCAAATTGCTCGGTTTTTTTTATTCCTTTATATTAGAAATACTGTAAAGTAAACCTTCTAACTTCTTTAATTCCGTTGGAGGATTCCCAGCATCAAACGTAATTGATTTATATTCCTTATCTCCTATTTTTATGGTGAATTCTGCATGTAAAGCTCCATCAGTAATTCTTTTTTCACTCGGTGCAGTTAAACTTCCTATTTCTTCTAAGTTTAACTCATCTATTACTTTTTTTAATTCTTCGAGTTGTTCTTTTGAAATTTCCTTTGTTCCTTCTTCTTGATTAGTTTTATAAGTTACCTTATTATCATCAACAGTTATTTGTATTAAACTTCCTCTTGTTTGAGCTTCATAAGCGATCATATCAAAGTTTTTAGAAGTGTTTTGTGCTGCACAGTTCATCATCAAAAAAAATACCGCTGGAGCTATTACTTTTAGATATTTCATGTATTCTTAGTTTTTATAATTATAATAAAAAGACGCTCTTTAAGTAAAGAACGTCTTTATATATGAAATTCGTATGAGTTTTGATTAGTCTGCCATTGTAGCTCTAAATCCTCCTGGAGCGAAAACCGCATCCATTCTAGCTTTCTGACCTTCTGTAAACATATACATACAAGTATCATCAGAATAATCCATAAAATTCATAGTCATATTAGCACTTCCACACTCAATCACTGGATAGGTAGGACATCCTCTACTATTCCCATCAGCATCTGGAGTATCAGCAACGAAATCGCTAGCACCACATCCGCCATCACCCCAAATGTGACGTAAATTTAAGTAGTGACCAACTTCATGTGTTGCAGTTCTTTGGTTACGACCTACAAATTGATGCGCTAAAACTACACCATCAGTAGACCAACTACCACCTGGAAATTGTGCATATCCTAAAATTTGACCTGTTTGGTATGGCATGTAGTTTACAATCCAAATATTTAAGAATTCTTGTGGATTTACTACATCACTACCTCCTCTAGAAGAAAACTTCATTGAATCATCTGGACTCCATCTTCTTTTCTTTTTGTTTTTAACTCTAATTACATCTTCGATAACAAAATCGATGTTAACATTTGCTTCTACACCTGCAAATTCAGCTGGCATTGCTCCCCTGTTAGGGTTTTGCATGTTAAAATCTTCATTTAACGCAGCAATCTGATCTTGTAAAACAGATAATGATAAGTTTTCACTTTCTTGACGATAAATTACGTGATAAACAACTGGAATTTGGATTTTTCCGTTTACTAATCTAGCCTGAACTTCTCCTTTTGCTATTTTTTCAAGATAATTAGTTGTAAAGCTTTCAATATTTTCCATTTTACCTTTTAGGCTAGGATCCATTGCCATATTTGCTTCTAAAACATCGTTAGTAAAACATTGTTTTTCTGCTTTTTGTAAAGAAATTGCTTCTAATTCTGGTTCTGAATTAGGATTTTGTTCATTGTTTTGACAACCCACTAAAATTCCAGCGGCAATTGCCATGGTAAGAAAAATTCTTTTCATGTTGTGAAAATTTAAAAAATTAGTTATTTGTAACACTTAAAGTGTCTTTTGTTTTGTTAAAAAACGAGAAACAAAACTTTAAAAAAGAAGTTGTTAATTTTTTGCTATTTTAATAACAAATTGAAGGGTTTTTTAACGATACCCAATATATAATTTTCACTATAGAATCAAAAATATTTTTAAACACTGTATTGCAAGTACTTAAACCCTTTAAACATCACTTCTGAGACAACTAGTTCATTTGCTTATTAGCAAATTCGCAAATATAAAATTTCTCAAAAAACGTCAAATTGAAGATTCATTTTCCTTGATAAACAAAAAAAGGGATGTTCAATTAAGACATCCCTTTTCTATATATACTGCTTATTTTATTTAAGCTTTTTCTTCACTGCTACTTCAATGTAAGCTTCTATAACATCACCTTCCTGAATGTCGTTATATCCTTTAATTTGAAGACCACAATCATATCCTTTAGTTACTTCTTTAACATCGTCTTTAAAACGTTTTAACGAAGTTAATTCACCATCATGAACAACGATTCCTTCTCTAATAATACGAACTTTAGAATCTCTTGTAATCTTACCTGACATAACCATACATCCTGCAATGTTACCAACCTTAGAAATCTTATAAACCTCTCTAATTTCAACATTACCAAGGACTTCTTCTTTCATTTCAGGAGATAACATACCTTCCATTGCATCTTTCAAGTCATTGATTGCATCGTAGATAATAGAGTATGTTCTGATATCTACTTCTTCTCTATCTGCTACTGTACGTGCATTTCCTTGTGGACGTACGTTAAATCCAACAATAATGGCATCAGATGCAGTTGCTAATAATACGTCAGACTCTGTAATTGCTCCAACTCCTTTATGGATAATATTTACTTGAATTTCTTCAGTAGATAACTTTTGGAACGAATCTGTTAAGGCTTCTACCGAACCATCTACATCTCCTTTTAAGATAATGTTTAATTCTTTAAAGTCTCCTAATGCAATACGACGTCCAATCTCTGCTAATGTTAATGTTTTCTGAGTTCTTACAGATTGCTCACGTTGTAATTGAGAACGTTTAGCAGCAATTTGTTTTGCCTCTCGCTCATCATCAAATACATTGAACTTATCACCTGCTTGTGGCGCACCATCTAAACCTAGGATTGATACAGGCATTGAAGGTCCAGCTTCTTTTACTTTTTTACCTTTATCATCAAACATAGCTCTTACTTTACCACTATGTTTTCCTGCTAAGATATAATCTCCAATTTTTAAGGTACCTGCTTGTACTAAAATCGTAGAAACATATCCTCTACCTTTATCTAATAAAGCTTCAACAACTGCTCCGTTAGCATTTTTATTAGGGTTTGCTTTTAACTCTAATACTTCTGCTTCTAACAATACTTTTTCTAGTAAATCATCAACTCCTTGTCCTGTTTTAGCAGAAATTTCTTGTGATTGAATGTTACCTCCCCAATCTTCTACTAATAAGTTCATAGAAGAAAGTTGTGTTTTAATATTGTCTGGATTTGCGTTTGGCTTATCTATTTTGTTAATCGCGAATACAATTGGTACTCCTGCTGCTTGTGCGTGAGCAATTGCCTCTTTTGTTTGTGGCATTACATCATCATCGGCAGCAACTACGATAATAACTAAATCGGTAACTTGAGCTCCACGAGCACGCATTGCTGTAAAGGCCTCGTGACCTGGTGTATCTAAGAATGTAATTCTTTGATCTCCTACTTTTACAGAGTATGCACCGATATGCTGTGTAATTCCTCCAGATTCTCCTTCAATTACATTGGCTTTACGAACATAATCTAATAACGATGTTTTACCGTGATCTACGTGACCCATTACGGTTACAATCGGTGCACGAGTAATTAAATCTTCTGGACTATCTTCTACTTCTTCAATTGCTTCTTCTACTTCTGCTCCAACGAATTCTACTGTGTAGTTAAATTCTTCTGCAACAATTGATAAAGTTTCAGCATCTAAACGTTGGTTCATTGTTACCATCATTCCTAACATCATACAGGTAGAAATAATTTGTGTAACAGGAACATCCATCATCGTTGCAACTTCACTAACAGTAACAAACTCAGTAACTTTTAATACTTTACTTTCTGCTTGTGCTGCTTGTAAATCTGCTTCTGATTGTTGACGGTGAGCATCTCTCTTATCACGACGATACTTGGCACCTTTTCCTTTTTTAGATTTTCCTTGAAGTTTTTCTAAGGTTTCTCTAACTTGCTTTTGGATTTGCGCTTCTGTTAACTCTTCTTTCGGAGCTACATTTTGTCTTCCTCTTGCACCACGTTGTCCACCACGGTTTTGACCACCTCGATTCTGACCTCCGCGATTTTGACCTTGGTTTGGTCTTGATGCATTGTTACCACCTCCTGTTGTTGTTCCAGCAGGCTTGCTTATTCTTTTACGTTTCTTCTTATCTGCATCATTTGCAGCAGCACCTTTATTTTCTGGCTTTTTCTTCTTAGGTCTTTCAAATTGTTTTAAATCAATTTTTTGACCTGTAAAGTTAGGGCCTTCTAATTTCTTATACTGAGTTTTAATTTTTTCAGCATTTTCAGGAGTAATTTCTACCTCTTTTGCAGGTTGCTTTACTTCCTGAACCTTTTTTTCAACAGGTTTCTTTTCTTGCTTAGGCTCTTCAGCTTTTACCTCCTTTTTTGGAGTTTCAACTGGCTTCACTTCTTTAGGCTTCTCTACTTTTTGAGGCTCTGGCTTTTTTTCTTCAGCTTTAACTGGTTCTTCTACCTTTACAGGCTCTTCTTTCTTAGGAGCTTCAACCTTTTCCTCTACTACAGCTACAGGTTCTTCTTTTTTAGGAGCTTCTACCTCTTTTTCTACTACAGGCTCTTCTACCTTGTCTTCTACAGCTTTTCCTGTTTCAACATCAATTTTACCTACTGTTTTAAGCTCTAGTTTTTCAGCTTTGGCTTTTAAAACTTCTTGCTTTTTAGCTTCCTCTTCTATTCTCTTCTTTTCTTGCTCCTCTTCTAATTGCTGACGAATTGCCTCTTTTTCTTTTCTCTTTTCTTCGCTAACTTCTTTAGAGGCCACCTTCTTAGATTTATCAGTTTGGAATCCATCAAATAAAATTTGATATTCTTCGTCTGATATTTTGGTAGTAGGGCGAGCTTCTATATCATGACCATTTTTAGCCAAGTGTTCTACAGCTCTATCTAAAGAAATGTTTAATTCTCTTAAAACCTTATTTAGTCTTAATTTTTTGCCTTCAGCCATATATTGTTTTATCCTTTTTTATTGAAAAAACACACTTTACACGCAAAACGTATAGTTATGCTTTTTTTCTACTTTTTGCCAGATTTTATGTAGCAAATCTACAAAGGATACTGGCTTCCTCTTTATTATTTATATGTTAATCTTCGAATTCTTCTCTTAAAATTCGTTGAACATCTAAAATAGTTTCTTCTTCTAAATCGGTTCTTTGTACTAACATTGATACGTCTTTTTCTAAAACGCTCTTCGCCGTATCTAAACCTATTTTCTTGAATTCTTCAATTACCCAAGCTTCGATTTCGTCAGAGAATTCTGTTAATTCTACATCTTCTTCTTCGATTCCTTCTCTCTTAACGTCGATTTCGTAACCTGTTAATTCACTTGCTAAACGAATATTAACCCCAGCTCTACCAATTGCTTTTGATACTTCTTCTGGTTTTAATAAAACCTCTACACGTCCTTTTTTACCATTCTTCTCTTCGTCAAACATTTCAATCTCTACAGAAGTTACTTTTGCAGGACTTAATGCTCTTGCTACGAATAATTGCTCGTTCTTAGTGTAATTGATTACATCAATGTTTTCATTTCCTAATTCACGAACAATACCGTGAATACGAGAACCTTTTACACCAACACAAGCTCCAACAGGATCAATTCTATCATCGTACGAATCTACAGCGATCTTTGCTTTATCTCCTGGTATTCTTGCTACTCCTTCAATAGTAATTAAACCGTCAAAAACTTCAGGAATTTCTTGTTCAAATAACTTTACTAAGAATGCAGGCGAAGTTCTAGACAATATAATTGCTGGTTTGTTACCTCTTAATTCTACTGATTTAATAACTCCACGAACAGCATCTCCTTTTCTAAAGAAGTCAGAACGAATTTGTTCACTCTTTGGTAAAACAATCTCATTTCCTTCGTCATCCAACAAAATTACAGCATTATGACGAATATGATGTACTTCTGCGCTATAAATTTCTCCTTCTAAGTCTTTAAAATGCTTAAATACATTCGTACTATCGTGCTCGTGTATTTTAGAAATTAAGTTTTGGCGTAATGCTAAAATAGCACGTCTTCCTAAATCAATTAACTTAACTTCTTCAGATACGTCTTCACCAATTTCAAAATCTGGTTCTATTTTTCTTGCTTCAGAAAGTTCTATTTCCTCATTATCATCTTCAGACATCCCATCAGCCACAACTACACGGTTTCTCCAAATCTCTAAATCTCCTTTATCAGGGTTGATGATGATATCAAAGTTATCGTCTGACCCAAACCTACGTTTTAAGGCTGCACGAAATACTTCTTCTAAGATAGACATTAGGGTTACCCTGTCTATGCTCTTATTATCTTTAAACTCCGAAAATGATTCAATTAATGCAATATTTTCCATTTCATTCTCTAATTAAAATATGATCTTCACTTTTGCTTCTTTAATATCTTCATACGCTAGTGTTTTTGTTTTTTCTACCGTATGCTTTCCTTTACCTACTGGTTTAGGCTCTCTTGCTTTCCAATGTAACGTAATGTTGTCTTCTGTTACTTCGGTTAACGTTCCTTCGAATTCTTCTTCTGTTACTGTTTTAACAGCAAGAATTCTATTGATATTCTTTTTATACTGACGCTTCACCGTTAACGGGCGTGCAATATCTGGTGTAGTTACCTCTAACGAAAAATCTTCTTCTTCTCTGTCTAAATTGTGCTCAATTTTTCTACTGACACGAATACATTCGCTTAAAGGTACACCTGAATCCCCATCTACTATTACTTTTATTTTATTGTCTGACAAAAACTGTAAGTCTATTAAATATAATGACTCGTTTTCTTGTAAGGCTTCTTGTAATAATTCTTTAACTCGTTCTTGATTCATACTAGGTATAAAAAGAGGGGACTCTCGTCCCCTTCATCTATCTGATTAATAAATTTGCTGCAAATATAGTAAGTTATTCATTAACACACAAATATCTTTCCTTTTTACGCTGATTTTTTGTATATTTAAGAGACTATCTCTCTTTAAATCTTCTTATTATGAAAAAAATACTCGTACCCACCGATTTTTCGAAGCCGTCTGAGTATGCTTCGAAACTAGCATCGAAACTAGCTGAAAAAGCTAACAGCGAAGTCCACCTTTTACACATGGTTGAGCTTCCTACTGGAATTATTGACATGGGCTCTGGAACTAACTTTAGCATCCCTGAAAGCATGTTATACATTAGAAAAGTCCGTGACAGACTTATTGATTACAAACAACAATTTTTCTCAAGAAATGAAATTGTTAAACACGCTATTCGTTTTCAAAACCCTTATGATGGTATTTGTGACTACGCAAAAAAACACAATGTTGATCTCATTATTATGGGAGCCAAAGGGCACACTAATTTAGAAGAAATTCTTATCGGTTCTAATACTGAAAAAATTGTAAGGAATTCTGAAATACCCGTTATAGCCACTAAAAAGAACGGAGAAAATTTTGATCCAAAAAACTTTGTTTTTGCTTCTAGTTTTAAGCCAGAAAAAAACCAAGCTTTTGAACGTTTTTTAGAATTTGCTAGTAATTTTGATAGCAAAATTCATTTATTAAGGATTAACACACCTCAAAAATTTGAGAACACACAAGAAACAAACCAACGCATTAAAAACTTTATTAAAAAATATGATTTAAAAAACTACACTATTAACGTTTATAACGATTCTTCTATTGAAAAAGGAATTCTAAATTTTTCTAATAAAATAAATGCTGATATTATTGCTCTAGCTACTCACGGCAGAAGTGGTTTATCACATATTTTTAACGGAAGCATTACTAGGCACTTATCGAAAAAATCGATTAAACCTATGCTTACTTTCAAAATTTAAAAAATAACAACAAATACAAAACCGCTAAGATTTAAATCTTAGCGGTTTTTTTTATTTAAAAAATTTCTAATATTACTCTTTACTTTTAGAATAAGTTTAGAGGAGTGTAAACTACTTACTCCTCCAAACTATTCCTTTTATAATTCAGATTACTTTTTCTTCTTAGGGCGCATTGCTATAATTTTCTTATTAACAACGCCTTTGCTTGTAATCATTCTTACAATTAAAGCTTGATTTTGCACATCTGATAAATCTATTTTTATTTGTTCTGAAGTTCCTTTGATGTAAGAATTATTTTCAACTCTCTTAATCAAAATACCATTCATACTATAAATCTCGATAGCTAGATCCGTATCAAACTTATAATTATACTCAAGTGTTAACTCATTCTCAAACGGAACTGGGTATGCACTAAAGCTTAATGGTTCTTGTTGAACAGGTTCTAACACCTCTTCGTTACAAGGTTCTACTGAACCACTTGGAGTGAAGGTTCCGCCATCATCAACTGACTCATGACATCTACAAACCTCTTCACATGTCACCGCATGAGCAATTACATAAATTGGTCCACTAGCTTCAATAGGTCCTACCGTATAATTCGACACATAATCTAACGTACTTGTATTAAAATTAAATTGTCCAGGTGCTACGGTTTCTTTACCATTTTTCGTAGGATATTTCTCACATCCTATATACACATGTGCAACACTCATTACATATCCTTCATACAGATTGTATTCTACTGTTACATATCCATCTTGATAAGTAATTGTTACTTCTCCTGTTTGATCTCCTTTTGATGGATCACATTGAGCTGCTCCGGTATATAACGGTAATACATAAACTCCTTCTTCTGCAAAGTAGTTTGTCCAACCCCAACGATTAAAGCCATCATCTAAGAAACATGTATAATCGTTACCTCTTGCAAATGCAGTTCCACAATTTTCAAATAAATCAGTTTTATTTGACATTGTTATTGTTTCAGTAACACTATTACCACAATCATCTGTCGCTGTAAAAACATAATCTGCATACTGAATACAACTCTCTTCTCTAAAGTTAGTAGGATAAGCAACCAAGTCACCACCTGCTGCACAGTTGTCTGTCCATTTTGCAGTTAGCATTTCAGGTAATTGCCCATCACACAACTCAAGACTTTCTGGTAAATCAATTATCACTGGATTGGTCATGTCGTAATCTCTTGAAACTAATGTAGTCTCGGTATCACTGTTACCACAATCATCCGTAATTGTAAATGTATACAGTCGGTA
>NZ_CAZEFY010000004.1:0-237938 GCF_964510395.1 Tenacibaculum aestuarii
ATCCATCGGCACTATCTGGTTGATCTACTCCGCCATCAGACTGGATACCTACTCCACCTGCTGCACAGTTGTCTGTCCAATCTGTCGTTAGGTTTGCTGGCCATGGTGTGTTACAACCTTCTAGTTTATAATCTGGTACATCTACAATCTCTGGATCTGTTTCATCTGGTGTTACTGTAAAAGTCTTTTCACAAGTTTTCACCTGCTCACATTCATCAGAAACTTCGTATTTAACTGTAATACTTCCACCACAATCATCTGGTGCCTCAAGAGTATTAATATCTACCTCTTGATCGTTAACATAATATTTTTCAACAACAGTTCCATTTCCTCCAGAATAAGAGAACCCAGATAACCAAGTAGTAAATTCACTATTAATACTTTCTTGCGAGGTACATTCAGGAATTGTTTTATCATCAGGACATACTTGATTTAAAGGTATTAAAGGTTCTCCACTAACTATATACTCTGCTTCTGCCGTACACCCTACAATACCTGGTGCAAACGTTAAGGTTGCTGCTACCCTATAAGTACCCGCTTCAGTAACTTCTAAAGTACTCCCTGTTTCTCCAACAAGTTCTACATCGTTTTTATACCAAACATAGGCAAATGTATTTCCTAAAGGAGTGGCTGTTGCCGTTAACGTTATACTCTCTTCAGTACAAGCTATATCTTCCCCTTCTATTTCAACAGTAACTTCTGGGGTATTTGCTAAATCGAAAGGCCCTGCTAAGTCTTTTAACTCTGCAGTAAATGAATCAGAAGATCTTGTTTTTACAATTACACTTCCTAATGGGCTAATACAATCTATACCAGGTGAGCTACTAGAATCAAACCCTAAAGCAGAAGCATTAATTGCGATTTCTGCAAACGTAGTTTGCTGATAATCTGACACTATATTCCCTCCTTTATTTATCGTTCCCCAAGGACCTGCTGGTACTGAACCACCATCATTTACTTGAGAAAATACTGCATCAGGAGCACCTTGTCTCAATTGTATTTCTGCATATCCGTAATTTCCTGCTCCATTCCCTCCATCATATTGCACATAACCGTTATTATCTTGTTTAAACTCAAAAGGTCTAAAAGGTAATGTGTTGTGCGTATCAAAATAAGAATCTGGAACACCTACTAATTCTACCCAAACGTATAGTTTGATAATTGCATTAGCTCCTCCATTTGCATAATTGATGGAAAGAATTATATCTCCATGTTGCAATACAGAACCATCTGGGTTAAATAAATAAGGAGTTCTACCCCCAGTTGCCGATAAATCTTCAACTGATACAATTGTTCCTCCTACTAAATTTACTTTCTTCCTAAAGTATTCAAAATCTAAATAACTATCTCCACTATCATTTCTTGTTGACGCCCCTAGAAAAGCCCATTCGTCTGTCCCCACTGTGGCTCCTTCTCTTCGCAAATGTCCAAAAACATCTATAATATCGTTCTTTTGTGGCACAGAGGCATCTGTAATTGTCCATGTATTTGGGTTATCATTATTTTTATCTGAACCTCCAGTAAACACATTCGAATCTGTATTATTTCCTTGAGCATTTTGATCTCTAATAAATACAGCATCAATCCAAAGCCTTCCGTCTACAACTGTGTAGATAGGAACACTCATCCTAATTTCTGCAGAAGCATTATCATCTACCAACAAATTAGCTGTAACTGCCGTGGGAGTTTCATCTATAACTCCTTTTCCTGAGTCTCCTAAAAACCAATCATCTGTTCCAAATGGGAAGACTGCTCCATTTGGAAAGGATACTATTCCTGAATACACATCTGCATCAACACCAAAATTAGCTTGAACTGTTGATTCGGTGTTTACTATTTGTGCATTCACTACATTTACTGAAAACAAAAAAAGCACGACAAAAAAACCCGTCATACTATTTCGGTATCTTTTTAAATTTTCACTAATGCAGTTTTTAAACATTTTTAACCTCTCCCCTTTACAGGCAGGTTTTGTGTCGTTAAGCAACATATTGTAATATTTTACATAGTATTATTCTTTAATTATGTATAATTAAAGGGGTTACTCATCTAGCCAACAAAAGTTAAGTTAGCTGTAAAACATCTTTTTGAAAGGTTAATAAATAACTATTTTAATTTATGAGAGGTAGTAATTAAGAGAGGTACGAGGGCCGTCCAATTTTAAGAGGTAAACGCTCAATAAGGAGTTTGAGCGAGTGTAAAATTAAGCAATTAACACATATTTAACAACTTAACCCATTACCTCTTGTAAGAAAAAAGGGGTTTTCCCCTATAATAGAATTATCGTCCTGTAAGTGGTTTAAATCTTGCGGAGCTTTGAACTTATTTTTAGAGTAAAAATATTTTTTCAGGGAAAAGCCCTTTTCAAAAAGATATTGCAACCTTATTGTATCTATTATATAGATGACCAGTTTTTAGGTTTTAATTAAAAAAAAGGGAATGAATTTACTCCCTTTTTTATACCATCATATTATGATTAAATAAGTATAATCCTATTTCCAATAATCTTCAACCCAAGGAGCTGCTTTAACATACCTATACCATTTACCTCTTCCTCCTTTAATTGCTTTATGTGGGTTAATTTCACCATGGAAAATAATAATTTTTGCCCCTTCGGGAATAACTGGTGTTTTCCAAAAAGCTAGAGGAAATCTAGATACGCAATCATATTTAAAACTAGGACACCATTCTTTTGGCCAATATTGAAGATGTGAATTATCGTTAATACTATGAGTTAAATACTCCTGCTCATTTCTATGTATTTTTCTTACTTCTTCAAAATTCTTTAAAAAATCATCAAACACATACCCATGCTTCCCTATTTCAAACCTGTATACTGACGAATTTCCTGTAATTCTCCAACTTCTCCAACTATGATCTTTAATTATCCTAAAGGTTCCGTCTATTTCAAAAAAACAATCTATGTTATCAACAATAACAATATCTAAATCTAAAAAAAGTGCTGTTCCTTTTAAACCGTATAAATCTTCCTTGAGTGTTGTTAGCTTTTTCCACATTCTTTCAGGAATATTTGTACGAATGTTCATTTCTGGAATTTCATAACAATCTACTTCATCTATTATCCCTTTTTCATCGTCCGTAAAACACACCATTTTGAAATCGTATGTTAAATTTCGTTTTACCATCGAATACAATCTATTAACGTACTCTGGACCATACAACGTACCCCACTTCATGCAAAAAATATACTTCTGCTCCATATTTTGTTTTATTTTGTTTTATGCAAATCTTCTTTCTATGATTTCTAACAATCTGTTTTCATATTCTTCTTTAGCTGACCAATCATAGTCTGGTTTTATCATTTTAGTGATAAACTTTTTCGCTTCTTTTTCTGTTTTAAATGTGTTTAACTGAGAAATAACTCTATTAAAATCGTTTTGATTACCATCAAATAAATGTTTTACAAAAGCAATTCTATCATTTAAATCAATTTGTATTGTTTTTTGAAAATAGTCGTTTACTGTTCTTTTAGGCTCTACTTTCGTAAACAAATCTGTCATTACATCTACCGAAATAGTGTCTTGCAATTCATCTTCTAGAGTTGGTGTTTTTCGTTCTCCAACATCCTTTACGTCATTTTTCACATCGCTATCACCATGCAATAATTCTTCTAGTTCATCAAAAGGTTGTTCTATGATTTCTTCTATAATCGTTTCTTCTTCTATCGCTTCAATAATTTTATCGGCTATTTCATCTGCTTCCTGCTCTAACTCTTCTTTTAGATCTTCTTCTAAATGATGAACAACTCTTTCCTTTTCTATAGGTTCTTCTACAGATTTTTCCACATTCAATTCTTCAACAGCTTCTTTTACTTCCTCTTCAACAACCTGTGTGATTTCTTCTTTTGTATCAGGAACAATTGTTTCTTGAACTGATAAATTATTAGCCAAAACTTCTTCTTGTTGCTTTTCTTCAGCCAACACTATATCTTGCAACAACTCTTCTTTAGATTTTAATGGATTAGGAGTATTATTTATATACTCTTCTACATACGCTAAAACCGAAAGTTTTTCGTAAACTTCATATGCCTTTTGCTTTAACTCAAACACATCTTCTTTATTTTTCATTTGTAAGATACTGTGTGCTAAACTGGTTAAATCTGATGCTAGTTTTTTGTGCATAAGTTGTCGTTTGATTTGATTTTTTGCTATTAAAATTTAATAAATTTGTTCCTCGTTCGAAAGTAATACAAAAATCAATAATTAGAGCTTAAAATTACAAAATGTTTCTTGAAAATACAGTAAATCACACAGAACAATTTGGTTGGATTGAGGTAATTTGTGGCTCAATGTTTTCGGGTAAAACCGAAGAATTAATTCGTAGACTTAAACGTGCTCAATTTGCTAAACAGCGAGTTGAAATTTTTAAACCTGCAGTTGATACTCGTTATGATGACGAAGAAGTAGTATCGCACAATGAAAACAGAATTCGTTCTACACCAGTCCCTGCATCTTCAAATATTCGATTATTAGCTAACGATGTTGATGTAGTAGGTATAGATGAAGCGCAATTTTTTGACGATGAAATAGTTGCCGTATGTAACGACTTAGCTAATAGAGGAGTTCGTGTTATTGTTGCTGGTTTAGATATGGATTTCAAAGGAAAACCATTCGGTCCTATGCCTTCATTAATGGCTACTGCTGAATATGTTACCAAAGTACATGCTGTTTGTACTCGTACGGGTAATTTAGCCCACTATAGTTATAGAAAAGCACAAAGTGATGACTTAGTATTTTTAGGTGAAACCCAAGAATACGAACCATTAAGTAGAGCCGCTTATTACAAAGCCATGAAAGAGCAACAAGCTCGTAATAAAGAAGAAGAAACCAACAATGAATAATAATCACGTTACCGTTTTAGAAATTGATTCGCAAGCTGTACTACACAATCTTGCTTATTTTAAACAAAAACTACAACCTCAAACCAAAATTTTGGCGGTTGTTAAAGCATATGGGTATGGAAGTGAATCTGTAGAGATTGCCAAAATCGTACAAGATCAAGTTGATTATTTTGCCGTAGCATATTCCAACGAAGGAATTGCTTTACGTGAAGCAGGAATCAAAACTCCTATTTTAGTGTTGCAGCCACAAATTCAAAATTTAGAGGAAATTGTAAAATATCGACTTGAGCCTAGTTTATATAGTTTCAAAATTTTTGATGCTTTTATGAAATTAGCCGATGAAACTCCTTTAATGAATTACCCTATTCACATAAAATTTAATACTGGATTAAACAGATTAGGGTTTTGGCACACAGATGTTCCTGCTTTAATTGCAGAACTGAAAAAATCAAACAATGTTAAAGTAGAATCTATTTTCTCTCATTTAGCGGCTAGTGAAGATCCTTATGAACGAGATTTTACGGTTGGACAAATTAACAACTTTGCCTACATAGTAAAACAAGTTTACAAGCATTTAGGTTACGAACCTATGATTCATATTTTAAACACTTCTGGAATTATCAATTATCCACAAGCTCAATTTGATATGGTTCGTTTAGGAATAGGATTGTACGGTTTTGGAAATGACGAGCAAGAAACTGCTCAATTAAAAAACACTCATACATTAAAATCTATTATTTCTCAAATTCACCTAATTCAACCTGGTGAAACTGTTGGTTACAATAGAGCTTTTGTTGCAAATCAAACTACTAGAAGTGCCACAATTCCTATTGGTCATGCGGATGGTATTTCGAGAAGATTAGGTAATAAGAATGGATTTGTTTTCATCAACAATCAACCGGCTCCAATTATCGGAAATGTATGTATGGACATGATTATGGTGGATGTTACAAAAATTGATTGTAACGAAGGAGATGAAGTTATAATTTTCAACCATCAACAACATGTGGAATACATGGCTCACAAGAGCGAAACTATTCCGTATGAAATACTTACCGCTTTATCGCAACGTATAAAAAGATTGGTAAAACGCTAATTTTTTTATATTTTTCAATTCAATTAACTATTAAAATCAAATATATGGGAATGCTTAAAGAGTTTAAAGACTTTGCAATGAAAGGTAATTTAGTTGACATTGCAGTAGGTTTTGTAATGGGGGCTGCTTTTAACAAAGTAGTTGCTTCGTTTACAGGAGGAATCGTTTCTCCATTAATTGGCTTATTGTTTAATGCTGACTTTAAAGACTTAAAATATGTAATTACAGAAGGTGTTGCTGATGAAGCTGGAAAAGTAACTGGAGAAGTTGCTGTAATGTACGGTGAATTTTTAACCAATGTTATCGACTTTATTATTGTTGCCTTTGTTATGTTTATGATCGTGAAAGCTGTAAATGCAATGAAGAAAAAAGAAGAACCAGCACCAGAAGCTCCAAAAGGACCTAGTCAAGAAGAATTATTAGCTGAAATTAGAGATTTATTAAAAAAATAATTCTGTTAAACACTTAATAAAAAAAGCTCGCAAATGCGAGCTTTTATTTTTTATACATGCTTTCCTTGAGTCCAGCCACGTTTTCCTAAATACTGCTCTCCACTTTCAACAGCTCCATCTTCAATACTTGTTCCCATAGAGTCATTCCATCTATTCAAATATCCGAAGAGAGAAATTACCCCTAACATTTCAACTATTTCACCTTCATCCCAATACTTATACAATTCTTCTTTTATTTTTTCATCCACCATATTTGGAACCATTGAAGCTGCCAATGAAAAATCTAAGGCAGCACATTCAGCATCAGAAAATGCCGGGTGCGTTTTATATTCCCAAATATTATCCAATTGTTCTTGTTCTGCACCATAACGTTCAGCTGCACGAATTGCATGTGCTTGACAGTAACGACAACCTGTAGCATTGCTACTTACCCAAGCAATCATCCGTTTTAAAGCTGATGTTACACGACCGTGATTAGCCATTACTGCTTTATTCAAATTGATAAATGCTTTGGAAATTTCTGGTCGACGTTGCATCGTCAAAACCGAGTTAGGGCAAAAACCTAAGGTTTCATTATAAAAATCAGACAACTGTTTTGTTTCTGCATCATGATTCGGATCTAAAGGAGTTACTAAAGGCATAGTTTTATTTTTTAAGTTTTTAATACTAACTTTTTACTGTAAGTTTGTGTTACTATTTAAACACGTAAGTCGAAATACACATTGACTTATTGATGCAATAAACAAAAAATTATCAAGATATGGCAACAAACACAGTTACAACCGTTTGGAAAGAAAACATGCAATTTGAAAGCGATAACCCAAGTGGGCATTCAATCGTAATTGACACTTCTGAAGAACATGGAGGAAATAATACTGGATTACGACCTAAAGCCATGATGCTTTCTTCATTAGCAGGTTGTTCCGGTTTAGACATTGTTCCTATGTTAGAAAAAATGCGTGTAAAAATTGATGACTTTAAAATTGTTGTTACTGGTGAATTAACCGAAGAGCACCCAAAATATTATCATAAGGTTTTAGTAGATTATCATTTTTACGGAAGTGATTTAGACGAGAAAAAAATTAACAAGGCAGTAGATTTATCAATAGAAAAATACTGTGGCGTTATGGAAATGTTTAGAAAATTTGCTGATGTAACTACCGCTATTCATTTACATAACAACTAATTTATTTTTGATAAAATTGCTATGCGCTGGACACTAAAACCGCAACCAGATACCACTAAAGTAAAACAATTAGCCAAAGATTTAGCTGTAGATACTACCTTGGCTAAAATCTTGGTGCAACGCGGTATTGAAACCTTTGATGAAGCAAAGCTGTTTTTTCGTCCATCACTAAACGATTTACACAATCCTTTTTTAATGAAGGATATGAAACTTGCAGTACAACGCATAGAAACCGCTATTACTAACAACGAAAATATCTTGGTTTTTGGTGATTATGATGTTGACGGAACTACAGCCGTTTCTTTATTATCTTCTTATCTAAAAACAATTCACCCTAATATTGCAACCTATATTCCTGATCGGTATGAAGAAGGCTATGGCGTTTCTTTTCAAGGGATTGATTTTGCTGAAGACAATGGCTTTTCACTTATTATTGCGTTAGACTGTGGTATCAAAGCCATCGATAAAGTTGATTACGCTACTAAAAAAGGAATTGATTTTATTATTTGCGACCACCATAAACCTGGAAGTGAAGTTCCAAAAGCTATTGCTGTTTTAAACCCTAAACAAATAGACTGTAATTACCCTTACGATGAGCTTTGTGGTTGTGGTGTTGGTTTTAAATTAATTCAAGCCTTGGCTTCACAAAGAAATCAAACGATTGAAGACTTACTTCCATATTTAGATTTAGTTGCCACAGCAATTGCTGCAGATATTGTTCCGATGACTGGTGAAAATAGAGTATTAGCCTATCACGGACTACAAGTCATCAATTCACAACCTAGAAACGGTATCAAGGCTATTATTCATCAATTACAAAAAAAAGAACTCACCATTACCGATGTAGTTTTTATCATCGCTCCGCGGATAAATGCTGCTGGCCGTATGAAACACGGAAACTATGCAGTTGAATTGTTAACCGAAATGGATTTTGATTCAGCCGTTGAGTTTGCTTCTGCTATTGAAAAATTTAATTCAGACAGAAAAGAGCTGGATAGAGAAATTACCCATGAAGCTTTATTACAAATTGAAAACAATAACGAACAAGAAAATTACACCACAGTTGTTTTTGATGAAAGTTGGCACAAAGGAGTCATCGGTATTGTAGCCTCACGTTTAACAGAAACTTACTATAGACCTACGTTGGTTTTTACTAAGAGTGGTGAAAAATTAGCTGCCTCAGCTCGTTCCGTAAAAGGATTTGATGTATATAATGCTTTGGAAGAATGCTCTGAGTTTATCGAACAATTTGGTGGACATAAATATGCAGCGGGTTTAACCTTGTTACCTGAGCAATATCAAAACTTTAAAAATAAGTTTGAAGAAGTAGTTAAAGCCACCATCGATAAAGACTTGTTAACTCCAGAAATCACTATTGATGCTGAGATTGACTTATCAGAAATTACTCCGAAGTTTTTCCGCATCATCCAACAAATGGCTCCGTTTGGTCCGCAAAACATGAAACCTGTTTTTACCACAACTGCTGTGAGAGATAATGGTTACGGAAAGCAAGTTGGAGCTGATAGTAGTCATTTAAAGTTAAATATTATTTACGGCACTGACCAAAAAACATACAATGCAATTGGGTTTGGTTTGGGAGATAAAATAACGTCAACACAAAACGATTTTGATATTGCCTACACTTTAGACGAGAACACTTGGAATGGATATACATCTATTCAACTCATGTTAAAAGATTTGAAATAGTAAAATCCTTATTTTTTATTATTTAGAATAATTCCAAATAAACTTTTATATTTGTTATCAAATAAATATGGTTATGGACGGAATTACTAAAATATACGACAACAGCATAGGTGTTTCTTTTTACTGGGAAGAGAACAAGTCAAACTTGGTTCAATTAATATTTAGAGATGTTGGTTTTCACTTAACAGAACCAGAAATAGAGTTATTCTTAGATAAAGTTACCGACTCAAAACTTCAAAGAAATTGTGGCACTTGCGAGAGAGGTAAAGACTGTAGGTCTATTCTACTTCAAACACCCTCTAACAAAGTTAGTATGGCTGTTTCTGCAATTGAATTGTGGCAAATTGATGACCTTTTAAAAGGCACTTTATTTCAATTAAGAATGAATAACTATTTAAATGATATATGTAAAAATTAAAAAGGCTTGCAATTGCAAGCCTTTCATATTATTTATCTTCTTTAATTAAGTGCATGTATACTGGGTAGTGATCACTGTAGCCTCCTGTATATCTTCCGTAAGAAAAACTTCTAAAAGGATATCCTTTATATCGACCTTTCTTTTCAGTTAGAAAACGCTTGTTAAAAATTCCTGACTTAAACATTTTATAAGTACTAAAGTCCTTCTTATCCTCTTTATCAAGCAAAGGAGAAGTAAACATTATTTGATCAAATAAATTAATATTATCTCTATATCCTAACGTATTAAACCCACGACGGAACATATCTTCATACGGATTGTATATATCTCCTTCTTTTACATTTTTCTTTTTGCTCTTGGTTTGTAAAACCGATTTAAAACTAGAGTTGATAGGATCATCGTTAAAATCCCCCATAATTAACACCTTCGGATTTGGGTCATTCTCTTTAATCTTTTCAATGATTTGTTTCACTTTGTAAGCCGCTTTTTCACGTAACGGTCTACTTTTAGCCTCACCTCCTCTACGAGATGGCCAGTGGTTTACAATAACATGAACTAACTCATCATCTAAATAACCAGATACTAATAAAATATCACGTGTATGAACTTTATAGTTTTGATCATAAATATTTGGATTGAAAGCCTCAAAGTGTACTGGTTTAAAATAACGCGGTTGATATAAAAGTGCTACATCAATTCCTCTTTTATCTGGTGAATCAAAATGGATAATACTGTAGCGCTTCTTTTTTAATCTTTCAGAAGCAACTAAGTCTTCTAAAACTTTTTTATTTTCAACTTCAGCAACCCCAAGAATTGCAGGACTTGTGTTCGCTTTTTCTTCTCCTAATTGTGAAATTACCTCTCCAAGCTTATCTATCTTATCCCAATAAACTTCTTCTTTATCCCCCTTCATTTCCATAATAGGACTTGCTTCATCGTTTTTATCAGGATCATTTTCAGTATCAAAAAGGTTTTCTAAATTATAAAACCCTACAGTTCTAATTTTATATTTCTTTCCCTCTTGTTGTGCATAAGTAGAAAAACCAACAAAAATTAAAACTAAAAGTGTAGCTATATTTCTCATTTAATAAATTTTACCCTGCAAAAATAAAACAATTTTTCATGTCTATTTTTTATAGTTTTATAATTAATTTCTTAATAATACTCCCTTAACCTAAACATAATCAGAATTTTCTTAATTTTGTTACCCTTTGATTTTTAATAGAATCAGAGGAGTTAACAAATTTAAATATTTTATAAACAATCATTTATGAGAAATTTTACGATGACAATGTTTTTGTTGTTTTTAGGCTTTACAAGCTTGAATGCGCAGAATGTTGTAAAGGGGATCGTAATAAACAGCGATTCTGAAAATCCCATGCAAGGTGTTTCTGTAAGTGTAAAAATTGCTAATGTTTCTAGTGTTACTGATGCTAGCGGAGCTTTTACATTAACTGGTTTACCAGACGGAAGACAAATTGTAACGGTATCATTAAACGGGTATGAAACCCAAAACTTTCCAGTAGAATTATCTGGAAAAACAGTAGACTTAGGTATCATCTTCATGTACGAAGATATATCTGAAGATCAAGATTTAAGTACTATCACCATTACGGATGATGAGTTAAATGACGACACTAGTGCTGCAGATAACATTTCTGGATTACTACAAGCTTCTAGAGACGTTTATTTACGTACAGCTGCTTTCGAGTGGAGTGGTTCTTTTTACAGAGTTCGCGGTTTAGATTCTGAAAACGGTAAAGTTTTGATTAATGGTATTGAAATGAACAAGTTATACAACGGAAGACCTCAATGGAGTAACTGGGGAGGTTTAAACGATGTATTTCGTAACCAAGAATTTAGTAATGGTTTAACACCATCTAACTATGCTTTTGGGGGAGTTTTAGGTTCTACCAACATCAACACAAGAGCTTCTGAGTACAGTGAGGGTGGACGTATTTCATACGCTTCTTCTAATAGAAGTTACAGTCACCGTTTAATGGCTACTTATACTTCTGGTTTATTAGCTAACGGATGGGCTATAGCTGCTTCTGGTAGTAGAAGAGCTGGTAACGAAGGGTATGTTGATGGTACTTTTTATGATGCTAACTCAATCTTTTTATCTATTGAAAAACAAATCAACGATGCGCACAGTTTAAATTTAACTGTTATCGCTGCTGAAAACGAGAGAGGAAAATCATCTCCAAACACTCAAGAAGTTTTTGATATTAGAGGAATTCGTTATAACTCTTACTGGGGGTATCAAAATGGAAAAATGAGAAACTCAAGAGTGAAAAGATTATACGAGCCAATTATAATGTTAAATCACTATTGGAACCTTTCTGACAACACAACCTTAAATACAAATATTGGTTATCAATTTGGTGAAATAGGAAACAGTCGTTTAGATTATAATGGAACCAACAATCCAGATCCTACATACTACAGAAAATTACCAAGTTGGTATTTATCAGACCCTGATGGACCTGATTATGAAAATGCATACAAAGCCTTAACTGGTTTCCAAAATGACGGACAAATTGACTGGAACGAATTATATTTTGGAAACGAAGGAAGTCCTGAAAATGCACGTGCTATTTTATATGAAGACAGAAATGATGATAAGCAATTAACAGCTAACATGATTTTATCTTCTGAATTAAATGAAAACATTACGTTAACAGCTAGTGCTGAATATAGAACATTAAGATCTGAAAATTTTGCTACACCTATAGATATGTTAGGAGCAACAGGGTATTTAGATGTAAATACGTTTGGTAGTACTTTTGACCAACAACAAAGCAACCTATTAACTCCAAGCAGAACTATAGGATTAGGTGATCGCTTTAAGTACAACTACAACTTCGATTCAGAAGTATATGGAGGGTTTGCTCAATTACAGTTTAAATACAGTAATGTTGACTTTTACGTAGCTGGACAAGCAAACAACACTACACATCAAAGAGAAGGTTTATTCCAAAACGGATACTTCCCTACAAACTCTTACGGAAAATCAGATAAGTTAGATTTCTTTAACTACGGAGCGAAAGCTGGAGCTACTTATAAAATTTCTGGTCGTCATTTGATTGATGTAAATGGAGGTTACATTACAAAAGCACCATCATTACGAAACTCTTTTGCTAACTCAAGAGCAAGCAATGTAACTGTTGCTGATGTAGCCGAATTAAATAGTGAAAAGATTTTATCAGGAGATGTAAGTTATATTTTTAGAAGTCCATTAATCACTTCAAAAGTAACAGGGTATTTTACTGATATTAAAGATGCTACTGAAATTTCTTTCTTCTTTGCTGATGGTATTGGAGGTGATAACTCTGCGTTTATTCAAGAAATTTTAACAGGTATCGATAAAAGACATTTTGGAGTAGAATTAGGTATTGAAGCACAAGTTACTTCAACAATTAAATTAAAAGGAGCTGCTAATATTGGTCAATACACTTATAACAACAATCCAAACCTTGTTATTACTACTGAAAATGCTTCCGCTCAAGGGTTCATTAACGGTAAAAGAGATATGGGGGCTGCTTCATTAAAAGATTACAGAATTGCAGCTGGACCACAAAAAGCATACTCTTTTGGTTTTGAATATCGTGACCCTGATTACTGGTGGTTTGGAGCTACAGTTAACTATTTAGACGAAGCTTTTGTGGATGTTTCTCCTATTAGAAGAACCAGTAACTTCATTAATGAAGATGGTGACCTTTTCTTAGACTACGATCCCGTGCTAGCTAGAAAATTATTACAACAAGAGCAATTTGATGATTATTTCGTTGTAAACGCTATCGGTGGAAAATCTTGGAAAGTAGGTGATAATAAATACATCGGGTTATTTGCTAGTATAAATAATATCTTCAACCAAGAATATAAAACAGGAGGTTTCGAACAAGGAAGAAATGCTAACTATCGTGAATTACGCGACGATAACGCTAACGGTACACCTTCTTTCGGAAACAAATACTGGTACGGTAGAGGTACTACTTATTTCTTAAACGTAAACTATAGATTCTAAAAAATATTCAAAATGAAAAAAATAAACTTATATAAGATTTTTGCAATTTTATTTATTGCAATTTCTGTTTCATGTGTTGATAACAACGACTTTGAGTTACCAACAATGGGAGCAGACAAAGAGTACGCTAATTTAAAATCGTTAGATGAAATCATTGCTTTGTACAATGGTTCTCCAGTAGAATTTACTGATGACACAACTGTATACGGTTATGTAATTTCTGATGATAGAGAAGGTAACTTCTTCAAAGTATTAACCATTCAAGATAAACCAGAAAACCCAACTGTAGGTTTAGAGGTAAGAATAGATGACACCAATTTAACTGCTCGTTACAATGTAGGTAGAAAAGTTTACATCAACTTAAAAGGTCTTGCTTTAAGTAAATACTTTGCATCTTTTCAAATAGGTAGTTTAAACGGAAACAGTACTGATAGAATTGATACCAATGAATACCTTAACCATATTGAAAGATCTACTGAAATCGTAGATATCGTACCAACTACTTTAACTATTGGTGACTTAACTGATAACCATATCAATACCTTAGTTAAAATTGAAGGTTTACAATCTCAAGAAAAAGGATTAACCTATGCTGACCCAGATCCAAATAATACTTCTTCTGTAAACAGATACTTTACAAGTTGTGAAACTTTTGAGTCTATTATTATGAGAACAAGTGGGTTTGCTACTTTTAAATCATACCCTATTCCTGATAAAAAAGGAAGTGTTACTGCTATTTTAGGAAAATTCAGTAGCGATTACCAATTATTTATTAGAGATACTAACGATGTTAACTTTACTGAAGAGTATGGTTGTGACGGTGATGCTGTAGAAAAGACGTTAGCTGATGTTAAAGCCTTATACAACGGAACTGAAACTACTATTAAAGAAAACTTAAAAATAAAAGTAGTTATTACTTCTGATTTAGCTGCTGGGAACATTCATGGATTAAGTGCTTTCGCACAAGATGCATCAGCAGGTATTGCTTTACGTTTTAGTGGTGACCACAACTTAAATTTAGGTGACGAAGTAGAAATCGCTGTTGGAGGAGCCAGATTAAGCGAATACAACGATTTATTACAATTAAACATAGCTCCATCTAGTATCATAAGCCAAACAGCAGGTACATTACCAACTCCTGAGGTTATTACGTTTGCTCAAGCTTTAACTGGTGATTACGAAAGTAAATTAGTTCAAATCGACGGATTACAATTCAAAGACAATACTAAAACCTATAGTGGTAATAATGAGTTAATTGCTGAATGTGATGGTACTCCATTAATAGCGTATGTTAGAAATGATGCTTCTTTTGCAAGCAATAACGTAAGCGATAAAAAAGGAACAATTACAGGAGTTATGACAGTTTTTGATAATAAACCTCAAATCTATTTAAGAAACGAAACTGATGTAAACTTTACTGAAGACGCAACTACTTGTGGTGGCGGAGGTGGTGGTACCACAAACGCTATTTTCTTCTCTGAATTAGCTGATCCAAATAACAATCCAGCTGCAAGATTCATAGAAATATACAATGCAGGTGCAGAAAGTGTTGATTTAACAGGATGGGTAATTAGAAGATACACTAATGGTAATCCAGAGTCTACTTCATCAATAGATTTAACTGGTAGTACAATTAACGCTGGTCAGGCATTTGTAATTGCTGCGCAA
Source organism: Tenacibaculum aestuarii (assembly GCF_964510395.1). Taxonomy (NCBI): domain Bacteria; kingdom Pseudomonadati; phylum Bacteroidota; class Flavobacteriia; order Flavobacteriales; family Flavobacteriaceae; genus Tenacibaculum; species Tenacibaculum aestuarii. Next base: position 15,416 of record NZ_CAZEFY010000004.1, read on the forward strand.
ACAACTGCTTTTGAAGCTGCTTTCGGTTTTGCTCCTGATTTAGCTGCTGAAACTGGAGGACCTGCTGATTCAAATGGTGACGATAACATAGAACTAGTTGATCCAAGTGGTAATGTAGTTGATGCTTTTGGAATACCTGGTGAAGATGGTTCAGATACAAATCACGAATTTGAAGATGGTAGAGCTAATCGTAAAGCTTCAGTAACACAAGGAAATCCAACATATACATTTGCTGAATGGGATATTTGGAATGATACTGGTGCTGCTGGTACAACAAATGCACCTCAAGATGCTCCAGGAGCTTTTACTCCTAAAGTAAGATAATTAATCTTTCAATAAAAATTCAAAAACCCAAGTTTTAAAACTTGGGTTTTTTTATGCATCTTTATCTAGTAAAATAATACTTATGTTTTCTTCTAACGATAGAATTAACCGAGCTTTTAAAAAAGCAAAAAAACTACCCTTAAACGAAGCATCTAAGTATGTTTTATTTTCCGATTGTCATAGAGGCGATAATAGTTTTGCTGATGATTTTGCTCGTAATCGAAAAATATATCATTTTGCCTTATCTCAATATTTACAAAAAGATTTCACCTATATAGAATTAGGTGATGGCGATGAACTATGGGAAAACAAATTTGTGAATATTTTTAATGCAAATAAAGATGTGTACTTATTACTTCAAAAATTTCATCTAAAAAATAAGTTACATTTTATTTGGGGAAACCATGACATGAATTACCGAAAACCCAAAAATGTTAGAAAAAATCTAAGTTATTATTACGATACCATTGATGGAAAAGAAAAAGAGTTACTTCCTAACGCTTCCTTTTCTGAAGCCATTCGATTAACTCAAGATGACGGGAAATCAATTTTCTTACTTCATGGTCATCAAGCAGATTGGTTTAATTATACCTTTTGGAAATTCAGTCGATTTTTAGTAAAAATTTTATGGCGACCATTACAAATACACGGAATTAAAGATCCTACAAGTCCAGCTCAAAATTTTAAAGAACTTATAAAAGTAGAACGCCGATTAGAAAACTGGGTAAAAGCCAATAACAATCAAATGATTGTTACTGGGCATACACACCGACCTAGATTTCCTTCTTGCGAAGAATTGCCTCATTTTAATGATGGCAGCTGTGTTCACCCTAGATGCATTACTGGCTTAGAAATTGAAAACAACGAAATTACACTCATTAAATGGCATTTAGTAACCAACGATAACGGAACCATGCAAATTACACGAACCGTTTTAGAAGGACCTGAAAAAATAGCAGAATACTTATAAACACTTTTCTATATCAAATTAACCTAAAATTTACCTTCATAACATTTTATTAAATTGTACTTAATATTAATATCAGAAAAAGCCAGTAGTTTTGACCTACCTCAATCTTGAGGTGTACAGTCATTATAAATTATTAGTTTTTGTCGACTATTTATTTGACTTACTATATACTGCCTTTCATAAAGGCAGTTTTTTTAATATTCAGTTAACACTTACTTAACATTAGAGCTAGTTATTTGCCGCGACAAAAACTAATAAACTAAATCTAATGAACTGTAAAACAGCACTTACAATTGTAAGTATGTTTGTGTTATCTTATACACATGCTCAACAAACAAACGCTCCTAAATTTGGCAAAGGCTTATTTAACTTAATAGGGAAAGACAGTACTTGGTCTATGAACATGAGTGCTAGAATGCAATTTTTAGCAACTGCTGAATGGGATTCGAATAAAGAAGGATTATACAATCCATCATCTTCAATGTTAGTTAGAAGAGCTCGTTTAAAATTTAAAGGATTTGCTTTTTCACCAAAATTAAAATACAAACTAGAAATAGGAATGTCTAATAACGATATTAGCGGAGCTTCTGAACACACAGGTAATGCACCAAGATATATTTTAGATGCGGTGCTAAAGTGGAACTTTCACCAAAATTTCGAGCTTTGGTTTGGGCAAACTAAATTACCAGGAAACAGAGAACGTGTTATCTCTTCGGCAGATATGCAGCTAGTAGATCGTTCTTTATTAAACAAACGTTTTAATATTGACCGAGATATGGGGATGCAATTACGCCACCATTTTAATCTATCAGGCAAATTTGTGGTTAGAGAAGCCCTAGCAATTTCACAAGGTGAAGGAAGAAATATTACTGTTGGAAATCTAGGAGGTCACCAATATACTGCGCACCTTGAGTTTTTACCTTTCGGATTATTTGAAGGAAATGGAGATTATAAAGGAGGGGATTTAAAAAGAGAAAAGACGCCAAAGTTAGCAATCGGTATGAGTTATGATTTTAACAATAATGCGGTTAAAACAAGAAGTAACCAAGGGAGCTATATGGTAAATGATGAAGGTTACTACGAAACAAACATTTCAACCTTTTTCGTAGATGCAATGTTTAAATACAAAGGCTTCTCTTTTATGGGAGAATATGCTTATAGAGATGCTGAAGACCCAATTGCAAAAAACTCTGACGGAACTCCAACCAATGATGTGGTACAGGTGGGTAGTGCATTAAACCTTCAATCAGGATATTTATTCGATAAAAACTGGGAAATATCTGCACGTTACACCAATGTTTCATTAGATAAAAACATTGTAGGAAAAGGAGTAGAAAACCAATATACATTAGGATTATCAAAATACATTGTTGGTCATAAATTAAAAGTACAAACTGATGTTAGTTACCTAGATATACCAACGGCTACCAACCCGTTAATGTACCGATTACAAGTAGATATTCATTTTTAAATGATAACATAAACATAACATAAGAGCATTCTTGTGTAACTAAATTTGCAAAACTTAATTAAAAACTAAAAAATGGGAGATCCATATATTTTGATGCTAGTCGCACTAGCTGTTTTAGCTATCGTCGACTTAGTTGTGGGAGTAAGTAATGATGCTGTTAACTTTTTAAATTCAGCTATCGGTTCTAAAGCAATTAAAGTAAGAAATATTATGATAATTGCGAGTATTGGGGTTTTTATGGGAGCCGTAACATCAAGTGGTATGATGGAGGTTGCTCGTAAAGGAATTTTCAATCCTAGCATGTTTATGTTCCAAGACATCATGTTTATTTTCATGGCAGTAATGATTACCGATATTTTATTACTAGACATCTTTAACTCATTAGGAATGCCAACCTCAACAACGGTTTCTATCGTATTTGAACTATTAGGAGCGGCAGTTTGTATTTCGTTAATCAAAATTGCAGCTAACGACTCTCAATCTATTTCAGATATTTGGAACTACATCAACCATAAAAAAGCGGTTGAAATTATAAACGGAATTCTACTCTCCGTAGTAGTTGCTTTCTCTGTCGGAGCTATTGTTCAGTTCTTTTCTCGTTTAATTTATTCATTTAATTTTGAGAAAAGACCTACCTATATAAATTCATTATTTGGTGGTTTTGCTATAACAGCAATTACTTATTTCATCATTATTAAAGGTATGAAAGGAACTCCTTTTTACAGTGATGTAAAACATTTAATTGAAGGGAATACTATACTTATTATTGCTGGAAGTTTTGTTTTTTGGAGTGCTATTTCGCATGTTTTAATTCAATTCTTTAAGGTTAATATTTTAAAATTAATCATTGGTATTGGTACTTTCTCTTTAGCAATGGCGTTCTCTGGTAACGACTTAGTAAACTTTATTGGTGTACCAATCGCTGCATGGAACTCTTACCAAGCTTGGGAAATATCTGGAGTTGCTCCTGATGCTTTCTCTATGGGGATTTTAGCTAAAAAAGTACCTTCTAATGTTTGGTTATTATTATTAGCTGGAGCAATTATGGTTATTACCTTATGGACTTCAAGCAAAGCAAAGGAAGTAATTAAAACCGGTATCGATTTATCTCGTCAAGGTGATGGGCATGAAAAATTTCAACCAAACCCTTTATCAAGAATCGTAGTAAGAAGTGCTATGGGTATCAATGCTGCTATCAGCTACATTGTTCCTCAAAAAACATTAGCTTATATTGATACTAAATTTCAAAAACCAGTAATAGAATTACCTAAAGACAAAACCTATGAAATGCCAGCTTTCGACTTAGTTAGAGCTGCTGTTAACTTAATTGTTGCGGGTATCTTAATTTCTATTGCTACTTCTATGAAATTACCTTTATCAACTACTTATGTAACTTTTATGGTAGCAATGGGTACCTCTTTAGCTGATAGAGCTTGGGGACGTGAAAGTGCTGTATATAGAGTTGCTGGTGTTATCAACGTAATTGGAGGATGGTTCTTAACAGCCCTTACTGCTTTTGCTACAGCTGCCTTAGTTGCTTACTTAATTAGCTGGGATAAAGTAATGATTCCTGTATTGTTATTAGTTGTTGCTCTTTTAATTGGAAGAAATACGTTACAACACAGAAAGAAATCTAAGCAAGAGAAGAAACAAGTACACATGGAAAGAGCAGAATTAATTACTATTAATGGAGTAATTGAAGAGAGTTCTGATCACATTGCTGAAGTTGCGCAACGTATTAACAAATTATACTCTAGCGTAGTAAACGATTTAGCTACTCACGATTTAGTAAAGTTGCGTAAAACAGATAAACACGTAACAAAATTAAACGACGAAATAGATAATTTAAAAGATGGTGTATTCTATTTTATCAAGTCGTTAGATGATACTTCGGTACAAGCAAGTAGATTCTACATTTTAATTTTAGGGTATTTACAAGACGTTGCACAGTCTATTAGCTATATTTCTAGAGCTACGTACAAACACGTAAACAACAACCATAAAAACCTTAAAAAAGGTCAAATTAAAGATTTAAAGAGCATCGATCATACACTTTCTAAATTGTTAGAAGATATTAGCGAAACTTTTGAAAACAGAAGTTTTGACAACTTAGAGCATATCATTAATGAGAAGAAAGAATTATTAAAAGATGTTTCTCAATCTATTGAAAAACAAGTAGACCGTATTAGAACTGATGAAACGAGCCCGAAAAACACTACATTATACTTTAGTATTTTAATCGAGACACAAGATTTAGTTTCTGGTTTAATGAGTTTACTAGAAACATACGAAGAGTTTCACGTCAGTACAAAATCTGCTGAAATAGACGCTTAACAAATAAAAAAACCGAGTTACTAAGTAACTCGGTTTTTTTATTTGTTATATAGTCTTACTAGCTTCTTTTCATTGGTCTCATTAATCCTTCTTGAGCAACTGAAGCTATTAACCTTCCTTCTCTAGTATAAATATTACCCATAGCAAAACCTCTAGCTCCAAAAGCGTTTGGGCTTTCTATTGAAAATAACATCCAATCATCAAAATTAAAATCACGGTAAAACCACATTGAGTGATCTAAACTAGCCAATTGAGTATTTCCAAAATTAGCAATACTAGCATTTGGATTTAAACACGAGGTTAAAATATTGTAGTCAGAAATATAAGTAAGTATTTGCTGCTTTATTCCTAATGGTAAATCTTTCGCATCTCCTTTCAACTTAAACCAAACATCAACCACAGGTGGTAAATCTTTACGATCTAAAGGATTTACTATTTGCACAGGTTTAAAATCTATAGGTCTTTCTATACTTAAAAAATCTTTCATTTTTTGAGGTAGAAAAGCTCCAAATTGATCTAACATATCTGTCCAACTTAACAACTCTTCCGGTTGTTTTATGTCTTTTTTTATTGGTTTTTGATGTTCATATCCTTCTTCTTCTTTATGAAATGAACAAGACAAAATAAAGATAGTTTTATCTTCTTGATGAGCTGTTACTCTTCGTGTAGAAAAACTTCCACCATCACGAATTGGTTGTACGTTATAAGTTATTGGTAATTCTAAATTTCCTGCTTCTAAAAAATAGGAGTGTAATGAGTGTAATATTCGTTCTTCTGGTGCTGTTCTATACGCTGCATTTAAAGCCTGAGCTAACACTTGACCTCCAAAAACATTAGGACTTCCTATATCTCTACTTACTCCATTAAAATTACCATTTCCTATATCATCTAAAGTAAGTATGCTTAATAATTCTTGAGTATTTTTCATCTTATCTTCTCTCTAGGAGAGTTTAGTTTATTTATGTTTCTAAACTTTTAAAGGTTTATAAAGCTAAAGTTTATCGATTGAATGTACTTCAAAAATAAACTTAAATTCTCTTTATGACTTTCAAAAGCTCTAAATGTGTTAATTAAGAATATGAATTAGTCTCTTTAAAATGTTTTACAAATTTTGACTGACAAAAGAGTTTATACTCTAATTAAACAACATTCATATTCCAAACTGGCACTCTTAAAAACCTACTTATTTTTACCATATCGCTCAACAAATATTCCTTATCTCCATGATTCAATAAATTATAGCGATTGCCGTTTTGAGTTACTAAGTTTACTTCGTAACAATAATAGCCTCCTGACTTATTTCCTTCTACAAACTTTGATAATACTTGTAATGCATATACTTGTTGAAAAGGAATTATTTCACCATCTATCAACACTTTTCTTTTATGTGAGTATAGTTGTACTTTAGATCCAAATGAAAATAATAAGAACATACCCACTAATAAAAAAGGACCTCCAGAGGTAAAAAAGATTTTTCCACCATGCATAAATGTTAAAGACTCTTTAGAGAACTCGAAAAACTCAACATAAGACCAAACTACATAGTTTAACCCCATTAAAAAGAAACTCCACGCTACAAACTTTAAATAAGAGCTAGAGGTTATTTTATATCCAAAAGCTGTTTTTCGTAAACGTTCACTCAAAAAATTACTTCCTGAACCTTTAACGGAATTCCAAGAAATATGTTGTCCTATAGCATCGGTTGTAAAGTCACCAAAAGAAAAATCTATTTGCTTATTACTAGGTGAATTTTTCTTTCTTTTAACCCAATAACTAGCCCCAAACATACCTATGAACATAAAAGCCAATACCGCTAACATACCTCCTGTTTTATAGTAAGTATATCGCTGCTTTTCGATACTTAACTTATGAACTGGCACCACAATTTCAAGACGTTTTATATTATTTAAATCTTTTCTTGTAGGACTTGTAAGTTGTAATAATGAATCTAATTCTCGTTCATTTTGTCGTACCTCTAGTTCTTTTTTATGAAATACATCATAGGTGTTTTGTAATTGTGGAAGTGCTACAAAAATGAAAATTCCGATTGGAATAATTGCAAAAAGCCAAGAATTACTAAGAGATACTTTTTTCATATTATTTTTTTAGAAAAACAAATTTGAGAAAAGTTTTTAATTTCACAATACAAAAAAGGCTTTTACATTAAAATGTAAAAGCCTTTTTATTAATCGTATTTTGTAGTATTGTTATCCTACAATATTGATAATTTTACCAGGAACGATAATTACTTTCTTCGGTTCTCTTCCTTGTAATTGTGCTTGTGTTTTCTCATGAGCCATTACCGTTTTTTCAATTTCGTCTTTGCTCATATCTAACGGTAACTCTAACGTAAATCGCATTTTTCCATTGAAAGAAACTGGATAGTTCTTAGAACTCTCAACCAAATGCTTTTCTTCAAATTTTGGGAAAGCTACAGTTGAAATAGACTCACTGTGTCCTAACTGACTCCATAATTCTTCTGCAATATGTGGTGCATAAGGAGAAATTAACACTAACAACGGCTCTAAAATAACACGTTTGTTACATTTTAATGCTGATAACTCATTCACCGCAATCATAAAGGTAGAAACTGACGTATTGAACGAGAAGTTCTCAATATCTTCTTCTACTTTCTTTATTGTTTTATGTAATGTTTTTAATTCTTCTTTAGTTGGTTCCTCGTCTGAAACATTAATACCATTTTCATCAGCAAATAATTTCCATAATTTCTTTAGGAAAGAATACACTCCTGAAATCCCTGAAGTCTTCCAAGGCTTGGTTTGCTCTAACGGACCTAAGAACATCTCGAATAAACGTAAACTATCCGCTCCGTACTCTTCACAAATTAAATCTGGATTTACAACGTTGTATTTCGACTTCGACATTTTTTCAACCTCACGTCCTACAATGTATTTACCATCTTCTAAAATAAACTTAGCATTTTTAAATTCTTCTCTCCAGTTTTTAAACCCTTCAATATCTAATTCATCAGAAGAGTTTACCAACGAAACATCAGCATGTATAGGTGCGATATACTCTTCTAAAAAATTAATTTCAATGTTATTAATATCAGGTGAGTCCTTTCTTAATTGCTCTCTTATTATTTCACAACAAATATTAAAAACATTTTCATTTGCTTTATTATTTACCATGTATCCTTTGGAAAGCATAAAACTCTTTTTGTATGTGTAAAAATTAGAAATATCTTCTATACCATCAATTTTTACTGTACATTCCAAAGTATATCTATACACAAAAGCAGAAGTTCCTAAGATCATTCCTTGGTTAATTAACTTTTTAGCAAATTCATCAACAGGTAAGAAACCTCTATCAAATAAGAATTTTTGCCAAAAACGTGCATATAATAAATGTCCTGTAGCATGTTCAGAACCTCCAATATATAAATCTATTTGCTTCCAATAGTCAACCGCTTCTTTGCTTACAAATTCTCCTTCGTTATTCGAATCCATATAACGGTTAAAGTACCAAGAACTTCCTGCCCACCCTGGCATGGTGTTTAACTCCAAAGGAAATACAGTTTCATTATCTATTAACTCATTACTCGCTACTCTATTCTCAATACTATTCCACGCCCAAACCTCAGCGTTTCCTAATGGTGGTTTTCCATCTTCAGTAGGTAAGTATTTTTCAACTTCAGGTAATACAATTGGTAAATGCTTTGCATCAATCATTTGAGGCATTCCGTCTTTGTAATATACTGGGAACGGCTCTCCCCAATAACGTTGACGACTAAATACAGCATCGCGTAAACGATAATTTATCTTTCCGTAACCAAATCCACGTTTTTCCAATTCGTAGATTACGGTTTTCATTCCTTTCTTATAGTTTAAACCGTCTAAGAAATCAGAGTTCGCTAATTTAATTCCGTCTTTAGCATCATTTGCTTTTTCAGAAATATCAACATCAGCAAAAATATTTGGAATCTCTAATCCGAAGTATTTTGCAAAATCGTAATCACGTTGGTCACCACATGGTACCGCCATAACAGCTCCCGTACCGTAACTTGCTAATACGTAATCACCAATCCAAATTGGTACTTGTTTTCCTGTAAAAGGATGTAACGCATACGCACCAGTAAACACTCCCGAGATAGTTTTTACATCAGCCATACGATCGCGTTCTGAACGTTTTGCTGTTGCCTCAATGTATTCTTCAACAGCCTTTCTTTGCTCATCAGAAGCGATTCGCTTCACTAAGTCATGCTCTGGAGCCAAGGTCATAAAAGACACTCCGAAAATGGTATCAGGACGTGTCGTAAACACATCAATTTTAGCATCATGTCCATCAACATCGAAAGAAACCATAGCTCCTTGCGATCGACCAATCCAGTTGGTTTGAGAATCTTTTAATGGTTGTGGCCAATCGATATTTTGTAATCCGTCTAGCAAACGTTGTGCATACGCAGAAATTCGCATAGACCATTGGGTCATTTTTTTACGAACTACCGGATGCCCACCACGTTCTGAAACTCCATTTACAATTTCATCGTTTGCTAATACCGTCCCTAAAGCTGGACACCAGTTTACTTCGGTATCAGATAAAAATGTTAAACGGTATTGTAATAGTATTTCTTGTTGTTCTTTCTCAGAGAAATTTTTCCATTCTTCGGCAGAAAACACCCTAATATCTTCATCAGAAACTGCGTTTACATTTGCATTTCCTTCTGCTTCAAAGGTAGCTACTAAAATTGCAATATCTTCTGCTTTATCAGTATCTTTATTATACCAAGAGTTGAATAGTTGAATAAAAATCCACTGTGTCCATTTGTAGTACTCAGGATTCGAAGTACGAACTTCACGAGACCAATCGAATGAAAATCCGATTTTATCTAACTGTCTTCTATAACCTTTAATTACAAAATCTCTGTAATTGTCATCTTTTATAGAGACTTTCTTGTTTTTTTCAATTAGTGCTGAGTCTTTAATGTACCCATCTCCATCAACATATTTTTTTAAAATGTTTCCATTTTCATCTAAACATCCATCAATATTTATCTCAGTTGTGTTTTTAGGATGCTGTCCTGTTTGAATTGCATATTGTTCAGCAGGTAATCCGAAAGAATCATATCCTTGTGGATGCAATACATTAAACCCTTTATGACGTTTGTAACGAGCATAAATATCAGATGCGATATATCCTAACGGATGCCCAACGTGTAATCCTGCTCCTGAAGGATAAGGAAACATGTCTAACACATAATATTTTGGCTTATCAGAATTATTTTCAGCTTTAAATGTACCTTGATCTGCCCAGTACTTTTGCCACTTTTTTTCTATCTCTTGGTGATTGTATTGCATTTGTAATCGCTTGTTTTAAAGGATGCAAATTTACAGTTATTGATTGGAAGTAGAAAGCATCCGTAAATTTTTATACTTCTGAAAAATATGATTTTAAAAATAAGAAGGTTACCACCCGTTTTTAACCAGATAAATATTCTATTTTTAGTTCAGATTACAACTAACAAGTTATTTACTAACCAACTATGAACAAAAACGCAACTGCTATAGATATTAAAGAAAAAGTGTCAACTTTACTTAAAAGTAATACTCAACAAGCAGAAGTTGAGAACCTGATTAATGAAATACACACTTATTTTCGAGAGCTAACTCAGTTAACTGGATTTGATAATAATATTGAACATCTTGCAGCTGTAACGACAGCAAAAGGAAAAGCGCTTGGACTTAACCACGCAGCTCAATGTTTACTAGATTATAAACGAACTGTAAAGTTTTTAAAAGCTATGGTAACAGCCATTAAAGACAAGCAGCAACATCACCCTGATGAAACTATTCGTGTTTTTTATGCTGGTTGTGGGCCCTATGCTCCGTTTGTTACTTTAATTGCTCCACTTTTTAGCTCTGAAGAAGTTCAATTTTCTTTACTGGAAATTAATGATAAGTCTTTAGAATATGCCAAAAACCTTATCCAAAAATTGGAGATTACCAATTATATAACAAACTACTATGCTGCTGATGCTGTTACTTTCAAAATCCCTGAAGCTGAAAAGTATCATATATTATTTAGTGAAACGTTGGATGCTTTGTTATATAGAGAATGTTATGTTCCTATTTTATTCAACTTACTACCTCAGCTACCTCAAGATATTACTGTAGTTCCGAAGAATGTGTTGGTAAAGATGAGTTTATCGGTTGACCCTATCGCTGACTCTAAGCATTCTCCTAAAGAAATCGACACCATTATAGATGTACGAGAAGCCGTTTCTTTAAACACCATAAGCACGTCAACTCCTAGCCAACTTCCTGATAAAAAAATCGCAGTAAGCTCATTGAATATTGAGCAATATAATTACATGACTTTAGACACTTTGGTGCATATTTATAATGATATATGGTTAACAAGAAATGAATCTTCTTTGACAATTCCTCTTGAAATGGGCATTGAACATCCATTTCTATTTAATTCAATTGTTTACACTTACCAAATGAATCCAGATATTGAGTTAAAATACTCTTTGGAAAAGTGAGATGCTATTTAATAAAAAACCTCTCTTTTGAGAGGTTTTTTGTATTGTTAAAACTGATATCCAACAGAAATTTGAAAGGAACCGTTTTTAATATCTGGATTTTCTTGAATTGCCGTTAATCCTAAATTATATCGTGTTTGCACAAATAAACCTTGTTTAAATTGGTAACCTAAACCAAGATTTGCGCTTAAATCATAGTTTTCTAAATCTGGATCTAAGCTTCCACCATCATTTGTTTTTAAAACATCATCTACTAAAAATGATATTTGAGGACCTACCTCAAGGGAAAAACCATCAATAATATAATATTTAGCCATGACTGGTAACGAAATGTAATCTATTTTCAATTCATTAGCATCGTTTTCTGTCCCCATTTGTGAGTACAAAACTTCTGGTTGAATAGAAAATGAATCTGATAACTTCAATTCCACTAATCCCCCCGCGTGAAGCCCTAATCTCGAATCTGTATTTAAATTATCTCCATGGATTGTAGCAACATTCAATCCTGCTTTAACTCCAAATTTAACTTGTTGTGCTTTAACTCCTGAAAATGCGATTATACATAAAATCACAAGTACTGTTTTTTTCATAATAATAATTTTAATTTATATAGAGAGGCTTTGAAACAATCATCATGCCAACCTTCTTAAAGTTCTGTTAAAGATTTGATTATCTTTCTTTTTAAGCTTCAATATAACCCACAAAAAAACAGGCATTATAGAATGCCTGCTGTTTTTATATATTTAATTAAAATTATCCTTTAACAGGTACTGTAACTACAACGTTACCCCAACCTAAATACATATTAAAAGTATCCTCTTCACCATCAAAAGCGATTGAGAAAGCTTCAATATTTTCATTTGCTCTAGAAACTTTTCCTGTAACACGTACTACATCATCTGATTCGTTGTAAGAATAAGCTCCCCAAACATTTTTAGCAGTATTTAAAATAACCGTCCATTCTTTGTCTCCTGGAATGGTAAATAACGAGTATGTTCCTGCTTTTACTTCTTCTCCTCCAAAGTTTACATCTTTGTAAAAAGTAATTTCAGCAGCTTCATTTGCTCCTGTTCTCCATACTTTACCTGCAACTGCTAAACGAGATACTGGTCTTCTTTTTAACTGAGGACGACTATAAATAACCTTTACTTTTTTATCTGAATTTCTATAACTACTTGGATATGTTGCTGCATCCATTGGACTTTTATCTAGATTAGGGAAATCTTGAGCCATAACTTCGTTAGAAAACACAAGGGCTACAGCAAATACAATAATTGATAAAATAGATTTTTTCATTTTTAATTTTTTAGTTAATATTTGGGAGATTAGTCACCAAATTTAAGTAACCTTACTCGAAAATTAAAATTTATACTGTAAGAATGCTGTAAAGTTTCTTCCTGGTTCATAAATTCTAGTCATTGGTAAATCTGCTTGGTTTTTATATGAAAAATTTAAGTGGTTGATATAATTCTCATCAAACACATTTAAACAAGCTACCCCTAACGTAAAATTTTTAAACGGCTTTACCCCTAATTTTATATCGAAAGTTTGATAGCCTTCTGTTTCTGTTTCACCAAAAGAAGGAGCTATATCTTTTTGAGTTGACACTACATTATACTGTGCTTTTGCCCAATATTTTTCTTTGTCTACGCCCATAGAAATTTTTGAAGTGAAAGGCGGATTCAATGGCAACGATTCACCAAAATCCTTGTTTTCTGTTTTTACATAGGCTACTTCTGTTTGAAAATAGTAATCATTAAACATTTGCAATTTTGTAGCTACTTCAAATCCAGTTTTGCTAGCATCTTCAATATTAGTAAACACTTTTGTAAACTCTGGTTTTTGATTTGGCATGAACTTCCTTGGAATGGTTGGGTCAACCACTGCTGAAATATAATCTTCAAAAATTGAGTAAAACGCTGATGTTTGATAATGTAATTGCAAGTTGTTATTCAATCCTAGTTTTCCTTTTAATCCTAACTCAAATTGGTTATTTACTTCTGGTCGCAACATCGGGTTTCCTAAATATTCATATGAATCTGAACCAATCGTAAAATGATTGATATAACGCTCAGCCATATTTGCAGTACGTACTCCTCTACCAAATGCAGCTTCTAAAATTGCTTTTTTAGAAAATGCGTGCTTTACCGAAATGTTACCGCTCACATTAGTTTCGTTTGTTTTTACAACAGGATACATTGCAGCAAAATCAGCTTCTAAATTTTTGGCGTTAGCACTTACTAAATCTACTCGAACACCTGTAGTTAATACAGTTTTAGGGGCTAGATTGAATTTTGCTTCAGAAAACACTCCGAAATCATTTATATAAGCATCTTGCCAAATCTTATCTACTTTAACCATTGGCATTGGTAGCATCGTACCATTCATCATTTTTATGGTACGTGTACGATTTCCTTCTCGTTTTATGTGATTGATATCACTTCCTACAAACAAATTAAAATCTTTATGCATATTAAACTCAAACTCTACTTTACCTCCTATAGTAGTTGACTCTACTGGTGACGAAGCAAAAACCATGTTAAAATTTGGTCGGTTTTCATTCGTCATTAAATGATCTACATAGCTGTAAAAACCTTTTGTTGTAATTGTTTTTAATGTGCTACCAATGTTTATTGCTTTGTAATCTAACGATACAATTGTACTGTTGTCATAATCGGTATCCATTGGTAAAGCAGCATGTTTTATGTCTCTACCAAACGATTGACGCCAGTGCGCTTGTAAACGCTGATTTTCTGTAAAATTATATCCTAACTTTACTCCATAATCGGTACTTGTAAATGATGATGGAATCTCAGTACCACTTCCGTCTTTATAATCTCCAAAGTTTCGGTAACCTACATTTCCTACCACATCAAACTTATTGGTAACATGTTGTAATTGTAACATGTTTACAAATGAATTTCCATTGGTTTCATATCCTGCTGAAAATTTTCCGTGGAATCCGTTTTCTAACATGTTATGATTTTCTGTCACCATATTTACGATACCTCCAAAAGTTGCTCCATATCGTACCGTAAAAGGTCCTTTGATGATTTCAATTTTTGAAATTTCTTCTGGAATAATATGTGTGGTGATAGGATCCATTCTGTTCGGACAAGCATTTACTGCTTTTGTACCTCCATCGTACATCACATTTAACTGCTCGTAGGCAGCTCCTCTAAATGTTGGATCCATTGCATAGTTTCCTCTTTTTATGACTGAAAATCCGTTGATTTCAGAAAATAAATCTGCTACATTTTTAGGTTGAATTACCTTTTTTTGATAATCATTTTTAACAGTAGCATGAACAGGATTTGTTTTTATTTTTCCTTCAACGATTACTTCGTTTAACTGTATAGTTTTTTGTTTAACTGTGTCTTTTTTTTGTTCTTGAGCAGACATAGCTATTGTGCAGATGCTAAGAAGCATCCATCCTAAATTTTTCATTATTAAAATTGAATTTAATTTTTACATAATTGTATAGCAACACCTATCAATTCAAAAAACTTTTGAATTGTTTACGATGTAAAAAACTGTATGAAAAAATTAAACTGTAGGAGGATGAAATACTTCTTGATTGAATAAGTAGTAGTAATTTTTCTTGTAAGAGAATAATTCTTTTTCTTTTATAAACTGTTTTTCTTCTAAGTCTAAATTTAAAACCGAAACAAACCCGATAGGATATTCTTCCATTGAAATTCGCAACAATTTAAAATCATCATCTTGTTGTTGTTCAAGCTCCATCATTAACTGACATTTACCATTACAGTTTAACTCTGGTTTATCTTTGTTGATACACAAAACTTTTGAGATATAATCATAATTTATTGCATACTCTACAAAAGGAGCTATGGGGCGTAACATGGCTATCATGTACAATGCAACAAAAAAATATATGCTAAGTTTTTTTAACAAGAAAGGGGCTTTTTTTACTTACGCAAAGATACGACTATCCCCACTGATTACCAATGATAAAAAATACGATTTTTTTCTTTATTTTAATTTATTCTAAATAAAAAACTTATATTTGCACGGATTTTACGAAAAGATAATGATTGTTTTTTATACTGAAACCAAGAAAGTTACCTCTATTACCCCTGTAAAAAAACTGCAGGAAGTTACAATTTGTAATTCAGTTTGCTCAAGTAACTGCATTAAACCTAAAAGTAAATGCTGTAATAAGTACCAAAAGAAAGGCATTAATTGTAAAAGATGCCCTTTAACATTCGATTTTAAAGCTGTTTCTTAAAAATTTTCCCTTTGTTTATAAATGCAAAAAGCCCTTGATAGAATTTCTATCAAGGGCTTTTTAAATTATATTAGGTATTACTTACGCTACTTTTAATAAAAAGTAATTCTTTTTACCTCTTTGTAGCAATACATACTTATCAGCAATTAAATCTTTTGAAGTGATTACGAAATCTTCACTTACCTTTTCTTTATTTACCGATATTGAATTTTCTTTTAAAGCTCTTCTAGCATCTCCATTAGACTTTAAGAAGCCTGTTTTAGCTGCTAAAGCTGAAACCATATCTAACCCTTCAGAAACATCATCAGATGTTACCTCAGCTTGTGGTACACCATCAAACACATCTAAAAAGGTTTGCTCATCTAAGTTTTTTAAATCGTCAGCTGTTGAATTTCCAAATAAAATATTAGAAGCTGCAATAGCCTTATCTAATTCTTCTTTTGAATGTACAAACGTTGTTACTTCTTCAGCTAACTTCTTTTGTAAAGCTCTTTGGTGTGGTGCTTCTTTATGTTCAGCAATTACAGCATCAATAGTATCTTTATCTAAAAAGGTGAATATCTTTATATACTTCTCAGCATCTTCATCCGAAGTATTTAACCAAAACTGGTAAAACTTGTATACTGATGTTTTATCAGCATCTAACCAAACATTTCCTCCTTCAGATTTTCCGAATTTAGAACCGTCTGCTTTAGTAATTAGCGGACATGTAGCAGCAAATACTTTTGCTTCTTCACCTGGAGTCATTCTACGAACTAATTCTGTACCTGTGGTAATATTACCCCATTGGTCAGAACCTCCCATTTGTAATTTACAATTTAAGGTTTTATATAAATGATAGAAATCATACCCTTGAATTAGTTGATAAGTAAACTCTGTAAAACTCATTCCGTTACCTGCTTCTCCTGTAATACGTTTTTTTACAGAATCTTTTGCCATCATGTAGTTTACAGTGATTCTCTTTCCAACATCACGTACAAATTCGATAAATGAAAAATCTTTCATCCAATCGTAATTATTTACCAATAAAGGAGTGTTTTTAGCTCCGTTATCAAAATTTAAAAAGCGACCTAAGGTTCTTTTTAAACCTTCAACGTTTTTCGCTAAAGCTTCTTCATTTAATAAATTACGCTCATCAGATTTTCCTGTTGGATCACCGATCATACCAGTTGCACCTCCTACTAAAGCTACTGGCTGATGCCCTGCTTTTTCAATGTGAACTAATAAAATAATTGGAACTAAACTACCAATGTGTAACGAATCTGCAGTTGGATCAAAACCAATATAAACCGATGTCATTTCCTTTTGAAGTTGTTCTTCGGTTCCTGGCATAATGTCGTGAATCATTCCACGCCATTGTAATTCTTCTACTAAATTCTTGGTCATTTTATTCTATTTTTAAAGAAGCAAAGATAAGTTTATCAACCAAAATAAACTAAATTCGCTGTATGATTTTAGTTACAGGAGGAACAGGTTTAGTAGGCTCACATTTATTATATTATTTAAGCCAAAAAAACGATACAATTCGAGCTATTTTTAGAACAGAAGAAAAGCGTGATCACGTTAAAAAAATCTTTTCTTTTTACACGGATGATGTGCAGCAGTGCTTTTCAAAAATTGAATGGGTTAAAGCTGATATTACCGAAACTCCTTCTTTAGAAACTGTTTTTAATAATATAACCGAAGTTTATCACTGTGCTGCCTTAGTTTCTTTCAATCCAAAGGATTACAGAAAAATGCGCCAAGTGAATATTGAAGGAACCGCAAACCTTATCAATTTTGCTATTGATGCTGGCGTTAAAAAATTCTGTTTTGTAAGTTCTGTCGCTGCTGTGGGGAATTCTATTAACGGAAAACCAATTAATGAAGAAAACGAATGGTCTGATACTGATGAAAATCACGGATATGCAATAACCAAGTACGGTGCCGAAATGGAAGTGTGGAGAGGTAGCCAAGAAGGATTGAATGTTGTAATTGTAAATCCTGGTGTTATTTTAGGTAGTGGTTTTTGGAACGACGGTTCTGGAAAAATGTTTACCAAAGTAAATAATGGATTTAACTTTTATACCGAAGGTAAAACTGGATTTGTTGGAGTTAAAGATGTGGTAAAAGCAATGATTAACTTAATGAATTCTGACATAAAAAACGAACGTTATATTCTAGTTTCAGAAAATAAATCGTTTCAAGAAGTATTCAATGCTATTGCTGATGGTTTACAGAAAAAAAGACCTTCTAAAAAAGTAGGAAAATTAGCAACTGCTATTTCTTGGAGAATTGACTGGCTTTTAACAAAACTAACAGGAAAAGAGCCTTTATTAAATAAAAACTCTGCTAGATCTGCCCATAACACATCGTTTTATACTTCAAAAAAGATTATAGAACAACTTGATTTTAAATTTGAGCCAATTAATGAAGTGATTTCAGAAACTTGTAAAGACTTTAGAAAATAGGTTCTTAATTTACTCTTTATAATCTCTTTCTTTAAGTTCTTTGGGTATTTCTTTAAGTAATTGCTTTTTATTTAAAACAGAATCTTTTTCAATAGTATTTTTTATTTCTTTTGATTTTTTTATACCTTCTTCAACATTAGGGTTTCCTCTATACATGCTATATAAAGAATCTATATTAAACTTTACTTTTTTTAAGATTTCTGTATATTCATCAACTTGTGAGATGTAATAAATATTACTAATATCAAAACGAGTTGTATCAATCTTATACTTCTCATACACTAAAGTCATATAATTATTCTCTCGTTCTAGAAATTTATTTTTTTGATTTTTAGCAGAAGAAGCTATATACATATCAGTTAATAAAGCTATCATCGAATCTTTTGGAATAAGATTTTCTGGCTTTTCATAAATCGTATTACTGGTACACGAAACTAAAAGTAAACCGATAAGTATATAAGCTGCTTTTCTCATCTATCTGTTAAATAGTAATCGTTTTCCTTTAATTTCTTCGTTAAACGTTCCTTCGTTATACATTAGGTTTCCGTTTACAAAAGTATGGGTTATTTGGTTTGAAAATTCAACACCTTCAAAAGGAGACCATCCACACTTGTATAAAACATTGTCTTTGGTAACTGTCCACTTTTTATCAGCATCAACCAACACCAAATCGGCATAAAAACCTTCTTTGATAAACCCTCTTTTTTCAATTTTGAAGATTTTTGCTGGATTATGGCTCATTTTTTCTACTGCTTTTTCAATTGGCAGCACTCCTTCTTTCACCTTCTCTAAAACAGCAATAACCGCATGTTGTACTAACGGACCTCCACTTGGCGCTTTGGTATATACGTTGTCTTTTTCCTCTATCGTATGAGGTGCATGGTCGGTTGCGATAATATCAATTCTATCATCTAACAATGCTTTCCACAGTCCATCTTTATCTTTTTGAGTTTTCACGGCAGGATTCCACTTAATAAGTGTTCCTTTTTTATCGTAATCAGCATCGGTAAACCACAAATGGTGCACACAAACTTCAGCAGTTATTTGCTTTTCTTCTAACGGAATATCATTTCTGAATAAATGCGTTTCTTTTTCCGTAGATAAATGAAAAATATGTAGGCGAGCTCCTGTTTTCTTAGCTAATTCAATTGCTTTTGATGATGATAAATAACATGCCTCTTCACTACGAATTAACGGATGATATTTTACCGGAATATCATCTCCATATTTTGCTTGATACTCTTCTGTGTTTTTTCTAATAGTTGCTTCATCTTCACAATGAACTGAAATTAACATATCAGTTGAAGAAAATATTTTCTCTAATACTTCTTCATTATCAACTAGCATATTTCCTGTTGACGAACCTAAGAATAGTTTGATTCCAGCAACATCTTTCGGATTCGTTTTTAACAACTCTTCTAAATTATCATTCGTTCCTCCGAACATAAAAGAGTAATTAGCATAGGATGTTTTGCTAGCAATGTCAAACTTGTCTGCTAACAATTCTTGAGTCGTTGCTTGCGGTACCGTGTTTGGCATTTCAATAAAAGAAGTGATACCTCCAGCAATAGCTGCCTTACTTTCTGTTGCAATGTTTGCTTTATGTGTTAATCCAGGCTCACGAAAATGTACCTGATCATCAATCATTCCTGGAATTAAGTATTTACCAGCAGCATCAATTACCTGCATATTATCAGCAGGTACAATGGTTTCATCTATCTTTTTAATAAATTCTCCTTCTAATAAAACATCGCCTTTAAAAACCTTGTTTTCATTAACGATTTGTGCATTTTTAATTAAAATTGATTGCATGTTGTTATTTTGGTAATCCGTTAATTCTCATTTTTATCACGCCAAAAACAGCTTCTTTGATAATTCCTTTGCTAAGTTTCGATTTTCCTAATACTCTGTCTGTGAAAATAACCGAAACTTCTTTTATATTAAATTGGTGTTTCCAAGCTTTGTATTTCATTTCAATCTGAAATGCGTAGCCTACAAACTTTACTTTATCTAACTTAATCGTTTCTAACACCTTTCTTTTATAGCATACAAAACCAGCGGTGGTATCATGAATTGGCATTCGTGTAATCAATCTCACATACTTTGATGCAAAATATGACAACAAAACCCTGCTCATTGGCCAATTTACTACATTTACCCCTACTGAATATCTTGATCCTATTGCTACATCGGCTCCTTCAATAGCACATTCGTTATACAATCGAATTAAATCGTTGGGGTTATGTGAAAAATCGGCATCCATTTCAATAATGTAATCATACTTTTGGGCAATGGCCCATTTGAATCCATGGATGTAGGCAGTACCTAAACCGTTTTTTCCTTTTCTTTTTTCAATAAAAAGCTGACTAGGGAACTCTTTTTGTAGATTTTCTACGATTTCAGCAGT
Source organism: Tenacibaculum aestuarii (assembly GCF_964510395.1). Taxonomy (NCBI): domain Bacteria; kingdom Pseudomonadati; phylum Bacteroidota; class Flavobacteriia; order Flavobacteriales; family Flavobacteriaceae; genus Tenacibaculum; species Tenacibaculum aestuarii. The sequence goes on from NZ_CAZEFY010000004.1 coordinate 36,126, forward strand.
TCCATCAGGTGAGTTATCATCGACCACTAATACATGAAATGCCTTTTCTTGACTAAAAGTTGCTCGAATAATAGCTTCGATGTTTTCTTTTTCGTTATAAGTAGGGATTATGACTAAGGCGTCTGACTTCATGTAATTTTCATATAAATCAAGGCAAAGATACACTAATTTATTACTAATTTTGTGTTAATTAAAAGTATAAAAGCAATTGCAAGCAATAGAGCGAATTATTAATGATAGTAGTTGGATAACCTTGGTTATTGTTACAGCAATTATACTGCTAGCCTTGATGAAACTACTCAAGCCTTCTCAATTATATGGTTATGTTGTAGCTTTTATTTCTCCTGGTTTTTTTCATAAAAGAATTGAAGAAGGAGATTCTTTTTTCACGCCTTTTAGGTTGTTTTTATTTTTCTTTTCTACGATTGTAATTTCGTTATTTCTGTTCCAAGCTGTACTTGCAGATTTATACCCTCAAGGATTTTTAGCTTTTCTTGGGCTATTTTTCTTTGTTACAACATATCTTGCAATACGAGTATTTTTAGATCATGCAATTGCTAATATATTAGGACTAACTTCTATAATTACCTATTTTTCATACACAAAATCAGGCTATTTATATGTACTTTGTATATGGTTACTTCCTTTTATCATAGTGTATCAATATACATTTCCAAATAAACTATTCTTAATTTCCTCTTTCTGTATATTGCTTATTATTAGGGCTTTTTTAATATTAAACAATAATAAAAAGCTTGTGCTTAGTAAGTTGTTCTATTTTATTTTGTACTTTTGCACCCTTGAAATAGCACCGCTATTAATTCTTTATAAAACAACAACTACGTAATAAAGAGAATGTTTATGAAAGTGAAAACTATTTTAGTCTCTCAACCAAAACCAAAGACAGAAACTTCACCGTATTTCGACTTAGCCGAAAAACAAAAAGTAAAAGTTGACTTTCGCTCATTTATACATGTCGAAGGAATCCCTGTAAAGGAGGTAAGAGCTCAAAAGGTAGACTTAAAAAACTACACTGCAATTATTTTAACCAGTAGAAATGCTGTTGATCACTTTTTTAGAATTGCAGAGGAAATGCGTTTTACAGTGCCTGATGACATGAAGTATTTTTGTCAATCTGAAGCAGTGGCTTACTACTTACAAAAGTATGTAGTTTACAGAAAACGTAAAATTTATGTTGGAAACAGAACGTTTCCTGAATTAACTAAATTAATTAAAAAGCATAAAGACGAAAAGTTCTTATTGCCTTCTTCTGACAAATTGAAAGATTTAATTCCAGAAGAATTAAATAAGTTAGGAGTCGACTGGAAGCGTGCTGATTTATACCGCACAGTAGTAAGTGATTTATCTGACTTAGAAGATGTTTTTTATGACATTTTAGTATTCTTTAGTCCATCAGGAATTGATAGTTTATTTGAAAACTTCCCTGATTTCAAACAAAACAATACTAGAATCGCAGTGTTTGGTAATTCAACTATTCAAGCTGTTGAAGATAGAGGTTTACGTGTAGATATCGCTGCACCAACACCTGAAACTCCTTCAATGACGATGGCTTTAGAAAAGTACATTAAAGAAGTGAACAAAAAGTAAGTAAATTAATTTTTTACATACAACCAAGAGACTGTCTACAAAGGCAGTCTCTTTTGTTTTTAACAAATCATTGTAACCTAGGTAACATTTCAAGCATATTTATTTCATTAATTTTACGAAATATTTTTACCCAAAAAACACATGAATAAGTACCTAGACATTATAAAAAACTCATACACTGGTTACTGGAACTACATTAAACAATCAGTGCTAATGGAGTTGAACTGGGAAAATTATTTTTACGGATTAATTATTATTTCTCTAGTGGTATGGGGGTTAGAAATTGTGTTTCCTTGGCGTAAAAATCAGCCTTTATTTAGAAAAGATTTTTGGTTAGATACATTTTACATGTTCTTCAATTTCTTTTTACTAAACCTCATCGTACTTATTGCTTTGTCAAATACAGCAGAGCTGTTTTTTAATGATATTTTAGGTTTGGTTGGACTATCCGTTGCGAATTTTCAACTATTCGACATCAACACATTTCCTTATTGGGCAAGACTTTTCGTATTTTTTATCATTATTGATTTTGTTCAGTGGTTTACGCATACGTTACTGCATCGGTATGAATTTTTATGGGACTTCCACAAAGTACATCACTCAGTAAAACAAATGGGGTTTGCAGCACACCTTCGTTATCACTGGATGGAGCCTGTTGTTTACAACTCCATGAAATATATTCCACTGGCAATTATGGGCGGGTTTACAGCACAAGATGTTGCTATTGTTCACTTTTTTAACATTACTATTGGTCACCTTAATCATGCTAATATTAATTGGGATTATGGCTGGTTAAAATATATTTTGAACAATCCAAAAATGCATATTTGGCATCATGCAAAAGAGCTTCCTGAAGACAGAAAAATGGGCGTGAATTTTGGCATCACACTAAGCATTTGGGATTATATTTTTAAAACAAACTATATTCCGTATAACGGACGTGATATAGAACTAGGATTTGATGGAGATGAAAAATTTCCTAAAGACTTTATTCACCAAGAAATGTATCCGTTAGGAAAAAAATAGAATTTTCATAATTTAAAAAATTCACAATACTCTCACCTCCAAAAAGAGTAATTTTTAACGTATTTTAACTTACTTCTATACAAGCTTCTTCTGAGTAGTTTATTCTCAATTTGTATCTTTATCGCTTTAAAAATTAACAGATGAAGTACATAAAAATTCTATTCTTATTTATTGTCGTTCAAGTTACTGCACAACAAGGTGGTATGTGGATTCCTTCCCTTTTAGAAGGAATGAACGAGCAAGAAATGACTTCTTTAGGAAGTAAATTAACTGCAAAAGACATTTACGATGTAAACAACTCAAGCTTAAAAGATGCTATCGGGCATTTTAACGGAGGTTGTACTAGTGAAGTTATTTCTCCTGAAGGGTTAATATTAACCAATCACCACTGTGGTTTTGGAGAAATTCAATCACACTCTTCTTTAGAAAACGACTACCTTAAAGATGGTTTTTGGGCTATGAGTAAGCAAGAAGAATTGCCTAACGAAAATTTATATGTTGAGTTTATTGTTCGTATTGATGACGTAACTGCAAAAGCGTTAAACGGGGTTACTACTACAATGAGTGAACGCGAAAAGCAATCAACAATTGATAAAAACATCAACGAAATTCAAAAAACAGTACAAAAAGAAGCATGGCAAGGTGTTAAAGTAAAACCTTTTTATAAAGGAAACCAGTACTTCTTATTTGTTACTGAAAAATTTGAAGACGTTCGTTTAGTAGGTGCTCCACCAAGTAGTATTGGTAAATTTGGTAGTGATACTGATAACTGGGTTTTCCCTCGTCATACAGGAGATTTTTCTTTATTTAGAATCTATGCTGATAAAAATAATCGTCCTGCTAAATACAGCAAAGACAACGTTCCTTACAAACCAAAGCACTTTTTACCAGTTTCTTTAGATGGAATTGAAGAAGGTGATTTTACGATGGTTTTCGGGTTCCCTGGTACTACTAACGAGTACTTACCTGCTGTAGCTATTCAACATATTACGCAAGAATTTAACCCAAGTAATATTGCTATTAGAGAAGCTGCTTTAAAAGAAATTGATGCACAAATGAAAGCAAGTGATGCTGTTCGTATCAAATATGCATCAAAACAAGCTCGTATTGCAAATGCATGGAAAAAATGGATTGGTGAAAACTTAGGTATAAAAAAGAGTAATGCAATTGCTGAGCGTCAAGCTTTCGAAGCTACCTTCAAAAAGGCCTTAAAGGAAAAAGGATTAGAAGCTAGCTACGGAAATATTCTACCAGAGTTTGAAAAACTATATGCTGACTTTGCTGACATCAACATTAAAAGAAGAAACTTTATTGAAGTTTTTTTAGTTACTAACGAGTTAATGCAAATGACGTTTAGAGCTTACCAATTAGAACAAGTAGCTTTAAATAAACCTGAAAGATTTGATGAGGCTAGAAACTCATACATCAACAGACTTAAAGGAATCCACAAAGACTTTGATGCGAATGTAGACAAAGGAGTATTTAATAATGTGATGTCTTTATACAACTCTAAAAATGTAGATGCTTCTATCTACAACAAAACTAGCTTTACTAACTTAGATAAAGCTTTAAAGTTATTTGAAGGAGATGCTGAAAAGGTAGTAAAAAACTTAAACAAAGATGCTGCTTACAAATATGCAAAACCTATGATTGAAGAGTTTTTCACGAAAATAGATCCTGAGTTCCAACAAAAAAACCAACCTATTACTGCTTTACAAAAAACATATATGAAAGCCTTAATGGAAGCATTACCAACAGCTCGTTATTTCCCAGATGCTAACAGTACGTTACGTGTTACTTACGGTCAAGTTCGTGGATATTCACCAAGAGATGCGGTATACTACAATCCTGTAAGTTATTTAGACGGTGTTATTGAAAAATGCGTTCCTGATGATTATGAGTTTGACGTACCTCAAAAATTACGCGATTTATACGATGCTAAAGATTTTGGGCAATACACCGATAAAAACGGAAAAGTCCCTGTATGCTTCTTAGGAACCAACCATACCACAGGTGGTAACTCTGGTAGTCCTGCTATCGACGCTCACGGAAATTTAATCGGATTAAACTTTGACCGTGTATGGGAAGGTACCATGAGTGATATGAATTACGATCCTGAAATTTGTAGAAACATCATGGTGGATGCTCGTTATATTTTATTTATCATTGATAAATACGCCGGAGCAAAACATTTAATTGATGAAATGAAATTAGTACATCCAAAGAAAAAATAAAAGAAAGAATACTTTTATAATGAAAGAGGTTGTCTTAGTTACTAAGACAACCTCTTTTTTATTTTAAAACTTCATTAAAAACCTGAAAGGTCTTAATCATATTTTAAGACCAACTACCAGAGCCTCCTCCTGTTCCAGTAGCAGTAGATACAGAGCCCGCTTGAAAGTGTCCAAGTAATTTTGAATTTTTATCAAAAAAGTAAAATGCAGTATATACTGGAGTTGCTGTAAATGTGAAACTAGTAGTTTCTTTATACAACTGGTCTAATGAACCCGCATTACTTAAATATACGTCTCCAAACAACGCTCCTCCACCAGGAAAACTTATTCCCCAAGCATTACCATTAAATGTTTTACCATTATTTATACTACACTGTGCTTTTACATAAAAAACTAAACTTGCTAAAGCTCCATGTGCCCCATATGCTGAAGCAGCTTTTAGAGATGCACTATCTACATTTTCAAGATTTTCTACCGCTTTTGAGATAGATTCTGAACTTAAAAGATCTTTAAAATTGTTTTCAAAATCTTCAACTAATTGGTTTTGTTTTGTTGCTGTTTTCATAATAATAACTTTTAATTTAAATTATTCTTAACCCTGTTAATAACAGAGCTTATTTTTAGGTTAACCTTTGTATCAAAATTCATAATTAAATGATCAACCCTTCAACAAAAACCCATAAACGATTGATAATCAATCACGAACACAAGAAATCAACCCTCTTTCTATTTTTTATACTGTTTATACTTGTTCTAAATTAAGATACTATATTAAGTTCTTAACTTTAACAACGACCTAAACTGCAAAATCAATTTTTATGGAGCATGTCGTTATTATTGGTAATGGAATTTCTGGTGTTACTGCTGCAAGACACATTAGAAAATTATCAGACAAAAAAATCACCATTATTTCTGCTGAAACTGAAGAGTTCTTTTCAAGAACAGCATTAATGTATGTGTATATGGGGCACATGAAATTTGAGCATACAAAGCCTTACGAATCATGGTTTTGGAAGAAAAACAACATCGAACTCAAAAAAGATTATGTTACTAAAGTACATTCATCAACCAAAGAAATTGAATTTAGTAATGGTGAAAAATTAGCGTATGATACATTAATCATCGCTACAGGCTCCAAACCTAATAAGTTTGGTTGGCCAGGGCAAAATTTAGAGGGAGTAATGGGCATGTATCACAAACAAGATCTAGAGTCACTTGAAAAATATGCTCCAAATAATCAAATATGCAAAAGAGCGGTTATTGTTGGTGGTGGATTGATTGGTATTGAACTAGCCGAAATGCTTCATAGTAGGAATATTCCTGTTACTTTTTTAGTTCGTGAGGATAGTTTCTGGAATAAAGTTTTACCTACAGAAGAATCAGCTATGATAAATCGTGAAATTTTAGAAAACCATATTGATTTGCGTTTAGGAGTGAATCTTAAAGAAATTAAAGCTGATGAAAACGGACATGTAAAATCTGTAATTATTGAAGAAACTGGTGAAGAAATCACTTGTGATGTTGTAGGATTAACCGCAGGAGTTTCTCCAAATATCGATTTTTTAAAAGGTTCAGAAATTGAACTTGGTAAAGGAGTTAAAGTAAATCCTTTTTTAGAAACAAACATCAAAGATATTTATGCTATTGGTGATTGTGCTGAACAACACGAAGCTATCGGGTTGCGACGTCCTATTGAAGCTGTTTGGTACACTGGTAGAATGATGGGGGAAACAGTAGCTCAAACTATTTGTGGTAACAAAACTCAATATAAACCTGGACACTGGTTTAACTCTGCTAAATTTATTGATATCGAATACCAAACCTACGGTTGGGTATGGGCACAACCTAAAAAAAATGAGACACATTTTTATTGGGAGCATGAAAGTGACAAAAAATGTATTCGATTAAATTACGATAAAAACACACAAGAATTTATCGGAATAAACACCTTAGGAATACGTATGCGTCATGCCTTTTTTGATAAAGTTCTGACAGAAAAACGTTCTGTAACTTATGTATTAGAACATCTTGCAGATGCTAATTTCGATCCAGAATTTTATAAGCTTCATGAACCAGAAATTGTGGCAAAATTCAACAAAGAAAATAATACTACTATTCAATTAAAAAAGAAAAGCTGGAAACGCATTTTTAGCATTTAAACATGAACCCTCTTAAAGGAATTAGGTAAATCAAATTAACCGTAATGAAAGTAATACAAAACATAGGATTAAGCGTCTTTTTACTTGGATTAAGTATTTTCGTTTCTCTCATTTTCTTAGGGAAATATGAACTTAGTTCAGTACTTTTTGAAAAAGTAATCTCTAATAAAGGCATAAAAAGTGAGCTTTTTATTAATGATATAAAGAATAATGTTGTTGGAAAAGAATTCACTAATCCTTTTTCATTTTCTTCTAAAATTACTTCTGCCTTGGAAGTAGCTAATACTACTCACAAAGAAAATAGTGAATGGGATAAAGTTATTTGGAGTAAACCCCATAGTTTTTCTTATGAAATAGCAAAAGAAGCTGGAACAGGAATTGTAAAAGAAAATAAAAGTCTTTTTTGGCTACTGACCTTCGGTTTAGGAATCATTGGTTCTTTATTATTTATCATTCCAACTGTAATTACCCAAGGACCTCCAGGTATTAAAAATAATGGCATTTGGTTGAATTCTTCCACTAATAGAGGTTGGATTGGTTGGTTTGTTTTTTTATTTTTGGTTACATTCTATATACTTCTTTATTTCTTTCCAGATTATATAGTAAACTGGACATACATTGTTGATCCAATCAGCCAATATTTGAGTGGAAATTTAGCGTCTCAATGGTTTTTGTACGGATTTTTGTATTGCGTGGTAATGATTGTGATGGCAATAAGAATGTACATTAAATACCGTCATAATAAATATCAAACCCTAAGAACAACATCTGTTTTATTTTTTCAAATTGTTTTTGCTTTCTTAATTCCAGAAATATTAGTTCGTTTTGAAAAACCTTGGTACGATTTTAAAAATGCTTTTCCGTTAGATTATGATTTCTTTTTTAGTTGGAATTTAGATCAGCTAATTGCTAGCGGTGGCTTCGGTTTGTTCATTTTAGTTTGGGGAATTGTACTCACCTTAGTCATTGTTCCGGTTATGGTATATTTCTTCGGAAAACGTTGGTACTGTTCTTGGGTTTGTGGTTGTGGTGGATTAGCAGAAACTTTAGGAGATCCCTACCGACAGCTATCAGACAAATCTTTAAAAGCATGGAAATTTGAACGCTGGATAGTCCATGGAGTTCTTGTATTTGCCTTAATAATGACTGGCTTCACATTATATTCTTATTTTTCTGGAAGTCAAGAAGTATTAGGAATTAAAACGCAAACCATTCAAGATATTTATGGTTTCTTAATAGGATCTATCTTTGCAGGTGTTATTGGCACAGGGTTTTATCCAATTTTCGGTAACCGTGTTTGGTGTCGTTTTGGATGTCCGTTAGCTGCTTATTTAGGAATTGTACAACGTTTTAAATCTCGATTTAGAATTACTACCAATGGTGGGCAATGTATTTCTTGCGGAAATTGTTCTACATATTGTGAACAAGGAATTGATGTACGTGCTTATGCTCAAAAAGGAGAAAACATAGTACGTGCTAGTTGCGTTGGCTGCGGAATTTGTTCGGCTGTTTGTCCTCGTGGTGTATTAAAATTAGAAAACGGACCAGAAAAAGGACGTATCAATCCTACAGAAATTTTACTTGGTAACGATGTAGATTTGATGAAACTGGTGAATAAAAAATAAATTTTATTCAATTCTAAAAACACAATACCTTGCAAGCTTTAAAATAGCAAATGAAACCTTTAATTAAAGTAATCATCCCCGCCTATAACGAACAAGATTCTATTGCTCTTGTTATAAACGACATTCCTTCCATAGTAGATGAAGTCATTGTGATTAGCAATAATTCAACTGACAATACCGAAGTTAATGCAAAAAATGCAAGTGCTACAGTACTTTCTGAAAATAGAAAAGGGTACGGATATGCTTGTTTAAAAGGAATGGAGTATGTTTCCTTAAAAAAAGAAAAACCAGATATCATTGTTTTCTTAGATGGAGATTATTCTGATTACCCTGAACAACTCAACGAACTTGTTGAACCTATACTTAAAAACAATATAGATTTTGTGATAGGTGCTCGAGTAAAACACTTGCGTGAACATGGCTCTATGACTCCACAACAAATTTTCGGCAACTGGTTAGCTACAACTTTAATGAAACTATTTTTTTGCGCTAAATTCACCGATTTAGGTCCGTTTAGAGCTATTAAATACGACAAACTATTAGCTTTACAAATGGAGGATAAAACCTACGGATGGACGGTTGAAATGCAATTAAAAGCCTTAAAGCAAAAATTAAGCTATACTGAAATCCCTATGAAATACCGAAACAGAATAGGCGTTTCAAAAGTTTCAGGAACTCTAAAAGGTAGTATATTAGCTGGCGTTAAAATTTTAGGTTGGATCTTTAAATATAGCTTCAAATAATGGTCTTAGAATACATAATAATTACGCTATACACCATATCGCTAGTTCTTATTTTACTATATGCTTTAGCGCAATTTAACTTGCTGATAAATTACTTAAAAGCAAGAAAAAAACAAGACAACTCACTTAAATTTGATTTTTCAAATCCGATCGAAATTCCTTATGTAACCATACAATTACCCGTTTTTAATGAGTTGTATGTCATGGAACGCTTGCTAAATAATATAGCGAAACTTGAGTATCCCCGTGAAAAATTAGAAATTCAAGTACTGGATGATTCTACAGATGAATCGGTTGAAAGTACTGCGAAACAAATAGCAGAACTTCAAAAAACGGGATTAGACATTCAACATATTACACGAGAAAATCGTCAAGGATTTAAAGCTGGAGCTTTAAAAGAAGGGTTAAAAACTGCTAAAGGAGAGTTCATAGCCATTTTTGACGCAGATTTTTTACCTAAAGAAAACTGGTTGTTAGAAACGGTTCCTTATTTCAAGAATCCTAGAATTGGTGTGGTACAAACTCGTTGGGGACACATCAACAGAAACTATTCGACCTTAACAAAAATTCAAGCTTTTGCCTTAGATGCTCATTTCACTTTAGAACAAGTGGGGCGAAATAGTCAAGGGCATTTCATCAATTTTAATGGTACCGCTGGTATTTGGCGTAAAGAATGTATTTATGATGCAGGAAATTGGGAAGGAGATACCTTGACTGAAGATTTAGATCTAAGTTACCGCGCACAATTAAAAAACTGGAAATTCAAATACTTAGAAAATGTTGTAACTCCAGCTGAATTACCTGTGGTTATTAGTGCTGCTCGCTCACAACAATTTAGATGGAATAAAGGTGGGGCCGAAAATTTTCAAAAAATGCTAAAAAGGATTCTTACAAGTAAGAATATTCCTTTGAAAACTAAAATTCACGGAACTCTACACCTTCTAAATAGTTCAATGTTTACTTGCATTTTTTTAGTAGCTATTTTAAGTATACCCATGTTGTATATTAAAAATGAGTATGCACATTTAAAAATTTACTTTTTAGTGATGAGTTTCTTCATCATAAGCACACTGATTTTCTTTATTTGTTATTGGTTTATGTACAAGAAAACTTATGGAGGAGGTATGTTAAACTTTATAAAATATATTGGAGCTTTTTTTGCCTTTTTCTCAGTTGCCATGGGCTTTTCCCTACACAATACCATTGCTGTTTTAGAAGGTCATTTAGGAAAGAAAAGTGAATTTGTTAGAACGCCAAAATTCAATATTAAATCGTTAAAAGATAGTTGGAAAAACAACAAATACATCCGTAAAAAACCTTCATTACATGTAATTATTGAAGGAGCTTTAACGCTATATTTTGCATTTGGAATGTATAGCGCTTTTATTGTTGGAAATAAAGGCGGTGATTTCGGAATGTTCCCTTTTCACTTAATGTTGTTTGTTGGTTTTGGTTATGTATTTTATAAATCTCTGTTTTCTAAGGCGTAAATGTCTTTGCTAAAAAAATACAACGTACTTATACTAACATTTGTTAGTGTATGCTTTTATACCTTTTTTGCCTATTCTTTAGAACGTACCGAGTTTTACAAACTACTAATTTTGTGGATTGGCTTATTTGGTTCTTTTTATTTTTTGCTACAAAACAAACAGATTTCTTTTAAATATTGGCTTGCTATTGCAATTCTTTTTAGGTTGATATTCTTATTTGCCATACCTAATTTATCGCAAGATTTTTATCGATTTATTTGGGATGGTCGTATGATTTTAGAAGGATTTAATCCGTATTTATCATTACCTCAAACTTTAATTGAGCAAAACAACGCACCTATTTTACAAGCAACAGAATTGTATAAGGGAATGGGGCAATTAAACGGAAGTCATTATACTAATTATCCTCCCATTAATCAGTTGTGTTTTTTATTAGCAGCTTTGTTTTCTAAACATAGTATTTTAGGAAGTGTGATTGTGATGCGCCTCCTCATTACTTTGGCTGATATTGGAATTTTATACTTCGGAAAAAAGCTCTTAGAAAAATTACAGTTACCCGTTCATAATATCTTTTTATATGTTTTAAATCCTTTTGTTATTATTGAATTTACTGGAAACTTACATTTTGAGCCAATTATGCTATTTTTTGTAGTTTGGAGTTTATACAAGCTACAACAGCGAAAATGGATTTGGGCAAGTGTTTTGTTAGCTTGTGCGGTTTCGGTAAAACTAATTCCTTTGATTTTCTTACCCTTATTTTATCAATGGTTTGTAAAAAATGAAACACCTAATACTGTCGTTATCAAAAGATTAATTAGTTTTTATGCAGTTGTACTATTAACAATTACCATAACCTTCCTTCCATTTTTCTCTTTTGAATTCATAGCGAATTATTCGAATTCTGTAGGGCTTTGGTTTCGAAATTTCGAGTTTAATGCGAGCTTCTACTATATTGCAAGGGAAATAGGTTATTTATTTAGAGGATATAATGAGATTGCTATTATAGGTAAGATAATCCCTCTTCTTACTGTTAGCTTTTTGTTAGTTCTTACTTTTTTCCGAAGAAATACTTCTATGATGCAATTGATAACAGCAATGTTATTTAGTTTATCGTTCTATTATTTTGTAAGTACAACAATGCACCCTTGGTATATTGGTTCTCTTTTAATTTTATCGGTATTTACCAAATATCGTTTCCCTGTAATTTGGAGCTTTGTCATTATATTAAGTTATCAGGCTTACGCTAACACTCCTTGGAAGGAAAATTTTTGGTTAATTACCTTAGAATATGTGGTTTTATACTCTTTCTTGATTTGGGAATTGGGTATAAAAAAACCCACTCATAATTGAGTGGGAAAAATTGCTATGAAAAAGAAAAAGAAAGTGGTTTTTCAACCACGTCTCAAAGATAAATAAGTTTTTCTTTTTCTCAAATATTTTTTTATTTTTTTTTTAATCTTTTTTTTACTTTCTATAAACCTTTGATTAACACTTAATAACTTTGTTATCTTTAAGTTGGTATTTTTCTCCACTTTCTGAACAAACAGCATATCCTTTTTCATCAAAATCCAAGCGATGACCATATTCACTTATCCAACCTATTTGCTTAGAAGGATTCCCTACAACTAATGCATAGGGAGCAACTTCTTTTGTAACTACTGCTCCAGCACCAATAAAAGCATATTCTCCTATATTGTTACCGCAAACAATCGTTGCATTGGCACCTATACTCGCGCCTTTTTTTACAACGGTTTCTAAGTATTGATCTTGTCTTTTAATAGCGCTACGCGGATTAATAACGTTCGTAAACACCATAGACGGGCCTAAAAAAACATCATCTTCACAAATAACCCCTGTATAAATAGAAACATTGTTTTGAACTTTTACATTACTACCCAAAACAACTTGTGATGATACCACTACATTTTGACCTATATTACAATTATTCCCTATTGTACAATTAGGCATTATATGACTAAAATGCCAAATTTTTGTTCCTTCTCCAATAGTACATCCGTCATCTATAACAGCTGTTTCGTGTGCAAAAAACGTTTTATTTGTATCCATATAAACAAAAATAAAAAAACTCAACCTAAATGGTTGAGCTTTTAATTATTATTCAACTTTAAAAATAATTGGTAAGGTATATTTTACTTTTACTTCTTTGTTATTCTGTTTTCCTGGTTGAAACTGCGGGATTTTATTCACCACTCTATCCGTTTCCTTTTCTAATTTAGCATGTGGTGCTCTAATTTTAATATCCATAACGTTTCCTGATTTATCAATAACAAACTGTGTTAATATTTTATATTTCCCAGAACTTAATCCTACGTCTTGTGCAAGTACTGAATTAAAATTACGTTGTACATGTTGTTGAATTTTTCGTTCAAAACACTTTCTATTTTCAACTTCTGACAACCCTTCACACCCTTTAAAAACTGGAGTGTTTTGTACGTTATTAATTGAAATTGGGTCGTCACCTTTATTTATATTTTCAATTTCTTTCACTTCTTCTATCTTATCTATATCAACAGTGGGTTCTTCAACAGGCATTTCAATTACTGTAGTAATATCTGTATCGTTATCTACTACTTTTGGTTTTAGAATTTCTTTAAGTACCGTTTTTTTCTTTGGTTCTTCCGTTACCTGTTCAACTCTTTTTAAAATAACAGGCCGTTTAAAAGTGTAAACAGGTTCGTACAACTCACTACTTGATGGTTTTAAAACTGCTACTTCCTTTTCTGTTTCGTGCTCTAAAGCTAAAAAAACTATAAATAAAGTGAGTACTAAACCTAACTGAGTAAAAATTGTTGAGAATTTTTCTAACTGCTTTCTAGCATTCTTTTTTGTTGTTTTCATAGTGCATTTATTTTAAATTACTACCTATATAAAACAAGAAACATGCCAATAAAAAAAGCAATCCTTTTAGGATTGCTTTTTTTATTATTGTTAAGTAATTTTACTACTCTACGTTAAATGTAATAGGTAATGTGTAACCAACTCTTACTGGTCTACCTCTTTGTCTACCTGGTTGCATTTTAGGAATTTTTCTTGCTACTCTTTCAGCCTCTTGCTTTAACCTTGGGTGTGGAGCTCTTGCTGTTACGCTAGTAATAGAACCATCTTTGTCAATCTTAAATTGAACATAGATTCTCTTTTTACCTGGTGATAAACCTAACTCGTTAGCTAATTCAGCATTAAAGTTACGTTGAACGTGTTTTTGTAACTGCTTATTTAAACAGTCTTTCTTTTGTTGTTTTGTACCAGTACATCCAGGAAATACAGGAACTTCTTCAATAATAGCGAAAGGTACATCTTCTACTACTTCTTCTACTTCTTCTACCTCTTCGATATCTTCAACAACAATTTCTTCAGACTCATCTGTCTCAGTAGATTCAATAACAGTTTCTTCAACTTCTTTCTCGTCTTCTACTACTTCAATTTTTTCAGGAGCTGGTGGTGGAGGCGTATTTGGCTTTGGTTTTGGTGGCTCAACTTGAAGCTCGATAGTTTCTTCTTCGATTTCAGAAGCCATATCAGCCATACCTAAGTCAGCATATTCTTTATCATATGTTTTATTTTCAATAGCAACATACGTTACAAATAAAGCAAAAACCAAACCTATTTGCATAAATAGCTTACTGTAGTTTTCTAAGTTTGATTTTGGATTTTTCTTGATTTCCATCCTAAATGTTTTTAATAGTTCGCTAATTTAATTAATTTATTTCAACTTATACAAGCATAATCTTTAAATAGCTTCATTTTTCTTAAAAAAAGAATTATAAACAATATAAGCTATTAAAATACCCGTCGTATTTGCGATTACATCTAAAATCTCCCCTGATCGATGTGATGTGATTGTAACTTGTAGAACCTCAATAATTATGCCGTAAAAAAAACAACAAAAACCTATTAAATACTTATTAATTTTTGTTGCTCTTAAAGCAATCAGCCATACAAAGCTCAGGACAAAATAAGCAAAAGCATGCTTAATTTTATCAAAATGATTTATTTGTACAGGTGATTTTCCTAGCTTTATTAAACTAAGAATAGCAATACCTAAAGTAATAAGTATTGCTATTGTTGTTAGTTTATCCTTTAATAAGCTCTTGATATTGTTCAGCACTTAATAAATCTGCTACTTGTGAATCGTCTGATAATTTTACTTTTATCATCCATCCTTCTCCGTAAGGATCAGAGTTTACCAGCTCTGGTTCGTCTTCTAAAGCCTCATTAAACTCTACTACCTCACCTGATAAAGGCATGAATAGATCTGAAACTGTTTTTACTGCCTCTACCGATCCGAAAACCTCTTCTGCATCTAATGTTTCATCTAAAGTATCAACATCTACATATACGATGTCTCCTAACTCACCTTGTGCAAAATCAGTAATACCAATAGTTGCTACATCACCTTCTACCTTAACCCACTCGTGATCTTTGGTATACTTTAATTCTGATGGAATGTTCATTGTAATTATTTTTTATTGTGTTTGTTTTAATTTCCTAGATTATATACTATATTAATTCCTGCATTAATTGATTGTCTTGGAAAAGTAGTAGAAACCGCATACTCAAACGTTTGATGATTATAATAAAAAGAAGCTGTTAAATTACTTGTTAAATTATAATCGGCGATAAATTTTAATCCGAATAATTTTTCTCCTCCTGTTATCTGACTATTCTCTTTATCTACACTTCTTATCAACGTTAAGTTATCTCTTAACGAAACGTCTGCTCTTAAATTTATGTCTCCTTTTAAGGTTTCTTTCTTTCCTGTAAATCTGGTGACAAATTTAACATCTCTAATCTTATATCCAAATCCTAAAACATATTCTGTTCCTTTAATATCTGTTAACGTATTATTGTTAAAGTTTAAAGTTAATGTTCTATCTTTTCTTACTTCTCCTTTAAACGAAATAGAATTTTTCATTCTAAAATCTACTTTTATTAATGGAGAAAATTCATCAATTAAAGTTGCCGACGAAATTAAGAGTTCTGGTTGATAATTACCAGAAGTATTTGTATTTGTTGTACTATTCGCATCATACTGTAAATTATTGGTATAATTACCTATAGTATAAAGAGAATTATATCCGTGAGATAAAGTAAATGAGCTAAAGTTTTTCTTAAACCATTTGTACTTCATAAATCCGTTATAACGCAAAGTCCAATTAGGAATCGGAATATTTTTAAAGATTCCTGTACTTATTGAATTAGGACTGTTACCTGAATATGCTGCAATAAATGCTGGCAACATTGCCTGTTGTCCGTTTGTTTTAAATCCTGGATCGCTGTTAGCCGGATTGGAATCGTTAGCAGTTATACCTTGCTCATTGGCTAGTCTTCCTGAAATTTCTTGCCTGTAATCTAAAAAGTTTTGATACAAGGTTTCATTATCTGTAAAAACAGTTCCTAACATAAAGTGACTGATGCTATAATTACCTGTTTCAAAAGGTTTGATGTTAGGGTCTTGCTCAAAACCTCCACTTCCATTAGAAACAATATCTAACTGCTGTGTTAAGTTACTTGTTTCAATTCTATTTCCTCGTAAATCAATTGTTAAGTCTCTAAACGGTTTTACCGATACAGTATAATCTAGCTTTTTATATCTTGTTTTAGCGTAGTTTTTACTATAGTATTCTTCACCAGTGTTACGGGTAATTAACCATCCGTTTTCAATTGCCCTATTTAAAATATCTGTTTGACTACCAAAAACAAACCCTAAAGTTGGTGCTAAACCTCCATCATAACTATTTCTTCCTAAGAACCCTACTGAAGGTTTGTAACCTTGTAACAGTGTTCCGTTATTTTGAGCATAGCTAATTTTAGCTCTTTTTACTGATGTTAACACATCATAAACACCTTTTCCTAGTTTTTGTCCAAAAGTAGCTTTCTTTTTAAGCTTTGCTTTTTGCACAACTTGATTTTCTCCTAAAGTTGCAGTACCTTGTTGAGCTGGTTGTTTTTTTGCTCCTTTTAACAATAGCTTATCTACCCCTATAATTTTATAAAAACGTCCAAAATCTATATTGGTATTTAAATTATGGGTATTCGCATTTTGAATCATGTTTCCAACTTCTTCAATATAACTTTGTGATCCCGCTTTCCAATCAAAGTCAGCTGTATAACCATAATCAGCATTTATGAAGTTTAAAAAAGGAAACTTATCTAATGGCAATTTATATGTTGCGTTTAGTTTTTGATGATAATTATCTGGTCTACCAATACTAAAAAATTGATCGTAAACTTCTAGTTGTTCATCTTCACCAAAACTATCATATATATAATTGTTCGTTGCGTTGAAATTTAACTGTAACGATTTTGTTAAATCAAAACCGATTGTATAATCCCAATTAAATAAAAATCTTCGCTGTATAAGTTCTGGTTGCGGTGTTAACCCAATATCTTGAATTAAATTTCGTGATTGTTGGCTATTGTAATTTCTATTAATTCTTGAGTTTATCGCTAAAGTTTTAGGTACTGGATTAAAGTTTAAATCTTTTATAAATTGTAAATACCTACTCTTAAATCCTTCTGAATTTTTAAATGGTTCAATAGAAAAAGGTACAAAATTGAAGTTGTAGCTAGCTCCTGCCATTACATTTTTATTCTCGAACTTTTCAATATTGTAATCTTTATGAAACTCTTCGCTGTGTGCGTAAGAAGCAGAGAAATTTTCTACATCGTAAAACTTAGGCTTTTTCTTGCTCTCTGGATTTCTGTTTTTCTTTACATTGATAAAACTAATACTCTTTCTTCTGGTATAATCTTGCGCATTTTTACTGTTTGGATTTTTATCAATCGCATCTTCTAATTTTACATCTTGAAACTGCGGATCGTATTTTGGATCTCTAAATTCTTCACCATACGTATAACTCATAGGTACTTGCATGTTCCATTTTTTAGGCATCATTTTACCTAACTGAACATTGGTTGCCACACTATATTGTTTAACCTCTTCAATACTTCGTTGCTGAACTCTATCTTCAACATTACCAAAACCAACGGTAGACATTCTTCCTGCTAAAGAAACATCTAACACATCAGCCATATTTGCATCAGCATTTACCACAGCTGCCCAACCGCCTTTATTATCAAAACCTACAGCACGCAATTCGTTAAACCAAACTTCTACTGATTTTGGAGAAGCAGTTGTGTTTTTAACTCCCAACATTATGGTTCTTATTTGCGCCAATGTCGGATTTCCTTTAACAGAAATATCCAATCCATTAGAACTTACACCAGCAAAAATATTAGAAATAGGATCTCCTGTTGGTCGTTGAATTTTAAGGTTTGCTAGCTCTTCTAGCAAAATATCTAAGTTGTTTTCAGCTGGCCAAATATCTGTATCGATAGAAGCATTTGATGCTGATATTTTTAATGGTTTCTCTATTTGATAATAATTATCATTTAAGTCAGTACCTAAACGAATAATTGCAACCATATCGTCATTCCCTGCTCCTTCTGGGGTACTCGGACTTTCGGCATGTAAAAACATACGTAAGTTTTTATACCTACGCATATCAATGCTTATATTTTTATAAATCGTTCGCGCCTGATCAGCTTCTAAATCGGTAACTCTTAAGGTTACAGATTGCTCATTCTGACGTTGAATTCTATTCGTTCCTTGTAATTCTTCTCGTTCAATTCCTGGAGGTAACGCGTAACGTTCTGGGTTTTGTTCAATACTTACAACTCCTACTTCAAACTTATTTAAATCTACTGTTTGTAAAGGAACTGGTGTACCTGACTCTGGTAAAGTTTTGGTATATCTACGCCAATCTCCTCTAACCAATTCGAACTCTCCGAAACGTAAAACTACTGGCATTTTAAATCCTGCAAGAAACATTCGTATAAAACGAATACTGTTAAAATCGGAAATACCATTAATACGTTGAAAGTCTTCTACATTTCTTACTGGAATTCTAAATTGATACCATCTAACCTCTCTCTCAGCTCCATTAAGTAATGTTACTCTTTCATTTTTAACATCTATAATGTGATTTTTATTTGTTCTTCCTGCTAAATCATTATTGTCTTGAGGTAAATCTGTTTTATTTAATGAAACTTCATATTCAAAATAACTATTCACAGGATTCATTGTTTGATCCTTGTTAATATCTTCTGTGTCTGGATATGTAGTTGATGATGTTGGATACGATTCTCCTGATTGACTTGCTGTTGGCGAATTCCCCTCTGTACCGTTATAGTTTTTATAACGTGCTAAAACTGAAGGATCAGTACTTTCTATTGCTCCTCCTCTAAAAAATTGGAAATTATCTCCTGCCGGATCATCTAATCCTGCAAACGCAGGAAACTTCGCTCTTTCTTCTTCGTCGCTCAATCCGTCTAAACCAACATCTTGGTTTGTTCTTGCATCGTTACTAGAATCAAAAGCATATATGATTGATGGATTGATAGGTGTGGTTCCCCAAATAGACGTTTCAACATTTCCTCCATCTACTTTTTGTCCATCTTCAGGAAGTCCATTTTCGTACTGTTTTCTTCCGTCTTTTAAAATATCTTCAGAAACATTTCCTAAGTTAATAAACAGCTTTCCTACTCTGTTAGTTGGGTCATCTGGATTAACTCCTGCTGGCAATCCTTCTTCCGCGGTAATTGAATAATTATCATACGGATCCATCAACCAAAACTGAATGTACTCTACGTTTGCTTGCTCAAAATTATTGGTGGTTAATGCTCGCATAATACCTCCCCAACGCTCTTCTGGCAACACAGTGTTAGCATTTTCATTATAGTTATACGGACCTCTTTCTGCAGGATAATAGGCTAAATCTAATGTACGAACTAAATTTTGCTGCGTAATGTCTAAATCTGTTTCAGGAAATAACTCATTGTAACGTATTTGACGAACTTCATCTCTCGACAACTCATTTTCATCAATATTACTTGGTCTGTTTCCGCTTCCGTAGAATAACTGATCAACATTATACCATGCTAATTTTCCTCTTTTATAATTGTATTCTAAACCAAAAGCACCACCATCAAATCCTTGTGATTCTGGTGTACTTGCTAAAAACCATTGTTGTGGCGAACTTAAATTAATAGGAATTTGAGAAGCTTCAAAATCATCTAAATATGAAGTTGCTGTACCGTCTACATTGATTCCGCTTGGAGCACCTGGCAATAAATAAGCCATATCTGCTCTAACCGAAACGTTCGAAGGTACTTCAGTTTCTACAAAAGGTAGTTTATTTGCTAGTTTAGTTAAATAAGGTACTTCAGAAGAATAATCTAAATTTAGCCCTAACATGATATTATCGATAGGTTCTCCTCCAAAATTTACTTTAGGTGTGATAGGTTTTTCACTAACATTTAAAAAGGTTCCTCCTAAAATAAAATCTTCTGAAAAACGATGCTCTATATCTACTCCAATAAACGTTTTTCTTTGTTGGTTAAAGAAGGTATTGTTTTCTACGGAAGCATTGATTGGAATTCCGGATGCCTCTAAACCTGGATCTAAAATCTGTACACGACCTAATTGATAATCTACCACGTAATCAACTCCTTCAACTAGCTGTCTTCCTCCTGCAGTAACACGTACTGAACCTCTTGGAACATTGAATGCTCCTAAAGAAATTCCTCTACTTGTTTCTGATTTAAAATATCCTTTTAAAAAGAATTTATCTAGATTTTGATATTCGTTTTTTGCTTGAATCTTAGTAGTTAAATACAATTCTTCGAAACCATATTTTTCTTGATCTAACGGATTCGTTAACTTTAGCAATAAGTCTTCTCCAAATGGTTCTGGTTCAGGAAACAAAATGTATCCTCTTTCAGAATTTACCGTAATCCCTTCTACATAATCGAAAAAACCATCTCCATTCGTAACTGCATACTCACTTTGATCTAGCTTATCTAAATTCATTAACCTTAATAAAGGCTCATTCTTCAGCGCTGTAGTTGTCGCGTTTTGTAAGGTGTTTTGTAGTGTTCCTGTTTCGTCATCACGATACAATAACTCGAAACGGAAACCATCACGTTGTAACGGAAATGCTCCTAAAGCGTACACGTTTTTCATCATTAAACGCCATGTAGGAAAAGGCTCACCAGGATTCGTTGGTGTTGATGTTCCTGGACGTACTGTGTTTAAAATTTCACTACGTAATAATTTTACGGCAATGTTTGATGGCGCTACAATTCCGTCGTTTGAAAATTCACCTACTCTAAAAACTGTTTCGTTATTGGATGCACCAACAACAGTATACTCAAAAGCTACTGCTAAAACTTCTCCGTCGTTTAATCGTCTGTTTAAGGAAATAAATCCTAATTGTGGATGTAATTTAAACTCATTAGGTTGTAACCTACGAGCATTTTGTAAATACGTATAGTTAAACCCTTGTCGGGCAGGAATACCAATACCGTTTATGGCATTATCTACTGTTGCAACATCTCTAATTCCTCCACTAGTTACAGTTAATAAAGAACTTAAATTGTTTACTCCGTTATAAGGTAAAATCGCAGAATTAGCAGATACTGCTCCTGGTGTAGTGATAATTTCTGACGGATTCACCTCATTGTCATCATCTGACTCTCCTAAATCGGCAAAAGCAACAATGCTACGATAATCGCTTACATTTTGATTTCTGTTCGTTACCCAAACTTCTATACGAGTAATGTTTATCGGGCTATTAATTAGCGGGTATCTTTCTAATGCTTTTGAGTAATTTTCTCTAAAATATTGTGATAAGAAGAAGTGGCGATCATTATCATAGTCAGAAGCTCGTAACTCAAAAGGTTCAATCGTTGCCCCTCCTTCGGCTATTACCGTTTTAGACTGTGAATTTTGCTGTGAAAAAGCAGCCGTAACATAAGTTTTACCGAATTGCAATTGTGTTTTTACTCCAAATAACGATTGCGCTCCGTTAATTAAAGAGTTTTTTATCGGCATACTAATATTACCTGCTTCAATATTTCTGATAATATCGTCTTCGGTTGGTGTGTACTCTAATTTTATAACATTTTGAAAATCGAAAGTAGATTGTGTATCGTAATTTGCGGTTACTTTTAATCGTTTCCCTACTTTAGCTTGTATACTCGCACTAATTTGTTGATCAAAATCAAACGTAAAACTACTTTGGTTTTCTACAGAAATTTGAGGGTTCTCGTTATTTTGATAAACACCTCCTAATTTAATATTAATTTGTCCTGTTGGATTTACCTCAACTGTATTTCCACCAAAAACAGATTCAAAAAACTTAGAGTTTACATAATATTTAGGAAGTAAATTTTTACGAGCAGCATCACTTCCTTTTTTCTTCGGATTGGTAGCATCTACCTTTTCTTTGAAGTAATCTTTTAAATCGTTTTTTAAACGATACTCGTCATACTCTTTTGGTGTCATAAAAATAGGAGTTCCCACATAGTAATCTCCTACTTTTTCAACAATCATAAATTTGTTCAACACCTTATCATAAGTAACTACTTTTTGACTAGGATTGTTTAAAAAAAGAGCGCCATTTTGATTGTTTTTAAAATTATATTTGAGAGGAACAACAGTATCTTTCTTAACAGTTTTTGTACTATCGTTTTGCGTATTTTGTGAAAACGAAACAATACTTACTAAAAAAGTAAGTATTGTTAATAGTCTATTCATAACTGTTTTTTCCAAACTTTTTTATAATTTTTTCAACGCCTGCTTTATAAGTATTTCAACACTTGCATCAGGTGTTTCTTTTAATATTCCCCCTATTACTTTATCGGCCTGCTTCCTAACAAAGCCAAGAACCTCTAAAGCAGATAACGCTTCTTCTTTATTTGTATTGTTCTGTACTACAGAAACTTCATCAAGATCAAAGGTTTTTAAAACTTTATCTTTTAAATCGACAATAACGCGTTGCGCTGTTTTTGCTCCAATTCCTTTTACTGATTGTATTAGTTTTACATCTTCTGAAGCAATAGCTTGTTGAACTTCTTTAGAAGTCATTGAAGACAACATAGTTCTTGCAGTACTTGGTCCTACACCAGAAACTGAAGTTAATAATAAAAATACTTCTCGTTCCATTTTGGTTGAAAAACCATATAACGTATGTGCGTCTTCTCTAATAGATAAGTGTGTGTATAACAACACATATTCATCATTTGGTAATGATGAATATGTGTTTAGTGAAATGTGTAGTAAATACCCTACCCCGTTACAATCTACAACGGCGTATGTAGGATTTTTCTCCACAAGCTTCCCCCTAATTTGTGTTATCATCCAGCGATTTTTTTTCTATTTGCCTAAAATAGACAAAATTATTTTTTAAAAAAAGTTTCCTAACCCTATTAAGAGTTCTGAAGAGCTTTCTTTTTAGCTTTCATTTCTTTGTTCTGAGCGTCAACAACTGCTACGGCAGCCATGTTTACCATTTCATCTACACTAGCACCTAATTGTAAAATGTGCACTGGTTTACTCATTCCTAATAAAATAGGCCCGATAGACTCTACTTCATCTACAGCTTTCATTAATTTGTACGTAATGTTTGCTGATTCTAAGTTAGGGAAGATTAAAACATTGGTTCTTTTTCCATTTAATTTAGAAAACGGGAATTCTTTAGCTAATAACTCAGGATTCAACGCAAAATCTGCTTGTAACTCACCATCAACAACAACATTAGGAAAATTGCGATGAATATATGAAACTGCTTCTCTTATTTTGGCTGAACTTTCAGATTTAGAAGAACCAAAGTTTGAAAAACCTAACATTGCTACATTTGGCTTCA
Organism: Tenacibaculum aestuarii; assembly: GCF_964510395.1. Classification (NCBI taxonomy): domain Bacteria; kingdom Pseudomonadati; phylum Bacteroidota; class Flavobacteriia; order Flavobacteriales; family Flavobacteriaceae; genus Tenacibaculum; species Tenacibaculum aestuarii. Next base: position 59,739 of record NZ_CAZEFY010000004.1, read on the forward strand.
TTCCAAACATTTTAGCTAATACTGATGTTAATTGTGTAATCTTAGCTAAATCCTTTGCTGTTGGGTTGATATTAATCGTCGTATCTGCCAAGAACATAGGCCCTTGCTTGGTTAACATCATATTGGTAGCCGCCACTCTTGTTACTCCTTGATCTTTCTCAATCAATTCTAACATTGGCTTTACTACTGATGGATATGGTCTTGAATATCCTGTAATCAATGCGTCTGCTTCACCAGAATTCACCATCATTGCCGCAAAATAGTTACGCTCACGCATCCATTTTTGAGCTTCTAAAAACGTAACTCCTTTACGTTGTCTTGTTTTCCAGAAAGCTTCAGCATAACGATTTCTTCTATCTTCTTCTTCATCTGTTTTAGGATCGATAATCGGAATATCAGCATCAAAACCTAACTCAGCTTTTAACTCTAAGATGATTTCTCTTCTTCCTAATAAAATTGGATGTCCAATTTTTTCTTCATAAACTCTCTGTGCAGCTTTTAACACATCTAAATGATCTGCTTCAGCAAACACTAATCGTTTTGGATCTTTCTTAGCTCGGTTGTGTAATAATCGTACTTCTTTACTTCCAGTTCCTGAACGATCCATTAATTCTTCTCGGTACTTGTCCCAATCTTCAATAGGTTCTTGAGCTACACCAGAATCCATCGCAGCTTTCGCAATTGCTGGTGGAATTTCATAAATTAGTCTTGGATCAAATGGTTTTGGAATGATGTATTCTTTTCCGAAGGAAAGACTTACCTCATCATATACAATATTTACTTGCTCTGGTACTGATTGCTTCGCTAAATCTGCCAACGCATGTACCGCAGCCATCTTCATTTCTTCATTAATCTTTTTAGCACGAACATCTAATGCTCCACGGAAAATAAATGGAAATCCTAATACGTTATTCACCTGATTAGGATGATCTGACCTTCCTGTTGCCATGATAATATCATCTCTTGTAGCAATTGCTAAATCGTAATCAATTTCTGGTTCAGGATTCGCCATTGCAAAAACAATAGGGTTTTTTGCCATAGACAATAACATCTCTGGAGAAACCACATTTCCTTTAGATAAACCAATAAACACATCTGCATTTAACATGGCCTCTTCTAAAGTATTTACATCTATATGTGTAGCAAACTCAGCTTTTTGAGAAGTTAAATTCTCATTATCTTTTCTGATAACACCTTTACTATCGCACATGATTACGTTTTCGCGTTTAGCTCCAAGAGCTACATACAAACGTGTACATGAAATAGCAGCTGCTCCTGCTCCATTCACCACTATTTTAACATCTTCGATGTTTTTTTCATTAATCTCTAATGCATTTTTTAAGGCTGCTGCAGAAATAATTGCAGTTCCGTGTTGGTCGTCGTGCATTACAGGAATATCTAATTCCTCTTTTAACCTTCGTTCTATTTCAAAAGCTTCTGGAGCTTTGATATCTTCTAAATTAATTCCTCCAAAAGTAGGAGCAATTGCTTTTACTGTTTCAACAAACTTATCTACATCTGTTGCGTCAACTTCAATATCAAAAACATCAATATCAGCAAAAATCTTGAATAGCAATCCTTTTCCTTCCATTACTGGTTTAGACGCTTCGGGACCAATATCACCCAATCCTAAAACAGCTGTTCCGTTTGAAATTACAGCTACTAAATTGCCTTTTGAAGTATATTTATAAACGTTGTTTGTATCTTTTGCTATTTCTAAACAAGGCTCAGCAACACCTGGTGAATACGCTAATGATAAATCGTGTTGAGTTGCGTATTTTTTGGTAGGTACTACTGCTATTTTTCCTGGCTTCGGTTTGGCATGATAAAGTAAAGCTTCATGCCTTTTTCTAGAATCTCTCATAGGTTCGTTCTTGTTTGTTTGAACTTACAAATATACATTTTGTTTGTTAAGTAAAAATAATTTACTACCTGATTAAAGTTATATTATCTCCTTAAACACCTGTTTAATATTGGCACTAATTTTAAGACTCATAAAACAATCAAAAAAATAATTAATAACCTGACAAAAGTCATATTTAGTCTTTCTTTTTCTCCCCAAATTTGCCCTAACCTTAAACCAAATAAAACATGGAAACTACACAAAGACACATTATTGACGAAGAAGTACAGTGGGACAAGACTAAAACCATCGTAAGTAAAACCGATATCTACGGAACAATTTTATATGCTAACGATGTTTTTTCTAATACTTGTGAATATAGTACTATTGAATTAGTAGGAGAGCCTCACAACATTATTCGCCACCCAGACATGCCTAAAGTAGCCTTTAAGGTATTATGGGATGCGTTAAAAAAAGGAGAGAACTTTCATGCTATCGTTAAAAACCTAACAAGAACTGGAAGATACTACTGGGTTATTACCGATTTTACTATTGACAAAAATGATGAAGGCAAAATTACAGGGTATACAGCAAGAAGAAAAGCAGTACCTGATGGTGTAGTAAAAAAGATTGAACCTATTTATAAAACCCTTTTAAACATTGAAAAATTAAAAGGAGAAAAAGCTAGCGAAATGTATTTTGAAGCCTATTTAAATGAAGAAGTAGGTAAATCTTATAACGAGTTTGTTGTTGATTTATTTAACGAAGAGCTATCTAAAGAAGAAGCTGAAAAAGTTAAAGCAGAGACAAACCCACTAAAAAAAGGATTAAACTGGTTCTTCTTTGGAGACACCAACCCAACATAAAAACATATCCCCAAACCCCCTTTAAAATGTTTTTTTCGAAAGGGTTGAAACTTCTGTTTCAGCCCTTTTCTCTTCTATTAATCTTTGTTTTTTTAATAAAATAACACAATTCTATGTTTTTAAAAACAAAACTAACACATTACTATATTGACATTTAAACAAGACTAAATAAATATTACTCCTTTTAACAATTTTTAACCCTTTCAAAACAAACCAAAAACTTTTTTGATACAAAAAACAGTATCTTTGCCTCCATTACAAGTAAACCATCCCGAATAACTATTAAAACAAAAAAAATGGACGCAAACAACGCTCTTAGACCTTCAAAAATCATAGACGAAGAGGTAAAATGGGACAAGTCTAAAACTATTATTAGTAAAACAGATCCTGTAGGAACTATTTTGTACATGAATGATACTTTTGAAGAAGCATCTGAGTACAATAAAATAGAACTAATTGGAGAACCTCACAACGTTATCAGACATCCTGATATGCCTAAAGTTGTATTTAAGGTATTATGGGATAACCTAAAACAAGGAAACAATTTCCATGCTATTGTAAAAAACTTAACAAGAACTGGTAGATACTATTGGGTTATTACCGATTTTGATGTTGAAAAAGATGATAAAGGAAAAGTTACTGGCTACACAGGAAGAAGAAAAGCTTTACCTCAAAGTGTAATTCAAAAAATAGAGCCTTTGTACAAAACTCTTTTAGAGATAGAAAAAATAAAAGGAGAAAAAGCCAGTGAATTATACTTCAATTCATACTTACAAGAAGAAGTAAACTCTTCTTATGAAGATTTTGTTGTAAAGTTATTTGAAGATAGTGGAGCTGCTGGATCAAATGGAGCAATAGAAGACACTCCTAAAGAAGGAGGCAAGATTAAAAAAGGAATTAATTGGTTTTTCTTTGGAGAAACCAATCCTAAATAGATTAAAAATAAAAGCAGGTTTAAAACCTGCTTTTATTTTTTTAAGAAACTAATATTTCTTGTCAGTCCTGAAAACTTAGTGCGCTTTACTGCCGATTTTTTAAAAACTTTGCTAAACGTTTCTTGCGTCAACTCTTGCCAATCCCGTTTTGTCATATCTAATAAACTTTCTTGTGGTGCAAACAATGACTCTTCATGTGGTTTTGAAAAACGATTCCACGGGCACACATCTTGACACACATCGCAACCAAACATCCAATCTTGTAGTTGCCCTTCAAATCCAGTAGGAATTGCATCTTTTAACTCAATTGTTAAATATGAAATACATTTACTTCCATCCACTGTATTATTAGGTAAAATAGCTTGTGTTGGGCATGCATCAATACAACGAGTACAACTTCCACAATGATCTGTTTTAAAAGGGACATCATATTCCAGTTCTAAATCGATTATCAATTCAGCTAAAAAGAAAAAGGATCCTTGTTGCTTTTGGATTAATAATGAGTGTTTTCCATTCCAACCTAATCCTGATTTTGTTGCCCAAGCACGTTCTAACACAGGAGCAGAATCAACAAAACAACGCCCTGAAACTTCGCCTATTTCATCATTAATCAACTGTAATAATACTCGTAATTTATCTTTTATGATATGATGATAATCTTGTCCGTAAGCATATTTAGAAATCTTATAACTTCCTTCTTGCTGAACTTCCGAAGGAAAATAATTATAAGACAAAGAAATCACCGATTTCGCCCCATCAACCAATAACCTTGGATCTAAACGTTTGTCAAAATGGTTTTCCATATAGTGCATCTCTCCATGATATCCGTTCTGTAACCATTTTTCTAACCGAGGAGCTTCTTCTTCTAAAAAATCAGCTTTTGCAATACCGCATTCCAAAAAACCCAAGCGTTTTGCTTGTGTTTTTATAAAGTTAGAATATTGTTGTTTCTGATTCAAAATACGTGATTTTATCAGCGCAAAATTACCAAAAGAAAATTTATCATTTCATTGACTTTCTATTTACAAATAATTGCTGAACTTTGTTCATTAGTATTACATAACAAACTTTATTCTTTATGAAAAAGATCTATAAAATAATAATAGGTATAGTAGTTTTTTTCTTTATCCTATTGGTTAGCATTCCTCTGTTATTCCAAGATAAAGTAATGAACTTGGTAAAAACTACCATTAACAACAACGTAAATGCTAAAGTTGATTTTAGCGACTCGAGTTTAAGCTTGCTTAGAAATTTCCCAAACGCATCAGTACAATTATCTAACCTAACGGTTATTAACAATGCTCCTTTTGAAGGAGATACTTTAGTGTATGCTAAAGAAGTAAACTTAGCCTTAAAACTTACCGAACTTTTTAAAGCTTCTTCTGAACAGTTAAATATCAAATCATTTACTATTGACGAAGCTTTGGTAAATGTAATGGTAGATGAAAAAGGAAATGCAAACTACGATATTGCAAAACCTTCAGATACTAAAGAGGTAAAAGATGAAGAACCATCAACTTTTGGATTATCAATTAACTCATATGCTATTAACAATGCTACGATAAAATATAATGATAAACAAGGTAAGCTAAATCTTGAATTAACTGAGTTAAACCACAGCGGTAGCGGTGATTTTTCTCAATCAAACACAGAGTTAGACACTCAAACTTCTACCTTAGTTTCTTTTGGAATGGATGGAAATTCGTACGCAAAGAATCAAAAAATAGAATTAGATGCTATTTTAGGAATGGATTTAACCAACATGAAGTTTTCTTTCTTAAAAAATGAAGCTAAATTGAATAATTTACCTTTAATTTTTGATGGATATGTTCAAATAAACGAAAATAACCAAGAGGTTGATATTAACTTTAAAACACCATCGTCTGACTTTAAAAACTTTTTAGGATTGATTCCTGAAACTTACACCAAAAGTATTGCTAACGTTTCTACTACTGGTAACTTTAGTGTTGACGGAAAAGTAAACGGAATCATTGACAACAATCATATTCCAAAGTTAGATATCACTATGAAATCTAACAACGCTTCATTTAAATATCCTGATTTACCAAAAAGTGTTCAAAACATCAACATAGATACTCAAATAAAGAATACTACAGGTAAAGTTGAAAACACCTTTGTTTCTATTAACAATTTATCATTTAAAATTGATGAAGATACTTTTTCTACAAAAGGTAATGTGTATAATTTAACAACTAACCCTAAAGTAAATGCTACAGTTAAAGGAACATTAAACCTTGCTAAACTAAACCAAGCATATCCTATTGATTTACAAAATGAATTAAGCGGTATCTTAAAAGCAGATTTACATACCGAATTTGATATGAAAGCTATTGAAAATAGTGTTGTAAGCCGTATTAAAAACAACGGAAAATTGGAGGTTAGCGATTTTGTTTTTTCTTCAGAAGATGTTGTAAATCCTCTTCATATTAAAAACACCGTTGTTACCTTTACCCCAAGTACTGTTTCATTAACTAAGTTTGATGCTACTACAGGGAAAAGTGATTTAAATGCTACCGGAACTCTAAAAAACTTATTAGGTTTTTTACTTTCTGACAACAAATTACAAGGGAACTTCAACCTAAATTCAAATGCTTTTTATGTAAGCGATTTTATGCAAGAAAATCCAGAGACTTCAGAGAAAAAAGAAGAAACTTCTAAAGAAAACACACCTAGTGAATCTCTAAAAATTCCTGCTTTCTTAGACTGTTCAGTAAAGGCAAATGCAAAAACAGTACATTATGATAACTTAACTTTACAAAATGTTACCGGAACACTTCTTTTAAAAGACGAAAAAGCCATCTTACAAAACATGAATGCTGGTATTTTTAATGGTCAAATTGCTTTAAATGGAGAAGTTAATACACAAAAGGAAAAACCTACTTTCGATATGAAGTTAGGTATCAAATCTTTTGACATTGCTCAATCCTTTACTAGTTTAGATTTGTTACAATCATTGAGTCCTATTGCGGGTGCTATGAGTGGTAAATTAAATTCTGACATTGATTTATCTGGTAGTTTAAACGATGATTTTACACTGAACTTAGCTTCTGTTTCTGGTAAAGCATTAGCTGAATTATTAACGACTAGCATCAATCCTGAAAAAACTAAAGCGTTAAGCTTACTAAATGATAAATTATCATTTATGGATTTAACAAAACTAGACCTATCAGATATTAAAACATATTTATCTTTTAAAGACGGACAAGTAGTTGTAAAACCTTTCGATTTAAAGTATAACGACATTGGAATTACTGTTGGCGGAAGTCATGGTTTTGACAAAACAATGAACTATAATGTTACTTTAAATGTACCTGCTAAATACTTAGGTAATGAAGCTGAAGGATTACTTTCTAAATTAAGCGCAAAAGATCAGCAAAATATTACAGTTCCTGTTACGGCTAATATTACGGGTAACATGATGAGTCCTTCTGTAAAAACAGACATGTCTTCATCGGTTAGCAAATTAAGTCAAAAACTAATCGATCAACAAAAAGATAAATTAGTCAATGATGCCTTAGGTGGGTTATTAGGAGGTAAAAAGAAAGACAGTACTTCTACAACCACCAAAAAGGATGAAACTGTTAAAAAAGTGACCGACGTATTAGGTGGGTTATTCGGAAAAAAGAAAAAAACACAGCAAAAAGATACGGTTAAATAATCTTTTGTAACATTTCTTTTACCTCATAGTCTTACAATTAATTAAGAGAACTTTGTAAGTTATTTAACACTTCTTAAATACACTTTACAAAGTTCTTCTTTTATGTTTGTTACCATCAACTAACTGACTATGAAAAATATAACTACTTTTTTATTTCTAATATGCTCGTCAATAACCTTTTCTCAAGTTAAAGGAAGAGTTACAGACACAAAAAAACAACCTATTTCTTTTGTAAGTGTTTACTTAGAAAACACGATTACAGGTACAACTACCAACACCAATGGAGATTATGAATTAGCACTCTCCAAAACAGGAAATTACACCCTAATTTTTCAAATGTTAGGTTACAAAACCATAAAAAAAACGGTTGAAATTAATTCTCTTCCTTTCACATTAGATGTTTCTTTAACAGAAGAAGAAGTGGTTTTAGATGAAGTTGTGGTTTCTTCAGAAGAAAACCCCGCCAACAAAATTATTAGAAATGCTATCGATAGCAAAAGTAAAAACACCGATAAGTTTGCTGAATATACTGCCGATTTTTACTCTAGAGGTTTGTTTAAAGTAAAAGATCTTCCTAAAAAGTTTTTAGGGCAAGATATTGGTGATATGGGTGGTGGATTGGATTCTACCCGAAGTGGGGTAGTATATCTTTCTGAAACGGTTTCTAAAATTGCATTTCAAAAAAGACCTAAAAATTTTAAAGAACACATTATAGCCTCAAAAGTTAGTGGTGAAGACAATGGCATTAGCTTTAACCAAGCTGAAGATGTTAACTTTAATTTTTATGAAAATTCTTTTAATCTAGCGGATGTTCGTATAATTTCTCCAATTGCAAACGGAGCTTTCGGGTATTATAATTACAAGCTAGCAGGAGTATTTTACAATGAAAACGGAAAATTAATTAACAAAATTCAACTACTACCTAAACGTAAAAATGACCGTGTTTTTAGTGGATATATTTATATCGTTGAAGATGATTGGGCTGTGTATGGAGCCGATGTTATTGTAACAGGAGCGCAAATAAGCTTGCCAATGGTTGATTCTTTACATATTAAACAGAACTATAATTTTTCAACAAAAAATAAAGCGTGGGTTCCCACAACTCAAACTATCGATTTTAAAGCAGGTATGTTCGGATTTCATTTTAACGGACGCTTTTTTGCTGCTTATTCAAATTATAATTTTTCTCCTGATTTTAATGAAAAAACTTTCAATAACGAAATACTTTCCTTTGCTGAAAATGCTACAGAAAAAGATTCTACATATTGGAACACTATTCGTCCAGTAGCTCTAACAGTAGAAGAGATATCAGATTACAAACTGAAAGACAGTATTAAAACTATTCGAAAATCAGAAAAATATTTAGATTCAATAGACACCAAAAACAACAAATTTAAACCGCTAGATATTCTTTCTGGTTATACCTACCGAGATTCTTACAACAAATGGTCGTTAAGCATTTCTTCTCCCATTGAAAACATCAATTTTAACACCGTACAAGGCTGGAATTCTTCTTTAGGAATTAACTACCGAAAAACTCTAAATAAAAAAGGAAAACGATTTGGTATGGGAGCCAATGTTAATTATGGTTTTTCAGAAAAAAAAGCACGTCCTACCGTCCACTTCAACTACCAGTGGAATAATACAACAAGACCATACCTGCATGTTTCTGGAGGAATTGCCACACCACAATTCAACCAAAAAGAACCTATTTCTAAGTTTTGGAATACCATAAGTTCAATTGGTTTTGAAAGAAATTACCTGAAAATCTACGAAAAAACCTATGCAAAAGCTTCTTTTTCACAAGAAGTAACCAACGGAATTCGTATGTTTTCTTCTCTAGAATTTGCCGACAGAAAACCGCTGTTCAATACCTCAGACTATGTAATGTTTCCTAAAAAAGATGTTGATTACACTTCTAACAATCCACAAGAATCAAACAATTTTACTTCAGGATTTACTCCGCATCATATGTGGACATTTTCGGTGGGAGCTAACATCAATTTTGGTCAAAAGTATTTATCATACCCTGATGGAAAATACAATATTACCAGTCGTAAATATCCATCGTTGTATATTGGTTATCAAAAAAACTTCGGGTCTGGAAATTCTGAGTGGAATTCAGATATCATATTCTCACAACTGTATCAACATGTTAATTTAAGCAACTGGGGAGAATTTTCCTACAAAGCAAGAGGAGGCATGTTTTTAGAGCAAAAAGACATTCCGTTTATCGATTATGCTCATTTTAACGGAAATCGCTTATTAATAACTCCAAAAGACAATTATTTAAACAACTTTTACATGCTTCCATATTATAAATTAAATTCTAATGATAAATACGCTGAACTTCATGGAGAATACAATTTCAAAGGAGCATTGTTAAGCAAAGTTCCTTTGTTAAATAAGCTTAACTTTCATCTAGTTACAGGTGCAAAAGGATTATTTACAGCAGACGACAAACCCTATTCTGAATTTGCTATTGGTTTAGATAATGTTGGTATTGGAAAATGGCGTTTTTTACGTGTCGATTTTGCTCGCTCTTACTTTAATGGAAAATCTGAAAACAGAGTAGTTTTCGGGATAAAATTGTAAGCTTATGCAATACCTTTTTTATAAAGTTTAATACAATTACAAGGTAGTTTCTCAACTACCTTGTAATCATTATATATGTTAAATTATTCTCTATCTCTTATTTCCTCTTCTGCACATTTAGAAGGTGGACAATAAGCCACTCCTCCTGATCCTGAACAAGGATCATAGGTTCCTACTAACGTAACATTTTCTTTATAATAAGTACCCACTCCTTCTACAAAAAGGTTGTAATTAAGAGTTCCTCTAACTGTAACATTTATAGTATTACCTACTACATTGTGTGTAGATGATATATGACTATAGCTTACTCCTAAAGTAAAACCAGATAAATGAGAATTAACATTACTTATATTGCTACCATCATAATTAAATGACATATTAAGGTGCATATTAATAGACATATTACCTGTTTGCAGATTAACACTCCCTTGTCCACAAGGCTCATAAAAACTCTTCGAAGATTTATTTAAGTTTACAGCGTTTTTTGAAACGTAGTTTTTATTAGAGTTTTCGAATCCTTTCAAAGAATTATCTAAGAATTTTTTTGCTTCTTCTATACTATTAAAATATATAGGTTCTGTATTTTCCTCTATATTATTGATTTCAGCAACTGATAAAGAATTAGGCCTTAAGCCTAGTTCTTTACGCAAATCTTCTTCTTGCATAGCCGTTTCGCTTTGAGAACAGGATAAGAATAATATTGTCAATAAAGACAATAAAAATCGGTTTAATTTCTTTTTCATTTCTTACTTTTTTTTAAAATTTTCAATAGTAAAAATACAATAATGACAATTCCTACTAAGTTCAAAATTTGCCATAAAATAATATTCATTTTTTTAATTTTTAATTAAACATTTTTTTCTTTTTTACTAGCTAGTACATAATTAAGAAAAGTGATCAGACTCCCCTTATTACTTGCGACAAACGTATGATTTTGTTTTTTTACAAATGTTAAAGTATATCAGGGATAACCCTGAGTTGATAGCATTTTATTCTCAGGGTTTTCCCTAATTTAGTTTTTTTAACACCGATAATCAACAACTTAAAACAAGTGTTAAGGTTTTGTTAAAAATAAATTTTGAAGCTTTTCTATAAAAATAAGACTACTTTTACTTTATGAAAACAACCTTATTACTTTTTGGTATCGCCACAGATTTAGCTGATAGTTCTTCATTAACCCTAGAACTACCTAACAAAAGCTCTGTTGCTAGTTTTAAAGAATTTCTTTTTAATGAGTTTCCTGAATTTCGAAAAATGAGTTCGTATGCTGTGGCTATTAATGAGAGTTATGCAAGCGATGATACACTCATACGAGAAAATGATGTAATAGCCATTATACCTCCAGTAAGCGGAGGGTAATTGTAGTTATAAGATATGATGTAAAATAGAATACATTCGTTTACAATCCATTTTTACATCATACCATTAAATTATTAGCTTGTTATGCTACTTCTTTTTTTAGATACCTCCCTACGAAAAAGGTTCCGAAAGGTAAAATAGATAACAAACAAACGATTCCGAAAGTTTTTCCATTCCAGTTTAACTCGTATTTCAACATAATTGCTAATACGATATACCCTACAAATAGTAATCCGTGAGGCATTCCTAACATTTTTACATATTCAGGATTTCCTTGCATGTATTTAATTGGAACTGCTATAAAAAGCAATAAAATGTAAGATAATCCTTCTAATAAACTTACTAATCTGAAAAAATTAATCATTTGTTTGCGCTTAAAAATTCGTTTGCAAAGATACTGAAATATTGCGTCCTGCAGAAGATACTCCAGAGGCAAATTCTTTATAATGTTCGTCAAATAAATTAGACAATTGCGCTTGTATTGCTATGTTTTTAGTGAACTGATATTTTCCGTACAATCCAACAGTCATCCAACTAGGAGTTCCGTAGTACATATCAATATCATTTGTTGCATCAGGGTTCACAATTGGTGTTTGTTGGTGATTATCTATGCCTTCGGTTAGGTTATAATCAGAAATATCTTTTTTAGCATTGAAAACTAGGTTAGCTCCTCCTTCAAACTTCTTATTTACGTAACTTAAATCGAAACGACCAAATAATGGTGGAATAGATGATAGTGGTTCATCTGGAATATCTTCTCCTTTACCAGAATCGATAGTATTTCCCTTTGTGTACGTTATTGATCCTGATGTTTTCCAATTTTTAGAGATTTTACCTTCATAACTTGCAGTAAATCCTGTTATATAAGCTCTTCCTCTGTTATAATTCGTTAAAATTTCTCCATCAGCAGTATTGTACTCATCTCCATCGTAGAACACAGTACTTTGTCCAAAAAATTCATACGGAATTCGAGTGATATTTTGATCTAGTATTGTGTAATAGGCATTCATTCCTACTCTAAACTTTCTATTATTAAAATACTTTTGAAGTCCTATTTCAAAATTATATGCGTATTCAGGTCCTAACTTCGTATTAGGAACCGTTAACCTACCACTTTTTTCTCTAATTTTTCCTACATCATCAATATTTGGAGAACGGAACCCTGAAGAAATAACTCCGTTTAATTGCCAATTTCTTGTTGGCTTATATACATAACCTATCGTTGCAGTAATTGATTGATTATCTAATCGAATATTGTTTTGTGGAATATCTATGAATGTTTCATCGATCCACTTAGCTTTTAATACTGTATGTGTACCTCTAATCCCTGTATTCAAAGTAGATTTAGCATTGATATCTTGACGATAATCTACATAAAAAGCAGAGCTTAAATAACTACTTCCTCCATCAGGATAACGAGATTGCACTGCAAAATCACCATCAAATCCGATAATTTCATTTCCGTTTAATCGCAATGTTTTTCCGTAAGAATTAGAAGCCACATCATTATAAGCAAGCTCAACTCCATACCCTAAGTTTCTATGCGCTGCTAACGGAACTGTAAAATCTCCATTCAAACTAAAAACATCTACAGCTTCCTTTCTATACGATCTGTCTAAACTTCCAAATTTTCGTTGAACACGACTCTCTTTTATGTTTTGATATGCTAAGGTAATTGTTCCTTTATCCATCCATTTTTTCTTCGGACTGATAAGTAATTGTGGCGAAACTAATAATCTTTCTTGCGGCCCGTAATACCACTCTGCAAATTTTAAATCTCCATTTCCTTTTAACTCTGTTAACTTATCAAAACGTGGAATATTTGAAGAGTTTGAATATTGGATATTTAACTTAAAATCGGTGTCTTTTGAAAAAGGAACATAAAACTTCTGCAATACATCTGTTTGACTGTAACCAGTATTTCTCTGAATATTTAAATTAGAATTTGCAACTGGTGTATCGTTGTAATAACTATCAGTATTATTAGAGTAGAAAGGTACTTTGCCCCAGTCATCAAAACCATGAGAGCGATTTTTTCCCATTCGTAAATCACCAAAATTACTGTGAGCTACACTGGTAAATGAAGCCCATTTTTTAAATCTAAGCTCGGTAGAAACCACATTGGTTACCTCATTATTTGCAGAGCTGTATCGTAAAAAAATACTTCCTTTAATTTCGCTACCTTTTTCTGATATTTTTGGTGTTTTTGTGTAGTAGTGAATTACTCCCCCTAGAGCATCTGAACCATAAATTACTGATGACGGACCAAAAACAATTTCAGTTCTGTCTAGTAAATTTGGAGCTACTGTAATTGAATTTTGTAAATGTCCTTTTCTATAAATTGCATTATTCATACGAACACCATCAACCACCAACAATACTCGATTACTTTCCATCCCCCGCATTACTGGACTTCCTCCTCCAAATTGTGATTTTTGAATTTTTATTCCAGGTACGCTCGATAATAAATCTGCTGATGTTTGTGGTGATAATTTTTCTATCTCTTTTGATGAAACTACAGCAATTTGCTCTGCTATACGATTTGTTTTTTCTCTGTTCTTAAATACCGAAACGACCACCTCATCTAATTGTTCTGAGTTTTTTGACAAATACACATGATAGTTGTTTGCCTTTAAAGCTGATTTTTTCTCTTGATATTCTGCATACGAAACATGCGAAAAAATTAGCACTTCATTTTTTGAAAAAGCTGAAATATCAACTTTTCCTAACTCATCGCTCACAGCATATGTTGTATTATTTTTATTGAATACAGTAACTGATTCAACAGGTTTTCCTGTTTCAGCATCAATAACAGTAAGGTTTTGTGAAAAATTTGTGGTTACAATTAGTAAAAAAAATACAGTAATTATTTGTTTCATAAATTAACTAAAAACAGTTTCTAACACGTCTAACGACTTAGGTTTCCGAAATCCTTCCAAATGTAATTCATAATATTTTATGATAATTCGAAGAATAATTTGTCTATCATTTTTTGAATAGGAAATTGAATTTATTGCATCAAAATTTATGCCTAACAAGCTTTTAAAAAGATTAATTTCTTTTCCTGTTAAATTCCCTTTTTCATATACCAAATCGGTAAAACTTCCTTCTAACAAACTAAAGGCTTTTTTATCAGATTCAGAAGTATCTGGATAAAACCCTAAATACTTTGATAAATTTAATAAAAACAATAGATGAAAATTAGCTACCTCATCATGAGTATCTATCCAAACTAAAGAGGTTTCTAAGTATTGATACAATGAAATATTTTCTTCTTCTTCTTGAATGATTTTTGATAATATTTCAGACAAAAACAATATGATAGATTGCTTTACTATTGAAGTGTGTATTGTTTCATACGGATGAATTACCTGCACTTCTTTAATAGAGTGTAAAGAACTTTTAGTACTATGATTTGCTGTGATTTGTAATTGTGTTAATGGTTGAAAGTGAGCTGCCTTTAATTTTCCTTTTTTAGCTTTTAAAATCCCTTTTAACATATACGATTTTACCCCTTCTTGTAACGTAAAACACTTTACAATTAAACTTGTATCACCATACTTTAGCGAACTTAAAACAATAGCTTTGGTAGCAACAACCGCCATTTAATCGAATTTATCAGTTAAAATCATCAATCAAAGATATTTAATATTGACTATAAAAATGGTACTTTCGTACAAATTTGACGCACTTTGGTATGGCTGTAGAAATAGAAAGAAAATTCTTAGTAAAATCAGAAGCTTTTAAAGAAAGTTCATTTCAAAAAAATTATATAAAACAAGGGTTTTTAAATTCAGACAAAGAACGAGTAGTTCGAGTTCGAATAAAAGACGACAAAGGTTTTTTGACTATAAAAGGAGCTTCAAATACTAGTGGAACAACCCGTTTTGAATGGGAAAAAGAAATTGACAAAAATGAGGCTAAAAGTCTTTTCAATCTTTGTGAAAAAGGGATTATAGAAAAATACCGATACTTAGTAAAAATTGATAATCATACTTTTGAAGTAGATGAGTTTTTAGGAGAAAATAACGGTTTACTAATTGCCGAAGTTGAACTAAAAAATGAAAATGAAAATTTCAAAAAACCAGAATGGTTAGGAGAAGAAGTTACAGGTATCGCAAAATATTACAACTCAAACTTAAGCAAACATCCTTTTATTAGTTGGACTTCTTAAATACAGAAGTAAACAGCTATAAAGTGGCTTAAACTTCCTAATAATACGAAGACATGAAATGTTGCATGATTGTATTTTAGCTTTTTAATCGAATAAAAAACAGCGCCAACAGTATAAAAAACTCCTCCTAAAAAAAGATAGAATAAACCTTCGCTAGAAAAACTATCAATTAACGGTTTAATTAAAAAGACTATTTGCCAACCCATTAATAAGTATAACGCTGTTGATAATTTGTCAAACCTCCCTGTAAAAAACAATTTTAAAATGACTCCTGTTAACGCAAAGCTCCAAACAACAATAAATAAATACCAACCTAAATTCGGTGATAAAACCAGCAAGCAAAAGGGAGTATATGTTCCAGCTATGAGCACATAAATAGCAGCGTGATCAAAAATATTAAGCTTTCGTCTAAGCTTGGGCTCTTTAGCAGCATGATAAAAAGTAGATGCCGCGTATAAAACAATCATACTTATTCCATAAATCACCAAACTAATACCTTTCCAAAAAGCATTATATTCAAATGATTTTTGCAGTAACACAGGAAAAGCAATAATACTTAGCAATAATCCTAAACCATGTGAAAACACATTAAGCCTTTCCTCTTTATCACTATAACGATGATTTAATTTCTCACTCATTATTTAATCGGTTTGTATCTTTCATATACAACTCATCATTAATCAATTCATTGTATATAACACTGTAAGTTTGCTCTTTAAGTTTTTTCTTATCTTCTTGAACTAAGTTTGCTGTTTCAATAAAACTGCATTGTTTTACTCTAAATGTTCCTGGAGATCCTTTGAAAAAATCCCAAGAAAACAAACGTTTTCCATCGTAGTATACTTGAGGAACTATCGGTATCTGATGTTCAATTGCTAAACTAAACGCTCCATTTTTAAACGGAGCTAAAACAACATCTTCATCAGGAACCAATCCTTCAGGAAAAATAGCAACGCTTGTTCCGTTTTTCAATCTACTATGTGCTTGCTCATATACTTTTCTTCTACTTTCTGCATCACTTCTATCAACCATAATAACCACTTTTTTGTAAAAGAAACCGAAAACAGGAAACTTTACCAATTCTTTTTTTCCTACAAAAACAATTGGATTTTTACTCATGGCTATTAACACCCAAGGATCTAAAAACGATGCATGATTTGCACAAAACATATAACTTTTATTTCGATCAATCTCTTGCTCTTTTTCAACTTTCAATCGAAAACCCATCCCGTAAATTAAAAAGAAAGCCCAAGCTCTAACAACTTTCCAAAAAACTGGATAGTACTTTTCATCTGATGTTAAAATCAACATAAAAGGAGCCATTAACAAAATTGAAGCGATAATTAACACGTAAAACCAAACACGCCAAATAAATCGAATAGGAAAAAAAATATACTTCAAGCCTTTAAAATTAAAAATGGATAACTCTTTTTTCTCATCAACTTAACAAAGGAGAGTAAATAGAAGTGCGAATGTAGTAATTTCTTTTGTTTGATGAATTTTAAGCTTATTTTTGCTTACTTAAGTAAAAAATTTTCAAAACAGATTTATGTCAAGAATTTTAACAGGTGTACAAAGTACAGGAACCCCACATTTGGGAAATTTATTAGGAGCAATTTTACCTGCTATTGAAATGGCTAATGATTCAAAAAACGAATCGTTTATTTTCATTGCAGATATGCACTCTTTAACTCAGATTAAAGACGGTAACGAATTGCGCGAAAACACCTATAGTGTAGCAGCTACTTGGCTTGCCTGTGGAATTGACATTAACAAAACCGTTTTTTATCGTCAAAGCGACATCCCAGAAACTACTGAATTAACATGGTATTTAAGTTGTTTCTTTCCTTATCAACGCTTAACCTTAGCACATGGTTTTAAAGACAAAGCCGATCGTTTAGCTGATGTAAATGCTGGTTTATTTACCTATCCTATGTTAATGGCTGCAGATATTTTATTGTACGATGCTGAAGTTGTTCCTGTAGGAAAAGACCAGTTACAGCACTTAGAAATGACGCGTGATGTTGCAAACAGATTTAATAACATTGTAGGTGAAACTTTAGTTCCGCCTCAAGCAAAAATAAATGAAGACACCAAATTAGTTCCTGGAACTGATGGTGAAAAGATGAGTAAATCTCGAAATAACTTCATCAATATTTTCTTACCAGACAAAAAGCTACGTAAGCAAATTATGGCTATTCAAACGGATAGTAAAGCGTTAGAAGACCCAAAAGATCCAGATACTGACAATGTTTTTGCTATATATAAATTATTAGCTTCGGAAGAACAGATTGCCGAAATGCGTGCTAATTACAAAAATGGAGGTTATGGTTACGGACATGCTAAACAAGCACTTTATGAACTAATTATTGATAAGTTTGCTGACGTACGCGCAAAATATAACCACTACATGGAAAACCGTCATGAAATTGATGAAGCTTTAACCGTAGGAGCTGAAAAAGCACGAGTAATTGCTAAAGATGTTTTGCAAAGAGTACGTGGTAAAATAGGATATTAGTCTTATTAAATTGAGCTTTTCTATCCTGAAAAATTTAGGAGTATCTCCCGTTTAGAAATAGGGAATTGAGATAATATTTTGATTTTAGCTTTTAATAGTTTTACACAACTATTAACCTCAAAATAAAATCATTATGCCACATTATGCACAAGGAACAACAGGATGGACAAAACTTAAGAGTTACCAAGCATTATGGGACCCTAAAATTGATTTGGGTAAATTTTACTTTACAACATTTCAAGGAAAAAGAGAAGAAACCCCATACATGACGGCAGATAACTTTGCAAGAGTAATTGATATTCTAAGAAACGAAACACCAGTATACGGAAACGCAAGTACTGGTTCTGTTACCACACAAGGAGAGCCTGTTGGTGAAGAGGAAAGTTAGAATATAAAAATAGTAAACTAAGAACCAGAGTAAAAATTACTCTGGTTTTTTATTTTTATTTTTTATAAATTGACAACATGAAAAAAATATTAATCTTAGTATTCTTAGGAATTGTTGCTTGTAATACTCCAAAAGAAAAAACACAAATAGTTGAAGCTTCTTGTGGACAGTGTTTGTATGGTTTAGATAGTCAAAATGGATGTGATTTAGCCATAAAAATAGACGGACAAGCCTATTTTGTTGATGGCGCTCATATAGACGACTATGGAGACTCTCATGATCTAAATACTGGCTTTTGTAATGTGGTTAGAAAAGCAGAAGTTACAGGAAAAATTGAAGACGGAAGATTTAAGGCTTCTTCTTTTAAAATAGTTGAAGAATAAAATCAAAGTTTTAAAAACTAATAAGAAATAAAAAAACCGAAGTAAAGAACTACTTCGGATTTTTTTTGCTCCTTAAAAAACCTTTCATTTTTATATTAACTTCCTTTACCATCCTATTTAAACGACATTTCAACAGAATTAAATCACTGATTTCGTGAAACTTTTTAATAAAAACAGTATTTTTAAGCTCATTAAAATTCTTTCGCGAGAAAACAGACATAAACCTTGAGTGTCTATAAAAATGTTCAGGGATTTAATCAATTTAATTAAATCGTTATTATTATGAAAAAACAAATTTTAAATCTAGGAAAAAGATTAAACAGAAAAGACCAACAAGAAATTAAAGGAGGAAGAATGTTTTATGATTGTGCAGACTTTTGTAGAACTGCTTGGCGTGAAGGCGATAGAGATTTTTACATTCAGGATCAAATGGAAAAATATGGTTTAGATTGGTCTCACTGTGTTTGTTAGTATTGAAATATATTGATATAAAAAACCGCCTGGAAAATATTTTTCAGGCGGCTTACTTTTTATTTTTAATTCAACTACGGTGCTGGATTAGGAATCATTGTATGTACCGCTTCTATCTCTGCTAAAATATCTTCTGACAATTCAATATTAATAGAATTGATATTCTCTTTTAACTGACTCATTTTAGTCGCTCCAATAATATTACTCGTTACAAATGGTAACTGGTTAATGTATGCTAATGATAACTCTGTTAATGTCAGTCCATGTTTAGTTGCTATTTTTTGATACTCTAAAACTGCTTTTTCTGAACCTTCATTTTTATATCTAGCTATAAACCTTGGAAATAATGTTCCTCTCGCTCCTTCTGGAGTTTTCCCATCAATATATTTTCCCGTTAATACTCCTTGTGCTAGAGGAGAGTAAGCCAGTAAACCAATATTTTCTCTCATAGAGACTTCAGACATCCCCACTTCATATCCTCTGTGAATTAACGAGTATGAGTTTTGAATCGTAACCATTCTTGGTAAACCATGTTGTTCAGCTGTTTGCAAATATTTCATCGTTCCCCAAGGCGTTTCGTTAGACAAACCTACGTGCTTTATTTTTCCTTCTTTTACGAAGTCATTCAAGGTCTCTAAAATTTCTAAATGCTTTTCAGCTTCTTCAGCAGAAGTTTTATACGGATAATCACGTACTCCAAAACAGTTCACTCCACGGTCTGGCCAGTGTAACTGATACAAATCAATATAATCGGTTTGTAGACGTTTTAAACTACCTTCAATGGCTTCACTTATATTCTTTCTATTAAATCCTCCTGTTCTAATATGTGCAGTATAATCACCTCCTCCAGCAATTTTAGATGCTAACACTACTTTATCTCTATTTCCTGTTTTTTTGAACCAAGAACCTATAATTTTCTCAGTAGCTCCATATGTTTCTGGCGTTGCAGGCACAGAATACAGTTCCGCAGTATCAAAAAAGTTCACACCTTGTTCTAAGGCATAATCCATTTGTTCGTGACCTTCTGCTTCTGTATTTTGTCTCCCCCATGTCATCGTTCCTAAACAAATTTTAGAAACTTTTACATCGGTATTGGGTAGTGTTGTATATTTCATTTATTATGTAATTTTTATAGGTTTACTATAAACCAAAGGTCATTTCGAAAAAGGCACGATTGAGAAATCTTTAATTTGAAAAGTTACTCCCTTTAATGATATTTCTCGCTACCGCTCGAAATGACAAATTATTTTAAAATCGCTTCAATTCCTGGTAAAGTACGTCCTTCTAACATTTCTAACATTGCTCCTCCACCTGTAGACACATAACTCACTTTATCAGCAAATCCGAATTGTTTTACCGCAGCAACCGAATCTCCTCCACCTACTAACGAAAACGCTCCATTTTTAGTTGCTTCTTCAATAGCGTTTCCTAAACCAATGGTTCCTTGTGCAAACTTTTCCATTTCAAAAACTCCTAAAGGACCATTCCATAAAATAGTTTTAGATTTTGCAATAACTTCAGCAAACTTTTCAACGGTTTTAGGTCCGCAATCTAACCCCATCCATCCATCAGGAATTTCATTTGTGTCTACTACTTGCGTATTAGCATCGTTTGAAAAAGCATCTGCGATAACTGCATCTACTGGTAAATGAATTTCTGTATTATTCTCTTTTGCTTTTGCTAAAATTTCTAACGCTAAGGCTAATTTATCCTCTTCAACTAAGGAGTTTCCAATCTCCCCTCCTAAAGCTTTGATAAACGTAAACGTCATACCTCCACCAACAATAATGTGATCTACTTTCTCAATAATATTTTCAATCACACCAATTTTAGACGACACTTTCGCACCTCCTAAAATAGCAGTTACTGGTTTTTCTGAATTGTTTAATACCTTATCTATACTCTCAATCTCTGTTGCTAATAAATTTCCGAAACATTTATTTTCTGGAAAAAATTGTGCAATAATTGCAGTAGAAGCATGTGCTCTATGTGCAGTACCAAAAGCGTCATTTACATACATATCACCCCATTTAGATAATTGTTCAGCAAAGGCAACATCTCCTGCTTTTTCTTCTGAGTAAAAACGTAAGTTTTCTAGTAGTAAAATCTCTCCACTTTTTAAATTAGTTACAGCTTCTTCAACTGCTGAGCCAATACAGTCATCAACAAATTTCACTTGTACACCTAACACTTCTGTTACTTTACTAGCAATATGACATAACGAAAATTGATCTTCTTTACCTTTCGGACGCCCTAAATGCGACATTAACACACAGCTACCTCCATCTTCTAATATTTTAATAATCGTTGGTTTTGCCGCTTGAATTCTTGTATCATCTGTTACTTCAAAACTATCGTTTAAAGGCACGTTAAAATCTACACGGATTAATGCTTTTTTATTTTCGAAATTGAAATCGTTCAATGTTTTCATTTTAAGTTGTATTCTATAGTTGTGTTCTTTGTTTCAGCAAACAAAAATAATTATTTAAATCTGATTGGTTTCTATTCTTTTTGAGCTTTCAATCTTATATCTTTGTCTTTATGAAAAAGGGTTTATTTGTATTTATAGCATTACTAGTTATTTTATCTTGTAAAAAGCAAAAAAGTGTTCATAACACAAAATATAATGAGCTATCAAATCCTTCTGAAAAAAAAATATTACCAATCTCAGAATATAATACAGATAATCCAGAAATTGAAAATATTAAAAGACCAGAAAAATCAGTTATTAGAAATTCTGAAATTGACACAATTAATCTTTTTGGTATATGGGTAAGCGACCTAGATTCTCCTCATGCTGATTTCGAAATATCTAAAAACTCTTTTTTTATAGTTGATTATGATGGGGATGGAGATATGCCTTATACTTTAAACAAAAATAAGTTAACTGTTTTTTATAACGATTTTATTCAAACAGGAATTGTTACGGCAAAAAACAAAGACACCTTAAAAATTAAGTGGTCAAACACTAATAATAAAACTATTTATTTAAGATTTAAGTGATTATGTCTACATTTATAAAAATAACTTCAGATAAACTTAATATACAAGAATGTTATGATTTTGTAGCCGATCCATCTTGTGGTGGAATCGCTGTTTTTGTAGGTACTGTAAGAAATGCTACTCAAAACAAAGAGGTTACTCAGCTTGATTTTTCTACCTACAAGCCTATGGCAATTAAGGAAATGCAAAAAATTGCGGATGCTGCTTTGGAAAAATTTGGAGTAAAAAAGATTGCCATTCATCATGCTGAGGGTTTGTTAACTATTGGTGATATTCCCGTAATTATTACGGTTTCTTCTCCACACAGAAAAGCCGCTTTTGAAGCTTGTCAGTATGCCATTGACGCCTTAAAAGAAACGGTGCCTATTTGGAAAAAAGAATTTTTTGAAGATGGTGAAGTTTGGGTGAATGCGCATCCTTAAAAATACTATATTTGGTATTAAGTCATTTCTAATAATGTAAATATATAACAATCTTTATTGGGGCATTAGCTCAGTTGGCTAGAGCGTTTGACTGGCAGTCAAAAGGTCATCGGTTCGACTCCGATATGCTCCACTATTTTTAAAACTATGCTTGAGTTCACTACCACAACCAACCCAACAGAACTGCTTCAAATATTAGAGCTACAACAACAAAATTTACCTGAAAGTTTATCAGAAATTGATAAAAAAGAACAAGGTTTTGTTACGGTTCGTCATGATTTTGAGTTATTGAAAAAAATGAACGAGATACACCCGCATATCATCGCAAAAAGCAATGGCATTGTTGTGGGTTATGCTCTATCAATGTCTAAAATTTTCAGAAATGACATCCCTATTCTCATTCCTATGTTTGATGAAATAGATACTACTTCAGAAGGTACTAAACCTTATATTTTAATGGGACAGGTTTGTATAGACAAACATTACCGAAGTAAGGGTGTTTTTAGAGGTTTGTATGCAAAAATGAAAGAAGAATTCTCTGGAATATACGACTCTATTATTACTGAAATTGACAAAAAGAATACTCGATCTGTGAATGCACATAAAGCGATTGGTTTTAAAACTTTAAAAACCTACACGAGTAACAACCAAGATTGGGAAATTGTTTATTTAGCTATTTAATAAGGTAAATTAGTAGCTTCTACAAAGCTGAGTGCAGGATTGTATAATTCTGTTAACACTGTTTTTATTTCGGTCATAAACTCTTCTAACCTTTCCTCTGTAATAGCATTATCAGGTTTTCGATAATTGGATGAAAAATTCATTTGTAAAAAGCCACTTTTTAAATTTTTAAATGAGATAATTCCAGCTGCTAAGGGTTTCTCAAAATTAAATTGTGTGTGTTGGGTATACAAAAATGCATACAACATTACCTGAATAGCTTTGTGGTATTTTAAATCACGTATCACTTCAAAGTCGATTACTTTTAAGTTTGTACTATCAACCATCCCTGTTTTATAATCGATAATTCGAGTAACACCGTTGAGCTCATCAATTCGATCGACAATTCCTTTTATTTTTATAGGAAAATCAATTCCTTCCACCTTTATTTCTGAAGATAACTCCTGCTCAGTAGCAATTATTTTTAGTTGGTTATTCTCATCCTTCAGCAATTGTTTTTCCTTCAATAGAAAATTCTCTACAAAACGATTGGCTACTTCAAAAATCAATCGGTTTTTACCTGTGGTTACATCACCATTTTTAAAATGTTTCGAAAAGTAAAAAGTGATGAGTTTTTTAGTTTTTTGCTGCATGTCTTCAATATCATTCGCTTGCAAAAACTTCCCTATAAATGGTTTGTACAACTCTTCTAATGTATCGTGTACTACTGTTCCCATTGTATTCGCTGCAACTGTTTCTTCTACATCCTCTAGCTCATTTATTTTTAAAATTTTCTGTTTATAGTAAGCAATCGGGTTGTATAAATAATTGGTCAATGCCGATGGAGAAATTCCTTTTTGAGCTAATTCTTGTAAACGCTCCAACACTTTTTCGTCCTTTTGAATTTCCTTTAATTGAATAGGTGACGTAACTACTTTTGGGCTGATGATTTTTTCAGTAATATCATCTCGCATCATTTCTAGCTGTGTTACAAAACGACTTTTTTCTCCACTTCCAAACACATCATGCTCGGTATTGTATAAAATGTAAATGTTTTTGGCACGTTGTAACAATCGGAAAAAGTGGTAGGAGAACAGTGCATCTTTCTCCCTGTATGTTGGTAAACCAAACTCTATTTTTACATCAAACGGAATAAATGTGTTCTGTTGATGATTTCCTGGCAAAACTCCTTCATTTACTGAAGTGATGATTACATTTTCAAAATCTAGCACACGTGTTTCTAATACTCCCATTAACTGTAATCCTTGTAACGGTTCTCCTTGAAATGATAAACTTTCTGATTGTATTAGTTGCCTAAAAAATTGATGCAACGTTTTTAAATCTTGTACATAACCAAACTCATTATGTAAATTTTGCAACTGAGTAAAGGCTGTGTAAAAACGGAATAAATATTCTTTTTCTAGTTCGTTAGCATTTTCTTTCAACAAGTTGATTAACTCAATAATTCTGTTTAAAAACTCACTAATTGATACAAATGAATTGAAAATAGTGACTATTCTTTCTTTAATCTCCTTACTAACTGGAGAAAGAAATGTTATGATTTCTTCTTGATTAATAAAGGTATTATTCTCTTTAGCTATCGTTTCTGAAAGTACGTCCGCGATGTTTGTTTGATCATCTACCTGTAATAATCGATAAATAGTAGCATCCTTTACCAAGCGAACCACATCTTTATGATAAAAAAAGTTTTCTTCCTTCTTTTCTAACTTTTCTTGATTCAGGAATAATTGAAAAATGGCAAAGATTAAACTCGTTGTTGGAATATCTTTTAATGGATATCCCATTGTAATATTGATCGCATTTACAGTTGCCGGCAATGAATTCAACGTAATTGGCAATAAGGTTTCATCTGCCAAAACCAACGCTGTGTTATTATAGTTAGGAAGTTTTTCTAGAATTTCTCCTGCATACTTTATTTGCGTGATGTTTTTAGAAGCTCCAATCACCTCAATATGTTTACTTTCTGAAAAGTAGTCTTTAATCGTTTGAATTGGGTGCTGCTGATAGTATTTCCAACGAGTTTTATACTTTCTTAAAAAGCTTCCCGCTTGGTGTTGGCTTTCATAAAACGTTTTGTCAATATCCCAATAGGCTTCTGCATTTCCATTCAACAAAAATTGTTCGAATAACAATTCTTCCGCAGCATTTAACGCATTAAACCCTATAAAAAAGTATTTCTTTTGTTGATTTCTATGGATGAAATCCGCTACTTTTTTAGTTGATTCTCGATATAAAACCCCTTGATATCCGATATTGTTTTCAACCAAAAATTGATAAAAAGCATCGTAATACTTATTCAACTTTTCCATAAATGAAAAGTGATCTTTCATCAATTCGGTTTCTTTAAACTCTCCTTTTACCGACCATTTTCGTAAACGATGTATATCTCGCAAATACACAAAGATTTCTCTCGAATTAATTAAATGTTGATCGATTTCATTAAAATCTTGTAAAAGCGTGAATGCCCACGACGAAAACACATCAAACGAATCTGGATTCTCTTCTTGTTCTTTGTAAATGGTATAAAAATGGAAAAGGAGCTGAACTGCATCAATCTTTTTCATTTCAGAAATTTCTTCAACAAAATCACCAATATTGATAATCTCCGGTAAAAAACCTGCCGAAATTTTCTTTTTAAATGTTTCTTTTACAAAAACTCCTGCCCTTTGTGAAGGCAATATAAAGACAACATTTTCAAACGATTTGGTGTTTTGTAAAATAGTATCTAACGTTTCTGAAATAAAAGACTGCATACCTTGGTTTTCTTGTAAGCAAAGTACAATTTTTATCCTACTTTTGATAGTACAAACAACCTTTAGTCATGAACACAACGAATACTTTAAAAGTAGCTTTGATTCAATCGGATTTGGTTTGGGAAAACCCAACAGAAAACAGAAAACAATTTGAAGAAAAAATCAATAGTTTATCAAGTGAAATTGATTTAGTCGTTTTACCTGAGATGTTTACTACAGGATTTACCATGAATGCTTCAGCTGTTGCTGAAACTATGGAAGGTGAAACGATACAATGGCTACAAGATTTGGCTCAAAAAAAGGCTATTGCAATTACTGGAAGTATTGTTATTCGTGAAAATGATTGTTTTTATAATCGTTTATTATTTGTGCATCCTTCAGGAAAAATAGATTCGTATAACAAAAAACACACCTTTACACTGGCAGGTGAACATGAAGTATTTTCTGCAGGAACTGAAAGAATCATCGTTGACTATAAAGGATGGAAAATTTGCCCGTTAATATGTTATGATTTACGTTTTCCTGTGTGGGCTAGAAATACTGAAAATTATGATTTATTGTTGTACGTAGCCAGTTGGCCTAAACCTCGTATTGAAGCTTGGGATACCCTATTAAAAGCACGTGCTATCGAAAACATGAGCTATGCCATTGGTGTGAATAGAGTAGGTGTTGATGCTAACGACTATGAGTATACTGGAAACACAGTTTGTTATGATACTTTAGGAAACTGTTTGGCTAAAAACAATCAAGGAACCGAAGAAATATTACTTGTTGAGTTAGACAAAGAAGCACAAATAAAAACACGTGATCGATTTCGTTTTTTGGATGATCAAGACACGTTTATATTACAATAAAAAAGCAACCAAATTGGTTGCTTTTTTATTTTTATGCAGGAATCATCCATTTAAAATTGAACTTTGTATCTGGTACTACAATACGTTCGGTGATTCGGTACATTCTGTCTGGTAATTTCATTAAGAAATCACGTGCTTTTTCTGCTTCTGGAGTTAAATTGGTTATTTTATCAATCTCCCAAGTCTCATTTAATTTTTTAAGGATGTCAACATAGTCAAAACCAGTATATACCCCTATTCTTTGCGCTACTGTAGAGAAATCATCAAATAAACTTCCTTTTTCACCAAATGATTCTCTTAAGTGCATTGCTGGCATTACTATTTTGTGTTTCATCATATGTTGAAAAGCCAACATCATTTCACTTGGATCTATCTTAAAGATTTCTTTTACAAACTCAGTATAAGCTAAGTGATGACGCATTTCATCTCCTGCGATGATTTTAGACATTTTTGCTAAAGCTTTATGCCCTTGTTTTTTTGCAATTTTAGCTACGTTATTATGCGAAATATACGTTGCTAACTCTTGAAAACTTGTATACACGAAGTTTTTATACGGATCAGTAGCTGTACCTATATCAAATCCATCAGCAATTAAATGCTGCGTAGATACTTCTACTTCTCGCATATTTACTCTTCCTGAAAGATATAAATACTTGTTTAATACATCTCCATGACGGTTTTCTTCCGCTGTCCAAGCACGCACCCATTTTGCCCAACCATTATCTGGTTGTTGTGTAACTCCATCTAAGTCTAATAACCATGACTCATACGTTGGTAAAGCTTCTTCAGTAATAGTATCTCCAACTAAAACTACCCAAAAATCATCATCAAGTTCTTTTGAAAGCTCTTGAATTTCTTTTACTTCATCAATAAAAGAATCTTGTTGTGAGTTTGGTAAAAAATCGGTCGGTTGCCAAATTTTTTCTATTGGCATCAAGAATCTGTCTACAAAACTGTCAATGTTTTTTTCCAGCGTTTGCATTACTTCCTTTCTAATGTTTTGTATTGACATAATTTAATTTAAAGGTTATATTTATTGTTGTTTGTTTTGTTTAGTAAATTGCTTCTTTTATAGTTGTTTCTACTTTGGTAATTAACTCATCAAACGGTAAGCTGTCTACTTTTATTGGTTTGTGAGTTCTTATTTTTATCGGACTTCCAATTCCCAATGGGAATTTTCCGTATTTAAATACTTTCCATGAGTTGTTAATTGAAATAGGGACTACAAAGGCTTCTGGATTGTACTTAACAATCATTTTAAGCCCGTTTACAGAGAACGGTTTAGGTTTTCCGGTTCTACTTCTCGTTCCTTCAGGAAAAATCGCTGCAGACCATTTATTTTTATTAATACTTTTGGCGAATCTTCCTAATTCAGATAATGCTTGTTTAGCGTCCTTTCTATCGATTAGAGCAGCACCTCCGTGTTTTAGGTTAAAAGATATACTAGGAATTCCTTTTCCTAGTTCTTTCTTTGATACAAATTTTGGGTAGTGTCTCCTAAGATACCAAATAATTGGCGGAATATCAAATGTACTTTGATGATTTGCTACAAAAATTAGTGTAGTATTTTCTGGTAACTCTTGTTTGCTCTCAAATTGAACACGAATTCCTAGTATTAAAAGTGATTTTATCAGAAACCAGTTCATGATGTTTACTACTTTTTGATGTCCTTCTTGACCAAAAAGTTTTAGCCCTAACCATTGTAATGGATGGAAAATTAACAGTAAAGAGAAAAACACCAATCCAAAGATTGATGAAAGTAAATAGCTTAAGATTTTCATTCTATTTAGTTGTTTTGTTATTTGCTTAGTCTTGTCATTTAATAATTAAAAACCTGTTATTAAAACATACTGATTTCATTATTAAAACTTTACTAGTGCGCAAAAATAGAAAATCCCGCGGAAGCGGGACTATAATTTTATCTTAAAACCAATTATTCCAAGGAATTCTTGAGAGAATTAGCAACAAAGCCAATCCGTAAAAGATGGCAAAGGTTTTAAACTTAGCTTCGCTTTTTACTTGTTTTTTATGTTTTGACCATCCTATGGTTATTAATACAATAGCAATAATCATCATTAATGGATGCTCTACTGCCAATAAGCGTGCCATTGGCTCTCCCATAACCTCACTTCCATTCGATTTTAGAGCTTTATACCAAGGAGACATAAAATACCATCCTAAACCTATTAATAATTGAATATGAGCTGTTATTAACGTGAATAGTCCTAAACGGAACTCTTTATGGGTAAATTCTTTTTTTTGTACTAATCCTATAATAGCATTTACCACCGCAAATATTAAAACTGCTAATACAACGTATGCCCAATAAGAGTGTAATGTTTTCATCATGATTTTTAAAGTTTTGTCTGTGTAAAAATACTGAATTTTCTGCATAAAAAAACCACCTCATATGAGGTGGTTTTTAAATTTATTTTAATCTGTTATAGATATTAAAAGCTTAATTTAACAGATGCGTTCCATGTTCTACCATAACCAAAACGTCCATTATTGCTTGTATTTACACCTTTCCAGTTTTCTGATGGATTACTAGAAGCTTGAGTATTTCCATTTACAGACTCTAAATATAATTCATCAAATACGTTATCTACATTAACTCTAAAGCTAATACCTTTTAAATAAGTACCTTCTTTTAATTTAGGACTAAAAGATAAACCTAAATCAGTTAAATTATAAGTTGGTAATTTAAATGTTGCTTGTGTTAAAGAACCTATAGAATACATATCTTTATAAAAATTCCAGTTACCATCTATAGATAAAGTAGGTAAAATTTTATAGCTAGCCATAACACCTGCAGTTGTTTGAGCTGCTCCACCAACTTTAAATCCATCTAATACTACTTCTTGTTCTGTACCAATTTGATTTCCATCTGAGTTAAAAGTTCTTTGATTTCCATTACCATCAAACTCCCAGTTTCCAACAGACACATAACCATC
Source organism: Tenacibaculum aestuarii (assembly GCF_964510395.1). Taxonomy (NCBI): domain Bacteria; kingdom Pseudomonadati; phylum Bacteroidota; class Flavobacteriia; order Flavobacteriales; family Flavobacteriaceae; genus Tenacibaculum; species Tenacibaculum aestuarii. The sequence goes on from NZ_CAZEFY010000004.1 coordinate 89,617, forward strand.
TAGTTTTAAACCTGGTAAAGGACGTGTCATTATTTCTAACTCAACTCCAGAGTGAAGCTGTGTTACACCAAATGTTTGGTAAGACTCATAAGCAGGAGTATCAAAAACTTCACCATTATTATCTAATAATGTTCTGTTTGCCCATTTTGTATAGTAACCGTTTAAATTAACCGAAACATACTCACTACCAAACTGGTAACCTAATTCTAACCCTGTAATCTCTTGATTATCTACTGCTGGAATAATTAAATCATTAGAGTTTCTGATATTATCAAAAAGATCATCATGGAATGGTTGACGAGAATAATAACCTGCGTTAGCAAAAACCTTATGGTTTTCATTTATTTCGTATGCTGCTCCTACTTTTAAATTGTATCCAAAATTAGAAACTTTTTCAGAATCAGTTGCCTCAGTAAAGTTATAATAATCAGTTTTTACGTGATCTTGATTAGAAACAGCTCCTTGGAAGAAAGCAGAGAATGCATTTTTAGAATATTCTAATTGTGTAAATAATCCATAATAAGTAATATCTTCCTCATAATCATACCCTAATCTTTGATCATGATCTGAATTTGGGTTAAATACTGCAGACCAAGGGTTGATACCTCCGTAAGAGTTTGTAATTGTATAGTTACCAGAGAAAACACTAGACTGGTCTAATGAAGAAACTCCTATAAACTCATTTACACCTCTAAAATGAATACCATTATATGCTCTTACATCAGCACCTACGTTAAAATCAAGGTTTTCAGTTAACTTTGTAGAATAATTAGATACTAAACCATACCAGTTATGGTTATTATATGAACCTCTAGCATATAATGCTTCTCCGGTATTTCTATCTGTAATTAAAGAAGCGAAAGAACCTCTACCTAATGATCCGTATAATACTGTAGACAAAGATGATTTTTCGTTAATTGTCCAGTCCCAAGAAAGGTTCGCTACTGGTTTGTGGTATATGTTACGTCCTCCAGGATAAACTTTCGAACCACCTAATGTATTAGGACTATTTACGTTATCTGTATTCCAGTCGTTATATCTAATTCCATTATCTAAGAATGTTTGTATAGTTCCTCTTCCAGCAGCAGCGTGCCATTGAGGAGCTCCAGTTAATAAGAAATTGAATGTATTGTTCTCGTTTGGTTGGTATCCTACTGATAAGAAATATGTTTGACCTTGACCATGAGTATTATCTACATAACCATCACCTTGCCAGTGCCCAAACATTCCTGAGAAAGACCATCCTTTTTCAGACACTCCTGTAGAATAATATGCAGTTGTTTTTGTATAAGCATTGTTACCTACTGTTTGTCTCACATAACCACCTTCTTTATTATCAATAGTCTTTGTTACAATGTTTACAGTACCTCCAACTGAAGAAATAGCTAATTTAGAAGAACCTAAACCACGTTGAACTTGAATTGCGTTAGCAACATCCATAACTCCTGACCAGTTAGACCAGTACATTTTACCGTCTTCCATTCCATTAATAGGCTGTCCATTTAATAAGAAAGCCGTATTAGTTTGATCAAATCCACGTAAGAACATTTGACCATCTCCAAAACCTCCCGCTTTAATATTCTGAACAGAAGGAGTAGATTTTAATACTTCAGGTAAGTCCCATGCTCCCGACTTAGCTTGAATTTCAGAAGCTTTAATAGTAGATACTGCTACTGGAGTCTTTCTATCTTCAGCTAAATCAATTACTCCTGATGCAGTAACAACGATTTCTTCTAAAACGTTAGAAGGGGCTAGAGCAATAGTTCCTAAATCAGAAGCTCCTGAAAAAGAAACAACTTTTTTGTTGTATCCAACAAACGATACTACTACTGCTCCAGAATTTGAGCTAGCGTTTAGTATAAATTTTCCATCAAAATCAGTAGCTGATCCATTTGTAGTTCCTTTAACTACAACGTTAGCTCCTGGTAATGGTTCCCCCATTTCGTCAACTACTTTACCAGTAAGTTTTGTTTGACCTAAAACCGTAGCTGTTGCAAAAAACAAAGCTACAAGTAATACATTTTTAAATGTTTTCATTTTTTAATCTAATTGTTATTAAATGCAGGTGCAAATATCCTGCTTTTACACATCTCTAATATTAAATTAATGTTAAGTTTTAACAAGAATTTAAGACGCTTTAAGTTAACATAAATCAAAAAAAAACTGATTATCAGTTTATTACACATCAACAGAGTTGTTAACAAAACCTAATTATAAGTTAAAGAAATAAAAATCAATACGATTAACAGAGGTTTAATCGTTAACTAGATTCTTTTGAGCCAATTCTTTTCCTAATTCAACTCCAAACTGATCGTATGAAAAAATGTTCCATATTACTCCTTGAGTAAAAATTTTATGTTCGTAAATAGCTAATAACATTCCCAAAGTATAGGGCGACAGTTTATTGAACAACATAGAATTACTTGGATGATTCCCTTTAAAAACCTTATACGGTAAAAGTTGATTTATTTGACCTGCTTGACCATTTAATTTCAACTCCAGATGAGCTTCTTCTTTTGTTCTTCCAAAAGCTAGTGCATCTTGTTGAGCATAATAATTTGCCATCAATTTCTCATGATGATCTTCCAAAGCATATAATGGTTCTCTAAAACCAATAAAGTCAGTTGGAATTAATTTGGTACCATGGTGTAGTAATTGCATGAACGCATGTTGAGAGTTTACACCTGTTCCTCCCCAAATAATGGTTCCAGTTTGGTAATCAATCTCCTCTCCATTTCTATCTACATTTTTACCATTACTTTCCATTATAGCTTGTTGCAAGTGCTCTGGAAATTTTGCCAAATATTGACTGTAAGGCAATACCAATTCTGTTTCAGCATAAAAAAAATTGTTATACCAAATACTTAGTAAAGCCAGTAAAACCGGAATATTCTCATCAAAATCAGTTATTCTAAAATGTTCATCAACTTTTTCTGCTCCTTTCAATAACTCTTTAAAATTATCAAATCCAACAGATAAGCAAATTGACAAACCTACTGCAGACCAAAGAGAAAATCTGCCTCCAACCCAATCCCACATCGGGAATACATTTTTCTTATCAATTCCAAAACTATCAACAGCTTTCATATTACATGAAACTGCGACAAAATGTTTAGAAATATCAAAAACTGTGGCTGATTTTAAAAACCAATCTCGAATGGTATTTGCATTACTCATTGTTTCTTGAGTCGTAAAACTTTTTGAAACAACAATGAATAAAGTGGTTTCTGGGTTAACTTTTTTTAAAATCTCAAAAACATGATCTCCATCAATATTAGATACAAAATGAGTGTTTAACTTATTTTTATAAAACTGAAGTGCTTCAACAACCATTTGAGGTCCCAAGTCTGATCCTCCAACGCCTATATTAACAATATCTGTAATAGGTTTTCCTGTAAAACCTTTCCATTTCCCTGAAATAACCTTATTACTAAAGGCTTTCATTTTACGTAAAGCCGTTTGGATTTTAGGCTTTACATCTTTTCCTTCTACAAAAACCGAAAAATCAGAACTACTTCTTAAAGCTGTGTGCAATACTGCTCTATTTTCAGTAACGTTAATTTTATCTCCAGAAAAATATTTTTCAATAGCATCTTTTAGCTCTGCTTCTTTAGCCAATGAAACTAACAAGTCTATCGTTTCTTGAGTAATTCTATTTTTAGAAAAATCAACTTGTAATTCATCTAAACTAATAGAAAACTCTTCTTTTCTGTTCTTATTTTCAAGAAACAATTCTTTCAACTCATACTCTTTGGCTTGTTGAAAGTGTTTTGTTAATTTTTCCCAAGCAACAGTTTCAGTTGGCTTTATGTTAAGTAAAGGCATAGTTAATTCGTAGCTAATATTTCTTTTTCTTTAAATGAAAGAGGCTCTGGTTGAGGAAACTTTATGCTATCTAATTGTCTCTTCAATGGTTTTATAAACTCTAAATACGTAGGTTTAATTTCTGCAGCCAAAGGTTCTGCTGAAGGTAGTTTTTCTCTAAACGGATCTACTTGTCTACCATTTTTCCAGAAACGATAACATACATGCGGACCACTCGTATTTCCTGTCATTCCTACCCAACCTATTATATCTCCTTGTTTTACGTAATCTCCAACGCGTACATTCCTTCTCTTCATGTGTAAATACTGAGTTGTATAGGTACTATTATGCTTTACTTTTACATAATTACCGTTACCCCCTCTTCTGGCAGATTCTACAACCGTTCCGCTAGCGGTGGTCATAATTTCTGTTCCATAAGGTGCCGCAAAATCAGTTCCTTTGTGGGCTCTTACTTTATTACCATACAACTTAATTCTCCTTCTTAAATTATATCGTGAAGAAATTCTGTATTGAAATTTAATTGGAGATTTTAAAAAAGCTCGACGCAACATATTCCCATCTTGATCGTAATACTCAGGAATTTGTTTAATTGAATCAGCAACGAATTTATACGCATATAAATCTTCTCCTCCATGACTAAAAACAGCTGCTTTTACTTCTCCATAACCTACAAAAACAGTGTCGTTTATAAATTTTTCTTCATAAATTAACTTGAACTTATCTCCTCTTTGTAATCGGTAAAAATCTAATGTCCAAGCATAAATATCTGCAACCGTATTTGTAAGCGTAGGTTTTAATTGTAAACTATCCATCGTAACCGAAAGATTTGAATAAATTTTGCCTGCTATTTCTTTCTGTACCGTTTTAATCGGTTTTCTGTACTTGTACGCTGAAATTATAGAATCTTTAAAATCAATAATTGTAGCTTCAACTCTGTTATGTTTATAAATAAAAACTTTGGCTTGTTCTAAGGTATCTTTAGATGCTAAAATAGTGTATGCTCTTCCAGATCGAACTCTTCTTACATCAAAGGTGTCTTTAATTTTTGTAGCGATTTCATTTATTTTAGGATACATCACACGATGTCTATCCATAATTACTCCAAAACTTTCACCTTCCTTAATCGTATCGTTAATAACAGTAAAATTATCTAAATTAAACCCAAAAGCTATAACTGGCTCTGGCTCTTTTATTTCAACGGGTTCTGTTATAACTGCTTTCTTTTCTTCTTTACAAGAGAACAGAAGTAAGGCGATAATAAATGGAAGGATTATTTTTTTCAAAAAAAAGCTGCTTTAAATTTGAGTTTATGCGCAAAAGTACAAATAAATAGTATTTTTTCTTACACTTTAACAATTCATAAACAGCATATATTACTTTTTTAATCTACAACAATTTCAAAAGGGTTTGCTAAACCTTTATATGCGTCTAAATCTGCACGTAATGAACCTACTGCTAAAGAAGCTCTCATCTTTATTGGGATTTTGTTATCATCTGCTGAAATCCAAATGGTTACACTCTCTTTTTCCTTGAAAACTCTACCTGCTTGAACTAATGGCCTGAACTTTTGGGTTTTTACTTTACCAAACTTTGTTTTAACCGTTTCGTTGCCTAAAAAACGTAATTTAAATGGATAACTTTTATTATCAAAAAACATATCAAGCTTAATTTCTTCTCCTTTTTTCATGTTTTTTGTGTTTTGACTTCTTAAAAAATAAAAAGTAGAAATCATATCTTGAGGAGACTTCACTGATATTAGTGTATCTTTTTGTTTACGAAAATCTTGAACATATGCCGTATTTTTTTGGTGATTAAAAGTTATATGACGATTCTTTTTATGTCCACCTTCATCTATTTTTCTTTTAAATAAATAAGGTTGAACTTTATCGATTCCAAAATAACTCTCATACCTGTCCTCAACCTTAAAAAACCAACTAATAACTCCTGTTGTTTTTCCAGTTCCTACTGCATGAAGCACTTTTTTATTATTTAAGTTCTTCTCCTTTAATTGTAAAACAGCCGTTCCTGCTTTTAAAAATCCGCTATAACTCATATCGAATCGTAACCACTCACCACTCTTGTATGCTACAGGATTTTCTTGCGCAAAGAAACTTTGTGCTATAATCAAAAACGTAAAAAATAATATTCTTTTTCTCATAATGTTCAAACTTATGAAAATTGATAAACAATTACTATTCCAAAAATCAAAAAAGCTGTTTAACAGAACATTAAACAGCTTTTATTTTATTGTTATACTGGTTAAAAAGTTCCCCAGTTTTCTAATTCTTCTTGGCTCCATAGGTATGGAAAGAAAATTCTTCTTTGATATTTAGGATGTAAATACTTACGCCAGTTACTACCACCAGTAGCTTCTATATCGCCTTCTTCTCCTCCAAGGTATTTTCCTGCGGCATTGTAATGAGCCATTACCCATTTTACATTTACTGTATAATCGTAATGACGCATTGCTTTAATTAACACTTCATCTTTTTGAACATCATCAGGTAATTGTTTGAATTTTTTTGAAAGATTACAATCATTGTAATCTTCCATAAAATCGATGAAATCCCCCATGTATTTCTTTTCAAACAACGTTAATAAGGTGGTTTTTTGACCTGTTGTATAGTTTTTTCCTGCTGCTTGCCAATACAAATGATCGTAAGCATTTTTAAATGATGAATTTCTATCAATCGTATCTCTGTAACGAGCATCTATCAAATTAATTAAATCTGTTGATGCAAACTCAATTTTACGATATTGTGCACTTTGAAAACCACTTGCAGGTGTAAGTGTATTGCGGAATTTTAAGTATTGCTCTACATCCATTCCTTCACCCATTACCGTAAACGAACTACACAACATATCAAAATAACGACTAATGCGCATTAGATGCTTTGAGAACTTTTCAGCAGTAATTTCAGAAGATTTAGCTACCTGATCAATTTCCCACAAAATCATTTTGAACAATAATTCGTTTACTTGATGATACATGATAAACACCATTTCATCAGGTAATGTTGTTCTAGGAATTTGTAACCCTAAAAGTGCATCTGTTTGTATATAATCCCAATAGGTTATTGGCTCACTCCAAAGCAGTCCTTCAAGCATTGCTTCTACAGGAACACCTAACTTATCGTATTTTTCTTCTATTGCTTTTAATATTTCTTCTTTACTCATTTTTGAATATTCTTTTATGATTAATTTAAATTCACTTTGCTACAAAGTAAACTTATGAGAAAGGAGATTTTATATGTAAATACCTATCCATCATATAAAACAAAACCAAGAAACAAGGCATGAATTGTCTTGAATCTTGGTATTTAATTTGCTGTTCTTATAACTATTATTTTATAACGTTCCTCTTAATTCTTGCTCTCTTTCGATTGATTCGAACAACGCTTTAAAGTTTCCTGCTCCAAAACCACGAGCCCCCATACGTTGGATAATTTCAAAGAATAACGTAGGACGATCTTCTACTGGTTTTGTAAAGATTTGTAATAAATATCCTTCTTCATCAGCATCGATCATAATTCCTAGAGATTTTAGCTTTTCAATATCTTCTCTTAACTCGTGACTAAATTCTTCTAATCTTCCTGGAACTGCTTTATAATATTCTTCTGGTGGAGTCGATAAAAACTCTACCCCTTGAGATCTTAATTGACTTACTGTTTTTATAATATCATCAGTAGCTACAGCAATATGTTGTACTCCTGCTCCTTCATAAAAATCTAAATATTCTTCAATTTGAGAACGTTTTTTTCCTTCAGCTGGCTCGTTAATTGGGAATTTGATTCTTCCGTTTCCGTTAGACATTACTTTACTCATTAAAGCAGAGTATTCTGTATGAATTTGCTTGTCGTCAAATGATAAGAAGTTTTCAAATCCCATTACATCTTCATACCATTTTACCCAAACATCCATTTGATTCCAACCTACATTACCGACCATATGATCGATATATTTTAATCCTGCTGTTGGTGGATTATAATCTGATTCCCATTTTTGGAAGCCTGGTAAAAATGTTCCGTTGTAATTTTTACGCTCTACAAACATATGAACTGTTTCTCCGTATGTGTAAATACCTGCTCTTACAACCTCTCCGTGCTCATCTGTTTCAACAGTAGGCTCCATATAAGATTTTGCCCCTCTTGAAGTTGTTTCTTCATAAGCTTTTTTTGCATCTTCAACCCAAAGCGCTACCACTTTAACACCATCACCATGTTTTACAATGTGCTCATTAATTGGTGACTTACTGTTTAAAGGAGTCGTTAATACTAATCGGATTTTATCTTGTACTAACACATAACTCACTTCTTCTTTTGAACCAGTTTCAAGTCCTTTATAGGCTAAGGATTGAAATCCAAATGCTGTTTTATAAAAATGCGCTGCTTGTTTCGCATTTCCTACATAAAACTCTACATAATCTGTTCCTAAAAGTGGTAAGAAGTCTTGAGCTCCTTCAAATATTTTTTCTAAACCGTAGTTTACTGATTTTATTTCTTTTGACATGTCTCTCTATTTTGAAAATTTGATAATTAGTTAATTTGAAAATTGAATAAATACATTTTCAAATTGTCACATTGATACTTTGAACTATTCTAACCAAGATTTGTAATAATCTTCATCTGCTATTTTCATAGCTTCTTCGGTTACTTTTAACGGTTTAAAAGTATCTACCATTACGGCTAGTTCTTCAGTTACAGTTTCACCGATACTTCTTTCAGTAGCATCAGGATGCGGTCCGTGAGGAATTCCTGCTGGGTGTAACGATATATGCCCTGGAGCAATATCGTTTCTACTCATAAAATCTCCGTCTACATAATATAACACTTCATCAGAATCAATATTACTGTGGTTGTATGGTGCTGGAATAGCCTGCGGGTGGTAGTCGTATAACCTTGGCACAAAACTACAGATTACAAAAGCATCTGTTTCAAAAGTTTGATGCACTGGTGGCGGTTGATGTATGCGTCCTGTTATAGGCTCGAAATCGTGAATTGAAAATGCATACGGATAGTTATATCCATCGTATCCAACAACATCAAATGGATGCGTTGCGTATACCATCTCAATAATTTCATCTTGTTTTTTTACATTGATAATGAAATCTCCTTTTTCATCATGCGTTTCTAACTCTTCTGGTCTACGGATATCGCGCTCACAAAATGGTGAATGTTCTAATAATTGTCCAAACCAGTTACGGTATCTTTTCGGAGTATATACCGGACGATATGATTCTACAATAAATAGCCTGTTATCTTCCGTATCGAAATCTAATTTATAAATGATTCCACGAGGAATTACTAAGTAATCACCATATTTGAAATCTAAATTACCTAACATCGTACGTAATTTTCCGGTTCCTTTGTGGATGAAAATTACCTCATCTGCATCTGTATTCTTATAAAAGTAATCTTTGGTAGATTCTTTGGGAGCCGATAAAATGATATTACAATCAGAATTGGTAAGAACTACTTTTCTACTTTTTAAGTAATCATTTTCTGCTGGAACTTGAAATCCTCTGAAGCGATACGATTGAATATTGTTTTCTTTCGCTACTTTAGGCGCAATAGAGTATTGCTTACGAATTTCTTTGACCATTGTTGGTCTGTATTCATGGTAGCTGTTGGTTGACATTCCGTCGAAACCAATTGTACCAAATAATTGTTCGTAATATAAACTTCCGTCTTCTTTACGGAATTGTATATGTCGTTTATGTGGAATTTTTCCTAATTTATGATAAAAAGGCATATGTTCTAATTTAATAGGTTAATGTAATAACGCAACAACAAATAAATTGTCGCATTCAGCAATTGTGTAATAATTACATTAAAACAATCACTCAGGATTGCGCTTTATCATAAACTTTAAATGAGCTAAAAGACCTAGCCAATACATTTATTTTTAGAGATTTAGTTGTTGCCCAACAAATATAAGAAAAGTAAGGCTGAAATACTAACTCTCAGGTGCTAATTCTACTTCTAATCCATCTAAATCAGGAGTCATTTGTATTTGACAACCCAATCGGCTATTGTCTTCTACATAAAAGGCCTCTGCTAACATGGCTTCTTCTTCATCTCCCATTTCTGGTAATACATGATCAGATTTCACATAGCATTGACAAGAAGCACACATTGCCATTCCACCACAAATACCAATAGTTCCTTCTGGGGCTAATTCGTACGAGCGAACTACTTCCATTAAGTTCATTGCCATGTCTGTTGGTGCTTGTACCTCGTGAGTAACTCCGTCACGATCGGTAATTTTTATAGTAATATCTTGTTCCATACTTAAATATTAATATTTAAACTCAACTATTTCTTTATGCAATTGATAAGATGAAATATATTTTAATTCTGTATCTTTTTTAAATAATTGTTTTCCTTCATACAATTTATAAAGTTCTGGTATTTTATTATAAACGAATTCACTACCATACAATTCACCTGACCATTCTCCATAAATAAATTCTGAAATATTTTTTTCTCTACTTTTAAATTTAATTTTGGAATTAATTATAGTTAAAGATAATTTATCTTGATTAAAAAAATCGATGACATCCAGTGTCTTTAAACCTATTTTTTTTGAGATATATTCTATTGTTTTCCATTCATAAAAATCTTTTTCGTACTCAATAATCGACTTTCTTTTGACCAAAATGGAATCATAAAGTTTTTTTGAAATTAAATGGTAATCTCTCAAATCATTCCCATTAGAACCTTCAGGTATATTTTCTTTTGATAAAGGAAAAAAATTAAATGTTTTTAGATAATTGTTTAAGGTTTTGTTATAGATACCTATTTCTTTTCTTAACTCTAAAACATTCATCTTACAAATTCATTTTTTTTCGAAGTGTTTTTGCTCTTTTATCTTCTCCATCATGCGTCCAACCCGGTGAATTGAATATATAATTCAGTTTGTCACTCCATTTATCAGCTCTTTTGACATCGTTCCAGATAGCAGCGTATTCATGCGTTGCGACTTTCACTGGATTAAAAGTTTCAATATTAACTGTAAGACCATATACAGGTTTATCAACTTCTTTTAATTCTTCTGAAAAGGTACCAAATATACGATCCCAAATAATTAAAATTCCCGCATGGTTACAATCTAAATATCGAATATTGGAAGCATGATGCACTCGGTGATGCGATGGTGTATTGAAAATTAATTCGATTGGTTTTGGCAATTTATCTACCAATTCTGTATGTACAAAAAACTGATAAATTAAGCTAACTCCCATCATCGTAAACATCATTAATGGATCAAATCCTAATAACGGAATCCACATCCAAAAGAAAAATTTATGAATACGCTCACCAACTCCTTGACGTAATGCGGTTCCTAAATTCATGTGTACCGACGAGTGATGTGGTACATGACCTGCCCAAAACAAGCGTACTTCGTGATTTAATCGATGAAACCAGTAATACGCAAAATCATCTGCAAGTAATAATAGAATCCAAGCCCACCATTGACGTTGCACTATACCTTTTAACGGACTTATTTCATATAAATAGAAAAAAGCAACAAATGCTAAAACCTTTGGAATAAACTCAACAATAGCCGAAAACACCATCATTAACATTGATACTCCAGTGTCTTTACCATGATATTTTTCTTTTGCAACTCGGTATTCCACGAACATGGAAATGAAAAATATAGGCAAGGCGAAGTACAATAATTTGTCTTCGGATAATTGTTGTATGTATTCGGTTAATGTCACGCTTAATTAATCGCTTTAACTACAGCTTTAGGCGCTTCTTTTCTAGTACCATCAAATCCATCAACTCCACCAACCGTTGTGTATTTCATCACATATTTCTTGTCTGGATGAATACGTTTATAAGCGCTCTGACACATTAACGTTGCTTCGTGGAATCCGCATAAAATTAACTTTAACTTCCCTGGATAGGTATTTACATCTCCAATTGCATAAATTCCTTCAACATTGGTTTGGTAGTCTAAAGCGTTGTTTACTTTAATGGCATTTTTTTCAATCTCTAACCCCCAGTTAGCAATCGGACCTAACTTTGGTGCCAAACCAAATAATGGAATAAAATGCTCACAAGGTAATGTAAATGGTTCTTTATCTTTTTGCTCTACTAATACACCTTCAACTTTATCATCACCAATAATTCCTTTAACTTCTGCTGGTGTTATTAGCATTAGCTTTCCTTCGTTCTTTAACTCTTGTACTTTATCAACAGAATCTAGGGCTCCTCTAAACTCATTTCTTCTGTGAATTAAGGTTACTGATTTTGCTACGTCGGTTAAGAAAATAGACCAATCTAGAGCAGAGTCTCCTCCTCCAGCAATTACCACGTCTTTACCACGATAAATTTCTGGTTCTTTAATCATGTATTCCACTCCCTTATCTTCAAAATTTGCGATATTAGGAATAGGTGGTTTACGAGGCTCAAAACTTCCTAATCCTCCTGCAATAGCAACTACAGGTGCTTGATGTTTTGTTCCTTTGTTAGTTGTTACAATAAACGTTCCGTCATCTTGTTTTTCAATAGTATCTGCACGTTCTCCTAAGGTAAACCCTGGCTCAAATTGTTTAATTTGTTCTAGTAATTTATCGGTTAAATCTCCTGCTAAAATCTCTGGATAAGCTGGGATATCGTAAATAGGTTTCTTTGGATAAATTTCTGAACACTGCCCACCTGGTTGTGGTAAGGCATCAATTAAATGACAACGTAATTTTAATAATCCTGCTTCAAAAACCGTAAATAATCCTGTAGGTCCTGCTCCAATAATTAATATGTCTGTTTGTATCATTTTGTAACAAAATTCTCTTATTTATACTGAGATTCCCACCTTTTGAAGTAAGGCAGGAATATTTATGCGTTAGTGATTGAGTGGCTTGTTTGAGCTCTCCCAATTTTTTTAATTGGGAAGCGAGTAACGAAAGCACGCCCGAACGCCCAAAATTAAAGCAATTGTTTTACTTAAAACCTGACTTTTATCAGTTAAGCTACGTTAATTACTTCTGTAATTTCTGGTGCGTATTTTTTAATCGTTGCTTCTACTCCGTTTTTCAAGGTCATTTGATTGACTGAACAACCGCTGCAAGCTCCTTCTAATTGTACTTTTACTGTACTGTCTTCTATAGATAATAATTTAATATTACCTCCATCACTTACTAAAAAAGGTCGGATTTCTTCCAACGCTTTTTCTACATTATTTCTTATGTCTGCTGTTGCCATAACTGCTTATTTTGAGCTACAACCACTCATAGTAGTAATTCGTACTACTTCTGTTGGTGGTAAGTTTGCATTTCTTTTTAATAGTTGTGAAACCATTTCTTTGGTTACCTCTGTAAAAGCTTCTGCTAGTGGTGTGTTTTCTTGTAAAGCTACTGGATGTCCAACATCTCCTGCTTCACGTATGCTTTGTACTAATGGTATTTCTCCTAAGAAACTTGTTTCAATATCTTCTGCTAAATTTTTAGCACCTCCTTCTCCAAAAATATAATATTTATTGTTAGGAAGTTCTGCTGGTGTAAAATACGCCATATTTTCAACGATACCTAATACAGGTACGTTAATACTTTCTTGTTTAAACATTGCTACTCCTTTTTTAGCATCTGCTAAGGCAATGTTTTGTGGTGTACTTACTACAACTGCTCCGTTAATTGGCACTGCTTGCACTATTGATAAATGCACATCACCAGTCCCTGGAGGTAAGTCGATTAATAAGAAATCTAACTCTCCCCAATCTGCATCAAATATTAGTTGATTTAATGCTTTTGAAGCCATTGGTCCACGCCAAATTACTGCCTGATTAGGATCTGTAAAGAACCCTAATGATAATAATTTTACTCCGTAACTTTCAATAGGCTTCATTTTTGAGCGTCCATTTACATTTACCGCTAATGGTTTTTCTCTTTCTACATCAAACATTAAGTGTTGTGACGGTCCGTACACATCGGCATCTAACACTCCAACTTTAAAGCCCATTTTTGCTAATGAAACCGCCATATTTGAAGTAATAGTAGATTTTCCTACTCCTCCTTTACCTGAAGCTATCGCAATAATGTTTTGAATATTAGGAATTTCTTTTCCTCTAATTTGATTTGGGTTTTCTTTTTGTTGAACCTCCACCTTCACATTCACTTTTACATCGATTTTTTGATCAACGTGTTCGTGAATTGCTTTCATAATCTCAACTTCAACTTTCTTTTTTGCTTGTAGTGAAGGATTTGAAATTGTTACATCTACAATTACCTCATCACCAAAACTCACCACGTTAGTTATATTTTCGTTTTCAATTAAGCTTTTACCTTCTCCTGGCGCTGTAATTGTTTCTAACGCTTTGTATATATCTTGTTTTTTAAAACTCATGTTATGCTATATGCTTTAAGTAGCTAATAATAAACCTTCTACTTATTTGTATTTAATCCTAACTGCAAAGATACATTTTAGACCGCAGAAAATAAAGTGTTTAGATAGTGAATATTTATGAACTCATAAGCTTGATCTATAAACATAATCTCATTTAAAAACTAAGAAATATAGCCTTTCTCATATCCATAATTTAATAAACCCTGATACGGATCTCCTTCCAATCCTAAGAGTTGTGCAAAAGCAGGTTCTGTTTTAATTCCTTGTTGTTTTAAGGCTATTATTTTTGATTTGAATTCTGTTCTTTCCTCTAACAGCACTTGGTACTCAACAAGCATATGCAGGTAAGAGTCTTGCTTTTCTGGATGTTTATTTTGTATAAAAATCTCTATTGGAAAGGTTTTATATTCAAGTGTAATGATAGTTGTTTTTAAGTTTTTATATGATGGAATTGTCTTTACCTCAAACTCTGGAAGTTTTTCATATTTCTCACGCACAACTTTTAAAATGTCTTCATGATTTTTACTTTGACAAATAATATCTAAATCGCTTGATTCTATATCAATATTAATAGGTATTGTACCTACCAAAATAGGGTTAAAGTTTTTTAATAGTTCAAAAAGATTTAACTCTAATAATACTTTAAGAGCTTCTTTTTGCCGGACAGTTCCTTCTTTTAAGTATGTTATATCTTTAAAGTTTATCACAACTCTTCGCTTGGATTCCAAAACACCTTTTCAAAATTTTGAATTTGGTTCTCAATAACTTCTATTCCTTCGCTTTCTAACAATTGTTGCATGAGGTTTGTCCCTTCAAAATGGTGTTTTCCTGTTAACAATCCTTTTCTATTAACTACTCGGTGTGCTGGCACTTCTTTTTCTGAAGAATTATTCATTGCCCAACCAACCATTCTTGCCGAACGAGCTGCTCCTAAATAGGTAGCTATGGCTCCATAACTTGTTACTCTTCCATGTGGTATTAAACGAGCTACTTCATACACTTTTTCGAAGAAATTTTTATCTGTCATTTGGTAAAGATAGCTTTCTTTTAGAATTAAATTGGAATGTATAAAGAACACCTAAAACAAAAAATCCTGCTAATTAGCAGGATTAATAATTTAGTTTGAATTTTATATAGGTAATCGGTTTTCCGATTTCTAAATATTGTTTTTCGTAAAATGTTTGCGTACCGGTTACCTCTTCTGGGCTATACACATTTTTATAAACATCGTGATTAGCGTGTAAAATTTCGTGTCCTTCTCCATGTAATAAACCTAAAGTGTAACCGTGCATGAATTCACTATCTGTTTTTAAGTTGACTGTTCCTTCTGAATTTAAAATACCATGGTATTTCTTTAAAAATTCAGAATTCGTCATACGGTGCTTAGTACGTTTATACTTAATTTGTGGATCTGGGAAAGTTATCCAAATTTCAGAAACTTCGTTTTCAGCAAAAATATAATCGACCAACTCTATTTGGGTTCTGATAAACGCAACATTGTTCATGTCGTTTTCAAGAGCGGTTTTAGCTCCTCGCCAAAAACGTGCTCCTTTAATATCAATACCAATAAAGTTTTTATCAGGATTTTTTTCTGCTAACGCAATCGTATATTCACCCTTACCACAACCCAATTCTAAAACTATCGGATTGTCGTTTTTAAAGAAGTCTTTCCACTTTCCTTTATGTTGAAAATCGTTTACAACCTCTTCTCTAGTTGGCTGAATAACATTAGCGAACGTTTCATTTTCTTTGAAACGTTTTAATTTGTTTTTACTTCCCAAAGTGTATAGAAATTAGGCTCTATCTTCTGTTCCTTCTTTTTTGAAACGTGCTGCTTCTTTCATCCAATAAGCAAATAACACTAATAGGATTAATAAAAAGAACCAGTTTACAGCGTTAGAAGTCCACCAACCACCATCTGATTTAGCGATTGTTAAACGTAACCAGTTGAATGGAGCGAATAAAAAGTCGGTAAATAAACTACCAATCCATTTAAAAATATTGCCTGCTATCATATCTTAAGTATCTTTACAGCTGCAAAAATATAAAAAGAAACAATGTTAGCCAATTTTTTCGGTAAATCTAAACCCATAAATTTTATTGTACTCTTTGTACTTTTTTTAGGGTATTTTGTTTTAAGTATTTTTTCTAAAGAATTGTCATTGAACATTCTTACAGAACTAGGGTGGTTTTTAGTCGTTTTTTCTGTTTATAATTTTATCATTGCCAAAAACTTATTAACCTACGATAACTCTTTTGCTTTTCTGTTTTTTGTAATACTAATTGGTTTTTTTCCTGATGTTATTAACATAAACAAAACTTTTTATGCGAATTTAACTGTACTACTCTTCTTACGAAAAGTATATAGCTTGCAATCATCTAAGAATGTTTTCCATAAATTGTTTGATGGTGGTTTGTGGCTAGGTATTTCTTTTTTGATAGAGCCTTACACAGCTTTGTTAATCATACTGCTTTACCTATCAATTTTTCTACACCAACGATTTACGTATCAAACCTTGTTGATTCCTGTAATCGGAATTTTTGGACCTGTTTTTTTATACTTTACCTATTGTTTTTGGTATGATAAAACTGAAAAGTTTACGGCTCTTTTTAACTGGAATTTATATCCTGATTTGAGTTTTTACTCGCATCAAAAATCATTATTCCCTATACTTTTTATTAGTTTCTTTTTAATTGCCTCTATACTTTTAAAAAGTCCAAGAGCTCTTTCTGTACCTAATAAATTTAGAAAAAACTGGATTTTAGTACTGACACAGTTTGTAATTTCAACTATAATTTTTCTTTTAGTTGAAGATGGCTCTGGAACTGAGTTTTTATATGTGTTTTTCCCTGTATCTGTTATTCTAGCTAACGGAATTGAGTTTTTTCAGAAAAAATGGTATGCAGATGCTATTATTGCTTTGTTTTTACTTGCTTCTTTTGCTGTAAGTGCATTTATGTAAAGTTCTACAACTTTGCTCCATAAGCTAAATCTCCTGCATCACCTAAACCTGGAACAATATATCCTTTATCGTTTAGCTTTTCATCAATATCACCAATCCATAAAGTTGTTCCTTCAGGAAAATGTTTCCCTACATATTCAACACCTTCTTCTGACCCAATTACCGATACGATTATTATTTCTTTAGGTGTTCCATATTTTTTAATTCCTTCGTAAACCTCAACCATTGAGCGACCTGTTGCTAACATAGGATCTACTAACAATAATGTTTTCCCATCAATTGATGGTGCAGCAAAATATTCTACCACTATTTCAAACTCTTCATCATTGTTTGGATGGTGACGATACGCCGAAATAAAGGCATTTTCTACATCATCAAAATAATTCAGCATTCCGTTATGTAACGGTAACCCTGCTCTAAGAATTGAGCACAATACAATATTATTAGTTGGTAAGTTTGTTTGTTTTGTACCTAAAGGAGTTGTTATTTCTTTAGTATCATAATTCAATTTTTTACTAAGTTCATACCCTAAAACTTCACCTATTCGTTCTATATTTCTACGAAAACGCATTGAATCTTTTTGAACCGTAACATCTCTAAGTTCTGCTAAGAATTTATTAAGAATAGAATTTTGCTTTGCTAAATGATGAACTTTCATTAACTTAAATCTTTTAAAACTTTACAAAAGTAACAGAAAATTATTAGGATTTCACAAAGTTAGCTAACGCTTTTAACAGTTCTTCTTTTGCTTCAATATGACTCATATGACCGTTGGGTAATTCAACCAAAGGTGTATTTGTTCTGTTCGATTCTTTTACAACAGCATCATAATTTAATATTGAATCTTGTTTACCTGCAATCATCAATCGTTTATCAATTGTTTGTAAAACTGCTTCTTTGTTTTCACGCAAACGCATTCCTTCACTTGCAGCAATATATCCTCTCACAGTAGTTTTTAATGCTTCCTCCCTTACTTTTTCTATTACTTCGGAAAATTGCTCTCGAGTTTGTTCAGCAAATAAATTGCCTATAGACATTTTTACCAGAGTTTCATAATTTTCTTTTGCCATCTTATTAGCTCTAAGACGTAACTTTTTTCTTTCTTCGCTGTCTGCTTGAGAAGTAGAATTTAGCAAACACAATCCTTTTACATTCTTCGGGTATTTTTCTGCAAAAGCAAGGGCAACATAGCCTCCCATTGAGTGCCCTACAAAAATAGCTCTGCGAATTTTTAATTCTTGTAACACAGCTTTTACTGCTTCTGCCATTTCTTCCATCGAATGAATATATCCAATACACCCTGTTTTTCCATGCCCCAACAAATCGATACAAATCACACGGTTTCTTTTAGAAATTTCCTCAACAACAGCATCCCACATGGTATTATTTTCTAAAAATCCATGTAACAAAACAACACTATTCCCTTTACCAGTATCTGTGTAAAAAACCGTGGTTTCCTTAAATTTTACAATCATTTTTTAATGTATATTGGTCGCCTATTAATTTGCTAAACGATGCACAAAACTAAGGAGATATTTATAAACGGGTTTGCTTTATTTTCAATGTTTTTCGGAGCTGGAAATTTAATTTTACCTCCTCTTTTAGGTAAAAACGCAGGAAATTTATGGATTTGGGTTACACTTGGTTTTTTTGTTACAGCAGTATTTATTCCTATGTTAGGAATTTTAGCACATGCTAAGTTACAAGGTACCATGTACGATTTTGGTAAAAAAGTATCTCATCCTTTTAGCCTTGTTTACTGCTTTGTTATGTATGCTATTTGTCTTGCTTTACCTGCACCTAGAACAGCATCTGTAACTCATGAAATGGCTATTGCTCCTTATTTTGATAGTAGTTCTTTACTTACTAGTACTGTTTACTTTGGGTTGGTTTTTATCTTTTCAATAAACCGTTCAAAAGTATTAGAATTGTTAGGTAAGTTCTTAACTCCACTCATCATCTTTATTCTATTGGCGATTATTTTTGTTGGAATTTTCATCGCTCCTGAAGCTGTAAACCCATCATCTTTTAAAATGCCTTTTGTAGATGGTTTGCTAGAAGGGTATCAAACTTTTGATGCTATCGCTTCAATAGTCGTTGGTGGAGTTTTAGTTGTTTCGATGAACTTTAACACCAATACTTCGTTTGAAGAGAAAAAAGAATTAATTACCAAAGCTGGATTAATAGCAGGTTTCGGCTTGTTAATTATATATGCTGGACTTATTTATAACGGAGTTTTATTTAGTTCTACTTTTGGTGAAGATGCTACGAGAACAGAAATTTTAAACTCTTTAAGCTACCAAACACTTGGTAATATAGGTAGTGTTTTTTTAAGTGTTTTAGTTGCTTTAGCTTGTTTTACAACAGCAGTTGGAATTATTACAGGTACTGCTGATTATTTTAAAGGAATTAATAACAATTCTCAAAAAATTTTTATAATCACTGCTATTATTGGTTGCTTATTAGGAATTGCTATTGGACAGTTTGATGTAAAATATATCATAAATATTGCTTTACCTGCATTGATGTTTATTTACCCAATAACCATCATTTTAATTATATTGAATGTACTTCCAGAAAGATACACTTCAACTACCGTATTTAAAATTGTGGTTGCAGTTACTTTTCTATTCAGTATTCCAGACTTTTTAGGATATATTGTTGATACTGAATATTTATCTGGAATAAAAAACACCATTCCGTTTGCCAACCAAAATTTAGGATGGGTATTACCTGCTATTTTAAGTTTTGTAATCGCTAATTTGATTCAAAAGAAAAAACCTGTTCTAACAGAGTAGTTTATTTAATTACGCTTTTTGAATGACATTATCATAAACTAAAAAAGCTCGCGATTGCGAGCTTTTTTAGTTTATCTAAGTTGAATATCTTAAAAACGATATCCTAAATTTATTCCTACCCTAGGTACAACTGCACGAGATTCCGAAGTAAATAAATTTCTACCTAAACCTCCGTAGATATCAAGTACAAAACCTCCTGACGACACATATTTTGATCCGAATGCAATACCCAAAGCTCCATCCGTATATTCTTTATATTGTTTAAGCATTGTTCCTTCTACTGTAACTTCTCTTTCTCCTGTATTTATTCCCATAAAAACTTCTCCAAAATAATTCCAGTTACTACTATCACTAAAATAATGACGGAAGAAAGGAGTAAACATTTGCTTTTCGTTGTACTTAAAATCAACCGATCTTTTTTCAAAATTGAATAATGCTGAAATACCGATTGACGACCTTTCTGTTGTATAATACTCGTACGATAATTCTAATGTTTTAAAAGCTAAAGCATCAAATAAATCTGCCTTAATTTCTTGTTGTGCCTGTGCAAAAGAGCTGACAAAAACTACAGCTACTAAAAGTATTTTTTTCATATTAAATTTTACTGATTACTTCCCTTTTGTATATATCAAGTATAATACCACAAACTTACACCTTCTGCTAAAATTGCAGTAATAAGGTATTGTTAAACGTTATTAAGAGCAATTACAATTGGTATCACATTTATCTTTTTTAGTCTTAAAGAAAAACTTTTTAACTAAAAAAACAACCGCCCCTAAAACAACTAAATATGTTAAAACTTCTTGCATTAGCTTAAAATTTGATAGGCTGCAAAAGCAGATAAGTAAGCTAAAATACCCATGCTCACTAATTGAACCAATGGCCACTTCCAGCTTTTTGTTTCACGTTTTACAATTGCCAAGGTTGCCATACATTGCATTGCAAATGCATAAAACAACAATAACGACATTCCTGTTGCAAAATTGAATCGTTTTTCACCAGTATCTGGATTTATTTCTGACTCCATTTTTTGCTTAATCGTAGTTGAATCTTCGCTATCATCTTCAACACTATAAATAGTAGCCAGTGTACCAATAAACACTTCGCGAGCAGCAAAAGAACTAATCAATCCGATTCCTATTTTCCAATCATAACCTAACGGTTTAACAATAGGTTCAATAGTTTTACCTGCTATTCCAATATACGAATTTTCTAACTTAGCTGAAGCTACTTTTTTCGATAATTCTTCTTCTGACAATTGCTGATTCGCTACATTTTCAACTACATTTTTTTCTGCATTTTCAAAAGCTGACGGTCCGTGAGATGCTAAAAACCACAATACTATTGAGATTGCTAAAATGATTTTTCCTGCTCCAAAAACAAATGCTTTTGTTTTATCTAACACATCAAAAAACACATTTTTTACCGATGGTATTTTGTAATTAGGCATTTCAACTACAAAAAGTGAATTGTTTTTAATTTTTAATGTTTTGTGTAAAACATATGCCGCTATGATCGCCGCTGCAAACCCTAAAATATACAGCGCTAACAAAGTAAAACCTTGTAAACTTAAAAAACCGAACAATTTAGTATCAGGAATTATTAATGCGATTAAGATTGCATATACAGGTAAACGTGCCGAACAAGTTGTAAAGGGTGTTACCAAAATGGTAATCAAACGCTCTTTCCAACTACCAATAGTACGAGTTGCCATAATTGCTGGTATTGCACAGGCAGTTCCTGAAATTAATGGAATTACACTTTTACCGCTCATTCCGAACTTACGCATAATCTTATCCATTAAAAACACTACTCTACTCATATAACCTGTCTCTTCAAGAATAGAAATAAACAGGAATAAAATGGCAATCTGTGGAATAAAGATTACTACTCCACCAACTCCTGGAATAATACCATCGGTAAGTAAGTCGGTAAACATTCCTGCAGGTAATTGTGCTTTGGTAAATTCAGCAATTTCAGCAAATAAACCATCTATAAAATCCATTGGAGTAGACGCCCAATCAAAAATTGATTGAAATATCAGTAGTAATAATCCGAAGAAAATTACATACCCAAATATTTTATGTGTAAAAACTCTATCGAGCCTACTACGTACATCTCTAGCTTTTGATTTATCTACCTGATATGTTTTCTTTAAGATGTTATTTATTTTCTGATATCTGTAAATTGTTTCTTTATGTTGATGCTTTTTTTGTGTTGCTTCTTCACTTTCAAACTCCTTTATTTTCTCCTTTTCTTCGTCAGAAAGTAATGAAATGTGTTTTTTGGTAAGCAACATCCACATTTCATAAGCTGTAAATTCATCACTTACTGAAGATAACTTATTAAAATAAGTAACATCTATTTTTTCTGCTAACTCATTAAAGTTAGAATGAACTTGTAACGATTCATAATTGGCAATTACACTTTTTAAATCATCAATCCCTTCATTATTTCTTGCCGACATTAACACTACTTTGGTGTGCAATTCTTTTTCTAAAGCAGGTATATCTATCGAAATTCCTTTACGTTGTAGCTGATCTGCCATGTTTAAAGCCAAAACCGTCGGAATTTCTAAATCTTGGATTTGAGAAAACAGCAATAAGTTTCGCTTTAAATTTTCAATATCAGCAACCACAACAATCATATCAGGTTTATCATCTCGATGCGCTGTCATCAAAGTTTTTAAAACGATACTTTCATCTAAAGAAGTTGGATTAATACTATATGTACCTGGTAAATCAGTAATCGTAGCGCTTTTACCATTGGGTAATTTAGAGACCCCTTGTTTTTTATCAACGGTGACACCTGGATAGTTTCCTACCTTTTGGTTTAACCCTGTAAGTTGATTGAATAATGATGTTTTTCCTGTATTCGGATTCCCAATTAATGCTACTTTAATACGATTGCTCATCGGCTATAGTTTAAGTATTGATATTTGACAAGCTGTTTCTTTTCGAATTGCTAAATGACTCCCATTTACACAGATGTACAGAGGGTCTTTTAACGGAGCTACTTGAAGTAATTCAACCTCTGCTCCTGGCAAACATCCCATTTCTAACAACTTTAACGGAATCTTATCTAAACACTCTTCAGATATAATTCCTTTTTCTCCGATTTGTAATGATGCAATTGTACTCAAAAAAACACGTATTTTTAGCTAGCAAATATACCAAAATAGAATCATTCTAAACAATATATCAATACAATATATCATTTACTTACAATCGATTGTTCTCTTTGTTTGTTGTCTTATATTTGTGGTATGACTTTCGACGAAATTATTGGGCAAGAACACATTAAAAAACACTTACAGCAATCCGCTGAAAACAACAGAATTCCGCACGCGCAACTCTTTGTTGGTAAAGAAGGTAGCGGAACCTTACCTATGGCAATAGCCTATGCTCAATACTTGTTGTGTAGTTTTTCAGACAATACGGAAGCTTGCAACATTAAATGTAATAAATTACAACATCCTGACTTACATTTTGCTTTTCCTGTTACTACAAACGATTCGGTAAAAAAACATCCTGTTAGTAATTTGTTTTTAGATGATTGGAGATCTTTTATCGAAAAACAACCTTACGGAAGTTTGTTTAATTGGCTACAATACATTGGCGTAGAAAACAAACAGGGACAAATTGGAGTTGACGAGGCAGAAGACATCGTAAAAAAACTACAACTAAAATCGTACGAAGGAGGTTTTAAAGTGATGATTATTTGGATGGCTGAAAAAATGAATGTTGCAGCTTCAAATAAATTATTAAAACTAATAGAAGAACCACCAAGTAAAACAGTATTTATTTTAGTTACTGAAGATGAAGAGCAAATTATAAACACTATAAAATCTAGATGTCAAGCTTTACATTTTCCTGCGTTAAGTGAAAGCGACATTGCAACCAATTTAGTGCAACAAAAAGGAATTTCAGAAAATGAAGCGATTAAAATTGCCCATCAATCTGAAGGAAATTACAACAAAGCTTTACTTCTGTTAAACAACGACTCTAACGATTTAATTTTCGAACAATGGTTTATTACTTGGATTCGTGCTGCCTTTAGAGCAAAAGGAAATGCTGCTATTATTCAAGATTTAATTGGTTGGTCAGAAGAGATTTCAAAAACAGGTCGTGAAACACAAAAGCAGTTTTTACAATATTGTTTACAGTTTTTCAGACAAGCCTTATTACTTAATTACGGAACTCCAGATTTAGTTTTTTTAGAAACGCAATCAGCCAATTTCGAGTTATCAAAATTTGCTCCGTTTATCCATAGTGGAAATATCATGACTATTGAAAAAGAAGTAAGTGATGCCCAATACCACATTGAAAGAAACGGAAACGCTAAAATTATTTTATTAGATTTATCAATAAAACTAACACGTTTGTTGCATACTAAAGAAGAAAAACTTCAATCATAAGAATTATGAGAACACAATATTTTATTGCTGCGTTAATTTTCGGAATATTTTTTGTTGCCTGTAAACAAGAAAAAGAACCTTTATTGAAAGATTATTTGATTGGTAATTGGGAAACCACTTATTTAAAAATAGAATATTTAACAGCTAACGAAACGGATAGCACATCTGTTTTTGAAGACGATTTTAGCAAGCCATCGTCAGGAAAAGCACAATCTTCTTATAAAAATAATGGAACTTTTGTTGCTTGGTTCGTACAGCCTGATGGACAAAAAGTAGGTGAAACGACCGGAAAATGGGAAACCAAAGGAGATAGTTTGTTCGTAGATTATTTATATTTAGGAAATCAGGTACAAGCTTGGTATACAATAAAAATAGCTGAAAATGGTTTTGAAGCTACCTCTACATACGATTGGGACAACGATGGTGAAAAGGACGATACTCTATTAATGAAAACAAAAAGAATTAAGCTATAAAATTGCGCATTTTCAACAACATATCGCTACGAATTAGAATATTCTTGTCAATGATACTTTTAGTATTATTGGCTTCTATTTTAATTGTATTAGTCACAATTTACCAGTACGATGAACAAACTAAAGATTATAACATCTCAAGGTTTGAACGTAAAGAAGCATCTACAAAACAAGATATAGAAATAGAGTTAAAACGTAGAACAACGTATCCTGTAACTACTCAAAATTTATCTAAAATATTTCAAGACAGAATTTATGACATTGCTTATGTACATAAACTTACTGTTTCGATGTATGATATGGGTGGTAACTTGTTAAAGTCCTCTATTCCTTATAATTTCGACAAAAAAGAAGGTTCAAATCTACCTAAAGAAACCATAAAGGATCTTGCAAATAATTCTAATCATAAAATCTTAAAAAGTAGAACAGAAAAAGGAATTACTTACCAATCTTCATACTCATATATTAATGATCCTCGTTTTAAACGAATTGGAATTTTAGAATTACAAATTGCTCAAGACAACGAAGAACAACAGCACGAACTTCGCGAATTTATTTCGCGTTTGTCATTGGTGTATTTATTAATGCTCATCATCGCAATTGTTTTGGCCTATTTCTTATCAACATATATTACGCGTTCTATTCAGACAATTTCAGAAAAAATTAAAGAAACACGCTTAAACAAGCGCAACGAAAAAATTACGTTGAACTCTGCTAGTTCAGAGATTAACTCGTTAGTAGCTGCCTACAACAATATGATAGATCAGCTAGAAGATAGTGCTGCTAGACTTGCTAAAAGTGAACGTGAGCAAGCTTGGAGAGAAATGGCAAAACAAGTAGCGCATGAAATTAAAAATCCGCTAACTCCTATGCGTTTATCGGTACAAAGTTTTGAAAGAAAATTTGACCCCAACGATCCAAATATAAAAGAAAAGCTTTCTGAATACAGTGAAACTCTTATTCAGCAAATTGATGTGATGAGCTCTATTGCCTCTGCTTTTTCTGACTTTGCTAAAATGCCAACACAGCGTCGTGAAAAAATGAATGTTGTTGATGTTGTTAAGCATTCATTAGATATTTTTACGGAAGATTATATAGAATACCTTCCGCAAGAAGAAGAACTTTATGCGAGTCTTGATAAAACACAATTAATACGAATTGTTACCAATTTGGTTAAAAATTCAATACAAGCAATAAAAGAAACTGATAAAAACCCTAAAATAGAAGTAAAAGTGGCTTCAGAAGGAAACAGTGTAAAAATTACGGTTTCTGATAACGGTAAGGGGATTAGTGATAAAAACAAAGAACTTATTTTCGAACCTAAATTCACCACAAAAACAAGTGGAATGGGCTTAGGTTTATCGATGATAAAAAATATAATTGAAGCGTATGACGGGTCTATTTCCTTTACTTCAACCAAAGGAGTAGGAACCGTTTTTACCGTAATTTTACCAAAAACATAAATAGTATCATGAATTTTGAAAATATTTTAGTTGAACAAGCTAACGGATTAGCAACTGTAACCATTAACAGACCAAAGAAATTAAACGCTTTAAACAAAGCTACAATTGAAGAATTACACAGTGTTTTTAAAGCTTTAGAGAATGATTCAGCTGTTAAAGCAATTATCATTACAGGAAGTGGTGAAAAAGCTTTTGTTGCCGGTGCAGATATTTCTGAATTTGCTCATTTTTCTATTGAAGAAGGAGGAATGTTAGCAAAAAAAGGACAAGAAATTTTATTTGATTTTGTTGAAAACCTATCTACTCCTGTTATTGCTGCTGTTAACGGTTTTGCTTTAGGTGGTGGATTAGAATTAGCAATGGCTTGTCATTTTAGAGTAGCTTCAGACAATGCTAAAATGGGCTTACCTGAAGTATCTTTAGGAGTTATTCCCGGATACGGAGGTACACAACGATTACCACAATTAGTAGGTAAAGGAAAAGCTATGGAATTAATTATGACAGCAGGTATGATTTCTGCTGATGAAGCAAAAGACGCTGGTTTAGTTAACCATGTAACTTCACAAGAAGAACTACTTTCTCTAGCTGAAAAAATTGCCTCTAAAATTATGCGAAATTCTTCTGTAGCAATCAGTGCAGCAATTAAAGCTGTAAACGATAATTTTAAAGATGGAGTTAATGGTTTTGAAACAGAAATTACTGAATTTGGAAACTGTTTTGGAACCGAAGATTTTAAAGAAGGAACTACTGCGTTTTTAGAAAAGCGTAAACCAGATTTTCCTGGGAAATAATAAGCTATATCATACAAACAAAAAAAGCATCTAACCTGAGTTTAGATGCTTTTTTTTACAATAAGGGGATTACATTAATAAGCTAGGGGGTTATTAACTGAGGCAAATATATATTAAATTCAATAATAGCCAAATTTTAACGTAAATTTTTTATTAAAATAACGATATTTTTACATTATTACCTTAAAAAACATTAAACCTTTCCATTCCACTCATTATAAAACTGTTGTAAAAAGCCCTCCATGTACGCATGTCGTTCTGCTGCAATAGCTTTACCTGCTTGCGTGTTCATTTTATCTTTTAATAACAATAGTTTTTCATAAAAATGATTAATAGTTGGTGCTGTAGACTTTTTATACTCTTCTTTTGTCATATTTAAATTCGGACGAATCTCTGGATTGTACAATTCCCTATTTTTAAATCCTCCATAATTAAAACAACGAGCTATTCCAACAGCTCCTATAGCATCTAATCGGTCTGCATCCTGAATTACATCTAGTTCAGGAGAAGTGAACTTTTGCTCAAAATTTCCTCCTTTAAAAGAAATGTTAGTAATTATCTTTTCTATATGAGTAATTATTTCTTCAGGAACCATCTGACTCTCAAGAAACACTCTGGCTTTTTGCGGACCAACAGTTTCATCTCCATTGTAAAATTTGCTATCCGCTATATCATGTAGTAAAGCTCCTAAAGAAACCACAAACATATCTACATATTCATCTTCTGCTATCAACAATGCATTTTTGTATACGCGTTCAATGTGAAAAAAATCATGCCCTCCCTCTGCTCCTTTTAAGGTGTCTTTTACAAACTCAATTGTGTTTTGTATTATTTGTTCTTTGTTCATAATCCAAAAATAAAAATCCTGCACTTACAAGCACAGGATTTTTAAAGTATTATTATTAAATATTTTTAAGCAGTAACCGATGGTTTCACCAAATTGTTAGCTACTAGATATTCTGCTATTTGAATGGTATTAGTTGCTGCTCCTTTACGTAAGTTATCAGCAACAATCCACATATTTAAAGTATTAGGTTGAGATTCATCTCTTCTAATTCTACCTACAAAAACCTCATCTTTATTGTTTGCTAAAATAGGCATTGGGTATACATTATTTTGTACATCATCTTGTACAACAACACCATCAGTTTGTGTAAGTAACTCGCGTACTTTGTCTAATTCAAAATCATTTTCAAATTGAACATTTACAGCCTCAGAATGTCCTCCAGCAGTTGGTATTCTAACTGCCGTAGCTGTAACACTAAAAGAATCGTCTCGTAAAATCTTTTTAGGCTCTTTTACCAGCTTCATTTCCTCTTTAGTGTAACCATTTTCTAAAAACACATCACAATGTGGCAATGCATTTCTTCCAATAGGGTGCGGATACGCCATTTCTCCTTTAACGCCTGCTTGTTCATTATCTAATTGCTGAACAGCTTTAACACCAGTTCCAGAAACAGATTGATAAGTTGAAATCACCACACGTTTCATTGTATATTCTTTATGTAACGGAGCTAACGCCATTACTAACTGAATAGTAGAGCAGTTTGGATTTGCTATAATTTTATCTTCGCTAGTTAATACATCTCCATTAATTTCTGGAACTACTAACTTCTTTGTTGGATCCATTCTCCAAGCAGAAGAATTGTCAATTACTGTTGTTCCAACAGCTGCAAACTTCGGTGCCCACTCTAAAGAAGTTTCTCCTCCAGCAGAAAACAACGCAATGTCTGGTCGCATAGCTACTGCGGTTTCTAAACCAACAATTGTATAATTTGTTCCTTGAAATTCAATTTGATTTCCCACTGAACGCTCTGAAGCAACAGGAATTAATTCTGTTACTGGAAAATTACGTTCTGCTAATACTTGTAACATTACATTACCTACCATTCCGGTAGCGCCTACCACTGCTACTCTCATTTTTTTTTTGCTATTTGAGTATAAAATTTATTGTTTGTCAGCTACAAAGGTTTAAAAAAAACAAATTGGTTGTATCTCATTTGTTAGAAAAAATACGTTAAAATTTAAAAAATATACCATTTAGGCTTAAATAGTATTGTTTTAAACAGTAAAACTCAAAAAATCAGTACATTTGCACCGGTTTTCTGGAAAAACCTCAACATGTTTGTTTAACTTAAAAAAGTATAGCATGCAACTGTACAACAAGTTAAGCGCAGAAGAACGCGCTAAATTAATTGATGATGCGGGTAAAGACCGTATTACAATCTCATTCTATCAATATCATAAGATAGAAAATCCTACTTTATTTAGAAATAAATTATTCCTTGAATGGAATGAATTAGATGTTTTAGGAAGAACATATGTTTCATACGAAGGAATCAACGCTCAAATATCTGTTCCCTCAGAAAACTTTCTAGCTTTAAAAAAACAACTAGATAGTATTTCTTTTTTAAATGGAATTCGTTTAAACGTAGCTATTGAGCACGATAATAAATCGTTTTTAAAACTAAAAGTAAAAGTTCGTAACAAAATTGTTGCTGACGGATTAAATGACGACACTTTTGATGTTACCGACAAAGGAGTACATTTAAATGCAAAGGAATTTAATGAAATGCTAGCAAATCCGAATACGGTTTGTGTAGATATGCGTAACCATTACGAAAGTGAAATTGGACATTTTGACGGTGCAGTAACTCCAGATGTTGATACGTTTAGAGATTCATTAGATATTATTGAAGAAGATTTAAAAGACCATAAAGAAGATAAAAACTTACTAATGTATTGTACAGGTGGAATTCGATGTGAAAAAGCATCTGCCTACTACAAACACAAAGGTTTTAAAAATGTTTTCCAACTTGAAGGAGGAATTATTGAATATACTCGTCAGGTAAAAGATGAAGGTTTAGAAAACAAGTTTTTAGGAAAGAATTTTGTTTTTGACCACCGAAGAGCTGAAAAAATTTCTGATGATGTAATTGCCAATTGTCATCAATGTGGAAAACCTTGTGACACACATACCAACTGCGCCAACGAAGGTTGTCACTTATTATTCATTCAGTGTGATGACTGTGCTGAAAAAATGGAAAACACCTGTTCTCCTGAATGCCAAGACATCATTCATTTACCCTACGAAGAGCAAAAAGAATTGCGTAAAGGAAAACACGCAAGCAATAAAATATTTAAAAAAGGACGTTCAGAAGCTTTAAAATTTAAAAAGTAATGCAAAAGATTGAGTTAATGGCTCCTGCTGGTAATTTTGAATCGTTACAGGCAGCTTTAGATAACGGATGTGATTCAATATATTTTGGTGTAGAGCAATTAAATATGCGTGCTCGAGCATCTATTAATTTTACCTTAGATGATTTAGAAGAAATCTCTCGTAGGTGTTCTGAAAAAAATGTTCGTACGTATTTAACCTTAAATACGATTGTCTACGATCATGATTTATCTATTGTAAAAACCTTAATCAAAAGAGCTAAAGAAGCGAACATTACTGCTGTGATTGCAATGGATCAAGCTGTAATTGCCATGGCAAGAGCAGAGGGTATGGAAGTACATATTTCTACGCAAATTAATATTACCAACATCGAAACGGTTAAGTTTTATGCCATGTTTGCTGATACCGTAGTATTGAGTAGGGAGTTGAGTTTACGTCAGGTAAAAAAGATTACTGAGCAAATTGAAAAAGAAGAAATCAAAGGACCATCTGGTCGTTTGTTAGAAATTGAAATTTTTGGTCACGGTGCTTTATGTATGGCCGTTTCCGGAAAATGCTATATGAGTTTACACTCGCATAATTCATCTGCAAACAGAGGAGCTTGTAAACAAAATTGTCGTAAAAAATATACGGTAATTGATCAGGAATCTGGTTTTGAAATGGAATTAGACAATGAGTACATTATGTCTCCTAAAGATTTATGCACCATCGATTTTTTAGATCAAGTTGCGGATGCTGGAATTAAAGTGTTGAAGATTGAAGGACGCGGTCGCGCACCAGAATATGTTGCCAAAGTTATCAAGTGTTATCGTGATGCTATTGACAGTTTATATAATGGAACTTACGACAAAGAGAAAGTAATTAGCTGGATGCAAGAACTTGAAAAAGTATACAATCGTGGTTTCTGGAATGGATATTATTTAGGTCAGAAATTAGGGGAATGGAGTAAAGAACCTGGTTCTCATGCTACTCAAAAGAAAGTATATTTAGGAAAGGGGATACACTATTTCCCTAAAGCTGAAATTGGAGAATTTAAAATTGAAGCATATGATTTAGCTGTAGGTGATACTATTTTAATTACAGGACCTACCACAGGTGCTCAAGAAATGGAATTAAAAAGCATGTTTGTAAATGATAAGGAAGCACAAACTGCTACCAAGGGTGATGAAGTTACTATGAAACTAGATTTCAGGATTCGTCCATCAGATAAATTATACAAAATTGTAAAAACCGAATTTGCTAAAAACTAATGGTTGTAATTACGTTACAAAGAAACAAGTGTATTGGCTGTAATTATTGCGTGGAGCTAGCTCCTGCACAATTTCAAATGTCAAAAAAGGATGGGAAATCGGTTTTATTACATTCTTCTGAAAAAAAAGGTTTCTTTACCATAAAATCACACGACGACAGTATTTTTGAAGCTTCGCACGAAGCCAAGAAAGCATGTCCAGTTAAAATTATTGAGGTAAAACAAGTATAACTTTATACCAAAAGAACAAAGACATATTATAAAGCTCTCTTAATCTTAAGAGGGCTTTTATTATTTTTACAGAATGGAATTACAACCTCCTTTTCGTAAAATTATTCATGTAGATATGGATGCTTTCTATGCATCTGTGGAGCAATTGGATAATCCTGAATTGCGAGGAAAACCAGTTGCTGTTGGTGGTAGTGAAATACGAGGCGTAGTTTCTGCTGCTAGTTACGAAGCTCGAAAGTTTGGAGTACGTTCCGCCATGAGTGGTGTTTTGGCAAAACAAAAGTGCCCACATATTATATTCGTCCCTCCAAGGTTTGATCGCTACAAAGAAATTTCATCTAAAATTAGAAAGATTTTTTACGATTATACCGATTTGGTAGAACCTTTATCGTTGGACGAAGCCTACTTAGATGTTACTGAAAACAAAAAAGGAAATCCATCGGCTAGTATGATTGCTCAAGAAATTCGTCAGCGAATTTGGGAGGAACTGGAATTACGAGCATCGGCTGGAATTTCTATTAATAAATTTATAGCCAAAGTTGCTTCTGACATTAATAAACCTAATGGACAAAAAACCATCAATCCAGAAGAAGTTCTTGAGTTTTTAGAACAATTACCTGTTAATAAATTTTATGGAGTAGGTAAAGTTACCGCTGCTAAAATGCATAATTTAGGCATTTTTACAGGCTTAGATTTAAAACAGAAATCGTTGGAAGAACTTTCTAAATTATTTGGAAAATCTGGAGTGCATTATTACCACATTGTTCGAGGAATTCACAACTCTGCTGTAAAACCTGACCGTATTCGAAAATCAATTGCTGCTGAAACTACTTTCCGTGAAAATCTATCTTCCGAAGTATTTATGTTAGAGCGGCTTGATAAAATTGCTGATGAGCTAGAGCGTCGAATGAAAAAATCTAACACCAAAGGAAAAACAGTTACCTTAAAAATCAAATACAGCGATTTTACACAACAAACCCGTAGTAAAACTACCAATCACTTTCTACAGTTAAAAAAAGAGTTCTATCCTATCGTAAAAGAGTTATTGTATCAAGACACTCTTAATAATTCTGTTCGCTTATTAGGAATTTCTTTTAGTAATTTGAATACAGAAAAAAAAGAACCCGTTTGGGTTCAATTAAAATTCGATTTTTAAATTATAGGTATCTTTAATGTAACCTTAGTTCCGCTTGTGTTCCCTTTTTCGTCAATTACATCTGAGTAAACCAATGAAAAATTATTTTTGTATTCGTTAGCAAAGTTTTGTAATCTTTCTTTTGTCAAATCAATTCCTATAGATTTTCTATTTAACGATTTATTTTTTCTAATTTTCAACGCTGCATCTCTTCCAATCCCATTATCAATAATGTCTATTTGAATGAATTCATCAGATATTTTATTTACAGATAAAGTCACTTCTTTTTCACCTTTTTTAGATGATAAACCATGCCAAATTGAATTTTCTAAGAAGGGTTGTAAAATTAATGGTGGTATTTTAATTCTTTCAATATTTACACTAGGGTCAACCTTTTCTATATAGTTTATCTCATTAGAAAATCGGATATTTTCAATACTCATATATAAATTCATGGTTTTTAGCTCTTCACTAAGAGTCACCTCTTTTACTGATGAAGATTCTAAAATACTTCTAATTAGTTTTGAAAATTTATTTAAGTAATGTACAGCATTTTTTTGCTCATTATTGATAACATATAACTTTATTGAATTTAAAGCATTAAAAACAAAATGTGGATTCATTTGAATTCTCAATGCTTCTTGTTCTAGTTTCAATATTTTTTTATCGTTATTTAACAAACGTTGTCTGTACATAGAATACAACAACACCCCTAATAATGCTATAGAAACTAAGGCAATAATTAAAACGTTTCTATTTCGAAGCAGTTTTAGTTTAGCAATCTCATTTTCTTTTGCTAAACCTTTTATTTTATTTTTACTTACTTCATTATCGTACTTATTAATAAGGTTATTTACATATGAAATATTTTTGTCGTTAAATGTTTTACGTTCTCCTTCTATTGATTTTTTATAAAAAGTATACGCTTTTTTATAATCCTTTTTTTTCTCATACAACTCAGATAAGTAAAGATTAGACTGGTTAATTCCTGACGGAATTTTATGTTTTTTTGCTATTGTTAAACCCTCATTTAAATACTTTTCTGCTTTGTCTAAACTATCTAACTTTAACTGTACGTTTCCTAAAGTAACATAAACCTCTGAAGTGTAATACTGATTACCTATTTTTTCCGAAAGGGGTACTATTTCGTTTATATATTCATATGCTTCTTTATATTTTCCTTGTAACAATAAAACATTACTAATACTAGTATGACAAATAACCTTTCCTATACTTGAGTTATTTTGAATATTATACTCTAATGACTTATTGTAGTGCTCTAATGCTGCATCAATTTCTCCTAAGTTTTGAAAAGCAAGCCCTATATTTTGATGATTTATTGCGAGCCCTCTTTTATCTCCCGTTCTACTTTGTATTAAAATTGATTTTTTAAACTTTTCTAATGCTAATTGATATTGTTTTAAAGCCAAGTAAATATTACCAATACTATTGTTAGAAATACTTATACTTATCTTAGTATCAATATCTGGCCTCTCTATTTTATCAGCTAACTCCAAAGCCATTTGATGATAATTTAAAGCACTTCTAACCTTGTCTTGACGCCTGTAAACTACACCTATTTGATTAAGAGTAACAATCTCAGCATTTACATCATTTATTTTTCTTGCAAGCTCTAAAGCTTTTAAATGATTTTCTATAGACTTATCAAAAAAAGAGTTATTTCTATAACTTCTCCCCAATAGATTATACGCGTAAACCTCTCCTAATTTGTATTCGTTTTTTTTACTTTCTTCTAAAAGTAAGTCTATTTCTTCTCTATCAAATCTACCTTTTTCAAAAAAACGATACAGCTCGTAATAATTATCAATTTTTTTATTTACTGCTATATGAATGAGACTATCTTTGCTTCCTCTATCATTTATAGCATAGCTGGAAAAAATTATAAAAAAAAGAAAAGGGATAATTACTAACTGCTTCATTTACAACTAAAATTTTTCTAAGAAATCTGATTTTCTCTGACGAGATACGGGAATTTTATGATTATTCTCTAACACAACATAACCATCAGACTTTAAAAATTCTTTAATTTTATTTAAGTTGATAATGTAGGAATTGTGTATTCTAAAAAAATGATCTTCAGGAAGTAACGAATCAATTTCTTTCAATTTTTTAGTTACTACAATTTTTTTATTTCCTGAAGTATATATGGTTGAATAATTTCCGTCAGATTCTACAAACAGAATTTCATCTTCAGATAAAAAAACCAGTTTTCCATCGGTGTTTATCGTAATCTTTCTTCTATTGAATTTTTTATTGAAGCTCGATAATATCTTTTCAACCTTTTCTGTATTGTTATACTTTTTGTGGTGAAGTTTTATTCTTCCTATGGTTTCTTCTAAATCATCTGAATCAATTGGTTTTAGAAGATAGTCTATTGCTTGATTTTTTAATGCTTTAATAGCATATTCATTATATGCAGTGGTAATTATAATAGCAAAATCTTTGTTATCTAATTTTTCTAGCAATTGAAATCCATCCATCGTAGGCATTTCTATATCTAAAAAAAGACAATCAATATCATTTTCATTAATATATTTAATTGCTTTCTCTGCCTCAGTAAATGTTTCGATAACTTCTATATCTTCATTAAAATTTGACAATTCCCACGAAAGGCCTTGTATCGCTTTTGGTTCATCATCAACTATTACAGCTCTTAACATTGTATGTAGATTTGTACCAAATGTAACAGATAATATCTTAAAAATAAAATCCATAGGTTATCATTTAAACAATGTGTAACTAAACATTTACAGAATCACAAAATAATTACCATTTACACAAAAAAAACAACCATTTATACATCTACCTTCATAAAACTGCTTTTTTACCCTGATATTTGTTGCGTAATACACAAGGGGAATCATATTGATAAATTGGGGGATTAATCAATAATGATATTAAGTTATGAAACACCGCTTTATAAGCGGTGTTTTTTTGTATAAATTTTAATGTTCGGTTTATATACAAAAAAAGCTCAACTAAAAAATAGTTGAGCTTTTATCTTATCTAATCAGTTAGTTTCTTAAGCCTCGAATGGAGTTACAGAAACGTATGATTTATTATCTCTTTTCTTTTGGAATTTTACAACACCATCTACTTTAGCATGTAAAGTGTGATCTTTACCCATGTAAACGTTTTCACCTGGATTGTGTTGAGTTCCTCTTTGACGAACAATAATATTACCTGCAATAGCAGCTTGTCCTCCAAAAATCTTTACTCCTAATCGTTTCGATTCCGATTCACGACCGTTCTTCGAACTACCGACACCTTTCTTATGAGCCATCTTTGTAAGTTTTTAAAGTTAATTATTTACTTAATGCTTCAATTAATTCTGCTTTCTTTAAAGAAGTGTATCCTGAAATACCTTGCTCTTTAGCTAAAGCTTTTAATTCTGCAACAGTCATAGAACTTAAATCGTTAGATTCAGTCTTTGCTTCTGCTTTAGGAGCTTCTTTTTTAGCAGCTGCCTTAACACCAGAAGTAGCAATTCCTTCAATTTGGATTTCAGTTAAATACTGTCTGTGTCCATTTTTCTTCTTGTAACCTTTTCTTCTTTTCTTTTTGAAAACGATTACTTTATCACCTTTTAAGTGACCTAAAATCTTTGCAGTTACTCCTGCACCTTCTATAGCTGGGGCGCCAATTGTAACGTTTCCATTATCTTCAACAAGCATTACTTTATCAAAAGTTACTTTTGATCCTTCTGCCTCTTGTAAACGGTGTACGTATACTTTTTGGTCTTTAGCTACTTTAAACTGTTGCCCTGCTATCTCTACGATTGCGTACATACTATTTGTTTTGCGTTTATACTTTTATTCACACTTTCTTATTGAAAATGCGGGTGCAAATATACGTTTTTTACTTCAAGAAACAATCTATTCATCAGAAAATTACTCTCTTAACGTAATTTTTCTCATTTCTCATCCTAATTCTGTAACAAAACAAATAATTTAACGTCACATAGGCTAATTAAAACAATTCAAAATTAAATTTCAATCAATGAGAAAAAGGGTTATCACTCTAGCTTCGGCTTTATTAGTAGGTTTTTCTGCTAATGCACAAAAAGTGGAGTTTGAAGAGTACGATTTAAACAATGGAATGCATGTTATTTTGCATCAAGACAATTCTGCTCCTGTAGTTACTGTAGCTGTAATGTACCATGTTGGATCGAAAGATGAAGAAACTGGTAAGACAGGAATGGCGCATTTTTACGAGCATTTATTATTCACAGGAACAAAAAATATTGGTCGTGGTGAATGGAATAAAATTGAAGCTGCCAACGGTGGAACTGGAAATGCAAATACCAACTGGGATAGAACATATTACTACGAAACATTCCCTTCTAACAACTTACAATTAGGGTTATGGATGGAGTCTGAACGTTTATTACACCCAATTATCGACCAAAAAGCAGTTGATACACAAAACGAGGTTGTAAAAGAAGAAAAGCGTCAACGTATGGATAATGCTCCTTATGGAAAAATTATTTACGGAGATGTTTACAACCACATTTTTGACAAGCACAATTACGGTAGACCAATGATTGGTTACATTAAAGATTTAGATGCTGCTACTTTAGCAGAATTTCAAGATTTTTACAACAAATGGTACATGCCTAACAATGCAGTGTTAGTAGTAGCTGGTGATTTCGAAAAAGCTAGTACTAAAAAAATGATTAAAGATTATTTTGAACCAATTCCTGCACGTACACTTGCTAAACGTGTAAAAGTTGTTGAGCCAGAAAGAACACAAGAAAAGCGTGTAAAAGAATACGATTCTAACATTCAGTTACCTGCTATTTTATTAGCACACAAAACTCCTTCAATGAAAGAAAGAGACGCTAAGGTATTAGACGTTATTTCTACTATTTTAAGCAATGGGAAAAGCTCTCGTTTATTCAAAAAGTTAGTTGACGATAAGAAAAAAGCGTTACAAGTATTCTCTTTTGCAAGAACTTTAGAAGATTATAGTGTGTACAATATCGGCGCCATTCCTTTAGGAGAAACTTCTTTAGATGATTTAATTAAAGAAATGGATGAAGAAATTGAAAAATTACAAACTGAATTAATTTCTGACAGAGACTTACAAAAGGTACGTAACAAGTTCGAAAACCAATTCGTTGCTTCAAACTCAAGCATTCAAGGTATTGCAAACTCTTTAGCAAGAAACTACATGTTAGTAGGTGATACCAATCAAATTAACAAAGAGTTAGAAGTTATCAACTCTATCACCAAAGAAGAAATTAGAGACGTAGCTAAAAAATACTTAGCTAAAAATCGTCGTGTTGTTATCGAATATTTACCAAAAAAGAAATAATCATCTAAACTGAATTTTAATGAAAACGAAAATATTTTCAATAATCACAATATTATTTCTATCATTAACTGTTTCAGCGCAGATTGATAGAACCCAACAACCAAAACCAGGACCTGCTCCTAAAATTAATTTAGGAACTCCTAAGAAATTTACGTTACCTAACGGGTTGCTAGTTTTAGTGGTTGAAAACAACAAATTACCTAGAGTAACTGCAACTTTAACAATTGACAATCCACCAATGTCTTACGGAAATAAAAAAGGCGTTGAAGGTTTGTTAAGCGGAATGTTAGGAACTGGATCTACAAATACTCCAAAAGCTAAATTTGACGAAGAAGTTGACTTTTTAGGAGCAAACATCTCTTTTTGGAATGAAGGTGCAAGAGCAAGCTCTTTATCTAAATACTTTCCAAAAGTATTAGGTTTAATGGCAGATGCTGCTTTTAACCCTGTTTTTTCTCAAGAGGAGTTTGACAAGCAAATGAAGCAAACACTTGACGGGATTAAATCGAACGAAAACAATGTTTCTGCTATTGCTGGTAGAGTAGAAAGTGCTTTAACCTATGGTAAAAACCATCCTTATGGAGAATTTACAACAGAAGAAACGTTAAAAAATGTTACGCTTCAAGATGTAAAAGATTTATACAACAACACGTATAAACCAAACAATGCGTATTTAATCATTATTGGT
The DNA here is from genome assembly GCF_964510395.1 of Tenacibaculum aestuarii. Lineage (NCBI taxonomy): Bacteria > Pseudomonadati > Bacteroidota > Flavobacteriia > Flavobacteriales > Flavobacteriaceae > Tenacibaculum > Tenacibaculum aestuarii. The sequence continues at coordinate 128,514 of NZ_CAZEFY010000004.1, forward strand.
GATATTACTTTTAAGGATGCTAAGTCTCAAGTTGAAAACTTATTCAACGGATGGAAAAAAGGAGAGTTAGCAGCTCAAACTTTACCAAAAGTTGAGAACCCTACAACTACTGAAATCAACTTTATCGATATGCCAAATGCTGTTCAGTCAGAATTAGCCGTTGTAAATGCTGTTAATTTAAAAATGGGTGATAAAGATTACTATGCTGCTTTATTAGCTAACCAAATTCTTGGTGGTGGTGGTACTGGTAGATTGTACAAAAACCTTCGTGAAGATAAAGGATATACTTACGGAGCTTACTCAGGAATTGGAGCTGATAGATATGCGTCTCGTTTTAAAACTTCAGCATCGGTAAGAAACATGGTTACGGATAGTGCTATGGTTGAAGCGATGAAAGAAATCAACAAAATTCGTTATCAAAAAGCAACTCAAGAAGAGTTAGATATTGCTAAAGCAAAATACATTGGAAGCTTTGTTCGTAATGTTGAAAAACCTCAAACTGTAGCGAATTATGCATTAAATATTTTAACGAATAACTTACCTGAAGATTATTACCAAAACTATTTAAAAAACATTAACGCTGTAACCTTAGACGATGTTCAAAATGCAGCTATTAAATATTTTAAAGGAGATAAAGCTCGTATTATCATTACTGGTAAAGGAATTGATGTTTTAAAGAATTTAGAAAAAACAGCTGATTACAAAATCACTTATTTTGATAAAAACGGAAATCCTACTGAAAAGCCTGCGATGAAAAAAACAGTTCCTGCTGGTGTAACTAAAGAAACTGTACTTAACAAGTATTTTGATGCTATTGGTGGTGCTGATAAAATTAAGAGTTTAAAAACAACTATGGTTGTTTATGGTACAGAAATGCAAGGGACAAAAATTGAAAGCACTGAAAAAAGAAATGCTACACATTATGCTAATACAACAGCAATGAATGGAAGCATTATGATGAAAGTTGTAATGGATAAAAGTGCTGTAAAAATGAACGGACAAGCGTTACCTCCTGCTATGGCAAATGATATGACACAACTTTTAGGAGTTTTTCCTGAAATTGGTTTATTAGCTAATGCTGATGCTAAATTAACAGGTATCGAAACTATTAACGGTAAAGAAGTATATGTAGTTGCTAAAAAAGGAGCTGTTGTTTCTACTTCTTTTTATTATGATGTTAATAATGGTTTAAAATTAAAAGAAACCCAAACAATTAACATGGGTGGACAAACACAAAATCAAGAAGCTTTATACAGTGATTATAAAGATTTTGGTGGAGTAAAGTTTGCTACTAAAAAAACAGGAAGTTTAGGTCCACAAAAAGTACAATTCATTTTAAAAGAGGCTAAAATCAACGAAGGAGTTACTGACGCTGATTTTCAATAATAAGTAAACTTTTTAGTTTAAAATTAAGAGAACCAAGACGCAAGTTTTGGTTCTCTTTTTTTGTAAAAACTAACCCCTTACACCTGACTACTGACTACTGACTACTGACTACTGACTACTGACTACTGACTACTGACTACTAAGAAACCTTACTTCGCCTTATTCACCAACCAAACACCTAATAAAATTATTCCGCCAGCAAAGAACTGTATAAAACTTAATTTTTCACCATCAATAACGCCCCACATAACTGCTACAACAGGTATTACATACGTTACTGAAGAAGAAAACACAGGTGAAGAAATATGTATTAATTTATTGAATAACACTTTAGCTATTCCTGTTCCAAAAATGGCTAAAACAGCTACATAACCTAAGGAACTTGTCGTGATAGGAGTTACTTCAAACGTTGAGAAAAAACCAGAAAAAGTCAATACCAATAATGCTGGAACCGATAACAACAGAAAATGTCCTGTCGTAATTGCCAAAGCATCTAAATCTGACAAGTATTTTTTAATCATATTTACATTAAAGGCATACCCTACAGAAGCAATGATTACCAACAAAGCATACCAATAATTCTGATTTGGATTTAGTTCTGCTCCTTTTAAAATCAACACCAACGTACCTATTAATCCGACTAAGATTCCGATAAGTTGTTTCTTTTTAAAAGCAAAACCAAACACTAATGCTCCAAACATAAATGTATTGAAAGGCGTTAAGGAGTTTAAAATAGCTGCGATAGAACTATCAATTCCATTAATAGCAAAAGCAAATAAAAAGACTGGAAAAAAAGTTCCTAAAGCGGCGGTTATAACAATATACTTCCAGTGTCTTTTTTCAATTTTCCGAATACTTCTAAACCCAATTAACAATAAAAAAACTGCTGAAATTAACATTCGTAAAGCTCCTACTTGTACTGGGGTTAAACCAATAAGCGCCTTTTTCATCAAAATAAAAGAGCTTCCCCAAACTAGCGAAAGCACAATTAAAAACAACCATTTTTGTTGTTGCTTATTCATTATCAAGTATTTTAGTAACAAAAGTCGCTTATTTATATTTTAAATTTTGATTTTATTAATAAATTTGCTGAATAATCCAATAAATAAAAATGATGAAATTTTTAAAAATATTTTTTGTGGTTGCTTTTGTAAGTTTAGCAATGGTTTCTTGTAAAAATGAAGCTAAAAAAGAAGGAACTCAAGAACAAAAAACCGAAACAGTAGCTGAAGCTAATCCGCAAGAACTTTCATTAAACATTTCAGGAATGACTTGTGAAATAGGTTGTGCTAGAAAAATAGCTTCTGATTTAAATAAAAAGGATGGCGTTTTAGAAGCTAACGTTGTATTTAACGACAGTATTGCAACTATAAAATACGATGCTAACAAAACTAACAAAGCTGAATTAATTGCTTTTGTTGAAGGAATTGGTAGCGGTGATATGTACAAAGCTGCTGAAGCTACTAAAAAAGCAGATGAGAAAGCTTGTGAGGCTGATTGCAAAAAAGAATGCTGTACAAAAACAGAAGCTGAAAAAGCTACTTGCAAAGAAAATTGCACTATGGCTTGTTGTGCTGAAACAAAAAAAGCATAATTGCTTATTTTAAACAATATTGAAAGCTCCTAAATTAGGAGCTTTTTTTATGGCTTTTAAGTATCTTTGCTAAAACTTTTCATCAGATGAAGAAACATTTTCCTCTCATTGTAAAAATCTCGTTAATTGCTGTATATGTTATTTTTTTAGCTGGTTCTGTTGTTCGTATGACAGGTTCTGGAATGGGCTGTCCTGATTGGCCAAAGTGTTTCGGATATTACATTCCGCCAACTTCTGAAGAAGAAATTACTTGGCAACCTAATTACGAGTACAAAAAAGGAATGATTATCGTAAAAGATGAAGCGTTATTTGTTGCGGGTCATAACATTAAAACCACGGATGAATTTAACGCTAACAACTGGGAAAAGTACACCAAACACGATTACGCTAAGTTTAACAAATTTCACACTTGGACGGAGTACATCAACCGATTAAGCTCTGCTTTAGCTGGAATTCCTTTTCTATTTTTAATTTTTGTTTCTGTTAAATTTTGGAAAGAAAATAAACAAATCACCCTTTTATCATTTGGAGCTTTCTTTTTAATGCTCTTTGAAGCGTGGCTTGGAAAAACGGTGGTAGACTCAAACTTAAAACCTACAATTATCACCATTCACATGGTTGGAGGTTTAGTTATTATTGCTTTGTTATTATGGTTACTTTACATCGTTTCTGATCGTAAAAAAGCATCATATAAATACAATTCACTATTCAGTAAATTAGTTATTCTTTCTGCTGTATTTTCTTTAATTCAAATTGCTTTAGGAACACAAGTACGTCAATTTATCGACGAGCAAGTAAAATTACACGGATTTGAAAACAAGCACTACAGCTTAATGGATCCTAACCTTAAATTTTACATTCATCGCTCGTTTACCATAGCAATTGTATTGGTAAACTTGGGATTATTTTACTTAAATCAAGTAAAGAATTTAGGATATAAACTGGTAAACTGGGTGATCTTTTTAATCTTTTTAGAAACGATTACAGGTATTTTAATGTACTATGCTGAATTCCCTTTAGGAACCCAAGCTGTACATTTATTATCGGGTGCTATTTTATTCGGATTGCAGTTTTATTTGTGGTTGCAATCGAGGAGAAACAATGATTCTAATAAGATAATGAATTAGTAGTCTAATGAGCTAATTATATCATTCGCTCATTAACTTAATTCACTTATTGATTATCTTTCCACTCCAATGTTTCCATCATATGAATCATATCTTTTTTAATGTATTCAACTGCTGGTAAAATAGAATCGTAATTGGGTTTGGTATAAAAGAATAAAGAACCTTTTAAAAAGTGTTTAGAGCTGTCTGTTGCATGAAACTGCACTTGCGAAGCAGCATCACCTAAAATTTGATATAAACTCCCATAAACTTTCGTATTTGGATTTACATATTCTACAGGTGCTGTAATTTGATCTGCTTTTATTGCATGTTCAAACACTAATTTTTCCGACTCCATTAACAACTCTCTTAAATTTCCTTCAATTGGACGATACGTAATATCAACAGAAGCTTTTAAGGTCGGATATTCAATCTTCATCCAATTTTTTTGTAAGTTTTTAGATTGTGTTATTTGAGTTGTTTCGAAAGAATATGGTTTTTGAAGCGGCATTTTACTATACCTTTTACTAGGATACTCTAAACTTAAATATGCTTTAGGTTTAGGTAAGATTTCTTCATTACAACTTATCAAAAATATTGCTGATGCCAGCAAAAAGAATTTACGCATTTCGGGTAACTTTTACTTGTTTTATACGTTTTTTAGCCAACGCTTCAATAGTAAACGTATAATTACTGAAGTTTATTTTTTCGCCTTTTTTAGGGAATTTTCCTGAGACTTCTAAAAGAAAACCTGCTAGGGTTTCACTTTCTCCTTTAGCCTCTTCAAATTTCTCTTCATCTTCATCATCTAAGACACGGCAAAAATCTTTGATGGTTATTTTTCCTTCAAAAATATAATTATTTTCATCAAGTTTCGAGTAGGTCAAATCTTCATCATCAAATTCATCATTAATATCACCTACAATTTCTTCAATAACATCTTCTAAGGTTACAATTCCACTTGTTCCTCCGTATTCATCAACCACAATGGCTAGGTGTTTTTTCTTTTCTTGAAACTCAATTAATAAATCGTCTAACTTTTTGTTTTCAGGCACAAAAAACGCTTCCCTTAATAGATTTTGCCATTTAAATGTCTTCTTATTCAAATGCTCCAATAAATCTTTTGCATACAACACCCCAACAATGGTATCCATATTTTCACGATATACAGGATTTCTTGAATAACCGTTCTTTAAAATCATTTGCAGTACCTCTTCATAACTTGCATCTTCTGAAATGGCACAAACATCGGTTCGAGGTTTCATAATTTGCACTGTTTCAGTATTTCCAAAACTTACAATTCCCTCTAAAATTTTTTGTTCTTCTTTAGTTGTAGCATCATCTGAAGTTAGCTCTAACGCTTGTGATAAACGCTCAACTGAAAGGTTGTTGTTTTTGTTTCCTAATCTATTTTCTATAACACTAGTTAACTTTATAAGCGGAAAACTTAACGGAGTTAACAAGGTGTTTAAAACCTGAATTGGTTTTGCCATCATTTCGGCAAACTGCAATGATTTTCTACTTGCGTATACTTTTGGAAGTACTTCTCCAAACAATAAAATTAAAAAGGTAATCAGTACAATTTCAATCAAAAAAAGTACAGAAACATTGAAGAAATAAAAATCCAGCTCATAATCTAACCCCGTAAACAATACCTTACCAATATTGGCAAATAACAAAACAATAAGAATATTAATGAAGTTATTGGTAATTAAAATTGTACCTAATAATTTTTTGGGATCATCTAATAGTTTTACTACTGTATTTTCTTCTTTCGAATTTGATGATAACTCATCTAACTCAGTTTGAGAGATTGAAAAAAACGCTACTTCAGTTCCTGAAACTAGTGCAGAACAAATTAATAAAAGCAGTAAAAGCAAAAGGTTAACGGTTGTTAACCAATCAAAACTTGATAATAATAAAAATAAAGGTTCGGGTTCTGGATCCAATTTTTAAAATTTAATTATACTAAAATGGTAAATCGTCATCTTCTTCTGGAGCTACACTTGGCGGTGTAGGATTTCCTTGCATTGGCTGTACGTCTGGTTGAGGACTATTTGGGTCTTTTTTAGTAGATAAAAACGTCATGTCTTGTACATGAATTTCGGTAGCATATCGTTTTTGACCATCTACTTCATACTGACGCGTTTTTATACGACCTTCGCAATACACACGATCTCCTTTGGTTAAATATTTCTCACAAATTTCAGCCAATTTATTACGCACTACAATATTATGCCATTCTACATTGGTTACTTTTTCTCCGGTTTGACGATTGGTATATGTTTCATTAGTAGCTAATGGAAAACGCCCTATCGAATTTCCTCCTTCAAAATAGTGCATTTTAACCTCATCACCTAAATGTCCTATTAAAATAACCTTGTTTATTGTTCCTGCCATAGCATTATAGTTTAGTGTAAAATCAAATATACAAAAATTAGAACTCCTCGTTTAAATATTCCTCCAAAAACTTATCAATCAGCACTGGCACAGGTTGCTCTTTTACTTTTGACCAACTCATTGTATTCTCACTAACATTGGTCGTTTTCACTACCCAAAACTTCGTAACTAAATGTTGGTGTGACAATTTATGAACAATATCTTCTTTATTAAAAAGCGATATGGTGGTTTCTTCAGGGAATAATTTTACGAATTGATCATGCTCTATCAACTCTTTTTCATCCGTTTCTTTTTTGGTTTCCACAAGTGGAAATTGATACAATCCTTGCCAAATTCCTTTTCCTACGCGCTCTTCTAATACTGTTTGATTATCCTCTGTAACTGGCACCAAATAATTAAAATAACGTTTCTTGATTTTGATTTTCTTTTCTTTTACAGGAAATTCTTTTAGGCTATTACTTGCCAACGCTACACAACTTTCAGCTAGCGGACATTCATCACACAGCGGATTTTGAGGTTTGCAATGTAATGCACCAAAATCCATGATAGCTTGATTGTACACTCCTGGTTGTGTTGCATCAATTACAGTTTGTGCCAACTCTTTAAACTCTTTAATTCCTTTAGTCGAATTAATAGGTGTAGCAACCCCAAAATAGCGAGATAACACTCTATATACATTACCATCTACCACAGCAACAGGCTCATCATAGCAAATAGATGCAATTGCTGAGGCGGTATAATCGCCTACTCCTTTTAATTGTAATAATTCTTTATAGCTTTTAGGAAATACGCCTTTAAACTCTTCCGAAATATATTTAGCTGTAAAATGTAAATTTCTCGCCCTTGAATAGTAACCCAAACCTTGCCATAATTTTAACACTTCACTTTCTTCAGCTTTTGCTAAATCAAATACTGTTGGAAAAGTTTCTGTAAACTTCAAAAAATACGGCAACCCTTGTGCAACACGGGTTTGTTGTAACATAATTTCACTTAACCAAACACGATACGGATCTTTAGTTTTTCTCCAAGGAAGTTCTCTTTTATTTTGTAAATACCAGAAAATTAATTGTTTAGATAAAGACATTTATGTAAATTGTGCCAGCAAAATTAACATATTTTATTTAGATATTTTTATTCTTATTTTTTTCGGAATAGATTAATTATCATATATTTGCACCCTCAAAATTTCAAAAAGTAATTTCAAAAAAATATATAGAATGACAAAAGCAGATATCGTATCTAAAATTTCAGATAAGAGTGGAATTGAAAAAGCAGATGTTTTAGCGACTGTTGAAGCATTTATGGACGAAGTAAAAGATGCATTAGAGAATGGAGATAATGTATATTTAAGAGGTTTCGGTAGTTTTATCATTAAAACTAGAGCAGAAAAAACTGGTAGAAACATTTCTAAAAATACTACTATCAAGATTCCTGCACACAACATACCTGCTTTTAAACCTTCTAAGGTATTTACTGAAGGTGTAAAAACTAAAGTAGCCGTAAAATAATTAAAAAAGTATTAACCAAAAGCCTTATTAACTAAGGTTTTACAAAACATTTTAACTATGCCAAGTGGTAAAAAAAGAAAGAGAGCTAAGATCTCTACACACAAAAGAAAGAAAAGAGCGAGAGCAAATCGTCATAAGAAGAAAAAGTAAGCAGTAGCTTACTTTTTCGTTGCTTTTATAAGCTACGTTCATTGACATTAAGGTTTTAACACCTTAAAATGGTATAAATTATACCTGTTTACAAATTTTAATCCGTCTTCGTAAGCAATTACGACGGCATAAAACCATATTCAGAATGAAAACAGAATTAATAATTCGTTCCAATTCTTCTGATATTGATTTCGCCTTACTAAGAGATGGTAAACTTATTGAATTAAACAAAGAAACAAGCGACCATAATTTTTCAGTCGGTGATATTTTTCTTGCTAAAATAGGAAAAGTAATGACTGGCTTAAATGCCGCTTTTGTAAATGTTGGTTATCCTAAAGATGGTTTTTTACACTATCACGATTTAGGACCACAAGTACAATCTTTAAACAAATTCATTAAGAAAGTAAGCACAGGTAATTACAAAGAGTTCACTTTAAAAAACTTTCGTTTTGAAGAAGACATCAACAAAGACGGAAGTATTAACGATGTACTAAAATCAGGTCAAAATTTATTAGTACAAATTGTAAAAGAACCAATATCTACCAAAGGTCCGCGTATTAGTTCGGAACTTTCAATAGCAGGTAGGTTTTTAGTTTTAGTTCCTTTTTCTAACCGTATATCGGTATCACAAAAAATAGCAGATCCGAAAGAAAAGGAGCGTTTAAAAAAATTAGCAAAAAGTATCAGACCAAAAGGGTTTGGACTTATTTTACGTACTGTTGCCGAAGGTAAAAAGGTAGCAGAACTTGACAAAGATTTACAAAACTCACTTGACCGTTGGAAAACAATGTGTAAACGCATTGCTAATAATAACACCCCAACTAAAATATTAAGTGAGTTAAACAGAGCATCTTCAATTCTAAGAGATGTAATGAACGATTCTTTTACAAGCATTGTAACCAACGATGAAACTTTAAAAGTTGAAATTAAAGAGTATTTACAAGAAATATATCCTGAAAAGGAAAACATTGTAAAACTTCATGCGTCTGAAGTACCTATTTTCGAAAAATATGGTATAGAACGTCAAATTAAAACATCGTTTGGTAAAACAGTTTCTATGAGTAAAGGGGCTTATTTAGTTATAGAGCATACCGAAGCTTTACACGTAATTGATGTAAATAGTGGTAACCGCTCTAATAAGTCTTTAAACCAAGAAGAAACTGCTTTAGAAGTTAATTTAATTGCTGCCAGTGAAATTGCTCGTCAATTACAATTGCGAGATATGGGAGGAATTATAGTTGTTGACTTTATTGATATGAAATCTGCCGAAAACAGACAGAAATTATATCAGCACTTAAAAGACGCGATGGCTTTAGATCGTACTAAACACAAAATTTTACCTCCGAGTAAATTTGGTTTAGTACAAATTACAAGACAACGTGTACGACCTGAGTTAGAGATAAAAACGCGTGAACCAAATCCAAATAAAAATGGAGAAGTAGAAGCTCCTATTGTTTTATTAGATAAAATAGAAGCAGAACTTGAACGTCTGATAAATAGCGGTAAAAACTACAAGGATATTACTTTAAATGTACATCCTTTTATAGCTGCTTATTTAACAAAAGGCGTGAATTCTATCCGTTTTAAATGGTTTGTGCAACACAAAAAGTGGATTAAAGTATTACCCAGAGATGCTTACCAGTACTTACAATATAAATTCTATTTTAAAAAGAAGAAAAAAAAGTAAGTAAGGCAATCTTATTATGAAATAAAAAACCCGTATCACTTGATACGGGTTTTTTTATGTTTAAAACCAAAATCCTAGGTTAAATAACCAATAATGTTCAGAGTGATCTGGTGACCATGTATATTTTAATTCAACAGGCCCCATAAAAGTTTCTATACTATACCCTAAAGCATAACCTGATTTTGTATCCTTAAATAAATCTCCATTTTCAAAAACATCTTCTTCTACACGAGCATAATTTGCAATAAACATTGCGTAATGATTTTTTAAAACCTCATAACGCAAATTAAATTCTGACCTTAGATAAGACTGATTATTTAAACCTCCTGTATCATAACCATACATAGGAATGAAATTATTAATATAGTTTTGATTGTAGCCACCTAAGTGATAGTCAAAAATTTCAAACGACTTTTTACCTAAAGTATATCCTGCTTGTGATGTGTATTGAAAAGTCAGTTTATCATAAAAAGTAGTAGCAAATCCTATCGTTCCTCCCAACTGCGAAAATTGATGAAATGGCTCGCTATTTGGCAATAATCCATCTAGCCTACTATTCCTATCAGACCATAGGAACCATTTAAAACCTATATCAGCATAAAAACCTTTAGTTGGAAACATTTCTTTATTGTAGGTGTCTAATTTTAAGTATGAGTAAGCATTTATGTAATTACTTCTATCAAAAAAATCTTCTTTTCCGTCTGTTGATATGTTTTGAGTACTTCCTTCAATATTTTTATGCTCTGCTCCAATACCAATTGCAAACTTTTTATCAAAGGTCGTTTGGAAATATAAAGAGCTTGAAAAGTCTGAATACTTTCCATTTATAAGTCCTGTATCATAAATAAAATCACTATTAAAAGAATTGTATCTTGTACTAAAACCATAGCTTGTTAAAAATCCATTATCCACAAAATATTCTAAGTTATATCTGATTTTATCACCAATACCAACATCAACAGAAAGTTCATCGTTTTGAAAAAGCAGTTTTTTATGATTGTAATTCAACAAAACCGCTGATTTGTATAATAAATCATAATGTAAACCAAGACGTAAATAAGACTGAATTTTTTCTTCTTTTACTGTTAGTTCTAGCTTTTTTCCATGGAAAGATTTATCAAAATGATAATCAATTCTATTAAAATTCTTAGTCGCCGTTAGAGTGTTTATTTTCTTAGAAATCTCCTTATAAGAAACACTATCTCCTTCACGTAATTGCAACTTTCCTAAAATATAATTATTGGTATAGTTTTTATTTCCTTTAATAATAATTCTATCAACAATAAACTTTTTTTCTTTTAGCTCTACCTTAGGCAGTTTTCTTTTGATAGGCTGCATTTTTGCAATGCTATCAAAAACCACTCTGTACTTTTTTGCTTCTTTATATCCTTCAGCTAAAACTTCATTTTTTTGATCAAAACCTATAACGCTATAATCTATAACATTTGGACGTATATAAACATTTAGCAACTCAATTTGCTCGTCAGATTTCTTATACATTTGAAAGTTAATAATCTGTAACAACAAAGAGGCTACAGAAACTAACTCATCTTTTTTTAATAATTCTCCTTGAACGCTAACTCCAATAATAATATCAACTCCCTTTTTTTTCATAACGTCGGCAGGAAAGTTATTTACAACACCTCCATCAACCAATAATTTCCCCTCAATATCTACAGGGTTTAATAAAGATGGGAAGGCGGCACTTGCCCTAAGTGCTAGCGGTAACGAACCTGTTTCTAAAACTTCCTCTTCACCTGTTTCTATGTTTGTTCCTATACAATAAAAAGGTATTGGCAATTTAGAGAAATCACTAATTTCATCTACTGGCGCTAATAATTCAGTTAAAAAATTTAAGACGTTTTGTCCTTTAGATAAACCTAAAGGCAATCCTAAACTACCCTTCTTTATCGGAAGAGATACCGCATATTTTTCACCATGAAGTTTGCTGAAAAAAGGTTTTTCTTTTCTTGGAACTTTATCTTGTAACAAACTCATAAAATCTGTTTCGAAAACAGCTTCTTCTATTTGATCGGCCGTATAACCGGCAGCATATAAACCTCCTACAATTGCCCCCATACTTGTACCTCCAATATAATCTACCTGAACGCCTGCTTTTTCAAGCTCTTTTAGCACTCCTATATGGGCAATACCTTTTGCACCGCCACCACTAAGCACCAAACCTACTTTAGGTTGTTCTTGGGCCAGCATCAGTGCTGGAAATAATAATAAAATTAGCAACTTTTTCATTCTTCTTTTTTTTGATAATATTGATATATTTTTTGAGCCCTTGCATTTCCTACAACTTCTTTCAATTCTTCTAAACTAGCACTCTTAACTCGTTTGGCTGATTTAAATTTACGCAATAAATTGGTGATTGTTTGCTTTCCAATATCAGGAATTTGCTCCAACTCTGATTGAATAGCACTTTTACTTCGTTTATTTCTGTGGAAAGTGATTCCGAAACGGTGCGCCTCGTTACGTAAATACTGAATTATTTTAAGTGTTTCTGATTTTTTATCTAAATACAAGGGAACTGAATCTCCCGGATAATAAATTTCTTCCAAGCGTTTTGCAATTCCTATAATAGCTATTTTCCCTCTTAAATCGAGAGCATCTAAACTTTTTAAAGCAGATGATAATTGTCCCTTTCCTCCATCAATAACTATTAATTGAGGCAATGGTTGCTCTTCATCTAACAATCGTTTATATCTTCTGTATACGACTTCTTCCATCGAAGCAAAGTCGTCAGGTCCTTCTACTGTTTTGATATTAAAGTGACGATAATCCTTCTTACTTGGTTTTCCATCCTTAAAAACCACACAAGCAGCCACAGGATTCGTTCCTTGAATATTGGAGTTGTCAAAACATTCAATATGACGTGGTTCTTTTCCTAATCGCAAATCCTTTTGCATTTGTGCCATAATTCTTTTTACATGACGATCAGGATCTACAATTTTTATTTGTTTAAACTGTTCTTGACGGTAGAATTTTGCATTGCGTTCAGACAGTTCTACAATACGCTTTTTATCTCCTAGTTTTGGAATAGTAACCTTAACATCGTTACCAACACTAACTTTAAAAGGCACAAAAATTTCTCGCGACAAAGAATTAAAACGTTGTCGAGTTTCAATAATAAATAACTCTAATAGCTCCTTATCGGTTTCGTCTAATTTCTTCTTAATTTCTGTGGTGTATGACTGTACTATGGAACCGTTCATCACCTTGAAAAAATTAGCATATCCATGCGATTCATCAGAAATAATAGAAAACACATCTACATTGTTAATCGACGGGTTGACAATCGTTGATTTCGCCTGATAATTCTGTAGCGACGCTAATTTTTCTTTAATCTTTTGTGCTTCTTCAAAGCGCATATCGGCAGCAAAATCGAGCATTAATTTTTCAAATTGCTGTAAACTTTCTTTGAAATTTCCTTTGATGATGTTTCGAATAGCTCTTATGTCTTCTAGATAATCTTCTTCAGTTTGATATCCTTCACAAGGTCCTTTACAATTCCCTAAATGATATTCCAAACAGACTTTGTATTTATCAGCATCTATCTTATCCTGACTTAAATCGTAATTACAGGTGCGCAGTGGGTACAGTTCTTTAATTAAATCTAATAAAGCATGTACCGTTCGCATATTCGTGTATGGACCAAAATATTCTGAACCATCCTTCACAACTCTTCGTGTAGAAAACACACGTGGAAATCGCTCCTTCTTAATACAAATCCACGGATACGATTTATCATCCTTCAACAACACATTGTATCGTGGTTTATATTTCTTGATTAAATTATTCTCAAGCAATAATGCATCTGTTTCCGTATCAACCACCACATGTTCAATCCGAACAATTTTTTTAACTAATACACGTGTTTTTCCATTCTCATGATTCTTGGTAAAGTACGACGAAACGCGTTTCTTTAAGTTCTTAGCTTTTCCTACATAAATAATCACATCTTCTTTATCAAAATATTGATAAACTCCGGGTGAATTAGGCAGTGTTTGTATTTGAAGTTCTAGCGGTGTTGGCATACAACGAAAATACGATTTTTTAGCCTTTTAAAAAGGTATCAACGCTAGTTTTAGTACCTTTACGATATGGGTAAACTTATTGATAATTTTGGTAGACAAATTAGTTATGTTCGGTTAGCGGTAACTGACCGCTGTAACTTGCGTTGCCAATATTGTATGCCTGCACACGGTATTGATATTGTGCCTCGTAAAGAACTGCTTACCTACAAAGAAATGTACCGTATAATTCGTGTGCTTACAGAATTAGGGGTGAACAAAGTTCGTTTAACAGGTGGCGAGCCTTTTGCACGTAAAGATTTTATGTCGTTTTTAGAGATGTTATCGTACAACGATTTACTAGATGCTATCAATATTACCACCAATGGAGCGCTTGTTTCTAAACACATCAAAGACCTAGAAAAACTTGAAAAAATAAAAACCATCAATTTAAGTATTGATAGTTTACATGCCGATAAGTTTGCCAAAATTACACGTCGTGATGTATTTCCCGAAGTATATAAAACATTTGAATTACTAGAAAAAAGTTCGTTGAATTTAAAATTGAATGTAGTAGTCCAATCTGGTTTTAACACTGATGAGATTAACGATTTTGTACAGCTTACTAAAGATAAAAATATTGCAGTTCGTTTTATTGAAGAAATGCCTTTTAATGGAAAAGGACAACGAAATGCAGAAGAGGTTTGGAACTATAACAAAATCTTAGATAAGATACAATCTAAGTTTACTGTTACTGAACTTCCCTCAAAAAAATCATCTACTTCTAGAAACTTTTCTATAGAGAATCATAAGGGAACTATAGGGATAATACCTGCATTCACTCGTACTATTTGTAATGATTGTAACCGAATTAGAATTACCTCTACAGGAACTTTTAAAAACTGTTTGTTTGATGATGGTGTTTTCAACCTACGAGATTTTATTAGAAATGGTGCCAACAATGAAGATTTAAAAGCCTTGTTTTTATCACTCATAAAGGAAAAGCCTGAAAATGGTTTTGTGGCTGAGGCTAGTAGAAAAGGCAATGTAACCGAAAGTATGAGTACAATAGGCGGATAATTATGATATATAGTTTACTTTCTATATTAATTGGAGTTATAACTTTACTTTTTGTTTTTAAACTCCACAAAAAAGACGATAATCTATGGGATATTTCAACTTCATTGAAAGGTCTTGTAGGTGGGTTAGTTCTTATCACTGTAGGTTTAATAACTTTATTTAAAGGATGGAAATGATTACAGTAGAAGATGCTAAACATATAATTTTAGAAAACACGCAAAATTTCGGAATTGAAGAAATTCCTTTTTTAGAAGCTGCCGGAAGAGTTTTAAAGGAAGATATTGTTGCTGATAGAGATTTTCCTCCATTCAACCGAGTGGCTATGGATGGTATTGCTATCAATCATCGTTTTTTTGAATATGGTGTTCGCGATTTTAAAATTGAAGGAATCCAAGCTGCTGGAAGTCCGCAACAAACACTAGATAATGCAGCCAACTGTTATGAGGTTATGACAGGAGCTGTATTACCTAACAATACTGATACAGTAATTCGCTATGAAGATGTTGATATTAATACCTTAATGGCTACCATCAATATTGACGAAATTACTGAAGGGCAAAATATTCATGTACAAGGTTCTGATAAAAGCAAGGATACTATTTTAATAAAAAAGAACACTATAATTTCTGCTGCTGAAATAGGGGTTTTAGCAACTGTAGGCAAAGCTATAGTTAAAGTAGCTAAACAACCTAAAGTAATGATTGTTTCTACGGGTGATGAATTGGTTGATGTAAATGAAAACCCGTTAGATCATCAAATTCGTAGAAGTAATGTATACACATTAGTTTCCTTATTAAACGATTTAAAAATTCCAGCAGAAACAGCCCATATTACTGATGAAAAACAAATCTTAAAAGAAAAAATAGAATCTTACTTAAAAGAATATGATGTGCTATTATTTAGTGGAGCTGTTAGCAAGGGGAAGTTTGATTTTTTACCTGAAGTTTTAGATGAATTGGGTGTTAAAAAATTATTCCACAGAGTTTCGCAACGACCTGGGAAACCATTTTGGTTCGGCACTACAAATAACTGCAATGTGTTTGCATTCCCTGGAAATCCAGTTTCAACCTTTGTAAATTGTTTGGTCTATTTTTACCCTTGGTATTATAAATCTGTTGCAGTTTCTTCCGAAGAAAAAACAGCAATTTTAGTAAAAGACATTACTTTTAAACCTAATCTAAGCTGTTTTTTACAAGTAAAATTAACTTCTGAAAACGGACAAGTATATGCAACTCCAATACAAGGAAATGGCTCAGGAGATTTGGCTAGCTTAGTAGAAGCAGATGGTTTTATCGAGTTCCCGAAAACCGAAGAAGTAGCATTTAAAGAAGGAAGTGTCTTTCCGATTATTAAATTCAGATAAAATATGAATAGGTTTTTTAGTTTTTTGCATGACCGTGGCTTAATAACCGGAGGAACCTTAATACTTATAATCGGCCTTTTAATTATAAATAACGGACTAAAAGAAAAACAAATAGCTCAAGAAAGCAACAAAGTAAAAGTTAAAGTAATTGATTGTTATAAAACGACAAATAATAATTATTTTTTAAAATTTGAATTCAATAAAAAAACATTTACAAAAAGAACTAAAGCTTATTACTGTAATAGTGTTTCCAAAAATGAAGAAATTATAATGTTAAGCAATAAGCAACTAAGTCGTTTTATTTTTTTAGATGAGATTGAAAAAAACAACAATTTCACATCTGGTACTATCTTAAGTCTATTAGCTATTATAATAATTTTTAAAGGTTTTAAGCAAAAGAATAAATGAGCAACTTTTCCCACATAAACGAACAAAACCAACCTAAAATGGTAAATGTTTCTGATAAAAAAATCACGAAACGTACCGCTATTGCCAAAGCAACTATGTTTTTAGGTTCAGAAATTGTGAGTCATTTTACCAACGATGAACTCATTACTAAAAAAGGACCTGTTTTTCAAACCGCTATCATTGCTGGAATTCAAGCAGTAAAAAAAACTTCAGATATCATCCCAATGTGTCATCCTTTGTTAATCAACGGAGTGGATATTGACATCAATGTTGTAGACGATGAGCATGTAGAGGTTTTTTGTAAAGTGACCATTGAAGGAAAAACAGGAGTAGAAATGGAAGCACTTACAGGTGCTTCAGCAACTTGTTTAACCATTTACGATATGTGTAAAGCTATCAGTCAAAAAATGGTGATTCAAGAAGTGAAATTGGTAGAGAAAACTGGTGGTAAATCGGATATTAAAAATGGATAAAAAACATACTAAGCATACGAATCTAGTTAAGAAGTATAATGATAATTTTGCGCCTAATGAAATTGCATTCTTGGGTACAAAATGCGGAGTTATTGCTAATTTAGTTCATAAAGTTTCAAAAAGATTATCGAACTATAACTTAGGGTATTTTGATGCTTCACATGCTAAAGATGTCGAGCAAAATACGTTAGCTGAATATACCTTTCATCATGAAGGAAATTTACAAATAAACACTTCATCACCTGTAAACAAATACGAACAACGTTTACAGTTTTACAATCACGATTTTGTCTTTATTAATGGAAATCATTACCAAGGAGCGAAACAAATTTTGATTTTAGATGACGAAAAAGAAGCTTCTGTAAAAAAAAGGTTAGACCAATTAACAAACATCCAGTTTATAATTAAGTTGAATGAAGACTCAAGGTATTTTGATTGTTTACTAGAACGTTTTCCAAACATCAAAAATATAACCTCTTATACAATTAATGAGGTTGATAAAATATCTAATCATATACATAATCTCATTAAAGAAAATATTGCACCCGTAAAAGGATTGGTTTTAATAGGCGGAAAAAGCACTCGAATGGGACGTGACAAATCAGAGTTAGTGTACTATAAAAAACCTCAAAAAGAACATGTAAAAGAGTTGTTAGAAAGCTGTTCTTTAAAAACTTTTTATTCTGTTCAAGCCTCCTCAGAAAAAGAGAATGAAATTCATGATACGTTCTTAAACTTGGGACCTTTTGGAGGTATTTGCTCTGCTTTTCAAAAAGACCCAAACTCAGCATGGTTTGTTATAGCTACAGATGTTCCGTTTGTAAATAATGAGCTTATTCAATTGTTATTACAAAAGAGAAATCCGTCTAAAATAGCAACTACTGTAAAAGGGAAAAACAAAGAATTTCCTGAACCTTTAATTACAATTTACGAACCAAAAGCTTACGGGAAATTATTAGCCTATTTAGCACAAGGTTATTCTTGTCCTCGTAAAATGTTAATTAATTCTGATATTGAGATTATTGAAGTTGATGATAATTTAATTAGAAATATTAATACCCCTGAAGAGTTTGAACAGGTTAAGAAAAAGATAGAATATTGATTTGCTTTGTTTATAACAATAAGCTTAAAAAAAATGTAAGTAAATAAAAAGTCTATGTTTGACCGAAAAGTTAATACGTAAAAATCCGCTACTATTCTTATACGAGACCGTTGTGTGTAATTCTTCACGTCATGAAAAAACCTAAATTTTAAATCAGTTAATTTTGTCTCTTTAGTAAAAAAAACATAACATCTATATGATTAGAGTAGACAAAAATATTTTAAATTATATTTTATCTTTAGAAAAAAAATCGAGTGAATATATTATTTTGCAGCAAGTCGAACCAAGAAATAAGATTGTAAAGCAAGATCATAACACATCTCATGTTTATGTATTAAAAAGTGGGATTTGTAAATGTTATTTAACTACTGAAGACGGAAATGTTTATATTCAAGAATTTTTTGGAGAAGGCCAACTATTTGGAGAGGTAGAAGCTATACATGACATTATAAGTGTTTGTTCTGTAGAAAGTATTAATGAAGTTCAAGTCTATGCAATAAATAAAAGTTATTTTAAAAAACTTTTAAGTAATGACAAGAATTTTAATGATTTAATTTTAAAAACACTTACTAATAAAATTGCTTATAAAGCGCATAGGCATTCTTATAATCAATTTAATTCTATATCCTCTAATATTATAAGACTAAAAAAGATTTTTCCTGAATTAACACAAGTCATATCTAAAAAAGATATTGCTAATTATCTAGGAGTAACATTAAGGAGTCTAAACAGAGCTTTAAAAAATCAAATTCAATCTTAATTTTTTTCATGAATCTTCAAGACCTCATCTTCTAATATTGGACCAACAACTTTTACTTCACGACCTCCCTTACTAAGTACTTCACGCGAACCAAGTTCAAAGACCCAATTAAGATTTTCTCTACCTACGTTATCATAGAAAGTTTTTTTACTTAATCCAAAAACTAGTTTACCAATACCACTCCAATAAATTGCTGATGAACACATTGCGCATGGCTCGTCACTGGTGTATATAACACATGTGTTTAAAACATTATAATCATAAAGTTTACAAGCTTCTCTAATTAAGTTTATTTCAGCGTGTGCCAGACAATCATTATCCGTATTAATTGTATTTTCTCCTTCTAGTAAAACTTTTCCGTCCGCATCTGTTAAAATACACCCATAAGGTAAATTCCCTTTTTCTTTTGCTTGTTGGGCTACTATAATTGCTCTCTCAATTCCATTTTTATATAAAGGCATAACTACAATTTGTTAATGTCACCAAAATAATCAATAACTCAAAAAACCTTTTTGTGTTTTCATTGTTTTAATTTCTTAAAGCAAATGAAATAGTTTTAGATTTTTTGACAAAGGACAATTGTCCTTTTAGATAAACTTTAAAAGATTGAATTTTGTAATTTATTCGAAATTTAAAATTATTCTGATGTCATAAAAAAATAACAAATTGACTTTATAATTGAAATAGATAATATTAAACTCATCAACCATAAAACAAAACTAAAACAGTAATTAGTATATGTGAATTACTTAAACTAAAGTTAGGAGATACATTTAGAATGGAAATCTGTCATAACTTAAGTCATATAGTAAAGGCTATAAATAAGCTTAATAACAACTTAGATTAAAAAAATGACCTATTTAAAAAAAATAATGATTCTTGGTTTTCTTATTTCTATTTTCAGCTATAAACAAAGATATTATAACAACACTCTTATGAAAGACGAAGTAAAAAAGGAAAAAATTTTACCCAAAAAAGGGGCGTGGAAATCTACTGGAGGAAACCTCTTTTGGATTAATATTGTTAATGAAAACGTTTTTTGGTTAGGAATGAACAACAAAACACCTGAAACTGAATTAGCTGAAAATTGGTGCCATGTTGGGAATGGAAAAATAAAGGATAACCTAATAACTTTAGAATGGGCAGATATACCTATTGGTAGCGACAATTTAAATGGTAGAATAATTATTGAAATAATAAGTGAAGTACAAATGAAAGTTATTGAAGACTCAGGAAACTTTGGGATGTCTGTTTGGAACTGGGAAAAAGAGCACTTAACCCTTAGTCAAATAGTTAACAGACATCATTATTAAAACATTATAAATCAAATAAATGACACTAATATTAAATAAGTTTTTATTGTTTAAGAACAATCTAGGAATTTTAATTATTTGCTTACTGCTTTGTTCTTGCAATAACAAAAGTTCAAAAACAGAAAAATCGACTAAAAAAGAAATAAACTCTGAAATCTTTAATGCTGTTCGTATAACAGAAAATATTTACAGCATTATTTCGCCATCATTTGGGTTACCAACTCCCGAAAACAAAGGATGGAATTCTAATGCTCATTTTATCATTACCAAAAATGGTGTTTTACTTTTTGACACGGGTTCGTCTGAATCAATAGGACACAAAATAAAAAGAACTATTGCATCTGTTACTGACCTTCCTGTTCGTTGGGTGGTAAACTCCCATAGTCATGCAGATCATTGGCTAGGTAATGCCGCCTTTACTGATACTGCAACTGAAATTATCACAAGTAGACACGCATTAACTGAAATGAAAAAAAACGGAAAAGATGATATTGCTTTTTACAATAAAGTTACTAAAGGTGAAATAGGTTCGACTAAACTCATATTACCCACCTTAGTATTAGACCAAATTCTAAAACGCAATTTTGGAGGTATTGAAGTTGAGTTTATTTTAGTCAACGGAAGTCACTCGTCTGGAGACATTATAATGTGGCTACCAAAACAAAAAATTATTTTTGGAGGAGATGTTTTAAGCTCAGACTGGATGCCGATAATCACTGACGAGGTAAATATCCCAAGTTTAATCAATACACTTAATTCTATCACTGAATTAAATCCAAACAAAGTATTAACAGGGCATGGTAATACAACCACAGTAAAATCAATTGAACGGGATGTCTTTTTATTATCTAGTTTATGGGAGCAGGTAATACTTGATTATAAAAATGGAAATAAGCCTGACAAAACACTTTTAAGAATTAAGACTGAATTAAAACCTAAATATGAGTCTTTATACAAAAATTATACAACAGAAATTGAACGATATGTCAAACATATGTATTCTTTACAAAACAAAGCTTCTACTAAAACTAATTCACAAAACAACTAACTATCCATGTATAAGAATCTATTTTTCATTCATTTTAATAATTTTTATTAAAATCAATACTATTGTTGCTCAAGAAGTTACCAAAGCACATATAGATTCAACAAACACAATACTAACCAAATATTACGATCTTAACTTAAAAATGTTTCAAGCAGGTTCTACTGTTAAAGATGTTGATAACGCATTCAATCTATTTACTGATGATTTTACATATACACATTCAAAATTTAATGGGTTTTATACTCGTGAGAGCTTGTATAAAAGTGCTTTAAGAAACCTAAATGAAGGCAATTATGATGGTCGGGTTACAGGCTTTAAAATCGAAAGTAAAATGATAGGTTTAAAAGCGGCAGCTGTTCAAAAAAGATTCGTAGAAAAAAAGGATGGTATGATTGTAGAAAGCAAATTGCAAATGACTCTTTTTAAATTTAGGAATGGTAAAATTTATTGTATAGAAGAATATTGGTAATAGCTTTTCAATAAGCGATAAAATCAAGCAACATGAATAAATATATTATTTCAACACTACTTTTAATTTTCTGTTTTAAACAAGCTACATCACAAGATGCTAAACAAGTAATTGTTGGCACTAAACATAGCCTCCATTCCAATATTCTAAATGAAGATAGGAAGTTTTGGGTTAGCCTTCCCGAGTCTTACAATGACCAAGCATCTTCACACAAAAAATATCCATTACTTATTATACTAGATAGTAACATACATTTTAAGGCTATAACTGGTATGGTAGATTATATGAGCTCTGCTTATAACCTTAAAATTCCGGAAATGATTGTAGTCGGTGTCATAAATATTGATAGAAGGCGAGATTTTACACCAGATAAAATAATTACCGTAAGAGAAAACAATACAGGCGGTGGCGAAAAGTTTTTACGTTTTCTAGAAGATGAACTCATAAAAGAACTAGATGAAAATTATAGGACAGCATCTTATCGAATATTGTTTGGGCATTCTTTAGGTGGATTAATAACCACACATGCCTACATGAAAAAAAATACTGTTTTTAACTCCTTCATTGTCGTTGACCCTAGCTTTGGAACGTGGGATTCCAAGACCATGGATACTAAATTAGATGCCATAACTCAAAAATCGTTTAAAAGATTTTTATATATAGCTACTGCCAATTGGGGGAAAAGAAATATTACAAACAGAGATCGTCATATGAGGTTATATGAGTCATTAAATCGTAAATGTGAAGGCTATTTCCCTGCAAAACTAGAATACTTTGAAAATGAAAACCATAGTTCAATTTCACTGATTGCTTTTTACAATGGTATCTCTACTATTTTTGATGGATATAGAATTTACTATCGAAATATAGAAACTGTAGAACAACTTAAACAACACTTCCAGATACTTTCCCAGCAACTTTCTTGGAGTTTCAAACCACCAGAAGCTCTCGTGAACCGAGTTGGTTACCGTATGCTTCAAAGCAGCAATAAAAAAGATAAAGTAAAAGCATTATCTTTTTTTCTTTTGAATACAGAAAGCTTCCCTAATTCGTATAATGCTTTTGATAGTTTAGCGGAGGCTTATGAAGTACTTGGAGATAAAATAAATGCTATTAATAATTACAAAAAATCTTTATCACTAAATCCTAATAACGAAAACGCAACGATGAAAATAGAAAGTCTAAATGAAAATTAGATTTCACAATAATTTATAAATTTACTAGTGGAGTTTGAGAGAATTTAACATTTTTCATCCTTCTTTTTTTAATTTTTTGAAAGAAAGGGTTTTATGTCTCAATTTTTTCTTAGCTTTTTATTTTTACTTAAGATAATTATACTGAATATACTTACTGCGAAGTATTAGTACCCAGCCCGAAACTACTTTCGAACCAAGTTTACTTAGGCTTTAAAAAATTATATGAGTTAAAGCCTGTTTTAAAAGAGGCTGGATTACTGTCCATAATATCAAATAACAGCAGAAAACAAGCTTAAGGTATGAAAGAACTTTATACTTCCATACCCGTAGGCTTATGCCAATATTGTATATACAACCGAAAGATAAATCATCTTAAAGTATACCTATACTTAAAATTTACTTCAAGCGGTCATGTGAAGTACATAAGTAATCCTTTTGAAAAAACTAAAGAAATTGCAGAGTACTTAAACCTCAATGAAAAGACTATTAAAAACTGTCTTAATTGGTTAATTAAAGAAAGTTGGATTGTAATATTTTCCTCTATAAAATCCATAAGAATAATAAGCTATACTAAGTTATGTCGAGCTTTAGATATTAAAACTAAGAGAGCTTCAATTTACGAGAATAATACATTTGAAGATTTAAAAAACTTTTGTTGTGCTGTTTTAATAATCTATTACAGAAACTACAAAAGATGGTGCGATAGAAAGTCGGTATCAAAAAAAGGTCATACCAGACTTCGCTCCTATAAAAGAAACAAAGGTTATTATTCTCTTCCTTGTTTATATCTCGCTAAATGTATTGGTGTTAGTAAAAAAACGGCATATACATACAAACAACTTGCTAAAGCTTATGGATACATAGAGATTCGAAAAAACATTAATCCTTTAGAAATTGATGGGGTCAAATTAACAAATGATCATAAGAACTCTTTACAGATGATAATGGATATAAATTTAAACAGAGTCAGAAAAGGTAAAAAATACCTGAGATATGTAGAAGCAGACCTTATTAAGTCTAATATAATTATTAAATCTAAGAAGTATTAGTATATGAAAAAAAGGAAACGGTAATAAAGGGATCTAAGGGAAAATAAGAGTCATGAGATTCAATTCTCTAAAGACAATAAGAAAGTCTAACACTAAAAATTAAAAACATTTGATAATTAGAAGTAATAACTTATTTACAAAGAAAAATATAGACTGTTTATAATAAATTCTAAAAGATATCCAGAATACGGGAAACCATAAAGAGTTTATATGTTTTTATATTTTATTTGTTAATCAAATTATTAAACTAAATGAGGAAACAGTTGTTTTTTTGGCATATAACCACACTTTTAATCGGTGGGCTTATTTATATCCTTTTTCGATCTTCATCTCTTTTAATGTTTAATTGGTACAAAGTTATTGGTATAAACGAAGCTTTAAATAACTTAAGAAAATATACAATTCCTTATGCTGAAAATATTCCTAGATGGGTTTTATTTTCACTTCCTGATGGACTTTGGATATTCTCTTACATCTGTTTAATATTATTCATTTGGAAAAATTATGTTTCCTTAAAAAATATTTTTTGGATATTAATAATTCCTGTTTTGGCAGTCTGTTCAGAGTTAGGTCAGCTTTTTAGTCTCATAAAAGGAACTTTCGATTTTACCGACTTAGTACTTTACTCTTTCGGAATGACTTTACCTTTTATATTTTTTAAAAAATCAATTAATTATAAACTTCAAATTTCATGAAAAAAATTCTACTTCACCTTGCTTCTACTTCTGTTTTAATTTTATTCTTATTCATTGCCTTTGGTAGCATGGATGAAAATAAATCAGAAGCTTCTAACCAGCCATCAGCTTCTGAAAAAATACAAGCAGATAAAAGTCTAAATCAAGCTCAAAAAGACAGTCTTTTATTAATTGAAAGACAAAAAGAAATCGAAACAAGAGAAAATCAAACTGTTTCTGCTAAAAGTTTATACTATTCTTATCAACAAAATGAGGTAAGTGCAGATAACGATTTCAAAAATAAATGGTTTTATGTTGAAGGAATAGTTGATGATATCAAAAAAGATTTTATGGATAACATTTATGTAACATTGAAAACAGGCGAAATAATAGGAAGTGTACAATGTTTTCTTGATGATGCTAATGTTGCCTCTCAATTACGAAAAGGACAACGAATTACTGTCTATGGTAAATGTAGTGGATTAATGATGAACGTTTTGATGAAGAAATGTAAAGTAGTTAAAAATTTATCTGATTTAAAAAAATGATAAGAATCGCTTGAAACTAAGTACATAATATGTAATTATCAAAATAACAAATGGTAAAGTCTTTGAAACTCTATAATTTTTTACTAATTGTCTAATAAGGTTATAGCACAAATATTCTATTTATCACAAGAAAACTAACTTGATAAGAATTATATTTATTGCTTTGTAACATATTAAGTACAATTTAGAGTTCAAAAAAATGATAGACGAAATAGAAAAGAAAAAAGAGAAAGAGAACAAACCATCTGCTTTTGTTATTTGGTTAAAATACACTAACAAGTGGTTTAGATTAATCACTATTATATTAACAACAGTATTATTTTTAACTATTATAATATCTGCTTCCTATTTTTTATGCTACTACTTACTTATTAAACTTTGGAACTGGGGCTTTACAAATGGCGGCTTTTGGAGTGGATTTTTTGCGATTTATGGAGCATTAATGCTAATTATGATCCCTATACCTTTATTAAGTGGTTTTTTTGGATGGATTGAAGATGTTTTTGATATATATGCAAACGATGCTCAAAAAGAATTTCAGAAAAAACTTGACGAAATTAATAAAGAAAGACTTACATATGAAGATAAACTTGAAAAAACTGATTCAGAACTTTTAATCCCGTTAATTACTTACAGTAAACTTGAACTTGAAACATACTACAAATTAGGTCTAAGTCAAACGCAAAAAAGTTATAAATACAGTATTATAGCTATGTGGGCAGGATTTGTTTTAATAATTTTTGGAATAATTATTTATCTTATTCCGTCTGATATTCTCGAAATAAATAATACAGAAGTTTCTGAAAAAATCAAGCTTATAACAATTTCAAGTGGTGTAATTATAGAATTAGTTTCTGGGCTCTTTTTATGGGTTTATAAAAATTCGATAACTCAATTAAATTATTTCTACAGTAGGCAAATATTTATTCATAACTCCCTTTTTGCTTTTAGAATTGCTCAAACAATGAAAGACTCTGACGGAGCTAAAAAAGAAATCGTTAGTAAAATATTAGATTTTAATTCAAAAAAATAAACTATACCTAAAAACAAATATTATGTACCAAGACCTAACATTCTCTAATGTAGTCTCCTTTTTAAAAACATTTAAAGGAGATGAAATTTTATTTAGTAATTCATATTGTGGAAATTATATTGATCACAGTTCTGAAATAATTGGTGTAACACACTCATCTTTAAGAGTCAAAGTTGACTCAATGTACCCAAATCCCGATTGTGTTGATAAAAATAATGAAACGGACGTTAGCATTGGTTCTATAAAAAGTATTATCCACAAAAACAATAAGTTTAAAGAATTTGAAATAGATGGTAAAATACTTAGCTTACAAGCTATTCTTAAACTGAAGAAAAAATCTTTTGACCCGATTGAGCAAGTAAAATTAGATAAGCTATTAGAGAAACTTAATACCTTTTACAAGAAAATACTTCTTGAAGGAACTCAAACAAAAGAAAATGTTGATAGGGAAATAAACATAGAACGATACTATGAGTTGTTTGACAATTTAAACTAAAATCAATTTATCAAGAACACTTATAAAAAATTAAAAATATGATCCTGAAATAAAAATCTTAGTCTTTTTGACACATTAAGTATAGAGAAAAAAAGTAAACGGTTATAAAGGGATTATAAGGGAGGCGAGGGATCACACCTTAATCTATCTCAATTCTAAGTGAAGAACCGATAGATTAGTAATTTAAGTTACTAAATAGCTACTAGAAGGCTTACAAACTATCAATTTTATTCACAAATAATCTTTTCTAAAACCTTCTTTTTTCGTATCTTTAGTAATGACAAAAGATACAACTATCATTACAGCTCCGTTTGTGTATACATCGGAGCTGTTAATTCAAAATTACCTATGTATTAGCGTAACAGGTAAAGTTTACGGTAACTACAAACAAAAAGAAGAAATAGAAAGAATCAGAGGCTTAAACACTTATAGATTCTATCATAACCAAAAAGCAAAAGATTACTTTGCTTGCTATCTTTTATACAGAGACAATCTTGAAAGATTAGGGATAGAAAGAATAAAAACTACCATTACCTCCCTCCTAAACAAACACAGTAAGTCAAAAGTAGCTCTTTTAGGTTACGGAATCGCTAACGAATTTTGTTATAGATATATTCTAAGCGATTTTCTTAATCAAAACAACATCAAGACTACCGAGTACATTAAAAGCTCTATAAAAGCCCAAAAAGAGTTTTGGAAACACAATGAATATAAAGCTAGAGGACATTATAACTTGACCGATGAGTTAGTAGGAAAAACATTAGAAAAAAGTCAATGGATTTTTGCTAAAACAACACCTAAAAATCCTCATTACTATACTTTGAAAAAGGATTTTGACAATAATGAACTCTTTTTACAAATAGTGTCCCATATCAGATTTTTTGGTAATCCTGAAATCTTTGAAGGTGTTTTATATAGAGTATTTTATTATAATGGTTACAAATACTGGGAGCACCCTTGTGATGTATTGAATGAGGAAGTAATTTTAATCAACAGGAAAATTTTGGAGTAATACAAAATAATTCTACAAAAATTCAACACATAAAAAAGGAGAAATAAGAGAAACTAAAGGTAGTAGCAATACCCGTTAAAACTCTTAAACGTCCCATTAAGAAACGTTACAAAAAATGAAATATATAAGTTACTATAGAGTTAGCTCTATTAAACAAGGTAATTCAGGTTTAGGACTAGAAGCTCAAAAATCAGCTGTGAGCCATTTTCTTAACTCTAGCGACAAATTACTATTCGAATACCAAGAAGTTGAAAGTGCAAAGCTGGATAAACGCCCTGAACTACTTAGAGCTATACAACATTGCAAAAATGAAAATGCAACTCTTTTAATTGCGAAGTTGGACAGGCTCTCTAGAAACGTACAATTTATTTATATGCTCAAAGAAAGTAATGTAAATTTTGTTTGTGCCGATATGCCTGATGCTAATTCTTTAACTATCGGAATACTTGCTGTATTGGCGCAGGAAGAAAGAGAGCTTATAAGTAAAAGAACAAAGTTAGCACTTACAGAACTTCGCAAAAAAGGGGTAAAACTTGGCTCTCCTCAAAATTTAACCATACAAGCAAGACAAAAAGGAACGGAAGCTATAAAACAAAACGCTTTAAACAACCCTCAAAACAAAATGGCTACACTAGCAATAGTAGGAATGCGAGAAAATCAAAAATTTAGCTATCGAAAGATTGCTAAACAACTTAATGAGAATGGCTACAAGACTCGAAGAGGCAAAGAATTTACAGCTTCACAAGTTTTAATACTTTATGACAGATATAAAACTCATTCGTTAGCAATTAATTTGTAATTTTGATATTCAACAAAATTTTTTTTGTAGTAAAACAAAAAATTGAAATATAAGAGTATAAAATAATTTTAATAAAAATATAGATTAGCGTTAGCTTGAATCTTGCTTGAGAAAACCGCCAATTTTAAAAAGCACACAAGATTAGGACTAATGCTCACGTTTCGGCGTGGGCTGTTCTTATTGTGTGCAGGGTGCTTGGCGGTACCTCTTAAGCCTTAAGTTACAGTACCCACGCTTTTTTGTGAATTTTAATCTTAGCTTTTTGGGACTGAAAGCTCTTAAAAATTTCAGTCAAATGAACATCTTTAAAAAAATTGTTTCAATCTTATTAATCCTATCAGGTTTAAGTGGGTTTATCCGTAAAGAATTTATTCCTTCTCTACTCTTAATCTTCTTAGGTCTAGTTATTTTTCCTAGTATTTCTTTAAAAATTAAAGAAAACTTTAAACTGTGGAATAATAAAGTAATTCGTTATGGTTTCTATTTATTCCTATTACTAATTTCAGGAGCATTTATTAAAACACATGATGGATCTTCTTTTAATGACAATTCTTTTACCTCTGATTCTGAAAAAAAACCTTCTAAATACTATGAATATGCACAAAAGGTCAAAAATTCAGTAGAAAAACTATCAAGAGAAAACTTACAGAATAGAGAACAAACCATAAATGACATAAAAAACACCAAAACCTACAACGATTTAGTTATCAATAAGGTGGTTTCTTCCGAGTATTTACCTTTATTAACAGTAATAAATAACGGTGTAAGATCCATCTATACAAATCCTAATGGACAAGAACGCTTTACAATAGAAGAACCTTTGGTTATAGATGTTGAAAAATCAGAAAATAGTTCAGACAAAATGAGCTTTGCTGTTTCTTCAATACAATTGGCAACAGAAACAAAAGGTGGTATTCCAACTGAAATTATAGATGTTTTTGAGAGGTATAGAAAAAAATATAATCTTTTTGGAAATTCTAGTAAGATATATAATCCTGAAAATAAGGATACAGAAGAAATTAATAAACCATATGATATGACAGGAATATTCAATTTATTAGATCCTAATAATGAGACCTTTCTAAATAAGCTCTTTGAAGCTAATAATTCTGTTAGTTCGTGGTTTACTATAAAAAAAGACCAAACATTTCTCTATCCTTCTATATCGAGCTTAAAAGAATATAAAAAACATGTTAAGAAAGTATATCCAGATAGTCCATATGTTTTAAATGTAGATTTTGAAGTAACTGCTAAACAGCTTTTCGACACTTACGAAAAAAATGAAGTAGCTGCTGATGAAAAATACAAAAACAAAAAAATAGCTGTTACTGGTATTATTAACGAGATAGGAAAAGACATTACTAATGCACCTTATGTAAGCTTGAAAGTAGACTTCTTGAAAAATGTTACATGCTATTTCAGTTCTGAAAACAATAAGATAATATCCAAATTACAGAAAGGGCAAAAAATAACGATAGCTGGAACTTGTAAAGGAAAGTCTTTAAACATGCTCGTTGTAGTTAAAAATTGTAAGGTATCGTATAATTAAGCTTATAATTTATCTAAAAAATTAAAAGCCTCTATTACATGTAATAAAGGCTTTTGGTTTTTAAGAAAAAAATCACTATCTATACGGTGTCATTTATATAAGAATGTGGTAATTTTGTGATAATTTAAAATAAATTTCATTTACTAAAAATAATATGAATCAGGCATTATTAACAAGACTGTTTAAATCCATTGATGGAGATTCTAATACTTCATTGATTAAAATTGCCTATAGTATTATTGAGGATGAGAAAAGGAAAGGTCATAATAGATTAGCTGATAAATTAGACGCAATTATTAGTGAAAATATCATTTCCAAAGAAAAAAAACCTAAACTAAAATTAGCTAAGGAAAAGGTATATAAAATGCCTTTAGACAGAAGATATAGGCTACCTTTAGCTACTCATATAGAAAGGGATTATTTAAGGAGAGATATGGTTTTATCTCAAGAAATCGAAGATAAAATTCTAAGAATTGAAAAAGAATATCTGGCTAGAGAAAGATTAGCCAAATATGGTCTTAAACCTAGAAAAAAGATTTTGCTCTATGGTTCATCGGGGTGTGGTAAAAGTATGACCGCTGAGAGGTTAGCTTGGAATTTAGGGCTTCCTTTTTATAAAGTTAGGTTTGATACCATAATGTCATCTTATCTAGGAGAATCTGCTTCAAACCTTCAAAAGTTATTTGAAAGTATTGAAAGTTACCCATGCGTACTTTTACTTGACGAATTCGATATTATTGGAAAACAAAGAAATATCTCTTCTAATGATGTTGGTGAAATACATCGAATAGTCAATATTCTTTTAGGTTTATTGGAAGAATATGACGGAGAAGGTATAATAATTGCTACAACAAATTTAGAAGGAAGTTTAGATAAAGCTTTATTTAGGAGATTTGATGATTTTATTGAACTACCTAAACCTACAGAAAAAGAAATTACGGAACTCCTAATTAAAACTTTTTCAGCATTAAAATTAGGTAAATCTATAAACCTAAAGAATTATGCTAAAAAAATGTTAGGATTATCTTATGCTATCATTGTAAAGATAGCTAACGATGCTGCTAAAAAAGCAGTTATTAATTCAAGTAAAGAAATTTCAACTGATTACCTAGATATAGCTTTAGAAGAAAATCAAGCTATAAATATGTAATTTAGATGGAAAAATTTCCTCATTTAAAATTTTCAGAAAAAATAATTGGTACAGCTCGAAACTTTGGAGGTGGAGAGACTAATGATCTAACACGTAAGAATAAAAATAACCGTAAAGAACATAGCGGAAAATTACAACGCTGGGTCACAAATTACCAACAAGACTGGAGTGAAAGCTATGAAAATAGAAAAAAACTAGATCTCGCATCAATTAATCTTGAAATTCAACCAATTTTTCTTCAAATAAACCCTGATATAATTAACACAGGGTTTAACCTTGAAAGCTTTGGTATTGAAATAATCTCCGAAGAAGAAAATGGTTTCATAATTGGTGCGTCTCTGGATAACTTTAGAACATTAAAAGAAAAGATAAACGATTTTGCAGAAAACACTTATGGCTCAGCTAAAATAGCTGATTTCTGGCAAATTTATGAAGGCAATAGAGATGTTTGGAAACCAAAATACATACTATCGGAAGAATTATATGCTAAGTGGGGAAATATAGACAATAAAAGTAACTATAAACTTGAAGTCTCTATCGCATTTGATAAGCCTATTGGCCAAGCTCCAAACCCAGAAAAAAGAGGGTATGAAAAAAAACTAGAAGCATATGAAAAAAGTCTTATTGATAGAGATGTCTTAATGCTGCAAAGACAAGACCACTTCGAAGAGTTTATAAACCACTATGGAAATATAACCAGTACAATTGTTGAATTAGAAGATAGCTTTGCTTGTGAAGTAGAAATAAGTGGAAAGGGATTAAAAGACCTAGTTATAAATTATCAATTTGTTTTTGAAGTAACTGAAGTAGATGAAATCAAAGGCAATAAAGGAAATTTTTCAGATTTACCAAATTACGATCTAGAAATAATAAGCCCTAATGAAGATAGTCCAGAAATAGGGGTTATTGATAGTGGTGTAATGGAAAACCATAAGTATATAGAGCAATCTATAATCCCTAAAAACTCAAAGTCTTATGTTAATTCAACTTCCTCTACAGCTGATGAAGTTAAAGGAGGAGGACATGGTACAAAAGTAGCTGGTGCGATTTTATATCCTGATGGTATAACACATCTTGAAGAACCATATCAACTTCCTTTTTTTATACGAAACCTAAGAGTTTTAGATAAAAACAATATGCTTTGTAATGAGTTTCCTGCTGAACTAATGAAAAGTATAGTTGAAGAAAATAAAGATTGTAAAATTTTTAACTTGTCAATTAATTCTTCATCTCCCCATAGATTAAAACATATGAGTACTTGGGCAGCAATGCTAGATACACTAACCCATGAAGAAGGAGTATTATTTATAAATTCAGTAGGAAATATTCCTGAAATAGAAATAAAACATCAATTCACTAGCGGTAATACTTATCCAAAATATCTGGAAAAAAACAACTATAGAATTGCTAACCCTGCTCAAAGTAGTTTTTCTTTATCTGTTGGATCTATTAATCACTTATCACTAGAGAATGATAATTGGGCTTCAATTGGTGATAAAGATGATATTTCTTCTTTTTCTAGAATTGGAACAGGGATATGGGGAAAAATTAAACCTGAGATAGTAGAATACGGTGGTACTCATAAAGTTTCAAAAGATGGAAATTTTATGATTAGTTCTAATGGCACTTCTATTGAGTTAATTAACTCAACATTACATGGAGGCTCTGCCTTTGGAAGTGATTCAGTAGGAACTTCTTTTGCTGCACCTAAAGTAAGTCATATAGTTGGACAATTAAAAAAACTATATCCTACAGAAAATGTTAATCTTCTTAGAGCTTTGGTTATACAAGGAGCTAGATTACCTCATGATTTATATAAAAGCCCTACAGAGCAAGCAATAAGGTTTTATGGGTATGGCATACCTTCGTTGAAAAGGGTTACTAAAAACACAGAACACAGAATCACTTTTTATAGCACAAACTTAATTAGTGCAGAAGAAGGTCAAATCTATTCTTTAAAAATACCCGAATCAATCAGAAATCAAGGTGATGAGTTTGATATTTTAATTGAAGTTACCTTAGCATATACTGCTAAAATTAGAAGAACCAGACAGAGAACAAAGTCTTACCTTTCAACATGGTTAGATTGGAAAACTTCTAAAATTAATGAGTCATATGAAGAATTTAAAGAATTTGCCCTAAAACAAATTGAAGAAAGAAATACTGAATATGATAAAGACGCTAGAGGCAGTTTAAGTAGTTTCGGTTGGAAAATACATAATAGATCAGATTATGGAGATGCTAAGGGGATAAACAGAAATAATAGTACTGTTCAAAAGGATTGGGCAATAATTAAATCATATGATCTTTCAGAAGATATAAGTTTTGCAGTATTAGGTCATAAAGGATGGGATAAAAACAAAGAAGAAATCCCTTATGCCTTAACCGTTTCTTTAGAAATTTTAGGTGCTAACATACCCATTTATAATGAAATAAGAATAGAGAACGAGATTCAAATAGAAGTTTAATTTTACCTAAAGGTTTCTTTTTTTATTTTTTTGTTACTCTAAGGTAATATTTTATATATTTGTATAAAATATTACTAGACATGGATATTAACAAACTAAAAGATCTATCTCCAAAAATTCAAGAGAAGGCAATAAATGAAATCCTTAATAATACTTCTGAAAACCTTTATGAGCTAGCTAACAGCAAACTTCTTAATTATTGCTTACATGAAAATAAATCTGGAATAAAAGTTAATATAACACCCAAACTTTTAAATGATTGGATAAAAAAGGGTATAGTCCATATTTCAGAAGATGATAAAGGAAAAGTCAAAAGGTTTGATAAACTAGAAAGCATTTGGCTGCATCTAATTGCAGATTTAAGGAAATTTGGTTTTCCTCTCGAAAAAATCAAACACATACGTGAGCAATTAGACTTCAAAGTAAAAAATTTTACTTACTTCAAGTACAATGTTTTAAAAACAATATTTGGTGAAGAAAATTATATGTTAATTTTTGAAACTGGTGAAATTTCCTTTATTTCTATAGAAACATATCAAAGACTAACTAAGAGAGGGAAATTCCCTATTCATCTCACAGTAAACTTTACAGAATACGTAACTAAAGTATTTAAAAATAATTCTTTTAGTATTGATTTTAATTATCTAGAAAACATCAATGATATTGAAAGAACAAAACTATTATTCTTCTTAAAAACAAACTCCTTCAAAGAAATTAGAATTACTGTGGAAAAAGGAGATACTAGATTAATTACAGAGTCTAGTGAACTAGAGAACAACAGTAAATTAAAAGAAATACTTATCAATTGGAACTTTTCTAATATGACTATTATAATAGATGATTATATTGAAGTTGATATAGTTAATACTGGTAATACAACTAATGGGAAATAAGAGGAGAAAAATAGTAGAATCCCCCTCTGAAAAGCTTACTGAAGAGGATAAAAAGAAAATTAGAGACTTTCTTCGTTCTCAGGCTAGGATTATAATAGATTGTTTTGAACAAAATAAAGTAGATGAAAAAGTATAAACGCGCTATTGGTTATGCAAGAGTAAGCACTTCTGAGCAAAGAAAACTTGGAAATAGTCTTAAAAATCAAGTTGACAACATCAATAATTTTTGTGATAGAGAATCAATTCTTTTAATGAAAATCTTTCAAGAAAATGCCTCAGCAGCAAATTTTGAACGACCAAAGTTTATTGAACTATTAGAATATTTGAAAAAGTATAAAGGAGAAATAGATGTTCTTCTTGTAGATAGACACGATAGATTTTCTAGAGATACGGAAAGCGCTCTAACTATGACACGAAAGTTAAATAATTTAGGTGTAGAAGTAAACTTTGTAAGTGAGTGGCAAGAAGATGTAAACTCAACAGATGCTAAAATAATAAAAACTTTACGCTTTACCTTTGCAGAAGTAGAAAGACAAAAAATTCGACAAAGAACCTCAATGGGACAAAGAGCATCGCTAAGCGATGGAAGATACACTAAAACACCTCCATTAGGATTTAGTTTGGCAAAAAACTCTCAAGGAAAAACTTATATTGAGCCAAATGAAAAAGCTCCACTTATTAAGCAACTATTTTATGATTATTCTCTAGGGTTATACACCCAGAAAGATCTTGTTAAGAAATATAAAGAAAAAGGACTTAAGATATCTAAATCTCAAATTAGTAGAATGTTAGATAATGTTTTATATAAAGGATACATAGATTTAAAGGAACATAATATCCCTCCTTATTCTGTTATAGAAGCTCAGCACGAAGCAATAGTTCCTTACGATATATTTGAAAAAGTACAACTTATAAAAAATGGTAAAACCAATCAAAAAGGAAGTACTAGAACAGTAAATGAAAATTTTCCATTAACCAGCTACATCATTTGCGATAAATGCGGTAACCCTTTTTACGGTTCTAACTCAAATAATGGGAAAAAGAGAAAGAATACAAAATATTATAAATATTATGAATGTAAATCAGATTGTAAATGTGAAGAAAGGTATCAAGCTGAAATAATCCATCATGAATTTAATAAGCTATTGAAGAAGATAAAGCCCTCGGAAGAAATCATAAGCCTTTTTAAAGATGTTTTGATAGAAGAATATAAAAAGAGTACATCTGATAGACTATTAGCTATAAAGGATATTGAAAACAGGCTAAAACAGGTACACAGTGATAAAATATCTTTAACAGACAAATACATTTCAGGAAAAATAGAAGATGATATCTACAACACCTTTTGTGAAAAGTTTAAGTTAGAAGAAATAAAATTAAAACAACGCAAGTTAGATTTAGGAGATTTTCAAAGCGATATAGATAAACTATTATCATTTGGAGTTACAATGATTTCAAATGTAGACAGACTATATAATGCTGCTTCAACTAAAATTAAAAGACAAATACTGAGTTCGAACTTTTCGGGTAAGTTAACTTTTTCAGATGGGAAATTTCGAACCGTAGAATTAAACGAAGCTATTCTCCTTATGAATAGATATAACAAGGGCTTGAAAGGTTCTAAAAAAAAAAAGGGAACT
The DNA here is from genome assembly GCF_964510395.1 of Tenacibaculum aestuarii. Lineage (NCBI taxonomy): Bacteria > Pseudomonadati > Bacteroidota > Flavobacteriia > Flavobacteriales > Flavobacteriaceae > Tenacibaculum > Tenacibaculum aestuarii. The sequence goes on from NZ_CAZEFY010000004.1 coordinate 164,887, forward strand.
AATTCCTTAATTAGTTCCCAGTCAGTACCAAAGGTGGGACTCGAACCCACACGCCCTTGCGAGCATCGGATTTTGAATCCGACGTGTCTACCAATTCCACCACTTTGGCTTATAGTGAGTGCAAATCTATAAAATATTTCGCTTAAAATATCTTTTAAACTCTTAAAATAGTTTTATTTTTGCCCCAACAACAACACTAACTAAAATATCCTTTTCTAAATGGCTACAAATCAATTAAGCCCTAAAATATTTGCTTGTTCACAAAGTATTGAATTAGCAGAGGAAATCGCTAATGCATACGGAGTTGAACTCGGAAATGTAACTACCACTCACTTTAGCGATGGTGAATTTCAACCTGCTTTCGAAGAATCAATCAGGGGAAGAAGAGTTTTCATCGTAGGATCAACCTTTCCTTCTACTGATAATTTAATGGAAATGTTATTAATGTGTGATGCTGCTAAACGTGCATCTGCAAGACACATTACTGCTGTAATGCCTTATTTTGGTTGGGCTCGCCAGGATAGAAAAGACAAGCCTCGTGTAGCTATTGGAGCTAAATTAGTGGCTAAATTATTAGAAACTGCTGGAGCAACTAGAATTATGACAATGGATTTACATGCTGATCAAATTCAAGGTTTCTTTGAAAAACCAGTAGATCATTTATTTGCTTCTACCATCTTTTTACCTTATGTAAAAAGTTTAGGTTTAGACAATTTAACTATTGCTTCACCAGATATGGGTGGTTCTAAAAGAGCTTACGCATATTCTAAATACTTAGAAAGTGATGTAGTTATTTGTTATAAGCAACGTCAAAAAGCCAATGTAATTGCGCACATGGAGCTTATTGGTGAGGTAAAAGACAAAAATGTAATTCTTGTAGACGATATGATTGATACAGGAGGAACATTAACTAAAGCTGCTGATTTAATGATGGAACGTGGTGCAAAAAGTGTACGTGCTATTTGTACTCACCCTATCCTTTCAGGTAATGCCTATGAAAGAATTCAAAATTCGCAATTAACAGAACTAATCGTTTCAGATACAATTCCTTTAAAAAAGAACATTTCTAAAATAAAAGTTGTATCTTGCGCCGCTTTATTCGCTGATGTGATGCATAAAGTTCAAGACAATACATCTATTAGCGATCAATTTTTAATGTAAATAAATAAACAAAGTAATGAAATCAATTACAATCAAAGGATCTCAAAGAGAAAGCGTAGGTAAAAAAGCAACAAAAGCCTTACGTAATGCTGGAAAGGTTCCTTGCGTATTATACGGAGGAGACAAGCCTGTTCACTTTTCAGCAGATGAAAAAGCGTTCAAATCATTAATTTATACTCCAGAAGTATTTACTGCTACGATTGAATTAGAAGGAGCTACATATAACGCTGTATTACAAGACACTCAATTTCACCCAGTAAGTGATGATATCTTACACATTGACTTCTATCAATTATTTGAAGACAAAGCTGTAACTATGGAAATTCCTGTACGTTTAGTAGGAAAATCTAAAGGTGTTATGATAGGGGGTGCATTACGTCACAACTTACGTAAATTAAAAGTAAAAGCTTTACCAGCTAACTTACCTGATTTTATCGAAGCTGATATTACTGAGTTAGAAATTGGTAACAAGTTATATGTAACTAAGTTACAAAACGATAACTTCACAATTTTACACCCAGATAACACAGTAGTTGCTCAAGTTCGTATGTCTCGTAACGCGGCAAAAGCAGCAGCTGAAGCTGAAAAGAAATAAGACTTACCTCGTTAAGTTTTTAAAAAGCGTTACCAAGTGTAGCGCTTTTTTTTATTTTTGGCTTATGATTTTTAATACACTTTGGAAAAGATTATTTGGTTTTTCTAAAACACATTCAACAGCTACAGAAGACGATACAATGAAGAAATTTTTAATAGTAGGTTTAGGTAATATTGGTGAGAAATATGACAACACACGTCATAATATTGGCTTTAAAATAGTAGATGCTTTCGTAAAAGAATACGATGGATCTTTTGAATCTGAAAAACTAGGTGATGTTGCTACACTTAAAATTAAAGGAAAAACAGTCATTGTTCTAAAACCGAATACTTATATGAATTTAAGCGGAAAATCGGTTAAGTACTGGATGCAAAAAGAAAATATTCAAATTGAAAACTTACTGATTATTACCGATGATTTAAATATCGACTTTGGAAAGATTCGTATAAAAGGAAAAGGTAGTTCAGGTGGTCATAACGGATTAAAAGACATCCAAGACAAGTTTAACACAGGTGCTTATCCACGTTTTCGCTTTGGGGTTGGTGCTGACTACTCTAAAGGAAGACAAGTTGATTATGTTTTAGGAGAATGGTCTTCTGAAGAAGAAAGCGCCATGATTGAACGCATTCCAACTTCTGTTAATGCTATTACCTCATTTATCAATGCAGGATTAGCAAATACAATGAATGAATTTAACGGAAAGTAAATCATTGAAGAACAATTATTCTTCAATGATAACTACTTATTTTAATTAATTATCACTTGCATACCACTCTGCAAAACTAGTTTCTGTTTCCTGTAACTTAATTGCGTGTAGTTTAATGTTTTCTGGTAAACGCGATTGAATTTTTTGAGCAAAATCAATCACCATCATTTCACTGGTTGGTTGATAATCTACCAAAATCACATGATGCCCTCTATCTTTTAACTCTTTGGCTAATTCAATATGAGGTGTGTTTTTATTGAATACTGTTGCATGGTCAAATACATCAACAATTTCTTCTTTTACGATCTTTTTCAGATCTCCGAAATCGATAACCATACCGTATTTAACATTCGATGTATCTCTAATTGGTGAGCCAATTACTGTTACCGAAAGTTTGTAACTATGTCCGTGAACATTTTTACACTTTCCGTCATAACCATACAATGCATGCCCAGTTTCGAAGTTAAATTGCTTGGTAATTCTAATCTTGCCCATAAGTTCTCTATTTTAAAAGAAGTGATGAAAGATTACTTCACTTTAGCTTGTCTTAAGCGACAACTAAAAGATTGTAATACGTTATTTTCTTTTAAACTTCTTGTTTGCTCTGTATTTGTTAAAGAAATACACTACCGCTACACCTGCTGCTAAAATGGCAAATAAATAATCTCCGCCCATACTATTTTGTTTTTATTCGCCGAAAGTACGAATTTGTTTTACAACTTTTGTTAATATCCACACAAAACCTACTGAAACTACGACTCCAATCAATAGCGTTAATATCGGATTTTGTGCTACCCACTTTCCTACTTCATACCCAACTTCATATCCTGCATTGTAAGCTGCAGAACCTTTTTCTTCTTGTACTAAAAACATAGCTTATTTTTTAAATTTTTCTAAAGCCTTTTTGGTGAAATCTGACAAGACTAATTTTCCTGAAGTTTCAGCTCTTTCAATTAATAATTCTTCCCAGTGTTCGGTTCCTTTCCATAATGCTCTCTTCATTTCTGCTAACGCTTCTGGATTATACGATGCTAATTTTTCTGATAAAATTTCTACCTCTTTATCCAATTCATTTTGTGTTTCAAAAACACGAGCGTATAAACCTTTTTCTTTCGCCCAATACGCATTTTTCCAACTAGTAGCATCTAAGGTTAATTCTGCTAATCCACTTACGCTTATTTTGCGTTCTACGGCAGGTGCAATTACAAATGGACCAATACCTATCGTAAACTCAGAAAGTTTAATAGCGGCTTGCTCTGTAGCTAACACATAGTCGCAAGCAGCTGCTAATCCAACTCCACCTCCTACGGTTTTTCCTTGTACTCTCCCTATAATTAATTTTGAACAACGACGCATTGCATTAATTACATTCGCAAATCCTGAGAAAAATGCTTTTCCATCTATTAAGTTATCAATTGCAACCAATTCATCAAACGAAGCACCTGCACAAAAAGCTCGGTCTCCTTCCGATTTTAGTATGATTATTGAAACCTCATCGTTTATTGATAATTTATCAAACTCGTTGGCTAAACGCTCTAACAATACACTTGGAAAAGAATTACTTGCTGGGTGCCCGAATTCAACTGTTGCTATTTTATTTTCAATATGCGTATATAAACTTCCGTTTTCTCTAGTTGTAGTCATTTGTTTATTCTTTGTTCAAAATTACGTTTTTTGAGCAAGCGGTAAAAATTTACTTCTAAACTTAACAACTAATGGAACTGCTCTGGCAATCACCCATAGATAAAAAGCAATCCAAATTGCATATAATTTATAGTCTAGAGAATCAAAAAATAAGAGTGTCGGAATAAAAACCAATCCTGTTGCTAACAACAAAACGTTTCGTAAATATTTCATTTCTCCCATTCCTTTAAACATTCCGTCATAAATAAAGGCAATAGAACATATAGGTTGCATGATTAAAATAATCCAAAAAGTATTGTAGAACTGTTCTAAAACTTCAGCTTCTTTGGTGAAAACTCTTCCAATAAACTGATACAAAACAAATCCGACCAACGCTAAAAACAATCCAAAGAAAAAACCATATTTAATTAATCTATTTCCTAGAATGACCAAGGTTTTATATGCTTTTGCGCCTAAAAGTTTTCCTGATAAAATATTTCCTGCGGAAGAATAGCCATCAATCATAAAAGCACCCATAAGCCATAAATTAAAGCCGATAGTATACGTTGCAATATAGGCATCGCCATAATCGGTAGCGTAGGATGTTCCGAAATATAGGGCAACATTTAGTGCTAAAGTTCGAACAAATAAATTCAACACCATATTGATAAACTTCGGAATTTCAGAATTAAATGGTAGTGTGAATTTTAATGAAATATCTGTCTTTTTCAACAACAATACGGCAGAAATTATTGCCATGGTAACTTGAGCTGCTACACTTGCATACGCTGCTCCTTGAATGTGCATTGCAGGAATGTATCCTTCAACTCCATAAACCAGCACAACATCTAACACTATATTTATAACAGTACCTACTAAAGCAATGATCATCGGATAATAGGTATTTTGCAAACCTCTAAATGTACCAAAAATGGCAATGGTAAAGAGCGTAAACGGAAACCCGAAAACACGGATTTTATAATAATCTACCGAATAGTCTAATATGGTTCCAGAAGCATTATATAGCTCAAAAATTTCTTTAGCAAACGGATAACTCAATCCTAAAATAAGAGCACTTACCCCTAACACTATAACAATGGCTTGTGCAGGTAAATTTTTAATTTCCTCAAGCTTATTAGCTCCTAAATATTGAGAAACGATGGAAGAAATTCCGCTACGTGTTTGTCCGAATACCCAAATTAACATTGATAGAAAAGCGCCTACAATACCAATCGCAGCAATACTTTCAGTAGCATTGTATTCAATATTCCCCACAATGGCTAAATCGGTTGTAGAAAGTAAAGGCTCTGCAACACCTGCTACTAATGCAGGAAATGCTAGTTTATTGATATGTTTAAAGCTAATATCGTGTTGCAATGCGTTTACTTTTTCGTCAACATTCGTTTTATTTCATTCAGTTTCATTAAGGCTTCAATTGGTGTTAGTGTATCAATATTTGTAGTCAAAATTTCTTCTCGAATATCTTCTAACAACGGGTCGTCTAACTGAAAAAAGCTCATTTGCATATCTTGATGCTGTGCTTCTTTCAAGGTTTCTTTTACCTCTTGATGCTTGTGACTTTCTTCTAACTCTTTTAATATTTTTTGCGCTCTGTGAATTACCATATTCGGCATACCCGCCAACTTCGCTACATGAATACCAAAACTGTGGTCACTTCCTCCTTTTACCAATTTACGCAAGAAAATAATACTGTGATCTAATTCTTTTACCGACACATTAAAATTCTTGATACGCTCAAAAGTTGTAGTCATTTCATTCAATTCATGATAGTGTGTCGCAAATAAAGTTTTAGCTTTTGATGGATGTTCATGCAAATATTCTGCTATCGCCCAAGCAATTGAAATTCCATCATAAGTAGAAGTTCCTCGTCCAATTTCATCTAACAACACCAAACTACGATCGGAAATATTATTCAAAATCGATGCGGTTTCATTCATTTCAACCATGAATGTCGACTCCCCCATCGAAATATTATCGCTAGCACCTACTCTAGTAAAAATCTTATCTACAATTCCTATTCGAGCATTTTGTGCGGGTACATAGCTTCCCATCTGAGCTAACAGTACAATCAATGCGGTTTGACGTAAAATAGCCGATTTACCCGACATATTCGGACCCGTAATCATAATAATTTGTTGCTGATTACAGTTTAACACTACATCATTGGCAATATATTCTTCACCGATAGGTAATTGTTTTTCAATAACTGGATGGCGTCCGTTTTTGATTTCAATATCGGTGCTTTCGTCCAACATCGGACGCACATAGTTATTCTCCATTGCCAACGTAGCAAACGATAATAATGCATCAATCTTTGCAATATTCTGTGCATTTTGCTGTACAGGTTGTACAAAACCAATAATATATTGTACTAATTTGGCGAAAATCTCCGTTTCTAACTGCTGAATTTTCTCTTCTGCACCTAAAATTTTCGCTTCGTATTCTTTTAACTCTTCCGTAATATAACGCTCTGCATTTACTAAAGTTTGCTTACGAATCCACTCTTCTGGAACTTTATCTTTATGTGTATTTCTAACTTCAATATAATAACCGAATACATTGTTAAAAGCAATCTTTAAACTCGGAATTCCTGTTCGTTCCGTTTCACGAGCCAGCATACTATCTAAATACTCTTTTCCTGAATTAGAAATATTGCGCAATTCATCTAATTCTTCTGAAACTTCACTTGCAATAGCATTTCCTTTATTGATATTTACAGGAGCATCTTCTAAAACGGTCTCTGTAATTTTTGTAATTAAAGCTTCACAAGTGTTAATTTGTTCCCCCAATAACTTAACGGCAGTATTTTCGCTTTTCTCTGCGGAAGTTTTTATAGGAAGAATGGCTTTAAGCGAATTTTTCAACAAGACAACTTCTCTTGGAGACACTTTCCCCGTAGCCACTTTTGATATCAATCGTTCGATATCGGAGATTTGTTTCAATTGGTAGCTTACCGTTTCAAAGAAAACATCATTGTCAATTAGGTATTTTACCAACTCATGTCGCTGCTGAATCTGCTCTAAATCTTTTAGTGGAAGTGCTAACCAACGTTTTAACAAACGTCCTCCCATTGGAGAAATCGTTTTGTCAATCACATTTAATAGTGAGACAGAGTTCACCGAATTACCACCGTATAATTCTAAGTTTTTTACAGTAAAACGATCCATCCACACATAATTATCTTCGGCAATTCTGCTAATAGACTGTATGTGTTCAATTTTGTTATGTTGAGTTTCCGATAGGTAATACATCGCAGCACCACCGGCTACAATTCCGTATTCTAACTCCTGAACTCCAAATCCTTTTAGGTTTTTCACCTTAAAATGATTTCGGAGTAATTCATCTCCATAGTCTTTTTGAAATACCCAATCCTCTAAATAAAAGGTATGAAAACGGTTAGTAAAAACTTCTAAAAATCGTTGTTTGTTCTTTTTTTCAACCAATACTTCACTTGGCGTAAAGTTTTGCAAGAGTTTATCGATATACTCTTCGTTCCCTTGAGCTATGAGAAATTCTCCTGTAGAAACATCTAAAAAAGAAACTCCTAATAATTTCTTCCCAAAATGAACTGCCGCTAAAAAGTTGTTCGATTTCGATTGTAATACCTCATCATTCAAAGCGACTCCTGGTGTTACCAACTCCGTAACTCCTCTTTTTACAATCGTTTTGGTCATTTTTGGATCTTCCAACTGATCACAAATTGCCACACGTAACCCAGATTTTACTAACTTGGGTAAATAGGTATTTAAAGAGTGATGTGGAAAACCTGCTAAGGCCGTTTCGCTTTCACTACCACTTCCTCTTTTGGTTAAAATAATTCCTAAAACTTCGGATGCTTTTACCGCATCTTCTCCAAAGGTTTCATAAAAATCGCCTACTCTAAAGAGCAACATTGCATCAGGATATTTTGCCTTGATTCCGTTATACTGTTGCATTAATGGAGTTACCTTTTTTGCCTTTGTTTTTGCCAAGTTTATGGATTTTTTGGGTTAGTTTTGCGAAGATATAAAAGTTTAGAGTTTCTTTTGTTTCAAGTTATCCACAACTTTAAACTTTTGAACCTGAAAACCATTTTATGAGAAAATTAAAAAACAGCGAACTAGGTAGAAAAACCATTGAAGAGTTTAAGCAAACTAACAAAACTCCAATCATTGTAGTATTGGATAATATTCGTAGTTTGAATAATGTAGGATCTGTTTTTAGAACTTCGGATGCTTTTTTAATTGAAAAAATATACTTGTGTGGTATTACTGCTACACCACCTAACAAAGAAATTCATAAAACTGCTTTAGGCGCTACTGAATCGGTAGATTGGGAACATATTGAAAACACTATGGATTTGGTTGAAAAACTACAAGCCGAAAACGTAAATGTTTTAAGTATTGAACAAGTTGAAAATAGCACGATGTTAGATACTTTTACTCCAGAAACCAATCAGAAATATGCAGTAGTATTTGGCAACGAAGTAAAAGGGGTGCAGCAAGCAGTGGTATCTGCTTCAGATATTTGTATTGAAATTCCGCAATTAGGAACTAAACACTCGTTGAATATTTCAGTAAGTTGTGGTGTGGTGTTATGGGATTTGTTTACCAAGATGAAGAAATAATGTAATTACGAAAAGTAATGTTAATTATTTGCCCTTTTGCCAAAAACCTAGTATTTTAGGCATTTGGATATCCCCCGCCCAAAAAATTGTTTCATTAAAAAACTATATAACATGGAAAACAAAAACTTACAAGAAATGGCTATGAATTTAAACCCTGATACCGTAGACAACCCTACAACTGGCGGTGGTAATGACACTGGAGGAGATGGTGGTGGCCAAGGAGGTGATGATGGAAAGTAGTTATACTACTATTCTTTTACTCTATTAGATTTAAATAACAAAATAATTTAAAATAAAAACCATTACTTTTGAAAAGTTATGGTTTTTATACTTTATAATGAATAAATTATTCTTTTGTGTTTTACTTTATTCTTCTTTGGTTCTTGCTCAAAAAAAGGAACAAGATTCAATATCTTTTTATTTAAAAAAAGCAGATGCTGTTTATGGAAGCGATAAAATACCTTTACTTAAAAAAGCTGTCAGTTTAGCACAAAAGACTAAAATAGACTCTTTAATAAAGAAAACAAACATAAAACTAGGAGTGCAAGGTTTTTATAACAATTCTGTTCAAGATATTTTAAATGCTAACACAAATATTTACAATTTATATTATAATACTAAAGACTCTACCTTATTAGCTAAACACCTACATTTTAAAGCCTTAGAACAAAGAGTAAAATTAAATATTGATAGTGCTTATTTTTATTACCATCAATCTAGAGATATTTCAAAAAAACTAAATGATTCTTTAGCTGTTGGAAACCGTTTATTAAGCATCGCTTTCATACAAAAAGAAACTAAAGACTATTTAGGAGCTGAAATTAGCTTAATTGAAGCTTTACAATATTTAGAGCCTATAAACTCTTATATATATTTAGAGAGAACGTACAACGCGTTGGGTTTAGTAGCGGAAGAACTAAGTCAACCAAAAGAAGCTTTAGATTACTATAACATAGCCCTTTCTTACAATGAACTCAATAAAAATAATATTGGTTATTTATATATAACTAATAATATTGGCCTTCTCTATCAAAGACAAAAGCAACACCAAAAAGCTATTAGCTATTTTAAAAAAGGATTGGCTTTTGATAGTATCAAATACAAATATCCAACTCAACATGCTCTATTGTTAGAAAACCTTGCTTCAAGTAATTTTTTACTAGGAAATCACAACCAAGAGGTATTACAACAATATAATGAAGTTCTAGATTTTCGAATTAAACAAAATAATTTGAGAGGACTAAGTACAACTCATGTAAATTTAGCTGATTATTATAAAGTGCTAGGTAATAAAAATAAAGTTTTATTTCATAATTATAAAGCTTTACAATATGCTAAACAAGCTCATAACAACAAACGTTGGTTAGAAGCCTTGGAAAACCTTTCCGAGCTTACTACAGGAGAACAATCAAAACAATATTTACGAGAATACATTAGCCTAAACGATAGTTTATTTCAAAAAGAAAGGCAGTTAAAAAATCAGTTTGCTAAAATCAGGTATGAAACAGATAAAAAAGAAAAAGAAAATGTTGTTTTAAAAACAGAAAGCCAACAAAAGCAAGCAGAAATTACTTACCAAAAACAACAAAAAACCATTGGTTGGTTAGCTGCCTTAAGTGGTCTTTTATTATCAGGGTTTAGTGTGTTGTTTTACTTTCAACGTAAACGAAAAATATTGTATCAAGCCCAGTTACAAAAAGTAGAAGCAAGGGAACAAGAACGTCAACAAATTGCTAAATCTTTACACGACGAAGTAGCTGGTGATTTACGTTTATTACACAGAAAGCTAGAAAAATCAAACTTAATAGAAGAAGCTGTAAAGCTAAACGCTGTAAAAGAAAATGTAAGAAACTTATCACATCAATTAAGTAGTATAAGTTTTGATAAAGTATCTTTTAAAGATCAAATTATCAATTTAGTAAGCGATTATTTTGAGTTAGATTTTAAAATAAAAGTCTACGGTATTCGAGATTATGATTGGACTACTATTGACAATTCTATAAAACGATTACTGTATTTAAGTACTCGTGAAAGCATTCAAAACTGTAAAAAATATGCTAAGGCAAGTACTATAACTATCGATTTTTCGGTACACAAAAAATATGTACATTTGAATATTACTGATAATGGTGTTGGTTTTAATACCAAAATCAGTAAAAAAGGTATCGGTTTACAAAACCTACAAGAACGTGTTGAAGAGTTAGACGGAACGTTAACCATAACTAGTGAAGTAGGTAAAGGAACCCAAACCCATATTCAAATACCCTTAAATGTCTGAACTAACAAAAATCCTCTTAGTTGATGACCATCAATTAATAATTGAAGGTATTCTTTCGTGTTTAAAGAATATAGATGGTCTAGAAATTGAAACAGCTAACTCTTGTGATGAGGCTTTTTCAAAAATAAAATCGAACATACAAATAACCCCTTTTCAACTTGTTTTTACTGATTTAAGTTTCGACAATCAAAGTCAAAACAGCAATTTAGATGGTGGTGAAGCGTTGATAAAAGCAATTCAAGAAGAAGAAATATCTATTAAAGTTGGTGTAATAACAGGGCACTCTGAAACAAACAGAGTTTTTAATGTAATTCACAATTTAAATCCTTCTGCGTATATTTTAAAAGGAAATTGCAGCACAGATGAACTAAATTTTGCTATTCAAAAAATGCTTAAAGGTGAGGTGTATTATACACATGAAATACACCAAAAACTCTTAAAAAGAGCCTTAGTTGAAATTCAAATGGACGATGTTGCCATTCAAATTTTAAAAGAACTTCCTAGGCATGCTAAAATTTCTAACCTAGAAGGACTCATAAAAAAGAACGATGGTTCTTTACTTAAAGTTAGATCTATAGAAAGTAAACTTTCAAAGTTAAGAACTGATTTACAAGCAAATAACAATACAGACTTAGTTCTTAAAGCCAAAGAACTTGGTATCGTAGATTAAATTTGCGGAAAAATACATTTCATTTTACGGTTTTCCTCTTTTCTCCCTTAAAACGAACCTATAATTTCGCAGGAGAATTCAGATCTTGTTGGGAGAATTTTGAAAAAGAGAAAAAACGTAAAAGCTTTTAGTTCCCTAGAGGCTTTTTTTTATTTTAAATAACTCGTTTGCATAAATCTGCATTTTTTTCTGCGGAAATACCTTTTTTTAACACAAAATACCTTTTTAAATTTGCGACATCTTCTTTTCAAAATTAATTGGAAAAAAGACATTTAAGGGGAAAACTAACCTTCTAGAAAATCTAGAAGGTTTTTTTTATGTCTTTTCGGAATATTGCATTTCTTCCTGCGGAAATACCTTTTTTTAACACAACTTACTCATATACATTTGTAGTGTTCATTATTTAATGACAATTAATTAAAGGGGAATTAATTAAATTTTAAAAATGGGGAAACTATTACTACGTAAAACAAGCAAAGGGTTAACTACTATTCTTTCAGTATTAACCAAATTCGGTGAAGGGGCTGGATATGCTTTGAGACACTAAAAGTTTGCTAACCAAACTAACAAGTGTAAAACCTTCTAGAAAATCTAGAAGGTTTTTTTGTTACTATGGGTAAAATTGTAAATTAGGCGTTTAATCATTTTACGTTTAAATGACTCATAAATACATTATTGCTTTAGATCAAGGAACCACAAGTTGTCGTACCGTAATTATTAATAATGAAGAAAAAATTGTTGCTAAAGTTCAACAAGAATTTCAACAATTATTTCCTCAATCTGGTTGGGTAGAACACGATGCTGCCGAAATCTTACAAACACAACTTTACACCCTGCAAAAAGCTATTCAACAAGCTAAAATTTCGCCTTCTGAAATTGCAGGAATCGGAATTACAAACCAAAGAGAAACTACTGTTGTTTGGAATAAAAACACAGGAAAACCTATTTATAATGCCATTGTTTGGCAAGATAAACGTACTGCTAATATTTGTGAACAATTAAAAGAAACGGGGCTAGAAAACTATGTTAGAAAGACAACCGGATTAGTTATTGATAGTTATTTTTCTGCCACTAAAATTAACTGGATTTTAAATCATGTTGAAGGAGCTCAAAAAGAAGCAGAAAAAGGAAATTTACTCTTCGGAACTATTGATACCTGGTTACTATGGAATTTAACCAATGGCAAAGTACATGCTACCGATTATAGCAACGCTTCTCGTACTATGTTGTACGATATTAAAAACCTCTGTTGGGATAAAACACTTGTAAACGAGTTGAACATTCCTTTTTCTATGTTACCTGAAGTAAAACCTTCTTCTTTTCACTTCGGAAATTATGAGTTGGACGGAGTTCAAATTCCGATTGCTGGAATTGCTGGCGATCAGCAATCTGCATTATTTGGACAAGCTTGTTTTAAGAAAGGAGAAGCTAAAAACACCTACGGAACTGGTTGCTTTATGTTAATGAATACAGGTGAAAATCTAGAATATTCTGAAAATGGTTTAATCTCTACCATTGCTTGGGGAATTAACGATAAAGTGTATTACGCACTCGAAGGAAGTGTGTTTGTAGCTGGTTCTGCTATTCAATGGTTACGTGATGGTTTACAAATAATAAACAGCGCGGAAGAAAGCGAGCTGTTTGCTGAACAAGTTACTGATGAAAATCCTGTATATGTAGTTCCTGCTTTTGCTGGTTTGGGTGCTCCATACTGGGATATGTATGCTAGAGGAGCTGTTTTTGGATTAACTCGTGATACTGGAAAAAACCATTTAATTAAAGCCACACTGCAATCTTTAGCCTATCAAACCAAAGATATTTTAGATGTAATGCAAAAAGACAGCCTTTTACCCCTCTCTTCTTTAAAAGTTGATGGCGGTGCTTGCGCTAATAATTTATTAATGCAGTTTCAGGCAGATATTTTAAATGTGACCGTAGAACGTCCTGAAGAAATAGAAACAACAGTGATGGGAGCTGCTTATTTAGCAGGAATTTGTGTGGGTTTATGGAAACAAGATGACATTATAAATAGAAGAAAAATAGACCAAAAATTTGTATCTTCATTCACTAAAGAAAAAAGAGAACGATTGTACAAAAAATGGCAAAAAGCTGTTGAACGTACCAAAGATTGGATTGACTAAAAAAAGAATCATGGCTAAATTTTACGATAAAATAACTACCAGAATCCAACAATTTATCGAAGCACAAAAACTATTTTTTGTTGCTACAGCCCCTAAAAATGGAAGAATTAACCTTTCTCCTAAAGGAATGGATACTTTTAGAGTGATTGATCAAAACACGGTAGCTTGGTTAAGTGTTACTGGTAGTGGAAATGAAACCTCAGCTCATTTATTAGACACTAATCGAATAACAATTATGTTTTGTGCTTTTGAAGATGCTCCTAACATACTAAGACTATACGGAAAAGCTAAAGAAGTCCTTCCAATTAATGATGAATGGGATGATTATATCTCTTTGTTTCCTTCCCTTCCTGGTACACGTCAAATATTTATTGTTTCAGTTGAAAGTGTACAAACCTCTTGCGGAATGTCGCTTCCATTTTATGAATACCAAGGAGAGCGAAACCAACTAAATGATTGGGCTTCTGAAAAAGGTAAAGAAGGAATCGAACAATATTGGAACGATAAAAATCAAACGAGCATTGACGGATTAGATACACTACTTAAAAAGTAAACTAACCTTTATTTTTAGCTATGATGACATGAAAAAGTTACTTTCTGCAAAACGTATTACCTTCTTCTTAATACTCTCTTTTATACTTATCGCATTTGTGCCTTTTATACACTTCGTAGATTATGATACAAAAGATGATCGTTTTGGGTTGTGGCCTTTAATTGCTATAGCAATTATTTTAATCGGTTTGTTCATTTTACTTATCGATTATATTCTATTTAAAATTGTTAAGGACAAAATTTTGTTAAACCTTATTGAAGTAGTACTGTTCTTTATAATAGCTTATTTTTTATGGCCTAATTAAGTAAAGTTAATTAAGTTTTATTTTACTGTAATCTTACCGCTTTTTTCAAAATCCTGATAAATATCATGTTTTAATTTCCTTCTTCCCTATATTTTTGAGACAACAAAGAATAAGGAAAAATGACACAATTAATAAATATTCCATTAGTATCTTGGACAAACGGAACCATTATGATGGTTGTTTTCGGATTGGTTTGTATCGGTTTAGTTACCGCTCTTTTAATTCTTGTTAACGGAGGGAAGAAAAAAGATAATTAGATTATTTCTAAAAATAAATAAAGCTATAAAATAGCTTCATTTGAAAGGTGGAAGTATTTTAAAACCCTTAAAGTGGGTAAACTTTAGTTTTAATAGTTGATTGAAGAAGCACTCTATAATAATGTGTTAGTGGTTTAACGTTTGAGTGCTTCTTCTTCTTTTTTTATTTAAAAGCATTTAATCCGGTAATATCTAATCCCGTAATTAATAAATGTATATCGTGAGTTCCTTCGTAGGTAATTACGCTTTCTAAATTCATTGAGTGTCTCATTATTGAATATTCTCCTGTAATTCCCATACCTCCTAACATTTGACGCGCTTCTCTGGCAATATTAATAGCCATATCTACATTATTACGCTTCGCCATAGATATTTGTGCTGATGTAGCTTTTCCTTCGTTACGAAGCACACCTAACCTCCAAGCTAATAATTGCGCTTTCGTTATTTCAGTAATCATTTCTGCCAACTTCTTTTGTTGCAGTTGAAATTGTGCAATAGGCTTACCAAACTGAGTACGTTCTTTCGTATAACGCAACGCTGTGTCGTAACAATCCATCGCAGCACCAATAGCACCCCAAGCAATTCCGTAACGAGCAGAATCTAAACATCCTAACGGAGCTCCTAAACCAGATTTGTTTGGCAACAAGTTTTCTTTAGGAACTTTTACATTGTCAAAAATTAGCTCTCCAGTAGCAGAAGCTCTTAACGACCATTTGTTATGTGTTTCTGGAGTTGTAAAACCTTCCATACCACGCTCTACAATTAGTCCGTGAATACGTCCTTCTTCATTTTTAGCCCATACCACAGCTACTTGTGCAAACGGCGCGTTAGAAATCCACATTTTTGCTCCGTTCAATAAATAATGGTCACCCATATCTTTGAACTTAGTTTCCATTCCTCCCGGATTACTTCCGTGATTTGGTTCTGTTAAACCAAAACACCCCATCCATTCTCCTGAAGCTAATTTTGGTAAGTATTTTTTACGTTGCTCTTCATTTCCGTATTTATAAATTGGATACATTACCAATGAAGATTGGACAGAGGCAGTAGATCGCACTCCTGAATCTCCTCTTTCAATTTCTTGCATAATTAAACCATATGAAATTTGATCTAATCCTGCTCCTCCATACTCTTCAGGAATATACGGTCCAAATGCCCCAATTTCTGCTAACCCTCCAATTATTTGCTTAGGAAACTCTGCTCTTTGTGCGTATTCTTCAATAATAGGAGAAACTTCACGTTTTACCCATTCTCTAGAAGCGTCTCTGACAAGCTTATGTTCTTCAGTTAATAAATCATCAATGTTATAATAATCTGGAGCTTGAAATAAATCCATAGTTAGTCGAGTTTTAGAATTCTTTCAAATGTAATTAAAAAAATGATTTTTTTCTAGGGTTTCCGTATGTTTGTACCGATGAGATTTACTTTAGGAAAAGAGGAACGGTTAAAGAGTAAAAAGCTGATAGGTAGGCTTTACGAAGAAGGAAAAATTATTAAAGTTTTTCCGCTTCGAATGGTATATATACAAGCCGAACACACCTCTAAATTTCCTGCACAAGTAGGGGTTTCTGTTCCAAAACGTAATTTTAAAAAAGCAGTAGACAGAAACCGAATTAAACGTTTATTACGAGAAACTTACCGAAAAGAAAAACATACAATTTATGAGGCTGTAGATAAACAATATGTGTTTATGATTTCTTATCTTGCAAGAGATGAATGGAAATATGCTGATATTGAGCATAAAATGAAGAAATTATTAACACAGTTTATTACAGAAATTACTCAAGATGAAAAATAGAACAATACTTATTTTAGGTTCCCTCATTATCATCTCTCTTTTCTTTTCTTTTCAATCTCGTTTTTTTGAGATCGCTAAACAAATTGAAATTTATAACAACCTTTTTAAAGAATTAAACATCAATTATATTGATGAAATTAATCCTGGGGATCTTACTGATAAGGCAATAAAAAACACGCTTCAAAACTTAGATCCTTACACAAACTTCTTTAACGAACAAGATGTAGAAGATGCTCGTATTAGTCGTGAAGGTGAATATGGTGGTTTAGGTATTTCTTCTTTTACTACAAACAAAGGAATTGTTATTTCTGAAGTATACAAAGGCTTTTCCGCCGATAAAGCAGGATTAAAAGTAGGTGATATTATTACTACTGTAAACGACGTGGAGTTATCTAGCACAGAAAGAAGCCAATTTTCACAAATGCTGAAAGGAGTTCCTGGTAAAAAACTCTCTTTAAGAATAAATAGAAACGGAGCAACAAAAAACATATCAGTAGAACTTGATAAAGTTGTTATAAATCCAGTTCCTTTTTACGACATGATTGATGCTGAAACCGGATACATTGTTTTAACACGATTTATAAGTCAAAAAGCTACAGAAGGTGTTGTAAACGCTTTTGCCGACCTTAAAAAAAGAGGGATGACAAAACTCGTATTTGATTTACGATACAATCCTGGTGGATCTTTATATGACGCTGTTAATATTACAAACCTTTTTATACCTAAGGGATTAAAAGTTGTAGACACTCGTGGTAAAAGTCAAAAAAATAATAGAACTTATAAAACTAACAAAGATCCGCTAGATGCCAATATTCCTATTGTAGTGTTGATAAATGGTCGTTCTGCCTCAGCTTCAGAAATTGTTTCAGGAGCTTTACAAGATTATGACCGAGCAGTAATTATGGGAGAACGTTCTTTTGGAAAAGGCTTAGTTCAGCGTTACTTTGATTTAAGTTACGGAACTCAAATGAAAATTACTATTTCTAAATACTACACTCCTAGCGGGCGTTGTATTCAAGAATTAGATTATGCTAATAGAGATCCTAAAACAGGTAAAGTGCCTAAGTTTTCAGATACTACTCTTAATGAATTTACTACTAAAAACGGAAGAAAAGTATACGATGGGGGCGGTGTAACTCCTGATATTATTAATGACTTTTCTAAAAAAACTGAAGAGACTGATGAATTACTTAAATCAAGAACCATCTTTAATTTTGTA
Source organism: Tenacibaculum aestuarii (assembly GCF_964510395.1). Taxonomy (NCBI): domain Bacteria; kingdom Pseudomonadati; phylum Bacteroidota; class Flavobacteriia; order Flavobacteriales; family Flavobacteriaceae; genus Tenacibaculum; species Tenacibaculum aestuarii. Next base: position 182,819 of record NZ_CAZEFY010000004.1, read on the forward strand.
ACCGATTTCACTTATCAAAACCCTAATTTATCTGCCGAAAACTACACGTTTACATCTAAGGATTTTAATAGCTTTAAAGAATATTTACTTCGTAAAGACACCGCTTTTGTTTCTAATGAAGAAAGGTTATTTCAGTCTGCATACAAGTCGGTAGAAAACAATAAAATTATTACTCCAGAATACACTACAATCATTCAACAATTAAAAGCTATAAAGGTTGCAAAGATTGTAGAAAATCAAGATTTGCTTTCAAAGGAAATTGAAAATGAAATAGTTGAGCGCTACACCTACAAAGAAGGAATGTATAAACATTTATTTAAAAATGATATCACTATTAAAAATGCTGTTACGCTGTTAAACGATACCAAAAAGTACAACAGTATTTTAGAAAAATAGCTTCCAGAATATAATTTGTATATTTGTACTTTAAAAACATATGTCAAAACCTATCCAAAAAGAACGTACAAGAGCACACGAATCTACAAGCGCTATTGAGCGTTTATACATCTCAATGCGACACCTCTTTAGTCGTGGTTTTTATAAACCGATGGGAGTTTCAGGTGAAACTTTACGTAAATCACTTTTATCATTACGCCCAGAAATTTATGGGTCGATTGCTGAAGACAAAACCGAATTAAACGGATTGGTGTACGTTATTGAACGTTTACCTGAAGGAATTGAAGAATGTCAATTTATTTACTTAACCGCCGACGAAGGCTATCGAAATTCTAAATTCAAAGCGATTGTACCTCCTAAAAGAAGGAGAAACTGCTATCGTATTGATAAAAACCAAATGAATATCGAAATTACGCGTGGTCGTTCAGAAATTTATGATATTCTAACACACTTGACATTTTTATTTATCGAGTCTCATAAAATAAAAGATCGTGTTGTAATTAACAACGGAGAAAGCTTCATTCGCGAATGGTTACTCTTAGAAGATATCGTACTACATAACAAAACTCTTACTGATGAAGAAAAAGATGTAATTGTAGTCCATCTTGGTAACATTTTAGGGAGAACCTACGACGAAATTTACGACGCATATAACACCTTTTCTACAGAAGAAAATCCGAATAGATTTTTCCATTTAATTTACTGGTTAGGTAAACTAGCCATTAACGAATCTTTATACGATCAAAAACGTTCTATAAAATTCAGCTCTGTGTTAACTGAAGAAATCGGTCATCATTATTACGGTGAATTATGGGCGAATAGCATCAAAAAAGTCTTGTTAGATAACGGATTGATAGAACGTCCTATCCATATCATCAGTGCAAACATGCACAGTGTAATGAATAGTATTTATGGTAAAAACGCGTTGCCTAAAGAAGCAAAAAAACACAAAGATTTTCAGTTATTTGAATTATTAAGTAACTCTAACAGTAGTGCTTTACAATCTGCTGTAAAAAATTATGCTTCGGAAAACGGGTTGATTTATATTAAAGATACTTCAGGAACCAATATCAATGTACAAGTGATCGACACTGATAAAATTGATTTTGACACCAACTCTTTTAACAAAGTAAATTCAGTTGGAGAAAAACCTGTAATTATCGTGATGGATTACGCATTTGGTGAGCAAGCTTTTGAAACCATGGATGAATTGTTAAAACCCTATAAAACAGGAGGTAAAACAATCCATTTAGATGTTCAATCGGTTTCTATTATGGGGAAAGCTGGTATTTTAGAAGGCGGAAAAGGAGATATCATGATTCCTTCTTCACATATTTTTGAAGGAACTGCTGATAATTATCCGTTTAAAAATGAATTATCAAAAGAAGATTTAGAAGGTTTTGGTGTTCAAGTTTTTGATGGAGCTATGATTACTGTACTTGGAACATCGCTTCAAAACAAAGACTTATTAAAATTCTTCCACGATTCTACCTGGAATGTAATCGGATTAGAAATGGAAGGTGCACACTACCAAAAAGCCATTCAATCAGCTTCAAGAATTAGAGGGAATATTTCAGAAAATGTAAAAGTGCGCTACGCATATTACGCATCTGATAATCCGTTAGAAACTGGTGCAACACTTGCTTCTGGTGGGCTTGGAATGAGCGGAGTAACACCAACTTACGCTATTACACAAAAAATACTTGAGCAAATATTCTAGTCGTTGAACGACTATCAAAAATAAAAAAGGCTTCTTTTAGTTTAAAAAGAGGTCTTTTTTACTTTTTATGCAATTTTAAAGACTGGTTTTGCTCATAGCCTTTTTTCTTTATTTTATATTTGCACTCACAATACAACAACACACACAATGAATATTCTAATTTTAGGATCGGGCGGTAGAGAACACGCCTTTGCTAAAAAACTTTCAGAAAGCACAAAAATCAACAACCTTTTTGTAGCTCCTGGTAACGCAGGAACTGATGCAATTGCTAAAAATATAGCTATCAACCCAACTGATTTTGTACAGGTAAAAGAAACCGTTTTACAACACGATATCAATATGGTAGTTGTAGGTCCTGAAGCACCTTTAGTTGAAGGAGTTCATGACTTTTTCTTAGCTGATAAAGAGTTGAAAAACATTCCAGTAATCGGACCTAAAAAAGACGGTGCTTTATTAGAAGGAAGTAAAGATTTTTCGAAACAGTTCATGGAAAAACACAATATTCCTACAGCTCGTTATCAATCTTTTACTACTGAAACTTTAGCTGAAGGAAAAAAATTCTTAGAAACGTTAGATCCTCCTTACGTATTAAAAGCAGATGGATTAGCTGCTGGAAAAGGAGTCTTAATCTTAAACGATTTAAAAGAAGCTAAAGCAGAATTAGAAGAAATGCTTTCCAATCAAAAATTTGGAAGTGCTTCATCAACTGTAGTTATTGAAGAGTTTTTAAAAGGAATAGAATTATCTGTTTTTGTTTTAACTGACGGAAAAAATTATAAAATTTTACCATCTGCTAAAGATTACAAACGTATTGGAGAAGGTGATACAGGGCTAAATACAGGCGGTATGGGCGCTATTTCTCCTGTTCCTTTTGCTACGGATGATTTTTTAACGAAAGTGGAAGAATTGATCGTTAAACCAACAATTGACGGTTTACAAAAAGACGGAATTGATTACAGAGGATTTATTTTCATCGGATTGATGAATGATAATGGAAATCCATCTGTGGTTGAATACAACGTTCGTATGGGAGATCCTGAAACGGAAGTAGTATTACCTCGTATTCAATCAGACTTACTAGAGTTGTTTGAAGGGGTAGCTACGCAAACTTTAGGAGAAAAATCTTACGAAGTAACTCCACAAACTGCAACTACTGTAATGTTAGTTTCTGGTGGATATCCTGAAGCTTACGAAAACGGAAAAGAAATTTTAGGTTTTGATACAGTAGAAGATTCGATTGTTTTTCATGCAGGAACCTCTTTAAAAGAAGGAAAAGTAGTTACAAATGGAGGGCGTGTGATGGCAATTACTTCTTTTGGAGATTCTATTGAAGAAGCCTTAGAAAAATCATATATGAGCATCGATAAAATAACCTTTGATAAAATGAATTATCGAAGAGACATTGGATTCGATTTAAAATAATAGTAATAAAAAAAGGAGTTGATAATCAACTCCTTTTTTTATTTCATTGCCTTTTCTAAGGTAAACGAAAACTCTGAACCCTCTCCATATTTACTCTTTAAAAGAATGGTTTCGTTATGCGCTTCAATAATATGCTTTACAATAGAAAGCCCTAATCCAGATCCTCCTTGTTCACGAGATCTACTTTGATCTACACGATAGAAACGTTCAAACAAACGAGAAAGGTGTTCTTGCTTAATTCCTTCGCCATTATCGTTTATTTTAATGATAAACTTGTTCTGATTATACGGTTCAACACTAACGGTGGTTACACCACCTACTCTACCGTATTTTATTGAGTTTACGACCAAGTTTATTAGTACTTGTTCAATTCGCTCAACATCTCCTTTTACTAAGTGAGGAAAATCGTACACACGATCGAAACGCAGTGTGATGTTTCTCTTTTTAGCTTTCATTTCAAACAAATCAAACACATTTTGAATCAACTCAATAATGTTGAATGTTTGTATATTCATTTTCATTCCCTCTGTTTCTAACTTAGCAATCATATCTAAGTCTTTTACAATAGAGGTTAATCGCTCTACACCCTTATTAGCTCTATCTAAATATTTAGCAAGAATTTCTTTATCATCTGCAGCACCTTCTAATAGCGTTAAAATATATCCTTGCACCGTAAATAATGGTGTTTTTAACTCATGTGCTACATTTCCTAAGAAATCACGACGAAAAGAATCTCGTTGCGTTAAATGAGCTATTTCTTCACTCTTTCCTTCAACATATTCTTGTACGCTTTTAGTAAGCTCTTCAACATCTGTCGTTACTTTCTTTCTTTTTAAATCGTTGATATCTAAAATAGAAATATCTTCATACATCTTTCTTACTCGTTGGTAAATAAAGTGTTCTGCTCGATATTGTATTACAAAAAACGACACAATAAACATGGCAATACCAAAAACGATAACTGCGCCAATTCCTAAAATATTAACTAAAAACAGGTACGATAATACTGCTATTATCAACGATAATAACGTAGAATAAAATGCCGACCAAAGGGCGTATCTGTATGTTTTTTTTATTTTTACCATAGATAAAAAAATAGATTGCTAGCTAGCAATCTACTTATTATTTTTTGAGTTTTAAAATTATTTATCTGCTTCGTCTAGCACAAACTTATATCCTACTCCTTTAACCGTTTTAAAATAGTTATCTCCTATTTTTTCGCGTAGTTTACGTATATGTACATCAATAGTTCTACCTCCAACCACAACTTCATTTCCCCAAACACTATCTAAAATTACTTCTCTTTTAAATACTTTTCCTGGTTTTGAAGTTAGTAAAGAAAATAGTTCAAACTCTTTTCTTGGTAACGCTATTTTTTCATCTCCTTTAAAAACAACATACTCGTCTCTGTTGATAATAATATCTCCAATTTTAGTAGTTGTATCTGCTTTTTCTTCTGTTTTTAAACGACGTAATAGTGACTTTACTTTACTTATAAGTACTTTAGGTTTTACAGGTTTAGTAATATAATCATCTGCTCCTGCATCAAATCCTGCTACTTGTGAATAATCCTCTCCTCTAGCAGTTAAAAAAGAAATTAAAACATCTTCCAAAGATTTTATATTTCTAATTTTTTCACAAGCTTCAATACCATCCATTTCTGGCATCATGATATCTAGTAAAATTAAATGTGGAGTCACTTTCTTTGCTGTTTTTACAGCTTCTGCCCCATTATTGGCAGTAAATACCTGATATCCTTCCGATTTTAAATTGTATCCTACAATTTCTAAAATATCTGGTTCATCATCTACTAGTAGAATCTTAATATCGCTAGTATTCATAGTTCTTTATATTATGTTACCCAAAAGTAATCATAAAATAATAAACCCTTGATACACATGCTTAACTTAACGTTCATTTAATATTTAATAAACTTTTCCTTAAAAAAACGCCTCATAAAGCACAATACTTTCCATTTTTTCTTTGTTTTTGTATATTTATAAAAAGAAATTCTATGAAACTCATACCCTCGCTTGGTGAAATAACTTCTAAGACAAAAGAAGCTTTTAAACGTTTTCCCATAACACTTTCTTGGGCAATTGTCGGTACATTATTTACTTTATTTGTAATCGAAAATGATACTTTTGATAATATTTCTACAGGAATAATTATTCTAATTTTTGCTTTAGGAATTAGTTGGTTGATAGCCACACGTTTTTTTCTAGAACAATTTAAAAAGAAAAATTATTGGGTATTTTTAATTACTCTTGGCTTCTTAATAGGTTTTTATTTTAGTATTGATATTGATACATATCGGATAGATAAAACTTCAATCATACGATTCTTTCTTTATTTTATAGCAGGTCATTTGTTTCTGATGATTGCTCCTTTTATAACAAAATGGAATAAATCGGCGTATTTTAATTATTTAAAAGCTGTTTTTATATCTATTGTTAGAAGCCTATTCTTTTCACTAATTCTTTATTTAGGAGTTGTATTAGCTTTGCTTGCTGTTAAACATTTGTTCAATGTTGATGTTAAGGGTGACCGTTTTTTACAAGTCTTTGTAATTTGTATAGGTATTGTAAACACATGGATTTACCTTTCTGATTTTCCAAAGGATATTCACAATCAACTTGCTATTAACTACACCAAGGCTTTAGAAGTTTTAGTAAAGTATATTTTAATTCCATTGGTTATTTTATACCTCATCATTTTATATGCATACAGTTTAAAAATTGTTATTAATTGGAATTTACCTAAAGGATGGGTTTCATACTTGGTAATTGCTTTGTCTTTTTTAGGTTTTATTGTTCAAACACTTATCAATCCTATTCAAAAAACAATTAACTCACGTGCTATTAGAAGATTTCACCCTTGGTTTTATTACTTGTTATTACCTTTAATCGGATTACTTTTTGTGGCTATTTTTAGACGTGTTAATGAATATGGAATTACCGAAAATCGCTATTTCGTACTTGTGCTTGCTTTCTGGATTTTAGCCATGACATTGTACATGATTTTTAGCAAACAACAAAGAATTAAAATATTCCCACTAAATCTAGCAATTATAACCTTGCTAGTTTCCTTCGGATTTTGGGGTGCTTTTTCTATATCTACTAAAAGTCAAGTTCAACGATTTGAAAAAGTGTACACCGATATTAAAAATACTGATTTTTCAACCACTTTTGAAAAGAAGAATCAACTCCGTTCTATTATTCGTTACCTAAATGAAAAAGACGAGCTAGAGAAGGTTGCAACAACCATAGGCTACAACCCTAAAACAACATTTAAAACTGAAAGTCATTGGCAACTACAAGAAAAATTAATGGATAGTTTAGATATTAAGGTAACAGATAATCCTGAGAAACCTTATAGAGCCTATTATTATAATTTGGATGATTTTAATATAACGTTAGATCTTAAAAACTATGATTTTTTAAAACGTTTGTACATCAATCTTCACGAAAATAAAAACTCTATAAATCAGTACCAACTTACTTTAACTGAAAGAAGTAATATTCTAAAAATTTCTACAGGAGAAGATTTAATAGGTGAAATCGACTGTACTGAAATGATTAAAAATCTTAAAAATCAAGAACTAAATTATAATTTACCCCTTGATTTAATGACCATTGAACAACATTTTGAAATGTTGAATGTAAAGCTTGTTTTTCAAAGTATTAGTTTATCCAAAATTGATGATAATACCTTAGAAGAATATTTATCTAACGCTACTATTTATGTTTTAATTAAAGAAAAAGATGCTGAATAAACTCAACTTACAAAACATTTTGTTTTTAGATATTGAAACCGTTCCAGAAGTAGAATTATTTACCGATTTATCTCCTGAAATGCAAGAGTTGTATGCGTTAAAAACGCAGTATCAGCGAAAAGATGAATTTACTCCTGAAGAGTTTTACCATCGAGCAGGTATTTGGGCAGAGTTTGGAAAAATTATCTGTATTTCTGTTGGTTATTTTGTAGAACGAAAAGGCGTAAATCAACTACGAGTTACTTCATTTTATGGCGATAATGAGCATAAACTTTTACTAGATTTTAAAAACCTGCTAGACACACATTTCAACCATCCAAACCATTTATTATGTGCGCATAATGGAAAAGAATTTGATTTTCCGTACATCGCACGACGCATGATTATCAATGAAATTGAACTACCTAACAAACTCAATTTATTTGGTAAAAAACCTTGGGAAGTTCCGCATTTAGACACCATGGATTTATGGAAGTTCGGCGATTATAAACATTACACATCCTTAAAGTTACTCACTGCTATTTTAGGAATACCGTCACCAAAACAAGATATTGATGGCAGTGAAGTTGCTAATGTTTATTACCTAGAAAAAGACTTATCTCGAATTGTTGAATATTGCGAACGCGATACCGTAGCAGTTGCACAACTCTTATTACGATTTTTGAACAAGCCTTTGATAGATGATGTAGATATTATAAAAGTTTAACTATATATTACTTATTTATTGATTATTTCTTTTAAGAATCATATAACATACTATTTAAATAACTTATATTTAAAACATTAACTAATTTTAAAAATAAATAACATAATGAAAAAAATCGATGTTAAAAACTGGAGAATTTTAGGCAAAGTGGAACAAAAATCAATTAATGGTGGTTATGCTAATAATTGCGAAACAGCTGATGATTGTTATGATCATACCGTAGAAGATGATGGTTCTGGTTGTTATACAATATTTAGTTGTCAACAATCTGTCTGCGTTCCGGGAGAGCTAAGATGTTATTAACATCCAATGAGGTAAATAGTAGTTTCTATCTTAACATGCTTAGAAACTACTATTTTTGTAACTAAGCATCTTTTTTGAATGTTTTAATAAGAAAAACTCACGCACTTTCTAATAATTATATCCCTCCAACTTCATTGAAAGTTCAAACCAGCGGTCTTCCTTTTCTTCTAAGCTCTCAATAATTTCTTGTAATTCAAGCGATTTTTCATTGATATCGTCCATTGCTATTTCTCCATTGGTAAATTGTTCTTCTAACTTCACCTTCTTTTTCTGCAACTTTTCAATATCAACCTCTAACTGACCAAACTCACGCTTTTCATTATAACTCAGCTTTCCTTTTTGAGGTGCTTTTTCTTGCTTTTCTGCAACTGTTTTCTCTTCTTTAGGTTCTGGTGGCAAAGAACTCTCATATGCTCTGTAATCCGAGTAATTTCCTGGAAAATTCTCTACTTCTCCTTCTCCTTTGAAAACAAACAATCCATCTACGATTTTATCCATAAAATAACGGTCGTGCGATACTACCATTAAATTCCCTGGGTAATCCAGTAAAAAGCTTTCTAATACATTTAGCGTTACCACATCTAAATCATTGGTAGGCTCATCAAGAATTAAAAAGTTAGGGTTTTGAATTAACACCGCACATAAATACAAACGCTTCTGCTCTCCTCCACTTAATTTCTCTACAAAATCGTGTTGCTTTTTTCGGTCGAATAAAAATCGTTCTAATAACTGGGCTGCAGAAATTCTTCTTCCTTTCGTTAACGGTATTTCTTCTCCAAATTCTTTAATGACTTCAATAACTTTCTGTCCTTCTTTTATTTGGATTCCTTTCTGCGTATAATACCCAAATTTTACAGTCTCTCCTACAATTACCTTCCCTCCATCAACAGGAATTTTACCCGTTAGTATGTTTAAAAATGAGGATTTTCCTGTTCCATTTTTTCCAATAATCCCAATACGTTCTCCTCGCTTAAAAACGTAGTCAAATCCGTCTAAAATAACCTTGTCGCCAAAATTCTTTTTCAGTTTATGAAGCTCTACTATTTTGCTTCCTAAACGTTCCATATTAATTTCTAACTGAACTTCGTGCTCCTTTCTTCGTTGATGTGCTTTTTCTTTGATTTGGAAAAAGTCATCAATACGCGATTTTGACTTAGTAGTACGTGCCTTTGGTTGACGACGCATCCAATCCAACTCTTTTTTAAACAAACTTTTCGCTTTGCTTAAATTGGTAGCTTCTAAAGCTAAACGCTCTTCTTTATTTTGAAGATAATATGAATAGTTCCCTTTGTATTTATAAAGCTTTCCGTTATCTAGTTCGATGATTTCATTACATACACGCTCTAAAAAATAACGATCATGCGTTACCATAAATAAGGTGATTTTTTCCTTTGCAAAAAAAGCTTCTAACCATTCAATCATTTCTAAATCTAAATGGTTCGTTGGCTCATCCAAAATTAGTAAATCTGGTTTGTTAATCAGAATAATTGCTAGTGATAATCGCTTTTTTTGTCCACCAGAAAGCTTCCCTACTTTTTGTGATAAATCATCTAGTTTTAACTTAGACAATATCTGTTTGTATTGCGTTTCAAAATCCCAAGCATTGTGTTGCTCCATCAACTCAAATGCTTTTTGATACTCTTCAGCATCATCTGGATTTTGTAGAGCTCTTTCGTACTTTTGAATTATAGGAAGAATTGTACTTTCTGTAGAAAAAATAGTTTCTTCAATAGTTAAATCAGGATTCAAGTCATCGTCTTGCGCTAAATACGCAATGTTAATTCCTTTTCGGCTAATAACTTGTCCTTCATCTGGTGTATCTTTTCCAGCAATAATGTTTAAAATAGAGGTTTTTCCACTACCGTTTTTTGCAACAAAGGCTATTTTCTGATCTTTATTAATTCCGAAGGAAATATCTTCAAACAACACTTTTTCACCATATGATTTTGCTATATTTTCTACTGATAGGTAATTCATCCTCTAAAATTTTATGCAAAGAAACGAAAAACCCAAGCAAAATAGCTTGGGTTTTATCAGAATAAAAGAATCTTCTTTTACTTCTTCATTAACTTAATCGTTTCCGATTTTTTACCATCATTAGCCTCTAATAAATAAACTCCATTCTTTAAGTTAGAGACATTTATAGTACCATTATTTGTTTTACCTTTCAAAATAACCTTACCAGTTGCGTTGGTTATTCTATAATTCACATTCTCGTTACTTCCGAATCTTACAGTAACATGATCTACAGCTGGGTTTGGATATGCTGTTAAACTCGATTTTGCTTCTTTATCTAATGGCTCAGCAAACGCATCACTTGTGCCTGAATTTGCTACTGAAGACGATGAATTAACAATATTAACTGTATAATCTTCCACTTCTCCATCTGCAAAAGTTTCACAAGCTGTTGATGCTCCGTTATATTTCATAGAAACACGCATTCTTGTTTGACCTAATAATGCAGTTGCTGGAATAGATATATTTGCTGATCTATTCGCTGCTGTACTAGAAGAACCTAAAGAAGTTTGTTCAGTACTTTCAAAAGTTCCATTACGGTTATAGTCAATCCAAACCGTGAAATACTCAGTATATGAAGAACCACTAAATCCTGCACTTACAATAATTTGATTCGTTGTTCCTTGAGTAACTGTTGCTATTTTGTTCGTAAAATCACCATATCCTCCATTTGCAGAAGTTGTATTAGTCATTCCTCCAAAAGAAACATAATCTATCCATTCGTAAGTAACTCTATTTCCTTTTGAAGTACAATAAGTAACAACATTATCTAATGTAGTAACATTTACTGTATTACTTGCTGAAGAAATATTTCCTGCAGCATCTTTTGCTTTTACTGAGAATGTATAAGCTGTATTAGCTGTTAACCCTGTTACGTTGTAAGATGTTGTTGTAACAGTTGTTAACTTAGTTGCTCCTTGATATACATCATATCCTGTAACACCTACATTATCTGTTGATGCTGTCCAAGATAAAGTTAATGTAGTTTGTGCAACGTTTGATGAAGCTAAACTACTAGGTGCTGTTGGTGCTTGAGTATCAGCTACAGCAGCTGTAATATTTACTGTGTAATCTTCTACTTCACCATAAGAGAATGATGCCTCACAAGCTGTTGGTGTTGCATTATACTTCATAACGATTCTCATTCTTGTAGCTCCATCTACCGCTGAACTAGGTACCGTAAACGATGTACTTACAGGAGTATCTTTCGATTTAGCTTTTGTCCAAACCGTTTCTCCAGCATCAGAAAAATCACCATCTTGGTTGTAATCAATCCAAACTCCGTACCCTTCGTCGTATTTCGTTCCTGTCCAAGTTGGTGTGATCGTAATTGTGTTTGATTTTCCTTTTTCTAAATCGGTAGAAATTCCAGTATGGTCAGAGTATCCATTTCCTCCTCCTGAAGAATTATCGATACTTCCTAACTGAACTCTTCCAATATATTCATCTGAAACACTGTTCCCTTTAGAGGTACAATACGTAACTGTTGCTGCTGTAGTAGTAGCATTTGCTGTATTACTTACTGCTGAAATATTTCCTGCAGCATCTTTTGCTTTAACAGTAAATGCATATGCTGTACTTGCTGTTAAACCTGTTACGTTATATGAAGTTGTTGTTGAACTTCCTATTTTAGTTGTTCCTTGATATACATCATACCCTGTAACACCTAAGTTATCTGTTGATGCTGTCCAATTTAACGTTAAGCTTGTTGCTGTTATAGAACTTGCAGCTAAACTAGTTGGAGCTGTTGGTGCTTCAGTATCGGCAGCTGCATTACTTGTAAATGAACCTGTAAACACTCCTCTACCATATGTAGATGCAATTACTTTATTAGTAACATGGTCTCCACTTACGTTCCAGTAATCAAATGAAGTAACACTAACATCGCTCATTCCATTATAAGCTTGATTCCAATTAGGGTTTGCATCATTAAAGTTAGATGTTGACCAAACTCCTAATTGTGTTGCTAAAATAACTTCTGTTCTATCTAATGGATTTTGTAAAATATCTCTTACAGGAATATTTGGTAGGTTTCCTTCTTTACTCACCCAATTCGCTCCTCCATCTGAAGTAGCCCAAACACTTGTTACTCCATAGTTATGTATTGTTACAAAAATATCATTTTCTGTAGCTCCGAATCTTACTGAAGATACTGAACCAACAAAAGGTGTATTTATGTTTGACCATGTAGCATTAGAATTAGTAACGTTTGTTAACTTTAATAGTTTACCGTTTGCCAATCCTACAAACCATGCATTATTTGTAAAAGGAGATGCTTGAAAAGCTGTTGGGCTTGCATCTAATAATGCATTTGTTATGTTTCCTTTTGAATTTGATGCTACATTAATACTTAAAATTGAGTTAGCTGTACTTGTAGATGCATTAGATAATAAGCGATTAGCATCATTATCATACCCCATCGGATTTACAAAATCTCCTGTGTTTTGGTCACTTGATAATGTTGTTGCTCCTCCTTGTTGTCTACCTAAACCATTCCAAGGTAAGCTGAATCTATATATTACGTTGTTTACATAGGTTGCAATCATATAGTCTCCATCTTTATCAACGAAAGTATAGAACCCATCACCATCGCTTAATTCAGTTGAACTATTAACTCCTGCTACTGCATTTCTAAATGCTTGTGTACCGTTATCTTGCGCTCCTGCACTAAAAATTCCATTAACATCACCTGCTCCGTCAGGACCAATTCCTGCTTTTACAAACTGAGTTACATTGTATCCTTTATTTCTTACGCTAATTGTACTTCCAGCATTTCCTGAATAATAGATTCCTCCATCGTTACCGAATAATATTTTAGAAGAGTCATTATTTCCAAAAGCCATCGAGTGTTGATCTGCATGAACATTTTGATGACCAAAACCTCCGTACCAATGTGATAATTGAGACCAAGAAGAACCTCCATTTGTTGTTTTAAATAAATCGATACCTCCAACATACACTATATTGTCATTTGTTGGGTCTGCTTCAATTACTAAATCATAAAATGCTTGCCCACGACAAAAATCATTTGCTGCAATTCCTGTGTCTGCATCATTTGGTAATGATGTTGCACTTGCTGTTGAAAAAGCATTCGTTGTTTTATAAATATGAACAGGTGCAGTACTTGTTGTCCCTTGTGTTAATGCATAAATCTTATTTGCATCGGTAGCAGAAGGTTCAATTTCAACTCTATTAGATTCTGTTAGAGGTGAAGCTGCTGCTTCTGTCCAAGTACCTCCATTTGTAGAGCTAAATACTCTACCTCCACCTTCTCCTAGAGCAGAAGCAATGGTTCCCATCCATAGCGTATTATTTGCACTTACTTCTAAGTCATTAGCTATATAATAATAGTCTTTTCCACCGAAGGCATACTTCATATTGGCAGATTCTATTCTGTTCCATGTAGCTCCATTATCTGTAGAGCGGTACAATCCTGCAGACTGTAACCCTAACCAGTTTCTAGGACTAGAAGAGTCTCCATATACATGTGCTCCAACTGCAACAAATAATTCTGTTGAAGCCCCATTATCCCATGCTAACACATCGTTTACATAATGAATTCCAGATAAAAAAACATTACTTGCATTGTAGTTAATAATTGCATCTCCTGCAGCTGGTATATTAACTGCATTCCATGTTGTACCTCCATCAGTAGTCACATATACTCCATTTCCTACTACATCACCAGCTGTATATTGTTCTCCTGTACCTACATACCATCTATTTGAGTTTCTTGGGTCTACAGTAATAGAAGTTACAGATAAGTTTCCTGGTACATTTTGTACTCTTGTCCATTGCGAGTTGGCATTACTAATATTAGTGTTTTTCCATAAACCTCCACTTACTCCACCAGCATATACGGTATTGTTTGTAGCGTCATTTGGATCAAATAAAACAACTCTTGTACGACCTCCTACATTATTAGGTCCTCTTTCTGTCCATGAATTTCCATTGTCTCCAGGATTTTTTTGTTGTGCTCTTTTTTTCAACAGGTCTTCTCTCAATCCTGCTAAACTTCCATCTTCCATTTTTCCTGTAGCTGGATTCATGGTAAGTAATTGCATTTGATCAAAATACCTATTAGGTGGTAACCCTCTAAGTTTTCTTTCTTTTTTTCCCCATTTTAACGATTCATTTAAAGGACTTTCATTTAAAAAAGTACTATGTATTTTACGTCTTTCAGCTAACTTATCAGCAATATCTTGCTTCTTAAGGTAGTCTGAACCAATTATTGAAACTGCTGCTATAGACAGACCTCCAATTAAAAATTTAAATTTGTTGTTCACTTGAGTTAATTTAATTAAATAATTTGTTGTTTCCTTTCTAGCATTTTTTCACCTTACCTTTTCTTTCTTAATAAATTATCATTGAACTTTTAGTTATCACTTTTCATTTAGTTTTTTGTAAAGTGTGTTTGATTGATTAAGGAGTTCTATTAAATTTAAACTACGCAGAAAGCCTGAGTGAATAAATCACTCAGACTATTATTTTTATTATTTAAAAAAACTTACTTTTTAAGTAACTTAGTTTTTAAGACTTTTTGACCATCATTTACTTCTAAAATGTACACTCCTTTTTTCAAGTTAGAAGTGTTAATATTTGATGAATCTAAACGACCTGTTTTAATAACTCTACCAATAGAGTTTACAATTTTATAGGTCATATTTTCAGCTTGAGAAGCTAATTTAACTTGTACAAAGTCAGCAGCTGGGTTTGGATATACAGATAAATTAGAATTACTTTCATTTCCTAATCTTTCTCCACCAACACTAACAGGGTTTTCTAGTCTTGCACTTGAAACAATATTTACCGTATAATCTTCTACTTCTCCATAAGTAAATGTTTCACATGAACTTTGTGAAGCATTATACTTCATAGATACACGCATTCTTGTTGTTCCTAATGTAGCTCCAGATGGCACAGCTACTGTTGACGTTAAGTTTCCTGCACTTGATGAAGAACCTGTAACTACTTTCTCACTACTTTCAAAAGTTCCATTCTGGTTAAAGTCAATCCAAACTGCCCAATATTCTGTATATGAAGAGCTGCTAAATCCTGCGCTTACAACCATTTGATTTGAACTTCCTTGAGTTAATGTTGCTGTTTTTGAAGTAAAATCAGCATATCCACCATTGTTTCCTGTTGCATTAGTCATTCCTCCTAATTCAACATTATCAATCCATTCGTATGAAGAATTGTTTCCTTTTGAATCACAGTATGAAACTGAATTCGATAAAGTTGTTACGTTTATTGCACTACTAGAAGCTGAAATATTTCCTGCTGCATCCTTTGCTCTTACTGAGAAAGTATAGGTAGTCGCTGCTGTTAATCCTGTTACATTAGTTGTAGTTCCTGTTACAGAACCAATATTTGTAGCTCCTTGGTAAACATCATAACCTGTTACTCCAACATTGTCAGTAGATGCTGACCAGTTTAATGTTAACGAAGTTTGTGCTACACTAGATGCAGCTAAACTTGTTGGTGCTGTTGGTGCAGTTGTATCTGGTGTTCCTGCTCCGATTACTACTGTATAATCTTCTACTTCACCATAAGAAAATGAAGCTTCACAAGCTGTTGGTGTTGCATTGTATTTTAAAACTATACGCATTCTTGTTGCTCCATCTGTAGCAGAAGCTGGTACTGTAAAAGATGTACTAACTGGTGTATCTTTTGATGCTGCTTTTGTCCAAACAGTTTCTCCTGAATCAGCAAAATCTCCATCTTGATTATAATCAATCCAAACACCATATCCTTCGTTATATGTTGTTCCTGTCCATGTTGGTGTAATAGTAATAGTATGAGAGGTTCCTTTTGCTAAATTTGTTGAGATAGCTGTATGGTCTGAATAACCATTTCCACCTCCAGTACTATTATCAATAGTTCCTAATTGTACTCTTCCAATATATTCATCAGAAACACTATTTCCTTTTGAAGAACAATAAGTAATAGTAACTGCTGGAGTAGTAAAAGTTGAAGAGGTACTATAAGCTGAATTTGATCCGTCTGAACATTTACTACGTACTTGTACTTCGTATTGAGTAGAAGCTGATAATCCACTTAAAGAGGTTGAAGTTCCAGAAACCGCATTGGTTGTCCATGATGATGATGAAGTTGCTTTGTACCTTACATCATAGGTTGCTCCTGAAACAGCTGTCCAAGACACTGATGCTCCTGAAGAAGTAACACTAGAAACAGTTACTCCTGTTGGTACTGTTGCTGTACATGAAGTAGATCCTCCTGTTTTATCAGATAACGCTAAACTTCTACGTACTCCTCCCGATTCTAAAACAGCACGCATTCTGTTTTTTTGTCCTAAAGTAAATAGGTTCATACAAGTATCATCTGAGTAATCCATGTAGTTTTCAACCATATCTAATGATCCACAAGAAGAATGACTTGTAGCACAACCGTAGTTTGCAGCGTCTGACTCTGGAGTGTCAGAAACAAAATCATCAACACCACAAGCACCATCACCCCAGATGTGTCTAAGGTTTAAAAAGTGGCCTACTTCGTGTGTTGTTGTTCTTCCTTTATCAAATGGAGCAGATAAATAGAATCCTGAACCTTTACTTGAACTACCGAAATATTGTGGACTCATAACAACTCCGTCAGTAGCTGCGCTACCTCCAGGAAACTGAGCATATCCTAAGATACCTCCACCAATATTACATACCCACATATTAAGGTATTCCGAAGTATCCCATGGATCTACTCCTCCTTGTGATGATTTTTTCATCGCATCACTGGTTCCCCATGAAGTTTTAGATGATGATTTTCTTGTAATACCATTGGTTGGATTACCACTTGGATCTACCTGAGCTAAATAAAATTCTATTTCTGTATCAGCTGCTTGAGACCATTTTGTTGTTTTGTCTGGGTTGGTTCTTCTGTAATCTTCATTTAAAACATCTATTTGAGACTGAATTTGTGCTACACTGATGTTTTCTTGTGAACTGTTGTAAATAACATGTACAACTACTGGAATTTGAATAGTATTTCCTACTATTTTTCCTTGGTAGTTCTTCTTTTCTGCAATTCTTTTTTGAGTAAAAGACTCAATTTCTTGCATTTTGTTTTTTAAAGAAGGATTAAGAGATTGTCTGTACTCAAGATTTTCCATTGAGTGACAGTTTCTTTTTTCTTGGGCATACGAAGCACCAACAAAAAATAAGCACAGAAGTGCTAGGGTAATTTTGTTTTTCATTTTTGAAGGGTTTATTATGTTAATTAAACTAATTGAGAGCTATTTAATTACTCTAAAAATAACTCTTAATTTTTTGTTAAATCATTGACAAATATATAAAAAAACATAAAAAATAATACATTTAAAATAATTAACTTGCTGTTTTTGTTTATATTATAAAGCCTAAACCCTTATTTTTCCTAGTAAAACACTAGGCTTAGTATCAACTATTTATTTTGCTTTCATTATCAACAAATTAACTTATGATTTACTTTTCTAGAAAGATTTGAAAAATTTTAATTGTACTTTTATTAAAATTTAGGATAGATGCTTGTTGTTAAAAATTTAGAAATCTCTTTTAAAAATACACCTTCAGTTGTTCAAGGTATTTCTTTTGAACTCAAAAAAAATAAAACATTGGGTATCGTAGGAGAGAGTGGTAGTGGAAAATCGATAAGTTCTTTGGCTATTTTAGGATTACTTCCTAAAACAGCTACTATAAAAGGCGAATTGTTTTTTAATCAACAAAATGTACTAGAGTTTAACGAAGCAGATTTTCAAAAAATAAGAGGAAATCAAATCGCTATGATTTTTCAAGAACCAATGAGTTCTTTAAATCCGACGTTAACTTGTGGCGTTCAAGTGGCTGAAATTTTGCAACAGCACACGCAACTATCTTCCAAAGAAATTAAAGAAGAAGTGATTTCTTTATTTTCAAAAGTAAAACTTCCAAGACCAGAAGCTATTTACAATTCGTATCCGCACCAAATAAGTGGTGGACAAAAACAACGGGTTATGATTGCAATGGCAATTGCTTGTAAACCTCAACTTTTAATTGCAGATGAACCTACCACAGCGTTGGATGTAACGGTGCAAAAAGAAATAATTTTATTACTGAAAGAGTTGCAGCAAGAATTCGGTATGGGTATTATTTTTATTTCTCACGATTTAGCGTTAGTTTCTGAAATTGCAGATAATGTCGTGGTAATGCACAAAGGAAAATTGGTTGAAAAAGGGAGTGCTAATCATGTTTTTTTGCATCCAAAGGAAAGTTATACAAAAGCTTTAATCAATTCGAAACCCAACACAAAAAAACGACTAAAAACCTTACCTACGGTTAGCGATTTTATCAACGATACGATTGATTCAACAGTGTATACAGATGAAGAGCGCACTACTTTTCATCAAAAAATTTACAACAGACCCCCATTATTAGAAATTGTCAATTTACATAAAGATTTTATCAGCAATGCTTTATGGTGGTCAAAACCAACAGTAGTAAAAGCAGTAAATGATGTGTCATTTAAAATTTATGAAGGTGAAACTTTAGGGCTAGTAGGAGAGAGCGGTTGCGGAAAAACGACCTTGAGCAGAACAGTTTTACAGCTAGAAAAAGCCACTTCGGGAAGTATTCTATATAACGGAACAGATATTACTAAACTCTCTAGAAGCGACTTTAAAAAACTTCGAAAAGAAATTCAAATTATATTTCAAGACCCTTTTTCTTCATTAAATCCTAGAATTGCTGTTGGAAATGCAATTTTAGAACCGATGAAAGTTCATAACATCTTAAACTCTAACAAAGAGCGAAAAGAATACGTATGTAACTTGTTAGAAAAAGTAGGGTTGGAGGCAACGCATTTTAATCGTTATCCACATGAATTTTCTGGTGGACAACGTCAACGTATAGGAATTGCTCGTGCTATAGCTTTACAACCAAAACTAATTATTTGTGACGAATCGGTTTCAGCTCTGGATGTATCGGTACAAGCACAAGTTTTGAATTTATTGAATCAGTTAAAAACAGAGTTTAACTTCACTTATATTTTTATTTCTCATGATTTATCCGTTGTAAAATATATGGCAGATCAATTAGTAGTGATGAACAAAGGTAGAGTAGAAGAAATAGCTGATGCTGATGAGATTTACCAACATCCGAAGACAAAATACACACAAACGCTAATTAACGCCATACCAAAAGGATTATAACTTTTTTCACTGCGTTATTAATGGTATATTGCACCGTTAAAACGAAAAGAAAATTATGAAGATTATAGTACCAATGGCTGGAATTGGGTCTCGTTTAAGACCACATACTTTAACAACTCCTAAGCCACTAACGGTTATAGCTGGTAAATCAATTGTACAACGATTAGTAGAAGATATTACTTCTGTTGTAGATCAACCTATTGAAGAAATTGCTTTTATAATCGGACCTGCTGCCAAAGGTTTTCCTGCAGATACTAAAGATAAATTAATAAAAATAGCTGAAAATTTAGGTGCTAAAGGTTCAGTATATGTTCAAGAAGAAGCATTAGGAACAGCACATGCTATTTACTGTGCTAAAGAATCATTAGGCGGTTCGTGCGTAGTCGCTTTTGCAGATACTTTATTTAAAGCAGATTTTACTTTAGATGCTAATGCTGATGGAGCTATTTGGGTAAAACAAGTAGAAGATCCTAGTGCTTTTGGAGTAGTAAAATTAAAAGATGGTTTTATTACTGATTTTGTTGAAAAACCTAAAGAATTTGTCTCAGACTTAGCTATTATAGGTATTTACTATTTTAAGGATGCTAATAAATTACTAGATGAGATTAACTATTTAATTGATAACGACATTAGACCTTCTGGTGAGTATCAGTTAACAGAAGCTTTAGAAGCGTTAAAACAAAAAGGAGCTAAGTTTATTCCTGGTAAAGTAAGTACTTGGATGGATTGTGGTAAAAAAGATCCAACAGTAGATACTAACAAACTTGTATTAGGATTTGAACAAGCTGATGGCAACAATTTAGTATCAGAAGACGTTGTATTAGAGAATGCTGAAATTATTCAACCTTGTTATGTTGGAAAAAATGTAGTGTTGAAAAATACTAAAATTGGTCCTTATGTTTCAATTGGTGAAAATAGTGTGATTGAAAACTCAACTATTACCAACTCACTAATTCAAACAAATGTGCATATTTCAAATGCAAATTTAGATAATGCCATGATTGGAAATCATGCGAAATACAATGCAAATTATACATCGGTAAGTATAGGTGATTATACAGAGCTTACATAAATTTTTAAAAGAGGAAAGGTTAAAGGTTTTAGGCAAATGGGATAACCTTTGTTATAATGTGCCTTTTATTAAAAAGAGAGAAGAGAGAGTTTTTCTGTCTTTCTTCTTTCTTCTTTTTACTTTCTCCTTTTACCTTTCACCTCAACACCTTAACGCTCAAGACAGTATTCCTGCTGCTGTGGATGTTAATGAAAGGAACAATTTTGAGTTTCAACAACACTTTTTCAGAGCTCTTTCAGATAAGGCTATTTTCAATTATAAAAATGCGATTGAACATTTAGAAAAGTGTAATAAAATACTTCCTAATAATACCGCTGTTTTATTTGAGCTTTCAAAAAACTATACACAATTAGGCAGAAACCCTGAGGCTTTAAACTACATTGATATGGCTTTAACTAACGATCCTAGTAATTTATGGATGTTAGAACATAAAGTCACCATTTTAAGAAAGCTTGCTAATTTTGAAGATGCTATAATCACACAACAAAAAATTGTAGAAAAGCATCCTAAGAAAAAACAAGTATTGGTTTATTTACATCTTCAAAACAAAGATGTTGAAGCTGCAAAAACTGTCTTATCTGAATTAAGAGAGGCAAAATTATTAAACGCTCAATTGCGTAAAATAGAGGAAAACTTAACTGCTCGTACGGTAAAAGTAGTTGCCTCAAATAAAATATCTGAAAATATCGATGCTAAATCGCTTTTTGAAAAAGAAAAGTCATTTGTTAATTTAAAAACCTTACTAGATGAATTGGCTACCGAAAAAAATTCTGATTTATTAAAGTACAGTGAAGAAGGATTAACCCTTTTTCCAGCGCAACCTTTCGTGTACTTAATGAATGGTAAAGCATACAATGACAACAAAAACTTTAAAAAAGCATTGGTAAGCTTACAAAACGGCATTGATTTTGTTATTGACAATAACGAAATAGAAGCAAAGTTTTATTTAGAAATGGCAAGGTCTTATCATGGGTTGAACGATATTAAAAAATCAAATTCTTACAAGAATAAAGCTGCCAAAATTTTAAAATAAAACTAACATCGTTAGTATAAATTTATGAGATATATCACTCTTTTACTTATCGTATTATTAAGTATTACTTCATGTAAGTCTACAAAAAACGTTACTAGTAGCACTGCTATTAAAGAACTTTCTGCGCGAAAAGTTGCTAAAAAACATAGCTCTGCAAACTTTGATAAAGAAACGGTAGACGCTAGGTTAAAGGTTAACTATAAAGACAACAGAGAAAATGTTGGTTTTTCTGTTCGTATGAAAATTAAAAAAGATGAGGTTATTTGGTTGAAAGGATCTAAAATGATTACTGTTTTTAAAGCTAAAATTACCCCAACTAGAGTACAATTTTATTCTCCTTACAAAAAGAACTTTTTTGATGGAGATTTTTCCATGTTGAAAGAACTGTTAGGTACCGATATTAACTTTCAGCAATTACAAAACATGTTGTTAGGCGAAGCTTTGGTTGATGTAAAATCGGAACGTCAAGAAGTAGCTATTCACGATAATTCATATCAATTATCACCAAAAAAACAATCGGAATTGTTCGATTTGTTTTTTTACATCAACCCTTTACATTTCAAACTGAACAAACAATCGGTTATAAATCCGCTAAAAAACCAACGCTTAGATATTAGTTATCCTAAATATTCTAAAAAAAATAGTACTTTATTCCCTGAAAAAATCAACATACAAGCCAAAGAAAATAATAAGTTTACTATTATTGATATTCATACGCGTTCGGTTGAATACAACACGAAATTAAATGTAGATTTTACTATTCCTAACGGATATAAAGAAATTCAATTATAATGAAACACACTGTTTATTACATCTTTTTATGCCTGTTTTTTATGGGACTTTCTTCTTTTGGTCAAAGTAGAAAAGAACTTGAGAATAAGCGAAAAAAACTTCAAAATGAAATACAGCAGGTTAACAGTCTTATAATTAAAACCAATAAGAAGAAAAGCAACGCTTTAGACGATTTAAAAGATTTAAGCCAAAAAATTACAGTACGTGAGCGCTTAATTGAAACAATAGAGTTAGAGTCGAAAGCTTTGTCTTTAGAGATAAGATCAAACGAAAAAGAGCTTAAAAAATACAACGATGAATTGGCTAAATTAAAAGCTGATTATGCTGATATGGTTGTAAAATCATACAAAAGTAAATCGCAACAAAGTAAAACCATGTTCTTACTTTCTTCTGAAAGCTTTTATCAAGCTTACAAGCGTTTAAAATACATGCAACAATACA
Source organism: Tenacibaculum aestuarii (assembly GCF_964510395.1). NCBI lineage: Bacteria > Pseudomonadati > Bacteroidota > Flavobacteriia > Flavobacteriales > Flavobacteriaceae > Tenacibaculum > Tenacibaculum aestuarii. The sequence goes on from NZ_CAZEFY010000004.1 coordinate 205,667, forward strand.
GTGATTTTAGAAGAAAACAAGGTGAAGAAATTGTTGTAAAAGCTAAAGAAATAGAGCAATTAAACGATTCGTTAATTGTACAAAAAAAATCAAAAGAGGCTTTACTTTCTGATGAGAAAAATCAGAAAAAAGAAATTGAAGAAGACAAGAAAGATCAAGAACAACTGATTTCAAAAATTAAAAAGGAAGAGAAAAAATATAAAAACGAACTACAACAAAAGCAAAAAGAAGAAAAAAGAATTGCTGCTAAAATAGACAAGTTAATTAGAGACGCTATTGCCAAAGCCAATGAAGGTAAAAAAACCGATAAAGGTAAAACGAGTAGTTCTGGCTTTATTTTAAATGCTGAAGAAAAAGCCTTATTAGCTAATTTTGAACAAAACAAAGGAAATCTTCCTTGGCCAGTTAGTGGTATTATTACCAGAAAATATGGAGTGCAACCACACCCAACATTTCCTGGAATCAAAATTAACAGTCACGGATTGTATATCGCAACCAAAGCTGGTACCGATGTAAAAAGTATTTTTAACGGAAAAGTATTAGTAATTCAAATACATCCTGATGGTAAAAAATCTGTTTTAGTACAACACGGTAACTATATTTCTGCTTATAACAAACTAAAAGAAGTGTATGTTAACAAAGGTGATGCTGTAAAAACAGGCGATAAATTAGGAAAAGTTTTTACCGATAAAGTTACGGGTAAAACACAGCTTAGTTTTATGCTGTATAAAAACAAAGATCGATTGAATCCTTCACAGTGGATTCGTTCATAGTAATTTATGAAACGAACATTAAAAATTTAAACGTGTGAAAAACGCAGCCAACTTTATCATTGTAACCGTAGCTATTTTAACTACACTGGTTATTGGAAAAGGGATTTTAATTCCGTTTATTTTTGCGCTTATTTTTTGGTTTTTAACACGTGAAATTCGAAAAACTATCTACAAAATTCCTTTTGCAAAACGTTTTATTCCTTTTTGGTTGAGCAATGTCTTTGTGTTTACACTAATAGTTTTAGGTTTTGGTTTTGTTTCTGAAATTATTACCAATAGTATTTCGAATTTAACCACTTCGTATTCAAAATACGAACCTAATATAGGTGCTATTATAAACCGTTTAGATGCCTATTTTCATATAGATATTATTAAATCATTACAATCGGTTGTTGGAGATTTCGATTACGGGTCAGTTTTAGGTGATATAGCGAACGGAATTAGTAGTTTGTTGGGTGATACCTTTATGATTATTATTTATGCCTTATTTATCTTTTTAGAAGAAAGTAATTTCAAACTAAAACTACAACGTGTTTTTACACATCAAGAAGGTAACTCCAAAAGTTTCCAGTCTATCTTAAAAAAAGTAGAGACCTCAATTTCTAGCTATTTAAGATTGAAAACCTATGTAAGTTTATTAACTGGTATCTTAAGTTATTTTGTTTTATTAATGGTGGGTGTAGATGGTGCACCCTTTTGGGCATTTCTTATCTTTTTACTGAATTATATACCAACTATCGGTTCTTTAGTAGCAACGGCTTTTCCTGCAATATTTAGCTTAATACAGTTTGGTGAGTTTACTCCTTTTTTAATTGTTTTAGTTGGAGTAGGAGCTATACAAGTAGTCGTAGGAAATGTTGTAGAACCTAAAGTTTTTGGAAAATCGCTAAACTTAAGCCCGCTAGTTACCATTCTTTCACTAGCTGTTTGGGGAGAAATATGGGGAATTACAGGTATGATACTTTCGGTACCTATTACCGTAATTATGATTATTATCTTTTCTCAGTTTGAAAATACAAAAAACATTGCCATTTTCTTATCTGAAAGTGGCAATGTAGATGATATATAAGTGGTTTTAATCCATGAAAATAGATTTTAGCTCTATGGCTTCCTTAGGATCCATTTTACCTGCTAAAACTAAACTTAATTGCTTTCTACGTAAAGCAGCTTCATATCGTTTTTTCTCTAATTCTGTTTCTGGTTCAATTTGTGGAATTGGTACAGGCTTTCCCGTTTCATCAACTGCTACAAACGTGTAAATTCCTTCGTTTACTTTTGTTTTCTCACCAGATTGACGGTCTTCAATCCAAACATCAACATAAATCTCCATTGAAGATTTAAACGCACGAGAAACTTTTGCTTCTAAGGTAACTACACTTCCTACAGGAACTGATTTTGAAAAAGCTACGTGATTTACAGAGGCTGTTACTACAATTCTTCTCGAATGACGGCGTGCAGCAATACTACAAGCTCTATCCATACGAGCTAATAACTCTCCTCCAAAAAGGTTGTCTAAATAATTGGTTTCTCCTGGTAATACAAGATCGGTAAGTACCGTTAACGATTCGCTAGGTGTTTTTGCTCTCATCAATTACATTTTGTTGCAAAGATACAGCAAGAAAAAAACCTACCTAATAATAAATTGGGTTTATTTAGCCAACAACCAAGCGTCTTCGCTTACCTTTTCTTTGATGATTTCTAAGGCTTTTCTAGCTTCTTCTTTGGTTGCATAACTAGCAAAAGCTACTTGAGTTAATCCATACTTGTTTTTTCCAAGAATTGTAGCTTCATACCCTTTACTTTCTAACTCTGCTAATTTGTTTTCAGCATTGTGTACATCTTGAAAAGCGCCTGCAATAATATGAAAATTCTTAGCCTCTTTGCTAACGTTTAAATTAATCGTTGGTAACGGATTCTCAATCACAAAAGTAGCCGATTGAATTTTCTTTTGTACCGACTCTTCCTGATTAGCCAATAATTCTTGCTGTTGTTGATTCTGAATTCCATTCCAACCTACATAGGCAACTCCAACAAATACTGCAGCTGCAGCAGCTCTTCTGATATATAAAGGAATCATTTTGCTTTTCTCTTCAGAAACAACAGACAATGGTTTTACAGTTACTTCTTTTACTCTCTCTACTGAAGGAGTAACAACCTCTGCTAATCCGAAAGATGCTGTTAAGAAATTACTTGTAAGGTTTGGTTCAAAAACTACTTGACCAGCTTCGTTTAATGCTAAACTTCCAACTGACGCAACTTCTACTGAAGTCGTTTTTAAGTTTTTATTCCACTCTACAACTGCACTTGCAATAAAAGTAGTAGCTTCTTCAAAAGAAATATTCTTATCAGAAGCAATATAGTTAGCCAATAACCCATCATTATGCTGTAAATACGCATTAAATGTCAATTGTTTTTTTGGTGGATAAAAAGTGTGAGTATTAGTATTTACCCTTGCACCAATGGTGTTGGTTACAAATCCTCCAAAATTAGGAACAATTACGCAGTCGTATCTATATAATAAATCGTTGATGTAGTTGGCTAATGTCATAAGAACAAATATAGCTTTTTCAATGTATAGTTTCAAGTGATTGTACAATTTTTATTAACAGTTTTTTGTATATTGATAATCAAATTATTGCTATATGAATTCTGAAAAACTGCTTGCTGTACTACGATTACAGGCTACTAAAAATGTAGGTGATATCTTAGCAAAAAAGTTAATTACTGCTATTGGAAGTGTTGAAAATGTGTTTAAAGAAAAGCCTCATGTATTACATAAAATCAACGGAATTGGAACACAGGTAACTCAGCATCTTTTTGATGACAATAACTTGAAAAGGGCAGAGGAGGAGCTCAACTACATCCAGCAAAACAACATTGCTTTTTCTTATTTTTTAGAGGATGATTATCCGCAAAACTTAAAGCATTGTGTCGATGCTCCTATCTTGATTTTTAAAGATGGAAACCTAAACCTTAACAATGATAAAATCATCTCAATAGTAGGTACTCGAAACATGAGTTCGTACGGACGTGATTTTTGTAATCAACTTATTGAAGAGTTAAAAGAATACAACCCAATAATTGTAAGCGGATTTGCTTACGGAGTAGATATTTGTGCCCATAAAGCCGCTATAAAAAACAATTTACAAACCATCGCTGTTTTAGCACATGGTTTGGAAGAAATTTATCCGAAGACACATAAAAAATATATTCACGAAGTAAATAATAATGGTGGTTTTATCACCGAATTCTGGCACGATGAACAGCCTATGAGAGAAAATTTTCTAAAACGAAATCGTATTGTAGCGGGAATTTCCAAAGCGACTATTATTATCGAATCTGCTGAAAAAGGAGGTTCGTTAGTTACTGCCGATATCGCCAATTCATACAATCGTGATGTGTTCGCTTTATCAGGAAGAGCTACCGATACCTATAGCAAAGGCTGTAATAATCTCATCAAAAACAATCAGGCGCATTTATTAACTTCTGCTGAAGATATTATAAAAATGCTTAATTGGGACATACGGCAAGCTGCCGTAGCCAAGCAAGAAAAGTTATTTGTTGAGCTTAATTCTTCCGAACAAAAAATCTATGATTATTTACAACAAAACGGTAAGCAATTACTAGACGATATTGCTATTAACTGTGAATTGCCAATTTATCAACTTTCTTCTATCTTAATTCAATTGGAATTAAAAGGTGTTGTAAAACCCTTACCAGGAAAAATGTTTGAGATTTAGTTTGTTATTATTTTTTCACTTATTAGATACCCCTGATTAGAAATACCTTCAACCAGAAAAGTTATGTTCTTTTTATCAAAAATCTTATTTTTTTTAATTTTGATTAGAACTTCCCCTGAAGAATTCGTCTCTAGTATTGGTTTCCAATCTATTTCTTGAATTTCATTTGTATCAAATAAATTGAGTCCAGAAACCATATATTTTTCTTCCCTATCATAACCGTCTTTAATAATTACGGTTATAAATTCTTCTATAACATTATTTTTGTAGTTTTCTGTAGTAAAAACCTGAACAATAATATTTCCTCTGCCAATAGGCTGTACAGCTATGTCTTTTATATCATTTACCTTTAAACTAATTCCTAATAAATCGTCTGAAGTCATTCTTTTACCATCAATTAACAAAATAGCCTCTTTATTAACCCCAACACTCAAGTAATTTTCTACATTTTTCCATCTTTTAAGTACAACCCCTTCTTCTCGGAAAAGATAAAACATTAAGCTTAATTGATTTTCTCGATCTTTCTTGTCAATTTTCAAAGGAAAATACTTTCCTATATCTTTAACAATTGATTTGTATTTTTTAATAAGCTCTTTTTTTTCTTTACTTCTAACGCTTCTTTTTTTTCCTTTTATTACAACTGTATCTAAATTAATATTATTTGAATCAAAACGCAGATGGTTTTCTCTTATAAAACAATCATTTTCAGTATTTAAAAATATAACATTATCTGAATTGATATTACTTTTTACAGAATCAATAATAATTTTTTTTGGTACTAAAACATCTTCATTCTTTAAAAAGGAAATCTTTAATGTATCACCTTTATAAACAAGCAGTCTTTTGAAATTAAATTTCTTTTGACCCCTTAATGAAACTTTGTCCATTAACACATCCTCGTTTGAAAGCAATATCAATTCATTTGCTAAAACAGGAGAAACCGTCCCATGAAGATTAAAGCCAAGTTCAAAATTAAAATTACTTCTTGGGTTAGTTTTAGAAATCATTTCTTTTAAGTTTTCATAATTCATTTTTTGTACTAACAACAAGTAGTCTAATGCTTTTTCACTGTTCTTTAAAAAATAAAATGACTCATGCTTAAGCTTTCTTAAGTAAGGCGATAATAAAAAAGCGTTTTTAATATTATTATTAACAATAACTTTTTTCTCATTCTCTAATAAAACAGACATGCTTAAATTTGCACTTATACCTTTGTTTTTACTGTTTTTAAGCTTTAGTTTGTATGTTATGGAGTCAGTATCTTCTCTTATTTTTTTTATTTCTAAGGAACTTGGATTGTCGTAGATGAAAAACTTTCGTTCTAAAATAGGTTTGTTATTTTCAAATAGGGTAACGGTATTTACTCCTGGCTGAAAAATATTCTTATTTACTTTTATGTTATTGCTAGAACTGTTCTTTGAAAGTTCAAAATAATGATTAAGGCTTTTATTCATTTGTTGAAAAAAGAGCCTATAATTATTCAATTTATTAGAATCTTTATAAACTATGAACTCAATAGAGTCTTTATTTCTAAGGTATCTTAGTGAGGTTTTATTTTTCTTTCTAACTTCTATTTTTTTTCTTAAGATAGTATCGTTTATGTAAACCTTAACATAATAACTGTGCTTTGGTTTACATAAAAATGTAGCTTTAGAAATAGTCTTAATTCGATCTTTAAGTTCTGCAACTTTTCGTCCTTTACTGTCAACTATTTCTCCATAGTAGTTATTATCCCTATTATTAGATTGAACCAAAACCCCAACTGTATTTAAACTATTTTCAGTTATAACACCACTTTCTGGAAATAACTCTATTGAAAAAATTTTCTTTTTTTTCCTTTTTTTCCTTTTGATTATGTCTCCTTCAATTTTTATCTTCTGAAGAAAATAATTTTTTTCTCCAAAATTTCTCATGTAGTTAGTGTAGGCCTGTATAAAGTAATTTCCTGTTTCTAAATTACCTTTTAGCCTAATTTGATTAACCCCTACCCCTTTATTAATTAGAACGTTGCGAGATGTAACTATTTCCCCCTCATCATTTAATAAATTTACATAGAGTAATGTTGTATAACTAGAAAAGGAATTCTCATTATCTACAACATATGCTTTAAACCAAATTGTATCATCAAAAGAATAGTTTTGTTTATTAATATGTACAAAAACTTTTTCAAACAAAAGAGGCTTATCTTTCAAAGGGTTTATTACTTCTGAAACAAAATTATTCTGTGCAATTAAATATTGAAAGGTGTTCAATATTAAGAATACAAGTAGAATCTTTTTCATGTCTCTAAAATAACAAATAATTAGTATTTTTGGATTTAATATTACTTTCTTTATTTTTTGCAAACAGAAAACAAACTCATATCACAAAAAAAACCAGCGTTTCCCGTTACTAAAAAGCTAGGGAATTATTTGAAAAGACATAATCGTACGATTCAAATTCCTATTTTTTATGATGATTTGCTACGCTTTCAAGGATCGATTGTAGTCTATGATAAACACGAAAACGATACCTTGTGGGTACGTGTATATTACAACGAATTTGAGCGAGAAGAAATAGACTTAAGCCTTAAAAAAATCTATAATATTCTGCATTCTAACGGTTCTGATGCCAGTATACAGCACTTAAATGTTGATGCTGTTGATTATTGCACCTTCGGGAATTCAAAACCTTTTCGAGTAAAAGTTCGAAACATTTTAAACGATAACTACACCTATTTTTACGTAAAAAAAACGGATGCATCTCGTATTTACGGTTTAGAACTTGAAGATATTTTATCGCCGTATAACTTGAACTTTTTAGTGTATCAAGACACCTTGATAGAAGAGCATATTTCAGGAATTCCGGGTGATGTCTTTATCAATGATTATTTAGATAATTGCATTGAAATTGAAAAAGCACAAATAGCCAAAGAGTTTGTTAAGTTTAACGAACGTTGTATGATTCGTTTATTGGGTGATATGCGTTCGTACAACTACGTTGTGGTGCCTACACACGATTTTGAAAATGTCGTGTATAAAATCCGTCCGATAGATTTTGACCAACAATGTTACGAGGGCAAATTTAAAGTGTATTATCCGCAGTTTTTTAAAGAAAACCTAAAAATGGTTCAATTAGTAGCAGATAAACTTACCTCATCATCTATAGAACAATATCAGTTAGAAGAACGATCAATTGTAGCCAAAAGAATTTTAGGGTCTCGAGCTCGTTTAAATCGCTTGATAAAAGCGATGAAAGCTGATAATATTTCGATTCCTAAAAACATTGAACGATTAAAAGCAGAGATTTTTGATTTTACAGGAGATATCAACTTTAGAGATAGTGATGGAATGGGAGAAATACTAGACAGTGCACTCACATTTGTTCGTAGAAATTACGAAGATGTTAGTATGAAAACCATTATACAGCAACAGCAAAAATTGTATTAACGATTTCTACTTCGAATACTCTCAATAACAACCGTTGCCAAAATTAAACTTCCGCCAATAAATGTGTTCCACGTGGGAACTTCCTTTAGAAAAATAAAGGCTAAAATAATTCCGAAAATAGGTTGAACACTACTAATTATACTTGCAGTTGATGCGGTAAAAAATTGTAGTGAATGCACCATTAAACTATGTCCGATAGCTGTGGTTAACAACGCTAATAACAACAAGTAGGGGAGTTGCTCTTGAAATCCTGAAACATCCATAAAAAACAATACTGGAACTAATAAAACCGTAATTATTACCGTTTGATAAAACATGAGCATTACCCCGTTGTATTGCTGTACATATTGTTTTAAAATTAAGATACGAATCGCATACGACAAAGCGGAAAGTAAACCAAATAACACTCCTTGAACCTGTGTGTTTTTAATATCGAAATCAGGAGCTAAAATGTACAAGCCTAGCAAAACCAATAATCCTAACACAATATGAATCGGATTGAATTTAATTTTTAGAAACAAGGGTTCTAAAAAAGCAATCATCACTGGAAAAGTATACAACGACAACATTCCAATAGCTACATTCGATAGTTTTAAAGCGTAGAAATAGGTAATCCAATGTGCACCCATTAAAATTCCACCCATTAAAAACGGAAACAAATGTCTTCTTGATTGTATGGTTAAATCAATCTTTTTAAATCGACAAAACACATACAAAATCACCATGGCAAATACCGATCGAAACCATACAATAACTTCCGAAGGCATTGCAATATATTTACCTAATACTCCTGAAGTGCTTATAAACAGGGTTGCTAAAATAATTCCTGATAGGTTTTTGATGTGGTTGTTTTGCATGAGAGTAAAAGTATATCATTTCGACCAGAGGGAGAAATCTTAAGAAAATGAGTTACTACATTGAGTGAGATTTCTCATTTCACTCGAAATGACAGTTTCTTTGTTTCGTCATTGCGAACAAAGTGAAGCAATCTCTAAGTCATGAGTTCCTGACAAGCAGATTGCTTCGCTTACTTCAATATAGCGTTTTTCATTCTTTACATCAGCTTACTTAACTCATAAAAAAACAATCCTCCTAATATTAAAATTCCAATAAAATTTATTTTCATTTTTATATTTTTTAGATCATCCCACATGAATTTTAATTTTTCTTTATCTGATGTGATAACTTTTGTATTTGCAAGAAAATCTCCTAAACGTCTCTGAGGGTTTATTAGTGCGAAAATTACTTCTAAAGGCCAACCAATTATCGTTAAGTTCCTTATAAAACATTGAAATTCACTCGCTGGTTTGTTTGTTTTAATATCAATTATTTGATACCCCATAATTCGTTTTGCAGGACTTTTTCCTCTAAGTAAATCTTTGTTCATGTAGATAAACATCAGGATAAAAAATAAACCTTTTCCTTTCAACTTATCAGAATCATGTTCAAATTGAGAAACAACCTCTGAAATTATAATAACTAATGGAACTATTGACAAGCATATTATTAAATGATCCAATAACATACTCAAAATGCGACGAACCCTCGGATTACTATGTGGAATTTTACCAATTTCCTCATATAAAAGCCCTTTATGTTCTACTTTGTCCATCCTAACTGTTTTTAAATTTTCTGTAAGGTTTCTAATGCCTTGTGTACACTATCAATTTTTATAAATGTGATGAGTAAACGCAATCCGTTTTTGGTTTTCTTTTCTTTCATTACACAGCTCTTCGGATTTTGCTGTACGTACCTCAACATTTTGGTAAATGCTTCGGTTTGATAAAAAGCACTTTGTTGATCGGCTACAAAATATCCAATTAATCGTTTTTGCTTTAAAATCACCTTTTCTAAACCTAATTCTTTCGCCAACCATTTAATACGAACACTATCTAATAAATCGGCTACTTGGGTTGGATACTCTCCAAAACGGTCGATAATTTCAGTCTCAAAAGTTTGCAATTCTTCTTCTGTAGTTAAGGTTCCTAATTTGTTGTATAAACTCAAACGTTCGGTTACTGAGTTCACATAATCATCTGGGAAAAGAATTTCAAAATCGGTATCAATTTGTACTTCTTTTACATACTCTTTCGGTGCATTTTCATCCGTAGGATATAAGTCTTTAAACTCATTTTCCTTCAATTCTTCAATCGCTTCATGTAAGATTTTCTGGTAGGTATCAAAACCAATATCGTTGATAAATCCACTTTGTTCACCTCCTAACAAATCTCCCGCACCACGAATTTCCAAGTCTTTCATAGCAATGTTCAATCCGCTTCCTAAATCAGAAAACAATTCTAATGCCTGAATTCGTTTACGCGCATCATCGGTCATGTGATGATACGGTGGTGTGATAAAATAACAGAAGGCTTTTTTGTTCGAACGTCCTACACGACCACGCATTTGGTGTAAATCTGACAGTCCAAAATTATTCGCATTATTGATAAAAATCGTATTCGCATTCGGTACATCCAATCCACTTTCAATAATTGTGGTAGACACCAGTACATCAAACTCATTATTCATAAAACCAAGCATCAGTTCTTCTAACTTTTTTCCTTCCATTTGCCCGTGTCCAATGCCAATTTTTGCACTTGGCACCAAACGTTGCAACAATCCTGCTACTTCTTTGATGTTTTCAATACGGTTATGGATAAAAAATACCTGACCACCACGAGAAATTTCGTACGAAATCGCATCGCGAATGGTTTCCTCACTAAAGCGAATTACATTGGTTTCTATGGGGTGACGGTTGGGTGGTGGTGTTTTAATCACCGATAAATCTCGCGCTGCCATCAAACTAAACTGCAAAGTACGCGGTATCGGCGTTGCTGTTAAGGTCAACGTATCTACGTTTTCTTTAATGGTTTTTAGTTTGTCTTTTGCTGCTACCCCGAATTTTTGTTCTTCATCAATAACCAACAATCCCAAATCTTTAAACTGAACTGCTTTATTGGTTAATTGATGCGTTCCTATCACAATATCTACACTTCCATCAGCAACCCCTTCTAACACGCCTTTGCGTTGTTTTGTGGTTCTAAAACGGTTTAGGTAATCAATCGTAACCGGAAAGTCTTTTAATCGCTTAGAAAAGGTTTTAAAGTGCTGAAATGCCAAAACTGTAGTTGGCACGAGCACCGCTACCTGTTTTCCGTTATCTACCGCTTTAAAAGCTGCTCTAATGGCAATTTCTGTTTTTCCAAAACCAACATCACCACACACCAAACGATCCATGGGTTGTTCTTTTTCCATATCGGCTTTTACCTCTTGGGTAGAAGAGAACTGATCGGGCGTGTCTTCGTATAAGAAACTCGCTTCCAACTCATGTTGCATATGCGTGTCGGGTCCGAAAGCAAATCCCCTTTGTAACTTACGTTTTGCGTATAACTGAATTAAGTTGAACGCAATATGTTTTACACGGGCTTTGGTTTTTTGCTTGACTTTTTTCCAAGCATTCGACCCTAGTTTATATACTTTAGGCGGTTTCCCGTCTTTTCCGTTGAATTTGGAAATTTTGTGTAGTGAGTGAATGCTCACGTATAAAATATCACGATCGCCATAAATTAACTTGATGGCTTCTTGCTTTTTACCTTCTACATCAATTTTTTGAAGTCCGCCAAACTTTCCAATACCGTGGTCGATGTGTGTTACATAATCGCCTACGTCTAATTTGGTCAATTCTTGCAGGGTAATAGATTGTTTTTTCGCGTATCCGTTTTTGAGTCGGAATTTGTAATAACGTTCAAAGATTTGATGATCGGTATAACAAACAATTTTACTATCAATGTCTACAAACCCTTGATACAACGGAAACACAATGGTTTCATACGAAACCTCTTCTTCGTGGTCGTCAAAAATATCGTGGAAACGTTGTGCTTGCTGTTCGTTAGAACATAATATATAATTGGTAAATCCTTTGGCCGAAAACTCGTTGAAATTCTGAATTAACAGGTCGAATTTTTTGTTGAAAGAGGGCTGTGGGTGGGTATTAAAACTTATTTCGGTGAGATTTAGCTCCGCTGAACCTTGCGGTTTCTCACTACGTTCGGAATGACCCGTTTTACCAATGTCAACCGTTGTAAAATCTTGTAATTGATTTCGAATCAGTTCGCCGTTGCAAAACAATTCTTCGGGTTTTGCGTGTTTGATTTCGGTTGATAATTCGTTAAACGATAGTTCTGCTTTTCGGTAGAATTTATCCAACGAATCGCTTAATAAGTCTACATTCTTCACAAAAACAACCGTTTTAGACCAGATGTATTTTAAAAAGCTTTCTCGCGATTCCTGCAATGTTTTGTTTTCTACATTGGGCATAATGCTCACTTTCTTCAGTTTTTCTTTAGAAAGTTGCGTTTCTACATCAAACGTTCGGATGCTGTCTACCTCATCCCCAAAAAACTCTATACGGTAGGGTTCGTCGTGCGAAAACGAAAACACATCGATAATTCCACCACGTACCGAAAACTCTCCTGGTTCGGTCACAAAATCGACACGTTTAAAATGGTATTCGAACAGTACTTCGTTGACAAAATCGAGCGATACTTGCTCACCCACTACCACTTTTAGCGTGTTTTTTTCCAATTCTTTTTTGGTCACCACTTTTTCGAACAGGGCAGTAGGGTAGGTAACAATAATCGCAGGTTTTTTACGAGAATTGATACGGTTTAACACCTCTGAACGCAGCAATACATTGGCATTGTCGGTTTCTTCTATCTGATAGGGTCTGCGATACGAACCCGGATAAAACAGCACGTTTTTATCGCCCAATAACTGCTCTAAATCATTAAGATAATAAGCAGCTTCTTCCTTGTCGTTAAAAATTAACAAGTAAGGTTTATCGGCTTGTTTAAAAGTTTCGGAAATGACAAAAGACAACGAAGAACCGACCAAATTCGTGATTTGAAAATGGTGTGGATCTTGTTGAAGCTGATTTACAATCTGTTTTACATTCTCAGATTGTTGATAGTGATTTACAATTGCTTGCTTGCTCAACGTACAAAAATTTTGTGCAAATGTACGAGGATTATTTTTTGTATTCTATTCTTTTACCGTCTTCAATAGAAGCTATTACTTTATTAACTATTGTATTAGTAGTTTTAATATTACCATCATAATTTATCTTTCTCTCTTGTGTCATTTCTACTTCTATTGAAAATTTATTTGAAAAATGAACATTCCCCTTTAGGACTAATTGTTTAAAATTAATATCATTCATAATAAATGTTATTATCTCTTCATTATAAAATCCTTTCCATCTAAACTTTCCGTTTTTAATTGCTGGGGATATAACATCAATTTTAGCATTTTCTTTTTCTAAATCTGGAAGCTCATCGGTTTTTAAAACAAATTTAGAAAAGTGACTTTTAGGAATTTTTCTAGGTTTTCCAATGGGTTTATCTTCTTTATGTCTCAATACCTCTACAGAATCTATTTTCTTATAAGTATTCAATTTTTTATACAAATTCGATTTTCTCCAAGCAATTTTGTAATTTTTGTTTACTAATTCCACAGAATCAATTAACACCTTAGTATTTATTTTATCTTCATCTTGAATAAATTCTAAGTTAAGTTTCTCTAGCTCCTTTCTTTTTAATTCATTATCTAATTTCAAATTTTCAATTTGAAGTTTAGTTAATTCTTTATTCTCAGCAGGAAATCTTGAAATTATTATTGCTGCTATACTTACCAATAATGTAATTTGAGCAGAATTTTTTCCTAAAAACTTCCATGTTTCTATGAACCCCCCTTCTTCTGTGGGCAAAGACTCTAAATCTAAATTAAGAGCTAAGGTTTCAGATATTTCTTTAAATATATAAAGTATTTCTTTTTCACATTCATTTCTTAAAATAGAATCTATACTGTGGCTTTCATCTCTGAAATAATAATGAAACTGTAGTCTATCAGAATTATCTATAAAACTCATACAATTTTTGTGTTAGTACTTTTTATTTTGTGAATTTTATTATTAAATAAACATACACTATAACAACAGAAATTACAGTTGAAATAAAGAAAACAGGGTTTCGTTTATACATTTTATGATAGATACCAAAAACCCTATCTAAAGGATTTGCTGGTACCAATAATTTTTCTTTAAGTAAATTTAATTCCTTTTTAGCCTTTTCTTTATTATTATTATCAATGTATTCTTCTAATTCTTTCAGTATTCTTACATAAGACTTAGGAATTTCCCTTTGTTCCTCTTCTAATTCTTCAGATTGAAAAATTGTTTTTTCTAAATCCTCTAGGTTCTTTATGTATGCGTCTTTTTGTTCAGCAGATAAATGTTTACTCCTTTGAAATCTTAAAATCAAATCTTCTATTAAATCTGATATATCGTTATCAATCTCTAAGTTAATTCCATTTTCACGGCTAATCGCATAAAATAAAGAAGATAATCTACTTTCTGTTATATTCTCTCTATTAACTAACATTCCTTCAACCAAATCAAGTAAATTCTCTTTAGCTTTTTTTGTCTTTTCTCTTCTAATTTTTCTTTTAGAAAACCAAAGTCCTAAAGGACCAAGAACAAAAAACAAAAAACCTACTGATATAGAAATTATTATACTACTGGAATTTGAAGTAATAAAATTCCAAAAGGTCTCTACCATATTATTTTTCTATTATAACTACACATAATTTTTTTCTTCTATTAAAAATATTTTATGTTTCTTTTTTAGGCACTAAACTAAATACACACAACCACAAACCTTTACGGTAACCCATAAAGAAGTGTATGTTTTTACTTGTTGTTTATAAAAAATAGTTGAGATAAGGGGTAGTACTACTTTTTACTTTTTTTAGCGTGTTAAACATAGTAAAAAAAGAAGAGGGAGGCAAGGGTTATTTATTTGTGTGTGAGTTTGTAAGGGTATTTTTGACTTTTAAGAGTATTTGTAACTATAAATAAAAAGATTTCTCCCTTCGGTCGAAATGACAGGACACCATGCAGCCTTAACGTCATTTCGAACTAGAGTGCAATGGAAGTGAGAAACCGCAAGGTTCAGCGTAGCTAAATCTTATAGTCGTGTGTTAGGTACTTTAAAGGATATTTTCAACTCAAATTAAACAGATTTCTCCCTGTGGTCGAAATGACATCACACCATGCAAACTCAACGTCATTTCGAACTGAAGTGCAACGGAGGTGAGAAATCTTATAGTCGTGTGTTAGATACTTAAAAGAGTGTTTCTAACTAAAATTAAGCAGATTTCTCGCTATTGCTCGAAATGACAGGACACCATGCAACCTCAACGTCATTTCGAAGGAGGTACGACTGAGAAATCTTACAGTCGTGTGTTAGGTACTTTCAAGAGTATTTGTAACTCCCATGAGTGAGATTTCTCCCTGCGGTCGAAATGACAGTAGTAATAAAAAAGTATTGCTTAAAAAACCTCATTATTCAAAAAATGCCACTCAGGATTAAAACTATTAATCAAGTTTTCTTTCTTTTCTCTGCGCCATTTTTTTAATTCTTTTTCTCGATGAATTGCTTCTTTTACGCTCTCGAAAGTTTCATAGTAAACTAAATAATAGCAGTTGTACTTTCCTGCAAAGGATTTTTTAGCATGTTCACTATCAAAATAATGTTGCGATAATCGTTTTTGAAGGTTGTTGGTAACACCAATATATAACGTGGTCTTATTCTTATTTGTAATTATGTATACAACGTAATTTTCTAGCATTTTTCTTTTAAAGATATAAAAAATTATAAACGTCATTTCAAAGGAGCTACGACTGAGAAATCTTATTGTTACTTGTTAGGTATTTTCAACGATATTTCTAACTCACATAGATGAGATTTCTCGTTATCACTCGAAATGACAAGTTATACGTCATTTCGAACAGGAGTGCAACGGAAGTGAGAAATCTTATAGTTGTATGTTGGGTACTTTCAAGGATGCTTCTGACTCTCATGATTGAGATTCCTCTCTTCGTTCGGAATGACGGAACACATAAACTAAACGTCATTTCGAACTGAAGTGCAACGGAAGTGAAAAATCTTACAATCGTGTGTTAGGTACTTTTTAGAGTCGTCGTGACTCTTATGAATGAGATTTCTCCCTGCGGTCGAAATAACAACTCTTTTACTTTAAACAATTTCCTGTTTCAAAATCTTGTTTGGTAATTAATTTTTCGTTGATAGTATTGGTATCCCAATCCTGAGCTATAAACCATTGATTGTTTATTTTTTTCAACACCACGTGGAACCTTCCATAAGAAATAGTCGGTTTTTTATCTTTTTCTGTAGAAATAATTCGGTAATAACCTACTTCATAACCTGTATCTTCCTTATAAATTCTTTGATCGAAACAAAAATCAATCTGTCGTTTTCTGTTAATTGGTTTCTGATAAGAGTCTTCAATAGATTTTTTATATTCTGCTCCTATTCGAATACCATGTTTGTTTGCTCTTAAAACATCATCAGTATGTAAACTGTTAAACGTTTTCCAATCTCGAGCTTCGAAAGAAGTTTTAAATGGTTTCCAAACTTGTGCATTAATTTCATTTTCTATGTCTTGTTGATTTTGTGAAAAACCAAACAAAATTGAAAATAGAAAAAAACAAAGAGTAGCTGCTAATTTCATTTTTTACCACAATTAAAATTTGCTCGACAACAAGTTAGTTATTTTTTTATGCTTTTTTACAAAATGATAAGAAATACCTATTTGGTCTTCTTTTTTTGGTTTTACAGAGCTAAAAACCTCATAAAACCATTTTAAACAACGATTATAACAAGACATAGGTGTTTGTATTGCTGTTTTTAAAAAACGCCTTAAATCATCAATTAAATAACCATGTTTTATTACTCGTTTTTATATAAAACAAAATAACTATAAGAAAAAATAATACATTGTTTTTGGGTAGAATTGTTAACTTTCGACGAAAGTTGGCGGGCTTTAAACTTGCCTGTTGATAGTATTTATAAAAATAAAATTATGTCGATATCAGATTTATATTCGAGCGGAAAACACAAACAAGAAATAGGGCATTTTGCCAGCATCGTAAAAATTGCTAAAGTTGATGGAATCATTTCTGAAGGTGAACAAGAATTATTAGATAGAGCTTCTAAAAAATTAAACATTAGTGAAGAAGAGTATACACTAATTTTAAAAACTCCTGAAAAATTTCCTGTAAACTCACCAGTAAGTTACGATGAGCGTATTGAACGTTTATATCTTTTAACTAAAATGATTTTTGCTGATGAAGAAGTAGCAAAAGAAGAAGTGGGAATATTACGTAAAATAGCACTCGCTTTAAACTTTTCTGATAAAAATGTAGAAAAAGTTTGTGATGAAGCCATCCATTTAGTTTTAAACGATAATGATTTAGATGACTTTACTGCAGCTATTAAAAATGTAAATATCAATTAAACTTAATATACTAAAACCCTTTTAAACTAGTTATTACTCATAAACAAATCCTCCCAAATGAAACATAAAATATTATTCATAGCAATCTTAACCTGTTTAACAACCTCTGTTTTTTCTCAAAACTTAAACGATTCTTGGCAAATAGGTATAGGAGCGGGAATAACAAAATTTAGTGAAAGCGATGCCGCTTTTATTGGCGATCAATACTTATTTCAAGTACCAACCTTAAGTTTAACTATGCCTATTGGCGATCGTTTTTCTTTAGATGGAGCCATGTCATTCAATACAATTGATGATATCGGTTTTATCTCTAATTCAGTAAAGTATTTTTCTATGGATGCTTCTTTTCGTTATAATTTTGATGCTGTATTAGATAAACTTGCTCCGTATGTTTTTGTTGGAGGAAGTTTAGTAGATTCTGAACGTAAAATGACTCCAACATTGAATATTGGTGGTGGTGGAATTTACTGGGTGAGTGATAAAGTAGGTATCAATCCTCAATTATATTACAAACACTCTTTTGAAGGATACGAAAGTATGCGTTCGCATATTCAAGGAACTTTAGGTATTGTTTTCAAATTAAATTGGAGTAATAGTGGTGCTTCAGGAAGACGTAGTTCAGCTAAACACTTAGGAGGTTGTATGATTTAAACCTCAGAATATAAAATAAAAAAAGCCGCTTAATTAGCGGCTTTTTTTGTGTTATGATAATGCGTTTATTGCATTTTGTATTCTTGTAATGGTAGTTTCTTTACCAATCATTGTCATAATATCAAACAAATCTGGTCCTGCTAACTTACCTACTAAACTTAAACGAAGTGGTTGCATTACTTTACCAAAACCAATTTCTTTAGAAGTAATCCATCCTTTAATTTCTGTTTGAGCATTTTCAATTGAGAAATCTTCAATTTTAGAAATCACTTCAATTAACTCTTGCATTAAAGCTCCAGTTTCTGGTTTCCATTGTTTCTTTGCTGCTTTCTCATCGTATTCTGAAGGATTTTCAAAGAAAAAATTTGATAACTCCCAGAAATCTGCCACAAACGTAGCACGTTCTTTTATTAATCCAACTACTTTTTCAGCAAAAGCTTCGTCCGTTTTAATTCCTTTTTCTTCAAGAATAGGTAAGTATAAATCGGTTAAAAATTTGTCTGATTTTTGTTGTAAATACTGTTGATTAAACCATTTAGTTTTATCTGGACTGAATTTCGCTCCTGATTTACTTACTCTACTTAAATCGAACGCTTCAACCAATTCTTCTAAACTGAACATTTCTTGTTCCGTTCCTGGATTCCATCCTAAGAAAGCTAACATATTAATGAAAGCATCTGCAAAATATCCGTCTTCTCTGTATCCACGAGAAACATCACCTGTTTCTTCATTGGTATATTCTAATGGGAAAACTGGGAAACCTAATTTATCTCCATCACGCTTACTTAATTTTCCTTTTCCTACTGGTTTTAAAATTAACGGTAAGTGTGCAAATTTTGGTGCTTGCCAATCAAAAGCACGGTATAATAATTCATGAAGTGGGAGAGAAGGTAACCATTCTTCACCACGAATTACGTGCGAAATTTCCATTAAATGATCATCAACGATATTTGCTAAGTGATACGTTGGCATACCATCTGACTTAAACAAAACTTTATCATCTAAAGTATTTGTTTCAACTTTAATCGTACCACGAATTTCATCTTGTAAAATCAACGTTTCGTCTTGTGGTGTTTTAAAACGGATTACATATTTATCTCCAGCATTAATTTTAGCATCAACTTCTTCTTTAGATAATACTAATGAATTTACCAATCTTCCTTTTTCACGATTGTGCCAATTGTAAATAAATGTCTTTCCTTGCTCTTCATGATCTTTACGATGTGCATCCAATTCTTCAGCAGTATCAAATGCATAGTAAGCCCACCCTTTTTCAATCAACTCATCAGCGTATTGTTTGTATAACTCTTTACGCTCTGACTGACGATATGGTCCAAATTTTTCGTTTTTCCCTGGACCTTCATCAAAAGGAATAGTACACCATTCTAACGAATTGATGATGTATTGTTCTGCATTGGCTACATAACGAGTTTGATCGGTATCTTCAATACGTAATACAAAAGTTCCGTTATGTTTTTTAGCAAATAAATAATTGAATAAAGCAGTTCTTACACCACCCATGTGTAAAGGTCCTGTCGGACTCGGAGCAAAGCGTACTCTTACGTTCTCAGTCATTTTTTATTGATTTGAAAACGCAAAGATAGTTTTATGTTTAGAAATAGAAAAGAGAATCAAGATCGCTTCGCTTAAAGAAAAAAAGATAATTATAGGCAGTCATCTAATTCTGTTAATTTATGACTTCTTACAACCAGTTTTTAGCGCTTTTCAAGCGTTTTCACCCTAAAATGATATGTTTACACAAATCTTAACTTAGAATTCCTTTTAAAACACGTATTTTTATAATTACTTATGGGAGAGTTTAGTAAAATACAGCAAAAGCTACAGCAATTCAGTAGAAAATACTACACCAATGAATTGATAAAAGGAAGCATTTTATTTGTTTCGTTAGGATTGATATATCTATTTTTCACCTTATTTATTGAATATTTTCTTTGGTTACAACCTACTGCTAGAACCATTTTATTTTGGTTGTTTATTGCTGTTGAATTGTTTTTACTATTCCGTTTTATCTGTTTCCCAATTTTTAAAATTATAGGGTTACAAAAAGGAATTTCTTTTGAAGAAGCTTCTAAAATTATTGGAAACCATTTTCCTGAAGTACAAGACAAATTATTAAACGTACTTCAATTGCAACAAACCAATCTGCAATCAGATTTATTAGCTGCAAGTATTGAGCAAAAATCGAAAGAACTACAACCTATTTCTTTTAATAAAGCCATCGATTTTAGCAACAATAAAAAATATTTGAAATATATATTAATTCCTATTTTTATTTGGATGCTTTCTCTACTTACAGGAACTTCTGAAAAGCTTTCTCAAAGTTTAAATCGTGTAGTGAATCATTCTGTGGCTTACGATCCTCCTGCGCCATTTTATTTCGATTTAACAGCTAAAGATTTGCGTGTAATTAAAGGAAAAGATATTACCATATATTTTCAAACGAAAGGGGAAGTTATTCCTAGTGAAGCAAAAATTCATTTCAACAATCAACAGTACTTTTTAGAAAATGAAGGAAACGGATTGTTCTCTTATACTTTTTCAGAAGTACAAGTACCTATTTCTTTTTTTGCTAGTGCAAACGGAATTAATTCGCAAGAATATAAACTTACGATAATCAATACTCCTTCGATTCAAAACATTTCATTACACCTACAATATCCGTCGTACACAAAAAAAGGGAATGAGACTATTCGTAACACAGGAAATTTAAATGTTCCACAAGGAACATTCATTACTTGGGAGATTAAAACTTCTGAAACCGATACAGTTACCTTCATCAATAAAGAAAAAAGAGAAATTTTTACACAAAAAGAAAACGATCAATTTGAGTTTAAAAAACAACTGAATGAAAGTTTACACTATCAAATTGCCACATCTAATAAAAACCTAAAAGATTACGAACAATTGCAGTTTTCAATTGATGTAGTTAAAGATGAATATCCAACCATTTCAGTAAATTCAAACATCGATAGTATTACTCGAGGCAATGCTCAATTTGCGGGTCAAATTTCCGATGATTATGGTTTTAAAAAACTAGAAATAGTCTATTACGATAAAAACAATACTCAGACTATTCAGAGTAAATCAATAACTATTAATAAGGAAAATATACAAACTTTTTATTTTGAATTCCCTGGTAGTTTAGATTTAAAAGAAGGAATAAATTATGAAATGTACTTTCAAGTGTACGATAACGACATTGTAAATGGCAGTAAAAAAGCCCTGAGTAAAAAGTTTAGTTATCGTCAAAAATCTGAAGAAGAAATTGAAGAAGAATTTTTATTAGAGCAAAAAAACTACATTGAAAACATTAACAATTCTTTGGATCAACAGCAAAAAAGTAAAAAAGAATTAGAGAAAATACAGTTCGATTTACAGAATAAAAAGAACATCAACTGGAACGACCAGAAGAAAATTCAGAATTTGGTTAAGCGTCAAGAGCAGTATAAAGAAATGATGCAACGTCAAACGCAAAAATTACAAGAGAATTTCTCTGAAAAGAAAGAGGAAAATGAAACACTTCAGGAGAAAAAAGAAAATCTACAAAAGCGTATAGAAGAGCTTAAAAAACTTGATAAGCAACAAAAGTTATTAGATGAGTTAAAGAAGTTAGCAGACAAACTAAATAAGGAAGAACTCATAAAAAAGACCAAAGAACTAGCTGAACAAAACAAACAACAAGAACGTAGTTTAGAACGTATTTTAGAAATGACAAAGCGTTTTTATGTTGAGCAAAAAATGTCTCAGTTAGCAAATAAATTGGATGAATTATCAAAAAAACAAGAAGACTTAAGTAAGCAAAACACAACAAAAGAAAAGCAAAAAGAAATCAATACTGAATTTCAAAAAGCAAAAAAAGAATTAAATGAGCTTCATAAAGACAATGAAAATTTAAAACAACCCATGGAAATTCCTTCTATGGAAAATTTAGAAAAAAAAGCTCAAGAAGAACTGAACAAAGCTGATGAAAATTTAGAAAATAATCAGCAACAAAAAGCTAAAGAAAATCAGAAAAAAGCTTCTGAGAAGATGCAGCAAATGAGTCAGAAAATGCAACAAGCAATGCAATCGATGAGTGCTGAAATGGAAGAGGAGAATATGGAAGGTTTACGTCAAATATTAGAAAACCTAATTACGTTTTCTTTTGACCAAGAAGCACTGATGGATGAGTTTTCTTCAACCAACTCATCACATCCAAACTTTGGTAAAAACCTTCAAAAGCAGCACCAGCTTAAAACTTATTTTGAACACATAGACGATAGCTTATTTGTGCTTTCTATGCGTATACCAAGTATCTCATCTAAAGTACAAGATCAATTAGCACAAGCGCATTATAATTTAGATCAATCATTAGAAAACTTTGCAGATAATTATTTCCAGAATGGAATATCAAACCAACAGTATGTAATGACTTCTGCAAACACTTTAGCAGATATGTTAAGCAATACATTAGATGCTATGCAAAATCCAAAACCAGGGAATGGAAAGGGGAAAGGAAAAGGTAAATCGTTTAGCTTACCAGACATCATTCAACAACAAAATAAACTAACAGAAAAGATGAAAGAAGGTATGCAAAAACAAAACCAAGGTAAACCTAAAGACGGTAAAGATGGACAAAAAGAAGGTGAGGGTGAAGGCGAAAAAAGCGACGATTTAGATGGTGAATTATATCAAATTTATAAAGAGCAATCTCAGTTAAGAGAGCAATTAGAAAATGCTATTAAAGAAGGAAACGGAGAAAATAAGGAAGCTAAAAAAGCATTGAAAAAAATGGAACAACTAGAAAATGAGATTTTAGAAAAAGGTTTTACTCAAGAAAGCATTAATAGAATGCAGCAATTAAATTATGAATTGCTAAAACTAGACAAAGCTACCTTTGAACAAAACAGAGAAAAACAACGTAAATCGAACACCAATTTACAAGAGTTTAACAACAATACTAGCAAAGAACTAAAATTTAAAAAGTTGTTTTATAACCAAACAGAGATATTAAACAGACAATCACTACCTTTGCGCCAAAATTACAAAAAGAAGGTACAAGAGTACTTTAGTCTTCCAAAAGACAAAAAATAACATATTAAAAAGCCTTAGATAATAGTAAATATTATAGCTTTTTAATTGACAGTTTAAGATTAAGAACATATAGTATTTAATATAAAGAAATGATTGCATTTAATTACGAAACCGAGTTTCAATTACACAATGAAAAAAACACGTCTAAATGGATAGAAACGTGTATTGAAAAGGAAGGTTTTGAGCTAGGAGAAATCAACTATATTTTTTGTGATGATGCATATTTACACAAAATAAATGTTGAGTTTTTACAGCACGATACTTTAACCGATATCATTAGTTTCGATTATACATTAGGTAAATTAGTAGGAGGTGATATTTTTATTTCTGTAGAAAGAGTAGAAGAGAATGCTAAAGAGTTTAATGTTTCTTTTGAAAACGAATTGCACCGCGTAATTATTCACGGTATTTTACACTATATGAAATACAAGGATAAGACAGAAGGAGAGAAAGAATTAATGCGTTCGAAAGAAAACGAATGTTTAGAAATTTTAGATAAAAATTAAAATCGTTCCACGTGGAACTGAATTAAAAAATGAGTTTATTTAATACAACATACGATGTAATTGTAGTAGGAGGTGGACATGCTGGTAGCGAAGCAGCAGCAGCAAGTGCAAACATGGGAGCACACACTTTGTTAATTACAATGAACTTACAAAACATTGCTCAAATGAGTTGTAATCCTGCTATGGGTGGAATTGCAAAAGGGCAAATAGTACGTGAAATTGATGCACTTGGAGGTTATAGTGGTATTGTAACTGATAAGACTGCTATACAATTTAAAATGCTTAATAAATCGAAAGGTCCTGCTATGTGGAGTCCGAGAGCACAATCTGACAGAATGCAATTTGCAGAGTGCTGGAGAACCATGTTAGAGCAGACAGAAAATTTAGATTTTTATCAAGATTCTGTTAACGGATTGTTGTTTGATGGAGATACCATCACAGGTGTAAAAACTGCTTTGGGTTTAGAAATAAAAGCTAAAACTGTAATCGTTACCGCAGGTACTTTTTTAAATGGATTGATTCATATTGGTGAAAAAACTTTTGGTGGAGGTAGAGCAGGAGAAGGTGCTTCAACAGGTATTACAGAAGATTTAGTTATAAAAGGATTTGAAGCTGGTAGAATGAAAACAGGAACTCCTCCTCGTGTAGATGGACGCTCTTTAGATTATTCTAAAATGACTGAACAACCAGGAGATGAAAATCCGGAAAAATTCTCGTATTTACCCGTTACAAAACCATTGACAAAACAACGTTCTTGTTACTTAACATATACCAATCTAGAGGTACATGATTTACTTCGTGAAGGATTCGATCGTTCACCTATGTTTAATGGTAGAATTAAATCTACAGGACCACGTTATTGTCCTTCCGTAGAAGATAAAATCAATCGTTTTGCAGAGAAAGAACGTCACCAAGTTTTTGTAGAACCAGAAGGATGGAATACCGTAGAAATTTATGTAAATGGATTCTCAACATCGCTTCCTGAGGATATTCAAGATAAAGCTATTCGTTCTATTCCTGGATTTGAAAATGTAAAGTTTTTTAGATACGGGTACGCAATCGAATACGATTATTTTCCACCAACACAATTAAAACATAACTTAGAAACGAAGTTAATTAACAACTTGTTTTTTGCAGGTCAAATAAACGGAACGACAGGTTATGAAGAAGCAGCTGCACAAGGTTTAATGGCAGGTGTAAATGCCGCTTTAAAAGTTCAAGAAAAAGAGCCTTTCATTTTAAAAAGAAGTGAAGCTTATATAGGTGTTTTAATTGATGATTTAATTACCAAAGGAACTGAAGAACCATATCGTATGTTTACTTCTCGTGCTGAGTACAGAACACTTTTAAGACAAGATAATGCTGATTTACGATTAACTGAAAAATCGTATAAATTAGGTTTAGCTTCTCAAGAAAGAATGGATAGAGTAGAAGAGAAAAAAAACAAAACTCAGAACTTAATCGATTTTATTAGTGATTTAAGTATTACAAAAGAAGAAGTAAATCCGATTTTAGAAAGTAAAAATTTAGCAACAATTAATCAGTCGATGAAGTTGTTTAAAATTGCTGCGAGACCTCAGTTAAGTTTTACTGATTTTAGATCAATAGATAAACTAGAAAACTATATTCAAGAGAATAATATTGATCAAGAAATTATTGAACAAGTAGAAATTCATTTAAAATATTCTGGCTATATAGAAAAAGAAAAAAGCAATGCTGATAAATTAAACAGATTAGAGAATGTTCCTATTCCTTCAACGTTTGATTACAACAAAGTAAAATCTTTATCATTTGAAGCTAGAGAAAAATTATCTAAAATACAACCTACATCCATTTCTCAAGCAAGTAGAATAAGTGGAGTATCACCAAGTGATATTTCTGTACTACTTGTATACATGGGAAGATAACTTACCGTATTTAGAACCATAAAAAATAAAATGTTCCATGTGGAACGTTTTATTTTTTTATGTATAATTGTTTAACCAAAAACCAATGTTCCACATGGAACACTCAACACACATAAAGTTTGATTACAGAAAAAGAGTTCTATAAGAACTTAAAACCTTTTTTAAATTGTATTGATTATACAGTTTCGGAGGAGAGTTATGAAGTAATGAAAAACGAAGCTTACGATATGCTCGTAACTTCTCCTGTTCCTAATAATTTAGATAAATACTATTTAAGTGAAAATTACATTTCACATACAGATAGTAAAAAATCTCTATTTGATAAAGTTTATCAAATAGTAAAAAATCATACCCTTAAGAAAAAACTTAAATTAATCAACTCATTTAAAACAGAAGAAAAAACTATTTTAGATGTAGGAGCAGGTACAGGTGATTTTTTAAAAGTATGTAAAAATGGTGGTTGGAAAATTACAGGTGTAGAACCATCAGATAAAGCGCGAGAATTTGCTGAAAGTAAAAGTATAATTTTACATGAAAATTTAACTCAAGTTGAAAATAACCAATTTGATGTAATTACGCTTTGGCATGTTTTAGAACACATACCTAATTTGGTTGAATATATTGAACAGTTAAAAAAATTATTAAAACCAAACGGAGTATTAATTATCGCTGTTCCGAATCATAAAAGTTTTGATGCAAAACATTATAAAGAGTTTTGGGCAGCTTACGATGTTCCGAGACATTTGTGGCATTTTTCTAAAACAGCAATTTCAAAACTATTTTCTTTAGTTGATATGAATGTTGAAAAAATACTTCCAATGAAATTTGATTCATATTATGTTTCACTTCTATCAGAAAAATACAAAACAAAAAAATCACAACCCATAAAGGCATTTTTGGTTGGTTTACAATCAAATTTAAAAGCAAAAAGTAACGGAGAGTATTCTTCTTTGATTTATATCCTAAAAAACAAGTAAAACTTAATTTAAGGATAGTTATTTCTATTTAAAATAATAAAACATAGAAATACCTTAAGAAAAATAAAAAACCTCTTAAAATTGATTTTTTAAGAGGTTTTTTAATAAATTAAAATTATTAAATATTTAATTTATTATAAATTTTAACTATTTAATAAATACACTGCAAAAATAGCTATTAAAAAGTAAACTGCTAATGTCATTGCTCCTGCATAATCTTTTGCCAATCGTTGACCAATTAATAAAAAGATTAAAGTTAATGCACATAGTTCTGCTCCAATTGAAGCATAGGTATTATTTCCTGTAGTTGCTAAATGGAAAATTCCTACAAACATTAAAGCACCTGCTAATAATTCTAAAACTAAAATAATAGCTAATAATAGTGGTACTGAATTTTTTAATGGTGAGTTTTGAAAATGATTTTTTATAAAAGATAAATTTCCTTTCCAATCACTTACCTTATCTATTCCAGATTGTAAAAAAGTAACGATTAAAAAAAGTAATAACAAGATTTCTGTTATGCTTTGTTGTATAAGTTCCATAAAGTTGATTTTTTACAAATATATATTTTAAAAAGGACTGTAACAATTCAAAAAAAGTTCGTCATATAGATAGCTATATAAATAGTATCTTTATCAAAAAAATTACTAACATTTAAAAATTAAAACTATGCCTATTTACATGTATCCGGTTATCGTTATCGGTTTTTTTGTATTCTTATCAATCTTTTTCATTGTTAAACAACAAACTGCTGCTGTGATTGAGCGTTTTGGACGTTATCAAAGTATTCGTCATTCAGGATTACAACTAAAAATTCCTTTGATGGATAGAATTGCAGGAAAATTAAGTTTAAAAATCCAACAATTAGATGTAATAGTTGAAACAAAAACATTGGATGATGTATTTGTAAAATTAAAAGTATCTGTTCAATACAAAGTAATAAAAGATAAGGTATATGATGCTTTTTATAAGCTAGATTATCCGCACGATCAAATTACTTCGTATGTTTTTGATGTTGTTCGTGCAGAAGTTCCTAAAATGCGCTTAGATGACGTATTTGTTAAGAAAGATGATATTGCAATTGCTGTAAAAACAGAATTAAACGACGCGATGATGGATTATGGTTATGATATTATAAAAACCTTAGTTACTGATATTGATCCTGACGCACAAGTTAAGGCGGCTATGAACCGTATTAATGCAGCTGATAGAGAAAAAACAGCAGCGCAGTATGAAGGAGATGCACAACGTATTTTAATTGTTGAAAAGGCAAAAGCTGAGGCTGAGAGTAAGCGTTTGCAAGGACAAGGTATTGCTGATCAACGCCGTGAAATTGCTCGTGGTTTAGAAGAATCTGTTGAAGTTTTAAACCGTGTAGGTATTAATAGTCAAGAAGCATCTGCTTTAATTGTTGTAACACAACATTATGATACCTTACAATCATTAGGGGAAGAAACAAATAGTAACTTAATTTTATTGCCGAATTCACCACAAGTAGGAAGTAATATGTTAAATGATATGGTGGCTAGTTTTACCGCTAGTAATCAAATAGGAGAGGCTATGAAAAAAGCACAAAAAGATAAAGACAACGAATAATTATGATATTATCAACCACACCATCGTTAGAAAGTAAACCAGCTAAAGAATATTTAGGTATTGTTTCTGGTGAAACAATTATAGGTGCAAACGTTTTTAAAGACTTTTTTGCAAGTATTAGAGATATTGTAGGAGGTAGGTCTGGTTCTTATGAAAAAGTGCTAAGAGAAGCGAAAGAAATAGCTATAAAAGAAATGACTGAAAGAGCTCAAAGACTTGGAGCTGATGCAATAGTTGGAATCGATTTAGATTACGAAACCGTAGGTGGAAGTGGAGGTATGTTAATGGTAACAGCCTCTGGAACCGCCATAAAACTATAAACAAATAAAAAACCGAAACGTAAATGTTTCGGTTTTTTTATTGATAAATATATACTTATTTCTTGTCTTCTACTTTATCGGTAGTATCTTCATCATCATTTTTGGTAGCATCTTTAAATTCTTTGATACCAGTACCTAATCCTCTCATTAATTCTGGAATTTTTCTACCTCCGAATAATAATAATACTAATGCAACGACAATAGCTATTTGCCAAGGTCCAATTATTCCTAAAAATATAGTAAGTAAATTCATTTTTATTAAATTTTGCGTTACAAAGATACAAAATTAACCTCTGTATTCAATTACACCACCAATTACTTTTTTATCTCTAAAAACTTCTGGTTTTCCTTTGTAAAAAATAGAACCACCAAACGATACTTTTGCATCTAAAGTTTCACCTGCTTGTACTTCTACTTTAGATCCAGAACCTGCTTTAACAATAGTCATTTCTTCTACTGATAATTTATATCCGTGGTACATACCACCTAAATCTGCATCAACATTTTGGTTCTTTGTGGTTCCAGAAAGCCTAATAACAGCTCCTGAAGAGCTTTTTACCTTTAAATGCTTAACCTTAACTGAAAGATTAATAAAAGCTCCTTCTTGAGCCTTTATTTCAACTTTTTGCTGATGAATATCTTTACCAGTTACAGTGGCACCTTCATTAGCATCAATTACATCAATGTCTTCTTTGTAATACAAGGTTGCTTTTACCTTTCCATCGGCAGTAGTTTCAGGAAATTTTAATAATACTTTTAACGTATATCCTTCAACTTTGATCTTTACTTTATCAGTTTTTTCACCAGTAACAACAATTTTAGATTCGTTAGATCTAACTAATTCTAAATCGATACCATTGTACACTTTTACTTGATAAAAGCTACCTAATTCTTTAGTCATCGTTGTTTGTGCTGACGCTATAACAGTCATCAAAAACAAACTTATAAATACTAAATTCTTCATAATAAATCCATTAGTTTATTGTATTAAAACAATAATTATACCAATACAATAAAGACAAATATTGAAAATTATTGTTAGAAGCTAAACTTAATTTCTTGTTTCTTTAAAGTTTTAATAACTTTTCCTTCTTTTGGTTTACGTATTGTATTTATAAAAGTATATACAAAAAGTAAAGTAAGTAAGCCACCTACAATTAAAGAACCTGTAGATCCTAAAAAATCAGCAATTCCAACAATAATTTTTTTAATCAAGCTTCTTCTACCTCCAGTATCAAGATGTTGACCATTTTCAATGCTTAATGCAGTTGTGTATAATACCCAAGTAATACCGCCAAAAAGAACAGTACCGAATAAAGAAGGTTTAACCTGTTTTAAAAGTGAATAATTTTTAATTTCTACTCCTTTTAAATTTGAAACGAAGAAATTATTAACATCGGTAAAGACCTCAGTATTTGTATTTATTTCTATGTCACTAATCTTACTATCTTTAAATTCAATAGTAATTTGAGAATCAGATTCGTTGAAAAGAACCTCTTTAATGTCATTGGTTTTATAAATGGACATATTAGAAAGTTCATTTTTCTCTATAAGTTCAGTAATATTAACTTCTTTACTTTCTTCTGTTATCCAAATTGAGTTTTCTGTTGCAATTAAATACTTGTTTGTTTTTTCTTCTTCGTTAGTAATCCAAATTTTCATAGTTATTATATATAATTAATGTGATATTAAGTTAAAATCAAGGTGTTTACGTTCTAAATCAGTGTGTTTCACTTTCACTACAACTTCATCTCCTAATTGAATCATGTTTTTAGTCGACTGACCAACCACAGCATATTGTTTTTCATCAAAGATATAATAATCATCCTTTATATCTTTAATACGCACCATACCTTCGCATTTATTCGATTTTATCTCAACATAAATTCCCCATTCAGTTACACCAGAAACAACACCTTCAAATTCTTCATCTTTGTGATCTTGCATGTATTTAACTTGCATATACTTGATAGAATCTCTTTCAGCTTTAGAAGCTAATTCTTCCATTTTTGAAGAATGTTTACACTTTTCTTCATATACTTCAGCTTTTGGAGAATTACCACCATCTAAATAGTGCTGTAATAAACGATGTGTCATTACATCAGGATAACGACGGATTGGTGAAGTAAAGTGACTATAATAATCAAATGCTAATCCGTAGTGACCAATATTTTGCGTAGTATATTCTGCTTTACTCATCGAACGAATGGCTAAAGTTTCTACCATATTAGCTTCACCTTTACCGTGAACATCAGATAATAACTTGTTTAAACTATCCGATGTTTTTTGACGTGTTTCAGTATTGATTTTATAACCAAACTTACTCACAATATTCTGTAAAGAGGCTAATTTTTCAACATCTGGTTCGTCGTGTACACGATACACAAAGGTTTTATTACTTGGTCTTCCACCTGATAACCCTACAAATTCAGCTACTTTTTTATTCGCTAATAACATAAATTCTTCAATTAATTTATTAGCATCTTTCGCTTCTTTAAAGAATACCCCTGTAGGATTTGCATTTTCATCTAAATGAAACTTCACCTCAATTTTATCGAAAGAAATAGCTCCTGATTTCATACGCTTTTTACGCATTTTCTTAGCTAATTCATCTAATTTAAGCGTAGCTTCAACAATAGTTTCATCAACTTCATAAGACTCACCTGTTAAGGAAACATCTTCAGGAATTATATTACCTTTTGTTTCTATTATTGCTTGTGCTTCTTCATAAGCAAAACGTTTATCAGAGTAGGTAACTGTTCTACCAAACCATTGGTTCACAACTTGCGCTTTTTCATTCATTTCAAAGACAGCTGAAAACGTCAATTTTTCTTCATTTGGTCGTAAAGAACAAACTCCGTTACTCAACATTTCTGGTAGCATTGGTACCACTCTATCAACTAAATATACAGAAGTTGCTCGATCGTAAGCTTCATCATCTAAAATAGTTTTAGGCTGCACATAATGTGAAACATCTGCAATATGAATACCTATTTCATAGTTTCCATTTTCTAGCTTGGTAAATGATAAAGCATCATCGAAATCCTTTGCATCTTTTGGGTCGATAGTAAACGTTAAATCACCACGCATATCTCTACGTTTGGCAATTTCTTCTTGAGTGATTTCTATTGGTAATTCTGAAGCTTCTTTTTCAACTTCAGTAGGAAACTCATAAGGTAAACCATATTCTAATAAAATAGAATGAATTTCAGTATCATGATCTCCTGGTTTACCAAGAACTTGAGTAATTTTTCCGAATGGATTTTTAGAGTTTTCCGGCCAATCGGTGATTTTTGCAACTACTTTGTCTCCATCTTCAGCACCATTTAATTTACTCTGTGAAATAAAAATATCAGCATACATTTTGTTACTGTCGGGTACTACAAAACCAAAGTTTTTATTCATTTGCAAAACTCCAACAAACTCAGTTTTTGCTCTGTCTATAATTTCAACAACATCTGCTTCTTGTTTATTACTTCTACGTTTGTTATACACATAGGCTTTAACAGTATCGTTTTGTAAACCTTTACCTAAGTTTACTGAAGGTACAAAAATATCGTGTTCAAAATCATCACAAATAAAGTAAGCGTTTCCATTAGAAGTTACATCTAAGGTTCCTACATGATATTTACGATCTTCATTAATCTGAAATTTTCCTCTATCTACTTCTTTTATCTTTTTTTGAGATGTTAGCTCAGCTAATTTTTGAATAATTTGAGTTTTACCGTCAGTATCTGATATTCCCATTTTAGCAGCAATTTGTTTATAATTATACTTCTTTTTGCTGTCTTCGTTAAGTATTTTGAAAATGTTTCGGGTAAGATCTTTTATTACCTTACCCTTTTTTTTGTAGATTTTTTTCTTTCTAGTCATTAATCTTTCGTCTTATTTAATTTTCAACCAAAGTA